>NZ_JBBOTQ010000007.1:0-314050 GCF_038005685.1 Priestia sp. FSL H7-0729
CCAATAAAGTATTGAAAAGAGCGATAAGCTCATTTTGAATCTGACGAGATTAAAAATCTCAATTGTGCTCCAGCCGATTCAAGCCAAGGCTTGTTTCAAACTTTCGCGTTTATTCTGCAAGCAGAATGTTTACTCACTCGTTGTTCAGTTTTCAAAGATCAAACTTGTTTCGTTACCAAGCGTTGTTCTCCTCAGCAACTTTTATATCTTACCACATCCGAACCAACTTTGCAAGCTCGTTTTTTAAGTTTCTTTCGAAGCTTATTTCATTAGCTTGCCGCACCGTGTTTCTTGTGTTTTCTTGGCCGGAATTAGAATATACCATGTAGAGATTTTGATTGCAAGTCTTTTTTTGAGTAATGGTGCATCTTACTATAATCTTTAAGGTATATCTACTTTACTATATACATCTCAAACAAAAAGGCCTCTCTATAAAAGAAAGACCCTCTGCTTATTATGCTCCAATATCTATAGTTAACTGATAACCTCTTGTATGTGAAGCTGCCGTTGCTGCATTAGGTTAATGATGTTTCCTTCTACAGATACCATAGGCCGTGTAGGATGATCTCGATCAGAGAATACGATTTCTCCAATCTGGTTATTGCTGAGTTTTACTCGGATGCCATTATGAATTTGGGTTGATCGTTGAACAAATACACTTACAATCGCAGGATCCAATTTGCCAAATGCCTCACTCTGGATCTGTTCTAGAACTAGATACGGTGATTGTGCCTTCCGGTATATTTTCTCCAGCGTCATAGCGTGGAAAATATCGGCGATAGCTACAATCTTAGCGTATATATGAATCTGCGACCCACTAAGCTGCAACGGATAGCCTGATCCATCCACTTTTTCATGATGCTGCAAAGCTGCAAGTCTGGCGCCCTCATTAATGGCCTTTGCCTGTTTCAGAATCTGATAACCATATTTGGTATGCTGCCGGATCTCTTCCTGCTCTGTAACCGTCAATGAAGAAGGCTTATGGAGGATTTGCGGATCTACTTTATTATTACCAATATCATGGAACAAGCCTGCAAACGCAACTTGCATCCAATCCTTGGAGGGAAGATCTATCCACTGGGCCAATTGATAGGATGTGATTGCACTCAGTACAGCATGGTGATACACATAATCATGTTCTTGCATTACTCGTGGACTGAAGGTAAGCACATTATATTGTTTGAGATGTGCAAACACAGCCTCTAACTGTGTACGCAACTCATATACTGGCAATTCAGCCGCCAGAGAGGACAAGAATGCATTTTTAGTTAGTCCGACCATCTTCTCATATTCATCCTGTAGAGACGTTGATACAGGGGCTGTAGTCACGTACCCTGTCTTCCCTGTCCGTTCACCATTCTTCTCGTTTGCTGTACTTCCTGCGGACGCAGATGCACCTTTGGTTCCTGTACTGCTCGACCCCATTCTCTCTTGCTCAATATCCACCTGGTGAATCATAAAGGCTCTCAGCACTTCCATATCCTTGGGTAAAATGACTTTGCCCTTTTGAAGCAAGACGTTGCCACGAAGCGTTTGTACATCACTCCCAAGTTTGAGTCCTGGTTTGACTTCTGACAGGGTGATTAGTCCCATGTATATTCCCCTCACTCATCGTTCGTCTTCTATGTTAATAGCAAACAAGACCATAGTCCCGGTTTTTTATGATATTTCCCATTATATTACTCAGGTATCAGGCTGTACATCCCAGATTCGGAAGAATAAACGAAGGGAGTCTTTGATACAACAAAAGGGCTCCCAGTGGGAGCCCCTCGAATCTTCTTCCAATCTACAAAAGATCGGTTGTATATCATTCTATTCTTATGCTTCCGAACCGGAATCGTCGCCCTCAGCATCAGTGTCTGCGTCAGATACGGTTCCTTCTTCCAGGCTTACTGCCGGAGCTTGGGTTTCCCCGCCTTCCATGCCCTCAAGTGACTCATCGTCTGGTTCTTCTTCATTTTTGTCAATACGGCTGACTGTAGCTACTGAATCCTCATCACGAATATGAATCAGCTTCACACCCTGCGTGTATCGACCCATCGTGGATATGCCTTCCATGCTCATCCGGATCAACGTACCGCTAGACGTGATGATCATCAGATCCTCTTCGGTTTTAACCATTTTGAGGCTCACTACTGCGCCGTTCTTCTCTGTGACATTAATCGTCTTGATCCCTTTACCACCACGAGTCTGCATCCGATAATCACTGACTGGTGTACGTTTACCGTATCCTTTGGCTGTAACGATCAGAACATCAAGCTCTTTATCAACTACATCCATGCCAATAACGGAATCCTGTTCATCCAATGTAATCCCTTTAACCCCGGTGGCACTACGTCCCATGGAACGTACATTACCTTCCGAGAATCGAATAGACATCCCATGAGCTGTACCCATAATGATCTCTTGCTGCCCATCGGTCAGCTTAACATCGATCAGAATGTCATCATCACGCAAGGAGATACCGATCAAGCCGCCTTTGCGGATATTGGTGTAATCCTCAAGTGGCGTTTTCTTAACCACCCCTTGGCGGGTAGCAAAGAATAAGTATCTGTCACTCTCAAATTCCTGAACCGGGATTACGGCATTAACTGATTCACCCTGCTCAATCTGGATCAGGTTGATAATCGGTGTTCCCCGTGCAGTACGTCCAAGCTCTGGAATCTCGTACGCTTTGAGACGATACACTTTACCTTTGTCCGTAAAGAACATGAGGTAATTATGAGAGTTGGTCACGAACAGATGCTCAACAAAGTCGGTATCTTTCGTATCCATTCCCACGACCCCACGTCCACCACGTTTCTGGCTGCGGTATGTGGATACCGGCAGACGTTTTACGTAGCCTGTATGGGTAATCGTAATGATAACCTCTTCACGTGGAATCAGGTCCTCATCCAGAATACTCTCTTCACCTACTGTGATCTCTGTACGACGATCATCACTAAAGCGGTCGCGGATCTCTTGCAACTCTGTGCTAATAATTTCAAGCACCAGGTGCTCATTGGCCAGAATTTCGCGATACTCTCTGATCTTGACCATCAGTTCGTTATATTCATTCTCAATACGTTCGCGTTCCAGACCTGTGAGGCGTTGCAAACGCATATCGAGAATCGCTTGAGCCTGATCATGACTGAGTGAGAAACGCTCAATCAAACCTTCTCTGGCTGCATCTGCATTACTGGAAGAACGAATCAATGTAATAATCTCATCGATATGATCTAGCGCAATGCGCAAGCCTTCCAGAATGTGTGCACGAGCTTCAGCCTTCTTCAGTTCAAACTGCGTACGTCTGCGAATAACCTCAATCTGATGCTGAAGGTAGTGATACAACACTTCACGCAAGTTCAGAATTTTAGGTTCTTTATTCACAATCGCAAGCATGTTAATCCCGAAAGTGGATTGCATCGATGTATGTTTGTAAAGGTTGTTCAGAACAACCCCTGGATTCACGTCTCTGCGAAGCTCAATGACCACCCGCATACCATTACGGTCAGACTCATCACGAAGGTCGGTTATGCCATCGATCTTTTTATCACGTACCAACTCGGCGATTTTCTCAACGAGTCTCGCCTTGTTCACCTGATAAGGCAACTCCGTAACGATAATTCTCGCTTTGTTGTTATTCTCTTCGATGTTGGTTTTGGCCCGCATCGTTACTGAGCCACGTCCGGTCTGATACGCCTGGCGAATGCCTGAGCGGCCCAAAATGTAGCCGGATGTAGGGAAGTCTGGTCCTTGAATGTAATCCATGAGTTCCATGGATGTAATGTCCGGATTTTGAATCATGGCCTGTACACCATCAATGACCTCGCCCAGATTATGAGGAGGAATATTGGTGGCCATACCTACCGCGATCCCGCCGACCCCATTGACAAGCAAGTTAGGAAAACGAGCAGGCAAAACGATTGGTTCATGTTCTTCACCGTCATAGTTCGCCTGGAAATCAATCGTATCCTTGTTGATATCTCTAAGCATTTCCATAGCAATCTTGGACAAGCGAGCTTCCGTATAACGCATGGCTGCTGCCATGTCGCCATCGACCGATCCAAAGTTACCATGTCCATCTACATGCATATAGCGCAGGGAGAAATCCTGTGCCATCCGTACCATCGTCTCGTATACAGCAGAGTCACCGTGTGGGTGATACTTACCGATAACTTCGCCGACAATTCTGGCTGATTTTTTATGTGGTTTATCGGGGGTCATGCCGAGCTCTGACATTGCGTACAGAATACGCCGGTGAACCGGCTTCAATCCATCACGTACGTCAGGTAAGGCACGGCTAACAATGATGCTCATCGCATAATCCATAAACGATTCACGCATCTCCACGCCTATATCCCGATCTGTAATCTGAGAGTTCATTTCTTCCGCCATGCTGGACCTCCTTCTTGTCCTTCAACAAACGTTCCATTCCGTCATGCAAGAAAATTGATTATATGTGAAAAGCCTAACAAGGCTAAAACCGCGCAAGAACGCTACTCTTTATTATATTACTTTCACAAAAGTTACACAATTAAACGTCCGCTGGGCAATAGCCTTTCTTCCGGGAACTTCTGCGTCTCTGGGGATACGCCCTGCCTTCCTCCCCAATTGCACATACAATGCTAGAAATACGGCATATGTACTGTGTCCATCGAGGCTAAAGCCATTCCCGCCCTACGATCAAACTGCAAATTGTGCAGTTCATCGCACAAAACGCCATATTTCTCTATTATACCACTGAAATCGTCTCTTGTCCTTTGATTTCTCCGTGTCTTTCCCTCTTTGGAAATGAGCAAAACATGAAAGGACTGATGGATCTTGGGTATCCAACGTGTCTCCAGCAAATGGGCCAAAACAGCTGTGTTACAACGCAGTCGCATGGTGAATGAATATATCCCAGTCACCCGAAAATATAGCCGTCAAACTTTGGAACGAATGACTGAATTATTCGAGTCCAACTATATCAAACCGGACCGTGGTACTTACGGTAATGGGGTCATGCGGGTGAAGACAACCCGTTTATACGAACCTGTTGTTAATTCCGACGATTACGCCACAGAAGCAGATGTTCCTGAAGAAAACAATGATCAGAATCCACCTGATGAACTCGAGGCAAGTGCTGTTACCTCCAGAGCTACCCAGCTTATAACAACATATCATCTCCAATATGGTACAGAGGAGAGATCCTTTCATTCCCTGGATGAACTCGAACGAGCACTGAATGATCGCATTCAGGAACGGGATTATATCATTCAACAGGGAATCTCGCTGATGAAGCATGGAGATTTGCCTTTTGACTTGCGTGTGTTGACTCAAAAAAACCTGCAACATAACTGGGAAACAACAGGTATTCTGGGACGTGTTGCTGCACCGGGCAAAATTATCACCAACATTCATGGTGGTGGACAATTGGCCACGTTTGAAGAACTCGTACTGCCCCATCTTCACCAGGATAGATTCAAAACACTTCGCAATGAGCTATACCGCCTGGGTATCCATACCGCTGTGCAATTGCAGACATCATTTCCAAGGCTCAAAGAGATTGGTATTGATATTGCGCTAGACGAAGAAGGACGCCCTTGGATCCTTGAAGTTAATACATTGCCGGGCATTTATGCTTTTGGTTTACTCCCGGACAAGGGGGCGTACCGGAAGATTAAACGCTATGCAATTGCGTACGGCCGTTTGCCCGCCAAAAAGAGTAAGAGTTCTCGTCCATCCCCCAAAGCACAGGCCTCATCTGCCAAAAAACGTGTACGTCGCTAACCATGGGATACGGAAGTCC
This sequence comes from Priestia sp. FSL H7-0729, assembly GCF_038005685.1. Classification (NCBI taxonomy): domain Bacteria; kingdom Bacillati; phylum Bacillota; class Bacilli; order Caryophanales; family Bacillaceae; genus Priestia; species Priestia sp. FSL H7-0729. Next base: position 5,771 of record NZ_JBBOTQ010000007.1, read on the forward strand.
TCTGCCTCCTATTCCGTGATTCAAATAATATAAAAAGGCGCCCTCACAGGCGCCTCTTCGAATATCGTTAAATGTCGAGGTTTTTCACGTATTTCGCATTTTCTTGGATAAAGTCACGACGCGGTTCAACGTTATCCCCCATCAGGGTATCAAACATCGCATCAGCAAGTATGGCATCATTGATCGATACTTGCATCATCGTCCGGCTCTCCGGATCCATCGTCGTTTCCCACAATTGTCCGGCATTCATCTCGCCAAGACCTTTGTAACGCTGAACGTTAAATTTCGCATTTTCTCCGAAGGTGGCAATAATTTCATCGCGCTCTTTTTCGGAACCAGCATAACGAATCACTTTGTTACGCTCAATCTTGAACAATGGCGGTTGTGCAATATATACGTAACCTGCCTCAATGATTTTACGCATGTACCGATACAGGAATGTCAGCAGTAGTGTTCGGATATGAGCACCATCGACATCGGCATCAGTCATCAAAATGATTTTGTGATAGCGGGCTTTGGCAATATCGAAGTCATCACCAATACCTGTACCCATCGCCGTAATAATAGCCCTGATCTCCGCATTACCCAAGATCCGGTCGAGACGAGCTTTTTCCACGTTCAGAATCTTACCACGCAGCGGCAAAATCGCTTGGAAATGACGATCACGGCCTTGCTTCGCTGATCCGCCGGCAGAGTCACCTTCGACGATGTACAATTCGCTGATTGAAGCATCCTTGGATGAACAGTCTGCCAGTTTACCTGGAAGGGAGCTTACTTCCAATGCCCCTTTACGACGTGTCAGTTCCCGGGCTTTACGGGCTGCTTCACGCGCACGGGCTGCTTGCAGTCCTTTTTCCAAAATGCGACGGGATACGGAAGGATTCTCTTCCAGGAACTCCTGCAGTTTCTCGGCAAACAGGGATTCAACAATCCCACGAACTTCGCTGTTACCCAGCTTGGTCTTTGTCTGTCCTTCAAATTGCGGTTCCGGAATCTTGACCGAAATAATAGCTGTCAAGCCTTCACGCACATCGTCCCCGGAAAGGTTACCCGTGCTGTCCTTGATTACTCCCGCTTTACGGGCGTAGTCATTGATAATCCGCGTAAGGGCACTCTTGAAGCCTGATTCATGCGTACCGCCCTCATGCGTGTTGATATTGTTCGCGAAGGAATAGATATTCTCGGTGTAGTTGTCATTGTATTGCAGGGCAACTTCCACCTGGATGTTATCTCTGGAACCTTCGACGTAGATTGGAGTTTCATGCAGTACTTCGCGCTTCTGGTTGAGGAAGGAGACGTATTCGATAATACCGCCTTCGTACAGGAACGAGTTGGTTGCACCTGTACGCTCATCCGTCAGTGTAAGACCGATGCCCTTGTTCAGGAATGCCAGTTCACGAATACGGGCAAGTAAGATGTCATAATCATAAACTCTCGTTTCCGTGAAAATTTCAGGGTCTGGGTGGAACCTAACCGTTGTTCCCGTTTCTTCCGTTGTTCCAATTACTTTCAGGTCATATTGTGGAGCTCCACGACGGTATTCCTGTTGATAGACATGCCCGTCAACCTTAACTGTGACAACAACCTTTTCGGATAGTGCATTAACTACGGATACGCCTACACCGTGCAAACCACCGGATACTTTGTACCCGCCGCCACCAAATTTACCTCCTGCATGGAGGACGGTCATAACGACCTCAAGCGCAGGACGTTTCATTTTGGCATGTTCACCGACAGGAATCCCACGTCCGTTATCAACAACAGTGACACTGTTGTCTTCATGGATAGTAACCTCGATATGGTCACAGTAACCTGCGAGCGCTTCATCGATACTGTTGTCCACAACTTCCCAGACCAGATGATGCAGACCTTTGGAACTGGTGGAACCGATATACATCCCCGGACGTTTCCGTACGGCTTCCAGTCCTTCAAGAACCTGAATCTCATCTGCACCATATGACGGTTGATTCATAGACATGCTTTCACCTACTTCTATAGATTCAATATCGTAAATATGCGTTAACTAATAATGTTTGCTGAAATAGGCAACGTCCTTCATTTCAGCCAATTGTCCACATAAAGACAAGCAGCAAAAGACACACCCTTATGCCAATTAATTGCTAGAGATCAGGAAAAATGTGAGCCCGCTTCTTCAGCGTGGCTGAGGAAATCGGCGAGTAGTACACAATGTTTTTGGTCACCACAATCGACTTGGCTTCCTCCTCACCGATGTGTTCCACGGTTTTTTCCTGCTCGGCATGCGTGACATATTGCTTGGAGATCTTTGAGGATTTTTCAATCGATATATCAAAAATAGCGACCAATTCGGAAGAACGGATGATCTTCTCACCGCCCAGATGAATGTACATAAGCCCTCACTCCTTAGCGTTCAACCTGTCCGGCATGAACGTGATAAATACTGGCATCTTTGAGCTTGTCAACGTTCAGGCTCTCGATCCCCGTAGCTGTAATAAAGGTTTGCACCTTGCTCTGGAACGTTTCGATCAGCTGCGTCTGGCGAAAAGGGTCCAGCTCTGACAGAACATCATCCAGCAGCAGGACCGGATATTCTCCGATTTCTTCGTGAATCAGTTCGATTTCCGCAAGTTTAAGGGACAACGCCGTTGTGCGCTGCTGCCCCTGCGAGCCATATGTTTGTACTTCCCGATCGTTAATGAAAAAGGACAGGTCATCCCGATGCGGCCCACTAAGGGTTGTGCCTCGGCGAATCTCCTGCTCTTTCATTTGTGATAATTTTATCATAAATTGGTCCATTAAGACAGCTTCATCTTCCTCAGCCGCTTCGCTGAAGGACGGAAGGTAGGCCAGGCGCAAGACTTCTCCGCCTCCGGTGATCCCCTGATGAATCGTTTCTGCCCACTTTTGCAGTTTCTTTATGAATTGTTTCCTTTTTTTGACGATCTTAACACCATGCTCGACCAGTTGTTCGTTCCATACTTCAAGCATGGTCTGGGCTGCTGCCCCTTGTCCCCAAAGCTGCTTAAGCAAATTGTTTCGTTGGACGAGCACTTTTTGGTATTGCTGCAGGTGATACAGGTAGCCTGGTGCAACCTGTCCGATCTCCATGTCAAGAAACCGGCGGCGGACCCCCGGTGTGCCTTTTACAATCTCCAGATCCTCCGGAGCAAACATCACGACATTGAGCGCTCCGACAAAATCACTTAACTTACGCTGCTCCAGGCCGTTAATCTTTGCTTTTTTTCCTTGTTGCGACAAAGATAGCTCAAGCTTGACCGATCCGTACTTTTTGTCGACCTCTGCTGCAAGTCTGGCACGGTCCTCACCGAAACGAATCAGCTCCTTGTCACGGGAGGTACGGTGGCTCTTGGTGAGTGCAAGTACAAAAATTGCCTCTGCAAGATTCGTCTTGCCTTGGGCATTTTGACCGATCAACAAGTTTACGGGACCAAAAGAGTCCAATCTCAGATGTTCGTAATTGCGGAAATTCTGCAGATCAATGCTGTTCACAAACACGCGGTAACCTCCCTTTTATCCCGTCCGTCAGGAGGCAGCAGGATCGAACTGGTCTTCTTATTCTGCAGCAACTTGGAATGTGCCTTCTCCGTCCACTTCAACGATATCCCCAGGGTATAACTTCCGTCCCCGACGTTCCTCAGGCTCTTTATTCACACGTACAAGTCCTTCCTGGAGCAAAGCTTTGGCCATACCTCCAGTTGGGATGCAATCAGCCAGTTTCAAAAATTGATCAAGCTTAATATATTCCGTACGAATCGTAACTTGGTTCACTGTGATCTTCCTTTCGTTAGTTGGTCGTCCGATATGGCAATATCACATAAAGGCTATGACTGTCATCCAGCGGTTTCAAGATGATTGGACTCATGACTCCTGTAAAAGCGATCATCAGCTGCTCACTTTCAACGACTTTCAGTACATCCAGCATGTATTTGGAGTTGAACGAGATTTTTAACGGATCTCCTGTAAACTCGGCAGGTTCGATTTCTTCTCTTACTTTACCTAGCTCGGAAGAACTTGAAGAAATTTCAACGGATCCTGAATCCATCGTTTGCATACGCACGATGTTTGTTTTTTCTTCACGCGACAGCAAATAAGCCCGGTCAATGGATTCACTTAATTTTTTTGTATCTAAAACAAGTTCTGTTTTGTATGACGTTGGAATAATTCTAGAAGTATCCGGATATGTTCCGTCCAAAATACGGGAGTAGAACAATACACGATCGATTTTGAACAGAACCTGGTTATCTGCAACAACGATATCCACAAGGGTATTTTGATCCGGAACAATTTTGCTGAGCTCGTTCAGCGTTTTACCGGAAATGACCACGTTGTTGAAGCGGATACCTTCTGCATTATCCAGCATTGCTGAACGAGTAGCAAGACGGTGGCGGTCTGTTGCCACAAATTTCAATTCGTTGTCACCCAAACTCCAGAGTACACCTGTCAGGATCGGAGTGGTCTCATGTGTGGAAATGGAGAAGACGGTTTGTTTGATCATATTTTTCAGCAAATCTCCTGGAATGGAGACGGTTTGGTTTTCCTCGATGCTTGGCAGTACCGGGAATTCTTCCGGATCAAGACCTACCAGTTGAATTTCGGTAGCACCCGCAGAGATAAAGGTGTTGAAGTTCTCTTTGACTTCCATATGGACTTCCTGCGACGGAAGTTTCTTGATGATCTCCACGAAAAACTTGGCTGGCAAAACGACACTGCCGGGTTGATCTACCTGAACTACGCTTTTATCTCCATCTTCAAGCGGGATGAAGGATTGAATGGATATATCGGTGTCACTTGCTGTCAATGTTACACCTTGATGATTCACGTCGAATTTGATACCGCTCAGAATCGGAATCGTTGTACGGCTAGAGATCGCTTTGGATACTTGCTGTATGGAATCGTTTAAGTAGTTTTTCATTATGCTGATTTTCATGGTTTCACTCCTAGCTGATTTTTTGGGTGTTGGGGTGTTGAAAGGTGTTTTTCAAAGGCCGAAGGCTAAGCTCCGAAATGGCTATTTTGGAGATGATATCTTTAAGATCTTTTTAGTAATAATAGTAATAGGGGCACTGAATATGTGGATAAGTGGGTATAAACCCGTACACCCAAGCCTATCCACATGTGTATACGTTGTGCATAGGCTTGGGACTTGTTCAGGTTGGATTCTTAATTTTTTCGGTTAAGTTGTTGATAACTTTATAGAGATCCTGATCGTTTTTAATCGCTTGGGAGATTTTTTCGTGAGCATGTATGACAGTGGTGTGATCTCGTCCTCCGAATGCTTCCCCGATTTTGGGCAGAGAAAAGTCTGTCAGTTCACGAGAGAGATACATGGCAATCTGTCTTGGGAAAGCAACTGCCTTGGTCCGTTTCCGTGCTTTGAAATCTTCAAGCTTAAGGCTATAGTACTCGCCGACCTTTTGTTGGATGTCATGAATAGTGATCATTTTGGGACGACTGGAAGGAATAATATCCTTCAGTGCTTCAGCTGCCAGATGAGTGGTTACATCTTGATTAGTCAGTGAAGAATAAGCAACGACCCGAATCAGGGCGCCTTCCAGTTCACGGATGTTGGTGTCAATCTGGTTGGCAATGTACATCATCGCTTCATTCGGAATATCCAGGTTTTCCGCACGTGCCTTTTTACGCAAGATTGCGATCCTTGTCTCCAAATCTGGAGGCTGGATATCCGTGATTAACCCCCACTCAAACCGAGAACGAAGTCGTTCTTCCAGTGTCGGAATTTCCTTCGGTGGTCTGTCGCTGGAGATGATGATCTGCTTCCGTTCCTCATGCAGCGCATTAAACGTATGGAAAAATTCCTCTTGTGTTGATTCTTTTCCCGCCAAGAACTGAATATCATCAATGAGCAAAATGTCGACGCTCCGGTATTTGTTACGGAAGCTCTCCCCGCGGTTGTCACGGATCGAGTTAATGAATTCGTTCGTGAATTTCTCAGACGACAAATAAACGACTTTGCTGCCCGGATCATGCTCCAGAACGTAATGTCCGATCGCATGCATCAAGTGAGTTTTACCGAGTCCTACCCCTCCATACAGAAAGAGAGGGTTGTAAGCTTTGGCGGGCGCTTCAGCGACCGCCAGCGATGCGGCATGGGCAAAACGGTTGCCCGGCCCGATGACAAATGTATCGAACGTATATTTCGGATTCAGCATGCTGAGTACCGCTTCTTCCTGTACAACTGTAGGCGTTGGTGCCGGTAGTTGCGGGTCCGGTTCAGCAGGCTTGTTCTCTTCAATGACAAATTTCACATCGACTTGCTTGCCAAGCAGCTCGTATACCGTCGATCCAACCAATTTGGTGTAACGGCTCTCCAGCCATTCGACGGCAAATGTAGTTGGTGCGGAAATGACGATGGAGCGGTCATTCAGCTTGGTGGCTTTGGTGGCTTTGAACCAGGTGTCAAAGCTGGGTTTGCTGAGTTTGTTTTGTATGATTGATAAAATTTGCTGCCATAAATCAGAAGTATGGCTGTCCACAGACTGTCACTCCTTTTACATGTTCCAAGTGTGGCTTAAGCCATGATGCAGTGTCGAAATACGAGATATATTGTTGAATTTATCCCCAAACCCCCGCAGGTCGAAAACAAAAAAAGTATGAACAACGGAAAATTGTTCACAACTTTATCCACAGGCTGTTGATAATATTATGGGTCAGATCACATATTCACATCCAAAAGTAATACAATCATAGCAAAAGAAACCCCGCATTTCAACGTATCGCGTGATTTTATCCACAAATTCAATAACTTGTGTATAATTTTTAGTCACAACACAATATATTGTTTATAAACTGTTTAATTTTCGACAGAAAGACCCAAAAACCAAAAATGTTTTATACACAGGTTATCCGTCAAATGATGCCAAATTGTGTGTAAAAGCATTCTTCGTTTGTGAATAACCTGTCTGTGGATAACCGTGAAGTGAAAATGGAGCATGATTGATATCCGAAAAGGAGTTACCTTTCAACCGCGTGTTTTTCTTGGCAAAGGAGCAATGGTGAAAGTTACGAATTCAGTGTCAGGGTAGAGATGGAATTGGGAGTAAACTCATGTATTTAGTTGAACAAGATCAGTGGTGTTTATTCTAAGCAGGTGGTCATGCTGTGATCGTTGATGAAGGAGATTAATGGATCAACGGACTTAATTTTGAGACATCTGGAATGTGAATTAACCGAAAATGAAGAGGTAAGTATTACTCAAATATGGATGTAGAATGATATGATTGTATCCTATGATTCTGCAGGATAAATTATGCGTCTATAGCAAAATAGGGTGTGCCTAAAACCGATTTTTGGTTTTAGGCACACCCTATTTTTTTGTGTGAAGAGATGAAGTATGGATTGATGATTTAGAGACGGGGAAGGGACATTTTGCGCTGGAATTCAGCGATATCTGCGTATTCCTCTTCCAGTTTGCGAGAGATCCGAATATAGATGGGCAGAAGTTCCTGGTAGAGTACGGCATTCTCTTTCACAGGGGTATGTCGATGCGTTGTACCCACCATGGAAGAGACGGCATGAAGCGATTTGATCCGCCCAGTAGCGTGCAAGCCAAGTACGACGGCACCCAGACAGGAACTTTCGAAGCTCTCGGGCACAACGACCTCCTGATTGAAGATATCAGACATCATCTGACGCCAGAGAGGAGAGCGCGCAAACCCACCTGTAGCTTGAATAGAGGTAGGCTGCCCAATCTGTTCTTCCATGGCGAGCAGTACTGTGTATAGGTTGAAAATAACCCCTTCCAGGACAGCACGGATCATATGCTCTTTTTGATGATGGAGTGTTAAGCCAAAAAAGGAACCACGGGCATCCGGATTCCACAAAGGGGCACGTTCGCCCGACAGGTACGGGTGGAACAGAAGTCCTTCCGATCCTGGCCGGACACGTTCGGCAATTTTGGTTAAGACATCGTAGGAATTGATACCGAGTCGCTTCGCTGTCTCCACTTCAGAGGCGGCGAATTCATCCCGCACCCAACGGAACAACATGCCACCATTATTCACAGGCCCACCTATAACCCAAAGATTCTCTGTAAGGGCGTAACAGAACGTCCGACCTTTGGGGTCGGTAACTGGACGGTCCACGACGGTACGGATGGCCCCGCTGGTTCCGATGGTTGCTGCGACAACACCAGGTTCAATGGCGTTTACGCCGAGATTGGATAAAACCCCATCACTTGCGCCAATTACGAAGGGTGTGGAGGGGGAGAGTGCCATTTTTTCAGCAGATTCGGTATTCATTCCTTCTAATATATGAGTTGTGGGTACGAGCTTTGAAAGGTGGTCCGGTGTAATGCCAGCTACCTCAAGGGCCTCTGCGTCCCAGTCCAGTTGTTCCAGATTGAGCAAGCCTGTACAGGACGCGATGGAATGATCAACAACATATTGGCCGAATAGACGGAAGAACAGATATTCTTTAATAGAAATAAATTTCGTTGTACGTTCAAAAATTTCAGGCTTATCGTGGCGCAACCACATCAGTTTGGTTAGAGGTGACATCGGATGAATAGGTGTACCTGTCCGCAGATAGATGCGATGTCCTAATCCATTCTCTTGAAGCTGGGCAGACCATGCTGCACTTCGATTATCCGCCCAAGTGATGCAGCGGGTTAAAGGTTGGTTGTCCTGTCCCATGGCAATGACACTATGCATAGCTGAGCTGCAGGATACAAACAGGATTTGCTCGGCAGCTACACCGCTCTGATCCATGACTCCACGGACAGAGCGGAGGGCCGCTTGTACAATCTCTTCAGGGTCCTGTTCGGCCACATCCGGTGCAGGGGTATACAAAGGGTATTCCTGCGTTGAGGTACTGATGACGGAGCCTTGCTCGGTAAATAACACGGATTTGGTACTGGTGGTACCAATATCGATCCCAATCATGTAGTTGTTCATATATTTAATCCTTCTTTCTTCAGAAAGCGATAAGATTTTAATTTCTTTCTACTATAAAGAGTCTATTTATACGACTGTACTCAGGAGCAAAATAAAGATCAGTCCGACTACGGATAATAGTGTTTCCATAACGGTCCACGTTTTCAATGTCTGGGCAACGCTCATATTAAAGAATTCTTTGATCATCCAGAATCCGGCATCGTTCACATGAGACAAGATGAGTGACCCCGCGCCTGTGGCAAGTACAACCAGCTCAATATTCGCTCCTGGTGTGAGTGCAAGCACCGGAGCGACGATGCCAGCAGCTGTTGTCATGGCTACGGTTGCTGAACCGGTAGCTACACGAATAAGTGCAGCGACAAGCCAAGCAAAGAAGATTACATTAATGTTGGCATGGGTGGCCACTTCAGCAATGGCGTTACCTACACCACTGTTAATCAAAACCTGTTTGAAAGCACCGCCTCCGCCAATAATGAGAATGATGGTCGCCGTAGGCGCCAGACATTCACTGGTGAAACGAGAAATATCGTGTTTGGTGAATCCACGTGCAAAGCCGAGTGAGAAGAGGGCAAATACAACTGAAATGAGCAGAGCAATGATCTCATGACCTATAAATTCACTGAAAACGGTAAAGCCGCTTGTGGCATTTGGGTCAATGATGCTGGCTATGGAACCAATCAGCATCAGAATAACCGGCAGCAATATGGTAAACAGGGTAATACCAAACCCAGGCATGTTGCTGTTTGTTTTGGTTGCGAATTGTTCAGCCAGTTCAGCTGGCGGTTCGGTGTGTACTCTTTTGCCAATAAATTTACCAAACAAAGGTCCTGCAATAATCGCTGTAGGAATACCAACAATGAGAGAGTACAGAATGGTTTTACCCAGATCCGCGCTGTAGGCTCCAATCGCTATCATTGGCGCTGGGTGGGGTGGAACCAAACCGTGTACAGTCGACAGACCGGCCAAAATGGGAATACCAATCTGCAGCAGAGACATGTTGGTTTTACGTGCAACGGTGAAAATGATCGGAATCATCAAAATTACGCCGACTTCGAAGAAAACAGGAATACCCACGATAAATCCAACAATCATCATGGCCCAGTGCACACGTTTCACACCGAACCGATCGACCAATGTCGTGGCAATGCGCTCTGCACCGCCCGATTCGGCCATCATCTTGCCAAGCATCGTACCGAGAGCAATAACAATGGCAATGGTTCCAAGTGTGCCGCCAAGTCCCCCAGTAATGGAAGAGATCACATCGGCAGGTTTCATGCCTGTAAGTAAACCGAGCATTAAAGCGGACAACAGCAGGGTGATGAAGGGATTCCATTTATACTTGGAAATCAAGACGATCAGAAAAACGATCGCAATTAACGTCCAAACCAATAATGTTGCATTGTGGGATAATCCAAAAAGAGTGCTCATGATGTTATGTGCTCCTTTATTTCTGATATAGAACGCTTACAAGTGAGATTAACTTTATCAAGTGTAACCATGTCAGTACGTGCAGTTAGGGATAGGGGCAAAATTGTAGTGTTATCATGCCCAAATTTGAAACAATATCGCATTTTGTATACTTGTCGACAAGTTAAGCCGCAATCATTCACAGTGGATATGATTGCAAACGCCTTGCTCCTTTTAGGAATCAAAGCTCTCGTGCAGGGTTTTGCCTGAATCCTGGAAATACGTGCGGACTCCAGCCTGAATGAGCGTTTTGTCACCGGATTCAAGTGCTTCAACGAGCGAACGGTGTTTCTCAATTACAGCGCTTACTTTCTGCTCGCCTTGAACGAATACTCTGCGCGTCGTGAGCAGCATAACGGTCATCACAACATATCGAATGCTCTTCCATAGATGTGAAATACGGGAATGCTGAGCAGCTTCAATGATGGTCTCGTGGAAAACGAGATCCTGATAGGCGAATTCAACGGCGTCCTGATGCCGTCCAGCAAGTTGCATTTTGTCGATCACGTTACGCAGCTGGGTGATTAATGATTCTGGGACATCACCAGCAAGTCGCTGCTGTACAAAACTTTCAATCAGGAAACGGACATCATACAATTCTTCGACATCCTTGATTCGTAGTCCAATGACAACGACACCCATTCGTTCAAGCCGAATAAGTCCTTCATTGGACAATGTTCGTAACGCTTCGCGGACAGGTGAACGACTGCTGTCAAAATCAGCAGCAATTCGATTTTCCGACAAAATCTCTCCAGGTCGAAGAGTACCGCTGATGATCCGCAACCTTAATTCGCAGGCAATGGCTTCACCACGGGATGCCCCTTGAAGCCAGGAAGAAGGAAATAGCATATGGCTAACGCTCCTATTAATAATAATCAGTTCATTACTGATCATAGCATAACTATTTTGCGGACTGGACATTTCAGTTCAATCCATAGTCTGTGGCTACAAGCTAACGGCTCATGTTTTTTTCAAAGGACTACTTGTATACAAGATGTGATTTTTATCCTACACCTTTCTCAAAAACTTGTAAACCATAATTGAAGCGGATACAACATGATTCGAATTCGACAATTTTAATAGCTATAATCATTATCCACATGTGAATAACTTCAAACAGGATAGAATAAAGGAGATAGTGGGTATTGGAGGGTGTGGATAACTATAAATGCTGAAATATGCTGATCTGATCAGGGTCTGGGGATAACTTTCAGGACTCTCTTCGAGGCTTGATAATGGGAGTCAAACGAACGGACTGTGGTCATTACTTTGGGTGAGCTGGAGAGTATATATAAAAGAGGGAGAAGCTGTGCGTCTTGCAGTTGACTTTTGCAGGTGGGCATGGTTAAATATATAAAGGTGTTTTCTGTGAAGATGAAAGTGATTCATCACATAAGTATTTCCTTGTGAGGAGGTGCAATACATTGAGACCTACATTCAAACCGAACGTTAGCAAACGTAAAAAAGTTCATGGTTTCCGGAAAAGAATGAGCACGAGCAACGGCCGTAAAATTTTGGCCGCACGTCGCCTTAAAGGCCGTAAAAACCTGAGTGCTTAATGCATTGAAGACCACCGAGGTGGTCTTTTTTTTCTTAATTAGCTCAATTTAGACTGGATGCTGCTACAGATCAGGTCTGAATGGTCTGCGAAAAAGTGCTGAACACACAAGATTTATGTTGAGTGAGTTTTCCATTTGTCGAAAACTTACCTTATATAAGGATGAATGCTGATCAGTTCAAGTAGCTGATTAACAATCATCAAAGATGAATGTTTGCTCGGTTTAAATTACCGATCAACATTCATCCCAAATGAAGTTGTCCCTGGACGGTTTACCGTCATTCAAGAAAGCCTATACTAAATCAGTAATGAGGCCTCCGTCAACAACAATGATGGAGAACAGCAAGGAGAAGCGCCGTGCATAAAAGACTGCGTCTACGAAACCGGGCGGACTTTAGCCGCGTATACCGGTATGGAAAATCGTTTGCCAATCATCAATTCGTGGTGTATGGCTGCCGACGTAAAGATACGGAACAATTCCGGGTGGGCGTATCATGCAGCAAGAAAATCGGAAACGCTGTCGTACGCAACCGGATGAGACGCATGATTAAGGAAATTGTTCGTCACCATGAGCATGAGATTGTCACGCAAATGGATCTGATTTTTATCGTCAGAAAAGGTGCACTGGACATGCCCTACAAGGAGATGGAAAAAAGCCTGCTACATGCGATGCGCAAGGGCTCACTTTTGAAGTCGAGCAAGCGGTAAGCTTCGGTTTATTTGTCCTCCTAATTATGGTATGATTTACGGTGGAATGGAATGGTTAAGAGAGGGGTTATGAAGTGTCGCGATTGAAGACATCAAAGGGGAAGTGGATTCTCCTCATTGCAGTCATTGCAATGGTCACTGTACTCGCCGGATGTACTCCACAGGGAGCCGGGGTTACTACGGAAGATCTGAAGAATAGTGGCTCATTCTGGCAAAGCAATGTTGTGTACTGGTTCTCACTGGCGCTGGATACATTCGCCAACTGGTTTAACGGTGAATATGGACTGGCCGTCCTCGTGATGGTGCTTATTGTACGGACATTGATTTTACCATTAACAATGAAACAAGTCCGTAGCTCCAAAGCTATGCAGGCGATTCAGCCGCAGCTGAAGGAGATTCAAGCCAAGTTTAAAGATACACCTGAGAAAGTTCAGCAAGAAACAATGAAGTTGTTTCAGGAGAACAAAGTTAATCCGATGGCGGGTTGTCTGCCGCTTATCATTCAGATGCCGATTTACATCGCACTTTATAACTCAATTTACGGAAACTCCAGTCTGAGAACCCATGATTTCTTGTGGCTCCAGCTCGGGGAACCGGATCACCTGTTTATTTTGCCAGTGCTGGCTGCGATCACTACATTCATTCAAACATGGATGATGATGCGTATGAACCCTGCACAGCAAGTGGGACCAATGCAGTTCATGTTATGGGTTTACCCTATCTTGATCTTCGTGATGTCCTATCAGTTCCCGTCTGCACTTCCGCTGTACTGGTTCTACAGTAACATCTACACGATCGTGCAAAACTATTTCCTTTACCGGAATAATGATAAAATCGTGGCTGAGGTCAACGTGAAGCAGAATAGCTCTTCCAAAAACGGAGCTAAACGCAAAAACGGTGGCAAAGCGACCGTCTCTGGAAAAGGGTCGAAAGGGGCCAAAAAATCGAAATGACCAAAGTCATTACGTCAGGAAAAACCGTTGAAGATGCTGTAAACCAAGGATTGACCCAGCTTGGCGTAAGTCGGGACAAGGTCGAGATACAAGTGTTAGAGCAGCCGTCAAAAGGATTCCTGGGTTTGATCGGGGTGAGGGCGGCCAAAGTTGAAGTGAAATTATTGCCTGTACCGGAAGCTGTTTCACAGCCGATCAAACCAGCTGCATACGAAACTGAGGTAGATGCCTTACTTGAGGGTGTTGCAGCTAAAAATCCCTATGAAGAAGCGGCTGCTTTCTTGAAAGAGGTCGCAGCGGGTATGGGACTGGATGTTGAAGTGCATATCAAAAAACAGCGGGATGGACATATCTTCAATATTGCCGGCGACGATCTGGGCATGATTATTGGCAGACGTGGACAGACGCTGGATGCGCTCCAGTATCTGACGAACATTGTAGCGAACCGATACTCGGAAAGCTTCGTTCGAATTGTGCTCGACGCGGAGAATTTCCGTCAACGTCGGCGTAAGACGCTGGAGGATCTGGCTGAACGGTTGGCCGGACAAGCCATCCGTACCGGTAAGGAAGTTGTACTGGAGCCAATGCCTCCGCTCGAACGAAAAGTCATTCATGCAAAACTGCAAAATCACCCGCAGATTAAGACCCTGAGTAAGGGCGAAGAGCCTAATCGGCGTGTGGTTATTACGACGAAATAACTCGAAATTGAAGACGCAATGGCTTCCTGCCCGATGCAGAAGCCATTGCTTTTTTCGTACAGAAGCAATTTGGTAAGGTACGTAGAACAAGTGAAGAGTGAACTTAATACGATAAGTGACATGTCATATGTTATATCATTAATAGAGTTGAAAATGGATATGGCGTCCCCCGAAGGACGGCAATTTTAAAATAGAGCAAGGAGAGATAACCATGATCAGTGATACGATCACAGCGATATCAACGGCTGTCGGAGAGGCGGGTATTGCCGTAATCCGGGTGAGTGGCCCAGAAGCAGTGTCGGAGACGGAAAAGATTTTCCGCAGCAAAACCCCTTTAACTCAGGCAGCATCTCATACGGTTCATTATGGTCATATCATAGATCCAGTGAGCGGCGAGAAGATCGAGGAAGTGCTGGTAACAGTCATGCGCGCACCTCGGTCGTTCACAACTGAAGATGTCGTGGAGATCAGTGCCCATGGTGGTGTAGTGTCGGTAAAACGGGTCATGGACTTGCTGTTGCAGCTCGATATTCGCCTGGCTGAACCTGGTGAGTTCACGAAGCGTGCTTTCCTTAATGGGCGGATTGACCTGTCTCAGGCTGAGGGTGTCATGGATCTAATTCGTTCCAAATCGGACCGGGCTTTCTCGGTTGCATTAAAACAAGTTGAAGGCAAACTGTCCTCCAAACTGCGTGATTTACGATACACTCTGGTGGAAACATTGGCTCATATTGAAGTAAATATCGATTATCCCGAGCATGACGTGGAATCGTTAACGTCTGATTTTATTAAAGAAAAGTCCAGTCAGGTTATGACTGAGATCGATAAATTGCTGACGACAGCAGAACAAGGAAAAATCCTGCGAGAAGGTATCACGACCGCTATTGTTGGACGACCTAACGTAGGTAAATCCTCATTGATGAATACACTGGCGCAAGACAATCGGGCTATCGTCACAGACATTCCAGGGACAACTCGTGATGTAATTGAAGAGTTTATTACGATTAATAACATTCCGCTGAAGTTGCTGGATACGGCAGGCATACGGGAAACGATGGACGTTGTAGAAAAGATCGGGGTAGAACGCTCTCGTTCTGCGGTAAGTGAAGCCGACCTGATCTTAATGGTTGTGAATGCTGCGGAGCCACTTCATCCCGATGAGATTGAATTATTGGAACAAATCCGCGGTAGACAATCGATAATCATTATGAATAAAATGGACTTAACGCCACAGGTAGAACGTGACGTGCTGCTTCGATATATTCCGGAAGAACGGCTTGTGCCGATGTCGGTAAAAGATGATCTGGGTGTGGATCGACTGGAAGAGGCGATCTCTACGCTATTTTTCAGTGGTAAACTGGAGTCCGCAGACCTGACCTATGTCAGCAATGTGCGTCATATTGCGTTGCTGAAAAAAGCAAAGCAATCCCTGGTGGATGCGTATGAAGCAGCAGATCAGTTCATTCCAATCGATATGATTCAGATTGATGTTCGTTTGGCGTGGGAGCACTTAGGCGAGATTGTTGGAGATACAGCACATGATGCATTAATTGATCAGATTTTCTCCCAGTTCTGTCTAGGAAAGTAAAAATAATATACTGACGATTGACTTAAATCGTAGTGTATGATGGAAAGGTACAATTTCTGCCTGTTGTCAAAGGATGGAATGATATTGTAGCCATTACGTGTTGGTTTCATATAGATAGGAATGCAAGTTCCGATGAACGGTTAGAAGTATTTTGTTTTCATTATAAGGGGGTAAACGGGAATGGCTTTTGATGGCGGCAGTTATGATGTAATCGTCGTTGGTGCAGGACATGCTGGTGTGGAATCCGCGCTGGCCGCAGCTCGTATGGGGTCCAAAACACTAATGATTACGATCAATCTGGACATGGTGGCCTTTATGCCTTGTAACCCATCTATTGGGGGACCAGCCAAAGGACATGTTGTGCGTGAGATCGATGCACTCGGTGGAGAAATGGGACGGAATATCGATAAAACCTTTATTCAGATGCGGATGCTTAACACGGGTAAAGGACCTGCTGTTCACGCACTTCGTGCTCAGGCAGATAAATTCTCCTACCAGCATAAAATGAAGGAAACGATGGAGAATGAACGAAATTTGACGATGCGTCAGGGTATGGTTGATCGACTGATCGTTGAAGACGGAAAATGTGTAGGCGTCGTGACTCAGACCGGAACGGAGTATCGGGCCAAAGCAGTCGTTCTGACAACAGGCACATACTTGCGCGGCAAAGTGATCATGGGTGAGTTGATGTATGAGAGTGGACCGAACAATCAACAACCCTCTCTTAAATTGTCAGAGCATCTGCGCGAACTGGGCTTCGATCTGGTTCGTTTCAAAACGGGTACACCACCACGTGTGCATAAGGATACGATTGATTTTAGCAAAACCGAAATTCAGCCTGGCGATGATGAGCCGAAGTTCTTTTCCTATGAAACAGAATCTTCCGATAATGAGCAGTTGCCTTGCTGGTTGACGTATACCTCTGTGGAAACACATCAGATTATTAATGATAATCTGCATCGCGCACCGATGTTTTCGGGTGTAATTGAAGGGACTGGACCGCGTTATTGTCCATCCATTGAGGATAAAATTGTTCGGTTTAGCGACAAACCTAAACATCAGATTTTCCTGGAGCCGGAAGGCAAAAATACATCCGAGTATTATGTGCAGGGACTATCTACAAGTCTGCCAGAAGATGTTCAACTTGCGGTTCTGCGCTCCATTCCAGGTATGGAAAAAGTGGAAATGATGCGTAACGGTTATGCGATTGAATATGATGCGATGGTGCCTACACAATTGTGGCCATCCCTTGAAACCAAACGCCTGCCAGGTCTGTTCACAGCAGGTCAGATTAATGGTACTTCCGGTTATGAAGAGGCGGCTGGACAAGGCGTTATGGCCGGCATTAATGCAGCTCGCAAAGTACAAGACAAAGAACCGATTGTGCTTGATCGTTCCCAAGGTTATATTGGCGTGCTGATTGATGATTTGGTAACTAAGGGTACAAATGAACCGTATCGTCTGTTGACTTCACGCGCTGAGTATCGTCTGTTGCTTCGCCATGATAATGCAGATATGCGTTTGACGGAAATTGGACATGACATTGGCCTGATCCCTGAAGAGCGTTATGCGAAATTCCTGGATAAAAAGGCAAAAGTCGAGCAGGAAGTCGCACGTCTGAAAGTGGCTAAGGCTCGCCCGGTTGAAGTGAATGCCAAGCTGGAAGAGTACGGATCTACACCTATTCAAGATGGCAGTACGTTGCTTACCTTGCTGCGTCGCCCGGAGCTGGGGTATGAACTGATTGAGCAGCTCTCACCATCTGAGGTAGAACTGACAGCAGATATGAAAGAACAAGTGGAAATACAAATTAAATATGCGGGTTATATTGAGAAACAATTGATCCACGTGGAACGTTTGCAAAAGATGGAGAAAAAGAAAATTCCGGACACCATCGTATATGATGAGATTCATGGTCTTGCTATGGAAGCCAAACAGAAGCTCGCTACGATTCGTCCAATCTCGATTGGTCAGGCTTCTCGTATTGCTGGAGTTACTCCTGCCGACATCTCTATTCTGCTGGTCTACCTGGAGCATTATAACCGTGTAACCGCAGCAAGGGGACAATAATGGACGATATTCAACAGCAACTGCAACGGCGCTTAAAGAAACATGGATTAGAACTGGGAGAACTCCAATTGGAGCAATTCGAACTGTATTATCAGGAGCTGGTATCCTGGAATGAAAAGATGAATCTGACCGGAATTACGGATCGTGAGCAAGTGTATACCAAGCATTTCTATGATTCGGTATCGCTGGCCTTTTATACAGACATGACCAAAGTGAATAAGCTGGCTGACATTGGATCTGGAGCGGGTTTTCCTGGATTGCCACTGAAAATCTGTTTCCCGCACATTAAGCTTACGATCATTGATTCATTAAATAAACGTATTGGCTTCCTACAGCATGTGGTAGATATCCTTGGTCTGACAGACGTGGAGTTGGTCCATGGACGTGCGGAAGAGATTGCACGCAAAGAAGGGTATCGTGACAGCTACGATCTCGTTACGGCGCGTGCAGTAGCCAAGCTGGCTGTACTGAATGAATTCTGTCTTCCTTTTGTTCGTAAAAGTGGAATATTCGCTGCCATGAAGGGTGGAGATCCGCGTGAAGAAATGAAGGAAGCGGAGTTCAGCTTCAATCAGCTGAAAGGACGGGTTAAGGCCGTTCATCCATTCCAGCTCCCGGTTGAAGAATCAGAGCGTCACATCATCCTAATTCAGAAATTTGATAAGACACCATATAAGTATCCACGCAAACCAGGCACTCCAATGAAGACGCCGCTGATATAGTTGTGTAATGGATAAAGAGGATGTTTCACGTGAAACATCTTCTTTTTTTTGTTTTCTGAAAGGGAGGACTAGATTTAGCAACACAGATATTCCATAATACATATAATTTAAAGAAACTATATTGATGATTTCCACGTAGAGTATCTCATGGATAATTTCATGAATTGAACGTGTACAAGACGTCATATTTCCAATATTCACAAAGAAAAAGCAGGAAAATTAGCAGAGTTTAAAGAATAGGTAAGCATAGGATTATGATATAAAAGATGATAGAATAGAAGTATCCGATCCTGGGTTACAGCGATCATAGATTATATGTATAGATAGATGGATATGCGTTCCATGTTGTATGACAGAAGGCATTATAAAAGGCAAAACTTATTCCAAGAACGATGCATGTGAAGGGTCGCTTATTGAATAAGAAGCACCTGCAAAGACTGTGGGAGCTATTACGAAACTAGGTGGTAATCTGCGGAATGAAAGAACAATTTTCGAAGTTGTTTGGTTTGGCGGAGCGCAATAACGGAGATGAGATCAAACAGATTCCGGTTAATGAAATTGTGAGCAGCCCATATCAACCCCGTACTATTTTTGATGATGATAAAATTGATGAGTTGTTGCAAACGATCAAAACACATGGTGTCATTCAGCCTATTGTCGTTCGCGTGCGAAATGGATCATATGAGATTATTGCCGGGGAACGTCGCTGGCGTGCAGTTCGAAAACTAGGTTTGGATACGATTCCGGCTATTGTGCGTGAATTCAACGATTCTCAGGCCGCATCCATTGCACTGATTGAGAACCTGCAGCGTGAAGGATTAACCTCGATTGAAGAGGCTGTCGCTTATCAGAAGCTCATCGACTTGCATCAACTGACACAGGAAAGTCTTGCACAACGACTCGGCAAAAGCCAGTCAACCATTGCCAACAAAATCCGTTTGTTACAGCTCCCGGATGGCATTAAGGCTGCATTGATGGAACGCAAAATTTCTGAACGTCATGCAAGAGCATTACTTTCTCTCGATACGGAAGAACTGCAGATGAAGTTGCTCGGTGAGATTATTGAAAAAGAATTAAATGTGAAACAGACAGAGGCACGTGTTGCCTTCTACAAGGAATCTTCCAAGATCAAAAAATCCAAACGTGTTTCCTTTACCAAAGACGTAAGACTTGCACTTAATACGATTCGCCAATCCATTGATATGGTAACTGGCTCTGGTCTGGATATCAAAACAAAAGAAGCAGACCATGAGGATCATTATGAGATCGTTATCCATATTCCAAAACGTAAATAATTGAAGCTTATGGCGGCAATGGGCCGTTTTTTATGTCTATAAAGCAAGCTAGGTCTGACATTTATAAAGAACGGTCGGTACATGGATGGAACGGTAGTTGTTGTTTGTGTGGACGATAGCCGCCTGCTTTTTGTTAACAATATCTCACAACCTACAAGAAAAGACTCCTATTTTATTTGAGGTGAAGTAATTGTCTAAGATTATGGCCGTAGCAAATCAAAAGGGCGGTGTGGGGAAAACGACGACATCTGTTAACTTGGGTGCAGGACTGGCTTCACTCGGGAAAAGAGTATTGCTTGTCGATATTGACCCTCAGGGGAATACAACCAGCGGAGTTGGAATCAATAAAGCAGATGTGGCTAATTGTATATATGATGTCATTATTAATGAGGTTCCTCCTCAAGAAGCGATTGTGGAGACTCAGATTGAAGGCCTTCATATCATACCCGCAACGATTCAGCTTGCCGGAGCCGAGATTGAATTGGTGTCCACGATATCACGGGAAGTTCGCCTGAAAAAATCACTCGCCATGGTGAAAAAAAACTATGATTACATACTGATCGATTGTCCACCATCCCTTGGTATGTTAACGATTAATTCGTTGACTGCTTCCGATTCGGTGATCATTCCGATTCAGTGTGAGTATTATGCACTTGAAGGATTAAGCCAGTTGCTTAATACGGTTCGTCTGGTACAAAAACATCTGAATACTTCCCTGCAGATTGAAGGGGTATTGCTGACGATGTTTGATGCACGGACTAATCTGGGAATACAGGTTATTGAAGAAGTGAAGAAGTATTTTCAACAAAAAGTATATCAAACGATTATTCCGCGCAACGTACGGCTTAGTGAAGCACCATCTCATGGTCAATCGATCATTACGTATGACCCTCGGTCAAGAGGGGCGGAAGTGTATTTAGAGCTCGCAAAGGAAGTGATTTCTTATGAGTAAGCGGCTTGGAAAAGGTCTTGATGCCCTCATTCCTTCGCTTTCAATTAATGACGATGATAAAGTCGTAGAAATCCCGATTAGTCAACTGCGGGCTAACCCCTATCAACCACGTAAAGTATTTGATGAGGGCGCGATCCATGAACTGGCTGAGTCCATTCGTCAGCATGGTGTTATACAACCTATTATAGTTCGTCCTGTATTAAGAGGTTATGAGATTATTGCCGGAGAGCGACGGTTCAGAGCATCCCAATATTGTGGTAATGCCACCGTACCTGCTGTAGTCCGCAACTTCAGTGATCAGCAGGTAATGGAGATTGCGTTGATTGAGAACCTGCAACGTGAGAATCTGAATGCGATGGAAGTTGCAGTTGCTTATCAGGGTTTAATGGATCAATTCGCGTTGACTCAGGAAGAGTTGTCTGTAAAAGTAGGTAAATCACGTTCTCATATCGCTAACTTCTTACGTCTGTTATCTTTGCCCGAAGAGGTGAAAGACCATGTTTCACGTGGAACATTATCTATGGGACACGCACGTGCCATCGTAGGCATTAAAGACGAGGTTGTAGTGAAGCAACTTGCCAAACAAACCATTGATCAGCAATGGAGTGTACGTGAGTTGGAGGAAGCTGTTCAACAACTGGATCGTTCCAAAACAGGTGAGGCTAAAGCCAAATCGAAATTGAAAAAGAAAGATCCATTCATTGATACGTTGGAAGAATCTCTGCGCGAACGTTTCAAAACGACAGTGAAAATCAAGCATAATAAAGATAAAGGTAAAATTGAGCTCAACTACTACAGTCAACAGGATCTGGAACGACTATTGGAATTATTACAATAACAGTCGGTCTATGATTCATTAACAACATGCGGGGCTTACTCATGTCATGACATATCGCCTCTGTACCATGGAGATACGATATGTCATTCTTTGTTTATTGGGTCATATGCATAGTACGTGCAGGCGAATTCATAATATATTGGACAGGGGTGGTTGTGAGGTGGAGGGAGTTATCTATCTGGATCATGCAGCAACATCTTGGCCCAAACCACCTGCTGTCGGTGATGCGATGTTGAGTGCATTGGAGATTGCCGGAGCCAATCCTGGCAGAGGAAGTCACCGGATGGCTGTTCAGGCAAGTCGTGTATTGTTCGAGGCGAGAAAATCGATATCCAATATCTTTGGAATTAAAAATGCGAATGATATTGCATTCGGACCAAATACGACAGAAGCACTAAATCTAGCTATTCAAGGCTCGATCAAAGAGGGCGATCATGTAATTGCCACCATGGCTGAACATAACTCAGTCAGACGACCACTGGAGTACTTACGAAGGCTCCGAAATGTTGAGATTGATTATGTACCTGTTAATGCTGCGGGAGCTATTGATCTGATGCAAATGGAACGTATGTTTCGTTCGAATACCAGATTAGTGGTATGTACACATAGTTCCAATCTCCTTGGCAGTATTCTTCCTATTGGTGAAATTTCGCTCCTGTGTCGTAAACATCGGGCGATCTTATTGGTAGATGCAGCGCAGAGTGCTGGGGTTATGCCTGTGAATGTACAACAATTGGACATTGATATGTTGGCTTTTCCAGGGCACAAAGGACTGCTTGGTCCTCAGGGTACAGGGGGCTTGTACATTGCTCCTGAGCTCGATATAGAGCCTTTACTTCATGGGGGAACAGGAAGTCAGTCAGAAGCGCTGGAGCAGCCTAAGGTGCGTCCTGATCGGTATGAAGCGGGGACACCCAATACAGTCGGGATCGCAGGGTTGAATGCGGGGGTGAAGCACGTACTGGAGTTGACACCAGCGTTCATCTACCAGCATGAGTGGGAACTGACTCAGCATATGATGGATGGATTGTCATCCGTCAAGGGTATTCGAATGCTCGGTCCAGAGATTGGGCAGCCACGCACGGGATTAGTATCCTTTACTGTGGAAGGGTATGATTCGGCACAACTCGCCTTCCGATTAGATCGGAATTATGGGATTGCGGTTCGTTCCGGCTTTCATTGTACACCGCTTGCACACGAATCTGCTGGTACAACCGCTACCGGAGCAGTAAGGGCAAGTGTGGGATACAATTCAACTCGAGAACATGTGGATGCACTCGTTAAGGCAGTGTTGGAATTGACGGGGACAGACTAGATTATACTTGAAATGTTGAACTCATTTGGTAGTGTGCTGCTGTGTGATTAAGCTTATGGATATCCGGTTGATTAATAATAATTGATAAAATTACAGACAGACGTAATCTGATCAAAAATATAGAGGGGTAGTTGCAATTACATGGCTGAATTAAATGAGCTGATTCTGGAACAGCTGTTATGGATTATTGGCGGAATGGCATTACTTACGGTGATCTTGCTGATTGTGAGTATTGCTCAAGGAGCAAAGTTACGAAAGTTTAAACGTAAATATGAAGCCATGATGGCTGGCAGTGGAGTAGAGGACCTGGAATCGCTGCTCATTAATCTGAAAATTCAGATGGACAGCATTGAGGATGAACATAAACTGCAAACGAATCAGCTGCAAGTTGTCATGCAAAAGCTGACCCGCATTCAAGGTAAAGTTGGGGTGAAAAGATACAATGCTTATGGTGAGCGTGGCAGTGATCTAAGCTTTTCGATGGCTATGATTAATGATAGCCAGGATGGCATGATTCTTACGGGGATATACAACCGTGATGGCTCTTATGTATATGCAAAACCTCTTAAAGGGGGAGAGTCCACGTACACTCTGTCCCCAGAGGAAAAGGAAGCTATTACTCTGGCACAGCAAGCAGAGTAGAACGTGTATGCCATTCCCGGATGGCCGAATACAGACTGCTGGATATAATCTCGGACATGCGCATAACGAGACTGAGCCGTGTGTTCTGCAGAACAAAGTATTCCATAAAGCCGCCGACGTTAACGATACCTGTCAGATGGATATCGCCGACCGGCGGTAATTCTTTATTTACTCCCGCACCTGGTTTGAGTGGGCCATTGACGACTTGAATGCATCCTACACTTGACGATTGTCCAAGACAGGCATCAATGCCAATCACATAAGGGTTATGGTGTGTTTTCTGTATGTTGTGAAGTGTATCTTGCAGATTCATCGCATGGACGGGTTCATCCAAGGTACCATAGAGATGGAATAAAGGGCTGTCCCACTTGGAAAGGGCTGATCCGACCAGAGGACCAAGGCAGTCGCCTGTCGAGCGATCTGTGCCGATGCAGACGATCACTACATTTTGCAGGGAATGGGCTTTATAGAGATGGAACATTAAACGATGGGTAATGGCGGAGTGAATGCCTGGATCGGTATGGGGGATTTTGAGACTGGTCATGTCTTGTGATGAAAAGGAACGCGAAGTAGGATTCATAGGATCTATCCTTTCCCTTGGAATAGTAGTAACAGTATATGGAAAGGTAGAGCGTTTTATACTTCACGAGGACAAGCTTTTTCTCCAAGGTTAAACGTATGGCGAAAGGAGCCGGACATGGACGAATGGATTAACGATTGGATGCTAATTGCGTTTGATTCAACCCAGCAGGCGCTGCGTGCTGAAATGCTGCTGGAGTTTGCTGAGATAGAGATTGATTTGTTCCCTACGCCAAAAGAAATTACAGCAGGGTGTGCGCTATGTATCCAGTTTCCAAAAGAGGATCTGGAGCGAGTGCAAAAGATCATTCGTAATGAGTTCGTAGAGATCCGGGGCCTCTATTTCAAAACAGAAGACAGCTATGATAACATACCGTTATAGAGGAGGCATGCTGGATGTTGCCATTTCAATTTGCTCAAGCGACTACGGCTAGCGGTAACGCAACCGCTGTTGGCGAAGCCCTTCGTTGGACAGATAAAGTCTGGAACAAAATTGCAGATCCCGATATGTGGCTTAACATTATGTTCAGCTCGATCCGGATCATCATTATTTTTATCATCACCCGTATTGTCATTAAGGTAGTATATCGAATTATAGATCGTTCCATGGAACGCAAGCAAGAAGGCAAGATACGCGTGAATCCGCGCAGATTCGTAACTGTAGGGGAACTTTTAAAAAATGCGACCTCCATAACATGTAATTTTATTATGATTCTGCTACTGTTATCTGAGATCAACATCCAAGTTGGGCCGCTGCTCGCCAGTGCCGGTGTGCTGGGGCTTGCCATTGGTTTCGGTGCACAGGGTCTGGTCAAGGATGTTATTACGGGTTTCTTCATTATATTGGAGGATCAATTCGCTGTAGGGGATGTTATACAGACGGGAACCTACAAGGGAACGGTTGAGGTGATCGGACTTAGAACAACCAAACTGGTCAGCTGGCAAGGTGAGGTGCACATTATCCCAAACGGGGCGATTGCAAGTGTAACGAACTACTCCATGTCGAATTCGCTGGCTGTAGTGGATATTCCGATGAAGGCGGACTTAAGTCTTGATGAGTCGGTAAACCTGGTGAAGAAGTCTTTGGTTGGGATTGAAGAGCGTGACCTGAATATTGTGAAGGTGCCGGATGTGCTCGGTATACAGTCGATGTCTACATCAGAGTATGTGGTGCGAATAGTAGCTGAATGTATGCCTAACTCTCGTGCTTCTGTGGAACGTCAGATTCAGGGCGATGTGAAAAAAACGCTGGAGTATCGTGAGATGAGTCATCAAGCAGCATTGGAACAAGCAGCAGCTTTGGAGAAAGATGAGGGGGATGGCACAGGTGGAGCGTAAAAGTTTCCAGCTTGGGGATATTGTGCAGATGAAGAAGCAACATCCCTGTGGCAGTAATGAGATGGAGATCATTCGGATGGGGATGGATATTCGGATCAAGTGTGTCGGATGTAAACATAGCGTGTTGATTCCTAGAGCAAAATTCGAGAAGAACATGAAGAAAGTATTGCGTTCAGCCGAAGATTCCACTGAATCATGATCTTGCATTGGTAAGGGATGCAGTACGTAATAACGTTTACATGCAGGCTCCGTAGGAGTATTGCGTTCTGTAAATGATCATGCTATAATCAATACTGCTGCGGAAAGGTACCCAAGAGGCCCAAGGGGGCTGACTCGAAATCAGTTAGGCGTGTCACAGCGTGCGTGGGTTCGAATCCCACCCTTTCCGCCACTTTAATTGTAAATTACTCAATACGTATTGAGTTTAATAAAATGTGATCGATAAAAAGACTTTCCATTAGGAAAGTCTTTTTTTGTTTAACGTTATATCAAATAAGTATGTATTGAACTCGTATGAAAATCAGATACATCATTCATATGTGTGACTAAAAATGAAAAATAAAGAGCCCCAAAGGGCTCTTTATCCGGCGGTGCATTTGTTTGTTAGGAAACAATCGGTCGTAACAATCAGAAACCTGGTGTACTGCACGTAGCAATACGCGTGCTTCAGACGAAGGGCCTTACTACACATAACCACTTGCTTCTTAAATTACGTGATGAATCTCCAACAGCGAATGATCGGCTTCGTTGTCCAACGGAACCACACCTCTCTCGTGCACCGCCTAATTGTATTATGTGCTTTATTCGATCTTATATACATGGATCTTAAAAAGTATTGCGGTCAATGAACGCGGGCTTTGGTCAACTTCTTCCACTTCCGATTATGATTGCTCGTTTCAGGGAAAGCTTCACCTTTTTGCAGCGTTACTCGCTTTGGTTTTTGGATTTCCGTGACAAAGCTTTTTTCCCCAATTTCGGTGTACTCTCCGTCGTTTGGTGCTTTGTCTCCTGGTTCAAACTCGGTTTTTTCACCCATGATAAAACCTCCTCTGCAGATTATGTTACTTTGTTGCTTCTATAGTGTGCTCCATAGCAGGGCTGATCATGTGCCAATATGTACAGGGAACGTTTGCTTGCACTTTGACTCGGTATTTGTTATATTAATATAGTTCGAGTTTGTGCTCGTTCCTTGCTCTCAACCTGGATTGAGGGCCAGAGTCCATAAGGAGGTGAAAATTATGCGCAAATATGAAGTGATGTACATTATTCGTCCTGACATTGAGCAAGAAGTTGTTCAAGCTACAGTCGATAAATTCCAAGGCATCATCTCCAACGGCGGTGGTGAAGTTACAGCTCACGACGTTATGGGTAAACGCCGTCTTGCGTATGAGATCAAGAAATTCCGTGATGGTTTTTATGTTCTGGTACATTTCACTGCTGAACCAGCAGTTGTAACTGAACTTGAGCGTCTCATGAAGATTTCTGACGAAGTAATTCGTTATCTCATTACGAACGACGTTAAGTCTGCTTAAGACTACTCGTGATTAACGCACCAATACGCTCTGAAGGAGGGGATTACATTGTTGAACCGTGTCATTCTGATCGGACGGTTAACCCGGGATCCTGAGTTGCGTTACACTCCAGCAGGAGTAGCAGTTACGCAATTTACTTTGGCAGTGGACAGACCGTTTACAAGCCAAGGGGGAGAAAAGGAAGCCGATTTCATTCCGGTCGTAACCTGGAGACAGCTTGCCGAGACTTGTGCGAACTACTTGCGCAAAGGACGCCTGGCTGCAGTCGAAGGACGCATTCAAGTACGGAACTACGAGAATAACGAAGGAAAACGTGTATACGTGACCGAAGTTATTGCCGATAATGTTCGTTTCTTGGAGTCAGCTAACCGTGATAACAGCGGTGGTGGCGGTGGGCAACCAATGCGTGAAGAGCCTTCTTATGGAGGCGGCGGACGCGCGAACAATAACAATAATTCGCGTAGCAACAATCAGGATCCTTTTTCCGATGACGGAAAACCGATTGATATATCGGATGATGATTTGCCATTTTAACATGAGCTGATACTCTTAGGAGATATGGGTTACATGATAGGAAAGGACTGAAAAGCATGGGCTTCAAGCAAAGAGAAGGCGGAGACAACGATAAAAGACCGGCACGTCGTGGCGGCCGTAATAAACGTCGTAAAGTGTGCTTCTTCACAGCTAACAAAATTACTCACATCGATTATAAAGATACGGACTTGCTTCGTAAATTTATCAGCGAACGTGGAAAAATTTTGCCACGCCGTGTAACAGGTACTAGCGCTAAATATCAACGCATGCTGACGATTGCAATTAAACGCTCCCGTCAAATCGCATTATTGCCATACACAACTGAGTAGTTTATACTCAGCTTGCATACGAAGCAGTCGGCTTATAGCCGACTGCTTTTTTGTATATATAGAAAGATATCACTTGTTCACTCTAACTAATCAGAGAATCCATGACTGTGGTGATAGAAGCATTCAAGGCTTAAATGAATTATAATAGAGTCTAATCTACTGAAAAGGCTCAGTTAGCAGGAATAGCTTTATTTCAGAATAATCACCAGGAGTGGACATGAGTACATCAAAACGAAAAGGCAAACAGAGAAACAAGAGAAGTCTGAAAACCTGGATTACAGCTACTGTTTTACTTTCCATTATATATGTATGGTTACAGCAAAAAGGTGATATAGATAACATGTGGCCCGGGACTACGATCCAAGAGGTTGTACCGATCACAGGCCTTCATCCTGTGGTAGCAGAGAATGAGAAACTATTAGTACGAAAGGCAGCGAGACGCGGAATAGAGATTGTTATCACCCACGGTTACCGAAGTTCTGAAGAGCAAGATGCACTATTTAACCAAGGACGCTCGAGTGCGGGCAATATCGTTACGAATGCGCGTGGTGGTGAGTCATATCATAACTATGGATTAGCTATTGATTTTGCATTGAGGACGCCTGAGGGTGATGTGGTGTGGGATATGGAGCGGGATGATAACGGGAATGGCAAGGCAGATTGGATGGAAGTTGTAGATCTCGCCAAAGAGTTAGGTTTCACTTGGGGTGGAGACTGGGCAAACTTTCCGGACTATCCTCACTTACAGATGGATTTTGGCTTGAATATCAATGAGTTAAAACGTGGTAAAAGACCTCCCGAATCGCAGTAAAATAATATTATATATACAGTTAAATGAATAATTATTAGATTAGCTCTGCATTTTGCAGGGCTTTTTTCTTTCTTTTGTAAAATAAATGATAAAAGATGACAATTTGGTCTTTACATTAGCAAATAAATAAAACTATACTATAATAACTAGATTTTTTACTTTGATCGCACATTTGGTTTAAATGTAAGCACGACATCTCCAATTGAGTAAATCTCAGCAATAGTTTGAGAACTAATCAACATATACAAATATGACATTTACCTCACTCATCATTAAGATTATCTACACAATTTAAGACATACACATACAAGACATGTAACTATTATGTTATATATATGTTGAATTGACCAATTGCCTATGTGTACCTTCCAGCTAAAAACATGATAATACCTCCCAAAACCCTTGCTATATGCCTTTATAATATTACTAATATCCAAATCTGTGGTATAAAAAACATTTATACCAAAAATCTCAAAATAAGCATTGACGTTAGCTAAAATTACACGTATGATTACATTAATTATTTTGCTGTATAATTCCACTAGGAATTATCAACATTAATTGACCAATGGTCTAAATATAAGTCTCTTAAACTTGTTTCTCCTAATGATTTGGTATTTTGTATAAGCTATTGTTCGTTATCTTCAAGAACTTGGAAATATACAGTGGATGCATTCCTCTACACACGAATACAATCTACGGAAATTATGGGGTTAGGGTGATTGATTTGAATACAGAGCTATTGGAAGTCAGAAATCTAACAACATCATTCAGAATTGAAGATGACTATTATGCAGCAGTGGATCACGTTAACCTTAAGGTGAAGAAAAATGAAGTGCTGGCGATTGTAGGTGAATCGGGTTCAGGTAAAAGTGCTTTTGCATTCTCTCTTATGGGTTTGCATAACAAAGCGAAAATCGAAGGCCAGATTCTCTATAAAGGACAAGATATTGCCAACATCTCCCCAAACAAGTTGAACAAGCTACGCGGTAAAGAAATGGGCATGATTTTTCAGGACCCATTGTCTGCGTTAAATCCTCTAATGATTATTGGTGAACAGATTGAAGAGATCCTCACACTTCATCAGTCTAAGCTGTCTTCCAGAGAGAAGAGAGAAAAGGTCATTCACTTATTGAATCAGGTAGGGATTCCACGTCCCGAACAAATATACAAGCAGTATCCCCACGAATTATCTGGTGGTATGAGACAGAGAATTGTCATCGCCATTGCGATTGCCAACAAACCGGAACTACTTATAGCCGATGAACCAACGACGGCGCTTGACGTTACGATTCAACTACAGATTCTGGAGCTAATCCGTGAACTGAAGAATGAAATCAACGCAGGCATTATTCTGATTACACATGATCTGGGTGTCGTAGCCGAGATGGCTGATCGCGTTGCCGTTATGTATGCAGGCGAAATTGTTGAAATTGCAGATATCTTCACATTGATGAACGATGCGAAGCATCCATATACCCGCTCATTGCTGAATTCTATTCCTACCCTGTCTGAAGAAAGATCCAAATTGCATGTTATCCAAGGCATTGTTCCATCGCTTAAAAATCTTCCTCGCAAAGGGTGCAGATTCAAAGCCCGAATTCCATGGATTAGTGAATCGGCTCATGAAGAGAACCCACAGATGCATGAAATTGCACCAGGTCACTTTGTACGTTGTACCTGTTACCAGCACTTTCATTTCCCTGACCAAAGCTGAGGAGGAATAACATAATGGCATTACTCGAAGTAGAAGGACTCAAGATACACTTTCCGATTCGCGGTGGATTGCTTAAACGGGAAATTGGCAGTGTGAAAGCTGTTGATGATGTTAGCTTCTCCATTGAACAAGGGCAGACCTATGGTCTGGTTGGCGAATCAGGTTCAGGTAAGACAACAACAGGAAGAGCCATTATTGGGCTAAACCATGTCACTGACGGAAAGATTCTGTTTAATGGTAAAAATCTGGCTACAGAGCGCCGCAAGAACAGGCAGCTTCAACGGGATGTACAAATGATTTTTCAAGACCCATATTCA
Source organism: Priestia sp. FSL H7-0729 (assembly GCF_038005685.1). Taxonomy (NCBI): domain Bacteria; kingdom Bacillati; phylum Bacillota; class Bacilli; order Caryophanales; family Bacillaceae; genus Priestia; species Priestia sp. FSL H7-0729. Next base: position 36,646 of record NZ_JBBOTQ010000007.1, read on the forward strand.
TCACTGAATCCAAAGAAGCGGGTTATCGATATCATTGCTGAGCCGTTTCGTAACTATGAGCGTCTGACAGCGACCGAGGAGAAAAGACAAGTAAGAGAATTACTTGAAAAGGTTGGTTTGAGTCCGGAGTCAATCTATAAATATCCGCATGAATTCTCAGGGGGTCAGCGTCAACGAATCGGCATTGCACGGGCTATTGCACTGAAGCCAAAGCTGATTATCGCTGATGAACCAGTATCTGCACTCGACGTATCAGTACAGGCTCAGGTACTCAACTTTATGCAAGAAATCCAAAAAGAATTAAATCTGACGTATCTGTTCATCAGTCACGATCTGGGCATCATCCGTCATATGTGTGATCAGATCGGAATTATGTATAAAGGTCGATATGTGGAACAGGGCACAACGAATGATATTTTTGAGAATCCGCAACACATCTATACGAAACGTCTGATTGCAGCCATTCCGGATATGGACCCAACCAAACGAGAGGAAATGGTAGCCTTCCGTCAACAGGTCAAATCCGAGTATGAACATTCATACCGAAATTTCTTTGATGAGGAAGGGCTTGCATACTCGCTCAAATCCATTTCCGATACTCACCGAGTAGCTCTACCTCAGAAAGGTTGAAGACCATATGTGGAAAACGATAGTACGCAGAATTATCATAATGATCCCTCAGATCTTTTTACTAAGTCTTTTGGTCTTTCTGATGGCTAAGGCCATGCCGGGTGACGCGCTAACCGGATTGCTTGATCCAAGCGTTGATCCCAAAGCATTGGAAGCCCAGCGAGAGAGACTGGGATTGAATAATCCCTGGTACGTGCAATATTGGGACTGGATCAAAAACGCCATCCAAGGTGATTTTGGGCAATCCTTCCGTTTCAAAATGCCCGTTACGGACCTGATTGGTCAACGTGTAGCAAACACATTCTGGCTCGCACTGGCGACACTTGTACTGACGTACCTGATTGCTATTCCACTGGGTATCATCAGTGGTCGTTACAACGATACCTGGTCTGATCGGTTGATCACTGGGTACACCTACTTGGGCTTCGCCGCTCCATTGTTCATCTTCGCACTGGTGATGGTATGGATCTTCGGATTCCATTTCGGCTGGTTCCCGACGGGAGGAAGTGTTGCGCCAGGGCTTACACCGGGCACATTCAGCTATATCATGAGCAAGTTCTACCATCTATTATTACCTGCTCTATCCATGGCACTGATTACGACGGTATCTACCGTTCAATATTTGCGTAGTGAAATCATTGATATCAAGCATAAGGAGTTCGTTATCACAGCAAGAGCAAAGGGTGCATCCGAATCCCGGATATACAACAGGCACATTTTGAGAAACTCCCTATTACCGATCGCCGCATTCTTCGGATATGAGATTACAGGACTTATCGGTGGTACGGTGTTTATCGAGAGTATATTCAGTTATCCAGGTATGGGGCAGTTGTTCCTAAGTTCCATCTCATTGCGTGACTTCAGTGTTGTAACTGCACTTGTATTGTTATATGGCGTAGCTTCCATTCTCGGGGCATTGCTGTCTGACATAATTCTGGGAATTGTAGATCCACGTATACGGATCAAGTAAGAACTTGAAGATTTCGGGGTGAAAACAAGATGAGCAAGGCCAACGAGGTAGTTGTAACTTCACAAAAAGTTGATAAAAGCCCCTCCAGCTTGAGTATTTTATGGAGGGAGCTTGTCAGAGATAAGGTGGCACTAATCTCGCTCATTTTCTTGGGCTTGGTCATGTTGCTGGTATATGGCACGTCTCTCATTCTGAATCAGGATGATATCGTACGCGTGGATCTGTTTGCCTTATATGAACCACCTTCTGCACAATATTGGCTTGGAACGGACTATGGAGGTCGTGATGTATTTGGCCAACTGGTCATCGGTACACGTAACTCGCTAACTATTGGAATTATCGTAACGTTAATGACTGGCTTCATAGGTATCTTCATTGGCCTTTTATCCGGTTATTTCGGTGGAATGATAGACAACCTGTTTATGCGTGTTGTTGACTTCTTCATGATCCTTCCGATGTTGATGATTGTTATCGCGTTTGTTACTGCAGTACCGAAATACAATATCATCTCGTTCTCTCTAATCATGACGGCATTTCTCTGGATGGGTATTGCCAGATTGATTCGCTCCAAAGCATTACAGGAACGGGAGCTGGACTATGTAAAAGCTTCAAAAACATTGGGCTCTTCCCATCTGAAGATTATGCTCTCACAGGTTCTTCCGAATCTGAGCTCTATTATCATCGTAACGATGACATTGAATCTCGCTGCCAACATTGGCCTCGAATCCGGGCTGTCTTTCCTAGGGTTTGGTTTCCCCGAAAGTACGCCTAGTCTTGGAACACTCGTAAGTTATGCACGTAATCCGCAAACACTGGAATCCAGATGGTGGATATGGCTACCCGCATCGGTACTGATTCTGGTATTGATGTTGAGTATAAATAATGTCGGTCAAGCCCTAAAGCGTGCGACTGATGCAAGACAAAGAAGAGGTTAAAAAAAGGGAGGAAAGGTTCATGAAAAAGGGATTATTTTCACGGGGACTATTTTTCACGATGATGTTGGTCTTTGTATTGGTGCTCGCAGCGTGCTCTGAGAAAGAAGCAGCTACTCCAGCTCCTGCTACCAACAACACGGAAGAGGGAAAAACGGAGGAAAAACCTGCTAATGAAGAGGGCGTTTACTCCATTGAAGACTTCAACAATGTCAAAACGAATGAAGGTACTGCGATCGAGGGTGGATCGATTACATTCGGACTTGTATCGGATACGGCTTTTGAAGGTACACTCAACTACAACTTCTATTCCGGTAACCCGGATGTAAAGGTTCTTGAATGGTTTGATGAGGGTTTGCTGGATTGGGATAAAGACTATGTATACACCAATGAAGGTGCAGCCACATATGAAACATCAGAAGACGGAAAAACGTTTACACTGACCATTCGCGACAATGTGAACTGGCATGATGGCAAGCCAGTAACGGCTGAAGATCTGCAGTTTGCTTATGAAGTGATTGGTAACAAAGCGTATGATGGTCCACGTTATGACTCCAACTTTACTAGTGTCGTAGGTATGGAAGAATATCATGCGGGAAAAGCAAAAACGATCTCAGGTATTAAAGTGCTGAGCGACAAACAAATCAGCATTACGTATAAAGAATCTACTCCATCCCTGCTGACAGGTGGTGTATGGACGTATCCACTCGCTAAACATATCTTCGGAGATATGGATGTAGCCAAAATGTCTTCCTCCAAAGAAGTACGCGAAAAACCAATTGGTTTTGGTCCATTTAAAGTTGATGTTATCACTCCAGGTGAGTCTGTAACTTATGTTAAGAACGAAGACTACTGGCGTGGGGCTCCGAAACTGGACAAAGTGACTCTGAAAGTTATCAACCCGACAACGGTTGTTCAAGAACTGAAATCTGGCGGGGTAGATCTTGTGGATGCATTCCCGACAGATCAATACAAAGACAATGCTAACCTGTCCAACGTAGAATTCCTGGGTGCAATCGATCGTGCCTATACGTACATCGGTTTCAAACTGGGTACGTGGGATGAAGAGAACGGAAAAGTTGAAAGCAATGCTGAAGCAAAAATGGGAGATAAAAACTTGCGTAAAGCAATGTGGATGGCTGTAGATAACGATCAAGTTGGTAAACGTTTCTATAATGGCCTGCGTTGGAATGCAACAACTCTGATTCCACCGTCTCACCCAGAGTTCCATGATTCCAGTAATCCGGGTGTAAAGTATGATCCGGAAGCAGCGAAAGCGTTGCTCGACGAGGCTGGTTATAAACTGGATGGCGAATTCCGTACGAATCCGGATGGAACACCACTCGAAATCAACTTTGTATCTATGACTGGTGGCGACACAGCTGAACCATTGGCACGTTATTATGTTCAATCATGGGCTGCTATTGGTCTGAAAGTAAACCTGGAAATGGTTGAATTCAACAGCTTCTATGACCGTGTAGGTAACTCAGGTAAAGATGATCCGAACATTGATGTGTATCAAGCAGCATGGGGCGTTGGTATTGACGTAGATCCATCTGGCCTGTACGGCCGTGATGCTCTGTATAACTTCTCCAGATTCTCCAGCGAAGAGAATGACAAGTTGCTGGCACAAGGTATCTCCGCAGAAGCATTTGATGTAGACAAGCGTAAAGAGATCTACAATCAATGGCAGCAATACATGGTAGATGAAGTTCCTGTATTCCCTACACTTTATCGTGCAGTTGTAGTACCAGTTAACAAACGTGTAATGAACTATGCGATTGGTGATGGCACAGGCGTTCACTTGAGCGACCTGCAAGTTAATGGAGACAAAGCAGTTGTAGCTGAGTAATTCTTTCTTCCATTAGCAGCTTTAAGGATTGGGGTCCTTTAAGAAGTCGGTTGCTAGATTATGATGAAGAATTCTCCTGGGAAATTGAACTAAAGTGTCTTACAAAACATGGATTCTGTACACTCTGGCATGGGTGTATGGGGTTCATGTTTTTTTTGTAACCAAAAAATAAAAAAAATTTAACTTTTTTTCAAAAAAGTGCAGACAAAATGCCTCTTCACTTCGTCTATATAGGTAAGAGGTGATCATCTTATGAAAAAATGGTGGAAACGGGCAGGTATGCTGCTGGCTCTGCTGCTCATTATATATTTGGGTGTAAAACCGGACATGCTGGTAGGCAAACCGGGAATAAAAGCTGAATCTGCAGTATTAATGGATATGAACTCCGAACAGGTCTTAATGGATTATAACGGTTCTCAAGAGATTGCTCCGGCAGGCGTCAGTAAGTTGATGACAGAATTGTTAGTAATGGAAGCTGTAATTAATGGAGATATCCGGTGGGACGATCTCGTTAACGTGAGTCTATATGCCAGTTCCGTGGGTGGTAGTCAATTGACTTTGAAACAGGGAGAACAGTTCACTGTTCAGGAGTTGTTCCAGGTGGTAGCTGTATACTCAGCGAATGATGCAGCAGTTGCTCTGGCTGAACATATCAGTGGTACTGAGCAGAATTTTGTGCAACAGATGAATCAGAAAGCAACTCAGATTGGGCTGTCTGAGGATACAAAATTCAGGAATTCAACAGGCCTCAGTGAAAAGCTGCTCGGTCCTAACCGTCCGAGGGAAATACAAGGGCAAACCTTGATGACGGCTATAGATGCGTGCAAGCTTGCGCGATATCTGCTGAATAACCATCCCGAGATTCTAAGAATCTCCAGTCAAATGCAAGTCTCCATGCATCAAAAAGGGATGTACATGAGCAATACGAACTGGATGTTGTCCTCCATTGGTGGGCCTTATGCTTATGATGGGAATGACGGATTGAAGACCGGGTATGATGAGGATTCCGGATATCATTTTGTGGGGACAGCTGAACGTGATGGCAAAAGACTGATTTCAGTTGTATTTGGAACAGAAACTCGTGAAGGACGTTTTGTGGAGACACGGAAGCTATTCAACTATGGATTTTCGGGCTCGAAGTAAATGTGAACAAGGGCATCACAAGGCATCACCTGCGAGACTCCTCTCACTGTTATCTTGTGGTTAATCGTGGTAAAATGACTTACGTATAATTCCAAATTATTCTGTATTTCACTTTAAAGGGGGAAGTTATTTGAACACGATTAGCAAAAAGGTATACGCTCTCACGCTTACGATGGCTATGTCCATTGCACTGATTCAACCAGCTGTACAGGCGGCCGAAGCCGTAAAACCTACTGCCTCAGTCTCGGAGGCCATTGCTTCCAAGGCTACACAAACACTGCAACAACTGGGATACATAGATGGCATTACAGATGGCATGACCCAACTAACGACTCCAATCACTCGCGCGGAGGCAGCAATCATTCTGCAACGTGTACTTCAACTGGATGCGCCTGCATCACTTACAGGTTTTGCAGATGTTTTGCCGGAGAATGAAGCTGCGCCTGCCATCTACGCATTAAAGCAAGGCGGATTCATTCAAGGGAAGGCCAAAGGCTACGCTCCCGATGCTCCACTTACACGTGCACAGATGGCATCGTTGTTCACACGTGCATTTGAGTTGAAGGATAATGGAATCCAGGTCGTATACAGTGATGCCGATCAGATTCCAGCAGTGCATGCGGATGACGCTGCGCGGGTGAAACAGCATTTTATTATCGAAGGTAGCGCATTTAACGCCAAACAATCAGTCACCCATGGGGAATTCGCTGATGCACTGTATCTGGCGCTTGGACTCAATGTGAAATCGGATGGTCTTACTCCTCTGGAGGACTTCTTCAAACAGCCTGCTCAAGCAGGGTTCCAGATGTCGCCGGACGGTAAACATCTTGCTTACCTGGAGCCATGGAACAACCGCATGAATATTGTAGTTACTGCGAACGGTCAGGACAAGCCTGTACGGATTACGAGCGAAACTGAACGAAATATTGCAGGATTTGCGTGGGCAACCAATGAAAAACTGCTCTATGTACAAGATAAGGCAGGCGATGAAAATTACCATATATATGTCACGGATATCGATGGCAAGAACAGCAAGGATCTGACGCCGTATCCTAACACAAGAGCCATTCTGGTAGACCCGCTTGAGAATATCCCGGACGAGATTCTGGTGGGTATGAACAAGCGTGATCCACGTATCTTCGATGTGTATCGGATTAACATCAAGACAGGGGAGGCTGTACTTGCCGCAGAGAACCCGGGTAATATTACGGGCTGGCTGACAGACCATGAGGGGAAAATCCGTGTTGCTGTATCCAGTGATGGGAATGTGTCTTCGTTACTGTATCGAGAGTCAGAGGATCAGAAATTCGAGACCATACTGACCACGGAACTCGGGGAAACTTTTGCGCCAGTCATGTTCACGTATGATAACAAAAACATCTATGCCATATCCAACTTGGAGCGAGATAAAACGGCGATTGTCGAGTACAGCCCAAGCAACAAGAAGGTAACCAAGACCATCTATGAAAATAAAGATGTGGATGTAAGCAACTTCATTCCTTCCAAAGAAAAAGGTACGATTCTTGCTGCTGTATATGAGACTGATAAAGTGAACTATGAATTCTTTGATCAAGAGTTCAAAGCGTTAATGCAGGACATTAAAGCGAAAGTGCCAGGCAAGGAAGTTAGCATCAGCAATGCAAGCGAGGAAGGCCAGGTATTGTTCGTAGCGTATAGTGATAAAACGATGGGCACGTACTATTTCTATGATTCCAAAACAGGCAAACTTGATAAGCTGGCTGATGCCGCACCATGGATTGATGAGAGTCAAATGTCGGAGATGAAGCCCATTACGTATAAGTCACGCGATGGTTTAACTCTTCATGGTTATCTGACACTGCCTCAAGGAGCTGGAGCAGAGGCTTCCGACTTGCCATTGGTTGTAGTTCCACATGGGGGTCCTTGGGCTCGTGACTCATGGGGCTTTAACCCTGAGATACAATTCCTTGCAAGTCGCGGCTATGCCGTTCTACAGGTGAATTTTCGGGGTTCCACGGGATACGGAAAAGAATTCCTGAATGCAGGTAATAAAGAGTGGGGCAAAGCCATGCAGAACGACCTCACAGACGGTGTAAACTGGCTGGTTGAAGAGGGGACGATTGATCCAAAACGTGTAGCCATATATGGAGGATCTTACGGTGGATATGCCGCTCTGGCAGGACTGGCATTCACACCGGAGGTCTATGCTGCGGGCATTAGCTATGTTGGACCTTCCAACATCTTCACCCTTCTGGATTCCTTACCTCCTTATTGGGAGTCAGAGCGCAGTATGTTCTATGAACGTGTGGGAGATCCTGAGAAAGACAAGGAACTGTTAACGGCGATATCACCGCTCTTCCACATCGATCAGATGAAGGCTCCATTATTCGTGGTTCAGGGCGCTAATGATCCACGTGTCAAACAAGCTGAGTCAGACCAGATCGTTGAAGCCTTACGCAAGCGTGGAGTCGATGTACCCTATATGTTAAAGACCAATGAGGGTCATGGCTTCGCAAACGTGGAGAATCAGCTTGATCTGTACCGTGCGATTGAGAAATTCCTGAATCGTCATCTGATGCAGCCATAATACGTTAGACATGAGGACTGTCCCGCAGGTTCGGCCGAATCTGTGGGACAGCTTTATTTTATCGAATTAGAGGCAAAATGAACCCAATAGCCATATTATTAAATTGACATATGGATTTCTTTTGTTTTAAAATGACCAGTGAGTCATTATTATTCAATTCGGTTTAATATATATGTACCAGACCAACTGTACGATACTGAATTTAAGATCTTATCGGGAGGTAACATGTGATGCAAAAGCAAATGAAATGGCCGTTAATCCTATTTGCCATAGGGGTGTTTATGGCTGCATTGGATAACGGAATCATCACCTCTTCACTGACCACCTTGAATGCATCATTTGGTGTGTCGCCAACGTGGGGGGCGTGGACAATTACGCTCTACACACTAGGGCTTGCAGTGAGTGTTCCTATTGCAGGTAAACTATCGGACCGTTATGGTCGCAAGAAACTGTTTTTGATTGAAGTGGCGTTGTTTGGCATCGGGTCCCTACTCGTTGCGCTTAGTACTTCGTTTACCTTCTTCCTGATCGCTCGTGTCATTCAAGCTTTGGGCGGTGGGGGGATATTTATCATTGCCAGCTCGTACGTATTAAGCAAGTTCCCCGTGGAGCGTCAAGGTACTGCCCTGGGTCTGCTCGGAGGTATGAATGGTGTTGCCGCCATTTTGGGGCCCAATGTTGGTGCTTTCATACTGGACATTACGGGCAACTGGCATTGGTTGTTCCTGATTAACGTGCCTATCGCCATTTTGCTATTCATTGCAGGTATTCGATTTATTCATGAAGAGCAAGAACTGAACCGTGCAGCAGTGGACTGGAGCGGTATCGCTGTCCTGACACTAGGTGTACTCAGTTTAATGTATAGCTTCAGCAATCTGGATGGTGTGAACATGCTTCAAAGCCTGGGGTCACCAATGTTCTACGGTTTCTTCTTGGCAGGTGTGATCATTCTGGTACTTTTTTACTTCATGGAAAAAAGACTGGAAGGATCCGAACGTGAACCTGTTGTATCGACACAGCTTCTGGGTATCGCGTCCTTTCGCTGGACGCTGCTGATCGCCTTTTTCTCCGGAGCCATTCTGGCCTCGGTGATCTTTATTCCCGGTTTTGTTGAACAGTATCTCGGCGTATCCAATACGGCTTCAGGATACTGGTTTACTCCGCTCGCGCTGGCATCCGGCATAGGGGCGGGTGGAGGTGGTTACCTCGTTGACCGCAAAGGGCCAATCTGGACGTTATCGGTTGCGGGGATATTATCTGCCATTGGATTTCTGCTGTTCCCACTGTGGGTGGAGCATATCTGGCAATTTGTCATCGCGAGTACGCTCGTAGGTATCGGTTTTGGCATGATGCTTGGTGCGCCAGTTAACGTACTTGTCACCGAACAGGCGGGAGAGAACAACAAAGGTATCGCGGTAGCGACCAGCTCGTTATTCCGCCAGATGGCGATGGCTATTGCACCTACGATTTTTGCCGGATTCCTGGCACGTTCTTTCATTAATCTGGGGTCCAATATTCAGACGGGGTTTGCTGACAAAGGAATTCAGGTGCCGCCTGAGATGCTGGAGCAATATGCTTCGGGTGCATCCGGGAGTGATGTATCAGGTCTGACAGCAGGTCTTAACCAAATCCCTGATGAAGGGATCCGTGATGTATTGCTCCAAGCAGTGCATCAAACGACAGGGCAGGGTTACAATGGGCTTTTCTGGTCTGCGGTCGTATTCAGCGTGCTTACGCTGGTGGCTGCGCTTATAACGGGACGTCTGCGTCATAAAGAGAAGGGTCATCATGTGAAAAGTGTATCCTCGAATTAATAAGATATCGTGTGGAAATGAAGAGAACAGTGTACTTTTTGTAACTCAAAAAGGAATCACTGTTCTTTTCAATTTAACCGGATTGTAACTTTTCTTGCCCCCGCAATGATTACAATAGAACGAGCGTAAGCGGTGTCTTGATTCCAAAGAGAGAAAACTTCAGAGAACACCGAGTCACAAGGCATCCCAGGCGTTTAATTGGTATTATGGATTATCATTTTCATAGTGAAGAAGGAATCGATGGATGAAAAGCAGAACTAAAGATAAGAAGAAGAAAAGAAGAAAAGGCCTATATATAACGCTTGTTTCACTTGTTGTTTTGTTAATCGGAGGTTATTTGTTCCGTCAACAGCTGGCTGTAGCGGCATTTGATCTGTTTCTCGCCGGTTCGGTAGAAGAGCAGCTATCCCGCTCTTATGTACCACAAGAAGGAAATAATACGCCGGATCCAACGGTGTATCGTAAGGAACCTTTCTCCGTATTACTGCTGGGTTCGGACAAACGCGCCTATGAGAAGACGCGTGGACGTTCGGATACCGTCATCTATGCTGTAGTACGTCCCAAGGAATCCCGTGTACTTCTGGTATCCATTCCACGTGATACGTATGTGCAGATTGTGGGACGGGATGCAAACAAGGACGGCGTAGATGATTATGATAAGCTGGCGCATGCCTATGCTTTTGGTGGGGAGAATATGTCCATCAATACGGTGGAGAAATTCCTTGATGCTGATGTAGGTTATTATGCAACGATCAACTTTGACGGAATCAAAAAAGTGGTTGATGCGCTTGGTGGTGTAAAACTGCCCATTGATGAGGACATTGTGAACAAGAACCCGAATCATGTTCAATTCACTATTGAAGGCGGTAAGCCGATCTATGATGGCCAGGACGCATTGTATTATGTAAGATATCGTGAGGATAGCGATTTTAATCGTACCAAGCGGCAGCAGATCTTCCTCAATGCGATGGCGAACGAGATGCTGAACTTGAATCAAATCGCCAAAATTCCGGAATTGATTCAGATTATGGGAGACAGCTTCCAGACGGATATGAGAGCTTCTTTCATTATTGACCTGGCTAAACAGGTGCTTACTCAGGAGAAACCGCAGATTTCAAGCTTCACCATTCTTGGTGACGGGATGAAAAAAGATGGTATCTATTATGGTCAGGCTGACGAGAAAGATGTCCAATATGCCAAAGAGCTGATTAACAACTGGATGGATCAATCCACCCCAGCTGGTGAAGTAATGATCCCTGACCGACAAAAGATTGAATAACCAATTCCATACCGATGATGTGTTGTAGACCACAATCAGCAGTACGTTTATTCGCGGGCTGCTGTTTTTTTCTTTGTAGCGAGAACGAAGATCCTTTTGGAACATCCTGCGTTCTGATTCGTATAATATAAGTTGAGCGAGATAAGTTGAACGAAGAAATTCATAAGGAGGATACACAAGGGTATGAACATCGCATTTTTTCTGCTACCCAAACAAGAGGTTACGTGTGTGACGTCGGATTCTACGCTGCGGCAAACGTTGGAACGGATGGAGTATCATCGTTTTACGGCGGTGCCCATTTTGAATAAAGAGGGCAAATATATTGGTACGGTTACCGAAGGCGACTTACTGTGGTATATGAAGAATGCCGAGGGAAAGATTACATTTGAAAACGCTTCAAAGTTCTTGCTCAAAGACGTTCCACTTCGCTTAGATATTAAACCTGTGTCCATTGATGCCAACATGGAAGACCTGATTAATCTGGCTAAAGTTCAGAACTTTGTTCCTGTGGTCGATGACATGGAGCGTTTCATTGGTATTGTCAGACGGAGTCAGATTATTGAGTACTGCGAGGGCATTGTAGCCAAAGAATCGATCAAGGCCAAGTGAAGCTGTACGGAATTTAAACATTATTGTGTCATTAGGGATAATCACAGCCGCCCGGTATCATGTTAAACTTAAGAAGTCTTGAATCAAGGGCGCATTCGAAGCTTTTCACAAAATATAAAGTTCAATAGGATGTACGGAGGACTCCGCATAAGTACCTGACATCAGTTTCGGAGAATTTCTCCGCTTTTTGGGGTAATTTTGCGGGCCCTCTTTTTATGCTATAATCGAGAATAAAGCTTTTTCGGGGGAGTGACTTTCGCCAATATGCCTAAAGAACTGGATGTAGCCAAACGAGCTAAAGTGATTGAATGGCTGAAAACCGAAGTGCTTGATCAGGTATCCCGATTATTCAAGGCGTTATGGGAAGGCAGTACAACTCGAATCGGGGACAGTCTTGCCAGTTTGATTATGAGTAGTTACATATTGGGCCGCAGGCTCGGTATTCCTTTCAAGGATCTGGATGCACTGCTAGTTGAGAAGTTGAAAAAGCATAAACAGGAAGGTCACCAGCTTGAAGACTGGTACCAGGATATTTCCGCGCTAGAAGATCATATGCGTAAGAGGTGAATTTGTTGAAATTTAGCTTTAAATCAGCTGTTTGGAGCGCAGTCTATCTGCTCTTGCTACTTTCGCTGTTAACTCCTTTATCGGTACTTGCCATATTTTTTATGATGATTCCGGGAGTTATTTTGTATGCTTCATTGTCTTTAAAATCATTTATATGGCATCTCGTGCCTGTAGCTGTTATTTTGGTCGTATTCCACCCCATCTATCTGTTACTATTGCTCATCTTTACCCTGCCTGCGATCGTTATGGGTCACGCGTACAAAACACGCAAATCGGCCCTGTTTGCGCTGATGGCGGGAAGTGGCATGATGTTGGCAGAATACTTGTTGTTGCTCTTGGTCGGCAGTGTTATTTTCCAATTCGACCTGTCCAGTTATATTGAAGATGTAGTCAAATTGACCATTGAACCGTTAACGAATTCATCTAATCAGATGATCAACGGGTTTGCGTGGACACCGGAGATGACCGAGGATGTCGCCAAACAAACGCAGCTTATGATTCCGTTTGCTCTCGTTGTCACATCGATGGTCATGGCCTTCATTACGCACGCCATTGCACGTCCGATTCTGAATGTGATGGGTGTGGTGGTATCGAAGCTTCCACCAGCGAGAGAGTGGCGTATGCCGCGTGCGTTAATCTGGTATTATTTCCTTGCACTGTTGATCGAAGTGATCTCCAGACAAAGTGATGGAACATACTGGACCATGATTGCCATGAATCTGTCGCCGTTGATCAATCTGGGCTTCATGATTCAAGCGATCGGTTTCTTCTTCTTTCTCTCACATACTAAGAAATGGAATCCGGTTATACCCTATTTCCTGGCGGCAGCGGTATTCTTCATTGGTCCGCTTCGGATTATCGGGATTATCGATCTGGCGTTCCCGCTTCGTGAGGCAATATCGAAATCAAAACGATAGGGTGATGAGTCTTGCCTAAATTTCTGAAGAAACGCTGGCACGGCTACTATACCGTATGGGCGTTCATACTGCTGCTGTTGCTTGTTATGTTCGTTACCATTTATAACTGGACGCTTGGTTTGATTAGTCTGATACTGGCTTCGGCGCTGGGAATCGTCATGATTAAGGCGGAGCTCGCGTTCCGCCGTGAGCTTAACGACTACATTAATGGCCTGTCCATTCGGATCAAACGGATGGAGGGGGAAGCGGTCAGCATGCTTCCATTCGGAATTGTGCTGTACAGCGAAGATCGTACGGTAGAGTGGCATAATCGCTTCGTTGCGGAGATGTTCCAGGAGAAGACAATGGTGGGTAATCCGTTACTTAATTTGTTTCCCAAACTTCCTCAGCCTAAAGAGAAGAAGGATGGGGCCAAGGAACCTTCATCCAGGGAGTTCCATGATGAATTCCAGTTGGATGATCGGCATTATGGAGTTATTCATAACCCGCAGGAGCGGTATGTATATGTATACGAAATTACGGAGCTAGCCATTCTTCGTGATAAATATGAAAATGAACGTCTTGCCTTGGGTATTCTCGTTCTGGATAATCTGGACGAGGCTGCTCAGGGCATGGATGACCAGCAGCGTACAGCGCTGATCGCCCGTGTGACTAGTGAGATTACGTCGTGGGCCAAGCAGTACGAAGTGTACCTGCGCCGGCTGTCTTCGGATCGTTATCTGTTGATGCTGAATCATAAGTCTTTGCAGGAACTGGAGCAGAGCCGATTTGTCATTTTGGATGAAGTTCGGGAGATGACGGCTGACCTCAAAGTGCCAATGACTCTCAGTGTAGGACTGGCGTTTGGTTCGGATAGCATCAGCGAGATGGGAGAACTGGCTCAGTCCAGCCTGGACATGGCACTTGGGCGCGGTGGCGACCAGGCCGCTGTAAAATCGGGGCAACGTCTGTCTTTCTATGGTGGCAAGTCCAACGCCGTGGAGAAACGGACACGAGTCAGAGCGCGCGTTATTGCGCACGCGCTGCGTGATCTGATGCAGGAGAGCGATCGAGTGCTCATCATGGGGCACAAAATTCCAGATATGGACGCAATCGGTGCATCCATCGGGGTATGGAAAGCGGCGAGTCTGTACAATGTGGAAGCACGCATTGTTCTGGATGGAATTAATCCAGCGATTGAACGGATGATGGAGCAAGTGAACAAGGACGAGAAGTTGTCCAAGGCATTTGTGTCACCGGAACAAGCAACCCAGATGATGACAGAGCACACGCTACTGGTTGTGGTGGATACTCACAAGGCCTCTATGACCATGGAACCGAAACTGGTACAGTCTGCAACCCGTGTTGTCGTTGTGGATCACCATCGTCGGGGTGAGGAGTTCATCAATGATGCTGTGTTGATCTATCTGGAGCCTTACGCATCTTCGGCTGCGGAACTGGTAACGGAGCTCTTGCAATACATTCATGACAAGGTACAATTCACTCCGCTTGAAGCAACGGCTTTACTTGCCGGAATCACGATGGATACGAAGCACTTTGCATTGCACACCGGTTCCAGAACGTTCGAAGCGGCAGGCTTCCTGCGCCGTAGCGGTGCGGACACAATTATGGTCCAGCGGTTGATGAAAGAGGATCTGTCAGAATATATTGCTAAGGCAGAAATCATAAAGCATGCTAAAATGGTATATGGGAACATTGCGCTGGCGGTCACGGACCCTGGTAACAAGATCTCACAGATGATGATCGCCCAAGTGGCGGACACATTGCTGAACATGACTGACGTGGTCGCTTCATTTGTAATTAGTGAGCGTCCGGATGGACTGATTGGCATCAGCGCGAGATCGCTGGGGCGCATGAATGTTCAGGTTGTCATGGAACGACTGGGCGGTGGCGGACATTTGACGAATGCTGCCGTGCAGCTTGAAGGAACGCTTGGAGAGGCAGAAAAACGGCTGACGAACGTACTGGCTGAAATCGAAAAGGAAGAGGGGCTGTTCGAATGAAAGTCATTTTTATAAAAGATATGAAGGGTCAAGGCAAGAAAGGGCAAGTGAAAGAAGTATCTGAGGGCTACGCACAGAACTTCTTACTGCCACGGGGAATCGCACGTCTGGCAACGGATGGTAACATGAAGACACTGGACAACCAGAAGGCGGCTGAAGAAAGACTCAAACAGGAAGAGAAAGCCGAAGCGGAAGCTCTCGCGAAGAAGCTGGAAGCAGAAGTGACTGAACTGAAAGCCAAATCCGGCGAAGGTGGTCGTCTGTTCGGTGCCATTACCAGCAAACAGATCGCTGAAGCTTTGTCTAAAAAGGGTCTGAAAGTAGACAAACGCAAAATTGAGCTGGACGAGCCTATTCGTACACTCGGCGTAACACAAGTAACTGTCAAGGTTCACCCTGAAGTGAAGGCAACCTTGAAGGTACAGGTAACGGAAGAGTAAGATGGGCGGCGAAATGTTATTCGACCGGATTCCCCCGCAGAACCTGGAAGCCGAACAGGCCGTGCTGGGTGCAATCCTGTTGCAGGGCGAGGCCCTGATTACAGCGATGGAACGGGTGCAAACCGAGGATTTCTACGATAAGCCCCATCAATTAATTTTCGAAGCGATGATTCAGCTGGGTGAGGGGAATCAACCGATTGACCTCGTGACACTGACTTCGCTTCTGAAGGATAAAGGTGAGCTGGAGGACATCGGCGGCGTTAGTTATCTGGCTAAGCTGGCCCACGGTGTACCTACAGCCGCGAACGTAGACTATTACGCTCAGATTATTGAAGAGAAATCGATGCTGCGTCGTCTGATTCGTACGGCTACACAGATCGTAAGCGAAGGCTATACAGGCGGCGAAGATGTTGCAGCTATGCTCGGAGAAGCTGAACGTCGCATTCTGGAGATTTCCAATCGTCGCTCCAGTAGTGGTTTTATAGCCATTCAGGACGTATTGATGGAAGTGTTCGATAAAGTCGAAACGCTGCATCAGAACCGGGGAACAACAACGGGCATCCCTTCCGGCTTCATCGATCTGGACAAGATGACTGCCGGCTTCCAACGCAGTGACTTGATCATTGTAGCGGCGCGTCCATCCGTAGGTAAGACGGCCTTTGCCTTGAATATCGCTCAGAATGTAGGTATCCGGGCGCAAGAAACGGTAGCCATCTTCAGTCTGGAGATGTCGGCTGCACAGCTCGTACAACGGATGATCTGTGCGGAAGCCAACCTGGACGCCGGAGTTCTTCGTACAGGGGAATTCAAAGGGGATGAAGATTGGCAGAAGTTGACGATGGGTATTGCAGCTCTCAACGAAGCCAATATCTATATCGATGACACACCTGGTATTACGGTAGCCGATATTCGTGCCAAATGCCGTCGTCTGAAGAAGGAGAAAGGTCTGGGTATGATTCTGATTGACTACCTCCAATTGATTAGTGGACGCGGTAAAGCCGGGGAGAACCGTCAACAAGAGGTATCCGAGATCTCACGTACACTGAAGCAGATTGGCCGGGAACTGGAAGTTCCAGTGATCGCCTTGTCTCAGCTCAGCCGGGGTGTAGAGCAACGTCAGGATAAACGTCCGATGATGAGTGACTTGCGGGAATCGGGTTCGATCGAGCAAGATGCCGACATCGTAGCGTTCCTGTATCGGGATGACTACTATAATCAGGATACCGAGAAGAAAAATATTATCGAGATCATTATCGCCAAACAGCGTAACGGTCCGGTAGGTACGGTAGAACTGGTCTTCCTGAAAAACTTTAATAAATTCGTCAATTACGAGAGGGCACATAATGATGCCTTCGCGATGTAACGGGCAGGTGCTGACGGCTCCGATCAGGAAGCAAACTCGTCTGTCCCGAAGATCAACTATTAGAGCAACTGAACTCAAACATGTGTTATAAATACCAGATATAGATTCACTTTGAAATGGGTATCCTTGAACCGGTGATAGCAGTCAAGCAAGCTTGGGCTGAAGTCTCCGGTTTTTTGTGTCGAAATAGTGGGCAATTCCCGAACATTACGGTTGTACTATATCTAATTGTTCGCCATTTGATTTGACTTTGAAAAAGGGTACTGGTACACTAATATTGCTGCGTTAAAGCAGCGCAAACCTTCCCTTGAATGTAACGGAAGGACATTTTTACTGTCCGTTAGCACGCTTCTCAGTCGGTCTATTGCGTAACATGCCTGCCGGGATAGAGGACGGACAGACCAATACAAAGGTGCGCAAGGCACCCACGGAGGAATGTTAACTATGTCAACGGTAGTTGTAGTGGGAACGCAATGGGGAGACGAAGGAAAAGGTAAGATCACGGATTATTTGGCGGAGAGCGCTGATGTGGTGGCTCGTTATCAAGGTGGTAACAATGCGGGTCATACAATTCTGATTGATAACAAAAAATATAAACTGACGATGATTCCATCAGGGATTTTCTACACGGATAAAGCGTGTGTCATTGGTAACGGAATGGTTATCAACCCGAAGGCACTCATCGAAGAAATTAACTATATTCATGACAATGATTTCACAACGAAGAACCTGTCTATCAGTGAGCGTGCACATATTATCCTGCCATATCACATGGTATTGGATGCACTGGAAGAAGAGAGCAAAGGCCCGAACAAAATTGGTACGACTGGCAAAGGAATTGGCCCATGTTACATGGACAAATCAGCTCGTATTGGTATTCGGATGGTTGACCTGCTTGATGCTGAAGATTTCGAACTGAAACTGCGTCACCTGGTCAAAGAAAAAAACCGTGTCATCGAGCAAGTCTACGGCGGTCAGCCTGTTGATGTGGAAGAGATTCTGCAAGATTACCTCGGATATGCAGAAATTCTGCGTCCTTACGTACGTGATACATCCGTTGTTCTGAACGAGTATATTGATGAGAACAAAAAAGTATTGTTCGAAGGTGCACAAGGCGTTATGTTGGATCTGGATCAAGGAACTTATCCATTTGTTACATCATCCAATCCGTCCGCAGGTGGCGTATGTATCGGTTCTGGCGTAGGCCCGGCTCGTATCCAGCAAGTTATTGGGGTAGCCAAAGCCTACACAACTCGTGTAGGAGATGGCCCATTCCCTACAGAATTGCATGATGCAATCGGCGACCAAATCCGTGAGACGGGACATGAGTACGGTACGGTAACTGGACGTCCACGTCGTGTGGGTTGGTTCGATAGTGTTGTTGTTCGCCACGCGCGTCGGGTTAGTGGAATTACAGGTCTGTCCCTGAACTCTCTGGACGTAATGACAGGTCTGGAAACCGTAAAAATCTGCACAGGATACAAATTCCGCGGCGAGATCATCACACACTATCCGGCAAGCCTCAAAATGTTGGCTGAATGTGAAGCGGTATATGAAGAGATGCCAGGCTGGAGTGAAGATATCACTGGAGCGAAGAAACTTGAAGACCTGCCAGTAAACACACAGAATTATGTAAAACGTGTTTCCGAACTGACAGGCATTCCAATCGCCATCTTCTCTGTTGGTCGTAACCGTGAGCAAACGAATCAAGTTCTCCCAATCTACGAGTAATTGAAAAAATAGAGAGATTTTTTCTTGAATTATACAATAGAATACTTTGCCGATTCGGGCAGTATAGCCTCCAGTTGTTGCTTTTATAGCGATGATTGGAGGTTTTTTGTATGTTTTTCGGATATAATCCCGAGATTTCCGTCAATACTGGTTAACAGTAGAGTCACAGACCCCGACATGCACATGCTAGACGGGTGGGATAATCGGAGGGAGAGAACCGGAATGAAGTTGCTTGTGTGGTTTGTCAAAATCGTGCTAACCGTGTTGCTGGTCAGTTCACTGACACTGCTTACGACCGGATTAATTGTACAGTCATATGCGAAGTCGCTACTCGCGAGTTTCAATATTCAGTGGGAAGGTCAACCCATGGGGTTAACCGCCATGTTCCAGGGTGCCTTGGGTGGTAAAACCAGTGAGGGGAATAAATCGGGAAATGGAACGACAGATCAGCCGACAGGAGCGGACGAAGAGCAGGTTCCAGAAGATGCTGTTTCAGTTATGGGCAATGGGACAGAGAGCGGTGAATCTGGCGTAGAGACAGGCAGCGATGCGTCTCAAGGGAATGGCTCGGGCGAGGGCGCAGGTGAAAATTCAGGTACAGATACGACCGTAGGATCAAATTCAGGCGCAAGTACAGGCAATGGGACGGATACAGGCACGGGCAATGAGGCAGGAACAGCCCAGGGAAGCGGTTCAGCTTCGGGGAACGGAACCGGAGCGGCTAGCGGCGGTGCTTCCTCAGGCAATGATGCCATTGTTGTATCACCGGATGACATCACAGGAGCCAAGGACAAACTGCCCGCAGAGGAGAAAGAAAAAATCTTCAGCTTGCTCATGAATAAGCTGCCGCAAAAAGAAATGCAGCAGATCTCAGGCGCCATGGAAGGTGGCCTAACGGAACAGGAACTACGTGAGATTGAACAGGTGATCTCGAAGTACCTGACCAGTGAAGAGTACGACAACCTGATGGAAGTACTACAAACAGAATAAGATTGGAAGGTAAGCAGGCGTGCTCTGGTTGGGCATTGCCTGATTCATAATGTAATGGACATCAAGATGACGATTGAATATAATCTAATTTAAATAAATACTGGGAATTATACACAGGAATAATTAGATAGTGAAGTATTCCGTTTAGGAGCAAAGAGTGCTTATGTTTATTTTATTAGCCTAAGTAGGAGGGAAGATGGCATGAAATATAAAGGTAAAGAACACGACATATAAAAACGTTCAGGCAATATTGCAGAAACCTCCAGTCCAATTCGTGGACCTCCATTCATATGTGCATTCAAGAGATACGATGGACTTGTGTTTATGAATACACGAATTGGAGGTTTTATTGAACATGAACTTTTATCATACTAATTCAGAAATGTCAGTAGAAGCGTTTACCGAGGCGATGAATGCGCGATATGAGCAAGGCATGCAAGAGGCGGAACGGCCGTTTAGTGGCTGGGATTTTAGCTATGTAACAGGAAGCGAGCGACTTCAGAGCGGAATGCTGCCTTGGTCATATGGAACGATGGCCCGCAGATTGTTGAGTCAGGCAGAACGAATGCTTGACATGGGGACTGGCGGAGGAGAAATGCTGTCCAGGCTCCTTCCACTTCCTCCATACACATGTGCGACCGAGGGCTATCTCCCGAATATAACGCTTGCAGAGGAACGTTTACAACCGTTAGGCGTAAAAGTGCTTCCCGTGACTGATGATTCGCAACTTCCTTTCGAAGACGAGGAATTCGATCTGATTCTTAATCGGCATGAGTCGTATGAAGAGCAGGAAGTTAGGCGGATTTTAACGGCAGGTGGACTGTTTCTAACTCAACAGGTAGGTTGGTCAGATTGCAGGCAAATTAATGATCGGCTCGGCATTCCTATGCCAGCGGATTACGCTGGATGGGAGCTGGAAAGTGCTGTTATTCAGCTGGAACAGTCTGGATTCCGTATTCTGGAGCAACGCGAAGCTGCCCCCGCGCAACGTTTCTATGATATAGGAGCACTGGTCTATTATCTGAAGACCATCCCGTGGCAAGTACCTGATTTTAAGGAACAACTTTTCCGTGAGCAATTAATGGAGATTCATATGGAGATGGAACACAATGGATTTTGGGAAGTGCAGCAGAAGCGATTTTTAATTCTTGCAGTCAAAGAATAGAGATATGAAAGTTAACTTTCTATTATGGCATGAGATGAAATCCAGTTTAAAATAAACGATAAACCGATTTGTTTACGTAATCCCTTATCAGAGTTGATCTGGTGAGGGATTTTTATTTGTATTTTTATGAAAAACAAAGCATATTTCACTGGGTCTTAGAACCTAGTCTTAAACGCCAAACAAAAGTACATCATATCGCGGGTATTGAGGCATAATGGATGTTGAATCAGCCATACTATCTTATGGATAATTCAGGGAAACCAAGCGTGGCGTGGCTTTGCGCTGTGACGTGTAGAGTTGAAATGAGTGTAAAACCTGTGTTAAAGTATACGGGTGTGATAAAAGGTTAAAATTTTGACACTTTTACGTACGCAGCTAAAGTCCTGATTTTGCGGACACCCAATACAAGTATCAACGAGCATGGGACAGACACGATGGGTGATGTCTTGACAGAAATGCGAACTGAGAAGTGCTGAAAAGGAGAGAATCATGAAAGGTTTCAGAGGCATACGCCAACCGGGCAAAAACCGGGTACACGAACAATCCGGGGAACACCGGACGGCCGAAGACAAAAACAACATGAGCATGTCCACCTTCAGTGTGAATAAGAAGCGCGTTCTGGCCTCGCGCAAATGGATCATTACAGCAGCATGTGGTGTATTCATCGCAGCATCGCTCGGGTTCGCAGGTAAACAATATGTTACTGCAAACACGGTGCCGTATTATAAAGTAATGGTTAAAGGTAGCGAGATTGGTACCATTGCAGATGAAGCACAATTACAACAACTATTTACAGACAAAACCGAGGAATATCAACATAAATATCCGGATGCAGAGATGGTGCTGAACACGGATGGCATCACAACCGAAACAGTAAGAGCGTACAAACCTGAAGTGAACAGTGACGAGACGCTGGACAAACTGGGCAACATGCTGACAGCCTATGCTAAGGGTGTGGAGCTCAAGGTGGACGGTGAAGTCATTGGTATTGTGAAGGATCAGGCAACAGCTGATGCAATTCTGGAACAAGTGCAAAGCAAATACATATCGGCATCGGCTGTGCGAAGTTCGCTGAAGACGAAGTCGGTATCGGCTAATTCCTCGAAGAAAGACGAGGGACCAAGTACAACCCTGAAGTCGGTAGGCATCAAGGAAGATGTAGCGACGGATGTGGTGAAGGCTGATCCAAACAAAATATGGGATGTGTCCGAGGCGGTTAAAGCATTAACCGTTGGTAAAGACGCGCCTGTAACTTATGTGGTTCGTGAAGGAGATACAATCTCGTCGATCGCTGCCAAGTATGAAATTACACAAAGCGAGATTCGCCAGCACAATCCGGGCATCAAGGAAACGTCGCTTCAAATCGGAGACGAACTGACCCTGACCGTTCCGAAACCGGCGATAACCGTTAAATCGGTTGAGCAGGTTGTTGAGCAGATTGAGATCAAACCGCAAGTAGAAGTGCGCAAAAGTGCTGAGTTGAAAGCAGGTACCACAAAAGTCGTGCGCCCAGGACAAAGCGGCTTGAAAAGCATGCAGTACCGCATAACCAAAGAAAATGGTGAAGTGATTCAGGAAGAGTGGCTTGGTCAGGAAGTGATTAAAGCAGCTGTAACTGAAGTGGTCCTTAGCGGAACAAAAGTCGTTGGTGAGGGTACTGGTGAGTTTGCTTGGCCGGTATCCAATGCAACGATGAGCAGCAGCTTTGGACAACGTTGGGGTCGCCAGCACAAAGGTGTCGATCTGGTAGGTAACCGCGATGTGAAAGCGTCTGACGAGGGTGTAATTACTTTTGCAGGACAGAAAAGCGGTTATGGTAATGTCATCATTATTAACCACCGTAACGGGTACGAAACACTGTATGGACATTTGGACAGCATTGGCGTTAAGGTTGGACAAGTGGTTGAAAAAGGCGAGAGTATCGGCGTTATGGGCAACACGGGTCGTTCGACCGGAACACATCTGCATTTTGAGATTATTAAGAATGGAACGGTAGAAAATCCGTTAACGTATCTGAACTAATAGAGCTTAAGGAAAGCAAGGTTGGCTATGATGCCGGCCTTGTTTTTTGCTGCTGTAAAAAATTTTCAAATGAAAGACCTTTCAAGCCTCGGATCGGGATGTGACGGTGCTTCAGGTATGTTAAACTATATAGTATAAGCAACAAGCATATAAGTTGAATTAATCATTTACACGTTAACGGAGAGGACAGAAAAAACCTGAAAAAGCGAAGCGTTCGCCTTTATCCCCGGATTTTCCCCTTTAGAAAAGGGAATTGAAAAAATCTGGGGGTAACAGCGATTGGAAGGTTATTCTGTAATCGTAGTGTTATTGTAAATAATCTTTAATTCAACTTATATAGAGGAATCAATCAATGAGGCTTTGGTACAAGCTGAATATAGAAGAGATATAGACGCTAATGCGGATTAAGCAGGATATAGGGGTGAATTCAGCCGATGCAGGGGAAGATTTTGGTGGTGGACGATGAACAGCCCATCGCGGACATTCTGAAGTTTAATTTGGAAAAAGAGGGATACGAGGTCATCTGTGCATTTGATGGCATTCGTGCGGTTGAACTGGCATTATCCGAGAAGCCGGATCTGATGCTGCTGGATCTGATGCTCCCGGGCAAGGATGGTATGGATGTATGTCGTGAGGTGCGTGCTCATCTGGAGATGCCAATCATTATGCTTACCGCCAAGGATGGCGAGATCGACAAGGTGCTCGGGCTGGAACTGGGTGCAGATGATTACGTGACGAAGCCGTTCAGTACGCGTGAGTTGCTTGCACGGGTGAAGGCACAGATGCGCAGACGGCAAAAACTTGCGATTACGGCAGAAGCGCCGGAAGATGAGGAAAAGCAGGTCATGCGGCTATTCGATCTGGCATTTGATATGGACATGTATACGGCTTACAAAGGCGGGGAACCGCTCGATCTGACCCACCGTGAGTACGAACTTCTCTATTATATGGCGAAGCACTCCGGCAAGGTTATGACACGTGAACATCTGCTGCAAGCGGTATGGGGATATGAATATTTCGGCGATGTACGTACCGTGGATGTCACGATCCGTCGCCTGCGTGAGAAGATTGAGGAGAATCCGAGCAAACCGGAAACGATTCTGACACGCCGCGGGCTCGGTTATCTCGTGCGCAGTGCCAAAAGCGTGGGGATATAATGGGCCGATTCGCGCGGTTCTCGTTCTTCCGAACGATTCAGGCGAAATTGATTATTATCTATGTACTGCTGATTCTGATTGCGATGCAATTGATCGGCGTTTATTTTGTGAGCGCGATGAAGAACTCGCTAACGAGTAACTTTACGGAAGATCTGCAGGCGCGTGCGGAGATGCTTTCGGTTCTCGTAGGAGAGACGATGGCAGGTGGCGAAGCAGAGGCAGGCGAGGACAAAACGGAAAATCTGCGTGTGCTGGTGAACAACCTGTTCAACATTAACGGTGCCGAGATTCAGGTGCTGGATGCCAGCGGCAAGGTACTCACGACCTCGCTAAGTTCACATTCGGATTATGTGGGGCGCAAAAACACCCAAACCGTCGTCAGCCGTGCACTGCAAGGCATTCGGGATAATGAGGAATATATCGTGGACGAGGATAATGTTCGCAAAAAAGTCGTCGCCAAGCCGGTGCTGTCCGGCGGCAAGATCATTGGCGCGGTCTACATCGCGGCATCCATGAATGAGCTGTATTCCACGATGGAGGGAATCAACAAAATCTTTATCTCCGGTATCCTGATTGCCTTAGTGTTAACGGCGGTACTTGGTGTGATCCTGTCCCATACGATCACACAGCCGATTAAGGAAGTGACTCGGAGAGCGACAGCAGTCGCAGAAGGTAACTTTGATCAGCAGACACCTGTATTTGGCACGGATGAGATTGGGCAGCTCAGTCGGGCTTTTAACTATATGACCAGTAGGCTTCGGGATGCACTCTCGCAGAATGAAGAGGAGAAGGAGAAGTTGACCTCCATTCTGACCAATATGAGTGATGGTGTGGTAGCTACGGATGAGTACGGTAAAGTCATTCTCGTAAACCGTCGTGCCAGCAGCATACTGGGTATGCATCCTGCGGATATTGAAGGAAGACATTTTGCCATATTACTCGGCATTGATCCGGAGGATGCGGAAGCTCTTGCGAGTGGGTTCACAGGTTCTACGCTGCTTCAGATTGCACCGGCAGGACAAGAAGAGCCTGTGGTCATTCGCATGACGTTCACACCAGTTCATCGGCGTGAACGGGGGATCACGGGAACCATTGCCGTACTTCAGGACGTTACCGAACAGGAAGAGCTTGAGGCATCCCGGCGTGAATTCGTGGCTAATGTATCCCATGAACTGCGTACACCACTGACCACGATTAAGAGTTACGCGGAAGCGTTGGATGACGGTGCACTGGAAGACCCGCAGCTTGCTGGTCGTTTCGTTGGTGTTATTCAGAACGAGACGGAGCGAATGATCAGGCTGGTTACGGATCTGCTGCACCTGTCGCGGCTTGATTCCAAAGAGGCTTTACTGAGGAAACAACCAACCGACATTCTGGAAATGCTGGAGGAAGTGACCGATCGTTTCTCATTCCAGATGCATCAGAAGGATATTCAGCCAGTGCTGTCTGTGGAGAATGATATTCCGGCTGTTCCACTGGATCGTGACCAGATTGATCAGGTGCTGGATAATGTCGTGTCCAATGCGCTGAAATATACATTGGAAGGCGGCACCATTACGATTGCGGCTAGACGCAGTGATGAACACACACTTGCCATCTCGGTATCGGATACGGGAATGGGTATTCCACAGCGTGATCTGGATCGCATTTTTGAGCGGTTTTATCGGGTGGACAAGGCTCGTTCCCGTAGTATGGGAGGCACAGGGCTAGGACTGTCCATTGCCCGGGAAATTGTGAAGGCGCATGATGGCAGCATCTCTCTGGAGTCTGAAGTAGACGTGGGCACGACAGTAACGTTCACGCTGCCGATGCGTGAGGAAGGGGGTGAGCACCGTGAAGGAACGGATTAAATCCCTGGTGCTTGCTGCCCTTGTTGTAGCCAGTCTGGTTCAGAGTTATTTTCTGATCTACCGTTTGCCCGGAGGCGGGGATTCCATTGTCACGTCAGAGACGAACTATGTGAAGACGGAAAATATGGGTCAGGAACGCAATATTGAAGAATTGATCTTTCCCGATCAGATGATTATTCATCTGGGTGAAGATAAACATACGGTGTTTTACCCTGGCAATACGTTCTATCAGTTGATCTATTCAAGGTTACAGGGGCGGACGTTCGATGATTTCCAGCGTCGCAGCGTGCAATCAGTGAACTGGGATCAGATTCGCAAGGAGAACCCTGGGTTTGAGCTATCGTTCAAAGAAGGTATTCCCGTAGCATTGTTGCAGCGGGTGATGAGGCTCGGGACGGATTCCTTATTCCAGGGGGAGACGATTAACCGCATCTCGATCTATACAGCTAAAAATGAAACGAAGGCCCATGCGCTGTTCTTCAGCGCCAAGGGAGACGTGGTATACGAAGCAACGCAGGCGGACCTGACCGTACAAGACGTGCAGCAGCATGTTGACTTCGGTACGAACTGGACGCCATATACCTTGATGGATGGCGGTTATTATATCCCGGCGGAACCTCTGGAGACAATTGAGGCCGATGTGCCAACAGGTCAGTTCACTGTTGAGCAGATGCAGCGCAGTCTGTTCTTCGATCCAAGCATGACCCGGAACATCCGGGAAAAAGACGGGTCTGAGATTTATACGGACAGTAAACGAAGTCTACAGGTAAAACAGGAACAGCGCTGGATCAGTTATACTGATCCGGCAGCACCGCCAGCAGGACAGATCGATCCTGCGAAGGATGCGTTGTCTGCGGTTGATTTTGTGAATCAGCATGGTGGCTGGAAAGGCCGGTCACGTATGATGCTGGGGAACGCGGACAGCAAGACACGGCTCGAATTCCAACAGTACTACGGCAGCTATCCGATTATGGATTCCATGCAGTTCCGCTTCGGCACGATCAGCATGGAGATGCAGCAGGAGACGGTATCCAGTTATGAACGATCGCTGGAATACTTGAACGAAGGTGCAGAGACGAAGAAATCGGTCAAATTGCCTGGCGGAGACAAGCTGAAGGCTCTTATTAAAAAGGTCGCAGGTGAGAATCGCCAGGTTGTGGACATATATCCAGCTTATCGCCCTTCTTCGATTGAGGACGGACTAAAGCTGATCCCGGTATGGGTTATTCGCTTTGGTAATGGGGAGGAAACCACCGTTTCTTGATGGGTTGTAAGGTAATGGAGTCATTCGATATCCGAGCGAGGTGTAAGGTCACACGATAACGGAGAGGGCAGAAAAAAGCTGGAGAAGCGAAGCGTTCGCCTTTATCGCCGGATTTCTCCCTTAGGAAAAGGGAATCAGGAAATCTGGGGATAACAGCGATCGGAAGGTTGTTCTGACCGCGGAGTGGGCCAGTGTGATATTAGTTGCTTTTATCGAATGGACGGAGGTGGATGTTTTGGATTGGGGACGGGCAAAAAATGTGTTGATCTATGCCTTTCTGCTGCTCAATTTGGTGCTGGGATACCAGATCTGGATGGATGCGCGGGAGACGGCCGGAGCCAATCTGGACTTCACCTCACTGGCAGACAATACACAGCAGGCGATGGAAGAGAAGGGCATTCAGGTGCTGGCTCCGATTCCGAATGAAACGCCGAAGCTGCCGAAGTTGTCCTATGAATTTATTGAAGAGGACAAGGCTGGCGTGGATATGGAACTGGAACAGCCTGTAGATAGCAAGTTGATCTTCTCGCAGAATGAGCTGGAAGATGCTTTACAGCGAGAGATTCCACAGATCGGCACATACCGGCTGGATCAGCTAATGGCCGAAGATGGAGCTTTTGTACTTCACCCACTGGTGGATGGCAAATGGCCGCTCTTCAATGTGAGTCTGGAGCTATTCTACAGTGACCAGAAAATAACGGGTTACCGTCAAACTCCAGTGCGGATTACGACCGCAGAGGAGAGCGATCAGCAGGTACTTCCGGCGTCGAAGGCGCTGGGAACGCTGATCGAGAACTTTTTGCCAAATGATGCAATTGTCAAAGATATTCAGCTGGGCTACTACGGCCAGTTGTTCAATTCAGATATACAGGTAGCGATGCCGGCATGGCGGTTCGTGCTGGAAAGTGGCGAAGTGTTGTACGTGCAGGGCATCAGCGGGGATGTATTCAGTCCCAAGACAGACAAACCAGGGGAGTAATGCGTTATGGGGATATATTTTACCGTGTTATCCAGCGGTTCGACAGGTAATGCCACGGTCATACAACATGGGGGTACATCACTCATGATTGATGCGGGTCTTAGTGCGAAGCGATTGGATGCACTGTTTCAGGAAAGGGAGATTTCTGGGGCAGAACTGGACGGAATTCTGGTTACACATGAACATTCCGATCACATTAAAGGACTAGGCGCGATGTCTCGGAAATATAATTTACCAATCTACGCAAATCTGAATACGTGGGCGGCACTGGAGAAGTCGGTTGGGGCGATTCCAGAGGAAAACCGGAGGGTATTTGAGACGGGTGAAAAGCATGATTTTGGGTCACTGCGCGTGGAATCTTTCGGGATCTCGCATGATGCGGCTGAGCCAGTCGGTTATACGTTCGATGATGGCAGTGAGAAGCTCTCTGTTGCAACGGATCTTGGGTACATGAGCGACAAGGTTCGCGATGCCATCTCTGATTCTGACGTGCTGGTGCTGGAGGCGAATCACGATGTCGAATTGCTGCGTATGGGGCGTTATCCGTGGAACACCAAGCGCCGGATTCTGAGCGACATTGGGCATTTGTCGAACGAAGCAGCAGGGGCAGCGCTTAGTGAATTGATGAACGGACGCATCAAGCGCACGTATCTGGCACACCTTAGCCGGGATCATAATATGATGGACTTGGCGAAAATGACTGTGCGCGACGCGATGGAGAGCCGTGGATGCTTCTATCGGGATCATGAGTTCAAACTCTGCGATACGTATTACGACCGTCCTACGCCATGGGATAGGGTGGGTGAGCCATAAAGCTGTCCAGTTCGGCGGCCTTACGCTCGACTTCCTCACGGGTCAGAATGCCTTTATCAATAAGCAGTTCGATGATGGTACTGAGTGCAAGGGTATTACGATAGTGTTCTTCCTTGAGATCGGCCAGCTTGGCCGCCATATGAACTTCATCCATGGCTGTAAGTGTACGTGTGCGATCCATGTTACTTCCTCCTCTATGAAGCTTCGAATTGTCTTTTACTATTATTGTAGTCAGGCTTGATGGAAAACATTCCTCTTTTTGCCGCTAACATTTCAGTGATAAGGCGTGTATGCTGAACCTGTGACCTTGCAGGGGTGAAAAAGTTCTTCGAAAAAGCCAAAACTGCGCTTAGCGAACCGGATTTTGTGGTGATAGATACTATGGACCTTTATTGTTAAGCGCGTTATAGCAGAAATGTGCGTTAATTTTCGTAAATATGCAACTTTTTGGGATTTGGCGTGTTTAGTATATGAGGAGCATTGTGATTTTGGCTGTTTTGCGTGTGAAATGGCATGTCATAGAATGCGAGAGCAGGATTGATAGAGTCACTGACAGAATGGCGTGTCCGTTCTGTTGTACATAGACGCTGTATCTCTATTCGATTGGAAGCCGGGATGCGGCGATATGCAAGACCATTTTATAAAATGCAAAAAAGCATGGGAAAACGAGAGGTTATTTACGGTACACACCTAACGGAAGACACAGAACGAGGCTGGAGAAGCGTAGTGTTCGCCTGAAAGCTTTCTGAAAGAAAGCTACTTCGGAAGCATACGCTATGAACAAATTTTACCGAGGAAAAAGGAATTAAAAAATTTGTTAGTAACAGCGATCGGAAGGTTCATCTGTTGGCGGAGTGGTGTATGTGAGAACACCATCGTTAATCCATGCGACAACTTAGGCGGCAGTCAGGGTCTTGATGCGTGACAACGAAGGGGAGAGGATCACGATGGGATTGTTTGGAGACGATTTTTATTCAACCAAAGTATCAAGACGCGCCGAACCTGAACAGAAAGGCAAACTTCTGATTATCCGCCCTGGAGGCAGGGGACGTGGACGTGACCGCTGGAGCAATCCGCGCCGATCGCGTACGGGAATCAGTTCCACAGTGAAGGTAGCTGTAATTAGCTCGGTGATCAGCTCCATCGTGACTGTCATGCTGTTTAGCTTCATCACACAGCCCGCTTCGTTACCGCTGGCGAATGCTACAGGTAATGGTGGTGGTGGCGGTGTACAGGCAGCGCAGACAGCGGATCCATACGATCGGATTATCCAGGCAGCAGCCCACGTTCGACCTTCGGTGGTGAGCATTGTGAACCATAAAACGGGTAGCAGTCTGTCGATGGAAGACTCGGCACTGGGCTCAGGGGTCATTTTCAAGAAGGAAGATGGCAAGGCCTATATCATGACCAACCACCACGTCGTGGAGGGTGCGAGTGATCTGGAGATTGTGACTGTAGACGGGGAGACTCATAAGGCGAAGCTGGTCGGTAAGGATCGTGTGAGCGACATAGCGGTATTATCCGCAGAAGATAAAGGGCTGGGTGCAGCGGCGGAGATTGGTGATTCCAGCAAACTTCAGCGCGGTCAAACGGTGCTGGCAATCGGAAACCCGCTCGGTCTGGGCGGTACGCTGACATCCGGTATTGTCAGTTACACGGATCGTATACTGCCTGTGTCGATTAATCAGGACGGCGTGTACGATTGGGAGCAAAACGTGATCCAGACGGACGCTGCGATTAATGAAGGTAATAGTGGGGGTGCACTCGTCGATCTGAACGGTAAAGTGGTCGGCATCAACACGATGAAGATCTCGGATACGGGTGTTGAAGGTCTCGGCTTCGCCATTCCGATGAACGAAGTGATGAAAACCGTAGATTCTCTGCTGGTAAATGGCAAAGTATCTCGTCCATACCTGGGCGTATACACGGTGGATCTGAGCAACCCATATGCACCCCTGGATGACGAGCAGCGCAAGGATCTGAAGCTGCCATCTCATGTGGACAGCGGTGTGGTTGTGCTGGAAGCATCCGGTCCAGCATCTGATGCAGGTATGAAGCTGAATGATGTCATTACCGAATTTGACGGGCAAAAAATTACCTCCACGCTGGATCTGCGGAAATATCTGTACGATCAGAAGAAGATTGGAGATACGATTGAAGTGACCTTCTACCGGGATGGCAAAGCGGAGAAAGTATCGGTGAAGCTGACGGATAAACCGGAGTAAGGGAAGTTCAACGAAGCCTATACTGTTGCGCGGATTGAAATAGGGAAAGCTAGAAGAGTGATCAGATCTACTGACCACTCTTTTTTAGTTATTATGTGTGGACGTGTTCGTTCGACAGTAAATGAGTAGATGAACCATTTATGTGTTCCCATGATCAGTTAGACCCGGAGCCAAAGTAGCAGATACATCAGACTTGGGCTGTGGTAAACTGTTGTCTATATGTTCGAACGGTCGCTGATGCAAATAACATCTCTTTGTCGATCTCGCTTTATTTCAAAATGGAAGGGGTTTTTCTAATGAAACGATTGAGGAAAAAGATGCTTGGGGGAACAAGCTTGATGCTGTCCCTGTTGATGTTGTCTGCCTGTGGATCTGAGGTAGCCACGACAGGATCTCCGGTGGATACAAGCGCTCTGCAAGAGAAGATTGCCGGGCTTGAGAAGAAACTGTTGGAGCAGGGAGCCAAGAGCGTTGAGCAGGAGCAAAAGATTGCAGCACTTGAGACCAAGTTGAATGAGCTGAGTACAAATGTGATTGCGGTAGGTGGGGCTAGTGGTCAAACGCCTACAACATCTGGAAACAACGGATCGGCCGGGAAAGGCGACGGGGTGCTGATTACGTTTGCCCAGTACGAGAAGCTTGAGGTTGGCATGACGGTGGAAGATGTAATTGAGATCCTTGGCGGCGAAGGCGAAGCGCTGAGTGAAGCTGAGAATATGGTGGTGTACAACTACAAAGGCACCGCCGGCAATGGTGCCAATGCAGTTATTGCTTTTCAAAGTGGCAAGTTGTTGACGAAGGCGCAATCGGGATTGAAGTAAACGATTGTGGAGCAGGATTCATTCGCTATGTTGAGTTAGGTTACAGTTACAAGAGCATTCTTTTCGAGGTACCTTGGAGGTATCGAGAAGGATGCTTTTTGTGTTCTTTTACGGTGAATGGAGAGGTTTTGTGGAGTTTGGGCACGATAAATTAGGGCTGGGGGTTTCTTTTCGGTGGCAGGTGTGATAGAACTGAGAAGTGGCTATCCTGTAATAGGATACGCGGTTGTGAATCGGGAACATAGCTGGTTACAGAAAGGATGCTTAACGGATGTACGTTGTATGCAAAGAACACGTGGACATTGCCATCGACATGTTTGTCGATGAGTATGAGGACGCTCCAGATATCGTTGATCTGAAGGAGACGGAATTTGCCGATTGGGACCCGCCTGCGAAGTGCGCCGAGTGCGAACAGCACGCGGAATTCCTCGTCGTTTAGCGTACTGTAGGATTAGACAGCTGGAGGCGCGACTTAAGGTGTCGCTTCGGGCTGACTTTCCATCCGGTATGAACATCACAGCAAGAAGCCAAGGAGAGCGTGATGAGCGCTCTTTTTGTCTTTGTACAGGGGATTGGTGGGGTTGGTAGGCAGTAGCGTAGAGCTAGGCGAGGGTTGTATGGGCTGACGGTGGAGTAGCGCTAACGAACCCGAGGGACCTTATTCGTGGCAATTACCACCTGGTTGAAATCTAACGAATCGTAGACACGTTATATTACTGAAAAGGCCTCGAAAGAGGTGAGGAATGCGCGTTTTAACTTGGATAGCGTGTTTCAGATTCGTTAGATTTTAAAGGAGCCGAAATGGGGCTGATTAAGATGTGCGGGGTTCGTTAGAATTTGGAGAAATGTGTAGTATAGGTATAATACAGTTGGAACGAACGATGCGATGAAGCATCTTACTTATAGAATATCTCGCAAGACAATTTAGGAGGAATGGATTGTTATGTTTATTCAGATTATTGGCGTAGGTAAATTGAAGGAAAAATATTTAACGCTGGGCATACAGGAATATGCCAAGCGTCTCGCCCCGTACATCAAGTTTCAGATGATCGAGGTCGCAGACGAAAAGGCGCCCGATACCCTGAGCGAAGCTGAGGTTCGGGCAGTTAAAGAGCGCGAGGGCGAACGCATCCTCGCGCATGTGAAGAGCGAGGCGCATGTTGTCGCGCTCGCATTGGATGGCCAGCTCTGGAGTTCCGAGGAGCTGGCATTGGAGATCGACAAGCTCGGCACGTATGGAACGAGCCATGTCGTGTTTGTCATCGGAGGAAGCCATGGGCTCTCCGATGAGGTGTTGCGCCGCGCGAAGCAGCGCTTGAGCTTCGGGCGCATGACCCTGCCGCATCAGCTTATGCGGCTGGTGTTGGTGGAGCAGATTTATCGCGCGGTGAAGATCAATCGGGGGGAACCGTACCACAAGTAGGGCGAAAAGTTGAGTTGAAGGTTGAAGCTTTAATGCTAAATATATCAGGAATAGTTCTCCATCATTTGATATAAATAATTTCGAAAGTCTTCAACATAGGACTTGGGCTCTACAATTTTTAGATGAGTGCCGAAGCTTGCTAACAATTGAAATCCCATATGATTTTGTGGGACATAAATAGTTGCTAATAAAGATCCACCATTATGGTCTTCAATACTTCTTCGACCATACCTTTCGATGATTTGATCTTTTATGCTAGGCGATATCCATGCCTTAATCGTGACGAATTGCGGTAGATAACTTGCAACGCGACCTTGCTCTGACCAATCGTCTCTAGGATGAAACGTACGTTCATCCATCGTAATATGATCGATCCGCGATAACTTGAATGTTCGATATCCCTGTCGATGTAAACAGAATCCTTTCAAGTACCAACTCGATTCGTTGAAATGCAGCTCATAGGGCTCGACCATTCTATTCGTTACAGCCCCGTCTTTATCTGTATAATCAAACGAAACCAGCCTTTTTTTAGAAATGGATTCTTGACATATCTTTAAGGTTTCAAGAATCTCGGACCGACCTTCCCAAACATAAAACGACAGTTGAATGGAACGATTCAGAGACAATGGACTAACCATTGCCTCTATTTTTTTTATCGTTCTTTCCACTTCTTCAGTAAGGAGGAGTTGTTCCAATCCGCCGAGCGCAGCCAATATATTCTTTAAATCGGTGCTGCTTAGAAGGCGTTTATCCACCTTGTATTCGTCCATTATGCCGTAGCCGCCTTTGACGCCATTGACAGAGTAGATTGGGATGTTCGATAAGCTCAATGTTTCCATATCGCGAAGTATCGTTCTTTTGGAGACATTGAATAGTTGTGAGAATTCCGTTGTAGAAACAATCTCTTTCCTCAGCAATATCATGATAATCGAAATGAGTCTCTCCACTTTGTTCATAATTGCCCTCTTTTTTTACATGATTTTATAAAGGTGACACTAAGGTGTCACCTTTTATCCATTATACTACATGTATCACAAGAAGGAGGTTTTAATTCAATGTTTAATCCAACCGATTTTCCCAAGCCCACCTTTATTTCAGTCAACAGTGTGGAACTCGAAGTGTTTGAAGCAGGCCGAGAAAACGCTGGAAAACCTATTGTACTCTGCCACGGCTGGCCAGAGCATGCCTATTCTTGGCGCCATCAGATGGACGCACTTGCCGCAGCAGGCTATCATGTCATCGTTCCCAACCAGAGGGGTTACGGCAACTCATCCCGTCCAACCGAAGTAACAGACTATGACATTGAACACTTGTCGGGTGATCTCATCGCGCTTCTCGATCACTATGGATACGAGGATGCTACCTTTGTCGGTCATGACTGGGGTGCATTCGTCGTTTGGGGACTGACCTTGTTGCATCCAAACCGCGTCAATAAAGTGATAAATCTGAGCTTGCCTTATCAAGAGCGCGGAGAAAAACCCTGGATCGAGTTCATGGAAGAAATACTTGGCGGAGATTTCTATTTCGTCCACTTCAATCGACAGCCAGGCGTCGCGGACGCCGTATTCGAAGACAATACATACAGGTTCCTTCGCAACCTGTACCGGAAGAACGAGCCTCTCAGAGCACCTGAGCCAGGTATGGCGTTGATCAATCTCGCCAGAGCAGAAACACCGCTCGGTGAGCCCATATTGAGCGAAAGCGAGCTGGCCGTTTACGTCTCCGCTTTTGAAACATCAGGGTTCACGGGTAGTATAAATTGGTACAGGAACCTTGACCGCAACTGGCGCTTATTGGCGAAAGTAAACCCAATCATCCAGCA
Organism: Priestia sp. FSL H7-0729; assembly: GCF_038005685.1. NCBI lineage: Bacteria > Bacillati > Bacillota > Bacilli > Caryophanales > Bacillaceae > Priestia > Priestia sp. FSL H7-0729. The sequence goes on from NZ_JBBOTQ010000007.1 coordinate 71,993, forward strand.
GCCGACCCTCATGATCTACGGCGACCGGGATGTGGTTGCGAAGTCAGAAAACCTGACAAAGTTCGTGCCCAATGTGGAAGTGGTCAATCTGGATTGCGGTCATTGGATTCAGGAAGAAAAGCCGGAAGAAACAAACCAAGCGATTTTAAAATGGCTGGAACAATGGGAGATGTAGTGTTTTTCAACAACCAAGAAGAGTTTAATGATTGGTTAGTAGAACATCATGCTGAAGCTAGTGAAATTTGGGTGGGCTATTTTGGGATAAGTACAGGGCGTGCAAGCCTTACTTGGTCTGCATCAGTAGATGCCGCTCTTTGTTTTGGGTGGATTGACGGTATACGAAAAACCAAAGCTATAAGATTCGCTTTACTCCGCGCAAAGTAAATAGTGTATGGAGTGCTGTGAACGTAAAGAAGGTAAAAGCACTAATACAGCTTGGAAAGATGAGACCAGAAGGAATCCACGTCTTTAACAACAGAACCGATGCACAAGGCTATTCCTCTGAACAAAGAAACGTGGAACTTGCCAAAGAATATGAAGAACAAATCAAGGCAAATCAAACAGCCTGGCTATTCTTCACTAATTTATCACCATCCTATAAAAGAGATTCTATCTGGTGGGTAATGAGCGCCAAGAAAGAAGAAACACGCTTAAGAAGGCTTGGAATGTTGATCACTTCATCTGAAGAAGGGATGAAACAGCTCATCCAAAATCGCAACCCCCTTCATTTTGATGATACAGCCGACCCTCATGATCTATGGTGACCGGGATACAGTCATAAGGGTCTAAAACCTGACAAAGTTCGTGCCTAATGCGGAAGTGGTCAATCTGGATTGCGGTCATTGGATAAAGCAAGAAAAGCCGGAAGAAACAAACTAAGCGATTTTGAGATGGCTGGAAGAGCAGAATGATGCTGAATAGAGTCATTAGATTTATTTGTAAGTCACATCGTGCTTTCCGATGTGGCTTTTTGTGTAAAATTTGATTCTAATCAAATTCTGCATATTCTCATTTTTCTCCTCTTGTTACTATAAAAGTAAACGGGAGGAATTTATATGGATAAAAAGATTAAAATACTATTCACCAAAGATATATTGAAAGAGTCAGCACAATGTTTTGGAATACGTGAGAACTCCATTATCGAATTAAATGGGTTTCAAAATTTCGTTTATTCCGGCGTCGTTGGAAATAGAGAAGTCATTTTAAGAATTACGCATGTCATACATCGAAATGAAATATTAACAAGAGCGGAACTAGATTTCATCATGTTTCTGGCTGATCGCGGAATGAAAGTAGCAAGGCCTATTCAATCTTTATCAGGGGATCTTATTCATATCATTGATGGGTCCTTTATCGTGACAGCTTTTGAGAAAGCGCCAGGCAGAAATGCAGTAATTGCCGAGGAGAGCAATACATTTTATGAAAATATTGGACAAATGGTCGGGAAAATACATAAGTTATCGCTTAATTACTCGTCCCAAAACTCACGCCATGAATGGAGTGGTAATACTTTATTAGAATCTTTTAAGAAGTATTGTCCGTTAGAACTACATAGTAACTATGATTGTTTAATTAATGAAATTAGTGCCCTTCCCAAGGAAAAAAATACATATGGTCTTATTCATGGGGATATCAGCCCTGGCAATTATCTTAATGATGGGGACAAAGCCTTTATTATTGACTATGATGAGGTGGAATATAGCTGGTTTGTTTCTGATATTGCTACACCATTATTTTATGAAATCCCAATTCCTTGGGTTGTGTCTGGAGATGTGAGGAAGGAGATTGCAAAACGGTACTATTTCAACTTCTTAAATGGCTATTGCAAGGAATACACTGTAAGCCAAAGCCAGTTAAACAAAGTTCCACTATTTATAAATTTAAGGCAAGCTAGAGTTTTAGCTGCGCTCTATAGAAGCAGAGACTTTAACGCTCCTGATTGGACTGAATGGTATGAGCAAGCCCGACGCTTCTACTATGAAAATTTATTAAATAACACTCCTTATATTGATATGGACTTTTTGAGTTAACGGGTGAACTCTGCCACAATTAGGGCGAAAGACTTTTGATGAAAATATGGCTTTATGCCGATTAGCGGAATAGAGGCTTTACACACAAAAAAGATCCAATCACCTGAACTGACTGGACCCTCAATAAAAAATTTAAATTTCAAAATCAATCGTACCCTTTTCGGTTAATTCAAAGGGGCCTGGTGTGACATCTGCATCGGGCCTCTTTGTTTCGAAAAAGTCGGAGTCAAAATGATAGGGAGTGCTGTCCGGCTCCTCAAACTTCATGTTGGCGTGATACGTCTTTCCGAGCAGGTCCGTGGTAATCAACAGGGCAGAGGCTCCCCGAAGCAATTCGGGCTCATGGATCTGAATGTGCACCTTACCTAGCGCAGGATCAATCTCAACGTTTATACCCTTCTGAGCATAGATCTTCGCATCGGATTCATGAGTACTTGGAACCGCATGGTTGAGATATACATTTCCACCCATAGCCACCGGAAGAACGGCATTGCCTATAAAGAAATCCTTCGCGGCATCGCCAAGCTCCATAAGCTCCTCTTTGGTGTATTCCCACCATTTCTTATCTTTCACATCAGGATGTTGATCGTAACCACCCAGTCCCACAGCATGCAGATAACATATGGAATTGTCCGGAACACCATCCATGACCGTCTTCCCATCCTCTCCAACGGCATCCCTTGGTTTAAGGGGAAGATGCTCAAAGAAGGTAATAGGAACAGGTTCTTTATTCGCATCGTTATCACCCAGGAAGATATTATTGTAGTATCTGTCATCGCCCCCCGTGATATTGGAGTATCCCGCCATGGCCGTCTCGTGAGGGAAGTGATATGGGGTAATACGGGTGATTTCGGAACGAACGACAAATCGGCCTGCAAATAAATTATGAGCAAATGCTCCGCCCTGAGCCATATTTCTGAAATTCATGGGCGAGAGGAATAGATTATGATCGACCATATATGGACCATGGCACACCTCAACGAAGAGGTCTTCCGAAAGATTGTCAAAAAATACATTACGGCTGATGCGAGTCCCCTGTGCCTGCCAGTCCAGCCAAAGCGCACGGTAACAGCTATACATGATATTTTCGCTGATTTGAGTATCCAGCGAAGCATGTAGCTTAATTCCCGCGACTTCAGCACCGTGTCTGAGTCGTTTGTGGTGAATATTATAAATACGGTTCTGGTATATGTGGCTGAAGGCTGCTCCCATATGACCCACAATGCCTGCCTGTTCACAATCATGAATCACATTACCTCGAACGATGTGACTACCGATGTGATCTTTATGCCAGCCGGAGCGTAATGCTCGTAAAATAACCTCCTGCTCCCGTTGAGTCCCGCCTTTACTACGCTTCTCCAAAGACTTGCTGTGACCTGTACCAATTTCGGTACCCAGACTAATACCAACGCACTTGGACTCACTGATGATATTGTTTTCAATAATCCAGCCCTTGCTCCAGTGAGGTCCAATCAAACCTTCCTGGTAGTCCGTAGGCGGGGCCCATTGAGGAGAAGCTTGACGAAGGGTGAACCCACTCACGGTGATATAGTCCAGTCCCGGTTTCTCAGGCCAGAAGCAATAAGGGCGTACATTAATTTCTACATTTTCCGTACGAGGATCTTTTCCGCCAAAATTGGCCCAGATTTTGGTTGTTATAGAACCCACTTCCGCATACCATTTTAACAGTGAATCCGCGGGATACTTGGCTTCGGGCCAAACCTTAGGATTGTTAACGCTTTCAACACTATTGCACTCATATAATGACTTGCCATCCAGATAGACATCGCCGAGATGAACCGGGAAAGGGCCGTCAAACAACCAGTCTCCACTGAGCTCGATGTCAAAGGGATTACGGACGGAAAAGATGGAATTGAGCACTTCTGTGCTCCAAACATGGTCTCCTTCAGACTTCCAGTTGGTAATCCGCTCAGCTCCTGTAATTACGACTTCCCCGTCTCCTGCGGATCGATATACGATTCTATGCTCCGCTGTTCCTCCATTCGCCGGGTTAACCCATTCCCTGTATACTCCCGCATGAACAATGACGGTATCACCAGCCATGGCATGAGCCGCAGCGCGTGATATGGTACGAAGCGGTTGATCTGCTGTTCCTTTTCCTTGATCATTCCCATGGTTGGACACATGATATTCCATAACAACTCTCCTTCTATTATAAAATGTTTGTTGTATCCCGTTATTATACTAGAAAATAAATATATTGGGAGAGATAGGAAGGTGAATGTTAGGCTAAATGGATTTTGATATAAGGTAAAATACATCCACTTCCTTATGAGGTTGTGGATTTTGCGTATTAAAGTATTTTAGCTATTGTTAAAAGCTATAACCAGCCATGTTTTTTTCATATAACATGCTATCTTTCCAATCATGCTATACTCAGTGAACCAAAAAGTTAGAAGGAGAAATAGTTATGATACCATTTCGTAATGATCATGTAGGCAGCTTTCTACGTCCTGCAAATTTAAGTCAGGCACGTGAACAATATAAATCAGGCAACATCACATATGAAGAATTAAGAGCTGTGGAAGATCAAGAGATTATTCGAATTATTGAAAAGCAGAAGGAGAATGGTGTATCTGCCGTTACGGATGGTGAATTCCGCAGAAGCTGGTGGCATTTTGATTTTCTGGGCGGCTTGGATGGTGTAGAGCTGTATGAGGAAATCGATGGGCCTCAGTTCCATAACATGCAGACTCGCAAGGGTGGGATTCGTGTTGTTGGTAAAGTAGATTTCTCGACTCATCCATTTGTTAAGGATTTTGAATTTTTGAAAAAGCATGCAGGTGACGCAGTGGCGAAACAGACCATTCCAAGTCCTAACATGCTTCTATATCGATTGGAAAATGACGCTAATATCTATACGGACCGAGAGCAATTCCTTCAGGATACGATTGCAGCGTATCAAAAAGCCATTCAAGCTTTCTATGATGCGGGATGTCGATACCTGCAATTAGATGATACCGCTTGGGCAGACCTATTCTCAGAAGCTGGCCACGATAAGCTGCGTGCCAAAGGTCTGGAACCGGCGGAAGAGTTGAAAACGATGCAGCGAATGATTAACGAAACTTTGGCTCATAAACCGACAGATTTAGTTGTGACGATGCATATTTGTCGCGGTAACTATAAATCAAACTATTTCTCAACCGGTGGTTACGAGTACGCTTCTGAAGTTATCTTTGGAGGCTTAAACGTAGATGGATTATTCCTGGAATTTGATGATGAGCGCTCAGGTGGTTTTGAGCCATTACAATATGTTAATCGAAAAGATTTGAAAATCGTGCTTGGTTTACTCACATCGAAAACAGGCGAGTTGGAGGATAAGGAACAGATTAAAGCTCGGATTGCAGAGGCAGCAACTTATGTACCACTTGAGCAACTTTGTCTGAGCCCACAATGTGGTTTCTCATCTACAGAAGAAGGCAACATTCTAACGGAAGAACAACAATGGCGTAAACTTCGGTATGTGAAGGAAATTGCAGAAGAAGTTTGGAATGAATCTATCTAAATAACGGAGGGGATGTAAAATGACGATCCAAGCAGACCAAGAGACAATTATCGTTGAAGCTTTCATTAACGGTCAAAATGTAAAATCCCTTTCGCAGTTAGCAAAAGAAAATCCAGCCAACCCAACCGAAATTGTAGGTTATTTCCCTGTCACAACGAAGGAACAAGCGGTTGAAGCGATTGAAGCGGCGGCAGGGGCTTTTAAAACATGGAAGCAGACCTCCATTGATGAACGCGTTATGATGATGCGCAAGGCGATCGAGAAGATTAGAGCAGCTGAGAATGAAATTGTACATTTGCTGTCCAGAGAGCATGGCAAGCCCCTGTATGATGCGCACGGTGAGATTTATGTTTCGTTAATGTGGATGGAGTTTGCTTGTAATGAAGTTACATCGGCTCTACAGGAAGAGATCAAAGAGCATGAGAATGGTAAAACGATTCTTTCCTATGATCCCATTGGTGTGGTGGCAGCGATTAGTCCATGGAACTATCCCATTGCTTTATCTACGATTAAGATCGCTCCTGCCTTACTTGCGGGCAACACGATTGTGCTTAAACCAAGCCCATTTGCGCCACTGGCGGCAGCGAAGGTCGCAGAGATTATTGCCAGTGAGTTCCCGGCTGGTGTAATCAATGTCGTTCATGGTGATGCCGATGTGGGCGTTGAACTGACTAGTAATCCTCTTGTTACTAAAATCGCCTTTACAGGTGGAACCGCGACCGCTAAGCATATTATCAAAGCTGCTTCGGAAACCATCAAGGATATGACGCTTGAGCTTGGTGGCAATGATGCGGCGATCTTCTTGGAAAGCTTTGATGTTCATGATGAGCGAGCCATGCGCCGGATTGTCATTTCTAATTTCTTGACAACAGGCCAGATCTGTATGATCGCCAAACGTGTGTATGTACACCGTTCTATTTATGATGAGTTTGTAGAAAAATATATAGAAGCGGCGAATCGCTGGATTCGAATTGGTGATCCCTTTGATTCAAATACGACGGTAGGCCCGGTTAATAACCTGAAGCAAAAAGATTACGTGCTTGGTTTGGTTGAAGATGCGCAAAAGCGAGGGGCTAAGGTCATCCCTCTCGGTCAAATTCTGGATCAGAAGCTGTTTGACCAAGGTTACTTCTTACAACCTACGCTTGTTTTGAATTGCGATGTTCATGATCCGATTGTGGTGGAGGAACAGTTTGGCCCTACGGTTCCGATTCTGCCATTTGACGATGAAGAGCAGGTAATTCATCTACACAATGAGAGCATATATGGATTGACGAGTTCTGTGTGGGGCAAAGAAGAGGATGCCATCTCCGTCGCACGTCAACTCGAAGCTGGAACGACCATGATCAATACCGCTGCTGTGCAGGGGCTCGACGTTCGGTTCCCTTTCGGTGGCTTCAAGCAATCGGGTATTGGCCGTGAATACGGCGCGGAAGGTATACGCACGTATACCGAAAAACATGTCATCAACGTTCCGAAGACATTGGATCTTCCTTATATCCCAGAATAAATCGTATAGAAGTTGTTCAAAAAAATTTGTCAGATCATAGGAAATAAAGAAGCCACTCCATTGATGGAGTGGCTTTGTATTCAGCTATTACACGGTGAACGACGGTTATCTTCTACCTAGTGTCTCCCAAATTCCATGGAGCCAGGAGTCAAACTCAGCATCTTTGTCGCCCTCGTAGGTATCATAGAGATCCAGACGTGTCTTTTGCAGTTTTTCCTTAAATTCCTCAAATGTATGACCTTCAGGAAGGCTTTTTTTGATCCGCAGCAAAATTTTGTTAGTCCCTTTAAACAGCTCACCTTTGTTTTTGGCAGGCATTTGTACATCTTCATCCAACTGTTTCAGCTTGAGATATGCGGCTTCACGCACCTGGAACACTTGATCATTTTTCAAAACATGCTGCAGCAACTTAATGGTAGGTTCTGTATTCCAGTTCCCCAATTCGTTCACCGCATTCAGTCTGTCTCTCCAGCTTGACGTCCGATTAGCCGCTCGTTTGAGCTCTTCAAGGTTCTCCGGTAGTTCGTTAACTGCTCCAATATCATGGTTGTTCGTCAAAATTCAATCTCCTTAATCATCGCCATCTCGGCAGAATGATGAATGTTATTTATGTGATCACTATTATAGCACGAACCTGACCAAACTACTCCTATGAAGCCGATGGGTTAGCCTTTTCCTTAATAATGCCTACCATGTACACCCAACCAATCAGTCCACATAAAACAAAACCAAACGCATACAGAGATCCGTAAATGGGAATAAAATCGAGTATGGTTAAGGAGTACATCTTTTTCAGTAACGGATAGAAGATGGAAATGATAATCACCGTGTAAAAGGCTAGGCAAGAAAGGCCTAAAAAGATGGTTGCCTTAATATCCAAAGCATTTTTCTTTAAATAAGTAAGGAGATAAGCGGTGTAAACCACAATATTACAGGCGAACAAAGTGACACCGACATATTCAATTGGCTTGGAGAAAATCATACCCATAGCAATCAAAATGGGTCCGATGATATCGATCGCAACGACCCAGGGATACCAGCTTTTCTTCGTCATGATGCGTCCCAGTGCACCAATAAAAATGGGAACGATCGCAGATGAGAAATGAAAGTGGAGCGAGCTTAACGCGTGCGTTGAAGGATTAGCTTGGAACAGGTTCAATTGATATTGATATAAGGTAAACCAAATGCCCCCGATAAAAAAATAAACGAGCCCCGCGCCAATTGCTATTTCCGCTGCTTTTCCTTTAGAGATCACAATTGTGGTCAAGCCATAGATGCCAAGCAGCATTGTGAACAGTAGCCACCCAAGGGACAGAATTCCTGGGATTGTCGTACTTTCTAACTCCCACATCTTACTACTCATTACTGAGGTTAGGGAAAGAAGCGCTGCGGGAAATTGAAGCCATTTCATAGCAGCATAAATCATTCGTTGATGTTTATTCTTTGCGTCATGGTTCAAAAGAAAAATCACAAGAGGTACAATGACGAAAGCCGCAAAAAGCAGAAATTTCTCAACAAGTTCGAATTGGAAGTAATCCAGAGAAAATATCAGAATGGTTATGATTCCACCGGGAAACACGGGTGATTTCATGAGTTGTTTCAAGGAAGTGTTCATGGGTTTTCCTTTCTAACCTAACGTTTATCGTAAGACCTGCCTGCATTCAGTTATGTAGTGTTTCTTTAGTATAGATCGGCAAGTCTCCTTCTAGTAGTCTATTATGAAACAGTGCTTTAATAAAGGAGCTGTGGAATCATATGAATAAGAACAAAATCCTATCACAGATCAATAGTAAAACTAAGCTAGGCGAATTACGAAAAATCGCGAAGAATATTAAAAAAGATCACGAACTAGCGATGGAACTTTGGTCAACCGAAGAGTTTTTGCCCAGACTATTAGCAATCTTAATTATGGATAAAAAACTTCTTTCAGAAGAGGTGCTGAATAAGCTGGACAAGGATATGCAGACTCACCCTTTTGATGAGCGAAATAACTTAATGGATTGGTTAATGGCTAATCAGCTCAGTAAAGACAAGAAGACCATTGCATTGATGGAGTCATGGGAGAATAGCCCCTCCGCTCTTCAAAGGCGAGTTTTCTGGTATTATCAAGCGCGATTGAGATGGACTGGACAAACACCGCCTGATAACACCGAGGACTTACTATCTGCAATTGAAGCTAATATTACGCAGGAAGAGCCGGAAGTTCAGTGGGCTATGAATTTCATTGCAGGCTGGATAGGTGTCTATGATCAAAAGTATCGTGCACGTTGTATTAAACTTGGTGAGAATACGGGTCTTTATAAAGATGAAATGGTATCCAAGGGCTGTACACCTCATTATTTGCCAGAGTTCATTGCGATTGAAGTTAACAAACGAATTAAAAATTAGTTATCCCTGAAAAAAGACAGAGTTTCGTCTCTAGACTGATTCGGTGAACTTACCAAGTAGTATAAAAAACGCCACAGCACCTGCATGAAGCAGAGTTGTGGCGTTTTTTTATTTAAGAATAAACCTCCTCAATAACAAGGCTTCATTCTTCCAATCCCAATAAAATTAATGCATTTTTTGTGATTCAACCAGGCAAAGGCAACTGTCATCACGTTCTTGTTCAGTTTTTGTTTAGAGTAAATGATTATACTGAAATTCGCAATAAATCTGGAGACGGGAAGAAGGTAATAAACGTTGTGATAGATCGTTTTTGAACAGTGTGGGTTGTAGACGAAGAAACACAAGAATTTTGCTGTAGCAGAGGATTACATTTTACATTTCATTTTTGTACGGAGGAAATAAGTATGAACAACGGTATTAAAAAATTCATTTCAATTGTGCTTACGGTGTGCCTAATGTTTGGGGTTAGTGGTTTGGCCCCTTTGGACGGCTCAGTGGCCAATGCGGCAATCGCCCCAACTGTGGCGGAGACGAATTACGGTCAATACCAGGTCAAGTTAACCGCTGACCCGGTGACGGATACGCCGCCTAGCGGTTTTGGTACAGCTGCATCAGACGGGCGTATCTGGACTGACAAGAGCGTCACAGCAGAAGGTGATGGCAGTTTCAATGTAAAATTGTCAGCGCTAGCACAAGAATATATGACGGCAAATTCCACCAATCCAGGTGTCGGAGGGAGCGGCAGTACTGATGGTCCTGCGGCAGATGTGACCTTCATATTGGATATGAGTTCGTCTATGGGCAATCTGAATGGGAGAGAAATAGCGGAAACAGCAGGTGGACCCGGTGTGTACTATCGTGTCGAAGCGATGGCCAAGGCTGCCAATGATGCAATCCGCACAGTCATGGATGCCAATCCCAATAACCGGGTTGCCGTTTATTGGTTTGGAGGATCGGCTAACTCCAACCACCTCGGCACGTTTATGGAACTAGGACATTACGATTTTAGTTCAGGACATGGAACGGAAGATTTTTTGAAATATGCAACGAACCAAACCATCACGGTGAACAGTAATCTGACCAAGGATGGCGGTACCGTTGGAACACAATCGGCAGTCTCGTTGGGGGCAGGAACACCAACACAGGATGGCATCATGTATGGCGTTTCGAAGACGATGAGAAATGTGGGGACCAAGGGTGCGGGACCTAAGCGTCAGCCGTATTTGTTCCTTCTATCGGACGGTGCGGCAATTCATGCTAAGAAGGCATGGTATACTTCCCCAAAAGGAAAATCATTCGAATCGGATTATAACAATGCATTAACCGAAGCTACAACGATTGCTAACTATACTCAGAGTGGAACTGATGGTAACAAATACGTACCAGCTACTGCCGGTACCAGTCTGGCCAATACAGGCGATCCGGAAATCGCTGCACTGACTATACTTACCGGAGCATATATGAAGGGTCTTTTGGATAATCAGTACACTGCATACAATGGAGGAGAAACCACTAAGGCCAAAGTGTATACAGTGGGACTTGGATCAACAACGGCAATTAACGGACCATATAGTGGTAGCCAGCCAGTCTATGCATGGGCAGGTCTTGACCCGAAAAGAGTTAACGATCATAAGGAAGACAGCAGTTATAACTATGGTACGGCAAAGAATACGTATGACAAGCTGAAAACCTATGCTGCACAGGGTCCAAATGGTTTTAACTACGCAGATTCTTTTGTATACAGTAATTATTATACATTCGCTCCAACCTATGACATTGTCAGTTCAGCTTTTGCTGGCTTGGCCAATGATGTAGAAGCTACTACGACCATACTTCCGCTTCTCAATATACCGGAGACTACCGATCTTGGCTCAGAGACAGCCGATATAGCAAGTGCAATTGTCGTTGCAGACGAAATCAGCGAAGACTTTAATGTGGATTTGTCCACGTTGAAAATCGGTGACACCGTTGCAACAGTGGATGCAACCACGACGATCAATGGCGGTACAGCGTATCAATTCGCTGGATACGGAAGTAAAGCCGTCATTAAGACAGTCGCAGGCGTTACCAATCTCACTTGGTATATCGACGCAGAAGACATGCAACCGCATATTTATCGCTTCAAGAACCGGACAAACCCACAATCGGGGGATTATAGTGCGCCTGCAGAAGGTACTTTTAAGCTCAGTTATAAAGTAAAACCGACTTTTCAGGTATCGCCAAATCAAGTCGGCGATCTATCCCGCTATCTCAACTCGGGTAATGCTATCGATGGGGCCAAAACAGCGGCTTATTTCTTCCCGCCTACGGACAGCCCTTATTATCTTGCTTTAACGAATAAGCAGACGATCTCCAAAACAGATGGAATCGGTGCATCGTACGTAACCGAGGAGTCTCTGAACCAGGGCAAGGCGACGATGAGACTTGGAAACAACGGTAGACTTGATCTGATGATGGGAATCAACAAGACAGGTCCAGCGACAGTTCAAACGAACGGTTCTATGGACTATACAGTCACCATTTATAACTATACCAATACGGCAAAAACAGGACTCAGCGTCACCAGTGACGGTCAAACTAAAACGGGAATTGATGTTCCCGCGAACGGAAGTAAAGTACTCACGTTTACTATAACGGCACCAAGCACGCAGCAGACATTAGTTAGCGATAATGCTGTAATAACGGGATTGAACCTGGGTTCCAATACAGTAACTACCAATGTAACGGATGTAACAACAGCAGTAATCACTACACATGTCATCGGAACTGTTGGTGGGACGACTGCAGGGGATAACACCTATAATATCGGTGATTCAGCGACACTTACAGCCAGCCCGGATCAAGGCTATATATTCGTGGGATGGTATGACAACACAGCAGGCACAGGTACTCCAGTGAGTACGGATTCATCCTATACGTTTACCGTTCAGACGGATGATGACTATTATGCTAAATTTGATATACTGCCTTTCGCTGAGAATGACACTTATAGTGTCTTGCGGGGAGATACGCTCACCGTTCCGGTGGCAGAGGGTATCTTATTGAACGATACAGATGCGGGGAATCGTCCACTTACGGCGGTGAAAATCGGCTCAATCAGTGATCCGACCAAAGGCGATCTTAATGTGAATTCGGATGGCTCATTTACATTCGTGGCGGATAGCGAAGCGTCTGGTAGTGTGACGTTCACCTACCAAGCTGATAATGGAATTGCCCTTTCGAATGAAGCTACGGTGACAATCACGATTACGCTACCCGTTGCTACACATGAGCCTGTGGCGGAAAATGATAATTATCGCATAAAGAGTGGGGATACACTCACCGTTCCAGTCGAGACAGGTTTGCTCTCGAATGATACGGATGATGAGGATCATCCTCTTACCGTGACAAATATCAGCTCCATCAGCGATCCAAGTATGGGCACGCTGAATGTGGACCCAGATGGATCATTCACGTTCAATGCGGAGGAGAATGCTTCCGGTAAAGTGACGTTTACGTATCAAGCGTTTGACGGAACCGTTCATTCGAGTGTAGCAACGGTGACGATCACAATTACGATGCCAATTACTACGCATGTCATTGGGAGTGTGGGCGGCACGACTTCGGGTGATGATGCTTATGGGTTTGGTGAAACAGCAACGATTACGGCTAATCCGGCTGTGGGCTATTCATTCACAGGTTGGTATGACAATGAGGAAGGTGCAGGCAGTCCAGTAAGCACAGCTGCGGCCTATTCCTTTACTGTTCATACGGCTGGAGACTATTATGCAAAATTCAAAGCGGTTCCAGCTGCCGCTAATGACAGCTACCAGGTTGTCAGAGGAAATACGCTGACTGTCCCGGCAGAACACGGATTCCTATCCAATGACACTAACGCAGGAAATGATACCCTCATTGCAGTGAATATCAGTTCGCTTAGCGATGCAAGTAAGGGTACGCTGACCGCCAGCTCGGATGGTTCATTCACGTTCGAGGCAAAAGAGGAAGCGTTCGGCAGTGTGACGTTCACCTATCAAGCTTCTGACGGAACCGGTCAGTCCAACATAGCCACGGTGACAATCACAATGACCAACCCGAGCATTGCTGGAACGGTCACGGATAAAAAAACCGGTAATCCGATATCAGGCGCAACAGTAATTCTACGTGACCTTGCAGGTAAAGAGAAGGGACAATTCACAACGGGTTCAGATGGCAAGTACACCTTTGAAGATGTTGTGATCAATAACTATATGTTAGAAGTGATTAGCGACAAGTATAGCCGCGCTCATAGAGAAGTTTCCGTATCTACGGTCAACGGCAATGGGAACGGGGTTGTTATTCAGGACTTCGAGCTTGTGGAGTTCGAAATAACGTTGACAGCCAACCCATCGTCGATACTTGGTAACGGCACATCTACATCCATCTTTAAGTCGGTAGTGACTGATAAAGAAGGTCGTCCTCAGGTAGGGATTGAAGTCGTATTTGATGTGCCAGATACAACTTATGGTCATTTTGTTGGAAACTCCAACACAGTAAGTGTCTTAACGGATGAAGATGGCATCGCAACCACAACCTTCACCGCGGCAGTTCTTGGTGGTACGGGGTCTACGTCCATACCGCTGACGGCAACGGTTGACGATAAGCCTAGAGGTCTCCATGTGAGTGACACCATCTATATTACCATCACCCCTGGTGTTATTACGGGCGTCGTTACAGACCAGGTAGGTCACCCTGTAAAAGGGGCTTTAATCAAAGTAAGCAAAGATTTTGACGGTGATGGCATTACTGATTTTTATGCTGTTGCAGTTACAGCGGGCGATGGAGCATACACCCTGGCTATACCACAGGGTAATGTGACGTACGATGTATCCATTACGAAGCAAGTAGAAATCGGCGGACAGAAAAAATCCGTCACGTTTAATCAGAGTGTTCCGGTAAACGCCAGTGTAGATGGCCGATCTTTTGAGGGGAATAAAACAGTCTCGGGTGTTGTCTTGGTGGAAACATCGCAAGGTGGATCCCTGGCACTCAACGGAACGGTGGGCGGCGGTTACACGGTTATAATCAATGACGGCAATGGGGCTCATACAGGCCAAGTTGATTCTGATGGAATTTTCAATATCGACAGTGTACTTAAGGGCAGCTACACTGCCGATGTCATCTATAACATTCCGCTTCCGGGCGGTGGAACACAACCTGTTGTAGTCGGCCATGCTGATATTGAAATTAGTTCAGACGGACAAATCAGCATTAGTGAGGTGCTCATTGACCCATACGGTACAATTACCGATTCCGTAACCGGTCGTCCAATATCCGGTGCAATCGTTACGCTTCATTACAGTAACGGAACGGTGGTCAACTTGCCACCTGTGGTCAATTTCCCACCAGCGGATAATGCAAACCCGCAGACGAGTGATGCGACAGGGCAGTATGCGTTCATGGTATTTCCGCATACGGATTACTATTTAACCGCGACCAAGGCAGGATATAAGGATTTCGACAGCAGAGTTGTGGATACGAACCAGCCGCTAATTCATGTAGGTACGGAGATCGTGCTGTACGACTTTAGCATGACGCCGCTTCCGTCATCCAACACAGGGGGCTCTCCAGTGGTAACGACTGATCCCGTCAAGCCGCCAGTCACAACGACTGAGCCTACGACAACCATAACGACCAAGCCGATCGACTTTGCCACAGCCATTCTTGTGGATAAAATGAAGGGCAGAGAAGGCGATACGCTAACCTTTACAGTGATTTACGCCAATAAAACGTTGACTGAGGCTGATGGCTTGTATGTTAAAGCTACGATCCCGGCGGGATTGAGTTTAGTTGATGCAAACGGCGGTGTTGTTACCGGCCAAGAAATCAAGTGGAATGTTGGTAAGGTGGCGGGAGACTCGCGTGGCCAATTGACGTTTAAACTAAAGGTTAACGAAATGACAGAAGGCGAGATCTATGCTCCTGTTACGGCTGTGGTCGGCTCAGATCATAAGCTTACGCTTATAAATACACAAGACGATACGTCCTTGATTAAAGTGATGTTGTACTCTAATCGTTATGAGCACAAGCATGATCGATATATTATGGGGTACCCAGACGGTAATGTGAAACCTGAAAAGCTCATCACACGTGCAGAGATTGCAGCTATTTTTGCCCGGACGCTGCATTTGCAAGATGAGGTTCGACATATCAAGCTGTACAGCGATGTCACTACAGATTACTGGGGTGCCGATTATATCGAAGCTGTCGCAAATAAAGGAATATTTAAAGGCTATGCCGATCATACATTCAGACCGGATCAGCCCATCACAAGAGCAGAGCTGGCGACAGCCATTGCACGTTATCTCGGCGTTGCAAAAGAACTGAAGATGGACCATATCTTGAGAATCAGCTCGTTTACAGATATTGAAGGGAACTGGGCAGAGCAGTCTATCGATGAAGTTTTCCGTTTCGGTATCGTATCAGGGTATAAAGATGCATCCTTCCAACCTGGAAGTCAGATTACCCGAGAGGAAGCCGTTAAGATGATTAATGGGATGCTTTACAGAGGTCCTCTGACTGGAGCAGAACCTTCATATCCGGACAACCGTTTGGACAAATGGTCATATGGACATGTCGAGGAAGCAACGAGAACCCATACGTATAAGATCAATGAAGATGGCTCCGAAACGATGATCGAGTACATCCCACAAGATCTGTGGTAATTTTTCATTGTGAACACACTCAAACTTAGTATTATGTGTATGCTATCTTAAACTCATCTGAGGGATCTAATTAGATTCCTCAGATTTTTTTTTGCTATCCGATTACGTGCACACAAATTGGGGAGTTGATCCATAACGTTAGACACAAAAAAGAGCCGCATATCATGTGGCTCTTCATCGTGTTACGTTTCTTTTTGTTCCAGTCTTTTCCCTTTTAGCGTCCGCCTGTATTCGAAGCCCAGACAGGAATCCAACTGTTCGGATAATTGCTATTGGTCAGTGTTGTGTTATAGAGAACTAAATTCCCATCACTTTGCATGACCAGGGTGTCACCCGTTGTGTTAGCTGGTAAGCTGCTACCGTGATGACCTGGAATCCATGAGGTGGTGTTGGGAGACCAAGCAGCTACTTGAACAGAAGTATCAATCATCAAAACTTTATCCCATCCCCAACCGGTATAATATTCGAATTTTCCTGTAGCTGGGTTGAAACCATAGCGATAGCCATATTGGTACACATCTTGATATTTCATGCCATATTTATACATGACAGGTTTCCCGTATTGTGGTTCAAACTTGAACGAAAGAGCTCCACTGTTACTGGTACCGCTACTCCAAAGAGAAGAACCATTCTGATAGATGACAAAATTCCCGTCATTCTGCCAAATGGCTGAAAATCTGCCATCTTGGGAAGTGAGATAGTCTCCCTTAGCCATACTTTGGCCGATCGTGAGCTTATCTCCAAGATAGCCGGCAGAAGCGGTCGCGGGTACGGCAAATGCAAGAATCAACAAGCAAGCCAAAAAAACTCGAAAAGATTTGGGGAAAAATAGATTATTCATTGGACACACTCCTATATTCCTTAGAATGGTTGAGGCTTCATACGTAATACCATAAACCCTTACAGATCATGCATATGGCGACGCAGTGTTCGGTCAGGAGTGGTGAAAGAGCAATCAACACATCCACCAATGATAATTAAAGGGAAATCAGATATACAGCGCTCTCCGGTTCACCTCCTTTAATAGACAAAATTAGTTGCATCAATGAGCTATATGTAAATGGATGTGTTACCTAGAGTGGAGGGGTGAGAGCTCGATGGAAACTTGTATTCAGTGGACTATGTATGTGAACGCTTAAAATATATTACTTTTTATTCCATTATAGCAACTAAAAAGATAAAATACATTATTTTCTATGAAAATCTATCTATTCAATAGAGGAAGACATCAATGAATACTGCTACTAGTTTCGGTCTCGACTTACGGTTCGTAGTTTCTGCTTGGGAAATGATTTATTTTTAATTGTGGGTATAGGAATTCGAACGTATGTGTCGAATTGATTAGATTAAATTTGAAGTATTTAAAAGGGATTTTATTTTATTGAGTAGTCCAGAGAGCGTTAAGAGGAGGAGCATATGTATTTAAGGAAGAAGATTGGAATTATTGTTCTGGTGGTATCTCTAATGGCAGGATTGTTGTATCTCAAAGCATCAGATAAGGTGTATGCTGCGGCTCCAACATCAACAATTTCGATTGAATATGCGCTGCTGGGAATTGGCACCACCGCAAAGGTATTCTTTACGTTCTCGGAACCGGTACAAGGGTTGGACAATGGAGACTTAACTGTTCCGGAGAGCGGCACACTGACTGCACCGGTCTCATCGGATGGAGGTTATACGTGGACGGCAACTCTCACACCTAAACTAGATATTACAGATGCGACCAACGTCATAATCCTGAACAACGAAGGTGTGATGAATCTAGGCGGTATTGTAGGTGTGGGCACGTCTACTTCGAGTAATTATACTATTGATACATTAAGACCGACAGCAGCCATTGTCGTAGCCGATACGGTACTTACCGCTGGGGAGACATCACTGATCACCATCGCATTTTCCGAAGCAGTGACCGGCTTTAGCGTTGACGACCTAATAGTAGAGAATGGTACGGTGAGTGGCCTTAGTTCCTCCAATGGAGGTGTAACATGGACCGCGACATTAACGCCAGCTATTGGTATCACCGATGCAACCAACATTATCACGCTTGATAATACGGGCATTAGTGATCTTGCGGGCAATACGGGCTCGGGGACAACGCCTTCGACTAATTATGAGATCTATACTGCTTGGCCAACGGCAACGATTGTCGTAGCCGATACAACGTTGAATATTGGCAAGACGTCTGATGTGACCTTCACCTTCTCTGAAGCAGTGACCGGTTTTACGCTTGCAGACCTTGAGATGATGAATGGAACCATTACCAATCTGGCTACGAACGATAATATTACGTATACAGCAAAATTGACCCCTACAGCCGGCATCACTGCGGGAACGAACAAGATTACACTCCATAATACGGGTGTAGTGAATCAAAGCGGCATAACAGGTGTAGGTACAACGGATTCCAATAACTTCGCCATTGATACGGTCAGACCGACAGCAACCATTAACGTCGCCGATATGATCCTGACTGCCGGCAAGACATCAGAGGTCACCTTTACGTTTTCGGAAGCAATTACTGGCTTTACCAATGAGGACCTGACCGTTGCAAACGGCACGCTGAGTGCTCTGCATACATCTGATGAGGGGATTACATGGACTGCGACATTGATACCAACTGTAGGAATTGATGGTGGGACCAATGTCATCACGCTTGATAATTCGGGTATTAGCGATATTGCAGGCAACGCAGGTACGGGAACTACTACTTCGAATAATTACGCGGTCTATACCTCCCGACCAACGGCAACGATTGTTGTAGCTGATGGAACGCTTACTCTTGGCAAAACATCCTTGGTAACAATCACATTCTCTGAGGCAGTGTCAGGTTTTGATAACGCAGATCTAACGATTGCAAGCGGTACACTGACTACTGTTCGTTCAACCGATGGGGGAGTGACGTGGACAGCAACGTTAACCCCGCAAGCGAATGTGAGCAAATCGGTCAATGTCATCACCCTTCAAAATACGGGAGTGTCCAATGGTGCGGGTAACGCAGGAGAGGGAATAACGGAGTCAAATCCGTACTCTGTTTTTACTGTACAGCCGGTACAAACAACAAGTCCGAGCAGTCTTTCTGCACCAATCGCCCCGATAGACAATACAGTCAAATCAACAACGGGTAAAATAACCGTTCCGATTGGTAAGTCAGGGTTGGTTAGCCTGGGCAAAGAGATTGAAATCTCAATTCCAGCAGGGGCATCATCTCGCGAGCTGACATTATCCATTGATAAAGTTTCCAATACGGAACCTTTGCTAACACATAAAGAAATTTTGGCCAGCCCGGTATTTGAACTTCTGAAGAATTTTACGGAGAACTTCCTCATACCGGTAAAACTGACATTTACATTTGATTCAACAGGTCTTGAGCGTCATCATTCGGCAGCTGTTTTTTATTTTGATGAAGTGAACAAGACATGGGAGAAAGTAGATGGAGGTATTATTCAAGGAAATCAAATCACAGTCGAGGTCAATCATTTCACGAAGTATGCTGTTCTTGTTGTTGATCAAACTAGCGGAAAGCCCATCTTGAATAGTCCAGTTGAACCGACGAAGGAATCTGGCTTTAGCGATATCTCGGGACATTGGGCTGAAGCAAGAATTCAACAAGCTTTAAGCAAGGGTATAATTACCGGTTATCCGGATGGAACGTTCAATCCGGGTAAGAACGTCACACGTGCCGAGTTCTCAGTCATGCTGATGAGCGCATTGAATTCACAAAAAGCAGGAGCAGATCTGGTATTCTCAGATAAAACTGAAATCGGATCATGGGCCAAATTGGCAGTCTCGCAAGCAGTGCAAGAGGGCATTCTTAGCGGTTATCCAGACGACACGTTCCGGCCGAATGCCAATATCGCACGTGTCGAGATGGCCATGATGGTTGCGAAAGCGCTCAAGGTACCTACAACAGGCAATGCTACAATATTTTTTTCAGATGAAAAATCTATTCCTGTATGGGCAAAAACCTCTGTGGCAGCGTTGAAGGAACTTGGCCTTGTCGAAGGAATGGGAAACAACAATTTCATACCTAAATCACCAACCACCAGAGCAGAGGCCGTCGTTCTATTAATGAACATGTTAGAGCATAAAAGAATCGTAGTTAACTGAGCAATATCTCAATCTCTATAGAGTTGAAAGTAAAGGCACCCTGCGGGGTGTCTTTAAGTTTAGTCAGTAGTAAACATACCTCTCCTCTATCAATCTCCCAAATATTTTTACATACATTTAATATTTTCTATGACTTTTCTGAATTGAACTATGGTAAAATATCTCAGGATCGATAATTGGAGAGGGGTTATGTAATTCATGTCTTGGAAAAACGTTCTGGGCAAAAGCACAATTCGTATCGCTACTACTGCACTATTACTCACACAACTACTGGGGGCAACAGGTTCAGTCTCTGCCGCAGGCAATGATGTAGAAGTACACTTGATTGGAATCAATGATTTTCACGGTCAGTTAGATACGACATCGATCGTTGGTGATAAAAAGGCAGGATCGGCTCCAATTCTAGCAACCTACCTGAAAGAAGCTCAAGCCAAATATGAAAACTCCCTACTCTTCCATAATGGAGATTCTGTTGGTGCATCGGCTCCGGTTTCATCTATGGATCGCGACGAGCCTACCATGGAATGGATGAATATGATGGGATTTGATGTAGCATCCCTGGGGAATCATGAATTTGACCAAGGTGTTGCTGCTTTGAAGGCACAGATCTTTGGTGGCCTGGATCCAAAAGAAGGTAAGGTAACACATGCTGGTGCAAAATTTGATTACGTTAATGCAAACGTCATTGAAACGGCTACCGGAAAAACACTGATCAAGCCTTATGTAATCAAAGAAGTAGGCGGAGTCAAAATTGGATTCATCGGACTAGTGACCAAATCAACACCTGCCAAAGTATCCCCATCGGGTACAGCTGGTGTGCGGTTCTTAAGTCCGGAAGAAGAAGTTGAAGCCGTTAATAAATATGCAAAAGAATTGCAAGATCAAGGTGTAGAAACGATCATCGTGTTGGCACATGATCCAGCAACCACCAAAGAAGGCGTAACGACTGGAGAAGCAGCTGATCTGGCAAAAGCTTTACCAGCAGATTCCCCTGTTGACGTGATCGTTGCAGGTGACAATCATGCTTTGGCTAACGGTGAAGTGAACGGAAAGCTGATCGTTCAAGCGTATTCTTATGGTACGGCTTTTGAAGATATCAAGCTGATGATTGATCCTTCGACAGGAGATGTAACTGAAAAATCAGCTACGGTTACAACGACTTTCCAAGAGGGTGTAAAAGAAGACCCTGAAACATTGGCAATTATCAAAAAATCATTGGACAAGCACCCTGAACTGACGAAGCCAGTGGGTACAACAGATGGTTCTGTTTTGCGTACAGATGCCTACAATAATGAAGCGCCTCTAGGCAACCTGATCGCAGATGCAATGCGTGATGCTGACTTTGGGGATAAATCAAGCGCTGCTGACTTTGCATTTATGAATCCAGGTGGGATTCGTGCCGATTTGCCAAAAGGTGATGTAACCTTTGCTGATCTTGCGAAAATTCAACCATTCGGTAATACATTAGTGAAACTGGAGCTGACTGGCGAACAGGTTAAAACCTTGTTGCAACAGCAATGGGGTACCAATGCTGACGGTACACCAAACACCAAGACACTACAAATCTCGGGTTTGAAATATGCTGCAGACTTCAACAAGCCTGTTGCAGAGCGCATTACGGGCCTTAGTCTGGAAGACGGCACAGCCATTGATCCTGCAAAAACATATACGGCTGTAGTTAACAACTTCATGGCTGCAGGCGGAGACAACTATAAAGTGCTGCTGGATGCTAAATCATCCTTGGCAGGTCCGATCGATCTGGATGTATTCTACGATTACATTGTCAAAACATTTAAAGGCGGTAACATTGAAGCCAAAAATGAAGGACGTATCACTAACGTGGCTGCATCTACTGAACCGACAGAAACACCTGCGACTTCAGAAGTCATTTCTCGTGCTGAATTTGTAAGTGCGCTGGTGGATATGTTGAAATTAAATGAAGTAACTACAGCACCTGCATTCAAGGATGTAGCGGCTGATGCGGCCTATGCAGATGCGATTGCTGAAGCTACGCATGCTGGATTCATCCAGGGCTACGGTGGAAACTTCTATCCTGATCGGGATATCACACGCGAGGAAGCTGCTACAATTCTTGCTAAATTGGTAAAAGGTCAAGCTACCGATAAAGAGACTGCTACGATTATTGCTAGTTTCGAAGATGGTACTTCCGTGTCTGCCTATGCAATGAAGCCTATGGCAAAACTGATTAATAAAGGTATTCTTGGTGGAACAGATCAAAAATCACTTCAACCAAAAGAAGGCCTTACTACTAATGATGCCAAAGCATTAATTGAAAAAACAGTTGCAGCTAAAGCTTCATAATGTTGAACTTCATGTATTCATAATAAATATCAATTAAATAAACGACGAGGTCCCTTAGAAGAAGGGACCTCGTCGTTTTTAAGTTTATTCGTGAGAATAAGTTATAATTTTTTCCAGCCATTGAATGATTAACATCTCGCGTAGAATTGCATAATCCAACACCAGATAATCTCCAAAATGCTCACTATCCGCAGAAGGAATTTGACTATACCTTTCTTTGTTATGTTGAAGATGTGTTAGTCGTTCCTGATGTTGAATCAGTTGATGATCCACAAGCTGTAATCGGGTTGCAGCATCAAGATGATGAGAGAAATACATTCGAAGCCGAAATACGTCTTTGGGCGTGGGTTCAATAGGCTCTTCTTTTTTCAACCATTGAACAAAGTCAAGCTTGCCTTTTTCCGTAATGGAATACAACTTTTTCTCCAGAATTTCTCCACTAATTTGTATCTCGTATACAATCAGTTCCTCGCTCAACAATTTTTTCAACTCAGGATATATCTGACTGTGCTTTGCAGTCCAAAATTCACCCAAATCCTTACTAAACTCTTTGCCTATATCGTAACCAGTCATGGGTTCCTTAGACAACAAACCTAATATTGCATATTTTAAAGTTCTCATAAGGCTCACCTTCTCTAGATAAATACGTATGAATCTTATAATTATAACATAACTAGCGAGTGAACCTTAATATAGATACAGATTTAAACTAACACGTTAATCAATACATATAAATGTGTACATGTTTTTATTGATATGATTTTTTGCCTGTGTTACTATTTAACTCGAAAGATAGTGAATTAATTCACAATATAAACATGAGGGAGAAAAGATCTCAGTGGAACTGACAAAAAAGAGATGGATTATTCTGATTGCAAGCTGTTTTATCAATCTGTGTATCGGCTCTATTTACGCATGGAGTGTATTTGCTGCACCAATGGCAGAGTATTTGAGCGGCATTACAGGACGTCTTTTAACTCCGGGGGATTTAGCTATTGCCTTTACAATCTGCAACTCGGTAGGGCCAATTACGATGATTTCAGGTGGATGGATTAATGACAGGTTTGGGCCGAAGAAAGTCATTTTGATTGGAGGCTTGTTGTTTGGGGGCGGCATGATTCTGTCGGGATTTGCAACGTCTGTAGGATTTCTGGTGTTTGCTTATGGGATCGTACTCGGCTTGGGAACAGGGATGGTTTATGGGTGCACAATTAGTAACTCAATCAAGTTTTTCCCGGACAAACGCGGACTAGTCGGCGGTGTAACAACGGCTGCGTATGGATTAAGTTCTGTTATTATTCCTCCGATTGCCAATGCTTTTATCAGTAATTCTGGGGTAACCTCCGCATTCTTTATTACGGGTACTTCATTTCTTATCATTGTATGTGCAGCATCTTTCTTTATTGAGAAATGCCCATCCGATTTTGTTCCGTCAGGCTGGACGCCTAAAACTGTCAACGTTAATTCATCTTTAAAAGCAGATAAGAACTGGAAGGGGATGCTAGCAAGCCCGCTATTTTACGTCATGATTCTGATATTAATAAGCGGAGCTTTTGCTGGTCTAATGTGTACGTCGCAAGCATCACCTATAGCTCAGAAAATGGTAGGTCTTTCTGCCGCTGCTGCGACAACCGTTGTTTCTGTCTTGGCTCTGTTTAACACGGGGGGACGCATCCTTGCGGGATATATTTCCGATAAAATTGGTCGAATTAATACGCTGGCCGTCGCATCGCTTTTATCGGTAGCAGGACTCATCTTTTTGTATTTATCAGGTGGTAGCAATGTTGTGACATTTTATATCGGCATATCTGCCATTGGATTGAGCTTTGGCTCCCTGATGGGAGTATTCCCCGGATTTACAGCCGATCAGTTTGGAACCAAAAATAATAGTGTGAACTATGGAATCATGTTTATCGGGTTTGCAATAGCAGGATATTTCGGGCCTTCGATTATGAGAAATGTATTCAGTGCAGATGGGAGTTATCAAAGAGCCTTTGTCATTGCAGCCATTCTGGGGATGTCCGGATTTATTCTCACCTTTGTATATAAGTGGGTCGTCAAGTATCAGGTGAGAGCAGCTCATAAGAATCAGAAGGTCATCATCTAAATTTACGATATATCAGCTATAAAGAAGGAGTATGAGACCATGCAAAGAAAATACCCGAACCTGTGTAAACCTATTACTATTGGCAATGTGACATTTCGAAATCGGATGTTTGGCTGTATCATCTGGAGAGCCCCTTTTCCTTTTTCCATATGGAGTCTGGATGAGGTAGACGATGCTCTATCATTTACTCCAGGTTGATCGACAAAAGGGTGTTTCTATGATAGGGTTGAGGCATCCCAAAGGCATTCTACTCTTTCGAGTAGAGTGCCTTCATGTATATTATGGGAGCTTACATTAAATGTATTTTAAATTCAATTGGATCGGTTATGGAGGTGGTGATGCTATGTTTCTCTCTTTAGCCCCAACAGGGGATGGTTGGATGAGTATGAAAAATGTGAAAATATCATTTAATAAAGAGGAGCGAACATAGCATGACTACTACTTTTCAAGCGGAGAACCGCATTCCATTAAATTCTTCTAGACTTAGGGATCTACGTAAATCCGGGCGTTTGCCAGGCGTTGTCTTTGGCAGAAATACGGAGAATCAGATGATTCATATTCCAACAATAGAATTTCAAAAATGGTTGAAGCAAGGAGCGTCTGGTTTTATTGAATTGCAGTTTGAAGACAAAGACGCATTGACCGTATTGTTGGAAGACCTCCAACGTGATCCGGTTACTCGAGATTTGCTTCATGTGGACTTTCAACAGGTGCAAACGAATGAGATCATGCGCACGAAAATCCCTGTCAAGTTCAACGGCACACCGATCGGCACAAAACAGGGCGGAGTCGTGCAAGTTCAATTAGCTTCTATTGAAGTGGAGGCATTACCGCGGCACTTGCCAACGTCGATTGAATTTGACATTAGTACGATGGAACTTGGAGAAACGCTACATGTAAGTGACGCAGCATTTGATACCGATGTAACAGTGATCTCTGAGGGAAATGAGTCTCTTCTCTCTGTAGTTAAACCTTAACATTTCCGAATATGATCTAGCTAAATAAATCAACAATAGCCGTACAGGTAATAATCCTGTACGGCTAATTTGTGCTTTCATTCGCAAAAATCAGGTGTAAAGTAGGTAGACTCAGGACAGGCGACCACTATAATGGAAATAAGATACATTTAGAGGGCGGTGGGCGAAAAGAAATGGACAAATTAAAGAACAGCGGATTCTATAAACTGAAGTTCTTCATAACTCCTGAAGAGTTGAAAGGTCTTTTACAGCTTTTCGAGCAGAGACAGGTGCAATTCCATCATACCAATGCTGCCCGGACAGAGCATGATTATAGTCAGGTGTATGAGGCGTATCAGACATTCTATCAGTATTATGTTACAGGAGAAAAGAGAAACGATATTCATCCCTTCTTTATATACTCCATTTCTGTTGCGTTCAATCAAGAAAGTTCAGGATTTTTTGTGAGAAATGAAGGTGTTTCTTTCCCATATTACGGACAATGGGCAGAGGATGAACTGCCGTGCATCATGCTTTCATTTCCGAAAGGCTTTCAAGTTAATTTGGAAGATGAAAAAGGAAAGTATTATATATATGAGGATATCCGTGATCATATGCCGCTGACCTATGCGTTTTTCGATGAAATAAGAGACTCTATCAAAAAAATAACAAAGCCGCTTCGCTTCTCGGCACAGGACACAGATGCGATGAAGGAACAGAAGCCCTCTGTGCGTATAAGCCATGATGCAATGCAAGAATTGAGCCAATCCTGGATTTTTAATAAATATGGACTTGTGATTCATGGCAAATAGGAGGGGGCCGAAATGATGTTTGCCTTAAAGATCATCTCTACCTGGATACTGCTCGCTATCTCATGTTCAGCAATATGGTGGAGCTTCAAAACCGAAAAGCTGATAACCATCTCATGGTTGGCATCTCTGCTACCGGCTATTTTCCAGCTCGCTACCGCATTCCGGGTCGGTCCAGGCAAAGCGAAGTCACTCATCGTGTTCGGCTGCATCAATCTGGTGTTCGCTGCCCTAGTGGGTGCGGGTGTGTGGTATCTAGTCCAAATAGCCAATTCATATCGAAGTGGTCGATGATTGAAGAATGGAAGGGAGAACCCTAATCATGGATTCAATACAAGAAATAGAGACACTGGCCATAGAGATCGCCTTACGCCTGAATCGGGCGGAATCTCCGGCTATGCAAGTATGGTTGTCGGAGGAGGCAGAATAGGAAGCATACACAGTTGGGAACGCTGACAGTCTACTATGTTCCGTTTCGACTCAGTTGGCTCGATAAGTAATCACAGATCTATAATTCTCGAATCACCTTTGTACAGAAAAGGTGGTTTTTTTGTGTTTGACCTGCCTTCTTACTAGTGTTTTTCACTTATAAATGAGTACATATAGTGATATAACTTTTTTACCAGTAGGTTACAAATTTGCTCGTTTACTGACCACCCTTTCGATGTTATACTCACAATATTCTAAATAATTTGTTGAAATATGTCGAATTGAGGCTTATCACGATGATTATGGGTAAACAAAACGGCGAAACGATCATCCTCATTCCATCACTTGAACCGGATGAGAGACTTTCAGCCTATGTACGGCAATTGCGAGAGTATGGCTTGAGCAAAATTGTTATCGTGAACGACGGATCGAGTGAGGCATATCAGCCCATCTTCGAGGAGCTTGGAGAGAACGGATACGCGCTGCTCAGACATGCGGAGAATCAGGGAAAAGGTGCTGCACTCAAGACAGGCTTCCGTTATATTGCACAACAATATGGAGCAGATTCTTTTGTGGTTACTGCCGATTCGGACGGGCAGCATGCAGCGGAAGATGTCTACCGTATAGCCCAAGAAGCCAGGCTTCATCCAGACTCGTTGGTGCTTGGTGTAAGGAACTTTAGTGAGGGGGACATACCGCCAAAGTCTTTGTTCGGCAATCGGATGACTTCCTTTATTTTTGTCATGCTCTATGGCAAGAAACTATCCGATACCCAGACAGGACTTCGCGCATTTGGTCCAGGACTACTTGCGTTTATGCAGGATGTACGCGGTATTCGATTTGAATATGAGCTTCAGATGCTCATCTCGTGCATTCAATCCGGTATACCCATTCATACCATGCCGATCCAAGTCATTTATGAGAATGGCAATGCAGGAACACATTTTAAAGCAGTTCAGGATAGTGCACGGGTCATGGGTGTATTGTTCTCGAATTTCTTCCGCTTTATCTCTTCCTCTGTAGCTAGTTCCGTTGTCGATTTGGGCATTGCCTGGTTTCTAATCGATGCGTTACGGCCTGTGTTGGGTGAACAGCACTATCTAAGAATTCTGCTCGCAACCGTAATTGCTAGAATTATTTCCATTGTCGTCAACTATGTATTGAACAGGCATTTTGTATTCCGCAAGGAAGATAGCCAGGGAAGTCTATGGCGTTATCTGACGTTATGCGGAGTGGTGATCTTGCTGTCCAGTA
Organism: Priestia sp. FSL H7-0729; assembly: GCF_038005685.1. Taxonomy (NCBI): domain Bacteria; kingdom Bacillati; phylum Bacillota; class Bacilli; order Caryophanales; family Bacillaceae; genus Priestia; species Priestia sp. FSL H7-0729. Next base: position 100,114 of record NZ_JBBOTQ010000007.1, read on the forward strand.
CCGGTGTATATCTATTCCATACCGTTCTCTTCGTAGATGAGAAAATGGCGAAATTCGTCTGTGATGCCTTGCTGTTCCTGCTCAGTTTCCAATTGCAGCGAAGATGGGTATTTGCAGCAAGGAGGAAGCAGCTGTAGTGCAAAGCGAAAAAAGGCAGAATATCTTTTTTATCATCACGATGATCCTGGTGTCGATATATTTGGTATGGCGTACGTTCTTTACATTGCCATGGGGTGAAGGCGTGCTGAACGTCATCTTCGGTATGCTGCTGATTGTGGCTGAAACGGTCACCGTACTGACAACCTTTGAATTATTCTTTCAGAAGATGCAAAAAGAACGTGCACAGCTCGACTTTCCAATCGTTCCGCCGGAGTATTATCCGGATGTGGATGTATTTATCGCTACCCATAATGAACCCGTTGATCTGTTATATAAAACCGTTAATGCCTGTACGTTCATGGATTACCCCGACAAGCAGAAGGTTCATATTTATCTCTGTGACGATGGAGCAAGACCTGAGGTGGAGGAACTTGCCAGACAGTTTGGTGTGGGATATCTGGGGTTCCCCGGAAATAAGGATGCCAAGTCTGGTAATCTGAACAATGCACTGAGCAAAAGCTCTTCTCCACTCATTGCAACGTTTGATGCCGATATGATCCCGCAGCACACCTTTTTGATGAAAACAGTCCCCTATTTTATGCTCTCCACCTTTATTAAGGAGAATGAGGAATGGCGTCTTCGCCGCGAGGATGAGATGGACCCTACGTTCAAGCTTGGGCTGGTGCAGACGCCGCAGAGCTTCTACAATCCGGATCTATTCCAGTTTAATCTATACGCAGAGCAAGGTATTCCGAATGAACAGGATTTCTTCTCCAGGGAAGTGAACATCCTGCGTAATGCTTCCAACGCAGTAGCTTATACGGGAAGCAATACGATTATTTCACGGCAAGGCATGGAAGACATCGGAGGTTTTCCGCTCAATACGATCACCGAGGACTTTGAGACCAGCATCCGCTTGCAGCAGGAAGGTTATATTACCTATGCGACTCAAGAGGTTCAAGCTGCCGGACAGACGACAACCACAGTCAAGAGCATGCTGCTGGTTCTTCAGTCTTATTGCCACAACCAACTAGTGCCAGGATAAAGACCAGTGAGATCAGTATTGCTGTTAATGGAAACTTTCTCTTTGTATTCATGTGTTTCCCCTTCCTTAATCCTAAAATGTATTGGGTAGTGCTTAACATCCCGATTGGTTCGTTACATTCATTGATATGTATAAAAATATGTATATAAAACGTTTTATACATTTGATAATGATTATCAACATCAATCAATATATCTTTTTATTAAAGGCAGTGTCAATAAAAAAATTATAAACGTCCATATTATATTCGGGTTACATTCGTTGGGAAAGTAGTCCATTGATCCGTTCTTAACAGAACAGTTAGAGGATGAGAGAGAGGGGGGTCTATTATTTAGAGCTAGAGATGTTATTCATGTATTTCATTCCAGATCATGGTATATTTCTAGTATTAAATAATGTAGGGAGATTCTATATGCATAATCAATTCATCAAAAGGTTGATCGTTTTATGTATGGTTTTTGTACTATTACCAACAACGAGTGCGCTGGCTGCGTCGTCGCTTATTAAGGACCAGGTCTTGGCCAAAGTGATTCGAGGAGATCTGAAGCTATCGGCTAAGAAGGAAATAAAGGTTGGCGATTTGAAAAAACTAAAATCCATATATGCTATGGAAACGAAAAGCAAGATTTCCAACTTGCAAGGTCTTGAACACGCCGTTAATATGACGGATTTATTCTTGCCTGGTCAAAATATAAAAAATATTAAGCCACTCAACAAGTTAAAGAAATTAACGTTCTTAGCGGTTGAGGGCAATCAGATTACAGATATCTCGCCCCTATCAGGTCTGACCAATCTGCAAAATCTGGTTATGGACGATAACAAAATCAAAAGCCTGGCTCCATTAAAAAATATGCCTAAAATGAGAAGTCTACTCGCCAGCGGTAATCAGGTGTCCGATCTAAGTCCTCTTCAAAAGTTAAAGCTGGAATGGATCATTATGAATGATAATAAAATTAAGGATCTGACACCTTTAAAAAATCATCCGACCTTGGAGTATCTATATGTAGAAGATAACCTCATTGAGGATATTGCAGTGCTCGAAACCATCCCACATCTAACAGAGGTATATTTGGCTAACAATCCATTGAATGATCGTGCTGAGCAGGTAGTAGAGAATCTGGAGAAGAAAGGCGTCGTTGTAAGTTTGGTAAGCGAAGATGCGAATCAGGCGCAGTAAGTGGTGTCTGTTTCGGCTAAAGCAGATTGAATTATTTATATGGGAAAAGGTTAATCCCTCATTATATGGAACAAGAACAAAGAAGGCCGCAGATGATTCTGACGGCCTTCTTTAAGTGTGTTGGACAGAAACGCGTGGTAACAACTTTCCCGCTTTTCCGTTCCTGTACCAATATTATTCCACTTCGATCTCCTTCACCGTCTCTCCCTCAACCAGCACCGGCTGATAGTAGGTGTTCGTGGGCAGATCCTTTTTGCCTTGCAGATTCTTGATCACCCAGTCGGCAGCATCGCGGCCCATCTGCTCTTGCGGATGTGTTAGCGTGGTGAGCCTTATGTTGGCGTTCTTGGCGATGTATGAATTGTCCTGTCCAATGATGGATAACTCATCCGGGATGGAGATACCCAGTTGCCTGCAAGCGTGCACGACCTCTAGTCCAACCTCGTCGTTGTAACAGACGATTGCGGTGAGCGAATCCCTGTTTTCATCCAGATACGTTGCTACATTAGAGGATAACTCCGGTTTCGATGCGGTATCAAAGGAAAGCACTTGATCAGGATGGAACCGTAACTTCGCTTCACCAAGTGCTTTGATATATCCCTTCATCCTGTACTTACCCTGCAAATCATCCATTTTCGCAATAATGCCGATCTGGGTATGACCTTTGGCGATCAATTCACGTGTGGCGAGATAACTGGATTGCACGTCATCCAGACAGAAGAAAGGAACCTCCAGCTCTTCATAAAAAGCATTAATCATCGTAAACGGTACATCCTGCTCTTTGAATGACAGGTAGTATGCAATATTGGGATTATACAGATTACTTTTGGTCGGTTCGACGATCAGGCCATCCACGCCGTAGGAGAGCATCATTTCGAGTGCTTTTTTCTCCTGTGCCACATCATTATTGGTGCTGGCGAGTAGTAGCGAGTAGTTGTCCTCATTCAGACGACTCTCAATACCGCGGATAATGGAAGGAAAGATGTAATCCGAGATGTATGTTGTAATCACGCCAATGGTTTTCTTCGATGTATTACCGCCTGATCGTGATCGATACTGATTGCTAACGTAGGTTCCGGAACCCTTTTCGCTTCGTAAAAATCCTTCGTTCGATAACTCCAAAATGGCTTTCCGCACCGTCTGACGACTTACATTGTAGCTTTCCTGTAATGCCAACTCGGTTGGAATCTGTTCGCCTATGCTATATGCCCCCGAGAGGATATGACTCTTTATATCATCAATGATGACCTGGTATTTTGGCTTCACGTAGTCCACTTCTTTCATCGTTACTCATCTATATCAACCTTATTGTTCAAATAGTTGTACGTACATATTTTAGCATGATTCAGTTGGAATGCATATAAAACAGCATGTTTTTCGAAATAAACCGTACATATCCAGCCTTTTTGCAGAGAGGTGTACCTTACAGCATAGCCATTTTATAGCCGCATAAGACCTTTGAATGGTCAGTTAGAGTACAATATGTGTCCTTTGTAAGTATAACTATTATATATGATTGACAAATGTACGTACAAAAAATATACTAAGGCTGTCAGAAAAGGAAAGCGCATTCTTTGAAAACACAGATTTTTGAACAACCTCTTATACAAAATTCATGATTAGTTACTGCATAAGTAGAAGCTTCACCTTATATATGCATCCTTTGGGGTGTGAAATCGCGACCGGAGAGGGGATACATGTGATTATGAGTCAATTGGACTTGAAAGAAGCCATTACCAAGGGTGCTACTTCACTCGGAATTGAATTTGGATCAACGCGGATTAAGGCGGTGTTGATTGACGAGCGTTTTGAGACCATCGCGTCAGGCAGTTATGAATGGGAGAACCTTCTGAAAGATGGATATTGGACTTACAACCAGGAGGATATCATCACAGGTCTGCAAACGGCTTATCGTGAGATGAAGCAAGATGTGGAACAGAAATATGGAATTACGCTGCGAACAGTCGGTTCGATCGGATTCTCGGCCATGATGCACGGATATGTGGCATTGGATAGCGCGGGCGAACTGCTGGTGCCTTTCCGCACTTGGCGTAACGCGACGACGGGAGCAGCTGCAAGGGAGCTGACGGAACTTCTGCAATTCAATATTCCAGAACGCTGGAGCATTGCTCACTTGTACCAAGCCATCTTAAACGAAGAGGTACACGTACCTCAGATCGATCATCTGACTACTTTGGCTGGGTACATCCATTGGTTGCTGACGGGCAATAAGGCGATTGGCATAGGCGATGCATCAGGCATTTTCCCAATTGACGAGGCTACACATAATTACCACCCATCCATGATCCAACAGTTCGATGAACGGATCGCAGGCAAAGGTTATCCGTGGAAGGTCGAGGACCTTCTTCCGAAGGTATATCTCGCTGGTGAGAACGCAGGTGCATTGACAGAAGCGGGAGCCAAATTGCTCGACCCTTCGCAAGATCTGCAAGCAGGCATTCCGCTCTGCCCGCCAGAAGGTGATGCCGGAACGGGTATGGTGGCAACGAATAGCGTGAAGAAACGTACGGGGAACATCTCCGTCGGCACATCCGTATTTGCGATGATCGTACTGGAGAAGGAATTGTCCAAAGTGTATCCCGAGATCGATATGGTCACCACACCGGATGGTAGTCCAGTAGGGATGGTGCATGCCAACAACTGTTCCAGTGATATCAACGCATGGGTTGGACTGTTCCGTGAATTCTCTCAAGCGATGGGATATGAAGTGGACAACGGCAAGTTGTTTAGCGTGTTGTTTAACAAGGCTTTGGAGGCAGACCCAGATGGTGGCGGCTTACTCAGCTACGGTTACTACTCAGGTGAGAACATTACAGGACTTGAGAAAGGCCGTCCATTGTTCGTCCGCTCCCCGGAAAGTAACTTCAATCTGGCGAACTTCATGCGCACACATCTGTTCAGTGCCTTTGGTGCACTCAAGCTGGGTATGGACATTTTGACGGAGGAAGAGAATGTAGCCATTGACAGTATTTTGGCTCACGGTGGTCTGTTCAAGACCCCTGTTGTCGGACAACGGATTGTAGCTGCTGCGATGAACGTACCGGTCTCGGTAATGTCTACCGCTGGTGAAGGCGGCGCATGGGGCATGGCGCTTCTGGCTTCGTACATGATCAACAAGGATCAAGAGGAGAGCCTGGATGTGTTCCTGGAGCAGAAAGTCTTTAACGATGTTGAAGGAGTCGAAGTGGCGCCGGATGCATCGGATGTGAAGGGGTTTGAAGCATTTATCGAACGCTACCGGAGTGGTCTCACGATTGAGCAATCAGCTGTAGATTATCTGGTAGAGAACGGGAGGGAATAACATGTTAGAACAACTGAAGGAAGAGGTATTCCAGGCGAATCTGGAACTGCCAAAGCATGGACTTGTAAAATTCACTTGGGGTAACGTCAGCGCAATCGATCGGGAAAGCGGTCTGTTCGTCATTAAACCAAGTGGCGTTAGCTACGATGTGATGAAAGCAAGCGATATGGTTGTGGTTGATCTGGACGGTAACGTGGTGGAGGGTGAGATGAGACCTTCCTCGGACACCGCAACACATGCCGTACTATATAAGCATTACTCGGAGATTGGTGGCATTGTGCACACACACTCCACATGGGCGACGATCTGGGCGCAAGCTGGACTGGACGTACCCGTGATGGGAACGACACATGCGGACACGTTCTATGGAGCAGTGCCTTGTGCACGTTTCCTGAACCAGGACGAGGTGGATCGCGGATACGAAGCGGAGACAGGACGTGTCATTATTGAAACGTTCGAACAGCGTGGAATTGATGTTATGGCTGTTCCGGCAGTGTTGCTCCATGGTCACGCACCATTTACGTGGGGGAAAGATGCCAAGTCAGCGGTGGTGAACAGTGTCGTACTGGAGGAAGTATGCAAAATGAACCTGTATGCGCGGCAATTGAATAACTTCGCGAAGGAACTGCCGCAAGGCATCCTGGATAAACACTATCTGCGTAAACACGGAAAAGACGCGTATTACGGGCAGAAGTAGTCGGTTATAAGTGACTGGAAGCATGCTCTGGCTTCCAAGAGGTTTAGTTGTGCGAATGACTTGTTCAACTATACTTTTTACACAATAACGGAGAGTGCAGAACCAATCTGAAGAAGCGAAGCGCTCGCCTTTATAACCGGATATCATCCTTATTAAAATTGATCAAAGAAATCCGGGGATAACCAGCGATCGGTAGATGGTACTGCAATCGCAGTGTTCTAGTGTAAACCCCAATGTTCAACTATAAAATAATGAAATGAGGATGATTATATGTCAGCAACAGCAGCAAAAGAATTCTGGTTTGTCGTCGGTTCACAGCACTTGTACGGAGAAGAAGCATTGGGCGAAGTAAAAGCCAACGCACAGAAAATTACGGATGCGCTTAATGCCAGCGGTGTGCTGCCGTACCCGCTTGTATTGCAGGATCTGGCGGTAACCGCAGATAAAATCACGAGCATCATGAAAGAAGTCAATTATCGCGACGAAGTAGCAGGTGTCATCACATGGATGCATACCTTCTCCCCGGCAAAAATGTGGATTCGTGGTACGAAGTTGCTGCAAAAACCTTTGCTGCACTTGGCGACTCAATTCAACGAAAGCATTCCGTGGGCAACCATCGATATGGATTTCATGAACTTGAACCAAGCGGCACATGGTGACCGCGAATATGGCTTCATTAATGCTCGTTTGAAAAAACAAAATAAAATCGTGGTTGGCTACTGGGAGCGCCCGGAAGTTCAACAACAGGTTGCAGACTGGATGGACGTAGCGGTTGCCTTTAACGAAGGCTTCAACCTCAAAGTCGCTCGCTTCGGTGATAACATGCGCAACGTTGGTGTGACCGAAGGTGATAAAGTAGAGGCACAGATCCAATTCGGATGGACGGTTGATTACTTCGGCATTGGCGACCTCGTGCAATACGTGAACGCCGTAACAGAGCAGGAAATCGATGATCTGATTGCTCAGTATAAAGACCTCTATGAATTCGATTATGGCACGAACAGCAAGGAAGCTTGGGAAGCCAGTGTACGTGTACAAGCGAGTTATGAGATTGCGATCAAACGTTTCCTGGACGAAGGTGGTTACAGTGCCTTCACGACGAACTTCGAAGATCTGCATGGCATGAAGCAACTTCCGGGTCTGGCTGTGCAACGCCTGATGGCTCAAGGGTACGGATTCGCCGGTGAGGGTGACTGGAAAACAGCTGCACTGGATCGTTTGCTGAAAATCATGGCCCATAACGAGAACACAGGATTCATGGAAGATTACACCTACGAGATGGCTGCTGGACAGGAAGCAATCCTTCAATCTCACATGCTTGAAGTAGATCCGACACTCGCTAGCACGAAGCCGAGAATCATCGTGTCCCCACTGGGCATTGGCGATCGTGAAGATCCGGCACGTCTTGTATTCGATGGCAAAGCAGGCGAAGGTGTAGTGATATCCATGGCAGACTTCGGTACCCACTACAAACTGTTGATCAATGAAGTATCTGCATTCGAGCCTACCGTTCCAGCACCTAACCTGCCGGTAGCACGTGTATTGTGGAGCGTGAAGCCAAACTTCCAGGATGGCGTTAGAGCATGGATTGAAAATGGTGGTGGTCACCATACGGTGGTATCCTTGAACCTGACGACAGATCAGATCGTGACATATGCGAAGCTGGTGAATCTGGAGTACGTTATTATTAAGTAAAAGTGGATTGGTAGCTACTGCCTGAACTCAACCAATTTTTTTCTCTGTGGCCGGGGGTTAACCCTCGGCCCTTTGTTTGTTATGCTGAGAAGCATGATGTGAAACTGAGCATGGGTTTACTTTTCCATCGAAAAGAGATAAGAAATGAAGGAGGTAAGGAAAGGATATGTACACAAAAGAAAGCTTGATGCAACAACTGGAGCAGCTTGGTTTGGATCGCCAAAGTACGATGCTTATGCACTCTTCAATGAAGAGTTTGGGCGAGGTTGAAGGTGGAGCAGATACGGTACTAGATGCCTGTAGCGACTATATGAAAGACGGATTGTTGGTGCTTCCCACTCATACGTGGTCTACCATTAATGCGGATAACCCAATGTTCCACGTGGAAAATTCTGTATGCTGCGTAGGCATTCTGCCTGAGCTTTTCCGTAAACGTCCGGGCGTGGTTCGTTCGTGGCATCCTACGCACTCAGTAGCGGCATTGGGAAGGGACGCAGAGGCATTTACGAAGGATGATCATCTCTTCGATACACCGTGTGCGAGAGGTTCAGCATGGGGAAAACTTTTGGATCGGAAAGCGACGATCTTGTTAGTAGGCGTTGACTTGAAGCGGAATACATTTATCCATGGGGTCGAAGAGTGGGTGGACATCCCTGGCAGAATGACGGACGAGCATGAGATGCTTTATTCGGTTTTACCGGATGGAAGCCAGATTTCAGTACCGTCTCGCAGACATAGTGGGTTGCCATGGTCGGAGCATTTCTGGAAAGTAGACGAGGTATTGGTTCGCGAAGGTGCGATGCGTAAAGGACAACTTGGGGATGCCGTTGTTAGAGTGTGCGATGCGGCTAAGACGTCAGAGGTAATCACGGAGTTGCTGAAGGATAACCCAGACTTATTCTCGGATAATGAACCCTTTTATTCCCCTAAATATGAAGCTGATCTGGTCGGAATGAGTCACGAAGCATATCTCAGAAACGAGGCAATTTATAAGCAACAATTGGAGCTGTTGATCGCTGAGAAGCAGGTCGTTGAAGGCGAACGTTGACTTGATCATGAGCAAGTCATAGCCAAAGTACGGGAAGAGTAGATGTTCCTGACCAGAAGGTTAAGTACTACTGCCGGAGAGATAAACTCCGCGAATGATATGGGTCATTTGAATCAAACCAATTGCTGGCTGGCCGCTCCGTTGGATATGGGCGGTTTTTTTTGTAGAACAGTCAGATTCCTTCACAAAAACGCAAAATAGATCAGCATTTCGATCAGAGGTTGGTCAGACTTCCAGTGTATGGGCTACTCACCCTTAGGGTGGTGTGATAAGATATGGTTAAATTAACCAATAGGATTGACGTAGCAGTATAGTATAGATGTTTATTGAAGTTTAATAGAAGTATCCCATAGAATCATGAACAACCACGTTGTCATTGTAGCATCTAAGAAGGAGAAGATTCGTGAACCCATTAGTATGGTATGATCTCTTTTTATTTGTCCTATTGTTCGGTGTAGGTGTATATGTGTTTGCTACGGTTAGAATTACGAATTTACATAAGGTGTACTTTTTGTTTCATGGGTTGATGATGCTCTGGCCTTTCTGTCAATTTGCCAGTACGCTCACGGATGATTCTGGTCTGCAGTTGTTCTATGTTACGTTATCTTTTGTTGCGGTCTCCCTGCTTGGGAGCGGGTGGCTTCTACTGACGATCTTTATTACTGGCTATTCAGAGCGTCTGAGTGCAAAAGGAACCTTCCTGCTATTTGTCCCTGCGGTAATCGGGGCTATAGGTGTGGTCGCCAATCCATGGAACGAGTTCGTCATTCCACTGGAGGGCGGGTACATCGAGCGGGCTTACGGCCCTTGGTTCTGGGTTGTGATGGTTATTCTGGTGAGCTATTTCTTGACTTCCCTCGTCGTTCTGTTCCGGGCGGTGTATTCATCGCAGACGTCTGCCATGATCAAAAAACAGGTGCGGATCACCCTATGGGGTATCTTGGTGTTGGCTGTTTTTGCAACAATCGATGCGATTCTGAATGTCGTTCTAGCCCGCTGGTTGCCGATCATTCCTGGCATGACATCGCTGGGGATCTTTCTGTCAGACCTGTTCTTCGTCTATGTGATCAAAAGATACAATGTGTTCGATCTGGTCTCCATCGCGCATGAGGACGTTATCAATACCATTCCATATGGCATCCTGGTACTGGATGAGAATGAAGTCATTGTTGAAGCGAACAAAGCCTCGCGATCCTTTATGGATCTACATGTAGGGGATTCTTTTGATATGGAGCTATTTCTGGAGTCGGTTCATGTTGTGGGCAGCTGTCGCGAATTCGTGAATCACTATAAGAAAAAAGAAAATACCCTCTCTCAGATTGAAGTGATCGTGGAGCGGGGTAACAACATCCGGCACTTTATTCTGCAATCGTCTCCGATTGTGGATTCGGCGTTTGTGCCGATCGGTCATATTCTCACGTTCCAGGATGTCTCACAGGAGCGCTTCTACGTGAAAGAGATGAATCGTCAGAACGAGACGCTACAGGAGCGAAATCGGGCGCTAGACTTGATCCGTCAGGAGTTATCCGAGGCCAATCGCAAACTGGAGGAACTTGCGCTGACGGACAGTTTAACCAACTGTTACAACCGACGTTATCTGACCCAACATCTGAATCACGAGGTCATTACCAATATTCAATACAAAACACCATTCTCACTTCTGCTGCTCGATATCGACTACTTCAAAGCGATCAATGATCGCTATGGACATGTCATCGGTGATGAAGTGCTCGTCCGCACGGCGGAGGCTGTCAAACAATCGATTCGCAGTACCGATATTCTGACGCGTTATGGCGGGGAAGAGTTCATGATCTACCTTCCGCACACGGAGCATGACTTGGCGAACCAAATCGCAGAGCGCGTGAGAACAGCTGTGGAGTCTAACCGCATTATGGTGGATCACGAGATTATGCAGGTGTCGATTACGATTAGTATTGGTATTCTGTCCTTTGAGGACTTTGAAGTGGAGCATGTGCCGGACAATCCGGAGGGGTATTTGACGCAGCTATTTGCTGCGGTGGATAAGGCGTTGTATCAGGCAAAGCAGAATGGGCGGAACAGAGTGGAGTTTGCGGAGTTTGAGCGGGAAGTTATTTGAAAAGAGAGATAAGAGAAGAGTGGAGACGTACTCCACTCTTTTTGGTGTTAGCGTATGATTTTGATGTATAGATATTTATTCGGAATTTTTATGTGATTTGTCGATAGCATTTAAAACTTCTTTGCTAATTTTGGTTAATGATATGATTGTATCTGTACTTTTGCCGCTTATTAAAGTTATATGTTCATCCAAGGCTCTTTTGTACTCAGAGTCTTCTTTGAATTTAAAGATTTCTTCAGCAGTGACCTGCAATCCATTCATTATTTTCTCAAGAGTCTCCAAAGAAATGTTACGATCTCCCCGTTCAACTCCACCAATATAGCTGTAATGAAGACCTGCTGCTTCAGCTAGTTGTTCCTGAGTCCAGCCTTTTGCCTTCCTTAACTCACGTATTCGATTTCCTACGTCCTCTGGTAAACTCATTTGATCACCTCCACTTAAGGTTAGAAGAGGTTATGGAATCCTTACAGACTAATATGTACAAACTGTTCTCTTGAATAAAAGTACTTATAAGTACAATTTATATTGATCTTCTTTTGATTTATCTATACAATTATAAGAAAATGGATAATTAAGGAGGATGTTTTTGCGGAAATCTATCCTAAAATCACTCAAACCGGACATTATTGTTGAAATGTTGGACATGGCTGTGGCTTTCGAAAATTGGAACAAGGTGATGGAGAGGGCGGACATGTTATATCAATGTGTGCAGTCCATCCATGAAGAGCGGCAGGAGTATCAATTAAAGGGAATGCCTGTACCACATATACACATTGAGCGGCCCTTGGTCTACTATTATGGGTTCAGTCACCTAATGCGGGGTATGGCTCACCAGAAGATGGGACAGGTAGATCAGGCGCGAGCATGTATCGATCAATATGGAGATTTGGGATGGATGGAGGATCTGGATGAGGTAGGTATGCAGGTGGTGCAGGAGTTCAGGCATAAGGCACAGGTGAATCGGTATGCGCTTGAGATTGAAGCTGGGCAGGTGGAGCTGTTGGAGGAGTTTGTGAACTTTTTGCTTGAGCATCCGGAGGAATGGTTGGCAGGTCTGATAGGGATTACGGAGTCAGCAGTGCGGCATAGATGGCAGATTGATCGGGTTTTACAGGTGTTTGAGGATCAGATACAGGGTGTTGGCAGAGAAATGAATTCTTCAAACAACGATGATATGTACCATTATTTTTATCAGCGGGCTTTGTATGAACAGTGGATGGGAAGACCACAGGGGGCCGTGGAGTTCATTTTGAAGGCAATCAGGTTAGCGCATAAGCTTGGAATGGATCGGTATGTTATAAGGTGCACGGCATTGTTGGAATCATTGCGGGAAGAGACGACAGAGGAACAGATTGGACGGTATCGGGCATTTATGGAAGGGATAGGACAGGAGTGTATCTAAGTTGATTAAATAGACAAATACTCTAAGCTTTGAAAAGACTGCCTATGACTTAATTGATCACACGCAGTTTATATTTTACCCGAGTCACAGTCGTATACTTAGTCACGGTCAGGAAAGATCGGCTTTTTATTTTCTAAATTAAACCAATCTTCAATATGATCACTTAAAGATGAAATATCATTGATCCCTTTTTCGCATATTTCGTTATACTTATCGCCTAAAATTGCTTTTAGATTATAATTTTTCTTATATTCGTCCGTCAATCTTGCCTGATATACTTCATATGGTTCCAAGCTGTAATTTTGGTTGCGAGTCTTAAGACCAAGATACAACTTCCATTGTAACTCGCCCTGAAAAGCATCTATACATGTAGCTAATTCGTTGTACACCTTCCCTGGATTGAGAAATCTGAAATAAAATCCAGGCGTGTGATGATAAAGATCCTCTCTTGCAAACATATTATATCTGACCCATTCGTAGGTACGAAGCTTAGATAATGTATAGCCTATGAAGTGCGGCAGTTCCAGAATTTTATTCGCAATATTTGTACATGAATCTAAACTCTCAGTGAATATATCGCTCCCAAATTTTCCTCTGAACATCGTGTATATTTCTTTAGCTAAGTTATGTTTATCCCCAAGCTGGCGTTACGAGTACATTCTTCAATTTGTTTTACCTCTTCCTCATATTCATCCTCAGGAGCGTAGGGGAATAGATTAATGGGGTCCCATTCGTCTATTATTTTTTTAACTAACATATGTAACACCTCTTTTAAAATCCTTTATAGATCCTGCGGGGCCGGTCATTACATAAATATTTTCCAGAATCAGAAGCTTTTATCGGTTATCATGAGAGCATCCTTTCAAGATGCTGATTCTAGTATAGACTCCATCCTTACTGGATGAAGTCAGATTGTTTAATTAAATTGTTGGATAAATGCTGTAAAGTCTGTGGCGGCCAGATGACCACCCAAGGGGTTGTAAGATTTTATCGTTTCAATATAGATAATATTAGGCTGAGAATTGTGGCTGTAATTAAAACAAAACATGTTACCCTCTACATCTATAGCAAAAGGAAAATGATTAGGAAGGAGGTTGTTCTTTTGCTAATTATATACATCCAATATATGAAGCTCATTAAATGCGATGAAGGTTAAGAAGGAGGAAAACATCACTTTTTTCCACTGTCTTTACGGTATGAATATCAACAGGTGGATACTCCGTGCTCCATGCATTATTATTATCGACCATTTGATCTACTCCCTATTAATAATTGAATTTAAACCTGGAACTATTTAATCCAATTTATATCATCATCTGACCAGTATGTGCTCCAATTAGGATCATCTACCTGACTAACTTGGATGATTTCTCACGTGTCGTTTCTTCTAACGGCGTAACCGCCATCTTCATGATAGTATACAGTGACGGGGGCATTATTCTGTCCTTTTCTTTGGTCAATCCAATCCACTGTGCCTGCCGGCTCATGCATAGCCTCACCCAATCGTTGATCATTCCAACCACGTTCAGCAATTTGATCTGCAATACTTTTGCCACCTCTTTTTGTAGGCTCTTGGCTGTAGTGAAAGGGAGCTCCAGAATAACTATTTAAATTCGTATCTGCTTCTTTTCCATTTCCCCCACCAGTATCGGTATGGGGCGAGTGATGCTGTTTGCCATCAATGGACTTAATCCCGACTTTTCTACCGAAGATTCCGAGGAGCATAGAGTTGTGATATTTGCAGCGTACTCTGCTCCGCCTTCTTGCTTCATTTTATCGAACCCGGCTGCAATAGCTTCTCTGCCTGTTCTCGGGTATCTCCGTTATCCCACACATAGTTCCGACTAAAGGCGATTCCGCTTCCTACGTCTGTAATTGTACCAATGGTATTATCAAATAAAAGTTACCCGCGGTATCCACCGGATGTTCAATAAGGTCTTTACCAGTTCTTGATCTATACTACACTTTAATCTAAGTTAGATGCTGTTTTTGAGGACCTGTAGTTCTATTTATATGTACCCATTCTCCTTAAATTCCCAAACCGTTATTATCAGTACTGCTCGCGAGAGCGAATAAGCACGGGATGGATAGGCATTACAAAACCGAGGAGCAAATTGGGCGGTATCGTGCTTTTTTGGAGGGAGTGAGACAAGGATGTTATTACTGAATATGTTGATAAGTACATTCAAATGGGATGTGCATATAGGACCATAGCACCGTTGAAGGCATAGTCAATGTTATTAAGAAGATGAAATCAGGATTATTGCCTTATGGGTTACGTGTTTTAATTCTGCTAACATAGGTAAATCAAATTTAAATAAAGTAAGTTAAATAAGTAATATAATAATTACAATAAAATTTATATTAATAAACTTTACTCATATGGTATTGAATTAGATGGATTAGGCCTGAAAGAAGTCGAAGAAATACTACGTAATTGTACATATGTATAATAAATTATCAATATTATTAAAGATAATTTTGGTATAAATGTAAAATAACTTGATATATTTTCTTATTATGTTACCATTAAGTGGAATTACTTGAAAGGAGGATCGATTCCTAAAATAAAAAATATTGGAGAGTGAATTAATTGAAAAAAATTTTAAGTGTGATTTTCGCGTTATTATTGGTGGTTGCAGTACTCCCTCAGTTTGCAAGTGCTAAGGAGGATACGGAGCAGCCTTTAATAAAGACACCTCAAGATTATATTGATTATCTTAGAGGATCAAATATTGATAAACGTATGTTCGTAACAGCTAGTAATAATTCTGCTGATGAAATTCTAGAGGATTTTACATCGCTATCTCCTCCTGATCAACAAAAGTTTGTTGATTATTTAAATGATCCAAAAGTTGCTGAGGCTTTCATACAAGCTCTAGAAACTGGAGAAAATACTATTCTCTATAATGGAGATGTATCTTTCTCATTTGAAGATGAAGATCCCGGAATTACTACAATGGCAGCAGTTAGAAAAGTTGCTGTTGATTCAACAACGACAATTCTGGGTATCGATATCATAAAAACTCAGGTTTATGTTCAATACAGAGTGGCTGGAACCTCGAATGCAAATTTGAAAGTGACTGAAATACTTAACGGTGGTGGAATTGTTATTAAAAATTGGTACCCAACTATAAATATAACTGTGAAAGATGATAAACCATATATTAGCTCTGATAGTAAAAGGGCTTATCAGACTTCATATTTTACTTGGAACTTCGTGCATAAGGCCTTGGGATTAACTTATGGTACTGCAACACAATCTATATGGGGATTCACCGATGGTTCAAAGGGATCGTCATTTAGTAAATCATGAGAAAAAAAGTACTCACGATAGTTCTAGTTGTCGTCGGTATTTTGATCTTATTATATTTTGGTGGTTTTTATTTATACGATCAGTTTGAAATGAAATCCTAATCCTAAAAGAAGTCTCGAGTTATAGTCGAGGCTTCTTTTTTGACTAAAGGTAGTGGTGGCGACATCCACGAAACTAATTATATCGTATCTTTGCGAGTAAGGTGCAAGGTATATGCATATAGGACCATAGCACCGATGAGGAGCACAGCTTGTGTTTTTACCATGGTGAAATCAGGATGTTAGCCGGATAGTTTACATATTACACTTCTGCTAACATAGGATAATCCTATTTCAAATGAGCGGAGAAACGTTATGAGTACAATCAAAGTTACCCCTGAACAACTACATCACGTATCGAATCAGGTGGATCAAGCCAGACAACAGTTAGAGAGTATACGAAGTGACCTGACGAGACAGATCATGTTCGTTCAGATGATGTGGATGGGCGCGACGCAGGAGCGATTTTACTATGAGTTCGAGCAGTCACGACCTATACTGGATAAAGCGCTTGAGAGTATGGTGAACACATCCAAGGAATTGAAGGATATCGCCACGCGTTTCCAAGATGCAGATGCTCAGAAGGGAAGTCTGGGTGGTGCCTTTGGAGCAGTCGGTGCCGCAGTTATGATGACCAAGTCAACAGGTGCTTCAGGTTTGGGTGACAAGGGCTATCGGATGGCGTATAACGCGATGCTTGGTAAAATGATGCCTGTGAATGAGAAAGGTGTTACGGATCAGGCTGCCCTTCAGGCTTATGAGAGGGATCAGGGACATCTGGACTTGAATCGTATGCAAGCTGTTAACGTTGAACCGCCTGGGGAAGATATTTTTGCATTACAGATCAAGGCGTTTGAGAGGGGCATTCATCCTACGACAGGAGAACCTGTTTCGGATAAGTATGCTCAGATGATGGTGACCTCTCTGAAGTTTAGTCAGATATTCATGGGGATTCAGATGGTTCGTGGGAGTATGCCAGGTGGTAAAGGGCCGTTTCGATTGCCTTCTTCTAATCCTGCTGTGGCGAAAATTAAGAAGCATATTGAGAAAGCTGAATCGGAAGCGAAATTAGTTAATAAGCCAGCGGAGAGAGCAACAGAGGGAACACCAAACTCGCCTATCGTCGGGGACCTTTCTAGAGCGCAACAAAGGAACCTTACAACATTAGATAATATAGTTGATAAGCATCTTACTGAGATGGATTTTTCGGGTACTTTACGTGATTTACAAGGAAACCCAGTGCCGAACAAAAAAACAGGTGGGTATTGGAATCATTTACAAGAGATGCAGGACTCATACAAAGGATTAAGTAAAATAAAACGCGGATTGGAAGGTTCTCTACAGAACCCTAATCTATCGCCTTCACTGAAAAGTACATTGGAGGGGGCATTGGACAAGGCCAATACTAATTTAAAAAAAATCGAGGATTTATTTGAACCATTTGGAGGAATAAAATAAATGAGTAAATTAATTAAAGAAATATATTCAATAGATCAAAATATTCAGACTGATAACTCTGATTCACCTTTGGATCATTGGTACGATAGACTTATTAATAAGAAAGTGAGTGAGCTTGACTTAGAAGATGTTAGTAGAATGTTGGGCCAACATGTGCTTATAGATCTTGGTATAGAAAAGGCTATAGAAATTTTATCAGAAGATCCTCTTGCTGGGGAGATGTATGATGGACATCTGTTGAAGCTTCTTTATTCTATTGAAACGAATAATTTCAGAGACTTATCACAACTAAAAAGATTACTCCAGACTATCAAGAGAGATCTTTCTCAATTCGAATGGGCTGATGAAGAAGATCAGGAAGAGTACGCTGAATTATTAGAACTTTTTTTGAAAAAGGTTGGCCTTTAAAATAATGAAATAAATTTAGACCTTAAATTTGAGCTTCACAAAAAATGGGTTGAGACTAGTGGTCAAGAAGGTGAGAAGCTAAGATTACAGGAAGTTGATTTTCAACATTATGAGTTAACTGGTGTGTGTGTTTGGAACAATCGTATATGACTAGCTGTAATTTTGATAATCTTAGTCTGAACAACATGGATTTCCATGCCTCAGGTTTAAGTTCGTCAACTTATAACGATGCAGAATTAGTAAATTGTGATTTTTATAAGTCGGACCTATCTTATACTGAATTTTCTAATGCAACTTTGCGAATTTCCATAGCATTAATGTCGGCACCCCTGACAATCCAACAGTCCTTCTAGGTCAAGATGCAGCAAAATGGTTAGAAGCTATTGTGGGAGAATGAATTTTAAATTATATCTTAAAGACAAGTACTGAATTTAAATTAACGGAGTAGGCATGTTGATAACATATATGGAATTAGATTCTTTTAAGGAATACTTACTAAAAACTGTAGATGAATTATCCACCTATCATAACGAAGTATTGGGTGAAAACAGTAAATTCATAATTACTCCGATTGAGGAGCGGGGTAAATCTTTAAATTCTACAGACGAATATCTTTACCGGGGAATGTTAAATTCGAATAATTTAGATGGACGCGAGTTCGATATTGATTCTGTTATAAAGATGTTGGGTTGTAGAGTACCCTTGTGCCCCCTTTGGGTAAAAGATTTGCTTAAAGAAGTCAGGGCGGAAGCACCTGTAATTGAACTGCAGACGAGTTTAAGATTTCGTAAACCAAGTTTGTTACAAAACCGAGAAACGAGACATCCTCCGTTCATAGCAGTTCTAGAGTCCTTAAACTAATAAAGAAGAGGATAACTAATGGGAACCACTGCATTTTTCTTAACGGAGCGTGAAAAGTATACGCCAGAAAAGTTTTTGTCTGACACTATGACTGCAGCATTTAACTCCGACAACCGGATTATTTTTGATAATCATAAAAACCTTAAAAATGGAAAATTCTCTTCTACAACGTTGAACATTCTGGCTCATTCCTACAACAGCGACGATAATAATCATCAATTCATTATGTATGTGAAGTCAAAGGAAAATAAGAGTGTAATATTCGGTGACTATGAAGATCTTGATTTAGATCCTGAGCACGAACTCATTCGAGTAGGTACAATAGAAGAAGTGTTTGGAGCAGAAGAGGTCATTCTTCGTTTCGTTTATGAATATCTGAATCTTAATAGATCCGACTATTTTTGGGTGTCTGATTACGATTGGGTCTACACTTGGGAAGACATACAAAAGATATATTCAGAGACTTATGACTCTGATTGGTGCTATAAAGATCCGAAAATGATTTGAAAATTGTAACCTAGATTCCGTCTACATTTTTTATATGGTTCCCGGAGGGAATAGTATGGATTTAGCATTGTATCTATTTTATAAAAAAGACACGAAGCAATTAGCAGATTTACTATTGAGTTCTCTAAAAGATTTTTCTCAGGAGACTCTTATGAAATCGAGGAATGGTTATTACACGATTGCCAATCCTAACTTCTCAGTTATCGTACAAGACGATGATGAGTTAGTGGGTTTTACAAGAAAAGAGTGGAATTTAAATATTAATTATGGTATCAATATTTCCGTTTTCTCACGCTCACCCGAAGAGGGATTACAAATCATATTTCAAGCGATTGATACTCTAACAGACAAATTAGATGAGGATATTGCATTGACAGATAGTGAAACTGGTGTGATCTTTCTGCGGTCTGATGGTCAACTTGTCATTAACTCGCATTGCAGAGAGAACCCTGATATCTATGATTGGCCTTATGATTTACTGGATGGAAACTTTATTGAGAAGGATATGGCAGGGTTGATTTAAGGAAGCTGGGAGCTCACTTTCAAAAGGATATCTTCACATTTCGAACGGGTTAATGTATAGAATCGGTCAGAGTACATTTTTATTAAACCGGTTTCTTAGGAAGAATGGTCTTTAAAGTTCGAAATTGATAGTAAGTCATATACTACGAGGTAATTTAATGGCTAAAACACAACATAGTAAATGGCTGAGGTTAGTAGGTAAGGACGAAAATGAACTAAATTGCCCTAATTGTGGGCATTCTAATATACACTTTCAGTATGTCGGAGATACACGGTCAAGAATAGGGTTTTTAGATATATGGTGTGATTCTTGTATTCATGGGATTCATATCTCTCGTACCAAAATTCCTGAAGGTGTAGATATGATCTCATTTGAAGAGGAAGATGAGTATTATAAGCGAGTACCTAAGTTGATTCTGGTAGAGCGAGGGTAATGCTCTTTAAAAGCGTTGGAGCGTTGATGAACTATGAAAGAAGAAAAAGTTAATGACTTTTATTATGTTGGATACGAGGGGCATCCGGAAATATTAATTCTCTTTGAAAGCCCTACTCAAAAGAATGTTCTAAAGATATGGATTGGATATTTTGAGACATTATTGGATCTTATGTGCCAGTATGAGTCTACTGACAATGGTATTCTACAAGAATACTATGCCCATGAAGGTTGGTATGAGGAAAGTCCATGGGAAATACAGGACCTTGATTCAGCTATTCATTTATTTAAGTCTTTCAATATGAGTAAAGTAACTGGTGAGCAAATAGAGAATGTTAAAAATATTGTTCCTACTCTCCCAGAAGTAGCACAGCAGATATCAACATTTTTAGAATTAGCCAAAACGAACGGTAGTAGCGTGTATATTGAATATGACTGATTGAGATTAAAGAACATACTTTAAAACGATAACGCAGTTGCCAGGGCTGCGTTATTTAGTCGTTACCTTGTATGTAACTCTAATAGGTTTAATAGTTAATCGAGAGGAGAGCAATACATGGGGCATCTACTAACCAAAGCTATTGAACGATTATCGTCTATTTCATTTGAGGATACAGAAGATAGCTCACTAGAATCTTCTTCTCATGTTTTGATTAAAGAATATCTTAGACGCGTTAATCAATTATTAAACGAGATGGATGCTTCAATAGATCAATATCCCCTACTTAGTTTGGCTAAAATTCTTGGGAAAGCTATAGATGAAGAGGTATATCAAGCTTGTTCAGAACTGGACACACTAGGAAATCCTTATGTAAAGCTAATTTGCTGCGGTTATTTAGAAGTCTCCGAATCAGCAGATCAGGGAGTGGACGAAGCAATTCAATACCTCGACCTCTACGAACCAATGCTAAAACTCTTTGAACGAGGTTGGAGTTTCATCATAAGACAAGGTGAGATGGTTGTAGGTAGTTCAGCTTATCCTCTTAAGTATTGGAGACATTTCAACATTTCAGTGCAAGATATTAGCGACATCGAATAGGATCCTGTTGATCAGAGGGGGGAGAATAATGTCCGTAGGTCTATACAGATATAACGGTGATATGGAAGACCGGAATAGTGAGCTGACACTCAGTGAGAATATCGCTACTCAGGAATTTTATGATGAGTACTGGGAGGCAGCAATACATGAATTAGGAATAATCCTGATTCGGGATGGATCTAAAATATATTTTCACCAATTAGAAGCTGCTGTGGTTGAGTTAAAACGATTAAGTGAGTGGGCAAAGGAACATTTAAACGGGAGTGAGTTAGATTATATGACGGGTAGAATTGAAAATTTACTAGATATATTGCCTAGCGCATTTATTAGTGAAAGTACAATTCTGTATATGTTCTGAGGGTGATAGCTTGATGTGGGAATTTATTAGTATTGAGTAGTTGTCTCTATAGGGGGAGGTATTAATGAATCAATTATATAAAGGTATAGAAAGGATAAACAGCATCAATTGGAGTACTTCCGGTGGAACAGATGAGCCCTCAAACATGGCATTATTACAGGAGTATATTAGAAGAGCAGCAATCTTGACCACTACATACCATTTGAAAACATCGTATCCCTTCTTCAACGCTTCTCGTGCGTTCGGATATGACGTTGATCTGGATATAACTGAAAAATGTCCTCAGTTAAAGGAATTGAAAAACGGTTTCCTAAAAGGAATGTGTGAAGCATATTTGGAATGGTTATTATTATTTGATTCCGGGAATGAAATTGCGCTGGAGTTTCACGATTTGTATGAACCTTTGATTCTTTTAATCGAAAGGGGAGGAACCATTAGAAGAAAGCATGGTGAGATTATTACAGGTGGTTATGCTTTTCCTCTAGCAAATGCCGAATACATGTCTAAACAGGCACCAATTGATATAAGTGATGAGGGACTGGAGGCCTGGTCGCACCAGTGATTTCTTAGATAAGTCGTATAGCTCTAGCTCAAGCATTAAAAAGGTTAGAGGAGTGAGAGCATGAATTTTGATATCGTTGAGATAAAGGACTACTATGACACGGAAATAATTAATTATGACTTTACTAATCTAAAAGATTGGGGCATAAGTGAAGAGAATGCTCTATTTTTAATCGACATAGGAGTTCCAGAACAATATGATGATTTTTCCTTTTATGAATCTGAAGCTTTCCAAGTGAAAGTTATTGAAGGAGAGGAATATATTCAGATTGGTCACTTCGCAAGTTATGGTATGCGTGACTCGTATGGTCTCTATCTAAAACAAGGGAGCGATATGTTTTTCGCAACGTCTTCATTGGATAAGTCCAACGTATATATGCTCAACAAGAATTTGGGAACCTTCTTTTTGTTTCATCTAATTAAAAGTGAGCTGGCAACTAAAATGAGACTGGAAGGTACATATACCTCAGATGAGTATGCCGGAGGACTTCGTGGTTATTTTGAGAATATTGATCCGATAGCAATGAAGAATGAAGAAGGTTACTGGTCACATATGCTGGAAGACTACGAAACTGGGTTATAACTCTTCGAGAAAATTTTGCATGGTATCACCTGTAAACAATTCCGGAATGCAAATGAAAGGCCCACTAATAAAGCCCTCATATGTAACAAAAAACATGAAGAATCCGCTCTCATCCGAGAGTCGGATTTTTTCTCGTTCTAACACCAATATAACTCTTGTCAAAACGTAATCATTACGATATGATAATACTCATTGTTTAGATCATAATGATTACGATTAAGAGAGAGGGGCATTACCTTGAATAAAAAGACGCCACTGCTAGCGCTGGTCTCCTTGGCCTTGAGCGCTGGACTGTTGAGCGCCTGCGGATCATCTGAGTCCAGTCCCGCTGCGCAACCATCCACCGATAATAAAAATGTTCACTTCCTATATAACTTCTCCACGAGTTCGCTAGATCCGCATGTCGATTCCAGCTATGTACCGCTGCGCGCGGGCATTACGGAGACTTTGGTGCGTCTCGATGAGGAGAATCTGACGGTTGCCCCATGGCTCGCCGAGAGCTGGGAGAGCGAAGACGGACAGCATTGGACGATTGACCTGCGAGATGATGTGACCTTCCAGAATGGCAAGCCAATGACGGGTGAATCCGTTAAGGCATCCCTTGAACGTGCACTGGAAGAGAATGTAGCCATCCAGAACGCACTGAAGATCGATACGATTGAAGCTGAGGGCGACAAGCTGGAGATCACTACAACTCAGCCGTTCCCGGAGTTTGCTTCCGAGCTGGTGAATCCGAACACGGCGATTATCGACGTGAGTGAGCCGGACATTGTGAACAAGCCGATTGGTACGGGCCCGTTCAAGCTGACCTCTTTTACCCCAGGTAGCAAGCTGCAACTGGATCGCTATGATGAATATTGGGACGGAGCATCGCCTCTGGATTCCATCACGTTCTCATTCAATGAGGATGCCAATGCCCGCACACTAGCGCTCAAATCTGGGCAGGTAGATATCGTATACCGTCCTGAAGTCGAAAGCCTCGAATCGCTCAAAGCGATGGACGGCATGAAGGTTGAGTCCACATCGACATTCCGCGTGCATCAGCTAACGATGAACATGCAGCGGGAGAGTATGAAGGACCTCAATGTCCGTCGTGCGCTGGACGCGCTGATTGACCGTCAGGGTATCGTGGACACGATCCTGCTCGGCTACGGTGAAGCTGCTATCGGACCGTTCCTGCCATCGTTGCCATTTGCGCCAACCTATACGGATACAGCAACGGAATCTGGAGCTGATGTGGCTGTAAAATATCTGGGCGAAGCAGGGTACACCCTGCAAGACGGCGTGATGACCAAGGATGGCAAACCACTGCAGCTGACGCTGCTGACATATTCAGCCCGTGCGGATCTGCCGCTGATCGCTCAAGTGTTCCAATCTGATGCGAAGAAGATCGGGATCGACGTGCAGATTCGCCAGATTGACACGCCGGAAGATTATATGGCATCCAACCGTGACTGGGATATTGCAACGTACAGCAATTTGACGGCTCCACGTGGGGATGCTGGTTATTACCTGAATGCGACATACCATCCGAAGGGTGCGCTTAACTTCAGTGGATCGGAAGACCCGGAGCTGACCAAGATTATCGACGAACTGAATCTCACAGTTGCACCGGAGAAGCGCGCAGAGCTTGCCGAGAAGGCAGCCAACTACGTGCATGACAACGTGCTGAACTCATTCGTTCTGCATCCAGGTACGATTGTTGCCTACAACGGCAAGAAGATCAAAAACTGGGTTACCACCCGCAGTGAATATTACATGATTACCAATAAGCTGGATGTGATGTAATGTTTCGCATTTTGCTTCGAAAGTTCCTTGAGGTATTTATCTTTCTGTTGTTCATTATGTTTGTGAGTTTCCTGTTCATTCGTCTGGCTCCCGGTGATCCCGTACTGACGATCCTGAATGTGGACGAACTGTCCGTTAGTCAGGAGCAGGTCGAAGCTGTACGCGAAGAAATGGGCTTCAACGATTCGCTTCCTGTCCAGTTTGGCAAATGGTTGCTCGATTTCGTTCGACTCGACTTCGGCGTATCGTATTCGACAGGCCAGCCTGTCATGCAGACCCTGATGCGTGCGCTGCCAGCTACGGCTGAACTGACGATAGGTGCACTGCTGGTCATGCTCGTTATAGCGATCCCGCTCGGCTCGCTATCAGCGCTCCATCGTGGCAGTTGGATTGACCGCGGCAGCCGCATGCTCTCCATTGTGGGGGCGGCGGTGCCGAGTTTCTGGCTGGGTCTGATCCTGATCGACATGTTCGGCGTACGCTTTGGCAATCTGCCGACCATGGGCCGGGATGGATTCACATCGCTTATTCTGCCATCTTTGACGCTGGGACTTGCCATCTCCAGCGTTTATGTGCGTCTTTTGCGTTCCAGCCTATTAGATTCACTGAGTCAGGAATTCGTCCGTTCCGCCCGGGCAAGAGGGTTGTCGGAGGGTCGGATCTTCATGCTTCATGCGTTTCGCCACAGTTTGCCGCCTGTCATTACGGTATTTGGGGTCAGTCTCGGCAGCCTGATTGGCGGAGTCGTCGTGATTGAAGTGTTGTTCGCTTATCCGGGGATCGGCAAGCTTGTCGTTGATGCCATCCGCCAGCGTGATTATCCACTGATTCAGGGTTACATCCTGATCATGGCTATCGTGGTATTCATCGTGAATACGGCGGTTGATCTATCGTACCGTTATTTGAATCCTGAAATGAAACTCAAGGAAAAGGAGGCCCACCGATGAAAACCACTTCCCTGCCCATTTCGCCTACAAAATCTAAAAAACATAGCTGGCAGGCGATCATTGGTCTGCTGTTTGTACTGCTGGTCATCGCGGCCTCCTTATATGCCTTTTTATACTTAAAGCATGATCATACCTTAACCGATCTGCGCGGACGATTGCAGGGCGCAAGTGCTCTCCATCCGTTCGGTACCGACCACCTGGGCCGCGATGTGCTGACACGTCTGCTGCTTGGCGGCGGTCAAACGCTAGGTTATAGCTTACAGGCACTCGGTGCTGCACTGCTGATTGGCATTCCGTTTGGCTTGATCGCAGGATACAAACGCGGCTGGGTCGACAAGCTGTTCATGCGGATCGCGGATGCCTTTCTTGCTTTTCCCGATACCATTGTCGCGATTGTGCTAAGTGGCCTGCTAGGGGCCGGAATCGGCAATCTGGTGTTGGCGATCGTGATCGTGAAGTGGGTTAGTTATGCACGTCTCGTTCGGAGTACGGTTTTATCGGAGTCCCAAAAGGATTACATTCGCATCGCCCGGACCAATGGACTTTCGGACGGTCGTATCATGAGAAAACATCTGCTTCCACATATCGCAGGGCATGTGCTCGTGCTGGCCAGTCTTGATCTGGGCAAAATCATCCTGCTCATCTCATCATTGTCCTACATCGGCCTAGGTGCACAACCGCCAACACCTGAATGGGGAGCGATGCTGAATGACTCACGGCCTTACTTCCAGTCACGGCCGGAGCTAATGATCTATCCGGGCCTCGCTATTGTCTCGGTAGTCCTGCTTGCCAACATGCTGGGCGACTATCTGCGAGACCGCTTTGATGTGAAGAAGGAGGTGCAGCCGTGATTCTCTCCATTGAGGAACTGAGCATCTCCAGCCGGGATCGGACTATTGTAGATCGAGTCTCTCTGGCTGTTCGCGAAGGTGAATTCATGGCACTCGTTGGACAGAGCGGTAGCGGCAAAAGCCTGCTCTCGCAAGCCATTGGTCGTCTGCTGCCGCCCAACCTGCATGCGTCGGGGCGAGTCATGTTCGAAGGCAGCAACCTGCTCGAACGGAAGCCAAAGGAGATGCGCGCCCTGCGGGGAAGCCGCATCTCGTATATTTTTCAAGACTACCAAGGAGCGTTTACGCCATTTCGCAGCATTGGCGGACACTTTGATGAATACCAGAAGGTTCATGGGGAGAAGTCTTCTGCCACCCGCAAGAAGCGGGCGGAAGAAGCATTGGAATCGGTTGGCCTTGGCGCTGAATTACTGCGCCGCTACCCATTCCAATTGAGCGGTGGACAGCTTCAGCGGGCCTCCATTGCCACATCGCTAATGCTCTCTCCTCGTCTGCTGATCGCAGATGAAGCCACGACGGCGCTCGATAGTGTATCCGGGCATCGCGTGTTGGAGTTGCTGGCACGCAAGCAAGCAGAGACGGGCTGTGCAATTCTGTTTATCACGCACGACTGGCGCCATGTACGTCGCTATGCCAGTCGTTTGGCTGTTATGAAGGAAGGGCAGATCGTCGAATCGGGCGGCAAGCATCGCATTCTTGACCATCCCCAGCATGAATATACGCGTCAGTTAATCGAGGCAGCTCCCGTTCTGAGCCGCTCACTGAAGTCGGGATTGAAGGAGGCGGGAATAGAATGAAGACGAATACAGATGAAGAACGCCGTGGACTCGTGCAATCCGAAGAGTCGGTTGAGCGAAGCCATGACCTTGCTACAGGCGCAAACCATACAGAGATAGACCATGCAGATACAGACAATGTAGTTATAGATACTGCCGTTGCAGATCATGCAGTCACAAATGCCACAGATACAGATCATGCCGATATAGATGTGGAGATAGAGAGATCCATTGCAAAGACTTCTTCATCATTCAGCATCTCCGCAGACCCCGTGCTTCAGGTGGAGCATCTCAGCCGAACGTATTCAGGTGCAGACCGACCCGCTGTGAATGATATCTCCTTTACCCTGAACCGCGGCGAGTGCCTTGGCCTAGTTGGCGAGAGCGGGTGCGGCAAGAGTACGCTCGCCCGCTGTCTGCTGCGGATTGAAGATGCAGATACAGGCTCAATTACACTGGGCGGACAGGATATCGCGCGGCTGAGCGGTCGACGGTTGCGACCTCATCGGCGAAAGATTCAGATTGTATTTCAGAACCCAATGGCTGCACTGAATCCAAAGCTCAAGATTGCCGACTCGCTAATCGATCCGTACGAACAACTTGGACGGGACGCAGAACTGTCCCACTTTACCTACACGTCAAAGGATGCTTACGTGCAAAAGCTGCTTGAAGCGGTCGAGCTTCCTAGCGATATAGCTGGACGTTATCCGCACGAGCTAAGTGGTGGACAGCGTCAACGGGTCACGATCGCGCGTGCCATTGGCATTGAACCGGACGTTGTTGTTCTGGATGAGCCGACGGCCAGCCTGGATGTGATCTCGCAAGGTGCCGTTCTGCAGTTGCTCACCGATCTGCGGACAGCGCTCGGTCTGTCATACGTGTTCATCTCGCATGATTTGGCCGCGGTACATCGCATGAGTCAGCGCATCATTGTCATGCGGGAAGGCCAGATCGTTGACCGCTTTGGCGCAGATGCGTTGTTCGCTGAAGAACGCCATCCGTATACAAAGGAACTGATTTCGATTTTCTGAGTACTCCCGGAAACGCCGGGGGTGGTAAGGGTTAATCTAAAATATATAGCCGCCATGCGAAGCGATTCGTAAGCGGCTTTTGGTGCATCCATTTTCAAGACTAAATAAGGCTATAGAAGATTTTATGTGCCAAGTCCTACTAAAACCGGGCTCCTTTCTTTGTTTTGAACAAATAAATCTTTCAGGCCTATAACCGGGCTAACGTTCCGATGTAAACTAGCGTATACTGATGGAATAGCAAATATCTTGAAATTGCATATTTAAATTGCTCTATATTATTGATACACTAGATCAAGGTATATTCATTCAGAGAAGGTGCGACCCCGTTCAAGAATGGGCTTGCTGCAAATGCCAAATCGATAACGCTTACATCCTTTTGGCAAATATAGGATATAAGGACGGTAGACATGAGCCAGGGACAAACGAGTACAGATGTGATCTTGATTGGTGCCGGAATTATGAGTGCAACTTTGGGAACTTTGCTAAAAGAATTGGCACCAGACTGGAATATTAAGGTTTTCGAAAAGCTAGCCACTGCAGGAGAGGAAAGCTCCAATGAATGGAATAATGCCGGAACCGGGCATGCTGCATTGTGCGAACTTAACTATACCGTTGAACGACCAGACGGAACCGTAGATATTAGCAAAGCGATTAAAGTGAATGAACAATTTCAGATCTCAAAGCAATTTTGGTCCTATCTCGTCAATAGCCGTCTGATTCGTAATCCGCGGGACTTCATTATGCCGATTCCTCATTTGAGTTATGTACACGGAGAGAGCAACGTCCAGTTTTTGAAAAGACGTTATGACTCTTTATCGAATCACCCGCTGTTCGCAGGCATGGAATTCTCGGATGACAAGAAAGAGCTGGCGAAATGGATGCCGCTGATGATGAAAGATCGTACAAGTAATGAACCTGTTGCGGCGACCAAAATTGACTCCGGTACGGACGTTAACTTTGGTGCTTTAACGCGTATGCTAATCGGACATTTAAAGGAACAACAGGTGGCGATCCACTACCAACATAGCGTGAAGAATATGAAACGTACCAGCGATGGACAATGGGAATTATCCGTGAAAAACCTGAAGAGTGGTGCAGTCGAACGCCATAAGGCAAAATTCGTCTTTATCGGCGCGGGCGGCGGAAGTCTGCATTTGCTCCAGAAGACGGGCATTCCGGAAGGTAAACATATCGGCGGATTCCCGGTCAGTGGGATCTTTATGGTGTGCAAAAATCCAAAAGTCGTGGAACAGCATCACGCCAAAGTATACGGCAAGGCTTCGGTAGGAGCTCCGCCGATGTCGGTTCCACATCTCGATACTCGATTTATCGACAATAAGAAGTCACTGTTATTCGGACCGTTTGCCGGGTTCTCGCCGAAGTTCCTGAAGACGGGTTCCAATGCCGACTTAATCACGTCGGTTAAAATGCATAATCTGCTTACGATGCTCGCAGCAGGTGTCAAAGAAATCTCTTTGACCAAGTATCTGATCCAACAACTGATGTTATCCAAAGAACAACGTATGGCAGAATTGCGTGACTTTGTTCCGGGTGCGAAGAGCGAGGATTGGGATATGGTTCTGGCAGGGCAGCGTGTGCAGGTCATCAAGGATACCGTCCAAGGTGGCAAGGGTACGCTCCAATTTGGTACGGAAGTAGTAACATCTGCAGATGGAACAATTGCGGCTTTGCTGGGTGCATCACCAGGTGCGTCCACCGCGGTTCAGGTCATGCTTGAGATTCTTCAGCGTTGCTTCCCGCAGCATATGGAGGCATGGGAGCCGAAGATCAAGGAAATGATTCCTTCCTACGGCATATCCCTTGTGGAGAATCTGGATCTGCTCAAAGAGGTTCATTCTTCAACAGCCAAAGCGCTGGGGTTATCGGATGAAAAACATGTCCTTCACGTATAGCGATTAATCTAATCGTGTTAGATAATGATTAAGCCCAAAAAGAGCTAAGCCGGGATGAAGCCCGTGCTTAGCTCTCTTTTCGTTTTATATTAATATGACTGAACTTGGAGCTGAACCTGAACCCGAACATGGGCATGAATATATCCTTCACTATCGCGTTCACCTTAGACTTTATACGAAGCATACGGATACGGACTATACTGAATGCCCGTTATAGCGTTATAAAACTATCTTTCGCTCAGACTCCTGTGTTGCGGTCCAAAGGGATGACAAAGGAAACTTTCGTACCTTGGCCCGGTGAGCTGACGATGCTTAAGCCCTGTCCGTACATCTGAGTCAACCGGCGATGTGTATTGGTTAATCCAATGCCGCCAGTTCCGCCGGGACCTTTCTTGGGCCAAGCAAGTGCTCGTTCAATCTGCTCAGGCTGCATTCCTACACCATCATCCTCGATCTCGATTAAGGTACCCGTTGTTTGCTTGATAATCCGGATATGCACGGTTCCACCCTCAACTTTGCTGAGGATACCATGTCGTACTGCATTCTCAATGAGCGGTTGAATGGTGAGTGGCGGCAAGGATAGATCCAGATCATCGGGGATATCCCAGATAACGTTCAACCGATGCATGAATCGTTCTTTCTCAATATAGAGATAGGCACGTGAAAGATCCAGCTCATGTGAGACCTCAACCATTTTCTCCGAATTGACAAAATGAAAGCTGGTCTGAAGATACTCGATAAAAGCATCGCCCAGTTTCTGCATGCGCTCCGTGTCCATTTCACTAAGCACCATGATGGAATTGAGCGTATTAAAAAGAAAATGGGGCTGGATCTGTGCCTGTAAGTAAGCAGCTTCCATGCGCAGCCGCTCATCGATAGATTGTTTCAGCACAATTAGGGATGAAATGCGGTGCCTCAACTCAACGGCATCAACGGGCTTGGTGACATAATCCGTAGCGCCGGCCATGAATCCGGCGTACACATCGGCTGGCTCATTACGGGCCGTCAACAAGAGAATCGGAAGCTCTGATACCGAATATCGCTTGCGCACGTTCTCAGTCAATTCATAGCCCGACATATGAGGCATCATGACATCAGCAATCAGTAAGTCCCAAGGCTCCATATCTAGTAACGCAAGGGCCTCAAGCGCGGAGGACGCAGGTTGAATGTGATAGGGTTCATTCGCCAGCATGGAGATTAGCACTCGCAGGTTCACAGGATCATCATCGACAGCAAGAATACGGGCGGCAGTCTTGTCCTGAGATAGGGTCTGCTGCTGCGGCTCTGCAATCGCGATTTCATCAAAGCTGTGAGCCTCCCATCGCTGTTCAGTCTGGTCAACCAGCGATGCGGCATCTTCCTGTGGAAGCGAGATCTGGAAGATTGATCCTTGCCCAGGTACAGATTGCACGGTGAGCTGGCCCCCATGGAGTTCGATGAGCTGCCTGCTGATATTTAGACCGAGGCCGATTCCCCCACTTAAGCGAGCTTCTGGAGTTCCCTGTTCATACGCCTCGAATATGCGCTGTTGTATCTCCTCACTTATGCCAACACCTGTATCCGAAACTTGAATCAAGACGTACTCTCCATGTTCCCGAACGGACACGGTAATTGTACCTTCATCGGTAAATTTGAGTGCATTATGCAACAGGTTGTAGAGTACCTGAACAAGTCTTCTCTCATCGGCCTGAATCAGCGGCAGTGAATCTGGAATATCCACCTTCATTTGGATCGGCCTACCCTCCGCCATGAATCGGAACATACCCATTACACCTGGAATGACAGATGCAAGAGATAATGGTTTCTTCTGAAGCTTAATACGTTTTTCCTTCAGGCGAATCACGTCAAGGAGATCATCAACGAGTTGGGACATGCGTCGGCCGATGGTAACTAACAGTTTCATGTCTTCTGCCTGCTGCTGATCACCTGATGTACGCCGTTCACGGACCGCGATACTCTCGGCTATGTTGATGATGCCATGCAGCGGTGTGCGAAGCTCATGAGCTGTATTCACCAGAAACTGATCTTTCTGTCGATCCTCCTCTTTGAGTTGTTCGTACAACTTCTCAATTTCGCTTGAATTACGGAAGTATTTCCTGAACCAATACGCGGCAAAGCCAAATATGGCCGCAATAACATCTATTGGATAATATACATTGGTAATTTCGCTAAGTGAGTTCACAATTCCCCATAGTACGCTGGATAAGCTGCTGGTTGCCGCAAATAACAAAAAGCTGGCGTCCCTTCGCCTCTCGGCAGCCATGCGGAAGAACAGGTACACCGACCAGCCGATAGCAAATAGGTATAGGAAATTAGAAAGTCCTGTCTCCAGCACATGGTAGACAAGGGTCACCGGTGCAATCAATAGAAATACAAAGTAGATACCAAGCACGCTGGCATAGGCTCGGAATAATCTACGTCCTTGTAGACTATGGGAGAAGCTTCTGGCCATCTGTAGAAGAAAGAATGCAAATAATGGATAGGACAACGCTTTAGCCTTAACGATCCAAGTGAAGTTGAGTGGAATCCAGCTCAATAAAAGGTTGTCGTGGTCGGAGGCGACTGTTAGGGCTGCTGCCAGCGTTAACATCGAGAACGTCAGCAGAGCGCGTTCCTTCCGGATAAACAGAAACATGACAAAGGCATATAGGCTGTGCAGCAGCAGTATGGCGAACGTAATCTTTTGCAGATCAATAGATAATCCACGTTCACTTCCAATGGCTTCTGGAGAACCAAAATAGAGAGAGCGCGTGATCCCTCCGCTGTAAGGATCGTCATAATTGGCTGTCTGCACTAAAAGATTCAGTTCGGTGGAACCGTCAAGCGCATAGGAAGTCGTAAATGCAGTCCTTTCCGGTCGATAGGCTTCGGCATGGGTGGCGGGTTGACCAAATTCGGCAACAACGGTCCCATTCATCTCGATAATGGATGAAGTCTGGATTTTCTGAGCCCAGAGAGAGACCTCCGTCACGGATGGGTCTAAAAGGATGCGAAGACGGTACGTTCCATATCCGAATGATGATGAGGATTGGGGCAACGCAGCTCTCCAGTCACCAGGAACTTGAATGCGCGTGGAGGGGTTATCCACTGTTCTAACGTCATGATTAGAGATTAACGCCTCAGGATAAAATTCCCATTCTCCATCAAGCGATATCGGTGAAGCGTTGGCGAAGTCCCAGCCTCGAAGGTCCAACACGCCTTCTGCGGGTTCAGGATGTGCGGGTATAGTGAAAGACTCGGACCATAACCAGCGAAAGCCAAGCAAAATAGTCAGGAATAGAAGCGACAGTAGCACATACCGGGGTATCTTTTTATAGATTAATGGTTTCATGGCAGATTTTAGTTTTCGACAGTTTACTCCAAATTCCTGCACGCCGTCTGGTAATGAAGAACATTTTTTTGAATACCGGAACATAGATTCTATATTCAAATGATAGCGGTACCACATCAGAATTTATGGTAAAATTATAGATTAAAGGATGATCAGTGAGCCAGAGGAGTTGTGCATATGAGAGTGATTTTGGTAGATGATGAATATCTCGCTCTGAGCAGGTTGAACAAACTGTTGGAAGAGAGAGAGGATTGCGAAGTTATCGGCTCTTTTCTGACGGCACAGGAAGCCATAGATCAGATCGAAATTCATCTGCCGGAAATCGTCTTCATGGACGTACAGATGCCGGGGATGAACGGGATTGAGGCAACCGAACGGATCCATGAGGTTTCCCCTGGAACAGAAGTTATTTTCACAACCGCATATAACGAACATGCACTGACGGCCTATGGGCTAGAAGTGCTGGACTATATTATGAAGCCTGTAACACGTGACCGTTTGGAAAAGACGATGAAGATGTATCAACGCCGAACGGTGCCCGCAAGTCTGAATATAGCAGAAGGCCCATCTATGGTCATCCGCTGTCTGGGCATGCTTCAGGTCCAACTGCACCCGAACGAGCCGCCCAAACATTTGAAGTTCAGAACAACCAAAATCAGAGAGTTATTTGCCTATTTGCTCCACCATCGGAACAAACCGATTAAGCGGGACACGCTACTTGAACTGTTGTGGCCCGAGTTGGATGAACGGAGAGGCATATCCAATCTGCATAGTGGCATCCATCGCTTACGCAGCATGATGAACGAATTCATGGGCGAAGACAAGATGTTCATTCGTTATCAGCAGTTTGGTTATCTATTGGAGACCGGAGAATTCAGGGTTGACGCGGAAGAATGGGAGAGTCGTCTTAACCGATTGTCTCTATTATCTTCGTCTACAATAGCGGAACATCGGCAAACCTCAGATCAATATGAAGGCAAATATTATGGCGAGGACGATTACGTATGGGCTGAGCTGGAGCGTCAGCGGTTGCATGCACTTTGGCGTAACCACGCCATGCACCTCGCAGAGTATTACATTGAACTGGGACAGCATACGGAAGCACTCACGTTATATTATCGGGTACAGCAATTCGAGCCTTCATTGGAGCAAGTTGGATTGGCGTTAATGAAGACCTATGATCGATTAGGCAATAAAGATCCTGTAATCGCTCAATATAATCAGTTAGTTACTGCGTTAGAGCAAGAAGCTGGCATACGTCCTGGTTTGGAAGTGGAGTTGTGGTACCAGCAATGGAAACAATCCAATATGTAATTGAAACAGCCTTGCAGCTTCATGTGCAGGGCTGTTTTTTTGTTGTATTTGTTATTGAAAGGTTTGGTAAGAGTTTGGTGAGAGGCTATGTGTAGAATGAAAACGATATGTGTCAGATAACAGCTGGGACTTAGAAGAAGCAGAATTGCGTTAATGTTTGCCCAGTAAATGACCAAAACATTCGAATCACATAGGAGGTTAAGTTAATTTGAAAGTATTTAAGGCAATGAAAATATCATTTTTAGCTTTTGTGGTCCTATTGTCAACCATATCGTCGCTGTTTGCTCCGGCAGCAAGCGCAGCTGATGGAAATATCTACGTATCATCGACGGGAAGTGATACCATTGGCACGGGTATGGCAGAAGCGCCAGTGGCGACAATAGAAAAGGCACTTGAATTGGTTGATGCTACAGGAACGATAATCCTGCAAAGTAACATTATCCAGGAGTCCACCTTGGTGATCTCTTCTGCTGGGAAGAATATGACAATAACCTCTGCAGAGGGACATGCATACTCCATTATACGTGGCGAGAGCCTTGTTAATGGAAACTTGATTCAGATCAGTGGTGGAAGCAGATCGAATAGTGTAACTTTTGAGAAGATCATCATAGATGGCAATCATGTAAATACAAACGGCCAGATATATGGGATTAGTAATGCGGGCGGTACAGTGAATTTTAAAGAGGCTGAGATTAGATATCACAACGTGAAGGCGAGCGCTAGTCAGCCTGCAACCGTTATATCCACTAGCGGGGGTAATTCAATGGTTGTCATCCAGGAGGGCACCATCATTCATGACAACAAGGTATCGGGAAATGTAAAAGAGAACCCTCCTTCGGTACTAAGTGCTGGTTCAGGAGGTTCCTTGGTCATTCAGGATGGTTTGATTACAGATAATGAAATTTCAGATGGAAATGGAGTCATTATTGGGGTAGGACTATATCAAAGTCCTAACTTCAGGATGACCGGAGGCAAGATAACGGGCAACAAGTTGTTGGGCACCGAGCTAAGCGAAGGTGAAACCATAGGGAATGTTGCTGTTTTTATGCGTGGAGATGCGAGCCAAGCTCGATTCGATTTTGGTGGTACAGCCTACGTCTACGATAATTTTAACACCGATGGGAACCAACGTAATGTGTACCTGAAGAATACGACAGCTACTGGTAGTGCTTATCTGACTTTGGTTGGTCCTATGCAATCGGGATCGAAGGTTGGCGTGTATGCCAAGATTATGCCTGATGAAAGTACGAATCCGGTGGTCGACATTGCGATAGGTAGATCCCCATATCAAGCCGTGCAAGAAGACCAGACATTCTTTGTATCTGATATCAATACGACCGCAGCGGTTGCGTATGATAATCAAGCGAATAAGGTTATTCTGACGTACCGATTGCCAGTCAATCTGGAACTGGACACTCCCTTGAATCTTTCTACTGTGGGTGTCAAACCTACTTTGAAAGGTTCAGTTACATCTGGGGCTGTGGTAACCATTACAATGGTAAATAAATTGGACCCAGCTAAGAACGTTGTCGGTGAAGCTACAGTCAAACCAGACGGAACATGGGAGTTCACACCTTCCTCTGCATTGTCGCCTGGAGAATATACATTGAGGGTTACAGCAACGAATAACGGAATCTCTGCTGAACCTGTACGCAGGGATATTACTGTAGTAGACAAGTCGGTTGGAGGCACAGCGGGTCCAGGTGGAGTGGGTTCTCCTTCACTATGGCTTCGATCTGATCTGGGCATGGAAGTTACCAGCGGCCAGAAGGTGAGTACTTGGGAAGATCAAGGTAGTAAAATAAATAATGCAACACAAGATGAGGTCAATAACCAACCGACTTATTGGGATGACAAGAATCATAATATTAATTTCAATCCGGTTTTGGAATATAACGGCACAAGTAGTTTTATGAATCTGGATGTAAGTAAGCTTCCTCAAGGGAAGAGCCCCAGATCAATCATTACCATTAGTAAAACCAATAGAGCTGAAGGCATCAAGTATATCATTTCCTGGGGAGTCCAAACGAGTGGTTATACCGGTATAGGGATGCTTCAAAATGGCACAAGAGGCGGCTTGACCACATTTAACAGTGACAGGAACCAGACATTATACACTCCTGACGGGTTCCTGGGAACGACGTTCCCGAATGAGCAATTTGTGACTTGGACAGGCGGGAATACTGAATCTAACATAGCTAGATTGTACAGTAAAATGAAGATAGTGCAGCAACTAGGTGCAGGTGGATATGGACAGGATGTTCCCAAGTCCTGGGATACCGGCAACTCTGGTGGAGCAGTAGTCGGTAAGCTTATTCCAGCAACTGCAAGTGTTGAGCATTGGCAGGGCACGATTGAAGAAATTATCGTATACGATCATGCTCTGACGGACGAGGAACGCCAGAAAGTGAGCACATATCTGGCGATCAAATACGGCTATACGCTGGATCAGACGACAGCCAATTCATATGTCGATTCAAACATGGCTACGATCTGGGATTCAAATGTGAATGCAGCCTATACCCATCGCGTTACAAGCATCGGTCGAGATGATCAGAGTGGCTTGCTGCAGAAACAAGCCAAGGCACAGGAATTGGGGTCCATGTTAACGATTGCATTGGGCAACAGTATCGAGGATACCAATTCTGCGAATCAAAATAATATTTCAAACGATTCTTCTTTCTTTACGTTTGGTGACAATGGAGCAAGTACTGAATTCAAAACACCGATCACAAAAGATGAGAAAAAACTGCTTGGGATGGAGCGTATCTACAAAGTACAGAAAGCAAACTGGACTGAATCACAGATTACACTTCAGGTAGATGTAACGGGAGGTAACCCGGCGTTGCCTCAATATGTTGTGATCAGCGATGATACTCAATTTGGTAATCCAAACTCGTTACATTTAATTCAGAACGGCCAAGTAACGCTTAATACCTCGAATTTTGGTCCGGATTCGTACTTTACCATCGCAACTGCTGCCACTCCTTTGTCGGCGCCAGTCATCATGCTCATCGATGATGAGTTGACATGGGAAGCCGTTGAGCATGCAGATAAATATGAAGTAACGATCGAAATGGAAAATGGTACGAAGCGTACAGTGGAGGTGCCTGGGACGGTACTTAACCTGTCACAATTGGAACCACCGCTGAAAGCTGGCGCCTACACGGTGACAGTCACAGCGAAGACGAACAATCCAGCATATGCAGACTCAGAAGCATCCAATGGGAAAAGTTATGTTGTTATTATTGACAAGGCGAAGTTGAAAGCCAAAATGGATGAGATTAACGGGAAGACTGAAACAGGCGAACTGGACAAAGAGGCGTACACGCCAGAATCATGGCAAACGCTACAAAATGCCCTAGAAGTTGCTCAATCCGTGTTCGACGATGAAGACGCAACACCCGAACAAGTGGAAAAAGCGTATCAGGATTTGGTGGATGCCCAGGAGGGCCTTACCAAAGTGATTGGTACTGACACATCAACGCTGCAAACGTTGATCCCATCCACAGGAAGCTTGTCCCCGGCCTTTGATCCGGCTAAAGACACGTACACCATCTCTGTGCCAAATAGCGTATATCAATTCCAGCTAACGCCAACGGCACTTGATCCACTTGCGAAGATTGAAATAGCGGTTGGAGATGGAGAATGGAATGAGGTTACAAGTGGTAGTGCAAGTGAGAATTTACCGCTTCAAGTTGGTGGAAATAAGATCGTTGTTAGAGTAACAGATTCACTTGGCCATGTTACGGAGTACAAAATCAACGTAAACAGAGCATCCAGTGACAATGGTAACAATGGTGGTGGCAATAATGGCGGTGGAAATACGGGAGGTAACGGTGGAGGCACTCCTGCACCTGCACCAGTACCAACGCCAACTCCGGCACCCGTGAAGGATAATCTGGAAACAACCCGGGATGGCAGTCATCAACCATTTGCTACATCCAAACCATCTGACAACAAAGAAACAATGGTTGAAGTTGATCCAGCCAAGCTGAATGATGCCATGTCTCAAGGCACAGGTCAGCAGTTCGCCATTCATTCGCCCAATGATGGGGATATGAAGGTGGATGGTTTAACCCTTGAAACACTGAAACAATTAGTAGATCAAGGTTCCAAGCTAAACATTAGCAATCCGCTGGCGATCTATCCGGTACCTGGTGGGAAAATGGACTTAAACGGTGTCTCCAGACAGCTTGGTAATGCAGCATTGAATGATATTGATGTCCATATCGATATCGCACGTTCATCGGATACGTTGATTGACAGTGCCGAAACGAGAGCCGCTTCCCAAGGATACGAGCTACTTGTCACACCGGTTGATCTGGATCTCACGTTCTCAAAAGATGGACAAACGGTTCGATCCGGGCAACTGAACGGCTATGCACCGAAGTATATTGCACTTCCGGAAGGGATCGATCCGAACCGGATTACAACAGGCGTGATCATTAACCCGGACGGTAGCATCTTCCATGTACCAACGGTTGTCACCAAGATCGATAGTCGTTATTATGCACTCATTAATGACTTGCGCAGCAGCGGAAGTTACTCGGTCATCTGGAATCCGCAAGATTTCGAAGATGCCAGATCCCATTGGGGTAAAATTGATGTGAACAACATCGCTGCGAGATTAGATCTGAAAGGTAACGGAGATAACACGTTCTCCCCGAACCGTCAGGTTACTCGTTCCGAATTTGCCGAGATTGTTGTACTTGGACTGGGCTTAATGCGTCAGGATGCACCGCAGAATCTATTCCCTGACGTTAACGATTCGGCATGGTTCCGCAATGCGGTAGCTCTTGCGAATGAATTCGGTATCGTTCGCGGATACGATAATGGGAACTTCTACGG
Organism: Priestia sp. FSL H7-0729; assembly: GCF_038005685.1. Taxonomy (NCBI): domain Bacteria; kingdom Bacillati; phylum Bacillota; class Bacilli; order Caryophanales; family Bacillaceae; genus Priestia; species Priestia sp. FSL H7-0729. Next base: position 139,583 of record NZ_JBBOTQ010000007.1, read on the forward strand.
TAATCAGGAAATCACGCGTGAGCAAGGGTTTGCCATGGTTGCTCGTGCCTATCGTCTGATTGAACCGAATGCGGCAATCAGCCCGGATCAGATGAACTCTGAACTGGAACGTTACAGTGATGCAACGGATGTATCAAATTGGGCAAAAGAAGATGTAGCCCAGTTGATTGCAGCGGGAATCATCCAAGGTAACGGACCAGAGGTTCTGAGTCCGAAGACCACAATGACCCGTGCTGAGGTCACTGCATTGATTGCAAGAATGTTGAAAGTAACCAACTTGATTGATCAATAAACGCAATCTAAAATGAAAAGCCTTTGCTGACATTGGGGGTCGGCAAAGGCTTTTTCATATTCCAATTTAAATACTAAAAGGGAACTCACGGATTTCTGCTCCCAATGAGTTATTTACGCAGACCATCACATAGGATCAACACAACGCGTTCGGGGAAAATTCCTCGATCCCCAGTCGCCTGAAGCACACCGATTAGCATGATTTTAATATCCTCAATGCTGGCATCCGCTCGGACGGCGCCATGTTGCTGTGCTCGCTCTAGCAGCCGGGTAATGCCAAACCAGAACTCATTCGCTATCTCTGAACGGCCAGTGTCTATAGTCAGACTGCTAACAAGAGCATCGGTAATCGCCTTGTTGGCAATACCCTCGCTTATAATCTTGTTAAAATATTGAAAAAATGCTTCGCCTGGATCGTTGTGATGAAGCAACTGATTGGCCTCTTCCATCAGACGCATCTTGTGACTGGCGATGACAGCTCCGAATAGATCTTCCTTCGTTGGAAAATGGCGATAGACGGTGCCTATACCAACACCGGCATGTCTTGCAATCTCATCCATTGATACAGCAATGCCTTCTGTTTTAAAAATTTCATGTGCAACATGGAGCAACTTGTCCCGATTTTTCTTGGCATCTGCACGTAGTGTCTTCTCTGGAACCTGAGTGACGATGGAATGAGTATCCGTAATTTCACCGTCAGGAGTAGGGTTATTTATTTTAGACATTATGGGATCACACCTCTTTCATAAATATACCCGACTGTTGACTTGTTGACAAACGGAGGATGTCCTCCGTATAATTTTAAACGGAATGTATCCTCCGTTTATTGCAGGAGAATATTATCGATCTATTCTGAATTTCTCAAATCATTTTCCAAAGGAGAAGGAAAACATGCCACATTTAATGAACAACAGTGCGTTACTGATCATGGATATGCAAAAGAGTGTCGTGTCGCAGTTTGTTAAAGATAGAGAGGCGCTACTGCCATTTCAAAAAGCGATTGAGACTGCACGTAGTCACGGAATTCCTGTGATCTACGTAAGAGTGGCGTTCCGCCCGGGTTATCCGGAGATTAGTTCTCACAACAAAATGTTCGGCGGGATTCCTGGTCGGGCGGGGTCTGGAGCAGCAGCTGTGGCAGCGATGGAAGCTGCGGTACAGATTGATGAATCTCTACAACCTCTGCCGGAAGAGCCTATTGTGACCAAGGTTAGGGTCAGCGCATTCGCCGGAAGCGATCTGGAGGTTATTCTTCGGTCTCGCCAGATAGACACACTTATTCTTAGTGGGATTGCGACAAGCGGAGTTGTTCTGTCGACTTTGAGGGAGGCAGCGGATAAAGACTATGCACTCACCGTGCTCTCGGATGCTTGTATCGACGCTGATCCTGAGGTACATCGTGTGCTTACGGAAAAAGTGTTCCCTCTTCAGGCAGAGGTTAGATCTGTAGACGAGTGGGTAGACTCGTTATCCGGTTCAACAAATTAGGTCATCAAATTCATGTCGTAATACTTTCGCCCTGTTGGCAGATCGTGGAATCTGAGATGATGGGTTCACCAGAGGTTCGGATGACGAACTTCGAACCGCTGGCCTTCAGGCTATTGCGATCCTTCCTTCTACAATCATTGGAGATACATAGGGTCGCAGCTCTCCTGAAGATTTCATTATCAGAGAGGAGGCGTCCAGGCTATCACCTTCCTTCCTTCCTTCTAACCCTAACCTTTCATGTTATATAGGGATGTGGCTTTCCTGGACTCTTTTATCATGAACAATACAATCTATTTGCGCAGAGCGAACAAACTCATCATTGAACCTAATGAAGGGAAGCAACAGTTGCCGAAGACTTATCTGGCGACTACCCTCAAAAATATTGAAGCACTCGGATATACCTTCTCGGATGAGTTAATGCAGGCGATGAGGCAGCTGTCCATGGAACAGTTTGAAGCAGTATATCATCAACTTGTGGCTGATCTGAGAGTTATGGTCGGCGCACATGTGAAGTACACACCGATGTACGCAGGATTTCCGATGCAGGTGATGCAGGCGGATGAGGCGGAGTTATATCTCAATGCGATTATTCATTATCTGACCAACCTGACTGTGGTCCATACGGATCAACCGTCTGTGGAGAGAATGCCATTGCTGGAGAAGACGGACTTGAAAATCATCGGTTTGGGAAACAAGGAAGCTTTCCAGACACTCATCCGCCAGATTATTGAAGCGAAAGGTTCCATCTCTGATACGGATAAGAAAGATATCGATACCGTGTTGGAGCATGCAGACCCGGAAGAAGTGGATGCAATTCTGCCCGCCGAGATTCCGTTCAAAGAAAATGTAGGTTTCGTGATCGCCTCGCTGTTGAAGCATGAAAAGGCGAACATCGACCGGATTGGTGCATATTTCAAAACGGCAAGTGATGTTCTGCGTCTGGCGGTTGCCTGGTCCGACGGTGATGTCAGCCTCGCTGCGGCTTCTCCCTTCCGCAAATTCAAACGGCGTGAGAGACGCCTGCTACTCGGATTGCTGGAGCAAAGCGGTTCCATAACCGAGGATATGCTTCGCTATAAGGATCGCTGGATTCGCCTTGGCGAAATTCTGCATCCTTCGGAATATAAGCTTCGGTATCCACGATGCGAAGAAGCCTTTGATATTTTGCGTAATAATAAGCCTTATTCGACCTTCAACGGAAGTGTGGAGCTTGCATTCCAATATCGGAATGTCTGGAGTCTGATCGATCTGTTGTCGCAGCGTCCAGGTGAATTTGCGAGAAGACTGGATCACATGCTGCGTATAACCGAAGATGAAGCATATGTCCTGCTGGCCTTTGGTGAAGTGGCTGCACAGGTATCCACACCGGTGTTATTACAGGTGAGACAGCATTTTGCACAGCGGAATGAAGCCTCGGATTTGCGGATCTTTTTCCCGAAAGGCAATGTGGCGAAGGCTTTTGGTATCCCGAATGAGCTGCCGGAGCTTGACGAGGCGGTCTGCCAAGAAGTCGTGCAATTGTGCGAGCAAGCCTTGATTACACGGTTCGCTGACTTCCCAGCACTCGGAAAAACATATATAGATGAACGTCTCCAGCATTATCTGGTTCCTTTTTCACAACGATCCGCGAGCAAAGCTCTACGAACTATTGTACGTGGAAGCCGCGTCCCGATGGGTGAAGGTGACACGATACGATTCTTCAGCTGGTGGAAAGAGGGCGAGGTGGACGGCACACCTACGGGGCGTGTGGATATTGACTTGTCAGCGGTCATGTATGACGAGAATTGGAATTACGTTGAACATATCTCCTATACCAATCTGCGATCTGTCAAATACAAAGCGACCCATAGCGGGGATATTGTGACTGCACCACATGGTGCAAGTGAATTCATTGATCTGCATATGCCTTCAATTGTGAATTATGGTGGACGTTATGTGGTGACGACACTGCATTCCTTCACCAGCCATCCGTACTGTAATTTGCCGGAATGTTTTGCAGGCTGGATGATGCGTAAGAAGCCTGGTTCAGGTGAAATCTATGAACCAGCTACCGTCCAGAACAAAATTGATATCACTGCCGACACCCAGCTTGCCATTCCTGTAATTCTCGATCTGGTTGAGCGTACAATCATCTGGACGGATCTGGCGCTGACCAGATATCCGGACTACAACAATAACGTAGAGGGGAATCAGAAAGGTATCGTGCTGATGGGTAAGGCGATGACCACACTACGTAAACCTGACCTGTATGACTTGTTCATGCTGCACGCCAAGGCGAGAGGTGAGCTGGTGGATACGAAGGATCAGGCCGATACCATCTATGCGGTCGATGAAGGCGTGACGCCATATGATATCGAGCAGATTATGGCGGAGTATCTGGCTTGACGTTTTTGACTTAAATGCTAGCGAGATGTAAGTATCGAGGTTAGAAAAGAGTAGCGGATGCTGCTCTTTTTCTGGTTTAGGTACACAGAGCCTGCAGAATGGTGCAGGTAATGTCGGATGCAAAGAGAATGACTTTGCTAAGCTTGAATTAATGTGGGAGGGATGATATGGATACGCTGAGGCGGTTAAATGAAGCCTTGAATTATATTGAGGAGCATCTGATGGATGTCGTGGACATGAAGGAGATTTCCCGGATTGCCTGCTGCTCGGAGTATCATTTTACACGCATGTTCTCTTTTCTTAGTGGTGTAACGCTCTCGGAATATATTCGACGTCGCCGATTGACACTTGCAGCTATGGAGTTAAGCTACAGTGACAGCAAAATCATTGATATTGCGCTGAAATACGGGTATACATCGCCGGATTCTTTCTCGCGTGCTTTTCAAAGCATGCATGGCACTACGCCCTCCGAGGCGCGAAACCATGGTCCATCCCTTAAAGCCTTCCCACGGATGACATTTCAACTGACCATTCAAGGAGGAAGCGAAATGAACTATCGTATTGAAGATAAAGAGGCGTTTCGAATCGTGGGTATTCGTAAAAGGGTGCCGATTGTATTCAACGGGATAAATCCGGAGATCGCTGCGATGTACCAGAGTCTTACACCGGAATTGATTGATACGATCAAGGGGGCATCGAACATCCATCCTCTGGGCTTGATCAGTGCTTCATCTCATTTCAGTGAAGGGCGGATGGCGGAGCAGGGAGAACTGGATCATTACATTGGTGCAGCTACGACAAAAGAGACGCCTGAAGGATTAGAACAGCTGGAGGTTCCTGCTTCGATGTGGGTTGTATTTACTGTCGTTGGCCCATTTCCAAGCACGCTTCAGGAGGTGTGGGGCCGGATCTATGCGGAGTGGTTTCCTTCATCGGACTATGAGCTGAGTGAGGGTCCGGAAATGCTATGGAACGAGCACAAGGATGTTACTGTGGAGCAATATAGAAGCGAGATATGGATACCTATTCGGAAGAGACGATAGCATCTCTTGTAAAATATCTAAAGCGCAGCTTGTGAAGCTGCGTTTTTTGTTTACGGAATTTGCTATCGGATATACGGTTCATTTCCATTGCGATAATATGTAATATAATGGTATTATTTTATTGGAATTGTAAGATTTCTTGTATGTAGAAGAGTGACTTAAGAAGGGGGGCCAAATCAGATTCACATGAAGTAGCGACTCTACTCTATACGCATGTAGACATAACATTTCATTGATGATGGACATGCCCGCATAGCAGACATATCGATTTGAGACGGAAGTGTCAGTTGTTATACATCGTTATGTAAGCGCTTTATTAAATGAATTCCAAGGAGGAATTTACTTATGACCCAACGTAGTTTGAGAAAGGCACTTGGTTTGTTTTTAATTGTCGTTATGATCGCAACAGCTACTGTATACCCTGCATCTACCGGACACGCGGCAACCATTAATGTTACGGATAACGGCTCCAGAATTGAAGTGAACACCGGTTCGGGATTAGTCTATGTAGTGAACAAAATCAATGGGGATATTATCTCGGCCAAAATGAACGGTACGGAGCTGAATAGCAATAGGGGATCACATATTGGCTCGGGGTTGGGATCTTCTGCAAATGTAACGTGGAATAAGTCACCTTCGGGTTCAACGGTGCTAATTACCGTTTCCACCAACACATTGACTCACTATTATGCTTCGCGTGGTGGCGAGAACATCATATACATGGCAACGCATATCACGGCTCAACCTTCGATCGGGGAGCTGCGATACATTTTCCGCGGTAATGGTAGTGTGTTGACAGGTGTTCCGGCGAATTCTAACAACCGGGGCAACACTGGAGCGATTGAAAGTCAGGATGTATTCGGGTTTGCAAATGGACAGTCGGCCTCCAAATATTATGGTAATGATCAGGCCAAAGACTTATCCGTTCTTGGGGTGACGGGGAATGGCGTCGGTGTATTTATGGCCTACGGCAATCGGGAAAAAAGCTCGGGTGGTCCATTCTTCCGTGATATCCAGTTTCAAAGTGGAACAGAGACGGAAGTATATAATTATATGAACTCGGGACATGCACAGACGGAGAATTGGCGCCTTGGTCTACATGGGCCGTACGCTTTGATCTTTACAACGGGAGGTACGCCGAGTGTACCCGATTTCAGCTGGATGTCTGGTCTGAATCTGCAGGGGTGGGTATCCAGTCGGGGGAACGTGGTGCTTAATGGTCTCTCCGGGATGGATACGGGTTATGCATATACAATTGGGTTCGCCAATAGCAACGCCCAGTATTGGGTGGGTACCTCTTCTAGTGGGGCAGCTGCCAAATACAGCATGATCCCGGGCACGTACACTATGACAGCCTATAAGGGAGAACTGGCCGTATATACGGAAACGGTTAATGTCACGGCAGGACAAACGACGACGCTGAATACACGTACGATCAACAATGACCCAAGCAAAGCCTCCAGCATCTGGCGTATCGGTAACTGGGATGGTACACCACGGGAGTTCCTGAATGGACAGACCATTCCGATCCGTCACCCTTCCGATAGTCGCAACCCAAGCTGGGGACCTGTCACCTATGCTACCGGAAGCGCGACCAATCGATTCCCAGCAATCCAGTTCCGTGGTCAGAATTCTCCAACCACAATAACGTTTAACTTGAATGCATCTCAAGCGGCATCTTCTCATATGCTCAATATCGGGATTACCGCAGCCTACAATAATGGCAGACCGAGTGTAACGGTTAATGGACATGCATTAACTAATCCTGCCGCGTCTTCACAGCCCAATTCTCGTAGCTTCACGATTGGTACCTATCGTGGTAACAACACAACCTTTAGCTGGAATGTTCCAGCATCCTACTTCGTCAATGGTTCCAACACGATCACGATTACACCAATCAGCGGTTCCAGTGACTTGGGTAACTGGTTAAGTGCAGGTTGGGTCTACGATTGTGTTGAGTTGTTGAATTAAATGAAGAATGCAACATAAGAGCAGGTGAAGAGATGATCCGTAATAAAACATATTGGATGTTACTAGTTTTCATAGGGTTGATTATTTTCTTAATGGGATGTACTTCGTATTCCAATGTTTCATCCGCTCTAATCAAGGAGTACAAGCAAAACATCAAGCAGGAGTTTCCGAATATTAGAGAGACGAAAATTCGTTACTCCACTCCACGGGTGGAAATTGCCTACATTGTGGAAAAGCAACTCGGAGAAAATGAGGTAGAGCGTCTGTTTGTGCAGACCCGAAATTTCATGACCAGCCCATCATTTCAAAATGAAGTAGTCAATGGAGAGTATAAGGACGAAAATCCGAGCTGGGGCGATCCGGAACTGGCGATTACATTAACCGTTCGTGGTAATGATGTGACAGCCTATCAGTTTACCTGCAAACCGATGGAGTCAGATTCTGATACAGGCGCAGCAGAGTATACGGAATGGTACGTCCAGACAGCAGGTGATTCAGAAAGCAGGCCTTATTCAGTCTCAAATAATGAGCACGACAAATGAAATATAACATCGTTAATTACTAATTCTGCAAATGTGCTAATAGGTAAAGTAATCTGAGTTGCATGATCAAAACATAGTGGGTGTCATCCAAGTCGCCTTAATAGACTTGGATGACACCTATTTAACTTAAATTTGCGGGCAGTCCGTTGGTGGAGATGGTGATCTAGATAGTGGTATAATTTTCAATACGTAGTCATGAGTGAATGAACGGGGAGGAAAAAGAAATGAGAGACGATCTGTTGGTTCAATTGCAAGAGTGGCATGAAGAAGATGAATTTCAGGAAATTGTAGATGCAATTCAAGCGATTCCTGTGGAAGAAAGGGATTATGAGCTGGTTAACCATCTGGGCCGAGCGCTGAATAACCTGGAACGGTATGAAGAAGCGGTTGAACAATTCCTGACGGTTGCCAAAGAGGGCACAGGCGATCCACTCTGGCATTATCGGATAGGACTGGCTTATTACTATCTGGAGCAGTATGCGCATGCACAGCAAGCGTTCGAAAGAGCGGATGAATTGGACCCTGAGGATGAAGATACGCTGGAGTTTCTGGAATGGATTCGAAGCAAAATGGAGGAGGAATCATCAGAGGAACTCTTGGAGGAATCCGTAGATGAATCGGTGAGTCCTGACCCATCTGTCTCTGAGTTCTCGACCGTACCTGTTAGTGTTAGTCTTCTGGAACCAACAGGTTTTTGGAATGACAGTGCTGAAGCTGTGGAACGTTATGTGCTGGCCTCGCCTACCGATGGACAGATCGAGTCAATGGAGGAGCAGTTGGTGTTCAAGCTGCCAACTTCCTATGTTAACATGATGAAATTACATAATGGTGGTGTTCCCCACTATCGGTATTATCCTGTTAGCCAAGCAGAGGCTGCCAAGAAAATCCGCGTTGAGGTCAAGGGAATACTGGGTATCGGACGGGAGAAAGCACATTCGTTAGGTGGTCAATCGGGTAGCCGGTACATCATCGAGCAGGGAGGGTACCCCGAGATTGGTGTTGTGTTATGTGAGTGCCCTTCGGATTCGGAGATCGTGATGCTGGATTATCGTGAATCCGGCAATGCTGGTGAGCCCGAGGTTGTTCATGTGGACAAAAATGAAAGCTACAAGATCACTTGGCTTGCGCCCAATTTTGAGACCTTTATTCAAGGTCTGGTGAATGAGGAAAATCAACCTGCAAACCTTCAAGGTGTACTGTAAGTAAAAGTTGAGCTCCCTTTCATACGAAACTCTGCAAAAGACTACATCCGTCATGACGGATGTAGTTTTTTTGCTGCCTGGTTATGCAGAGTAAGCCGAAAATGTCACCCAACATCGGGCTTTTATTATCGTGTTAGCTCGGCGTGGGAATCCAAAATAAGGATATACGTGTATGCTCGTTGCATAAAGGAAGTGACTCTGATAATATTTAGACATGTAATAGTTAGATATCTAAATATAATAAGTCTAAATAGCTTGGTTTCTTAACGAAAGGAGCTTAAGCATCATGGTAAGCATGAATGACAATACGTTAGGAGTGATCCACATGGGAAAATTAGATCATAAAGTAGCTATTATTACTGGCGGTGCCTCGGGAATCGGAGAGGGCATGGTAGATCTTTTTGCACAGGAAGGCGCCATCGTCATTGCCGCAGACATTAATGAGCAATCACTGGAGAGAGTAAGCCAAAAAGAGAATGTGTACGGAATGAAGTTGAATGTATCTTCGGATGAAGATTGGCAGGCACTGGCGAAAGTCGTGAATGAACGATTTGGGAAAATTGATATTTTGGTCAACAATGCAGGTATTTCATCAGAGAAGCCATTTGAGGAAATCAATGCACAGGATTGGGAGAAAATGCTCTCCATTAACGGTTACGGCCCATTCGCTGGCATGAAACATGTCACTCCTTATATGGCAGCCCAGAAGAAAGGCTCCATCATCAATATTTCCTCATACACTGCTATGATTGGACAAGGTTTTAACCATTACTCGGCATCCAAAGGCGCGGTACGTGCATTATCCAAAGCGGCTGCGACCACCTTCGGACGTCAAGGCATTCGGGTGAATGCTCTTTTTCCCGGGATCATCGAAACACCGATGACCCAATCCTTGAACACATCCAAGGAACTGCTTGAACGATTAATTCAGGCAACGCCTTTGCAGCGTCTGGGCCAGGCTATCGATATTGCCAAAGCCGCGTTGTTCTTGGCGTCGGATGATTCTTCCTACATTACCGGATCTGAACTGGTGATCGATGGTGGCTACTCAGCCCAATAGCGTGTAAAATGATGACAGCCCTTAAGTTAAATGAGGGCTGTTGTTTTATTTTTTCGAGGAGGATCTAATGGAAGAACAGAACATTTTTGAGCTTATACACAACATGGATAATTTCACCAATAAATTGATTATACAATGGAACAAAGCATTCAATGAGGACCTCGGTGTTTCTCATGTGCTTGTACTCAGCCATCTCCATCAGCATGGAAAAAGCCGACCTTCGGATATTGCAAAAAAATTAGGATTCACGCCGCCTACACTCAGTTATTTATCGGACAAGATGGTAGCCAAGGAACTAGTCGTCAGAATGGTAGATGAAGCGGACCGTCGCATTATTTATTTGAACATTACGGATAAAGGGACCGAAGTCCTCGGAAGAGCGATATTGGAGGGCCAGAAGCTACGTAAGAGTCTATTCCAGAAATTAAACGAAGAGGATCGAGCGCAACTAGTCCATATTTTTGAGAAGATGAATCGGGAAGATGGAGCATTAGACTCGAAGGGAGACCGAAGGTGATATGGAGGAACCGCTCAAAGTATATAACACCGCAGTTGAAGCTTTTCTTGAAGTGATCGGGGGAAAGTGGAAGCCTGTTATTCTATTCCATCTTACCTTTGGCAAGAAGCGTAATGGTGAACTCATGAAACTGATCCCTGCGATCACTCAGAAAGTGTTGACTCAGCAACTTGGTGAACTGACGGAGGCGGGGGTCATTGTCCGAATTTCCCATCACCAGGTTCCGCCAAAAGTGGAGTATGAGTTAACAGCGTATGGGTGGACGCTTAAAGACATTCTTCATCTGATGTGTAGGTGGGGCGATATACATGTGGACAATGTTTATGGTGATCGAGGAAAAATTCTGTTTAAGCCGCCAACGACAACGGACCGTTGAGGGACTGATATAAGCCGATTCTGGAAATCAGGAATCGGCTTATTCTGCATTTTAATTAAGTTACGGGAGGATCTTGCGATCACGTAGATTTCTGAAAATATCCATGAACATAGCCTCAGTGTCAATGAAATCATGAAATCCGAAGCGGCGAGCTTTGGATCCATCTGCGAAGAAGTCATAATCCCACGAGAAGACAAAGTCACCAAATGCCCAGGAAGAGACATCATCATAAGGGGTGTTTACCATACCATACTTTTCAATCATGGACTTCCAAAGATCTTCTTTATCTGCCATCACTGTTGCAAGTGAGAGGGTGAGTGGAGGTGCTGTTTCCAATTCGAAAAATGCAGCGATCCGGGGCCAGAGCTCATTCCAGCGAAACAGATCGCCATTGGTGATATTAAATGCCTGATTGGCACATCGCGGATCGGTTGCTGCCCATACGGTTGCATGAGCGAGCAATGTGGCATCCGTCATTTCAAGCAGCGAATGATATGCTCCTGGTTTCCCAGGGAATCGAAGTGGCAAGCCAAGTTCCTTGGAGATAGCCGCATATACGCCAATAACCATGGCAAGGTTCATTGGATTACCCAGGGCAAATCCACACACTACAGATGGGCGAAGGGCTGACCAGGTCCAACTACTTCCGGGTTGCCGATCCTCGAGAAACTGCTGCTGATCGACATTGAATTCAGGGGGCATATGATAGGCATCCGTTTCTTTGGCAGGCGTTTTGAATGGACCCAGATGCGCACCGTACACTTTATAACCTTGCATTAGGCTAATATGTTGGAGGTTTGGAGCAATCGGTTCAATCGTATTCACCACATGGACGAGCATGGCCAAGTTGGGCTGTACCAATTCGGCCCAAGTTGGGCGATCCTGATACGCGGCGTAGAAAATATGCGTAACGGTCGTTAAATGACCCAGTTTATCTTGTGTATCTGCTTCGTTCAATAAATCAGCTGATATATAACGTAACCTGGGGGCATCTTCCCCTCCGCGGCGGGATACACCAATGACATTCCACTCAGGAAGTGTCATGAGATAATCAATGAGGTTTCTTCCAATGACGCCTCCGGCACCGATGACAAGCGCCGTGTAACGGGTAACAGAAAGTTCGGTTTTCAATGGACATGCTCCTCTCTTCTTCTGTACATATTGTGGTTCAGAAAAAGAAGGATGAGAAGTACGCACCTCAAAGTCATATACGTACTTTGAAGTAATATATGAGCCTGAAGCAGGGTACGAGCGTTATAATCTGTACGTTCATGGGATGTTACTTGTGGCTTGCCTCTAACGACAAGAAGCTGTAAAAGGAACAATCGCTCCTTTCACAGCTTAGATGTGTCTGTATATTCGTTCACTAGATCTGATGTAAATATGGTTTACGCCGGATATCCGCCACCTGGAGGCGGCCATGCACCGTAGAAACGACGCAGCAGAACAATTTCACCCAAATGGTACGAGTTATGGGAGGCGATATTGCGCAGAAGTCCTGCTTTGGTTTCCCCGGGAAAATAAAGTAGTGGCTCATTTAATTGCGCTGTTTCTGCAATGGCTACGGCTTGATCAACCCCATCCAGGAATGCCTGAATATCTGCCTTCCAGGTTGCTTCGTCCTGTGGGCCCTTCTCTTCAGGCCAGCTCTCACTCACGTTAGCAGGGGGCTGTGGCTTGCGTCCTTCCAAGTGTTCGAGCATGAATTGCTGCCAATAGTGCATATGCTTCACCAACTGATAGATCGTATAAGGCATGGCCTCGTGCGTACGAGCAGCAAGTGTGACATCGATATCGGGTAGAGCACGGGCGATGCTGATATGACCGCGTTCCCCCACTAATGATTTGACAAGAGCTTGCCCAAAGCTTTGATTCGCATCTGACATATGGAACCTTCCTCTCTTCCAGACCGGATCTGTTAACCTGTCTTCTATTAAGTATTATACAATTAAATTGCTAGAAATTGAAATTGGGAAACAAGAACCATAATACTTAAAATGCCTATGATATAATAGTGAAAATAAATCTCAAGACCTCAGGGTCGAGGAGGAAGCTCCTGTGAAAGTGATATTGGTTGACGACGAACGTCTAGCGTTGATAGGCCTTCAAAAATCACTAGAAAAAGAAGTAAGCGACATCGACATTATTGCTACATATATGAATCCAACAGAGGCTATCGCAGGCATTGTGGAGCACAGTCCTGATGTTGTATTTCTGGATATCCATATGCCAGAGATGGATGGGATGGATCTGGGAAGACAGATACAGGTGGCTACACCCGGAACCGAGATTATATTTGTAACCAGTTACGATCAATATGCGGTACATGCTTTCGAACTACAGGCATTGGACTACGTGATGAAGCCTATCCAAAAAGAACGATTGAAGCAGACGGTGAGTCGCGTAAGAGAGAAACTGAGCGTAAAACGCGAGCAGCGGTCAAAGGATACAAACGTACCTTTAATTTGCTGTTTTAATCAGATTCAGTTTAAGCTTCCAGGCCAGGATATTCAGGTTGCCAAATGGCGCACAAGCAAGGCGCAGGAGCTGTTTGCATACTTGCTTCACCATCGGAACCAGGTTATTCATCGCAGTGTTCTGCTGGAGCTTCTGTGGCCGGGAATGGAAGAAGAGAAGACGGCACACCAGCTCTACACTACGATGTATCATGTCCGTCAAACCCTGAAAACTTGCCATATGGATATGATTACGATTCAAAGTGGACACCTGGAGGCAGGCTATCGACTCGAATTGGGTGAGGCTCAGTTGGATAGTGAGCAGTGGGAACGCGAAATCAGGCAATGGAAAGCCGTAGACGCAAGTACCGTTCATGCCTATGAGCAAGCGCTTCATCTATATAAGGGTACCTATCTTGGTAATTATGAATACATGTGGGCTGAACCTGAGCGGGAAAGATTACGCTATCTGTGGCTGTATCATATGAGACAACTAAGTCTGTATTACCAGCAGCATGGACTTGCGGATAAAGTGATTGAGAGTACACGACGCATCCAGCATATGCTTCCGGATGAAGAAGAAAGTTATTTTATTCTAATGAAGTTATATGATGAAATGCACAACGATCTCGGTGTGGAGGAGCAGTATCGCCTCTTAACCACCAGAATGGAGCAAGATTTGGAGATACCGATTAGTGAAGAGGTTCGAGAATGGTACAGGGACTGGAAGCTGGGACTGATCAAGTCAGGGCAGCGTATCCAATGAAGTTACAACAACCAAAGTCCGCAAGCCGTTTCAAATATGTTCTGATCCTGTCGGTCATTTTAGTGACATTGGTGGGCATGCGCTGGGTCTGGTCGCAGTTCTTCCCTGCCTTGGACAATCATCACGCTGTAAATGGTGTAGTTGATTTGCGAGGTGTCGATCTGGAACAAGTGCCGGTCATGTATCTGAACGGAGAATGGGAACTATATTCGAATGAATTACTGACCAGGAAGGATATCGAGGGTGAGGGACGAGCGCATGCGGCGGATGTGGTCCAGGTTCCGGGAGATTGGAATACCGAGAACCGGGATCAGGAGAGTTCAGTTGGCTATGCCACATACCGATTGCGCATTTTGACGGATCCCCTTCAAACACCTGTGGCTTTCTGGTTCAAAAACATTCGAAGTTCATCTGAGATTGAACTCAATGGGGATATCGCAGGTGGAATGGGGATGGCGTCGGAGGATGCAGATACGTATATACCGAGAAGTAACTCGTATACGGCGACCTATGAACATGACGGAACCACCGAGATTGAATTAATCATTCGTGTAGCCAATTATGATAGCCCGTACTTAGGAGGGATTGGCAAACCCGTTCGCTTCGGTTCCCAGGCGGCGGTTGATTACGCACGTTGGTATTCCATCGGTTTTCAATTGGCCATTTTTCTCGTTTTACTCCTTCATGGCATGTATGCCTGTATTCTGTTTGTGTTCAACCCCCAAGAGTGGGCCTTACTCGTTGCAGCTATTTTAACCTTATCTGTGGGCGTCGTGGTTATGGCTGGTCATGATAACATTCTGATGTTATGGCTCCCTATTAACTATACGTGGGGGATCAAGCTTCGTCTGATCTGTCTGCTGCTACAAAATGCTTGTATTCTGCTGTTATTCCAGAGATTGACCTTGATACATATACGAACAAAAAGCCTTCAAATATGCATTGTCACGACGATAGCTTATATTGCTGTTATTCTGGCGGTGCCCATTGATGTTGTTTATACCATGGTTCACTACTCGCTTATTGACATATTCTTTCTCGTTTCTTCTCTCTGGTTCCTGTACATTGTAGGTGTCATGCTCTTTAGGAAGCAGGCTGATCGGGATATGGTCTTTCTGCTCCTGACAGCTGGAGGCATCATATCCAATATGTTGTGGAGTACAAGTGAGACATCGAAAGATGTGACAACAGTCTATTATCCCATTGACATCATTTTTGCCATTACCGGTTTCTCCGCTTATTGGTTTAAGAAGTACTTCAGGAATGCCAGTGAGAATATGAAACTGAATATAGAATTGCAGAAGGGTGACAAGATTAAAGATCAGTTCTTGGCAAATACATCCCATGAACTTCGGACCCCGCTGCACGGGATCATTAACATCGCTCACAACGTTGTCACCAGAGAGAAGAGCAGGCTGGATGAACGAAGCCTGGAAGATATGGAACTGCTCATCACGATCGGTCGACGGATGTCCCATCTGCTTGGTGATCTGCTGGATGTAGTCCGGTTGAAGGAACATCGCATTGTGCTGCGTCAGACTCCACTAGCGATACAGTCGGTGGTACCTGGCATTATCGCCATGCTGCAATTCATGGCAGAACGCAAACCGGTCCGCCTTCATATGGAGATTCCGGAGTCCTTCCCAATGGTCATGGCTGATGAAGAAAGGCTCGTTCAGATTTTGTATAATCTGCTTCATAACGCGCTTAAACATACCGAGGAAGGGACGATATCCGTGAGTGCCGACATTCGTGAAGGACATGCATTGATTCATGTAACGGATACAGGCATTGGCATGGATGAGGACACGCGGATGCGCATTTTCCTTCCGTATGAACAAGGGTCGTATGGAATAAGTGATGGACAAGGCATTGGGCTTGGACTGAACATCTGCAAGGAGCTCGTAGAATTGCACGGTGGGGAGCTAACGGTTCACTCGGAACCCGGAAAGGGCTCGGTATTCAGCTTCGATCTGCCGCTTGCGAATGAAACCACCCAACAGGTTCAGCCGCAACTTCCCCTAATCTGGGAGCAGGCAATGGAGATGATGGAAGATGCACCTGGCGGATTCCTGTTACCACGTTCTGGGATGGGCGACATGGAATCTTCGGCGACAGCGGATATGGCTCCATTTTTAAAAGAGGGGAAAGCCACCATTCTGGCTGTAGATGATGATCCGGTGAATCTGGATGTGTTGGTCAGTATTCTTTCGAATGAATCCTACACGATAACTACGGCCCGGTCGGGCCAGGAAGCGATGGAACTGTTGGGCACACGCCAGTGGGATCTGCTCATTACGGATGTGATGATGCCCAATATGTCCGGCTATGAATTAACCCAGAAGGTGCGGGAACAATTCTCCATGTCAGAGCTTCCCGTGTTATTATTGACGGCACGAAGCCAGCCACCGGATATATATACCGGTTTTGCATCTGGGGCCAATGATTATGTCACGAAGCCTGTGGATGCGGTGGAATTGAAATACCGGATACGAGCATTGACCACGTTAAATCAGTCTATCCAAGAGCGCTTACGCATGGAGGCCGCCTACTTGCAGGCTCAGATCCAGCCCCACTTTCTGTTCAATACGCTGAATTCACTTATGGTCCTAAGTGATATTGATACAGAGCATATGCGGAAGCTTGGTGAAGCATTTTCATCCTATCTACGGATCAGTTTCAATTATCTCAATACAGGGGAACTGGTGAAATTATCATACGAGCTGGAACTTGTGGAAGCCTATCTTTTTATTGAAAAAACACGATTTGAAGATCGATTGTCGGTGGTGTTAAACGTAGAGCCGGATCTTCCGTTGCTCCTCCCGCCACTATCGATTCAGCCCTTGATCGAAAATGCCGTAAGACACGGGTTATTAAGCCGAAATGTGGGTGGCACAGTATGTCTGTCCATCACTCGCCATGAGGGTTATACGCGTATTGAGGTGAAGGATAATGGCAAAGGCATGGAACCGGAAAAGGTTGCAGAGCTGCTACATGCTACGCCAGGTGGAAAAGGCGGAATAGGCATTGTAAATACGAACCGCAGATTGTTGCAACGGTATGGTCAGGGATTATCAATTGTAAGTGAGCCTGGAGAGGGCACGATGGTATCTTTTGATATTCCGGACGAGGTATAAGGAAAAGGTCGCAGAAGTGAAGACTTCCGGCCTTTTTGTGTTGCATGAGTGTTCATTCCCTAATTTTAATTATTTCTAATGCATCTTTCATATGTTAGTATATTTAACATTAGAAGCGCGGAATCCAGCATTGGGCGCTAAACGTTGTTATAGTGGGTGAAGAGATTGATGCGCAATTGGGTCAAAAATGAGAATGTGCAGATGACGGCCATTGCCTTTGCCACAGCGGTAGGGGCGCAATTCAAGATAAATCCGTTCCGGGAAGATTACTTCCGAATTGGCCTGGGGGTTAGTATCCTTTTATTTCTGCTGATGATCATGCCACATCTGTCTTATGTGAAGACAGGAATCCTGACAGGCATCGCGAATTTGCTGTTTCAGTCGGCAGATCTCATCAATCATGTACAGACCGTCTCCATACTGGAAAGCATGCGGGACAATCTGGGGGCGGGCGTGTATTATGTGGTCTTTGCTTATGGTCTTAGCAAGTTCAGGCATCGATTCCATGAAATGCAGCCTCTTCTGCTCGGTGGCCTGATTACCTGTATCGATTTTTCCTCTAATCTTGTTGAGCTGCTGCTTCGCGGCATGTTAAGTGGAACCAATATCTTTTATATGAAGGAATGGTTGTATCTGCTTGTGGTTGGCGGTCTGCGAAGTTATTTTGTGATTGGGCTCTACAACAGCATTGCGGTGAGACAGATGCGGCTTTTGCATGCAGAGCAGGAGAAACGGATGGAGCAGATGCTGAGTGTAAACTCTGGTCTGTATGGCGAGGTATTTTACTTGAAGAAAGCAATGAATACCATCGAAGGCATTACGGCAGACAGCTATGATCTATATCGAGATCTTCGAGAGCAGGAGATGAACCAATACAGTCAGCGTACGCTGGGCATTGCTCAGCAGATTCATGAAGTGAAGAAGGATTCACAACGCATTCTCGCGGGTCTGCTGAAACTGTATGATAACGAAAAAGCGGTCAACATGAGCTTGTCCGAAGTGCTGAACTTTGCCAGCAAAGCAAACCGAAAATATAGTGAGATGCTGCATAAGCAGGTGGAGATCGACATCGAGCAACAGTATGATTGTGAGTCCCCGTATTACATTCCTCTTCTAACGGTCATGAACAACCTGATTGCCAATGCAGTAGAGGCGATTGAGTACGATGGGAAGGTCCGAATTCATGTGTATGAGCAGGGAGATGACGTGTATTTGGTCGTGATGGATACTGGAAAAGGCGTACCTGAAGCCAAACGGGATGTGATCTTTGAACCGGGCTATACAACGAAGTTCAATGAAGTCGGCATTGCCGCAACAGGCATTGGTCTATCCCATGTACGTGATATCGTCCAGTCGTTGGAGGGAAGCATTACGGTTGAATCGGCGCCACTGGGAGCAAAAGGTACTCTATTTGCTATAACTATTCCCAAAATGAATCTAATCAAGGGGGGCGATGTCGATGACACTTTCTATCATGATCGTGGATGATGATGTGGTCAGCCGAAGCATGCTGCATGATATCATTGAATCCTGTGGAATCGGCGAGCTTGCAGGCATGGCAGAGGGCGGCATAGAAGGGGCACGGATGATCATGGATCTGCGTCCCGATGTGGTGCTGATTGATCTGCTGATGCCCGATCAGGATGGAATTGAGACGGTAGCGAAACTGAAGCACAGCGGATATACCGGAAAATTCATCATGATCTCTCAGGTGGAGAACAAGGAGATGGTAGGAGCGGCCTACCAGAACGGGATTGAATTCTTCATTCATAAACCCATTAATCGGGTAGAAGTGGAGCATGTGCTCAGCAAAGTGAATGAACAGTGGAAGTATGAACGCTACGTCCTGGAGATCAAGCAGTCGATGGCCCGATTGAATCTGGTGGAAGCGCCAACCCCTGTCCAAGGTCGTACAGTAAGGGATGCAGCGAGAAGCATTCTGATGGATCTGGGGATTATCGGGGAAAGTGGCAGCAAGGATATTGTGGCCCTTATGGAATATGCAATTGATCAGAAGCGAGCTGGAGAGTGGCCGCCATTGAAGGAGTCGTATGAAGCGGTGGCCCGGACATACAAGTCTACACCCAAGGACGTGGAGAAAGAGAGCAAGGCGATGGAACAACGCATCCGTAGAACGGTGATTGCCGCGTTAACGAACATGGCCTCGATTGGACTCACCGACTATAGCAACCACAAGTTTGAGCATTATGCTCCCCTCTACTTCGACTTCCAGGATGTTCGAATGAAGATGAGAGCGATGGAAGAGGATCAGGCAGGCGACAAAGGCAAGGTTAATATCAAAAAGTTCCTGCATGTGTTCTATATGGAGACGATTGAAAAGATGAATAACTGAATAACTGAGATAGGGTATATCATTCCAAAAGCCGAATTTCCGGAGGTAACACTTCACGGATATTCGGTTTCTTTGTTTTTAACGCTCGCATTTGTTATATAACTTTACATCAAATGTTGAAATCAGATATTTTATTAGCAATTTTTGCGCATTTAACTATCAAAAAATAATTGATGTTAACTTAAATTTCATTAGTTGTAATTATTTTATGTAGGATCACGTAAGTTGGCGTAGGGAGCAAACTACAATACGTACATAAATACAAATGGTCGATTCGGTCGATCCCAATCTAATTCGGAAAAGGGGTTTTTCTATGAAAAAGGTAGCATCCATTGTAATGGCGTCCGTTCTTGCTCTAACACTTAGTGCCTGTGGTGCAGCGAAATCGGGTGAAGAAAGTAATGCTCAGTCGGAAAGTGGTTCAGCGGTTGAGAAATACACATTTGGTACCGATGCAACGTATCCCCCTTTTGAGTTCCAGAGGGACGGCAAATATGTAGGGATCGATATTGACCTCATGAACGCGATTGCGGAAGAAGAGGGCTTTGAGGTAGAGATCAAACCGATGGACTTCAAAGGCATTATTCCAGCCATTACGGCGAATCAACTGGACGGAGCTATTGCAGGCATTAGCATTACCGACGAACGTAAAAAAGTTGTGGACTTCTCGGACCCGTATTATCAGGCCGGTCTGTCCTTGATCGTACATGAAGATAACACGGACATCCAAAGTCCGGAAGATTTAAAAGGAAAAACGATTGCAATTAAAAAAGGAACTTCAGGTGCCAATCTTGCAGATGAATATGCAAAAACCTATGGGGCAACCGTGAAATATTTTGATGACAGCCCATCGATGTATCAGGAAGTTGCGAACAAAAACGCAGATGCTACGCTGGAGGATTTCCCGGTCATCTCCTATAAGATTGCCATTGACCCTAACGCGAAGCTCAAAATTGTTGGAGATCGATTGAACGGTGACTTCTATGGTATTGCTGTTGCCAAAGATGATACCGAGTTACAGAAGAAGATTAATGATGGATTGAAGAAATTGCAGGAAAATGGAAAGTACGACGAGATTGTCAGCAAGTATCTGGGAGAAGCGGCTAAATAGAAGGGAATGTGGTACAGATGGACTCCTCCTTACAAGTCATCATAGACGCACTACCTCTTCTGTTAGAGGGTACGGTTGTGACGTTGAAACTAGTCGTGATCTCGCTCATCATTGCGATGGTAATCGGATTGATCTCAGGTCTGATGAGTACTTCTTTGAATCGATTGTTGCGGTTGGTAGCTACACTTTACGTGGATATCATCCGTGGTACACCCCTTCTAGTGCAGGTATATTTCATCTACTTCGGGCTGCCTGTGTTTCTGGATATGCGCATTCCGGCGATGACCGCGGGTATCATTGCGATTAGTCTGAATGCCGGAGCGTACATCTCGGAGATCTTCCGAGCGGGTATCAATTCGATTAGCAACGGGCAGCATGAAGCAGCGCGATCCCTGGGCTTAACTCGTTTTCAGACGATGCGACTGGTCGTGTTGCCTCAGGCAACCCGGCGCATGATCCCTACCTTTGTGAACCAGTTCATTATTACGATTAAGGATACATCGCTATTGTCCGCGATCGGTATCGCTGAATTAACGCAGAGCGGGGAGATTATTATTTCCTCCAACTTCCGTGCATTCGAAATCTGGGGTGTGGTGGGCATATTCTATCTGATCATTATTGTGTTATTGTCCCGGGCTTCCCGGTTCATTGAGAGGAGGTATGCGATCCGATGATCACAGTACAGAACCTGAAAAAGCAGTTTGGTGCCAATGAGGTATTGAAGGATATCTCCACAACGATTCAGGAGAAAGAAGTTGTATGCGTCATCGGGCCTTCCGGGTCTGGTAAAAGTACGTTCTTACGCTGTCTCAATCTGCTGGAGGATGTGACGTCTGGCAAGGTGACGATCGGTGGTATTGAGGTCACTTCACCCAAGACGGATATCGATGAGTTACGAACCAATGTAGGCATGGTGTTTCAACAGTTCAACCTCTTCCCGCATCTGACCGTACTGGAGAATATCATGCTCGCGCCGAAGCATATCAAGAAACTGAATAAGGCCGAGAATGAGAAAAAGTCAATGGAACTGCTCGGCAAGGTCGGGCTGTCTCAGAAGAGGGATGCGTATCCCGAGCAGTTGTCAGGTGGCCAACAACAGCGTGTAGCCATCGCGCGGGCACTCGCCATGAACCCCAGTGTGATGTTGTTTGATGAACCTACGTCTGCACTGGACCCGGAGATGGTTGGAGAAGTGCTGCAAGTCATGAAAGACCTCGCTCACGAGGGGATTACGATGATTGTTGTTACGCATGAGATGGGCTTCGCCCGTGAGGTGGCGGACCGGGTGATCTTTATGGACGGCGGATATATTGTAGAGGAAGGCACGCCTGTAGAGATTTTTCAGAATACCCAACATGAGCGGACCAAGGCGTTTCTGGGTAAGGTTTTATAACCCTAATGGAACAGATATAAGAATGAAGAAATCCCCTATGAGCGGACGATGCTTCAAGTACATTAGATTATGATGGACTTGAGCACAGCTCGCTTGCAGGGGATTTTCGTTGTTGTGCGTAATACATAATATGAGATTCAGCCAATCGTTAAGGGGGAACAAGAATGAGTGTACAAGCGAATACCGGGTTACAGATCTTTGCGTTAACGGAACTGCCTTATCTCAAAGTGCATGGCAGAACAACTGGTGAGTTGTCGCCGTTGACGTTATTTTGGACGGGAAGTGCGATTGAACTTAATGTACAGGGCTCCGAACTATGGGTTGAGGTAAAGTCTGAATACGACATGTATGAGTCATGGATCAGCATTCTGATCAACGGTGTTCCGGTGAGCAGACAGATGTTGATGGCGGGAAGGTATTGGGTCTGTGTATTTCGGGGGATGAACGCAGATGTGGTGAAGAATGTACGGATCGTTAAAGATGTTCAAGCGATGAGTGGTGACCCGGGTTGCTCTTTGCAGATTCATGCGGTGAAATCCGATGGAGCGTTCCTGCCTGTGCAGGAAAAACCGTACAAGATCGAATTCATCGGTGACAGCATTACATCTGGTGAAGGTGCGATTGGGGCTAAAGCGGAGGAAGATTGGATTCCGATGTGGTTTAGTGCCATACATAATTATACGTATATGACGGCAGAAGCACTGAATGCAGAATACCGGGTCATCTCGCAAAGTGGCTGGGGTGTGCTGACAAGCTGGGATAACAATCCGAAGGGGAATATCCCCAATGTGTACGAACAGGTCTGTGGCTTGCTTACCGGTGAACATAACGAAGCGCTCGGTGCAGGAAATGAACATGATTTTGGTTCGTGGCAGCCGGATGTGGTCGTTGTGAACCTGGGCAGCAATGATGGGGGTGCATTTCAGTCACCTGAGTGGACAGATCCCGACACGGGCAAGGTGTACAAGCAGCGGTTGAACGAAGATGGTACGTATCATGAAGAGGATTTGGCTGCTTTTGAGAAAGCGGTGGAGCAGTTCCTGTTCAAACTTCGAAAAAACAATCCGGCAGCACATCTCGTATGGGCGTATGGCATGCTTGGTTTTCCGATGATGCCTGCCATCTACCGTGCGGTTGATGGGTATACGAAAAAGACAGGAGATCGCAAGGTTACAGTTATCCAGCTTCCTGATACAACCGAAGAGACGGTAGGGGCGCGCACCCATCCAGGCGAGTTATCTCACCGTAGGACGGCAGAGGTGTTGGCGGAATATGTACGAGGCATGCTGGGATAGCCTGAAATAGGATCATGGAAAGACCACTCTTTCATGAACGGTACCCCAATGGTTAGATATGTTTCACTGCATGGGGCTCTTCATTATAAGAGTGGTCTTTTCCTTTTCTGTATGATCTAGATATTCGAGGGTTTATCCACTATATTGTTGTTCTGAACCACATAACGAATCGAGATGATCTGCCCGAGCGTCTGGGTTCGGACCATTTTGAATTGACTTGGCACAGTGCCTGTCGGGAATAAAGGGATGCCATCACCAAGAACTTTGGGAATAATGGCGACTTCAATCTCATCCAGTAATTTTTTGGCTAACACAGCTTCAACCAATATGCCACCACCGACAATCCAGACGTCTCCGTCAGAATCCTGCTTTAATCGGGGGATGAGCGTATCTACCGTCTCGGTTGTAAACTGTACATGCGGAGCAGGCGGCTGTTCCGAGCGGGAGAGCACATACGTTGGGCGATCTGCATAGGGAAATTCTTCAGAAAGCGTGAGCACCTCTTCATACGTATTACGTCCCATAACAATACTACCGATCGTCTGATAAAAGGCTGCATACCCGTTGTCTCCACCATCACCCTCTACATCAAATAACCAATCTACCGACCCGTCCAGTCTTGCGATATATCCATCCAAACTCATAGCGATGTACAAAATGGTTTTGTTAGTATTCATAGTAATCGCTCCCTTCTACAATGTATGATACACTTAAACTATGACAAAAATTGACGTAGTTAGGGTGTTGAATTCATGAATAATCGGAAGCTGGCCATCATGCGTCTGATGGATTCCAGACAGAAGTTCACTGCCCGGGAACTGGCAGAACGGTTTGACGTATCGGTACGTACGATCCAGCGAGATCTGGATGCATTGCAGGCACTGGGTTTTCCTTTGTACACCGAGGTTGGTGTGAACGGGGGATATCGGGTGCTGCCCAATCGCATCTTGCCACCTCTTCAACTGACGCAGCAGGAGGCATTAGGACTGTTTATGATGCTGGAATATCTACAGCAAGTCCCGGATTTTCCGTACGGTTCCATGCGTGAACATCTGGCTGAACAGTATTTTTCCACTTTGCCTGAGGATGTACAGGACCTGATTGTGCGAATGAGAGAACATATAACTTTTGTTCAGCATCCCGGTGAGCATGTCGAGCCTTTGACAACCGAGATATTGCGTGCAGCGGTGGAAAAGAGAGAAATCCAGTTTATGTATCATGCCCGCAGTGGTCGTAAAAAAGTCCAGGTCTTTCCCTATGGTATCTACTATGAGCAGGGGTATTGGTACATGCCAGCACGAAATAAGGATCGCGTATTGTTGTATCGGGTGGATCGCATGCAGCAGTTGGTTGTGATGGAATCGGTTGATGAATCTGTTCCAAGCCTGAAGGCATGGCTAGATGCCAAAGAAGACAGAGCAAGCGTAGAAACGGTGCTGCAATTCACGGAATTTGGAGCAAGGATGGCCGCGTCAGATGTGTTGTTCAAGTCGGTTGAAGGCAACGAGTGGCGCGGATTAGTTCCGCCCGAGGAGTTTTCTTTTACAGCGCGAAAGTTACTCTCCTATGGTCCGGAAGTGAAAGTGATCTCGCCCCCTGAATTAATGCAACAGGTTAGAGAGTTGCTCGAACGGAGCATAAGCCAGTATGGTAGGGGATAAAAGCTATATACGCTCGATAATTGGGTATTAAGGAAAAGATGAGAGAGGTGTGTAGAGATATGAGCAAAGTTTGGACTAAAGACATCATCCCGACTGTATCCAATAAAGTAGTGATTGTGACAGGTTCGAACGGTGGGCTAGGGTATGAAACGGCATTAGCCTTAGCTGAAAAAGGCGCGAAAGTTATCCTTGCCGTTCGTAATGTGGAAAAAGGTGAAAAGGCAGCTAACCAGATAAAGTCATCTGTCCATGTAGCTGGAGAGGTCATCGTTATGCCCCTTGACCTTAGTGATCTAGCCAGTATCCGTAAATTCGCAGCCGCTTTTCTTGAGCAATACGATTCCTTGTCCATTCTCGTTAATAATGCAGGCATTATGAATCCTCCATTCCAGTTGACAAAGGATGGCTTTGAGTTGCAGTTTGGTAGCAATCATCTAGGGCATTTTGCGCTTACGGGCCTGCTATTGCCCCGATTAATTTCTACTCCGCAATCGAGAGTGGTTACTCTAAGCAGTTTGGCAGCAGGTAATGGTGCAATTGATTTTAATAATTTGGATGGCTCCAATGGATATTTTCCCATGAAGTTCTACAGTCAAAGCAAGCTAGCCAATCTGATGTTTGCGAGAGAACTGCAGAGTAAGTTTAATTCCGCTCATATTGATTCTATGAGTATCGCCGCTCATCCAGGAATTTCGAATACCAATCTGTTCTCCTTCGGTTCGGGGAAACAGGCGAATATATTCATGCGGAGTCTTCTGAAAATCATTAGTCAACCTGCACATATGGGGGCATTACCTACCTTGTATGCTGCAACAGATCCAACGATTACGGGAGGAGAGTATATTGCTCCTAGCGGTATTGGCGGCACCAGGGGCTATCCAAAGAGTGCTAAGATTATTGAAAAACTATATGATGCTCACATTTCAAACAAGCTTTGGAGCGTTTCAGAAGAATTAACAGGAGTGTATTACCAATTTGACGTGTAGATTTTGCCATTTAGATAAATATTCCTTATTATGGTATAGATAGTTGAAAATTCTTCAGTACAAATATGAATGATTGAATGGGGGGCTACCATGATTCGATTCATAAGAAGTTTCACGACCCGCTCTATGCAGAGTCCATGTGATGAACAACGGCGGTTGTTTGCATAGAGCCTGAAATTCTTTTCCGCCATACCATTGTAGTGCATATTCAATGTGTTCATCGTAGGACTCTGCTGCCTTAAAGATTTTAACTTTTAAGGAGTGGAACAACATGAAATATATTAATGCGGATACAATCTTCCCGGAAGAATTGCTTAGAGAAATACAACGTCATATCCCGGGTGGCTTAATCTATATTCCGAGGCCCAAGGGTGCCCATAAGAAGTGGGGCGAGAACTCGGGTGGCAGAATACTTGTACAGGAACGGAACAATGAGATTCGCCAGCTGTTCACCGCAGGTAGGACCATTGATCAGCTTGCTGAGCAATACTGTTTATCCGTGGATAGCATCAAGAAAATTGTATATGGCAAAAAGGGATGAAACTAAAAGCCGCGTTCGAGCCATCGAATGTGGCTTTTTCGTATGTAGAGAATGATTGATAAAGAATCTTTATATATTCGAGGTGGTTAACTGCGCGTACAATTCACTTGACGGTGCAAGGATGCGCAAGGAGCGTTGTTAAAATACGATTTTAAATCATCTGGTGAGGTTGGTGTGTATGAATATAGATGTAAGATTAACGAATAAGGACGAGGCTTATGTGATTAAAAATATGTACCCGCTATATCTTCATGACCTATCCGGTCATTACGGTCTAGGTGGAGAGCATACCTCGAATGAACACGGCATTTTTGAACCAAGTCCTGAGTATAAAACGTTACAGGATCAGTATGATGTACAGAACGTATGGTGGGAAAAACCGGAGTGTCTTTATCCGTTTCTGATGATTGTAGATGGCATTCCAGCAGGGTTTGCATTCGTAGCCACGCCGCCTCATTGCTCACAAGGAATAGATTTCTTCGTACATGAATTCTTTCTGATGCGGCCGTTTCGAGGGGTAGGCGTGGCTGAACACGCAGCGTCGACAATCTTCGGAATGTTTAGAGGAAGTTGGGAGTTGTTCACCAATCCATCGGAGAACAATAAGATTGGCCAATCTTTCTGGCGGAAAACAGTGGCTAATTATACCGAAGGTAACTATCGGGAAATGTACGGGCATACGTTTGATGGCTATAAATTGATTTTCCAATTCTCCAATATATAAAAAGAGAGACCGTCTCCCAATGAGGAAAACGATCTCTCTCCTTTGCCTTTTATAAACTACCGCTGAAATAGTGATACTCTGAATTCACTTCAAAACCAACACTGCGGTACAGATTCAAAGCGCGCTCGTTCTCGGTAACAACGGATAGGCGAATATCTGTGTAATGTTGTTTCCTTAGGAGATTCACCAGAATATAAAGCACGGTGCGTCCTATTTTCCGTCCCTGATAAGCAGGCAAGATGCAGAAGTTATGAATAAATGCGGTTGTTGCATTAATGGAGTTAACCCGTACCAGCCCAACAGGCAGTTGATTCTGCCATGCAATATAGGTGACTCGGCTGGGTTCATTTGTTTGCATAAAATACTCTCGTGTCCAGTCCTCCGAATCTCCAAAGGCTTGGGAGGAACAAGTGACTATAAACTCCATATCCTCGGCTTCTGCCACGGACAACGTTAGTTCAGGTGGCTCCACTACCGAAGGGACCTCATTCGCAAGTTGCATCGAATACTCCGCACGATCATAAATCGCTCCGAGGGATTGAGCTGTATGAACACCTGGAGATAAGCCCTGAGGAATGCGATAACTGAGTTGGGTAATCCCCTGTGGTTTCATGTCCAGGATAGCCCGTTTCAGTAGGTTGCTGAACACACCTTGGCGACGATAATGCGGATGTACGATGGCATTAATATTCCCGGTTACGCTGTCGGATGGATACCAACTGAGGAGTCCTGCCAAATCACCGTCGCGATAACAGAGGAGCGCGTGGTCGCCGTCTTTTTTGCTAATATGATCAAGGTCTGCCTTCAGATGCACGGAATCGAGCTGTTTACATTGTTGTTCGAGCGAAATAATAGCATCAATCTGTTCCTTGGAGTTATAGACCATGGGTACGACTTGATAAATTGACATAGCTTTCACACCTTCATTGTTGAAGGAAACGCGCGGTTATTGGACCCGCAGGCGCTATCCTTCAAGAGTTGGTTCACTTCCCGATGACTATAACATATTCTATTACGAAAGTGACATGTGTTTGTTCAAATGCGCCCAATAACTGGACATTATATCCTATTAAAGGGATAATTGAGAGTAATACAGACGAGAAAGGGAGGGATTAACCATGCGTAAGTTCGCTTATGTAATGGGCATATTATTTCTTTCCGCCGCCATGTTAATAGGGTGTACACCATCTGAACCAGCAGAAAGCACTGAACAAGTCACTCCACCAGCAACGGAACAACCGAGTGATATGAGTGATCAGAAGGCGACGGCGGAGGAGCAGCAACAAGCGCTCGAAATGTCGTTGGAGTATAAAACAACAGAACTCACCGTGGATGGCAAGAACTATGAGGATACGTTAGAGATGGAAGGGTTATTGGCCAAAGGAGAGACCATGAAGTCATTCCTAACCTCCAGAAATTATGAGGCTTACATGGCTAATCGATATATTATCCTGCCTCTTCAGGTTGCACACATCGAACAAGCGAAACTGCATCCTGAAAATATACAAACCAAGATCAAAGATAACAAGAGCGACTGGATTCTGGTGGAATACACGCTTGATCTGAAATTTACAGACGATAAAGGCAAGGAGTTCAAGTCCGTTCCGCTCTCGGGGGATATCACCTTTTTGCAGGATCAGGGAGAATGGCGCATTCAGGATGATACGTACAACATGAAGCCCTTCACAGAAATCATTAATAATTCACTGTAGTTCATGAAGTGTCTGTGATTTTGGCACATGGCGGTTGTGCTCGAATTATCCATTGCGAATAAGCTCCTTCATATCAGTACGCACTTCAAAGTGCGTACTTTTTTTGTGGCGGCGTACCCAGCTAAGCGCGTGTCGTCAAAAGGGTCTCGTCGCGATGTTAGCTATCGACACCTGCTAGAAATTTGCAGGGTACATTCTCCTGTAATGATGATATTATTTGGATGATCAACTTACTTATTGCGCTCTTCGTAGAATGGGGTTGAATTCATCATGAGGGAGATTTTCCGGGTCGGTTCTCGTAAGGCTTGGTTGTATATTATTGCTGCTGTTATTGGTTTGGTTACAGGCTACATCGTCCTCTCTTCGCCGGACTCTCCTAGGCTCCAAAGTGAAGAAGGTATTCTGGATTTAACGCAGGCTCAACTTAGTACGAGTCCACAAAAATTAACAGGGAAGTGGGCGTTTTATTGGCAAGAACTGCTGACGCCTGAGGATATGCGTGTTCGTTCGGCAAGGGAAGGAAATCAGGACCACTGGATTAGCATCCCAAGCTCCTGGCGGGGCTACCCGTTAGAAGGTCAGAGGCTAAGTGGTACAGGCTATGCAACCTTTGGACTGGTCATTCATCTAAGCGAGCAGGATCAAGATGAGATGCTTGTTCTGCGGCTGCCTAGCATTTTTCATGCGTACAAATTATGGGTCAATGGCAAGCTGCTGGCAGAAGTTGGTGAGGTTGGTCGGGACAAGCACAGCATGACCCCGCAACTGGAAACAAAGCTGGTGTATTTTCAGTCTGAAAGCGACACGGTAGAACTGGTTATGCAAGTATCCAACTTCCAACATCATCGGGGCGGCATTACCAAGGATATCGAGCTGGGTGGTAGCGACGTACTAACTGCCAAGACCAATCTGAATCTTGCCAGGGATATGTTCATCACGGCAAGTTTGCTAGTGATCGGCTTGTATAATTTGCTGTTGTTCATGCTGCGACGTAAGGATAGAGCTCCATTATATTTTGGCCTGTTTACTGTACTGCTTGGTATTCGATCCTTGTTCAACGGAGAGCTTATCTTTACACAATGGTTACCTCAGTTTCCTTGGGAATTGCAGTTCAAGATTGAATATCTGATTCTTTGTGTCAGTGGTTATATCATCACCATGTATTTTGATTGTATTTTTCCGAATTATGTGTCGCGATGGTTTCGTCTTGGCACCCGGATCGTAACAGGTGCATTTTGTATCCTTGTCGTGGTAACCCCTGCGATTATATATACAAAATTTTTGCTGGTAATCGGTGTGATGGTAGTTCTACATATGATTTATCTGATGATCGGACTGGTTCATGCGGCTGTGCGACGTATGGAGGGAGCGTTGATCTTCCTGCTGGTGTCGGTGGTTACTTTGGTCACGGTTATCAACGATTTTTTATATTTTAACGGATGGTCGCTAGTTGGAAATACATCTCCGCTTGGCTTATTGATATTTACGATCGCGCAGCTGCTATTGCTGTCTTCGCGATCTACGAGGACGGCATCGAACGAAGAGAGAATTACACGTGAATTACAGGACGTTAATGACAAGCTGATTGAAATGAATATGAATCTGGAACAGACCGTTCAGGAGCGAACACAGGCCTTATCTACAGTGCATGATGATCTCCAATCCTCGTATGACCGACTGCTTCACTCCGAGCAAGGGAGGAAGAAACTACTTGCTTATATTACGCATGATCTGCGTATGCCGTTGTCCAGTATGCTTGGATATGTAGAAGCTATACAGGACAGGGTCAAGCCGGAACGCAATGAACAATATCTGAAGTACATCCGGGAGAACACGATAAGGATTAACCGTATGATTGAGGAGTTGTCCTTCTTGTCGCATTTGGAGACCGGGCAAGTCTCGTACCGAATGGAGCCGATTCAGATGATTCCTTTCTTGCATAGTTTTTTTGAACAATATGAGTTGGTAGTGCGCGACGCAGGATTAGACTTCATACTGGATATTGGAGATACCGAGGATCAACGATCTATTTTGCCAGTTGTCGAGATGGATGCGAAAAGAGTAGAGCAGGCCTTATTTAATCTAGTATCTAACGCCATGAAGTTCACCCCCAGCGGGGGGCTGGTGCGTATTGCACTAGTTGTGGAAATGGTGAATCATGCTCCTCATGCAGTTATTAGCATACATGATTCTGGCATGGGTATTCCTCCGGATCAGCTTGAGCAAATCTTCGAACGTAATTACAGATACGATCGGCCGGGAATGGGCATAGAGGGCAGTGGACTGGGTCTGGCAATTTGCAGGGAAATCGTACAAGCGCACGGAGGCATGGTTCGAGCGGAGAGTGACGGCAAGATGGGGGCGACATTCTATATAACGTTTCCTTGTACAGTGATTGAAGGAAAGGGGTGATGAGATGGACAAGCACAAAATCTTGATCGTTGATGATGATCCTCATATATGCGAGATTGTGCAGGTGTATTGTGATAGGGAGGGATTTGTCTCCACCTGCAGTCATAGCGGGTCAGAAGCGATGGAGCTGCTTGCATCGTTTGAGCCGGATTTAATTATACTGGATATATTACTGGCTAATGAAAACGGTATTGACTGGTGCAGGAATGCGCGTAATTTCACCAGTGCGCCGATTGTGTTTCTGAGCAGTCAAGAGGAAGACGAAATAAAAATTAGCGCATTATCCTATGGCGGGGACGATTATGTGACCAAGCCGTTCAGTCCGGGAGTGCTCATGGCCAAGATCAAGGCTCATCTTCGCAGAGTATCAACGGGTAGAAGAGAGCAGCTACTGGAGTTACCGGGTTTGACACTGGATTTCTACACGCAGTCCGTCAACATGGGGAGTATACCTATCTCTTTATCGAAAAAAGAATTCAGTCTGCTGTCCTATATGGCACAAAACGTGAATCGTGTCGTCAGTGTCGATACGTTGTTTCAACTCATCTGGGGAATGGAAAGTCTGGAGGATACAAGAACGGTTGCTGTACATATCAGTAATTTACGCAAAAAAATTGAGGCTGACCCTGCCGACCCCGAGCGAATCATTACGGTTCGGGGGAGCGGATATATGCTGGTTTCTAACAGTACGTCTCAAGCATGAATATAGCAGTAAGGGTGGTAATCTATTCTAAATGGGAAAATGGCGTTGGAGCAGTACCTGACGCTACTTTCCCATTTTTGTTCTTTCCACTAGCTTCGTAATCCACTCAAGATATTGGATTCCTCAACACCAGTCTGCGCTTTTCCATCCTCGTCAAAATGATGTGCCATCTCTCTGAAGAATTTAACGATCCAATACGAACGGATTTAAAGTTTTCTTTAGGTTTCTCAAGTAGGTTAATCCATCATGATAAAATCACTGTGGTCGATATAACGGCAACGCGTGAAGAAATGGTTGTCTTGCTGTCTCGCATTAGTACTTGAAGAAGGAAGTGGCTCCAATGGCACGAGTTATATGTATCACATCAGGAAAAGGTGGAGTTGGCAAGACAACGGTGACGGCTAATCTGGGGACTGCCCTTGCCTTATCGGGGAACAGGGTTTGCCTGATCGACGCTGATTTTGGATTGAGAAATCTGGATATTCCGCTTGGTTTGAGTAATAGGGTGAACTATCATATTTCCGATTTTCTGACCGGTCGATGTGCTTTACATCAAGTGATTGTCAAAGACAAGCGAATCAGTACCTTGTTCTTTATCTCCTGTAGTAACGACGTGATGCATCACGATGATCCGCAAGTTTTTCGCGAGGTCGTGCAGCAAATAGCCCAAGATTATGATTATGTGCTGATTGATTCGGCGGCAGGCATTGAAAATGGATTCTGGAATACAGCTTTAGCCGCAGATGAGGCTATTGTCGTCACTACCCCTCATCGTACGTCGCTTCAGGACGCTGATCGCGTAATCGGATTGTTAGAAAATATATTTCAGGCTCCTCCGCAGCTCATCATTAATATGGCAGACGGGCAGGAAGCTCGTTCGGCAACGGTAAAGATGGAGGATATCATCGATATTCTCAATATCGGTGTGATAGGCGTGATCCATAGCGATGTAGAAGTTATACGTTCCGTACATAAAGGCATCCCGATTGCACTTGATCCCGAGTTTGAAAGTGGGCAGCGCTTCCGGCACATCGCCCACAATGTGGCGAAGAATCAGCAGAAGACTTTTATTTCATTAAATTCCAAGAAGCATAGAAGTGTTTTTTGCTTTCTCAAAGACTGCTCTGGGGGAAGAGCAGTTGATATATTTGATTCTGGTATATGAATCGTTTAGAAGCGAATCATCTGGATGGTTTACAGACTAGCTAAAGAATTCATGAAAATTAGTGGTGTGGGAGTTACCTTCCCTAGCCGCTATTTTTTGATGTCTATGATGCTCTCGTTTGGAGTAGTTGCTTACTTAAAGTTTTCTTTATAATTCACAAGCGTCCCTATCTCGCATGATAAAATACGGAAGAAAAAACGACATGATATGCCTGTGTCGGTCACAATTCGACTGCGACTGATAAGAAAGGTCGGTGAACGACTTCATTCTGTGAAGTTGGTAGCATCGTAGCCAGAAGCAGTCAGATCTCTCCAGTCGGATGTTTAGCTGACGTTGATACTCCGAACGTGCTGAACGCCGCAGCTAGGACAATGCCATTTCTGTATGTAAAGTTTATTTCCCCGCTTGATCTCCACGTGCCGAGCGAACTGACTCGGAGGAAACCAATGATACCCATCGGGGTCAATGGTTTCCGCTATTAGTCTGGCTTTATTGATTAGCTTGGTTAGCAACCCATTTTGGACGGTCTTTTTTAGTTTGATCTATACATAGAAGGGATGAATGAACGTGAAAAAAGTAAGACAGGGATGGAAGGTGAGCCGTCAGGTCTTGATGTGGATGCTGATGATCAGCTTAATCGTGTCTGCCGTGCCCATATTACCAGCGCAATCGGCAGCAGCAGCTGAACTGCCGATGCAGCAGACCAAAGTGACCACATCCAGCGGGTTCAAAGATGTGAGTCCGACGGACTGGTTCTATGATGCAGTCGTCCATGTGCAGGAGAAGGGCATATTCAGCGGAACGAACGCGAGTAGCTTCTCTCCTAAGGGAACCATGACACGTGCCATGTATGTGACGGCACTCGGACGGATGTCCGGAGTCGATGCGGGGGCGTACTCCACTTCGAGCTTTGCTGATGTACAGGCGGGCAGCTGGTATGCGCCATATGTCGAATGGGCGGTTAAGAAGGGAATTACCGATGGCACGGGGGATCGGAGATATTCGCCGGATGCTACCGTATCTCGGGAGCAAATGGCGACGATGACGTTGCGATATTTTGAAAGTGAACAGATTCTATATCAGACCGAGAATCCGGTCACGACAGAGCCGGGCGATCTCGCGAATGTATCGCCTTGGGCGACTGATGCGGTCGTCAAGCTGTGGCAAGCTGGTGTGTTCACCGGAGACGCCAAGGGCAACTTCAATCCGCGTGCGCAAGCGACTCGCGCGGAAGCAGCAGTTCTCTTCATGCGCAACAACGCGGTTGTAGAGGCGTGGAAAAATCAGAATCAAACGCCGGTGACGCCTACTCCAACACCAACACCAACACCGACACCGACATCGCCGGTGACACCAACATCCGGCGGTAATAGTGGTGGCGGAACGCCTGGAGATAATGGAGGTAACCCGGGCACGGGTTCCACTGCGTATACGCTCACGTTTGAGAGCAACGGAGGCACGGCGATTTCTTCGCAGACGGTACGAAAAGGCCAGGTGCTAAATAACCTGCCGGCTCCAACAAAAGAAGGATATATATTTCAAGGGTGGTTTACGGATAGCGATTTCTCGCTCATCTTTGCAGAGGGTAGTACGCTAACTGAGGATATGAAGTTGTATGCGAAGTATACGGATAGCATAGATAATGCTGTACAGAGCACACCAAGCTATTCGGTGCTGGATGTGGCACCGGACTTCACGATCGCAGTACACGATGCATCGGGCAACCTGACAGTATCTGAGGTCCAAGCGGAAATGACATTCACAGACACGGCGAATCCCGACTTTGCTGGAGTTACCGTCACTGGCGGGAACGGGGCCTTCACGGTAGCGTCCGCAGCTGAAGACGGAAAATTCGTCGAAGGTAATACGTATCAACTGACGTTAAATAGCGATAACCTGTCCTTCCAAGGTCAGGATGCGACAACGAGCATTTACGTTTTTAGTGTCGCTAAGCAAGAGGTTCTGGACATTCCGCTCAACCCGAACATGATCTACCTTCCGTACACGGATGTCACGGATATGATGCTGAATGGCACAGAGGTGGGTTCACCAGCGATTTCGGTAGTTGCCACGACGGTGGGCGGTAGCGAAAATGCACTTGCCGAGGCGAATGCGAGCAGTGGAACGTTCGTGTATTCCGGCAGCACCGTGATTCAAGTCGGCAATACAGTCGCCATCTATCAAGGGGTTCGTCCCGATCAACGTACGTTAGAAACTACGGGCGCTGACGACGGCGATGTGGCTTATATCCAGATTACGGGGGTAGACGGAAGCAGCTATACCTACGATCATGCAGATATCAAGCAAGTGTTGCTCAAGCCGGATGTTCTGCCGGTGAGTGTGGAAGCAGACACAGATGGAGATCGGAACAACAACTCCATCACAGTTGAGCATACCCAGATGAATTACAGCGAAAGCCTGTATGAGCCTTTCGGCTTGGATGAGTTAACCACAGTGGATGTGGGCGACTTTATCGGTTTTTATGAAGGCAACTTTGCTGAAGAAGGTTCTAAGGTAACTGGTTATGGACGCATTACGTCGATTACGCCTAAGGCGGAGATGGACGTCATTACGTATACCGATGCCACGATTGAAGATATTGAAAATGCCTTCAACATCTATCAGAAGCAAGCGATTGACGGCGATGATCTGTTATCGGAAGAGCAGATCGCGGAGCTTGAAGAGCAGATCGAGCAGCAAGCGAGAGACAGCGGATTCGTCAATGAAGCCGCGGATTATCTGTCTGACATCGCCATGGAGACAAAGGAAATTCAGGAGATTAAGGCTCAGTCCTCCCTAGTGTCCGGTATAGGGAGCCGGGTGAGTGTGGAGAATCTGACCGTTGTTGCTTCACTCGGCACGAGGCTGAAGAATATTGACGGCCGAACCTCAGGCGTAAGCGCTACATTACAAGTGGGTGCCGATATTGTTGTCAATATCAATGAAGACAGTGATCTTGTCATCCATATGACGGGTACATTCGTTCAGGAGATGAGTCTGGATCTCGGTATTAATGGGGATATGCAAGGGCATTGGCTGAAAAAGTGGGGAATTCCTTACTGGTACAGCATCGATGATTATGTAATTACGGCTAATCTGGATGCTTATAGCTATACCGGGATGAACATCACAGCAGAGATAGCTCTCGTCGAACACGATAAGCTAAACGATGCACTGAATGACTGGATGGGCGAGAAGAATTCTGGAAGGTTGGGAAAGGTTCAGGACATCGCGACACAGATTAAAGCGGTAATGGCGGGTGTGCAGGATACTGCCGTAGATGCGGAATCGTTGAAGGAAAAGTATCAAGAGATGTTGGAGAAAGACACGGAGTGGGTTCCGTTAATCAAGAAAGAACTCTTTGAAAAAAGCGTACGCGTGGCTTTAGGTATTGTGGAAGTTAAATTTGAAGCGGAGTTTGTGGTCAGCGCCCAGGTGAACCTAACGGTGGGGGCAGATTTCTACTATAAGATGGCCAAGCGCTACTCGGTTAGCTTGCGCATATTGAGTTTCAGTGGTTCGAGCAATACGGTCAGCTTGCCGGGAGACGGAGATTACCAATTTACCTTCTATGTGATGGGGACGATCGGTTTACGAGCTGGTATTCATATGGAGGTCAAAGCGGGGATTGGAAGCGTCAAGTTGAATAGTATCGGGCTTGCTGTAGAACCCGGTGTGTATGTGAATCTGTGGGGCTACTTCTATTATCAATTGAAAAATATTAGCGGGGTGGAGAGTACGAAGTCTCTAGGTGCTCTGTTCGTTGAGATGGGTATCTATTTGGAGGTCGAACTTGGCGCGCAATTAGGCGATGGAGCGCTCTCGGGCAGCGTGGAGCTGGTCGATGAAGAGTGGCCACTGTATACCATTGGGGAAGAAAAGAACGTCTACGATTTCGCCTATCCACAGGATAAGTCGCTCCGATTGAACTTAGCGGGTTCCGCGTCATCCATCGCTGTGCCGGCGTTATGGCTCACGATGAAGACGTTTGATTTGAAGACAGGCGATACAGATACCCGTTCGTATCATAACCCGGAAAATTTGGATTATAACCCATCGAAGTTTGATATCCAGGTGGACCATCCAAATTTCAAGTATAATGCGGCTAACGGGATGATTGAAGTGGTGGACAAGAACATTCAGGTGAGTGATGGCAACCTGATTATCACCTGGAAGGGTGCACCAGCGTCGTTCACATCTAGTCCACTCAAGCGCACCATTCCGTTGAGCTGGCTCGCCAGAACAGGTGACTACATCCTACAACTGGACCCGCAAAATGGCGGAGTAACCGATATTGTTGCGGCCCGTTATAATGCGCCGATCAGTGTGTCCACCCCGGTATATCCGGGATATACCTTTGACGGCTGGTATACGGCTGCTTCCGGCGGCACGAAGGTGACGATTCCGAGTCGAATGGCTGCGGAGGACCGGAAACTGTACGCACACTGGATTGCGAACACGGACACGCCATATAAGGTTGAACATTATATGTTAGACCCGAACAGCAGGACATCGGCTCCGCCTGTAGATACGGAGAATTTTACCGGAACAACGGACACGGAGATTCGAATCAACTCTGACAGATTCAAGGAACAAGGCTATGAGAACGGAATAGTAAGCGGCGTATTGATTAAGGGAGACGGCTCGACGGTCGTTAGAGTTAATTACTCTCCGGGGAATAGAACGATGACGTTTGCTGGGGGGTATGCGGGTGCACCAAGAGTCTCGCTAACGGGAGCAGGTGGCAAGAACATCGCTGCTCGTGTACCGGTGCCGACAAGACCAGGATATACGTTTGCTGGTTGGTCGCCAGACATTCCAAGCACAATGCCAATTGTGGATACTACGTATACAGCGCAATGGACGGGGAATGAGGGTACACCTTATCAGGTTGTACGCTTACTGCAAAATATCGGAAGTGACACTTATACGGTTGTGGATACGGAATCGTATCGTGGAGCTACCAATACAGAAGCGAATGTAGCAGATGCCACTCCTAAATCCTATGCGGGCTTCGTACGAGATGACAGTGTTCCGGGAGCGGTACTGACAGCTCTAATTGAAGGTGACGGTAAAACGGTGCTGAAGGTGTACTATAAGCGAGATGCGTACCAAATGACTGTTGATTACAATGGTTCTGGACAAGCAAGTACAACGGATATCGTTCCATTCGGAGCGACGATGTTGCTCCGTCTAGGCACGCCAACATGGCAGGGATATAGCTTTACGGGCTGGTCGCCAACGCCTCCGACCACCATGCCTGCGGAAGATGTTCAATTTACCGCTCAGTGGGCAATTAACAACTATACCGTAACCTTCGACACTTACGTGGGCGCCGAAGCGATGACCCAGACTGTGGGCTATGGAGCTACGATTAATATGCCGATTGAACCAATGAGAGATGGTTATGTATTTGGCGGCTGGTATAGTGATAACACGCTGACGAATGCTTACGACTTCACTGTGGCGGTGACGGCGGATCTCACACTGTATGCGAAGTGGCTGATCCCGTACACGATAAGCTTCGAGAGTAATGAAGGCTCGGTAGTAGATGCCCAGACGGTGAATGAAGGCAACAAGGCTATGGCTCCTGTCGCCCCAGAGCGGGAAGGCTATGTGTTTAGCGGCTGGTACAGCGACATCGAATTAATGAACGCCTACAATTTCACTACTATGGTGGTAACGGGAGACCTGACATTGTACGCGAAGTGGACAGTTTATGTACCGAATACGTATACTGTAACTTTTGAGAGTAACGGCGGATCTGTGGTCACAGAACAGACGGTGAATGAAGGTGCTGTGGCTGCTGCTCCTGGCGCTCCGATGCTGGAAGGATATACGTTCTCTGGCTGGTATAGCGATAGCGAATTGACGATACCTTATGGTTTCACGGAAGGTGTAATGGCAGATGTGATGCTGTACGCGAAGTGGACAAAGAACAGCTACACAGTGAGCTTTAACAGTAACAACGGATCGTCGGTGAGTAGTCAGTCCGTGAGTGAAGGTGATACGGCAACAATTCCTGACGCACCGACGCGTGCAGGACATGTATTTAATGGTTGGTATAGTCAAGCGAGTCTGAATGAAGCTTACAGCTTCACGGCACCAGTGATGACTAACCTTACGTTATACGCGAAATGGACGGCAATCTACACGGTGAGCTTCAACAGTAACGGCGGATCATCGGTGGCTGACCAGACGATGGAAAGTGGCAGCACTGCCATCGAGCCTGCCGTACCGACAAGGGACGGTTACACATTCAACGGTTGGTACAGCGACGCCTTATTAAATGAAGCGTATAGATTCTCGACATCGGTGACGGGTAATCGCATACTGTACGCGAAATGGACATTTGACAGCCACATCGTCAGCTTCGACAGTAACGGTGGGGCAGCCGTAGCAAGTCAAGTGGTCGTTCCTAATGGCAATGCTGTGGAACCTGCAGCACTGAAATGGGCGGGCTACCGATTTGATGGTTGGTACAGCGATCGTGATCTGGAGAACGTCTACGACTTCAGAACGCCGGTGACGGCAGACATCACCCTTTACGCGAAGTGGACCGTGACATCGTGGCTGCAAGTGGGTGACGAGCTGGAATTGAATAGTAAGTCCAGTGTCGTCTTCGACAGTCAAGGGACGCCTTACATGGCTTATATAAAGGACAGTAAAGAAGTATTTGTGGTGCAATATAAGGGAGGCACGTGGCAGCCCGTTGGCAATCAAAGCGATCTTGAAAAAGCGGGAGGATTGGGGAGCTCAGCTATATCGCTCGGAATAGACAGCAAGGACAAGATTTATGTTGCCTATAAGAATAGCTCAGGTAAAGTAAGCTTTAAGAATTACAATGATGAACATAAGTGGTGGAGACCGGTATATACCGTCGTTGATTTCAGTTGGAATGACGGAAAGAGCAGTAGAAAAGTGGATACAGTTCAAGACAGCTTCTTCATTACCTTTGATAAGGATGATAATCCTTTTCTGATGTTTAGAGGTGTTTTGGTCGGTAATGCTGCGGAACCGTCAATGCTCATGTCATGGAGGTATTATAGCGATAGGGGACGGATACAAGAAGCGAGAATACAGGCATTCGCAGGTCTAAGAGCCTTCCTCGCACCATTACCAAACAACGGCATGTATTTATTTGCTCCATTCAGGTCATCTAGTACCCCTGTGGCAACAGGATATAGTCTGGCAGATGGGTCATGGAAACAATTAGATCCTAAATTATATCCATATCAAATAACTCCGAATATGGATGCTGCATCCGCGCTTGATCCATCTGGCGTACCTTATATGATCTATCTCAGCAGTTCCAATGGTGTTGAAATGTGGAAATATCCGCACTCCACTCCATCAGAAGATACAGCATGGGAAAAGGTGAGCACTCCCGGATTCTCGGTGGGTTCATCTAAAGAAGTAAGCATGGATATGGCCTTTGACAGCGAAGGAACGCCTTACGTTGCTTATCGAGATGCTGCATATGGCAACAAGGTGACTGTGATGAAATATGAGAGTATGGGTTGGAGACCGGTAGGGTCTTCCGGATTCTCCAATGATGACGCTCTGGAGCTAGATATTTTCATAGACAGCACCGACCACGTTTATGTGAGTTATAAGAAACAAGGTAAAATGAATATGATGAAGTATGATCCGAACCTGTAATATCCTTAATAGACCAGATTGGCAGAACAGCCTGCTCCCATGGGAGTAGGCTGTTCTTTTTGCATATCATCCTAATCACCATAATTCATGCAGCGTTTGTGTCTCCGGAACATGCTGCACACCCCACTTGCAGATTTCTTCCAGAATGGGCATGAGACTTCTCCCTCGCGGGGTTAACGAATACTCCACCTTCGGCGGGGTCTGCTCGTACTCGACTCTTTTTATCACACCTTCACGTTCCAAATCGTTCAGTTGAGAGGTCAGTACCTTGTACGTGATCCCGGGGACACGTCTTTTGAGTTCTCCGTATCGTGTTACCCCATGAAAAGCAAGTTGATACATGATCTTCATCTTCCACTTCCCGCCAATGATGGACAGGGTGTAGTCGAATGGGGTAAGTGTTTCTGCTGGGGGTTTACTCCGGTTATCCATCTTAGATAGGCTCCTCTATACAGGTACGCACTTCAAAGTGCGTACTTTTTTTATGCAGAACAAGTGTATATTCTTATACCAACTATATGTTTCTCATGGGGCTTTGTAAACGGAACGAGCTGTGCTGAGGGAGCCAGAAGAAAGGGTGAGTATGTTGGAAGAAAAAAATACATATGCATTTGCAACAGGTGATATTACCGTAGAAGAAATGTATAAAATAATGACGGGTTCCGTGGTGCCAAGGCCCATTGCTTGGGTCTCTACGCGAAGTAAGGAGGGAGTGCTCAACCTTGCTCCTTTCAGTTTTTTTACCGTTGCTTCACGCAATCCGGCGACTCTGCTCCTATCGATTGGACCGGGTGTAGGTGAGAGAATAGGCACGGTGAAGGATACGCTTCTCAATATCCGAGAGACGGGGGAATTCGTCATCAATATGGTTCCAGCTTCGTTGGTGGGGTCGATGCAGCGGTCGTCTGCTGATGTGGCATCGGATGAGAATGAGTTTGAACTGGCAGGCGTTACACCCGAACCGGGTATACATGTGGATGTGCCTTCCGTGCTCGAATCTCCGATTGCTTTTGAACTTACATTGGATCGGATTATTGCGGTAGGTACAGATCATCTGGTTCTTGGAAAAGTAGAGCATGTAAGGGTCGATGCAGAGGTATATGCCGATCATTATAAAATAGCGACCGAGAGCTGGCAGCCACTAGCCAGTTTGGCTGGAGATTACGCTAGGATTAAACCAGCATTCTCAGTTTGAGATGAGATGATGAGACCTATGTCTGATATGGTGCAGCAGAAAGAACCGCTTCTTCAGTTTTAACTCCTGAAAAAGCGGCCTTTCTCCGAAATTTTAATTGTAGATGAAGGTGGCTAAACCTAAATTCTCTCTTCAATTTTTGGCCTAGTAATTAGTCCGCCCAAACGTGGCATCACTCTTCACAGTCGAGCTGCTGGCTGCATTGATGGCATCGAGCTGTAACACGTAATCATAGTGCCGGATGTAATATCCTGGCTGACTGTATGATTGAAGGGAAACTTTGGTGCTGTCAGCCCAACCGGGGCTGCTCAGGAACGTAGCATCTCCCTTGTAGGCAGCGGTATCAGCGTAGGCTTCAAGTACAATTTTGTTGCTGGGGTTGCGCTTCAAAAAGTAGCCTGGGAAGTTGATGGACTCCAGTGAAATTCCCGTGGAGCTGGCAAGACCTGGTACGACGCGGAACTGGGAGTCCAGCGCAGGAGAGACGTTGGCATCAATGCGTGCGATGTAGTTGGCATGACGGATGTATCGATCCGGAACGTTGTGTGAACTGAATCGGCTGTAACCTGTGGCTTCCGGTGTGGCTGGACCCAACATTTTGACCTCATGCAGGGTTGGGGTGTACCAGTTCCCCGGATTATTCCACAAGACGGCGTTCACCATATTAATACGTACATAACGTGCGGTGAAATGCACAGCGTCCGTGGTGAAACCATAGGTCAGATTGTTGGTGCGATCCACAGTGGAGTAATTGACACCATCGTTGCTAATCTCGATTTTGTATTTGTAATAGGCCTCAGAACCTTTATACATAAACCAGGACGTGTCGATCTCGGTGATCGTCTTCGGGGCGCCGAAGTCCACTTGCCACCAGGCAGGCCAACTATTGGAGGATGCTACCCATGAAGTCTGGTAGTTACTATCATTGACGTTGGATGCAGACGAGCCGGAGGCTATGGAGCTGGCGGTAGCTGTTTTGCCTTGTGCGTGGTTGACGAGAGCAGGTGGGGTGACGATGCCTGTCGCTGCGTCGATGTTCCACGTTGTATACCACTCCAGTGATGCTGTTCCATTGGAATCATTCAAGGTTAGCGGCAGCCAGATATGTTTGTGCTCTCCAAGGTTCATTGGATTCCAGCGATCCCCCATGTAGATGTAGGATGTGGTGTTGCTGCCTGTAATCGTGGCAATATCATGAATCTGCGAACCGAAGGCAGATGGATTGCCATATGGCGTAAGCGCAGTCCAGGGGCCCGTCATGGAAGTTGC
This sequence comes from Priestia sp. FSL H7-0729, assembly GCF_038005685.1. Taxonomy (NCBI): domain Bacteria; kingdom Bacillati; phylum Bacillota; class Bacilli; order Caryophanales; family Bacillaceae; genus Priestia; species Priestia sp. FSL H7-0729. Next base: position 182,999 of record NZ_JBBOTQ010000007.1, read on the forward strand.
TGTAGCGTATGCCCCTTGATTCGGATACCAGCCAGCGGCTTGGGAGGTGAAGAGGTAGTAACGGTTCCCTTTTTTCACAACGGCAGGTGCCTCACGGTAGGCGTTCTCGAACAGCCAGCCTTCAAAGGATTGTATTCCGGTATAACTTGCATTCATTTTAAAAATAGCCATCGTATCATTGGCACCGCCATTCTTGCGTGAAGCCGTAACCAGATAACCCGTGCCATCGGTATCAACAAAGACGGTCATGTCACGGGATTCATAATTCAGCGGTCGGAAGCTGCCCTCATAGGTGAATTTTCCATTCGGGGTATTACTTGTTGCCACCGCTACACGCCCAAGGTTGTAGTCCGTTCCATTCTCATAGTGTGCCCAGAGCACATACTGGTTGGTATAGGCGTTATAGATGACTTTGGGACGTTCGATCTTGCTGGAGGCCAGCTCGGTTGCGGAATCTTTCGTCAGGATGGCGTTGCTGAAAGTCCAGTTCTTCAGATCGGTCGAGGTGTAGACGTTCACACTGTCGAACTTGCCACCCACCGCATGTTCACCGTACAGATAATACGTCGAGCCTACCTGCAGTATGTTGCCGCTGTTCGCATGAATGGGATTGCCTGCGGTGTCGAGCCAATCGGTGCCATTGGTGATCGTGACACTTGCAGCGCTTGTTCGTTCAGGATGAAGTCCAAACAGGGTGAACGTGAGTGCAAAGACCAGTAACCAGACCGCTTTCCTGTTACCCATGACATACACCTCCCGTAAGATATGTAACTAAAATATAATGTTTTCATTTATATTTTAGTTGGACTAGACTCTTTTTCAAGTGAACAATCCATCCATTGCTGAACATATCTTCATCTCTTCGGGGTTGAGCGGTGAGAGCGGAGGAAATGTTCCTAAATGTCATGTACGATGATGTAGAGAGGATCAGGCGCACACGTTAAAATAAGGCTAGACTCATTTTTACAACATATTTGGAGGGGGAACCGTCATGGACAAATTTATTGTAGATGAAGACCTTCAAGTGACATTGCAAAATGAAGAAGATGGAACCAGTACTCCCATTAAGGGAGGCATTACCGCACTGGATTTTGAAGTTATCTCGACTTATCCAAAAGGGTGGCTGACGTTCGCCTATCTGCGGGATCATCAGGGGATATGGTGGTTCAATGCTCGTAAGAACAAGGCGAGTTTGTTCAGTCGGGATACGGAAGCTTTTCGTGTGATCGATGAAGATTACTGCTGCGACTCCCAGTACGTCTATCTGGAAGATCGGGCCGTGCCTGATTCCGATCCGAACAGCTTTCGGCTGCTGCCGGATACGCCCTACTTCGCTCAGGACCAACGTTATTTATATGTAAAGAGCAGCACGCATTTTCATCTACTTGAGGATATCGATACGACTGCTGTGATTGCTCATCACGACTATTGCACCGACAAGGACCACTTATTCCATCTATCCAGCTCTCTTCGTTATGCGAATGGGGAAAAGGATGAGGTGAGGGCATGGTTGCGTGAGCATTATTCCGATGTACCTGGCTGGTGGAATGATCATTATGCCCACAGTGCAGAAGGCGCTACGCAGATCACAGGCAATTGGTATGAGACTGCGTCGTCCATTTTTTATAAAACAGAATGGGGCGGTACGGCTCATCGGGAGGCGAAGGAAGTGTACAATCTCGTTCGGGATGTGCATAGGTCTACCTTTGAACAGCTAGATGAGCAGTTTGCAAGGGACCGGGAACGTGTATATTTTCAGTGGCGCACTGCAAAAGGAGCAGACCCGGATACGTTCCAGCCACTAGGCGGACCCTTCGGTCGTGATGACAATCATGTGTATTACAATGGTTATCGTGTGGAAGGAGCTGACGCTCGGCAGTTTAAAACTTATGCCGGGATGGAACATCTTGGACTTTCCAAGGACCTGCAACATGTGTATCGTGCCGAGGTTGCTCGGACAAGTCAGCCCTTCGGTCATCCAGACGATGTGCTTCAGATTATTAAGGGGGCAGATGCAGCGACGTTTGAGTTAATAACACCTTCCGGGAGCTGGGCAGTGGATGCCGATCGGGTGTATCTATGGGGTAAACCGAATAAACATATCGATCGTGCGAGCTTCACACATCTATTCGATGCCGATCCCCAGAGTTGGGCAATGGACCAGAATGGTCTGTATAATGCCAATGGAAACCGCACAGTGAAGGGCGTGAACGGCAGTACATTTGTGATGCTGAATCCATATTGGGGCAAAGATGACCGTGTGGTGTTCAGCTTTGTGACGGGGAGTGTATATAAGTCGGGAGATGCAGCAACGTTTCAGGTTACGGATGAGATCGGTGGTGCAGAAGATGCGCTATTTCGGTATATGGTGGAAGGCAGTACAGTACGGAAAAAGAAGAGGTAAATTGAGCAGCAAGAAAGTTCTAGAACAGTAGAGTCATACTTCGAAAAGAGAGAAAAAAGGGATGGCAGACTTAGAAAAGAGTCCACTATCCCTGTTTGAATTCCTATTTATTTGGCGACATTCACCAATCTATTTTTGACCTTTACGAACCTTGAGCTGCATCTTTTTGATCGTTGTATTCTGCATAAGCTCTAATACGAGTGGGCCTTTGCCATTCAGGATCTCCACATCCGTTACATTGTCCTGAATGGTAATGATCCCGATGTCGTCAGCCGTAACGCCTTCAAGCTTGGCGATGGTACCGACAAAGTCTACAGCACGAAGTTTCTTCTTCTTGCCTCCGTTGAAGTTCAGCTTCATGATCTGCTGATTCAACTGTTCACGCTTGTCCTTTTTACGTTCAGGCACAATCTTCAATCGCTTCTCAAAATCTTCTCTGCGGCGATCCACAGCTTCCTCGGAAGGAGCTTTCACAACAGGGATTTCGAAGCCGATATAGGATTCAATCTCCGCCAGACGTCGGCCATCTTTCGGTGTAATCAACGTAATGGCTTTACCTGTTTTGCCTGCGCGTCCCGTACGGCCTGTACGGTGAACATATCCCTCTTTTTCCAAAGGAATATCGTAGTTGATGACATGAGTAATATTGGTGATATCAATACCACGTGCAGCTACATCCGTCGCGATCAGATAACGGAATTGTCCCCGTCTGAAGGCGTTCATCACTTCAATCCGCTCATCTTGCTCCATACCACCATGGATACGATCTGCTGGGTAGTCAAGGTCAGCCATGACACGGAACAGCTTATCCACATTCTCCTGCGTACGGCAGAACACGATGCAGCTATCCGGATTTTCCGTAATGAACAAGTCCTGGAGCAGCGCGGTTTTGTTCACCTCTGGCACATGAATCACAGCATGTTCGATGGTGGCTGTTGTCAGTCCACTTGCTTTGATCTCGATCTCCACCGGCTTGTTCATATATTTGCGAGACAGCTTGGCTACGTCTTCAGGGAACGTCGCGGAGAACAACATCGTCACTCGCTCCTGCGGCAGTTTCTGAATGATCGCTTGTACCGTCTCGATAAAGCCCATATTCAACATCTCATCAGCCTCGTCAATAACGAGATAGGCGATCCGTTCGAGTGGCAGCGTGCCGCGTTCGATATGATCCAGTACCCGACCGGGCGTACCTACAGCGACATGAGTTCTTTGTTTTAACTCGGCTTTTTGGATGTGAAAAGGGGACTGTCCGTATAGTGCGGTTGCTTTAATACGCTTAAAGCGGCCGATATTCGTAATATCTTCGTTAACCTGCAAAGCCAGTTCCCGGGTTGGTGTAAGAATCAAAGCCTGTGGCTTATTCTCATTCCAATCCACCAGCTCGCAGAGCGGAATGCCGTAGGCAGCTGTTTTACCGCTGCCTGTCTGTGATTTGACCACAAGATCCTGATTCTCCAGTGCTACCGGAATAACTTTGGTTTGCACCTCGGTTGGTGTCTCATAGCCCAGACTGTCCAGTGCTTTTACGATCTCTTCACCAAGTCCATAATCTTTAAATTGTTGCTCGCTCATCGTTTACCTCTTTTGCGTTAGTTTTTGTACAATTATTGCACCGTACATTTATCGTATACTTCTTCATTATACTCTATATGCAGGCAGGCTAACGGAGGAAATGCATCAAGTGGTTAAATTGTTTTCATCAACTCCGATATGAGGAGGAACCGCCTGTTGCTGTGCGTAGGTGTATCATAATGTTCCACGTGAAACGAAATGTATCGGTGAATATTGCTGTGTGTTAATGAATGACCATTTTTACAGCCTGGGTTTGGGGAGGGTAAGATTGAGCGATTATTCCATCAATCCATACTTCTGCACTTCGACCAACGAGTATCTCATCCAAAGAGACGGTGACAATCTCTCCTTCGATGATGAGTTCGGCATTCTTGCTGAGCGAGATCCAAATCGGTCCTGATTCAACACCTCCATCTTCTTTATTCTCGATGAGTACCTGACCTCTTTCTTCCTCAAAATCCGTAATCATTCCTCGCACATGTGGCTTCTCTTCCCCCTGTTCCTCGGATTTCTCTGCGCATCCGAGCGTTAGTAGAAGTAAGATAACTGGCAATAAGGACAATCTTCGTACAACAGACACAGTTTCTTTCCCTCCTTCTTTTGTCATGCTCTATAGGTATGGACGGTTTTAGAGACATCAAGGTTCCTTTACATCAATGGAAAAAAAGAATGAAAATTACTCCATTCAGGCTGGAACTGGAAAATATGATATGGTAGCATATGGGTATCCGAAAGAAAAAAGCTATAGGATAATCAATGGTTTATTACACGTATGAGGCTAGCCATGAAAGAATTTTTATAATAGTGGTTCTTTTATGTACTGCGTATTATCCAGTCGGATCGAGTACAACCGAAATTTTAATGGACTGCACAGACATGGATGTCTGTGTTTTATTTTTTAATCAGGAAAAGGGGATAAGATATGCAGCGAGTCAAGATGACATGTTGGTTGTTAAGTATCGTACTGACTATGGTGAGTCTAACCGGGTGCTCGTCCCCTTTTTCAGAATCGCATAATACCGCAGGCAGCAGGTTGTCCTCTGATCGGATGAAGGAACTACGTGAAGAATATCCACTATCTACGAAAACCCCCGCGACGATATCCATGAGAGAAGTAAGCTTCAGAGAGATCATGACATATGGAGATGCCGTTGTTGTGGCAGAGGTAATGAAGGTTTTGCCGAGCTTTAGTGTGGAGCTGAGTACTGAACCGGGCACACCTGAAAGAATGATGGCTGATAAGGATAAAGCTAATGGAATGACACCATACCAACCTAAATTCATTTCCTATGAGGTGAAGGTACATGAAGTAGTAACAGGAGCTGATGTACCGGAGGATACTTTTTTATTTTACAACGCTGACTTCGCAGGTGTGGAGCCTGAACTTAAACCAGGTATGGAGATTATCGCTGTAGTCAAAAAGGGAACGACCGGGAAACAGGTGGATGGATATTCGTTCACCCGCTACGGCACGTATTATATTGTCGATGGTGACTATGTACTTGCCGCCTACGAGGGGGAGTCGGAGGAATTACGTGATTTTACGGAAAAAACAAATGGCATACAGCTGGACTCTTTCATGGATAAAATTAAGAACTTGCCATAAGGCTAAACGTCTTCATTGCCACAGAGCAGTAGAGGAACGGCAATACGCATAACCATTCGTTAACATAACAAAGGGCGATTCTCACCATGAGTTCCATGGGAGAGTCGCCCTTTCTATTACGTTAAGCGTGGTGCGTAACGATTGTACTTATTTCAAAATGCTCACATATTTCCCGTATACGAAGGCTACACGTCCATCTAACTTCACTTTTACCCAGCCATACTTGTCTGTACTGATTACCTCAAGCACAGTACCTTTTGGTACGGCAGCAACGACTTTGGCTTTGGATGAAGCGCCAGCGCGTACGTTCAGATAAGCCGCAGTAACCTTGGCTTGTTTGCCTTTGGTGACAGTTCCTGGTTTACCAGTGCTTGGTGTTGATGGTTTGCCAGGTTTCGACGTGTCTGGAGCGGGTGTTGGTTTAGGTACGGTTGGTGTTGTCGGTTTCTCAGGTTTAGGTGTTGTCGTACCTCCATCGCCACCTGCTGCTGCTTTGCGAGCTTTGTTCAGCTGTTGATAGAACGCTCCCTTGGTTTTCACGCCTGCGAATTGTGCCGCACTCACATCTGCTTTGGCAGATAACGTATCAATCTCTTCCTGAGTCACCGCATCCAAAATATTAATGGAGGCAATGTTGGTGTACTTGCCATCTTCCGTTGTTGGCACAGAAATGATGCCATCGTTAATTAACTCCACCACATCTGCACGTTCTGGTGCAGTCAGGTCTACGCCGGTGATTTTCCAGTTGTGCTGAATCTTCGGTTCGTAGACACCTTTCATAACATCTTTCAAATAGGCGATGGACAAGTTGCGAATCGTGCCTTGGATCTCACCAAATGCCGAGGCATCCTTGGAGGACCAGAGCTGCTTGAACTTACGCCCTTCCATGGCGCCGCCTTTGGCAATCAGCGCTTCCATCCGATAGGCATTCATGCCGAGCTTCAACGTATCGTCTTCTTTTACGACCCTACCGTTGCTGTACTTGAGATTTGTAATCCTACTACCGTATGGCTTGGTCAGGTCAATCTCATACGTTACGCCGCCGAAGAAATCATCGGTACTGTATTTGGAAGCGCGTCGTTTCGGATCAAAGCTGACGGTCACATCACCAGGGCGTGTGGAGTTGAAGTATCCCGCAGACCACTCCATATAATCCATCAGATCGCGTCCGGTTACTTCATATACGGTCACTTCACCAAAGGTGTATTGGTAGTTGAACGCAATATCCTTTTTCTTGATCGGGCCTACATCCAGCTTGGCCTTGTCGTTATCAATCTGGTGCGCGACCACATCGGCATCACTATAATGCAACATCACTTCTGTGAAAAAGTCAGACAAAGGTGTTTCCTGGATCTGCACCGCAGGGATACCCTTAATCTCATCAGCAGGCACCAGGTTCGTGCCTTTCAGTTCAGCCACTTCAATGTTGGCATCGGCACGAGCGAACTCGTGGAACGGATGCAATGTCTCTTCCAGGGCAGGATCAGAGATTTCATACGTTCCGTCTGCTGCTTTCACAGCGAGTGCTTGAGCTTCCTTGCTTTTCAGCACCACTTTGTCGCCGTCTTTAGCAAATGTAAGGTCAATTCGAGAGATATGTGAGCCATATTTATTCGGTTCGGAGATCAATACGCCGTTAACCGTTTGGGATTCAATCAACGTATGCATGTGTCCGGCAAAAATGGCAGCCAGCTCCGGGTTGGCATTGGCGATATCCGTCACTCCGGTTCCCGGATTACCGTTCTCGTTGTCCAATCCCATATGCATGAGTCCAACCATGACATCGACTTTGCCTTTCAACTCAGCAATGGCCTTCTTGGTCTCTTCCACAGGATCTTTGACGATAATACCGTCCAGGTGATCCGTACCTTTCTCGAACTCGGTAATCATAGGGGTGTTCATTCCAATGACACCTACTTTGATGCCGTCTTTCTCGATAATTGTATAGGCAGGCATGTAGCGGTCGCCGTTTTCTTTGAAAATGTTACCCACGAGAGGCTGTCCATTGAATTGGGAAGAGATCTTCTCCAGTACGTCCAGCCCGAAGTTAAACTCATGGTTACCCATAACCCATGCGTCATATTTCATTTCGTTCATCGCAACCATCATGGGAGACTGGGGTTGATCGTTAAACAACTCAGCCGAGTTATCCTGAATCATGTCTCCTGCATCGAGCAGAATCGTATTGGGATTCTCCGCGCGGACTTTTTTCACGATGGTGTATAGTTGTGTCATACTTCCGGTTGGATTTGGACCGTCCAGTGCATAGTCCCATGGCATGAATCGACCGTGAATATCGGATGTACCCAATAATGTGATCTTGGTTTCCTTATCTGCCTCAGCAGCCTGAGCTGGTGTAGAAGAAAAAGGGGCAAACAAGATGGAGGCACATAAGAGGAACGATAGAGGCCATCCGGCGAAACGTTTCGTTGAAATTTTGCGCATGTTGTAATCTCCCTTGTTATCTAGTGTATGTAAAGATATGTATCATTTCATACTAGATAAACATGTGGTAAATGTAAACTCCAATGTAAGCGTTATGTTGGATTTAAGAGAGGAATCTATAAATATAGCTGAATATTAATTTACGGTTTTTGAAAATAGTATAATTTGCAGGTGTTAAAGACTAAAATTATCCAGTAAAATTGATTTTGTAAGCGCTTAATAATATCCTAAATGATGATTAAGGAGGAATTTCATTGTTCAAGTCCAAGTGGTTCAAGACGGTTGGTTCACTAGCATTGGTAGGTGTTCTCGCTGCTTCGGTTGCAGTTGGTAGTGTGAGTGCTGGTTTGGCGAAAGGTAGCAAATTTTTGGGCAATATTATAGCTAACCAGGTTCCTTCGAATTTTAGCCCCTATTGGAACCAGGTAACTCCTGAGAACTCCACCAAGTGGGATGCTGTGGAGGGCACACGCAACGTGATGAACTGGGGTCAGGCAGATATGGCGTACAACTATGCGAACAATAACGGATTTCCGTTCAAGTTCCATACGCTCGTATGGGGAAATCAGCAGCCCAATTGGATTAACAGTCTCTCCGCCGCTGATCAGAAGGCTGAAGTGACACAATGGATTAAGGCCGCAGGACAGCGGTATTCGAAGTCTGCCTTCGTTGATGTTGTGAACGAACCTCTGCATGCGAAACCATCCTATCGTAATGCCATTGGTGGGGATGGAGCAACAGGTTGGGATTGGGTCATCTGGTCATTCCAACAGGCAAGACAAGCCTTTCCTAACTCCAAATTGTTAATTAATGAATATGGCATTATCGGTGATCCGGCCAAAGCAGACCAATATATCCAGATTATCAACCTGTTGAAAAACAGAGGTCTGGTTGATGGTATTGGTATCCAAGCCCATTACTTCAATATGGACAACGTCTCTGTGAGCACAATGAATACGGTATTGAACAAGCTCGCAGCGACAGGGTTGCCGATCTATGTATCCGAGCTGGATATGACAGGTGACGATAATACGCAATTGCAGCGTTATCAGCAGAAATTTCCTGTACTGTGGAAACATTCAGCTGTAAAAGGGGTAACGCTGTGGGGGTACAACCAGAATCAAACCTGGCAAGCGGGTTCCCACTTGGTCAATAGCAACGGTACAGAACGTCCGGCTATGCAATGGCTGAGAAATTACCTGGCGAATAATCCATAAGTTTACGTATTGATGAGGCTGAGCATCTCTTGTAAATTCGGTAATAATACCACATCAACAAGCGCCTGTCCCACATGATGAATATGGGGGACACGGCGCTATTTGATATACGCGTTTTCGAGATGTGTTGAGTTTGTTAGTTCGGTTGAATAACCATGCTGTTGAAAGAATCAGCTTCCAGCTCCAAGTGAAGGGTCTGTCCTTCTTCAAGGGTTAGATACAGGTCACGACGGTCCTGGAATGGATTATTGATGACAATGACGAGACTGTTATCCGGGTTGCGGAAAGCGACGGATTTCCCGCTCCACGCGCCAGACAGGCCGACTCTTCGAGCGCCAGGGACAACATGATGCGCGAAGTGTTTCATCACATAATACTCGGGGTTTCGAGTAACCTCCTTATTGTCCGGATCTACCGTGATCATGGAATTCTGCTCCCAGCCCCATGTGCTTCGGCCTTTTGGTTCCAGAACCATGTTCCAGTAGATGTACGCGTTCACTCCGTTGCTGAAGTAATGCTGGTAGAGATTATATACATATTTGGCATAGTTCCATGAGTTGTTGCCATCACCGCATTCGTTCTCGGTCTGCATATAACGAAGCTCCGGATAACTTGCGGCGGTACGTTGAATGGCATTTTTGCCAGCCCATTGATACCCAACACCCTTGATATAGGAATAGGCCTTCGGATCACTCAGGACAAGTCCGGCGTACTCATCGAAGTCATTTGTCTTTTTCTTGATCAATTCTTCCCATGGATCAGGAGCGTTGATCGTCCCCAGCCAGATTTCCGTATCCAGACCATGTTTGTCAAAAGCCGGGCCCAGATAATCGACGATAAACTCACGAAGCTGCTCGCCTGTCCACATGCAGGAAGGGAACTTCTGGTCCGCAATCACTTCGTTCTGCACATGCACCTGATGAATCGTAATGCCTGCTTCGCGATAAGCCTGTACAAATTTGACAAAATACAGGGCGTAAGCCTCCAGAATATCTTTCTCCCAACGAAGCGTGCCATAGTTATAGGCTTTTGGCGATTTCATCCACGTTGGCGGGCTCCAAGGGGAAGCGAAGAATTGCAGGTTCGGGTTATACGTCAGCGCTTCCTTGATGTAAGGAATCAGATATTTGAAATCACGTTCGATCGAAAAATGTTCCATGGCCATGTCACCGTCCACTTCGTTGTGGCTGTACCACTGCTCTGCATAATCACTTGCGCCAATCGGCAGGCGGCAGATGTTAAACTTGTGCTCACCCTCCGGGTGGAAGAGAGAATGAAATACCTCATGGCGCTGCTCCTCATTCAAGTGGGACAGAGCCATATAGCCAAGCTCGTTGAAACATCCGCCAAACCCTTCCACAAGCTGGTGTTGTTCACCTGTGAATTTTAAGTTAGCGCTTTCATTTGTCGACACATAAGATAACTCGCTCCATGGGCTACCTTGGGTTGTGGAATAACCAGTGAACGTGAATGTCATATGAATTTCCTCCTCGCTTGAACTTCAACTGTCATATATATTACGTTCAGTATAACAACTTCCATGGCAAAAGAAGATATGCTAAACCGTGTAAAATTTGCCCTAATCCGAGATGGGACGTTACAAGTTCATGCCCATACAGACAGATTTTATGGTGTATTTACTTATGATTGATTCTGTTCATATACCACTAACCGATGTCGTAGCACAACTCTCATAACACAACAAAAATCCCCGCTGATTGTTCAAGACGGGGACTTCGCTATGCTTCCTTTATGGCTGAAATTGAACGTGAGATACGAATTAAGGCTGTACACGATCAACGAGCTGTTTGTTTTCGAAGATCAACGTTGTTTTGCTGCTTCCGATATACGCAACCGTCGTATTGAATTGCTCTGAAATGAAGCGTACCGGAACAAAAGCTTTACCATTTCTCATCAATAGAGGCGCATCATTGACTGCAAGCTCATCGTTCACGGCAACCTGCTTATTGCCCACGCTCCAGCGAATCGTCTTATCATTCTGTGTAATCACCGCTTCCCGCGTACCGCTGTTCCAGTTCACACTGGCATTCAACTGCTCTGAGACAAAGCGCAGAGGAACATAGGTCCGGCCTTCATCAATGAAAGGTGCAGCATCCAGTGCATACGCGCGATCACCTACATAAGCAGTGGTAGACCCTTCAATCAGACGCTGGAAGCTGCCCTGCGGCGTTCTTTTCTGCTCCCGCACATTCATCCGGTTCAGAAGCTGCATCGTCTGACTGCCACTTGCGACATCCAGATAATTGTTCTGTACCGTGAGTCCGGCAGGCTCAATCTCTGAGGTAGATGTCTGAACACCGGAGGATAACGAGGTGGACGCCGAGATATCCTGAATGGCATTCGTCGCTGACTGATCACGGGTAAACGTAAAACCTGCAATCGGTGTCAGATCCCACACCCGGTTGTTGGATAATTTTAATACGTCCAGGCTCGATAGTTGCCGAAGAGGTTCCAGATCATAGATCTGATTGGATTCTGCATTCAGTTCCTTCAGCCCAGTAAGTCCCTCAAGCCCCTTGAGGTGTTGTACTTGGTTATTAGAGATATCAAGTGTCTGAAGGCGTGTCATGTGTTCCAGTGGTGTCAGATCCGTAATTTGGTTGCCTGCTACATTCAGATTCCGCAGTGTATTTGACAATTCAGCGAGTACGTCCAGCGTCTGGATCTGGTTGTTTGCTACATTGAGTTGTTGAAGCCGGGTTTTACCCATGAGCGGTGTCAGATCGCTAACCATATTATTCGAGATCTCAAGCCATTCCAGTGCATCCGCATCCGAGAGGGCCGCAAGACTGTCAATCTGGTTACCGCTGGCGTGGAACGTATGTAATCGGTTGAACCCACGTACAACCTCTATGGAAGATATGGAATTATTGCTGATATACAGCCGTCCCAAGTTTTTTAATTCAGCAAGTGCATGTATGGATGTAATGTAATTGTTGCGAACATCGATCTCGCGAAGCTGGGTGAGATGCTCCAGCGGTGTGAGATCCTCTATCTCATTCCCATATAAGCGGAGGTGAGTCAGGTTGGTGGCGTATTCCAGACCGGACAGGCTTTGAATACCCGCATTGCTCAGGTCCACCACCTCAAGCTGTTCCAGATCCGATGGAGTCAGTGGAACATCCAGAGGTTTGTTCAGGATCATCTTCAGTCCATCTTCAAGCAGTGGATCTTCAATGATGCCCTCGCCCGAGTCTGTAGTTGCGTAAGCCATGGCTTGCCCCGATGCCCCGAGACTCAGGATGAATACTAGAAATAGTAGAGTCATTCTTCTCATTGCATGTATTCCCTCCGATTTTTAGAATTATATAATAATCCGAACAGATTGAGTTAGATAAGTATCATATTTACACGATAACGGAAGGTTGTTCTGTCCACGAAGTTTCAGTGTAAATTGAACCATTTTCACATATGCAGTTTCGGCCAAAAGCACATCTATAGTTATTAACCCGTCAACAGGAAAAAGGAACAAGAAATTTCGTGAGGATATTCCTATACTTCTATTCTATATGAAACAAACCCTGCCCTGCACTCTTCAGAGAATGTTTATCAAAAAAAAAAAGAACATCTGCCGCAGAGTCTATTCAATCTACCCTTGAAACGGGTATAGATGAAGTAAAGATGCCAATTTGGAGGGGAAGATGTGAGTATGCGCCAAGCCATGATCATTAGCAATCCGTCGTCAGGTAAGGAAGAGGCCGAGCAGTATGTATCCCAAGTCAGAGAAATTCTGGAGTCACAACAGTATGAGGTGGCGGTTAACGAGACGGCCGGGGAAGGTGATGCGACGGACTATTGCCTGAACGCCTGCAAGGACGGCTGTGATCTGGTCATTTCCATCGGAGGCGATGGGACACTGCATGAGACGATTAATGGCATGATGGATCAGAAGCATCGTCCCCGATTGGGCGTTGTGCCGCTAGGTACGGTGAATGATTTCGCGCGTGCGCTGAATATCTCGCTTGACCCGGAGGAGGCCATTCGGCAATTACGTTCGGATCAGACGCATATCGTGGATATCGGGAAAATCAATGATCGTCTGTTTGCCAACGTGGTGGCAGCAGGTTCTTTGGCAGAAGCTCTATTCTCCGTATCCTCGGAAGAGAAGTCGAAGCTGGGTTCATTTGCATATCTAAAGGAAGGCTTGAAAGACCTGGTGAATACACCAGCCAATCAACTGACCATTGAATATGACGGCCAGATCTGGGAGGGAGAGTCTCCTCTTTTTCTGGCGGCGCTGACCAATTCGGTTGGAGGATTTCAGAAGTTGTCCCCGGATGCTGAGGTAGATGATGGACTGATACATTGTTTTGTTGTTCGAAACATCAGTGTGTTCAACAGTCTGACACTGGGTACCTCCCTGTTTTTTGGAAATCTGAAGGATCATAAGGATGTGGACTATTTTACGGCAAAAGAAGTTCATGTAAGCTCAGCTGAAACTATTCGAACGAATGTAGATGGTGAGGAAGGTCCTGCCTTGCCCATTCATATCCGTGTCCTGCCAAGGCATATTGAGGTTATCGTACCGGAAGAAGTATAACTTCTTCTTTTAACAAGTATAGGCTGGAATCAAGAACCTATCATTTCTCCATATGAATGTAGGATAAATCTATTGAAACCGATTGCAGATGTGTGTCACAATCATAGGTAAGATACACGATAATATTCGAATATGGAGGGAAAACATCTTGAGAACCATTAAATTGGGCAGCAGCACACTAGAAGTACCCGTAGTCGCTGTAGGTTGCATGCGAATTAATTCATTGGACGGTAAGGAAGCTGAACATTTTGTTCGTTCTGCAATGGAGGTCGGCGCGAATTTCTTCGATCATGCAGACATATATGGTACAGGAACCTGTGAGGAGATCTTCGCTGAAGCGGTGCAGATGAATCCCCAAGTTCGTGAAAATATGATTCTTCAATCCAAATGTGGTATCCGCAAAGGCATGTTTGATTTCTCCAAAGAGCACATCCTGAATTCGGTGGATGGCATCCTGCAACGTCTGAACACGGAATATCTTGACGTTCTGCTGCTGCATCGTCCAGATGCTTTGGTTGAGCCGGAGGAAGTGGCTGAAGCCTTTGATCAACTGGAGCGCGAAGGCAAAGTGCGTCACTTCGGTGTGTCGAACCAGAATCCGAACCAGATCGAATTGTTGAAAAAATACGTGAAACAGCCACTGGTAGCCAACCAGTTGCAGATGAGTATTACCAACACTACGATGATTGATAGCGGAATCAACGTGAACATGGAGAACGATGCCGCGGTTAACCGTGACGGCAGCATTCTTGATTACTGTCGTCTGCATGATATCACCATTCAGCCGTGGTCTCCGTTCCAGTACGGATTCTTCGAAGGTGTATTCCTGGGTAGCGACAAGTTCCCGGAATTGAATGCAAAAATCGATGAGATTGCTGCGAAGTATGACGTGAGCAATACAACGATTGCAATCGCATGGTTGCTTCGTCACCCTGCACAGATGCAGCCTGTGACAGGCACGATGAATATTGAGCGTCTGCAAGACTGTGTGAAAGCAGGAGATGTTCATCTCACTCGTCCAGAGTGGTATGAAATTTACCGTGCTGCAGGCAATATACTGCCTTAAATTCAAGTTATAGTGAGCATACTGACTAATGAGTCAGTTGAGAACACGAGCCGATAGTTGGCTCGTGTTTTTGTCTGTTTTCAAGGTTTGATGCCGAGCGCATTTCCGATATAAAATATAAATAGAAGCCTCCGGCTTTATAAAAGGATTAAAATGGTTTTTATACAAATTAGTTGAATTTATTATATTGACCGATACTTTCTAATTACATATAATTACTTTTGCATACCGATAATCCTGTTTATGTTTTTTTTATTTTGGAGGGTGGTGTTCGTTTGGAACCAACAACCACGATACGCGATCATTTAGAGAGTTATTTGAAGCGTGAACAGATGTCCATTAGTCATTTTTCGGAGACGTCAGGGATTAATTCAGGTACGCTGAGCAATATTTTGAATAAAAATCGGCCTATTGCCATGCAGCAGTTGGACCGCATTACTTCCGCCATGAGACTGGAGGAAGGTTACTTCTACGAGTTATACATAGATGAGTGTTTTGTGCATGCAACCCCGGACTGGCGAAGACTGGGACCTTTCCTTCATCGCTGTGCCGAGTTGGACAAGCTGGACTGTATTGAAGAGGTTATTCGTCTAATGATGGATAATCTATCCTATATTCCTTTGTTATTTGATGTGGCTGAAGAATTCTACCAAGCGGGTAAATTCAAACCGGCCATTCTTTTATATGAGAACATCGCTGAAAGCGAGAAAATGCAACATTCCGAGCGGCTTGCACTCTGTCAGTATCGACTGTTCCGATTGGGGCTAACCAATGATCAGCAACGGAATCTGATTATTGCAGCCCGGTTTGAATATTATGTGGATCGGCTGGATGAACGCTACCAGTTGGATGCACTTAACGAATTGATTAATGCTTTTGCATCACTCCACAGATGGAGCAAAGTTCAAGAGCTATCAGAAAAACTGAAGATAAAAGCAACCATTCATTATGAGATGAATGGTCGAAGGAAACAAGAAGAAACGAAGCGACCTATTGTTTTTTATATTATGTATGCTTATTTAGCATCTGGAAGTGCCCATTTCCATCTGAACAACTATGAAGTGGCATTGAAGTATGTTGCATTGTACACTGATTACAGTTGGGTAAAAAATCCTGAACCTGAGGAAAAAGTGGTCATTCATCAATTTCAGGAATGGGCTGAGGGTAATCGTTATATATATCAATTAATGGCGGGACAGTTTGAGGTATTACCTGCATATCTGGCGTATATCTCGACGAAGGAAAATGAGATATTTCCAGCGCTCTGTGATATTGTAACGGCAGCTAACCGCTATGATATGAATATAGACCATGTACTTGAGCAGTATGAATCGTACTTCACTTATCAGGAACAGAGCAATCGGATTGGGAAAGTGAGCAAACAAATTACCGATGATCGATACGTTCGTCTTTTAGCTGGATTAGGAACATATTATCTTAAAAAAGACAGGTTTGCAGAGGGATTAGATTTTGTTCTCCATAGCTTGAGATTTTCTATTGAAATTAGCGATGGACGAGGTATGCTTAGAGGTGTCGGATTGTTTGAACAATATAGGGACTACGCATCTGACACAGCTATAAAGCAATACAAAATCTTGATTGGTGAGGTGCAGAAACTCAATGAAGAGAAAGCTGGCTTTGCTGATAGTTACATGTAGTATCCTATTGAGCATCGTAATCCCTGTTACTGGTCCTTCCCCGACTGTGGGAAGCCCAGACCCTTCAATCTACCGAACGAATGATCACGGTTTAGGGACATAAGCCTGAACCAACGGACGCTTCTGATTTATTTCAGAAGCGTTCTTTTTTGTATCAAAGTGGAAGAATAAGTATGTCGTATCTCACATGCGCTTTTGATTGGCATAATACACTAAAATATGACAAAAAGGGAGGGGTACTATGGAGCGCCTGGATTTGATGTTACGGATTGAAGATGCCAGACAGTTGTTATATCGCATGCATATGGAATACGGCAGTCTGCTTCATCCGGAAGTGATCCAGCAATCCGTAGTCCTGGACGGTCTTATTAATCAATACAACAGAGTCAACGTAGGAAAGACGATGGATTAAGTTCGCCTATTTACATTTGCGTTTTTGTATACTATAGTTAGTTACATGAGTAACTAACCGACTAACTAAATAATGAATACGTATGAAAGTTGGAGGCATATGAAATCGACTTTGGATGAATCTCAGCCTATTTTTCATCAGATTGCCACGATGATTATGGACGATATTGTGGAGGGCAGATTGAGGGTGGAGGAGCAGGTTCCCTCAACCAATGAACTATCACGTTTCTACAATATCAACCCGGCAACAGCCCGCAAAGGACTGCAGGAGCTCGTGGACAAAGGGATTATATACAAACAGCGAGGTGTTGGAATGTTTGTTGCGAAGGGAGCAAGAGAAGCATTGCTCGTTGAACGGAAGCAGGATTTTTATGAAGAATACATCAAGCCTTTACTTGAAGAAGCCAGACGGATTCACATGGATGAAGATATGATCATTGATCTAATTCGCGGCAAGAAGGATAAGGAGAGTGAGTTATGATTCATATGGAGCAGGTCAACTACAGTTATCAAGAGATACCCGTTATGAAGCAGGTTACGCTACACGAGAGTGAGCCAATCATTAGTGCCATCTGGGGAAGAAATGGAGCGGGCAAAACAACAATGATGAGTTTACTCGCAGGACATAACCGCCCGGATCGTGGAACCGTTCAGATCATGGGCCAAGACCCCTATAATAATCTGGCCGCCCAAGAGCATCTATGCTACATTCAGGAGAATCATCCCCTAGGGAAAAACTGGACGGTTAATGACATGGTTCAAATGGGGCAATACTTTCATCCGCAGTGGAATCAGGAGTTGGCGGAGCGTTTAATTGATGTGTTCGAACTACCAGCGAAGAAGAAGATCGTTAAATTTTCGAAAGGTATGAAGACTGCCGCTCAGATCATATTGGGTCTGGCCAGTAATGCCCAGATCACCATTTTGGATGAACCCACCAATGGACTCGATGCGGAGAAGCGTAAATTCTTCTACAATGCACTACTCGAAAGTTATGAAGATAACCCGCGTTTGATCTTGATATCCAGCCACCATATTGAGGAGATTCAGCCTTTATGTGAGTCCCTTATCGTTTTGCAAGCTGGCGAGTTGTTATTAAATCAGCCTATGGAGGAGATGCGCGAAAAAGGAGTTCTTCTAACAGGGAGAATAGAAGATGTTAACCGGGTGACAGCAGATGCTAAGGTCATAGAGTCTTCCCAGATGGGCTCGACTGTAAAAGTGATGATTGATGAGTCCTACTCGAAAATGTGGAAGGATATCGCTCATGCACATGGGCTTTCCATTGAGAAAGCGACATTACAGGATTATCTGGTTAACAGGACCCGTAAACAAGAGGGGGCTAAACCATGAATGCAGTAAAAGGCACGAATCGACTGATTCGGGATGATATGCGACTGTATCTGGGCATATTCACATCCATTTCGCTAATGCTCACTGTCGTATATCTGGCCATTGGTTTCATATTTGATGTCTCGTATACTACACAACTGTTCGGCCCTATGTACGGGGGGATATGTACGTTTGCGATCGGGGGTATCATTACATTGTTTCCGGTTGCGATTGGTATGGGTAGTACGCGAATTCAATTCATGAAATCCTTCTATATGAACTCGGTATGGATGGTTGCAGGTACCATGGCCATTCTACATGTGGTGTATTTCCTCGTACATCTGCTTCAAGAAAAAGGAATTGTGGATGTTACCCTTTATCAACCTGGCATGTTGTATTCAAACGAATATCATTTCTTAGCCTACCTGTGGATTGATCTGATGTGTGGCTATTTGGTACTGGGAATCTCTGTTTTCCCAACGGTTTGCTGGATGCGACTGGGGTTACGTAACTTCTTCATTATGTTCTTTGGCGTTGGTTTGGTTATTACGGTGATCATAACATTGGGCGATCTTAGAGAGTTTACGTTGTGGATTGCCAGGATTGATCGCATGACATTGTTCACCGTTCTGGGGTTCATAGGTGGTGCGCTACTTCTGTCGACGTACCCGATGATGAAGAATGCGCCGCTTACGATGAAATCCAAAAAAGACTGACAGCATAATGTATATGAATGAACTGGGCTAATGAAACGATACGAAAATTCCTGTAATACCAAAAACACGAGTGCGAACACGCCTCGTGTTTTTGCATATCATTTTAAATTACTGAATATCTCTGTTCAACAATCATTGTGCAATTCAAAATGAAATGTGTATACGTTAAACCTGAGCTTGCGGTTTGAATCCTTCGTCATGGAGATACTCGCCAGCTTCGCTACGTGTTTCGAAGGCCATATCCAGATTATCGCCGGAATACACGTACCACATGTCATCTTCATATTTTAAAGTCAGCGCATGTCCATCTTCATCGACCCATGTTCCGCCGCCTGTAGAGGTTGGAGCCAATGCAGGAACAACTTTTACTTGTTCTGGCTCTTCAAATTCAACTGCGTTGGGATTGTGAGACATCGCTTGGATCGTTTCATCTAACAATGTGCGCAGATCTGCTTCGGAGTAATCCCGAATGTTGACGAATCCTTTCGCATCAGTCTCAACGCTGGGCAGTAATCCTGCATAGATATAACCGTTACCGTTCGGGTGAATATGGAGAGCAACAATTTTTTTATCATACGCACTTTCCTCGTAGTGGAAATTCACACGACCGAGAGAAACGTCCTTGCGTTGCAATTGGGGATACGATTGTAGCACTTCAAGCTTTTGTTCCACGTTAAGCATAATTGCCTCCTAGTTAATGTTGAGTAGGGGTGATTATACCATAGGTAATCACTTATGACGATTCGGAACTATTCATCAAAATGCTTCGCCCCAGTTCTTTTAGGTGTTCCATAGCTTGCAGATAGGGATAAGGCCCATAGCTTACGCGTGCTACACCCAGTGCGGCGAGTTGTTTTGGTGAAGGCTCAGGAGACGTAACCATGACGTTAACTGGTAAAGGCGAACGCTCACACAATTCTTGAATCAGTTGGTGATACTGCAAACCGGGTACAAACAGCCCGCTGGCTCCTGCATCTGCATAATGGCTCGAACGTATGAGTGCTTCTTCCAGGAGGGAGTGGTTATGGTGTTCAGGTGCATGTTGCAGAAAAACATCTGTGCGGGCATTAATGAACAACGGTATGCCTGCCTGATCCGCAGCTTCCCGGGCGGCAGACAGTCTCAGGCATTGCTCCTCCACAGTGTACAATCCTAAGCCAGCGGAAAGTTGATCTTCAATGTTGATTCCTACAGCACCATGATCGATGACTTGCAGGATATTTTGCTTCACTTCTGACACCAACCTCCCATACCCTCCCTCTATATCAATCGTTACAGGCAGATCCACGCTCGCTGTAATCCGCGCGAGATTGGCTAGCACCAGATGGAATGGCATGGCTTCACCATCATGTTCACCATGGGCCGCAGCAACGGACCAGCTTCCGGTAGCAATGGCTGTTGCTCCAGCGGATTGAATGGCTTGTGCACTTCCTGCATCCCACACATTGACCAGCACAAGTGGTTTTCCTTTCACATGGTATTGTTGGAACAACGCTGCTTTCTCTTCTAAGGTACTCATATTATGTTGACTCTCCTTTGTTATATCATGCATTCCTTTGGGCATTTGATGCGTGCTTTATTACTTCATTCCGTTCTTTAGCTATCCTGTTCCTGTTTCTCATGAGTCAAAAGCCAGTTCTTGCGAGTTAATCCCCCACCGTATCCACCCAGTTCACCACTGGCATTGATTACACGGTGACATGGGATTACAATTGCCAGCTGATTGGCCCCATTCGCCTGTGCCACGGCTCGACACGCCGTTGGTTTGCCCAGTGCATTCGCAATCTCCTGATATGACCTCGTCTCACCAGCCGGAATGGCCAGCAACTCGTCCCACACACGCTTTTGAAATGGTGTTCCTAAACAGAACAACGGTGTGTCGAATGCTGTCCGAATGCCCTGAAAATACTCGTTTAGTTCAAGCTCAATGGACTGTATGGGAGCCGTGGTACCGGGCACGATTGCCGATTTGGTTCGTTTGCGCAGACGCTCAACTTCGCGCTCCAAACCTCTGCGGTCCACAAATTCCAGTAAATATAGCGCCTCTTCATCTGCAATGGCCATCATCGGACCGAGGCGGGTGTCAATCCAGGACGCTTTCAGGACATGCCCTTCATCGACTTGTGTAGGAGCGGCACCCATGATCCGTGAAAAGGCATCCCTGAAGCCGCTGCTTGACTCATATCCGGTAGTTAATTGGCTATCAATCACGGTGCGGCCGGAGCGAATATTTTTCAGAGCGATCCCCATGCGGCGCGCGCGAGCATACTCAACAAAGGTCATGCCGAACCGCTTCTTGAACTGTCGTCGCGCCGTGGATTCATCGATGGAGAGAGCCTTGAAATCCTGTCCTTTCCAGCGTTTCTCCGGTTGTTTCTCGACGGCTTCCACTAATATGCGAACGACATCCGATACTTGATTGGGATGAGATAGTGGCCGACAGCGCTGGCAAGGGCGATATGAAGCCAGAAGTGCCTGCTGAGCTGTCTCATAGAATTCGCAGTTTTCGAATTTTGGCTTTCGAGCCGGGCATGTGGGGCGACAGAATACACCGGTGGTTCGAACCCCAACATAGAATAAACCTTCATATTCTGAATCTTTGGCTACAAGCGCCTCGTAATATTGTTCCTTCAGATCAGCAGAAATCATGGGGCACGTCCTTACCTCATTAGAATCTTTATCTATAACCTATTATAGAAAAACGTTGCAGCAAGCATCGCCGAAAATCAGGCATGAATATTGGAAAGATTGAATTTGATTCAACAATGAAATTCGCTTGTTCAGAATTTGTTTAGAGTGAACTGGTAGTATAGACCTATCATGATGAAATGACTTAGGAAAACATACCTAGGTGTCGAAAAGTGGATTATTGATTGTTCATTGTTATAGGAAATATACATAGGTAAACATGAAATTCAAGATGAACCGAATGAAATTCTGGAGGTCGAATAGAATGAGATATTCTACGTACAAAAGTATTTATGAGTCCGTGTATACCAAAACGTCCGAGTCTCGCACCATATATGTTAAAGAGCAATTCATGCAGCGTGCGAAGACGCCAACCTGGCTATTAAAGATCGTCACCATAACTCTAATTATAATCATAGGGTGCAGTGCTGTATTCACTGCGTTTGCCGGGGATGAGCAATTGTTATCGGGGGACCAGATCGTTATATCTCAGGGAGATACGCTGTGGAGTATCTCATTGGCCCATAAACCTCAGCAGATGGATACTCGTGTCTACGTAGAAGCAATCAAAAAAGTAAATGAACTGGAACATAACGCTATTCAGATTGGACAAGTATTAGTCTTACCAGGGTTTGATCGATAAAATAAACGGTGCATGATGTCGTGAACAGAGCTCTTTCTTTATTCATTGAGGTGCAGACACATACTTAATTTATTAATCATTTACATATAATGGAGCTTCATGAGGGACGATATGGTGTAGTGATTAGTAAGTGGTGTGCTATATAAGTTGAACTAAAGAATATTTACACTGACACTACGATGACAGAATAACCTTCCAATCGCTGTTATCCCCAGATTTTTTGATTCCCCTTTCTTAAAGGGAAAATCCGGGGATAAAGGCGAACGCTTCGCTTTTTCAGGTTTTTTCTGTCCTCTCCGTTATCGTGTAAATGATTAGTTCAACTGACATAGATATATGTGCTGTAAATGGATGAAGGGAGAATGAGATGATGATCATGAATATAAAGAACTCTGCACTTTGCATGTCTGTGCTCTGTATTTCACTAGTTGTTAGTGCCTGTGGTGCCAAAAATAACAACGAATCCGTTCAGGAACACGCCTATCCGCAATCGAAGCAACCTGTAGAGGAAGCTGGAGAAAGCTCTGTTCCGAATGCGGATGCAAAGAATAACAATGATCAAGATAGTGCAAGTGGTGATGAGGGCAAGCCGACAGCTCAATCGGAGTCCCCTGAACCGTCTGAGCAGATTGATATCGTCATTGACCAGTCGGAGAAACCGAGCGAGGGTAACAGCTTTGATTTTGGAATTAAGCAGGTCCCGAAAGGTTATGCGCTAACGGAGATGCGATGGACCTCTAACACAGTGACGATTGTGAATTCGCTACAGGAAGCCATCGAACATGGTGGAAATGGCGAAGAGGGGTTTTACTTTAGCGGCAATGGACAATTCTCCGGATTTATCTACTCGGATGAGATGAAGGGCGAGCGTGGCAAAGCCACATTTGTCTTCACCAATGATGAGGGGAACGAAATCATGGCCGAGAAAGAAATTACGTTGAAGTAACGTCAGGTACATCAATATGGCCCTGACAGGAGCCTGTTGAACAGGAAAAGCAGCCCATTCGGCTGCTTTTTTTAACATGTATGATTACAAGATCGTCGATCTATCTGTTGCTACATAAAGTCAAAGAAATAACGGACCACGTGGAACATTACCGGAGAGGTGTAGGTCAGGCTGTCGACTCGGCTCAGGTAGCTTTTTTTGAGCGAATCGAACTTGTTGTCATCCCCAATTAACAGATCGCGCTTCAGTACAGATACCGTCAGACTTCCGAAGAATCCGGCCAAACTGATCAACACCCCGATGAACAGCGAAAATTTCCAATCAAATGGTGTCAGGTAGGGATGGATGAAATAAGACGTTGCTGTCGTTACAATGAATGCACATGCGAACCCTTCCCAGGTGACAAACGGATTGGCGGTAGGCACCACTTTTCGTTTGCCCAGATAGAGAGAGACCAGATAATGCACCACATCGTTAAGCTGTGTTAACACGACCAGGAACAGGACCAGTTTGGACCCGTACTCCGGTGTGGCGAACGGGAAATAGGCCAGGTGGCTCAGCCCAAAGACCATCAGCATCAATCCCCATTGTGTGGAGCTGACACTGCGCAGGAACCCGACCGTGCCTTTGTTAATCAGGCGTGGCAAGGGAAGTACCAAGAACACATATAGTGGAATAAACACGATAAACATGCCATACCATCCAATGTAGATCCAATAGAACTGGACCGGAATCGCCAGATACGCCCACAGGAACAATCTGCGGTCGGCTTTACGTGTACTGCGAATCATGGAGAAGTATTCTTTGAGTGAGAAGAATGCAAGCACCATGAGTGAGATCAGGGACACGATGGGGTTGAAAAGGGTAGCGAGGCAGAAGATCACGAGCATGCCCCACCAGGTTTTGATTTTTTGACCGATACCTGAGTAGTCTTTGGTTGGCTGAAGATTCGTAATCACTTTGTAGACGATATGTATCACAAGTAAAGCTGTGAAGATGAGTGTTAGTGTAAAGAGTGAACTGCTCACGAACCGATCACCTGCTTATTCAAAGTAAGATTCCATTATAGGGCACCTATGTTATTATGAAGGAATAGTGCCAACTTGATAAGGGGAAATTTTGCTATGACAGATGAACGCTCCATCTATATCCTGCTTACGAATACAGGAACGCTGTTTACGAAGGTTATTCAGAGCTATACCCGAGCGCCATATAATCACGCATCAATCTCATTTGACCGGGAATTAACCGAGCTGTACAGCTTCGGCCGCAAGCATCCGAGCAATCCACTGAACGGCGGGTTCGTGAAGGAAGATATCCAGACAGGTACATACAGCAAGTATCCCAATACCACATGTGTCATATACGAGCTTCGGGTGACGGATCGTGAAGTGGTAAAGATGAAACGCGTGCTGCACATCTTCATCCGCAGCCGCCAGAAATATATGTACAATCTGCTGGGGGTAATCGGCATTACGCTCAAGGAACCGGTGGAGTTCAGCAACTCCTACTTCTGCTCCCAATTTGTAGCCGAGATTCTGCAACGTTCGGGAATCAAGTTGTGGAACAAGCTGCCGGCGCTCGTGACACCGGATGATTTTCGTCAGAGTGAACGATTGCAATTGGTCTATGAAGGAAAGCTGAGCGAGTATACATTGGGGAATGCAGAGCAGAAATAGGGTGGGGTGGGTACGTTGCGTGTGCCCATGCTTGCTAAGGATTCAACCATACAACAGCTTGCTGCCACGAGATGACGAGGCAACAGGCTGTTTGTGTACTTCATATAGATATTGGTGAGAGCCGATTTCTAAGGAACACAGGACGTCTTATTTGGCCTCTCGGCCCTCTTTTGAAAATGTAAGGAACACTAGACACGTTATTTCCCGCAATCCATTGATAAAAACGCTGTAAAAGGTTATTTATTCAGGTATAGCATGTCTGAGATTCTTTAGCGCACCGATTCAGCTCAGCCTACGTTCATGTGCGCTTGGGTGTTCAGGAAATGAGAACATGCTCTAGGATGTTGATGAGAACAGTTCGCCCTTCGGTTGTGCATATGCACAATGAATTTCGTCCTTTCATCAATATTTATTATCGCCGCCAGCAACTATAATGAAAGCGTGTTCAACAAGTGCATGGGGGGCAATTGACAATGGAACCTTTAACAATTAGCTGGATTGGCGCGCTGGCAGGACTGGCTATAGCGATCATTTTGATTTTGAGGAAACTGAATCCGGTCTATTCTTTATTTCTGGGTGCGATTGTAGGCGCTTTAATTGGGGGAGCGAACCTGGATGAGACCGTAAATATACTGGTAAATGGCACGCAAAGTGTTATGGGAACGGTACTCCGCGTATTAGCGGCGGGGGTGCTTGCAGGTGTGATGATGGAATCGGGAGCGGCGGAGACGATAGCGCAGGCAATTGTACGTAAATTTGGCGGAAGCAAAGCCATTCTTGCTTTGGCACTGGCCACGATGATCATTACCGCAGTGGGTGTATTTATCCCTGTAGCCGTGCTGATCGTTGCACCGATTGCATTGTCCGTAGGTAATAAAATGGGCATATCCAAATTGGCACTGTTACTGGCCTTGTCCGGTGGAGGCAAGGCGGGGAACATTATCTCCCCAAATCCCAATACCATTGCAGCAGCACGCGGGTTCGATCTGGATCTGAGCAATGTTATGCTGGCAGGCGTAATTCCCGCCATCTGCGGCTTGATTGTAACTGTAATTGTAGCTTCAATGCTCAAGAACAAGGGGGTTATGGTTTCTGACCAGGAAGCCGAACAGGGCGATATAGATACATCGAAGTATCCACCACTGAGCAAAGCCATTGTTGCTCCGTTGGTAGCGATCATTTTGTTGATGATTAATCCCATTGGTTCTATTGCTGGCATTGAAGCATTGTCCACCTTCAAAGTGGACGCCATGTATATCCTGCCGATTGCAGGCATCATCGGAATGCTGGCGATGGGGCAAGGCAGAAATATTGTGAAGTATACAACCTCAGGGTTAAACAAGATGACAGCAACTGTGCTTATTCTGGTAGGTGCTGGTGGAATAGCAGGACTCATCTCTGCTTCAGATCTGTCAGGTCAGGTAGTGGGTCTGATTGAAGCGTCCGGCATATCTGGTACCTTCCTCGCACCGATCGCAGGCATTCTGATGGCGGCAGCAACGGCTTCGACTTCGACAGGGGTGATCTTGGCAACAGGCTCCTTCGGTGATGCCATCCTGAACATGGGTACAGCACCACTCGCGGCTGCTGTTATGGTGCACACCGGGGCTACCGTCATCGATTCCCTGCCACAGGGGAATTACTTCCACGTGTCGGCTGACAGCATGAAGATGACGATCCGTCAGCGGATGGGCGTTATTCCATATGAATCCATTGTGGGTGGCACGATGGCGATCGTAGCGACGTTACTGTACGGATTTATTCTATAATTCTTTAATCTAACGGATGGAGTGATGAGAGAGATGAGAGAAACTGGAGAGAAGACATTTGTCCTGGCACCGGATTCGTTTAAAGAAAGCATGACAGCGAAAGAAGTATGCATCGCGATGGAAAAAGGGTTGCGTAAAATATATCCGACAGCAGGATACATCCACGTACCCATGGCGGATGGTGGGGAAGGCACGGTGCAGTCCCTTGTAGATGCCTCTGGTGGTGTCCTTCACCAGCAAGAGGTGAGTGGACCCTTAGGTCAGACAGTGACTGCCCAGTATGGTATTCTGGGTGACGGAACAACGGCAGCCATTGAGATGGCATCGGCCAGTGGCATACATCTGGTCACCAAGGAAGTTCGAGATCCGCTACGGACGACGACTTATGGAACAGGAGAGTTAATTCGGGCATGTTTGGATCTGGGTATCCGTAAAATTATTATCGGCATTGGTGGCAGTGCGACAAATGATGGTGGTGCTGGTATGGCTGAAGCGCTTGGTGCCAAGTTTCTGGATGCACAAGGTCATCCACTTGCGCGGGGTGGCGGGGTTTTGGATCAACTGGCTCAGATTGATGTATCCGGCCTGGATGAGCGTTTGCAGGAAGTGGAGTTCATTGTCGCCTGTGATGTAACTAATCCACTCTGCGGGGAGCATGGCGCATCAAGAGTATTTGGACCACAAAAAGGGGCTACCCCAGAGATGGTTGAGCAGCTGGATGCGAGCCTGTCCCACTATGCAGATGTGGTGAAACAGCAGTTGCACAAAGATGTCCGTGATATACCAGGTGCCGGTGCGGCTGGCGGATTGGGTGCGGGACTCTTGATTTTTACACAGGCGGTACTACGTAAAGGGATTGAAATCGTCATTGAATATACGAGTTTGCGTGAGAAATTACATGCTGCGGATGTGGTATTTACGGGCGAAGGCGGTATCGACTTCCAAACGAAATTTGGCAAGACCCCCTATGGCGTTGCTCGGGCAGCCAAGGAAGCGGGTAAACCTGTAATTGCCATTGCAGGCTATGTAGGCGAAGGAATCGACACCCTGTACGAGGAAGGTATTGATGCCATATTTGGCATTGTGCCTGGGGCAGCGGATCTGGAGCGACTATTGCGAGAAGGACCGGAAAATGTGGAGCGTACAACCGAGAATATTGCCAGAGTGCTGAAACTGGGTCTACTCACTTAGGCTAGTGGAAATCAAATCGTACGGGGAGTTACTTAGCCGTATTGGAATGTGATGTGAAAAAGACGGGATACGGATATGCCTGAAATCAGGCGATCTGTGTCTCGTCTTTTGCTGTTCTGACGTTATTGGTAGAACGAGAGTAGTCCGTGGGTGAGCTCAATGAGTTCCAGTAAATTACGGGGGTCTTTGCCCGTCAGGGTCTGTATGCGTTTGAGTCGATATTGAAGGGTATTGCGGTGAATATTGAGATGGTCCGCTGTTGTGCTCATACTGCCGTTATGGTGGATAAAACTACGGAGCGTATCCATCAGATCGGCTGTATCCTCAAGTTTGCTGATGATATTGGCGTGAGAGGTTAGATCAGCTGCGCTGAATCGTACCAGAAAGGGCACATCCTCATACCGAAGGATCGGTGAGTCTGGTTGAAGTGCCTGCAGGATGTTCATCACAGACCGGGCCTGTTCATATCCGGTGGCAATATTCGCTTCTTTTGGACTAACGGCGATAAATGCTTCAGGTGAAATCTGACTCAAACGCCGAATCAGCGGATCAACGTCTGCTTCGTTCTGGATCAGGATAAGCTGTGTGTGGCCATCCCCTTCCATAGCGAATGAAGGAACTTGGTGCAATATTCGGTTGGCCTCAGTGTCAGTAGCCATGGATTTCCTGGGGAAACGGATATATAGAAGAACGGTTGGCAATTGCAGGTCAATACGGTATTGCAGGGCTTCCTTTTTGACCTTTTGTGAGTAGGAACCGGATTGGTTCAACAGTCGTTCGATAAAGGCTCTTTTACGTGAAGCTTCGTGGGCCATACTTTCCAATTGATTACGCTGTTCGATCAGGAGAGATACGGTAGTACGCACGATGTTGCAGAAAGGCCGAACTTCATCCGGATGACCGGATATGCCAATGACTCCGACATGCTGCTGATTGATTAGAATCGGTTCATTGGTTCCCATTTTCTCAAGCATGCCATCCTGCCAGACTTCAATTCTGCTGCCTGTCGTCAATGCGCGGACAGCGCCCTGATGAACGGTGCCCACACGCTCCTTCTGACCACTTCCAATAATAATGCCTTGCTCATTCATGATGTTGATGTTGTATGGAATGTCCTGCATCATTTTATCTACGATATCCTGTGCCTGTTTCTCCGAAAGCTGTAACAATGAAGTTCCACCCCTTCCATCTCATCATGCAAAATGTACTTCTTCTCTGATGAGAATTCCGCCCGATATCCATATTGTGCATCTGAACGAAATTATAGAGGAATGGTAAGGCTTACACAAGTGGGTAGCTACAACGAAGAAATTGCACATACAGTTACGTATCTGATGATCAATACATTCACGACTGGCAGCACATTGTATGTGGATGGCGGGTACACCTTAATTTAAGAGCCTGAGTTATATAGGTCTAAAAGAATACTTTTTCGAAAATAAAATGATGAATAATGACGAAAAAAGTTGAGATCCACCCTATTTTTGTACTACAGGGTGGATCTTTTACCTTTTATTCTCATTTTCTGTTTAGATTCTGTTTATTGCAGTGCAATACAATAGGCCTTACGTATCAGAGGGATTGAATTTATATGTAAAAAAACATGAGACAGGGAGGATCAAGTACATGAATTACAGAAAGCTGATAAGCTGCCTTTTAATTGCGGTTTTGTTATTACAGGTGGTTAGCGTGGGTGGGGTTGCAAGTGCTGACCCGGTTACTCCGTTGGACCAACTTAATATGGAGAGAGAGATGTATGTTGAGTCGGATGAGAGTACGACGGTGACTCATGTTCAAAATTTACTTGAACAACAAGATTTAATCACGCTACCTGAAGATTATGAAGCATTGAACGATAATCAAAAATATGAAATTGCCAGAGGCATGGTCTTGCTGCTTCCACTGGAGTTTCCCTATGAGAACAACAATCAGGCCAATTACGTATTTAATTTGGTTTACCATCTTATCACACTTCCTAAGCAGACTGAGTCGAGCGTATTGCAGTACAACATCACTCTGGTTTATAGCCTGCTGGCAGAATGGTCCACTTATTTTCCTAATATTGGAAAATCTGATTGGACACAAGCTGGCAATGATTATATGAGTTTAATGGGCGCAGACTTATCAATGTTTACGAGTAATCTTATGTTCTTTAATATTATTTTCATGAATTCTAGCGATCCTACGCATTTTAATAGTCAGTTGGAATTTATGGTTACTAAGATATCCGAATCCGAATATAAAGAACTGAATCGAGCACTTGACCTTTCCAGCATGGAAGCATCATTGGATAATCTTTATGGTATGTATGATTTCATTCAAATGAATGTCATTTTTAATCCAAACCCTAACATCCAGCCTTTTGTTTTTGATATGGAAAAGATGTCGACCATCCAGAACGATACAACCAAAAAATCCGAACTTGCTCAATGGATGATTGATCATAAGCCGCAAAACGGTTATGAAACGGTATCCCAGGTTCAAACTGCGTTTGATGCTTTTTTCGAACCCAATAGTTCAGCCTTGTTGGAGCAATTTAACGATATCAAAGAGAAAAAAGATCAGGATCCAATTACCGACTTCATCCCAGAAGTAATAGAGCTGCTTAGTAACAAAAAATTCATTACTAATCCGGATTTTGAATTATTATCTGAGGATGAACAATCTGACATTGCAAAGTATATGTTAAAGGAGTCAAGCCCACCAGCATCTAGTAGATATGAGAGTAAGGAACAAGTCCAATATGTAGTGCAATTAGCCTTGCAAGCTCGGAATCTTCCTCGAGAAATTGGTGGACTTGACTCCAGAGAAGTCCTTGATGCATTTTTTAATAAACAAGCAGAGCGACTACAGCTACAATTCAATGATATAGAAGCAGATGACGAATACTATGAACATATTCACTATTATCTAAATTCCTCCGAAGTTGAAAGACGTATGGCAGCTTTTAGATATGAGCGTAAACTCACAAAAAATCTTGATATCGCGGAGATACTGAATTATACGCAATCAGCACTGGATGAAACACCTTTTATTAACAAGGTAGAAACATCAGAAGACATGTTGAAAAAGTTAATAAATATGATAGAAATTCAGGGAGATATTGAGACATACAACTCCGATGAAGACGTGGAGATTCCACTTGGGAAATTCCCTTTGGATGTTAGCAAATTGGATAATCTCACTTCCGAAGAGCAAGAACAATTGGCAGACCATATGCTTAGCGAGAGACCACTTGGTGGATATGCAAGTTTTGAAGCCATTCAGACTGCATTTAATAAATTTTTCCCTGATGATAATGATGCTGATCCATTGACTGTCTTAAATACGGCAAAGAGAAACTTTGATGTAGCAGCTATGCGTGTAGCAATGGAAGATCCTGATTTGGGGATTACTCTGCCGGATGGCTACGGCGCTCTAAGCTCGCAGGTCAAAAATTTCATTGCAGGGTTCCTGATTCAATATGTAAATAAAGATTACAAAAATAAAGAACAGGTTCAATACATGATTGAACTGGGTGTCCTGGCACAATCGGTTTGGGAGCAAAAGGAACTTATTACTCTTAAAAACAAGCTGGATACACTTGCCCAGAAGTTAGCGGATTTGCCAGTGTCCTTTAATGATCAACAAAGCGAAGGATTTCGAGGCATTGGTCAAGAGTATTTGAAACGGACCAACAAAGTAGACAAAAGTGTGTTTGCTTACAGATACTTGTATTCAATAGCCTTCGAGAAGTTAGAGGGGGATTTCCAAGGAAATATCGTGGAACCTATGGTTGTGCTGGGGCTCTTGACTACGCCATACCAGTCTATCGACAAGGCTACCAAGGTTGATCGAATGGATCAATGGCTTGATTCAGCTATGAATGATTACATTACAGGTGAAGCATTCTTCAATAAATACAAGTTTGATCGTACAGGTGCCCTTGATTTATCCAAAAGAGCAGAGCTCAGTCCTGAAGGACAAAAGGAACTCGCTGAATGGGTGCTCAATGAACAAGACAGCTACGAGACTGTTGAAAATCTACAATATGTATTTAACCGATTCTTCACGGCTCCTAATGTGAAGGGCAATGATATCACCAATATTATAACGGGCTTGGACGACACGATGGAGATTTCCTTTGACAATAAGTTGCACTGGATTGATGTTGCCTCTATTCAGAAGCTGGACCTTAGCGGTAACAAAACGGTATGGGTTCGTTACAAAGCAATCAGTGATGAACTGCCAGGACGCGCCGTGAAGATTGTCTTTACACAGAACGGTGATAGCAGCACAGACAATGGAAATACTCCAACCCCTAACCCGGGTGGAAACACAGGTGGCGGATCATCTACGTCTGCACCAGTAACATCTACACCTTCACCAACTACGAAACAAGAACAGATCGTGGTTGACGTTAACGGAGCGAACGGTACCAACCTGACCAAGACACCGATCACCCGTACAACCGAAACGAATGGCATCATTAAAGATTTGGTGAAAATGACCGAAGCGATTGCCAAGGAATCGGTGGAAAAAGCAAAGCAATTGAACATGAACACTGCACGCATTGTCATTCCAGACACCAAAGATTCCGTGTCCGAGACACGTATTGAACTGCCTAAGGCAGCCGTGAAAGAATTGAATGATGGTTCGCTGAAACTCGAAATTTCCACTGAAAATGTAGTGATTTCCGTGCCGACGAATTCCATCGCCGGATTCGATCAAGACTTGTACTTCCGTGTGGTTCCGTTGAAAAAAGAATCGGAGCGAAAAGAAGTCGAAGAGCGTGCGAAGAAAGAGCAGTTGATTCAACAAGTGGCTCCGAATGCGAATGTGCGTGTACTGGCTCGCCCGGTTGAAATCGACACGAATATGCAGAGCCGCGAAGTGACGTTGACGTTGCCACTGCGTGATAGTCTGCCGACGGATGCGGCTGCTCGTCAGCAAGCATTGGACAACCTGGCGATCTACATCGAACACAGTGACGGCACAAAAGAATTGGTTCAAGGCAAACTGGTGCAACTCGCGGATAACAGCGAAGGCATTGAGTTTACCGTAACGAAATTCAGTACATTCACCCTCGTTGTGGTGGATGGGCTGAAAACTTCACAAGGTAAAAACCAACCGTACATTCAAGGTTTTGGTGCAGATTTCCGCCCAGATGCATTCGTAACACGTGCACAAATGGCAGCCATGCTGGCTCGCAATCTTCCAACTGATGCAGCAGCAGGTTCGACTACTCGTGTGAGCTACAAGGATGTCTCTGCGACACACTGGGCAACCAGCGAGATTCAAAAAGCGCAATCCGCCGGTATCATGAACGGTATGAGCAACACCCAATTTGCACCGGAAGGCTCGATTACCCGTGCACAGATGGCGACGATTGCTTATCGTTGGATGCAGCAACAATCTACTACTACAATCGTGAATGGCACAGAAGTTTCCTTCTCAGATGTATCCGCAGACCTGTGGGCAACCGATGCGATTGCATACGTGCAAAATGCTGGCCTGATGGTCGGATACAACGATGGTACATTCAGACCGGATAGCAAGCTGACGCGTGCAGAAGCAGTGAAAGTGTTGAACGTATTGTTCAACCGCACCCCACTCACT
Organism: Priestia sp. FSL H7-0729; assembly: GCF_038005685.1. NCBI lineage: Bacteria > Bacillati > Bacillota > Bacilli > Caryophanales > Bacillaceae > Priestia > Priestia sp. FSL H7-0729. The sequence continues at coordinate 216,504 of NZ_JBBOTQ010000007.1, forward strand.
GGCGCAGTTGTGCCAACGTTCAGCGATGTACCAGCAACACACTGGGCATATGCAGATATTGAAGCTGCCGCTCAAAAGTAATTACGTTCACAGATAGACACGCTAAAAGGATAGCAGGGGAATCGAATAGACAGAATTAAGAGCTGTTCCAAAAGCCATACAGTGGCTTGGGACAGCTCTTTTTTGCGTTAATAGCTTCTCACAGGTTCGTTAAAATCGGTTTCGCAATTATTTCCGCCATATAAGACCTGTGAGATTCGTTAGCGCTTGTACCAGCCACTAGATACTTTGTGCAAGGATAGCACAGCGCAGTGAACTAATCTTTGTTGGGTGAGTGAGCAGCATTCTCGTAAAACTTACCGTCCCGCAACTGATCCACGAATCCTTGTAACCAGACGTAATATTGCTCTGCATGTTGGAGTTTGTGCAGATCACGCAAGGCATCATCCCGATCTTCGGAAGAGGTATGCTCCGACAGAATCATTGCGGACAGGTCAGGAATAACCTCACGAATGCCTTCCAACATCACATCCACTTCTCGCTGCAGCTTCGAACCGAAGAAATTCTGAAATGTACGGTAAAAGTCGGTCTCAGCGAGATACTGATCCTGACGGTCCTTCTTTTCTTCGAGTTTATAGATCATCTGTGACTCCGTAAGCGAACGAACCGCATAGCTCATGTTGCTCTTGCTCATATTCATCGAGGTCTTCATCTCTTCAAGTGTCATCGGTCGATCTTCGAAATACATAATGCCGTATAATTTGCCAAACGTATGATTAACTCCATACAGATCCATCGTATTGGCGATGGCCTCGATGACTCTCTCCCTCAGCGCATGCCGATCAGGTAACGAAGAATGATTCGGGTTCCCGGCAGTTTCTTTTCCCACAATGTCACCTCTGGTTTATGATAGCGTTCCCACTAGCTGCCTCATATTTTACATGACTTGCTCCAATTTTAACATAAGCCGGAATTAGAATTTTCAATACGAGTGTACAATCAATTTTGTACAGAAGAAATATAAAGCTGATTATACTCAAAAATTCCCAATCGTTAAAGAAAAATTGAACAGTAAGGAGTGGGGGATTTGCGTTTAAAACTATGGAGGGAGTCTGAGGCGGTTCTATTCACGCTGCCAGCTCTAATCCCGTTGCTGATCTTCTGGCTGGGACCTCTGGGATATATCGTGTATCTCAGTTTCACCGATTGGGACTTCATGAGCCCGGACAAGCTGTTCGTTGGGTTGGACAATTACAGTTATCTGCTGACAAACTCTGAATTCTATCGATCACTGAAAGTCACTTTGTTATTCGGACTGGGGAGTGTAATTCCAACCATTGTAGGCGGATTGGCGCTTGCGATGCTCATGAATAGCAAGATCAAATCATCCGGCATCTTCCGAACATTACTCTTCTCACCATGGGTTACCCCGACAGTTGCGGTGTCCATTGCATGGTCCTGGATCTTCGAGCCTGAAGTGGGACTCGCTAATCTTATGCTGGGTTGGGCTGGTGTATCTCCGATTGGCTGGTTGCGTGATGCCGACTGGGCACTGGTTGCCGTTCTGATCGTCACCCTCTGGAAGTCGATTGGGTGGGCAATGGTATTTTATCTGGTTGCACTACGAAACCTACCGTCTGATCTGCTTGAAGCAGCTTCGATCGATGGGGCAAACAGTTGGGACAAGTTCAGAAGTATCACATTGCCGTTAATCTCACCAACAACATTCTTTCTCTCGATTATTCTTACGATCCAGTCCCTGCAAGCCTATGACCAGATCAATGTCATGACGCAGGGCGGACCGGCGGGATCAACGAGAACGTTACTGTACATGTATTACCAGTCTGCATTCGAATCTTTTAATGTGGGTGAGGCTTCGTCCATCGCTGTTGTGATTATTCTGATCTGCGTATTGCTGTCGGGTGTATCCTTCCTGCTTGGCAGACGTCTGGTGCACTACTAATGACAATGACATTGCCTACCAAAAAGTCTAAACGGATGAAGCGCAAGGAGTTGCAGAACGTGTCACAACCGAATTTTAAAATAACTAAATTGATCCGCTACCTTCTGTTAGCCATTATCGCGCTGGGTACAGCCTTTCCCTTCTATTGGATGGTCATTAGCGGATTCAAAACCAATGATGAGATCTGGCAGTTCCCGCCGACCTTCTGGCCGGAGACGTTCCTGTGGAGCAACTATGTAGACGCCTGGAATGCGGCACCCTTTGCCCGTTACATCCTGAACAGTACCGGGGTAGCCTTAGCCATCTGTCTATTTCAGATCGTCAACTCCAGTATGATGGCGTACGCTCTGACACATATGAAATTCCGTCTCAAAGGTGTACTGACATCCCTGATTCTGGTGGGTTATATGATACCGAGTACAGCCGTATATCTGCCTAGTTACCTGGTGCTTAGTGAGCTCAACTTGCTGGATTCCTACACAGGCTTGATTGTATCCAACTGTGTCAGCGTGTTCTCGATCTTCCTGATCCGGCAGGCGTTCATGCAGGTATCTCATGAATTGGTGGAAGCCGGACAGCTGGACGGCGCATCCCACTTCCGGATTCTCTGGACGATTATATCGCCGCTTGTTCGCTCAAGCTTCGCCGTGATGGTATTGATTACATTTATTGAACAGTACAACAACTATTTCTGGCCTATGCTCATCACCAAAGATCCTGACCTGCAGCTGGTATCGGCTGGTCTGCGCAGCTTCTTTGTAGAAGGCGGGGCATATGGATTGGCTTGGCCACAGATTATGGCTGCGAGTGCCTTCACCATCGCACCCCTACTTATTCTCTTCCTGTTCACCCAGAAGACCATCATGCAGAGCGTTAATATTACGGCTGGTGTGAACAAGAACTGATATGCACTAACATTCACCTAAAACGGGAGGAACGACAATGAATTGGAGTCAGGCAAGCATGACATGGAAAAAGAGATTGAGGTTGAACTGGAAGGGTGGCATGTCGCTGGTACTCGCAACTAGCTTTGCGTTACTGACAGCTTGTGGGACACAAGCACCTGCAGAATCAAGCACGACGGCTGCTGCCAGTGGAACCGAAGCTCAGGCGAAAGATCCGGTGGAGATTGAGTTCTGGTATGGTCTGGGTGGTAATCTGGGTGATAACATGAAAAAAACGATTGATGCGTTCAACGCCTCCCAGAACGAAGTTGTTGTGAAAGGAATTGTACAAGCTGATTACACGGAGACCGAACAGAAGCTGCAAGCAGCGATTGCTTCCAAAAAGGTTCCGGCCGCTGTACTGAGTGCTAACATAGACTGGGCGCGCAAAGGATACTATGCACCGATGGATGAGATGATTGCGGCAGACCCGAATTTTAAGAAAGACGATTTCATTCAAACGTTCCTGAACCAGGGGGAAGTGGATGGTAAGCAATACTTCCTACCTATGTATGGTACAACCCAAATCATGTATTACCGCATGGATACGTTAAAAGAGAACGGAATCGATCCAGCGAGTCTGACGACATGGGAAGCGTTGGCTGAAGCAGCAGCGAAGATGAGCAAGCAAGAGAATGGCAAGACAACGTTCTCTGGCTGGCAACCGATGTGGGGTAAAGACAACATGATTGATGCCGTATTGGGTAAGGGTGGTCAGATTCTTAGCGACGATGGCAAAACAGTTATGATTGACTCCCCAGAGTGGATCGAGACATGGGACCTGTTCCGTAAATGGATTAACGAAGACAAAATCATGGGTATCGAGTATGGTGGTCAAGGTTGGGAATATTGGTACAAAACAATTGATAATGTGATGAAAAACAAAGCAGCAGGTTACACCGGATCTAGTGGTGACCAAGGTGACTTGGACTTCAGCGTAGTCGCTGCGATGCAACAACCAGGTTGGGAAGGCATTGGTGAAGGTAAACCGGTAGCGAATGCCATTTTGGCAGGTATTCCGGCAGCAGCGAGTCCAGAGCAACAACAAGCTGCTTATAAATGGTTTACGTATTTCTCTGAGACGTCCAACACAGCTTCATGGTCTATGAATACCGGATATATTGCAGTGCGTCAATCGGCACAACAAGATCCAGAGTTCATGAAATTCAGTGAGGAAAATCCACAGATCACCGTACCACTGCAACAAGCAGCTCACGCTTCGGCTCCATTCCAGGATCCAACGGGTGGCAAAATCAATGATGCATTGAAAGATGCAGCTGATAAAGTGCAGATCAATAATATGCCAGCCGAACAAGCGCTGAAGGAAGCGAAAGAGAAAGCACAGAAAGAACTGGATCGTGTAACGAAATAATGATATCGATGAACGGTTTCCGCGTGCTTCGGTCGAGAAGCAGTTCGAATAACAAGCGCGAGTATTGCTATAAGTAACTCATGCGAAAAGGGCGGTACATGCTGTACCGTCCTTTCCGTTCATACCATATCGCAGACAAGGAGTTTAACCAATGCAAGAAGAGATATATGTGGACGGATTAACAATTCCGATTGAAGCTGTATTGTTCGACAAGGATGGAACATTACTTGATTTTACGCGCATGTGGGGGTTTTGGACCGATTGTGTGTTGGGTGGCTTCAGAGACCAGCTAGCTACCCTGGGACTGCGTATCAATACAGAGGAACTTCCGCAGATCTGGGGTACATTCCACGATGACCAAGGCCAAATGAATGGGTATGACGTGCGCGGGCCGCTTGCGATGGGAACCATGGATGAAGTGTATGCCGTGCTGACTTGGCATGGATATCGTGCGGGTCTCAGCTGGGCTGAAGCCAAGATGATGGTTCGGGAGTGTTTGGCGCATGCAGAGGAAGAGATGGAGAATCATCGTCCTGCACGTCCGTTACCGGGAGTTCAAGAATTCCTTGAACAGTGCCGCAGCGAAGGCATGGTTATGGGTGTCGTAACAGCGGACGATACACCCAGTGCGATTAAACATTTGCAGTGGATGGGGTTGGATTCCTATTTTGACGTGGTGATTGGTACAGATCTGGTAGAGCGAGGCAAACCATTCCCCGATATGCTTCTGCTTGCCTGTGAACGGTTGGGAATACCTGTACAGCATACGGTGGTTATTGGAGATACGGACGGAGACATGGAGATGGCACGAACCGCTGGTGCGGGGTACAGGATTGGCATTGGAGAACCGGGAGGGATCCGCTTGGCGGATAGAACGATTCAATCCTTCCATGAATTGCTGAATGGTGGGCTGAATCGATGACGAATAGTCATGCCTATTTAGGCTGGGTCCTGTTGGCGCTAGCCATCGGGCTGGAGCTTAGTGCTACCATTTTGCTAAAAGTATCGGATGGATTCTCGCGGTTATGGCCTTCGGTGTTGATGTTTGTCTGTTATGGCGCAAGTTTTACTTTTCTTAATTTTGCAGTGAAGTATATGCCGCTGGCTGTGGCCTATGCGATCTGGTCTGGCGTGGGCATTACGCTTATTGGCGTCGTAGGACATTACTTTTTTGGTGAACGTCTGCGGCTCACGTCGATGGTATGGATTGGTTTTATTCTGATTGGCATTATTGGACTGAAATGGAGTGATTCTTGATGAAAAATGAACATACACTGGAGCAACCTATTGCCAGCTTCCAGGTCATTACGGACACACATGTGCGAGATGAGGCAGACCATATTCATAACCGGCATCTGGACCAAGCATTCGCCGACATAGCTACATTCAGTCAGGGAAGCAGCGGGATTATGCATGTGGGTGATGTGACGGATCGGGGGCTTCCGAGCGAATATCGTGAGTTGCAACGGATATGGAAGCAACATGCAGAGAGCTTGCCGGACATCCGGTACACGGTAGGTAATCATGATATTGGAGCCGTGGTGTGGCAAGATCCCCCGATTGTTTTGCTTGAGATGAGAGAGGACGAAGTAGCTGACCTGTTGGAGCAAGAGGCAGATATGGAACGGGCCACAAAACAAACTGCTGCTGAATCAGCTGCACTGATTGAGCAACTATCCGGCGGGACCTATACATTGCCTGCTGCACCTTCTGAGCAGGATGGCCAGGATGGGGGACCGATCTCTTCAGAAGTGGACCCCATTACAGTCGCAGGGTTATGGCAGCGTCGATTAAGTGATTTTGAAGGGACAACAGGCATGAGGGGCTCTTACCACGATCATTGGATCGATGGGTATCATTATATATTCCTGGGCACCGAGCAACCTCATCCGAAGGATTGTGAGATGTCGGCCGAACAATTGGAGTGGCTGGATGCAAAATTGTCTGAGCGTGCAGCGCCAGATCATCCCATCTTCCTGTTCTTGCATCAGCCGCTGATGGATACGGTAGCAGGATCAATGAAAGAGCAAGGCTGGTATGGTGTGAATCAGGATGCTGAACTCAAGGCCGTTCTGGCCAATTACCCGCAAGTGATTCTCTTCTCCGGTCATGCCCATTGGCAACTGGAAGCACAGCATACGATGTACGATGGTGCAGGCCACATGCCAACCATGTTCAATGCGTCGTCTGTAGGTTATCTCTGGACGGATCAGGATGAACATTTGGAAGGCAGTGAAGGGCTTCATGTGGAGATTTATAAGGATCGGGTGGTTGTTAAGGGACGGGACTTTGTCGCGGGTGAATGGATCGAGGGTGCTGAGTTTACGGTGCGTTACCAAGTAGAACGGTAGTTATTGGTTGGGGAATCAAAGGGAAGGGTCACTCTAAGGAACCATGTCATTGAGATAAGCACCAACTTAATGACAAGGCTCTAAGAGTGATCCTTTTGTGTTCATCTTTCCATGTATATCAAATCATAGAAGGGATGGATGAATCGTCATCCACCCCATAAAGTTCCACGTGAAACGTAGCCGGAGAGGCTAGGATTGGGTAAAGTTGTAAATGGGTATGCCTACAAACTATACTCAAATAAGTACACATGATATGCACGTACTCGTTCATTCAACCTATATATGGAGAGGAAGTAGAAGTGGCATGAGAGAACTTCAGGTTCAAACGAAATATGGTACTGTTCAAGGCGAGCTTTTGCACGGTGCAAGCGTATGGAAAGGTATTCCATATGCGAAACCCCCGGTAGGTGAGTTGCGGTTCAAGGCTCCGGTACAACCCGAGTCATGGGATGGAATCAGACAGGCTACGCAATTTGGGCCTGAGAATATACAACCTCGGAATCATCAACCTGAAGGCCTGACAGAACTGCCCAATGAGTCAGAAGATAGTCTATATCTAAACATCTGGGCGCCTAAGGAAAAGGAAACAGCGCTACTGCCGGTTATGGTGTGGATTCACGGCGGCTCCTTCGTAACCGGTTCGGGCAGCCAGCCCATGTATGATGGTACACAGTTAGCGGTTCGGGGGGACGTCATCGTTGTGACGATCAACTACCGACTGGGACCTTTGGGTTTCCTACATATGGCTCCATTCGGTGATTCATATGTATCCAATGCAGGTCTGCTCGATCAGGTTGCGGCTTTACAGTGGGTGAAGGATAATATCTCTGCTTTTGGTGGTAACCCGGATCAAGTTACGGTGTTCGGCGAATCAGCGGGAAGTATGAGCATTGCAGCACTGATGGCGATGCCAGCGGCCAAAGGACTGTTCCAACGTGCCATTATGGAGAGTGGTGCATCCCAGTTCATGCCGGCAGAGCAAGCTTCAGCGTTGCGGGAAGGGATGTTAAAGATTCTTGGGGTGGACCAGGACAACCTGCAGAAGCTAAATACAATTCCTGTAGAGCAGATTATTGCAGCCGGTGAAACGGTCAAACAGCAGAGCGGGGCAGGTATGGCATTATTGTTCCAACCTGTATTGGATGGGCAGACACTACCACAGATGCCACTTGAGGCAGTGAGCGAAGGCTCGGCACAGGACATTCCGGTGCTGATCGGTACGACATTGCACGAGGGTGCACTGTTCATCCAGCCACATGTACCTTTTTCAAAAGAAATCGATATGGTTCAGGGCGTAGACTTTATGACGCCAGATCTGGAGAACCGGGTAGCCATCGCGGATAGTTATCCAAAAACGGCAGATGGACAAGCCCAAGTGATGACTGATATGTTCTTCTGGCGGTCAGCGCTACAATATGCTGCGGCACAGCAAAAATATGCTCCGGTGTGGATGTATCGATTTGATTGGGTGATGCCGGAACATCCTCTGTTACAAAGAGCGATTCACAGCATCGAAATGTTCTTTGTATTTAATACGCTGCATGTCCTCAAATTCATGAATGCGGAGCCTGACGAGGCTGCGGCGGAACTTGCCCTCAAGGTACAGGATGCCTGGATTTCCTTTGCCAAGAACGGCAAACCTGAAGTTGCAGGTGTGAACTGGCCTGAATACGAGCAGGATCGTGCCACACTAATCTTCAACCATGAGATTGAGGTTGTACATGATCCGGATGCAGCTAAGCGAGAGCTGTTAGGGTTATAATTCAGGTTGATTGTTGTGTCTGAATACTCTGAATATCTGCTATGCGCCTAATCAAAAGAGGACGTTCATTCTCAGAATGAACGTCCTCTTTTTGTAATCTGACTAACGAAGTAAGCAGAACGTAAGCACGAATTAGAGGTACATTATACCTTGTTATCCTCCAATATTATTTACGAGAGGCACGTGTGCGGGACACCTCATCGAAGTAGAAGGAACGTTTTCCACGGGAGAAGAGCACGATCAAAATATGAATAAAGAGCACGGCATAGACCAACATATAGACACCGACTGTTCCTAGGGAAAGCAATATTTGATAAGGCCGAAGCATAACATCCTCATTACTGGTGAAGGCATAATCATTGACCCAGCCGATGATTGTAATCACGAACCAAGGCGTGTAAAGTGCGGCAAATCTTTTGAATAACGATTCACTGGTGGGTGTACCGGTCTGACGATCCACATAGCGGAATCGCAAGATCATTGAACCGGGAGTTACCCCATTTCGTACCCAAGGGATGAAGAACAACACAATGACCATAGCAATGGATGTATTTAGTGCATCACTGACCACATCAGATGCTGTGAAGATCGAAATCAGAATCGAAAGGAAGAAAACAACGACTCCATCGATAATTATCGCGAGCAATTGAGGCATAGCATACACTCGGTTTTGCTCCACGATCTGTTCGCTCTTCGCCTGAATGCTCTCACGTGATGGGAATAAGGCGAGCAGGATGGGAGCTGTGAAGAATCCAATGACCGCTCCTGAAGTATTCAACAACAGATCATCTACATCGAAGAGGCGATAAGGACAATTATAATACCCGTAGAATCCGGTGATCTGGGTAATCTCGAAGAATAAGGAAAGCCCGAATCCACCAAGCAAGGCGTACTTCCAGAACGATCTCTTTTGAAAAAAATAACGGATATATACACCCAGCGGCATGAGAAGCAGGATGTTAAATAGAACTTGCAGGAAGGCTCTGCCCTGAATCATGCTGAGATAGCTGGAAGGCTGAGACCATACAATGGGTGTTTCCTTCATGATATCTTTGACAAAAGTGAATGGAATCAGATTGTAGTAGATCGTGTCAGCGGCTTGCTGCGCACAGGTATCTCGCGTCGTTGGAAACGGGAGAATGACGAGGCAATAGGCAGCCAGAATATAAAAGATAAAGGAGAAGCTGACGCCAAACCGCGACCAGCTAAAGAAGCCGTCTTTGCGATAACCATAGATCAACCACGGCACCAGCAAGAACATGGCCGCAACAACAAAGATGAAAAAAGCCGTTTGCACAGGGAAAACATATGAGGACATGAGTAGGGACTCCTTTGGTATTAAATATATGATCAGTTCATAGAGACTTAAAAGTAGTGTTGGTGTAGTGTGTGTCAATGAACAGTTACATCATAAGTTTTTACCCTTAAAGTGAGGGATGCATGAACCTTAAATTTGGTTTAAATCTATTCATGCAGTGATCAACCTTATGGAACATATCGCCGAAATCCCGTATACTTGCTGGATAGCCAATCGTAGAATGGAGAGTTTAATACATATGTCTAATTTGCCTAACTGTCCGAAATGTAATTCAGAGTACACGTACGAAGATGGTAATCTGCTGGTATGCCCGGAGTGTGCGCATGAATGGTCTTTGGAAGCAGACAATGATAACGCAGAGGATACCAAAGTAATCCGTGATGCCAACGGAAATGTACTAAATGATGGCGATACCGTTACGGTCATTAAAGATCTGAAGGTAAAAGGTAGTTCGCTTGTGGTCAAACAGGGCACGAAGGTGAAGAATATCCGCCTGATTGATGGGGATCATGATATTGATTGCAAGATCGACAGCTTGGGTGCGATGAAGCTGAAGTCCGAATTCGTGAAAAAGATATAAGATCAGATTAAGAAACGTTCAGTTCCGCATTCAATGGGAATTGAACGTTTTTTAATTGACAGGAAATATTTAGCAGATATATACTGGTTGGAATTTAATTTGTTTGAACATGGTTGAGTGCTCTACATATAAGAAAAGGCAGGTGCCAGAGCGATGAAGAGAGATCACATTATTGAATATTATTCGAAGTTTGATGAGTGGGGGAGACTGGAGCGAGAACCGATTGAGTTCATCATTAACATGCATTACATCAAGGAGTGTCTCCCCGCTACCGGTCATATTCTGGATAATGGCGCTGGACCGGGAAAATATGCTATGGAACTGGCGAGACTGGGGTACCAGGTCACTTTATCGGATCTGACACCCTCCTCCGTGGATATTGCACGGCAAAAGGCACAGGAGTTCGGTTTGACAAAGCAATTCGATGGATTCCATGTTCTCGATGCCACTTCGCTCTCCGGTATGGCTGACGAGACGTATGATGCTTCCCTTATGCTGGGGCCGTTATATCATCTTCAGACAGAGGAGGAGAGGACGGCTGCTGTACGGGAGTTGTATCGTGTGACCAAGCGAGGAGGCGTGGTATTTGTAGCGATGCAAAGCCGCATGCGCATGAGTATCAATTCGCTGCAATCCCCGCAGCATTGGAAGCCGAATGATAATATGGCAGCCATCTCTTCTTTTGTGGAAAAGGGTATATTCGATCATCAGGATCAAGGACGATTTACGGGGGCATATTATTTTAATATTCAGGACGTTACGCCCTTCATGGAGCAACAAGGATTTGAAACCGTTAATCTCATTGGTTCATCCAGTCTTAGAGCCATGCTTACGGACGAGCAGCAACAACACTGGACAGAACATGGCGAGTATAATGAACTCATTCGATATATGATTGAAGCCGCCAAAGACCCTTCCATATTGGGAATCTCGTCTCATCTGTTGTACATCGGGAGGAAAAAATAACATAAACGTGCCCTCTGGAAACAGGGGGTACTTGTGTTTTTCATCAAAATAGTTCAATATTAAGATACATAACAAAAGGTGATCTACTTACAATAGGTTAGATGAACGACGGATCGCTTCATACCAAGGAGGAACAGACAATGGAAATCGGAATTAGTACATTTGTGGAGACCAACCCGGATGTGAAAACAGGGGAGCTTATCAGTCATGCGCAGCGCATTCGCGATGTCGTTGAAGAGATTGTTTTGGCAGATGAGGTGGGTCTGGATGTATACGGTGTGGGAGAACATCATCGTGCTGACTATGCCGCTTCATCACCAGCTGTCATTCTGGCAGCCGCAGCTTCACAGACTAAGAATATTCGCTTGACGAGTGCGGTAACGGTGCTGTCATCGCATGATCCGGTACGGGTCTATCAGGATTTCGCGACACTGGACGGCATTTCGAACGGACGTGCAGAGATTATGGCAGGGCGGGGATCATTTATCGAATCGTTCCCACTGTTCGGCTACGATCTGAACGACTACGATGAGTTATTTGATGAGAAACTGGATTTGCTGCTCAAGCTGCGCGATTCGGAAAAAGTAACCTGGGAAGGCAAACACCGCCCTTCCTTTAATAATCTGGGCATCTACCCTCGCCCGGTACAGGAAAAACTTCCGGTATGGATTGGCAGTGGCGGTAATCAGGAATCGGTAGTTCGTGCAGGACTGCTCGGTTTGCCGCTGGTGCTTGCCATTATCGGTGGTCGTCCGGTGCAATTTGCACCACTGGTTGAGCTGTACAAAAAAGCCGCTGCCCATGCGGGACATGATGCTTCCAAGCTGACCGTTGCTTCTCACTCTCACGGCTTCATTGCCGATACAACGGACGAAGCTGTGGAGAAATTCTTCCCGCCAGCTCAAGCGGTCATGAACATACTGGGCCGTGAACGTGGCTGGGGACACTACAGTCGTGCGACATTTGATGCGGCGCGCAGTCTGGAAGGCGCATTATATGTAGGTGATGTGGATACTGTAGCTCAGAAAATTATTTATCTGCGCAAAGAAGTCGGTATTACACGTTTCATGTTGCACACCCCACTCGGCACCATGCCGCATAACGAGGTCATGAGAGCAATCGAACTGCTCGGTAAAGAAGTTGCTCCAATCGTGCGTAAAGAAATTGCACGTTGGGAAGCGGAGAACCTAGAAGCACGCTAATCGGCTGAAAGTCGATACAGTTATAGATTGAGTGAACCAAATAAAGGAGCACGTCCTCGGCGTATTACGCCAATGGACCTGCTCCTTTTTCATTTGTTTGCTAAAAGTCTCCATAAGATACAGATGGCATACTTATCCATCCGCAGATGAATTAACAAGGGAGTGTATGACCATGGACAACGTATGATCATAGAGAGTTTTGGCAGCTTCTTCGCTCTCAATATGGCCTCCCAGGTACAGATGGATAACACCGTGTAAGGGAGCCCAGATCATTCGTACCGCAAGCAGGGGGTCTTGCACCTGAAGCATTCCCTGTTCAATGGCGATCTCCACCAATGCAGACACTTGCTTCAGAGCAGTTGCTGTTCCCTGCAAAGTCTCACCATCCGGTTTGAATTCGGAAAAAGATCCTCCAAACATCAGCTGATAGAAGCTGGATTGTGAAATGCCAAAGTCCCAATAGACATAGGCCAGATCACGGAAATATTGTTCAAACGATGCTTGCCGGGGCATAGCTTCGAACCGCTGAGCCATGAGGGAGCATCCCTCTAGATATAAATGCTTGGCGAGCCCTTCTTTTTTGCCGAAGAGGTTATATATGATTTTGGTGGAGCACTCCATGCGTTCAGCTACACGGCGTACCGTGACGGCTTCTGGTCCATGCTCTTGCAGTAAAGCAGCAGCAGCATGCACAATATTTTGCCGCAGATTATCCGAGTGCTGGAGTCTGGCTTCCTGAAAAGTGGTTACCGTATGTGCAGATTCCGTGGAACCCGAATTAAGATCCTTCATTGATTTCATCCTCATAACCGTATTGTTGTTGTGTTTGTATAGAAAAACTTCAGCTTAAATGCGATCTGTCTTCTATGAGAGTACGTCGATATATTTTTTTCTTATGGTCATTCTACTGTTTTACGCCGGATAACGTCAATTTATCCGAATCCAGTAAGGAAGCACACCGTTCTATATACAAATGTAACAATTATAATTTGACAGAATCATGGGTTTGAATTACGATGATTCCATACAGAAACATTGTTTCTTATTGAAAACAAGTGTTTCAATTATGCGTAGAGGATGGATGAACGATGATAAAGGATCAACAACAATGGGCACTTATTACAGGTGCATCATCAGGTATTGGGGAAGTTTTTGCACTTGAAATGGCTTCCAAGGGTAAAAATATCGTGCTGGTGGCCAGAACAGAGTCCAAATTGATTCAATTGGCACAACGGATAGAGCGTACATATCAAGTAAGGGCCGAAGTGATCGTATCGGATCTGTCTCACGTCGATGCACCTCAGAGCGTATATGAGGAATGTCAGAATAGAGGAATACAGATTGATATACTGATTAACAATGCTGGATTTGCTACCCATGGATATTTTGAACAGGTGGTTGGTTCAAGGCAACAGGAAGAGATTATGTTAAACGTGCTCGCCTTGACGAACATGACGCATCTTTTCTTGCCAGGCATGCTGCAGAAGCGAAATGGTGCTGTCATTAATGTATCGTCGACTGCTGCCTTCCAACCTGATCCGTATATGGCTGTGTATGGAGCGACGAAGGCATTTGTACTTTCTTTTACAGAGGCATTATATGAAGAAAACAGGAAGCGTGGCGTTCAATTTTTAGCGTTATGTCCGGGTTCAACTGAGACTTCGTTCTTTGATGTGGTGGGTGCTGATGAAGCCTCCGTGGGCAAACGTGATACACCTGAGCATGTCATAGCCGTGGCCATGAGGGCACTGGAATCAGGCAAACCCTACGCTGTGCCAGGGGCCAGCAATTATTGGACAGCGCAATTCACCCGCCTTGTGCCTCGTAAATTGATGCTGCGAATTGTAGGAAGTATGCTTCGTCCACGTTCCAAGGGGGGTAAACCAGAAAATATTCAAGTTTGACGATTCAAACATAAGACGTTATCGGTGTATGATGCTCGGGTAACGTCTTATTAGGATTTATTAGCGTCTGATTAGTACACTGCTTAGAGCATTGTGTTGGTTTCCTACGCCTCATCAGACTCATACTTTTCCCGATGCTCCTTCTTCATCTTCACATAGTCCGGATCCGTCTTCGCAATCTCCCATTGTGCTTTGAATATGGCTGCGGATTCCGCCTTTACCTTATCATTCTGATAGGGCAAGATTGAGCCATCCTCCTTCGAATATTTGCGTCCACCTTTGTGATTGGTATACCGTCTGGCCCGTGTATAGCCCATCTGGAGAAATTTGCGAGCCATATCCATACCCACGAAATCTCCCTTTTTTTTATACTCCAAAAATAGCTCATAGATCTTCTCTGATGACTCTGTCGCAATCTCGGGTGTTTTGAACCGCCAGTGTGGCAGGATCTCGCCTTTGTAGGGTTCTACCATCAGCACACCCTGCTCACCCCGGCCTACGGTGTACAGCTCAGGATGTTTGCGAAGATCCAACTTTTCATAATTGAGACTGTAATCAAATTTTTTCATGTATACGACCTCCTTGATAGGAATTACCCCGATTCTGAACCAACAAGCACGGTTAATGGGGAACAACAGAACGAATTACAATTACACAGGAGGGATAACGGTATGGGAATGTCCGGCAGATATCTTGTGGTAACGAGTGAGCTAGTTGAATCCATCAAGTCAGGCGAGGTTAGTGTGCATGATTGTGCAGTTGATCTGGATATTGATAAAACGTGGCAGATGCTTCAATTCACGCTGAACGGTAACCTGGTAGAAGGGGAACCACCCCTGGGTTATGTAGTGCCTCTCGCAGGTGAGCAATACGTGGGAAACTATTCGGACATGGATCTGTTCTTGCTCAGTAATGAGCAGGTGTTGGAAGCCTACATGGCATTGGAGCAGCTCACACGAGAAGAATTAAAGCAGCGGTATAGTCTGGATCAGATGATCGCGGAAGGGGTCTATCCTGTCATGGAAGATTGGGATGCGGAAGAGACATTTCAAGAGATCGTTCAGACCGTGGATGATGTCCAGGCCCTATTTCAGGCAACGGCTGCAAGTGGGAACGGAATCGTCTTTTATGTTTTCTAAATGAGCATGAGATGATGATGAAAAAGGGTTGGCCGGCGCTGAAACAGGTTTGAACTGTGCCTATTCGGGTTATTGATAGACACAAGGCTCAGGCCTTGCTGATATGACAATCCGGTAGAAGAGAGGGAATGCGATATGACACAGGATCAGAACGAAGAGAACAAAGCGATTCAAGAGGACGAGCCGGATCAATTCGAGACTCCCGTAACTGCGGAAGATGAAGAAACGGATGAGAAACTTGCAGAAGATCAGGAGCAAGAATAACTTTCAGCTTTGCATAATGAAGCAGGATGTTTTATCGAAATTTACGATATGCTGAAATATAGATAGACCAGAGGTCGGACATGTTCCGGCCTTTTGGTTTATTTTTTGCGTATCCGTTTACAAGAATTACCTGTACCTTCATAATGGAAATGAACCATATTTTTCTAAGGAGGAGATCCTATTACGAATCGAAAGTTAGTCCAATGGATGGCAGTGCCACTCGTGTTATTAATGGTTGTTCTTACAGGATGTCAGGCTGTGGGTGGAGTAGATGTTGGCAAAGCCGTGGCTAATGGTGCGAGTATCAAGTCCGGTGAATCCAAACAATCCATGAATATAAACGTAGAACCGGCTAAGGAATTCGCGACAGATAAAGACCTTGAAATGATCGAACTCATTAACTCCATATCCCTGGATATTGATCAAGCCAAAATGAAAGATGCGAAGACAGCATCGATTAAAGGTACACTGAGCATGGAGGGAACGAAGTTACCTTTCCACCTGTCCATGAATGAGTCCCAATTGGTCATTGATCTGGACGGAGCCCAGAAACCGCTGTACATATCTCTGGATACGTTCCAGGATGCACAGGCTCTTCCAATGGTAGATACGAAGGCTTTGGAGAAACAAATCGAAGAGATTTACCCGAAACTGTATTCTTTTGTCCTAAAGCATCTGTCCAATCCGAAAAACATCTCCGTAACACCGGTACAGGAATCCGTGAATGGCGAAGCACTTAGCCTCTCCAAGCTGCACCTGGAGATCAGTGGTGAAGAGATGCTTGCCATGGTTAAACCGTTCCTGACGAGTATTTCGAAGGATGAGCAAGGACTGAAAGATCTGATTGGTGATCTGTACGATGTGTTCTACCCTGTATTTGAAGCTGTGAATGAGGTTGAAGACGGGGGAGATGAAACGCTGAATTCCATCGTTCCTGAATCGAAAGATGAAGCCGTGGCTTCACTGTATGCCATGATCAAAGTTGGACTGGACAGTATGCTGGTCAATTATGATCAGGAGCTGACCAACCTGTTGAATGATACCCCTGAATTCAAAACGGTATTTGGCACAGAGACCAAACTGAAATTGGACTTCTATTTCGACAGCAAGCTGGATATTCGCAAGCAAAACTTTGAACTGAAAGTAGCGCTGCCAGCTTCCGAAGATCTGCCGGTGAACGCTGTAACCGTGAGTGGAAACAGTGAACAGTGGAATATCGGTGGAACGGTTGCAGTCGATGAAGTGGATGTATCGGGCGGCGTTATGGATGTGATGAAGGATGATATTACGCCTGGACAGATGCTGCGCAATTTCGATTCCAATTCATTGGCATACCGATTATTGAAGGATGAAGCCGGAATCACGAGTAAAAGTGTAGTGCTCTTCCCGGATGATGAGTACGCTGGAGCGATCACCGTTAAGAATACAACATTTGTTCCGCTTCGCTACGTGTCTGAAGAATTGGACGCTGAAGTGAAATGGACCAAAGGCTCGAACCAAATTGTTGTCATTGACGACATCACTGGTGATGAGATTGTCCTGACCGTAGGTTCCAAGAAAGCAACTGTTGCTGGTAAAGAAGTAACCATGGTGGAATCCGCCTATGTAGGCAAGGACGGCAAGACATATGTGCCGCTGCGCTTTATGGCTGAATCCCTTGGAGCTACTGTAGATAAGGAACAAGAAACAGGCTGGATTTACATTGACCGTCCTTAAGTGAGAGGTTGAAGTAGTCCTTAGCATGAGAGGGGATTTCAGAGTATGCCAGATTTCTCGTAATGATCGTGAAAAGAACACCGCAAAAATTCCGTTAGACCATGAACGGGATACGTGTGTCCTTTTGACCCATTACGAGGAGCTTCCGCGTTTCTGAAATGATGAAACGGATCGGGGAGTGCCTCTATTGGAGGTGCTCCTCTTTGTCGTGTCATCCTAAATAAATCCCCAGAGGTGTAGTATATGAAAAGTCAATTGAAGCAGGTACATTCTGAAATTCGCTTACGACGAGCGCAGCAAGAAGATGCTGTTGTACTTACAGAGATTTGCACTCGTGCTTTTGATCATGCCATAAAAGTCTGGTCCGATGGTGAGAAGGATATCGATAGGAATCTATGTCCACCTGATTATTCTTCAGTTCGAATGCATTGTTACGTGATCCGTGAATGGGATTATTATGTCGTAGAATCAGATGGATGTGCCATTGGCGGAGTGAGTGTTAATGTGCTCGGACAAAAACATGCCAGGATCGATAAGCTCTATATTGACCCCGTATGCCAGGGACGTGGCGTGGGAACTCAAGTCATGAGGCTTATTGAAGCTGAGTTTCCGCATATTGAAATCTGGAAGCTGGAGACCTCAGGTCGGCAGCTGGATAATCATCTCTTTTACGAAAAAATGGGATATGTTCGTACCTATGCATCTGAGGAAGAGTTTGGATACGAGAAGAATGTATCAGCGGTTTCTTTTGATCCAAAATGTGATAAGACCTTGTTCAAAAACTCGGGTGACTCGGTGGTTGAGTTTGTTCAAGCTCAACTGGACTCCGTTCGTTACAGTACCAGTAATCTGACCAATAGTCGGATCACCGACTGCAATCTAAGTGGCAGCAAGTTCACCAATCTTAATATGACCAACATATTGCTAGCTGATTTACGTTTATCCGATAGCAAGGTTGAATTCTGTGCTTTGGATGGCGTTCAATTCCAGGATACTCATCTTGGATCTGACCGTGTGCCCATGCATTGGGCGCATTGTGATCTTGGGGGGAGTCGTTTTGTTGATTGCGATCTATCTGGGGTTCAGTTGGAACAGTGTCAAGTGACCGGGATGAAGATCAACGGAGTAGAGGTAGAGCAACTGCTTGCGGCTTATGAGGCTATGAAATCCTGAGCGGGCACTCCGGTGCCTTCCTGATGTCCGGTGAAAAACACTTTATCCATGTGACATAGATATACGGAAGAACGCCCTTAACTGGCCATTGTGCTGAGTGGGCGTTCTTTCTGGTCTGATAATTGAGATTCAGGGTAACTTATCCGCAGGTTAATTGTGCTGTAGAATCTGCGGTTTTTTGCTAAACCCGGTACTCCCGGCTGTAAAGCCCATTTGGCGATAGAATTCATGCGCATCTTCACGCTCCGGGCGATTACCACTGTTCAGAGACAGGGAGTCCACGTCATGCGTGGCGGCCCATCGTTCGGCTTCCAGTATGAGCTGACGGCCGATGCCTGAGCCCCTGAACTGGTCATGCACAACCAAAGCCATGATGCGGCAGTGTCTTCCGTTCTTTTCATACAGATAAGATGTCTGTAATCCGATCAGTCCAACTACACGTCCGCGTGCTTCAGCAACCAGTGTGGTAAAGTTTGCGTCTGCAGCAATGTGGGTGTAGCGCTCCTCCATCTCGGCGTAAGTGGTGGGGTAACCGAGTTGGTCCATCAGAATGACCATATCTTGCAGATCGGTAGTGGAACTATGTCTAATCGTCACATCCAGGCTCATAATGTTGTATCCTCCTTGGGTCTTTCCTTCAATGAAAGTTCAATAATGGTATCCAGTAGCTCTGCAAAAGAAATGCCTGCAGCAGCTGCACTTTTGGGCAGCAGACTGTTACGGGTAAGTCCCGGCAGCGTGTTCACTTCAAGGACATAAGGCATGCCTTCCCGTATCATCATATCCACGCGCGCGTAGACGCTGCATTTAAGCACCTGATAGCAGGCCAATGCAGCGGCTTCAACGCTATGGTGAAGGTCCGCAGGCAATTGCACAACCTGCTCATCAGCCCCGTGGTCATCATATTTGGAAGCATAGTCGAAAAATGCAGCGTTCGAATGAATGGAGATCACCGGCAGCATCTTACCATCCAGAATGGCACAGGTAATCTCTTCACCTTCGATATACTGTTCAATCATGACCGTATCATCCCAGGATAGGGCAGCCTCTACAGCAGCAGGCAGGGCGGAAGCTTCCTTCACCACTTGGGTACCAATGCTGGAACCGCCTGAATTGGGTTTGACCACCACGGGGTACGTTAATTGTTGAACAGCAATAGAGGATAGTTCCTCCATATGTTTCACCCGCAGCCACTCCCCGGTAAGCACACCCGCATGCTGCATGAGTTGTTTCGACATGTCTTTATCCATACATACACTGCTCGCAAGCACGCCACAACCTGTGTAGGGAATACCCAGGGATTCAAGTGTACCCTGAACGGTACCGTCTTCGCCGTATTTGCCATGCAGGGCAAGCAGTGCCACATCAATCCCCGCTGACTTGTCTATTAGATCGCGCTTGGTATTAAGCTCAATGGGCACTACCTCGTATTTGTCTCTATTCAGGTTTGCAATCATCTCCTGTCCGGTGAGCAGGGAAATAGCCCGCTCTGAAGATGTACCGCCCATAATCACGCCAACTTTCATGTGAAATCCTCCTTATCTCATTTGGGCTGCTGTCTCGCCAATGATGCGAATGCCTTTACGTATATTTTCATCGCTGACTCTGGAGAAACCCAGACGCATCGTGTTTACGCCCTGACCGGGTTCCAGATAAAAGGTATCCCCTGGTGTGAACGTTACACCTTTCACTTTACAAGCCTCCAGCAGTTCACGAGTGCTGTATTCGGACGGGAACTGCACGAACAGGTGCAGCCCCCCCTCACCGGAAATCCGGCACATTGGCAGATGCTGCTTCAGGCAACGCACAACCAATTCATATTTTCGTTTATACTCCGTGCGAGCTCGCTTCAGATACTTCTCGAAATTACCGTTGCTCAGATATTGATACAATAACGATTGATCCAACGTGGAGGTATGGATACTGCGTGCCCGTTTCATACTCTCCAGATAATCAATGAGCGACGCATCCGCAATAACCCAGCCAACGCGCAGTCCCGGAAACAGTACTTTGGAGAAGCTGCCCAGATACATCAGCCCGTTGCCTTTACCCATGCTGGCAATCAGGGGCGAGACGTGGGAGCCGGAATAGCGTAATTCTTCGTTGAATCCGTCCTCAATGATGGGGACTTGATACTTGTTCATCAATCGGATGATCTCTGCGCGTTTCGCAGGCGAAGTCACAATCCCGGTTGGATTGTGGTAGGAGGGTACGAGATATGCCAGATCATATGGACTTGCCTCAAGTTCATGTTCCAGTTGCTTCAAGTCCAGGCCATCCGGCTCCATGTTCACACCGGTCAGTTGAAACTGGTGCAATTTTAGATTTTTAATCGCGGTGTGGTGCGTTGGATTCTCACAGAGCGCTTTGCCGCTTTTTTTGCGCAACGCTCCAAGCACCAGATCGAAACCTTCCGTGAATCCGTTGGTGATTAGAATATCCTTGCCACGGAGGTCGACACCTTTGTTCTCCATATATCGTAGTAAATAGTTCATCAGCGGTCTGTATCCTTGCGCATATCCGTAATTCAGCAGTACTTCGCCTTCAAGTGACATGCGATCCAGAAAAGCCCGCTTCACGTTGTGCAGATCGAACAGCTTCTCATCCGGTGCGATGCTGGTAAATGAGATCTCGCCGCGCTCTGCTCCGGAGCCATGCTTCATCAGATCGTACTGCTCTGCCTGAATGGCATACTCGCTCATCTCGGTCGTCCAGTCCAATTGCCAGCTCGCTGTTGCCTCAGGTGTTTCAATGGAAGCACTGACGTAATTGCCTTTGCCTTTGACGGCATAGATCAGACCTTCATCCTCAAGCTCGGCATAAGCGAGCAGGACCGTGCTGCGACTAACCTTCATGAGGGTACTGAGTTCACGGGTCGAGGGCAGCTTTTGTTTAGCTTGCAGACCACCTTTGAGCATCAATCGCTTCATATAATCTTTGACTTGTATATATACAGGGCGGTCCTCCGTCAGTTGCAGATCGGAATACATCCCATCACTCCCTCTACTGGTATCTTGCCATATTATAAACCCAGCAGAAAGAACCACGATACCTCTGTTTCCCTGAGCGTGTGGTTGGTTGTTCGCGCAAACGCAAAAAAGCCCTGGCATTATGCCTGGGCCTGGTGGTGGAACTTGATCCATCTTCTATAGTACTGCTGCTATAACTCTACAGTTGCATTACATGACTAGTCTCTCTAGGATCGATAGCTATCTGACCTTCTACGTGTGTCTATTAACTTCAGTACGACTATAATTGCAGGCTTTCTAGGTGATACTTAAAATCTACAGTGAAATCATGAATCTAGGTCTTTCTACGTTTGCTTGCTGCAAGGGTCGATTAGATGATGAATCTACAATCTATAAGCTAAGGTTCTTGCTAACTGTACTCTTGTTGTGATCACTTAACAGAATTCAGCATGAAAAAGAGTTTCAATCATAGGGTACAATAGACGGAGGTAGATATAAAGACGTATGTCTCAGTGCCCAATTTCTTCCTCATACCCCTATAGTACCACTTTGAATCAGGGAAGTTAACCTTTTTTTTGAAATATTTGTCGTAATAGCGAAAATTGCGTGAATTGTACTTCATATAGATTGAAATGGTGTCCCTTTATAATATGTGATAGGATGTAAACCTATAGATAATGAGGAAGTGAGCCTATTGATTAATATTACCGTGCCAACACCAGATGTAACCATTACCAAGCAGGTTGATCCACAGCTTAGCCACATTTATGGATTCACTGATTTTCACCTGATTACCCGGGAACTGGGCGGGATTTTCATGTTTTACAATGCCGCTGGAGAGCTGTTGTTTGTCGGGAAAGCACGAAAATTAAGACCACGCATCAAAAAGCATTTTGAAGATACCGTATCACCAATGAAGAACCACCGTGAGGAAGTAACGAAGATTGAAGTGTGCGTGATTGAAGATCCGGTAGATCGTGAAATTTACGAGACGTATATCATCAACACGATGCGTGCGAAATACAATGTAGACAAAGTGCTGTACAAATAAGACGTATTAAAGCACTTAAAGTAACTGAATATGCGATGTCTGGGACATATGTCCTAAGTGTTGCGCTAGTGGGTAAGGATGTAATCGAAGGATTGCATCCGATCCCTTCTAGTGCCATCCCGATCTTTCGAGGGAGTAGCTTGTAGAATTGGAAACGTAGCATGCCCAATCAAACTTAGTATCACAGATATACCAAATACATATGAAGAGGTGATTGTGTTGATCGGTCGTAGCGGTAACCCTACACTTAAAGACAGCACGTTTGAGAACAGAGGATATGGAGAAGATCGGTATCAGAATTACATGACGATCAACGGCACGGTGAACAAAGCGTTTATTACGCTGGTAATCCTACTGGCTAGTGCGTTTGCAACCTGGATGATGTTCTTCAACGGACAACAAGTGATGCCGCTCGCGTATGGCGGATTGATTGTTGGTTTCATTCTGGCACTTGTCATTTCGTTCAAACCGATAGCGGCACCCTATCTCGTACCCATCTATGCGGTAGCTGAAGGACTATTCCTTGGGGCACTCTCTGCAACCTATGAATCCCTGTATAACGGGATTACCTTGCAGGCCGCCCTGTTGACGATGGCTGTATTCATCGCGCTACTGATGGCATACAAAACGAAAATGATCAAAGCTACGGAGAATTTCAAGCTGGGTGTTGTGGCTGCAACCGGTGGGATCATGATTATGTATCTGCTGAGCTTTGTACTTGGTTTCTTCGGCATTTCGATTCCATATCTGCATGATAACAGCTTGATCGGCATCGGTATTTCGGTCGTTATTGTCATTGTGGCTGCCCTCAATCTGGTTCTTGATTTCGACTTCATCGAAGGTGGCGCTGAGCGTGGTGCACCCAAGTACATGGAGTGGTACGGTGCATTTGGATTGATGGTTACACTGGTATGGCTGTACATCGAGATCATCCGTTTGCTTGGCAAATTGCGGAGCCGGGACTAGTCCTATTCGATACGTTGGAGACGTAAACGGATTGTGAGTTTAAAGCTAAAAAGCCAAAAGCTAACGCGTGATACTCACGTCGTTAGCTTTTTTAGTATGTAAGTACGAGACTATGGGTGGTACGTAGTACGACTGGCTGTCGTGACCATGATTGCTTTTGACATTTCCATGTTGCAGATCTTCCTACCACTGGCTACCGGGGCCGGATTGTATACCGCGCAAAAGACCAAAAGACAAAGAAATCACCATCATTGGTGCAGGAATCATCTGTTCAATTGAAAGAATAGGTATTGTTATCTGAATAAACACCAAAAAATCCCTGACAGGTTCGCCAGAGATTTTTTGGTGTTTATCTCAACATGATTGCTGGTTGGTATGTCTACAATAAAAAAAACTAAAAACTAATAATTGCTATGATCATCCGTGTATTGCTTTGGTTTTAAGCTGCACGAGCAATAATCTGATTATTTTCCAGAACCGCTTGAGCTTCAGCATTGGAAGGACGGTAGCCTTTTTCGAGCAACTCTTTAATGTAGATTTTGTTGTAAACGAAAGAGAAGACGATCCCACTAATCCAAGCTCCAACTCCTGCAGTGAAAATACCAAGGGCTACGGAGATCAAGAACATGATGGCAGCCCATTTCAAATCACCACGGAACAACGCAGGGAAAAATCCGAAAAATAATGTTGTCCAGCTGAAACCTACTTTCACGTTCTTGGTTACACCTGCACTGTTTTGCAAAAAGATATGCATTTGTCCACTTCCTTCTAAAATAATGAATCGGGGAGAGAATCGAGTACTAACAAGTATGTAGTGTGAATCTAGTCGTAAATACCTGATTATTATTACCTATTCTTCTTCCTTTTGGTCCTATAGTACCATTAACTGGGCAGGATGTTAATCTTTTTTTGAAAATTATGGTTTCCTATGAGATATATGCTCTTTTTGAAAAAAAGTAAAAATGAAGGAGAGTCAATGACCGCTCCTTCATCATACTTGCAATTCTAACGATTCTCACACCTCTTAATAGAGGATTTTTAGTGTATAGGTAAACCTAACGAACCTTAGACACCTTATTGGTGCAGAGTTTGGCAATATCAACGTGAAAAAGGACATATTAGAGCATATAGGGTGCGTAGGATTCCTTACAATGCCAGACCTGCGTAATTGAAGCCCATAAGGCGTGTCAGATTTGTTAGAGCTTGAACCCAGTCTTAACCCCAACCTCCAAAACCAAATCCAAACTAGACTTCACGATCCCCCAATAAATCCTCAACTAGCTGCGCACTACACCAACTCTGTATATAGATCCTCCAAGGTAATGACCTCGGGCTGGCTCGGCAGCTCTCCACCAGCTGAACAGGCCGCAAGCATATGTCCTTCATCCAGTCGCTGACTGAGAAAGCGATATGTTCCAGCCTGCTGGCAATGCCAAACTCCGCCCTCATCCAGTAGGATGGCGAAGGAGTCCAGTGGTATGGATAAGCCCATACCCACTGCTTTGATATAACTTTCCTTCAACGTCCATAGACGGTAGAAGGTCTCCATCTGACGATCGACAGGCACGGCAGCCAAGAACTGGCTCTCCATAGGAGAGAAGAAACGCTCTGCAATCTGCATGTCAATGGGTGCTATTTTTTCCAAATCCACACCCAGTTCATTCGTACCGCCGGAGATCAAAGCAATCCAATCACCAGAGTGGGAGACGTTGAATGGCACATTCGTATGGTGACTGAGCGAAGGCTTGCCGTAGGAATTACGGGTAAAAGAAAGATCAGCAGGTCTCAGTTCAGTTAACTTGCTCAAAGTCACACGAGTCAATATCTCTCCCAGCACGGAGCGATATGCATCTGCCTGACGCACAAAACGCGATGCCTGGGAACGACGCTCGGCCGAGACTTGCGAGAGAAAATGGTTCCAGTATGCCTCGGGCAATACTTCTGGAACTTGGAGCATACGAATCGTTATCATCATTTATCACCTGAGGACATATTCGGCGCGGTTCAATAACTTTCCTGTATGTGGAACGAACTCTAAAGTGATCTCTATTTTAAGTGAAGTCTATACGGATGCTTGATGAAGATAACTATCCCGTTTTCCTTTTCGTATTGAGGTTTCAGATTATGCAGCCTCATGTCTATGCTTCTTGCGCTTTTTTCCATTCCGTATGCGCAGCCTGCACTCGCTCCCACATGTCTTGGCATTCCGATTCGCTGTAATTCACCAATGGCTCATGGAACAGTCCAGTTAACACGTCACGCCACTCGGTGTAGGTCTGAATCTCCGTTTTGCGGATTCCTTCGATATCATGGGTTCGGAGCATACATCCTCGTAGTTCGTGACTGCGGTTCTCATCCCGTTGACGAAGCAAAAATACATTATGCCATGGGGATTCGGCCGCCCGACTGTAGAATTCATGTTTCGGTATGAACTCCCCCAGATCATGAACTGCTTCAGGAGCATAGTCGACGCCTTCACTTGGCCCATTCGGCTCGTACTCAAGCCGCCATCCCCCAGCTGCAACAGATGATGGCATCAATTGGTATGTGAATGGAGCGGAACCATAGGTTCCATAACGAAGTGGCAGAGGTTCGAAGGGCATTCCACCAAGACCTACATCTACAATCCAGCGCTCAACTGTCGGGTCAGCATCCGGCAGAAGAACAGACAGACCGAGATGGAATGAGTTCACACGGGGTTGTTCCCCATGAGGCTGTACTCCGCCCCGATGCCAATCAACCGTGTAACCCAGAGAGCGAAGAAGAACACTGAATGCACCATTGAGATGAAAACAGTAGCCGCTGCGCCCCTGTAATATAAGTTGGATCGACTCTTGAAGACTGATGCCCACAGGACGACCTGCATAAATATCGACGGTTTGCCAGGATAGATATTTCACATGTGCTCGTTGGAGTTCGGCCAAGAATTCCAGCGTGGGTTTCTTTATATCATCAATGCCGATCCGTTTCAGATAGGCCTGTATTTCAACTCCACTTAATCGTTCAATCATCCAGATCACCTCATGTTCTATAGTGGGCTACAGGCATTGCTCATAAACTTTTGTTGCCCTGAATTCATTGTAAAAGTGAACGGGTGAAAACAACATGTTCAATTAAGCAGATTGTAACGGTACAATTCATAGGACAGTATTAAAAATGATTCTAAGGAGATGAACATGGATTTAATGATAATGAAGTACAATATATGGATGAGCTATTTCTTTTTCTGGGGTATGCTAACCCTTTGGAGTGGATATAGGTTAGAATATAGATAGATAGCAGGATTAGGAGATGGAAAAATGGCTAATGAAGAAGTGATTTTGACACAGGAAGGCTTGGAAAAGCTGGAGGACGAACTAAGGGAATTGAAGACTGTGAAGCGTAAGGAACTGGCTGAGCGTCTGAAACTCGCCATAAGTTACGGTGACCTCAAGGAAAACAGTGAATATCATTCAGCCAAAGATGATCAGGCTTTTATGGAGACGCGGATTCTGATCGTGGAGAAGATGCTGAAGAACGCCAAAGTCATCACGTCCGAGAACATGGATGCAACCAAAGTGGGTGTAGGTTCCACGGTATTGCTTAATGATATCGAATTCGCTGAGAAGATTGAATATAAATTGGTTGGTCCTGCTGAGGCCGATGTAGCAGATAATAAAATTTCCTATGAAAGTCCACTGGGCAAAGAACTGATGGGCAAAGAAGTGGGCAGCGTCATTCATGTCAACGCTCCGATGGGCGTTATCAAGTACGAGTTGCTTGAAATTAAAGTTTAATTCTAAAAGAGAGGTGTTCCGCAGTCATCAAAGTGGCTGAGGGGACACCTCTTTTTGGTTCTAATGGGCTTTGAAGGTTGGAGATATGATTATGTTGTAACTCCACACGGTTGGCCTGACGTAATTTATCACATACTGTGTTTAGGGAACTTATGAGATATAGATGACAGAGTGTTTTTATATGTAAATAAATAACATTTCGACAAATTTCGATTTTCGAATGACCTGACACCTGGAGTAGTATATAATTACGGGAAAACTTTAAAGTGATGGAGTAGATACGATGAATTTTAGTAAGCCTAATCTGGATCAAGACAACGCTGGCAAAGGAGAACGCTTCTCCCAAGCTGGATTTATCCTGGCAGCCATTGGTAGTTCGGTTGGTCTGGGCAACATGTGGAAATTCCCGTACATTACGGGAGAGAACGGGGGAGCCGCGTTTTTCCTGCTCTTTATCGTCTGTTTGCTGCTCATCGGTCTGCCAGTGCTCCTGGCTGAACTTGCGATTGGTCGCAGCGGCAGAGGTAGTGCAGCTACGGCTTTTATCAAAGCAGGTGGACATAAGGGTTGGCTCGCAGCCGGATTGCTGCAAGTATTAACGCCATTTATCATCCTGTCCTTTTATGTCATTATTGCGGGCTGGACATTGCAATATGCGATTACGTCTTTCAGCGGTACATTGTTTGACAATCCGGATTATGCTGGACAATTCGGCTCCTTTGTAGGCGGGTATATGCCGATCGTGTGGCAACTGGTTTCGGTGCTGATTACAGGCTGGATTGTAGCCAAAGGGGTATCGAACGGAATCGAGAAGTTCAACAAGGTACTGATTCCGGCAATGTTGGTTTTGCTTATTATCCTGATGATTCGTGCTGTTACGTTGCCAGGTGCAGGAGCTGGGGTTTCCTTCTTCCTGAATCCGGATTTCTCGCAACTGACAACTGAATCTGCATTGGTGGCGCTTGGACATGCCTTCTTCTCCCTGTCACTCGGGATGGGTATTCTGGTAACATACGGATCTTATGTGGATAAAAATCAATCTCTCGGTGCGGCGACCGTCGCTGTTGGCGCGGGTGACCTTATCTATGCATTCATTGCGGGTCTAATCATCTTCCCAACGACTTTCTCGTTCGGTATTGCACCAGACCAAGGACCGTCACTAATCTTCGTGGCTCTTCCGGCAGCCTTCTCGGCGATGCCACTTGGCTTCTTGTTTGGCGGACTATTCTTCATCCTGCTGGCTATTGCGGCGTTGACGTCCGCAGTATCTTTGCTGGAAGTTCCGGTGAAATATTTCATGGAACGTTTGTCCTGGAGCCGGAATCGCGCGGTATGGGTTATATCACTCGCGGTCTTCATCGTGGGGCTTCCTTCGGTATTGTCGCTCGGCTTGCTGCCTGAATGGACGATTGGATCGAAGAGTGTATTCGACTGGATGGACTTTGTAGCATCCAACATCCTGCTGCCTGTAGGTGGACTGCTTGTGACGATTTTTGCGGGATACTTCTGGAAAACGGCTGCTGAAGCTTCCGGTCTGCGTTCCGGATGGTTCCGTGTGTGGCTGTTCATGCTGCGTTACGTGGCTCCGATCCTGGTTCTGCTGGTTCTACTGCACACATCCGGTATCATTCACTTCTAAATGTGAAGGCCCGATAGGGTTAAATATGGTCTGTTGTGCAGATTTACCATGGATAAAACCTCTTGGAAGAAATGCAAAAGCCCTTGTTTTCCCTCGTCAATTTTGGGACAATACGGAGTAGAGGTTTTTTGGGTAGGACCGATAAGCCATATGCTTTCTTGCGAAAAGAGGATTATACAATGAACAAATCATCCATATATGGATTAACATTAGAGCAATTACGTTCCTGGCTGCCGGAGCATGGGCAGAAGAAATCCCGTGCATCCCGGATCTGGGAATGGTTATACCAAGAGCGTGTACACGATTTTCCCGCGATGTCCGATGTCCGTCAAGAATGTTTAGATGTACTCTCCGAGCACTTCACAATGAACTCTCTTAGCGAACATGTGAAGCAGGAATCGGCAGATGGTACCGTGAAGTTTCTGCTTCGGATGCAGGACGGCAACCTGATTGAGACGGTATTGATGCGGCAAAAATACGGACTTACCGTCTGTGTGACCACACAAGTGGGTTGTAATATTGGCTGTAGCTTCTGTGCGAGCGGTCTGATCAAGAAGAGTCGTGACCTGACCGCTGGAGAGATTGTGGAACAGATTATGCATGTACAACGACATCTGGATGCAGCGGGCCAAGACGAGCGGGTAACCAACGTAGTTGTGATGGGTATTGGTGAACCATTCGACAACTTCCAGCACATGAGTGATTTCATCGAAGTCATCAAGGATCGCAAAGGACTGGCACTTGCCGCCAAACGGATTACTGTGTCCACGAGTGGCCTTCCGGACAAAATCAAGGAATTTGCAGACAGCAGTCTGCAGGTTAATCTGGCGATCTCTCTGCATGCACCGAATAATGAACTGCGTACACACATCATGAAGATCAACCGGGCTTTCCCGATTGAGCAATTGATGGATGCAGTCGATTATTATCTGGCTACGACGAACAAACGCATCATGTTTGAGTATATCCTCCTGCGTGATGTTAACGATCAACGTGAGCATGCCGCGGAGCTCGCTGAACTGTTGTCCAGTCGCAGAAGTATGGTCAGCGTGAATCTGATCCCATACAACCCGGTGGATGAGCACAGTCAGTATCAACGGAGTACAGAAGAGTCGATTCTGGGCTTCTATGATACACTCAAAAAGAACAACATCAACTCCACTGTACGTATGGAGCATGGTACGGACATCGATGCTGCTTGCGGACAGTTGCGCAGTAAACAAATGAAGAACAACACTGCCGAAGAATCCCAACCAGACCGTCTGGCACTGGGATAAGACACAACGCGGAGCTGGCGAGTAATTAGGATACTTGGTTGCTATGATCGTGTCTGTACTTGCTCAACACCGTTGTTGGGTCACGAATGAATGTGTTGCCTGAATACAAAACGCCTCTGTATATCACTAAGAAGTGATAACGGAGGCGTTTTTGGAATGTCATTATTTCAGTTTCTTGGTCATCAACAGATGGGGAATGCCGTCTTCCATAAATACGTCCGACGCGGGTGCATATCCGAGACGTTCGTAGAACCCGGAAGCTTGTACCTGGGCGTGCAGTTTGGCTTTCTCAAGTCCATCGGCAACAGCCATCTGCTCCAGCTTGTCGATCAGCACACGACCCAGGCCGTGTTTACGATAATCGAGCATGACACAGATTCGTTCCAATTTGGCGACCTGCTCCACAACGCGCAGCCTGGAAGACGCGGCAGGTACACCGTCTACATAGAGCAGAATATGGCGCGCCTCCGCGTCTAATGTATCATAAGCATCGAATTCATCCACTGCGGGTACACCTTGCTCTTCAACGAAAATAGCGGTGCGAATGGCGAAGCAGGCATCGAGCAATTCCTGATTATTAACTTCAACAATCGTTGTATTCATGAATGTTTCTCCTTTGGACGATAGTAATCATATCCGGGCATGATAAACTGGTATATAGCATAATCATTGCAGCCATTCCATGTGAGTATCATAGTTAAAATTTAATCCAATTTAACTGTAGTTATATCACTATTTATGTTGTGAATGCAACAATTTTATAAAAGGGCGTGAGCGCATTGACTGAAAAAAAAGAAGTGCTACGCGAAATTGGCATGATTGCCCGCTGTCTGGATTCCATCAGTAATGTCGAGTTTCAGCATCTGAACCTGTCCCGTGGACAATATCTCTATTTGTATCGAATCTGTGAGAATCCAGGTATTATTCCGAATCAGCTTGCTGAACTGATCAAAGTGGATCGAACGACTGCGGCCAGAGCCATTAGCAAACTCGAATCGGATGGATTCATCATTAAACAGCCAGCACTGGGTAATAAGAAGAATAAAGTGTTGTATCCCACCGAAGCTGGGCTTGAAGCATGGGAATTTATTCGAAAAGAAGGCGTGCATTCAGATCAGGTGACGCTGGATGGTCTGACGGAGGAAGAGATCGAGACCGCTATTCATCTTCTCAGACGAATGCGCCATAACATAGAAGTGGACTGGAAATTTGTCAAAAAGGGTGGACGGCGGTCCTACATGGATATCTCAGAATGAACAATACCTCTATCCTTGACCCCTACATCCCAGACCCTAGTCGAACCGATCTCAAGGAGCAGAGTCATTATCTCACAATAGCAAAAGTACAGGAGGGAATCATGAAGAGAATGAACCGGAAAACAGTAACGTGGTTGGTCATATTGGTGGTCAGTATTGCAGCAGCGTTCATTATTTTCATGAAGGAGCGGTTCGTGATGAATGAATTATCCCCTACAGTATCCTTTGTCCAAGATCATATGACCAATCCCAATGGTTTACTTGCGTCCTATTTGCAGGAAGCCACATCCGAAAAAGCAGATATCGTAGCAGGCAGAGAGGTTTTATCTGAATCACTTGGTCTTTGGATGCAATATGCTGTAGCGAAGAACGATCAGGCGTTATTTGAGCAAAGCTATGAGCTGCTGACGACCTATTTCCTCATGCCGCGAAAATATATTGCCTGGAAGCTGGATGCTGAGGGAAAATCTCACGTGACCACCAACGCACTCGGTGATGATTTCCGAATTGTCGGTGCCTTATTAAAGGCAGCAGATCAATGGCAACAGGGAAGAGAAGCCAAACTGGCAACGGCCTCGGATATTTCCCGTACACTGACGCAGTCGGTTCAGAATAAAGGATATTATGTTGATTTTCACGATTTTGGCAATGGTTACTCCGCAGATATGTTAAGCCTGGTTTATGTGGATCTACCGTCTCTCCAATTAATGGAAAAGCATGAAATGCTGGAGCCGGGCACATATGCCAAGTACGAATCCATGTTGAAGAGTATGCCGGATGACGGGATATTTTATCCGAAAACATTCAATGTGGAGAAGAAAGAGTATACATATGATGACACAGTGAATCTGATTGATCAGTTGATCGTAGCGAACCATCTAACTGCGACCAGCCGCAAACCGGACAAGCTCATTGCTTTTTTGAAAAAAGAATTCAATACCCGTCATCAGCTGCCGGGACAATATAAGCGTAGTACTCGCACACCTGCGGTATCTTACCAATCTCCATCCGTATATGGACTCGCGATGCTGCTTGCGGTTCAGTCAGGTGATCCAAAATGGGCGAAACAGCTGTATAAGCATATGATCAGCATGCGTAGTCTGGACGCCAGTTATCCAGGCGGATATGTATTTAGTGGAAACACGCATATGTTTGATAACCTGTTTCCTTTGCTTGGGGAAACTGAATTACAGAAGTTACTTAAAAAGTAATAAAAATGTCGTTTAATATATTCAACAATGTGTTAACATAATGTTTGTCTATTCATGTCATATATTGTTTACTCGAAATATCACTAACCAATCTACTGGAGAGAAGAAACCTATGAGGAATAAAGCACCCATCCTTCGTATTGCATGGGGATATGCGAGTTTGATTGGATTAGCCGTAATCCAGCAGCTCGTTGTCTATCTTAAGATTTATATGAATCAGAGTTATACTACACTGGATGTGGTGTTTAGCATTGTGTCGCTTGGAGCGCTGATCCTGGGTTTTGTGATACCTGTCGGGGTATCTGTCGTCGCCGGATTTATCTATCTGGTCTCTTATTTTGTGTGGCTTGTTACCTACGCGGATGTAAGTGTACTTACGTTCTCTTGGTGGCTGCTCATTCCAGCCAATGTGGCTGTGGCTGCTTTTATCAAGGCAAGTCTTGTGCGCAATGCGCGTGTCATGGAGCGTCTGCAGGAGCTTCAGGAGCGTAATCCGGAGATTGATCTAGATACCTCCCTGGGCAATAAGGATGCACTTGCGGATACGCTTGTGAAGCAAAGTAATCTAGCCAGACGTTATTCGGAGCAATATGGATTCAGCATGGCGATGTTCAAGATCGAGTTTTTGCCGTTGGTACTGGAATCACTCGGTTCCGTACGTTATGCACAGTTCCTTCTTGAACTATCCACTACCATACAGAAGCAGATTCGGTTTGAGGATTATAAATTTTTTGTGGATCGAGGACGTTTTGTGATTATCTGTCCAATGACCAATGTGGAGTACTTGCCCATCCTGACACAACGGATCAAAAAAGCCATGATGGATCTGCAAATCATCGATAAAAAGGGAAATGAGTTGCAGACGGTTATTCGATCGGGTGCACTGGTATTCCAGAAGGAACAATTCAGTAAGTATGAGGATATCGATGCTGTTATTGCGGCACTGGAACGGAACACAGAGACAGATCTCATCGGTGAATACATCTAGATGCTATGGGGGAGGAGTATTTCTGTGAATTATTTAACATGGTTTGTTCCATTATGTATTGTAGTTAGCAGTTTCTTTGCCATTACGATTCTTATTTTAACCTTTGCGACTCTTCGTTTTCGAGGGAAAATTAACAGGAAATATGATCGGAGGAAATTGAATGGCTGATTTCCTGCTGTTGATGTCCATCCTCAGTATTTGGATATCCGTCACCGAGTCGATTGTCATTATGGCTGGAGCTATTCGTTTCATTAACAAACAAGAAAAAAAGGGAATTCAAATTCCTGAAAATATGGATGATTACCCCACTGTGACTGTCATGGTGCCTGCGCATAATGAAGGGGTAGTTATCGTGTCTACCGTTGAGCATATATTGCGTCTGAACTACCCTGAGCATAAAGTTCAAGTTATTGTTATTGCAGATAATTGTACAGATAATACAGCAGAGCGCTTGAAGGAACTCAAGGCCAAGACGAGTTATGCAGATCGTGACTTTACCATTCTGGAGCGTACCGGTACAGGTGGGAAGTCGGGAGCTTTGAATGATGGCCTTGAACTGGCGTGGGGAGAATGGATATGTATCTATGACGCAGATGCGGCGCCTGAGCGGAATGCATTGATGTTTTTGACACAAAAAGCATTGGAAAACCCGGAGAAGTATGGTGCTGTATTTGGTCGAAACAAAGCTCGTAATCGGGGTCAGAATTTTCTCTCCCGTTGCATTAATCTGGAACTTGTAACGGTCCAACGTGTTCACCATACGGGGCTATGGGAGTTATTCAAACTGGGCACGATTCCTGGTACGAACTATATTATCAAGGCAGCACTGATCCGTGAGATTGGTGGATGGGACCCTGATGCGATCACGGAAGATACGGCCGTGTCGTTTGATATTCTTACTCGGGGTCAGCTTATTGCATTAGCGCCACAAGCAGAGGCTTACCAGCAGGAACCTGAGCAATTATCGGTATATATGAAACAGCGCCAGCGCTGGTCCAAGGGAAATTACCAGGTTGTTATCGACAATGTGAAGCATTTATTTGACCGTACTAGCTGGAGAATTAAACTGCATGTTCTGTACTATGCTGCAAGTTATTTCTGGTTTATGATCGCTATTATTGTATCGGATATTATTTTTGTCTCGAATCTAGTGTATCAGGTTATTGCATTATTTAATCCGAATGTCATTTCTCCCTTCCAGTTCTCAGGGGATGTTTACGTGTATCTCGTAATAGCATGGGCATTAATGTACTACATTTATGTACTACAAATTAATCTCGCACTCTCAGCAGATATTGGGCAAAGCAATACGCAGAATTTTATTGTGGCCTGCCTCTCCTATTTCACATATGCCCAGTTATTTCTGGTCATATCCGTCAAAGCATTTATCTCGCTTATTGGAGATAAGCTATTCCGGAGAGAAACCAAATGGTACAAAACGCAGCGTTTTGGCTGAGAAACATCAACTTATAAATGAAGGGCTGTTTTCTGGATTCGTTCAGAAGGCAGTCTTTTTTACTATGGAAAGATTGGTTGGCATTCTGTATACTCATACAGGCTGTAAAGAGGATCATGCTTATCCGAAATGGAGGGTCACGGAATGAAGGCCAGAGGATCAGACTTTTACGATGATGAGGCGAATTTCGAGAAGTATATGGAACGTCGCAAGTGGCAGGAGAACGCCAATGATACATTGGAGAAGCCGGTGATGCTGGAGTTGATCGGAGATGTTGCTGGCAAGAATATACTGGACCTCGGTTGTGGAGATGCAAGGTTCGCCGCAGAATTGCTGAGCAGGGAGCGCGAAGGTGCGACGTATACGGGAATTGAGGGTTCGGTGAATATGATTCAGGCAGCTAACGAATCCGTAAAAGGATGGAATGCCCGGATTGAGCAAGCGTTCATGGAAGATTGGACCTACCCGGCCGAAGTGTACGATCTGGTAATATCGAGACTGGCTGTTCACTATATTGAGGATGTGGAGAGCCTGTTCCGGAACATATACAATACCTTGAAAGAGAACGGGACATTTGTGTTCTCGGTAGAACATCCTGTGATCACGTCCACATTGCAACCTTCCGGGACACGAACGGATTGGGTGGTTGATCAGTATTTTGTAGAAGGATTCCGTGAGCAGCAGTGGCTGGGCGGTTCTGTGAAAAAAATGCATCGTTCCATTGAATCCTACTATATGGCATTGCAGCGGGCGGGGTTTCGTGTAGAACATTTACGCGAGTCAGCACCACAACGTGCCCATTTCATAAACGAGGAAACCTATCTGCGCAGGCAGCGTATTCCATTGTTTCTTTTCCTGGCTGCCCGGAAATAGATCGCGGAGAAGAGACAGATGGAATAGCTGAGTTATACTCAGAAAGTAGAAAGTTCTACACAGAAAACGGTGGATAACACTAGATATAGCATTGAAAAGCCCAAAATCTATCCACATGTGGATAAGATATTGGGCTTTTACTGTTAAGTTTCTGCACCTATGTTGCGTGTGCTGTGTATAACCACGTAATTATGAATCGGCCGCAGCTCTGACATACAGACGTTCCCCGTGCCGATCAACTTCCACAGGTGCCTCGAAGAAGTTGCTCAGTACTTCGGTGTTCATCAGCTCGTTCGTGAGTCCGCTATTCACGATTTCACCCCTACGAAGCAAGAGACTGTGACTAAACACGGGCAATATTTCCTCGGTATGATGGGTGACGTAGATGAGCGAAGGGGTGTCTGGACGCTGTGATAATTCACGGATGCTATCCAACAGTCGCTCTCTTGAGAACAGATCCAGTCCATTGCAAGGCTCGTCCAGAATGAGTACGCGCGGATTGGCCATGAGTGCTCGGGCAATAAGGAGTTTCTGTTTCTCACCTTGAGAACAGGTACGATATTCACGATCCCACAGGTGCTGACAGCCCAGCGTTCGCATCAATTCCTTTGCCTGTTCCAGATCATCATCCGATAGCTTGTCATACAAGCCAATGGTGGCATGTTTGCCGCTGATTACGACATACTGTGTGCGGTCCGTGCCGTACAATTTCTCTTGCAGAGACGAACTGACCCAGCCGATGGATTTGCGGAGCTGCCTTAGATCCACATCGCCATATTCATGACCCAGCACGGATATCTTGCCTTCCGTCGGCCAGAGATACCCGGTGATCATGTTCAGGAGTGTTGTTTTGCCGGAGCCATTCAGGCCAAGTAACGCCCAGTGTTCACCGTCATTAACCTGCCAGCTTACATCGTTCAGCAGGGTAAGAGGTCCCCTTTTCCAAGTGACATGCTGTACATCAATAATCATGCGTTATTCCCTCCTTGTTATCCTCGATTGTCCTAGGTGTATTGTAGTCACAACATCAGTGAGGTTTCAACGGTTATCCCGCTGTTCTTGGTTGGTCCTTGCGCAGAAATACGGCACACACACCAAGCAGTGGCA
Source organism: Priestia sp. FSL H7-0729 (assembly GCF_038005685.1). Taxonomy (NCBI): domain Bacteria; kingdom Bacillati; phylum Bacillota; class Bacilli; order Caryophanales; family Bacillaceae; genus Priestia; species Priestia sp. FSL H7-0729. The sequence goes on from NZ_JBBOTQ010000007.1 coordinate 253,727, forward strand.
AAAACGAGCATAACTTGATAACAAATGCAACACTGGTCACATCAATTAAGGAACCCAGCACAACCGAGCCAAGTCCAGCCATTCCGAATGACAGGCCAAAAAATAACCCGGATACCGTTCCAATATGCCGAGGAAGCAATTCCTGTGCATAGACAATGATGACGCTGAAGCCGGACATCAGGATTAGTCCAATCATTCCGCACAATACCATGGACAAGACGGGTCCTGCATAAGGCAACAACAGCGAAAACGGTGCAGTACCTGCAATGGAGAACCAGATCATCGGTTTACGCCCATAGCGATCAGCGAGCGGACCACCGAGCAGGGTTCCAACCATGCCTGCAAATTGCAGAATAAACAGACAGATCTGTGCCTGGGAGAGAGGCAAGTGATACGCATCAGCGTAATAGAAGGCATAGTACCCGGTCATGCCAGCAATATATACGAATTTGGAAAACAGCAGCAGGATGAGAATTCCCATTGTAAAAGCGATGAATCCCCGGCTTACAGGCCGAGCTACTAGCTCTGCGCTGCTTGATTTTAGAGGCTGTTGCTGACGAATGCGAGTCTCGGCAAGTTTGTCTCTGTACCAGCGACTGACCAAAGACTGAATGAAGATACCGACCAGGGCAAAGCCCATCAACCACAGAAAACTACGCTGCCCATGTGGCAGCAGGATGAAGGCGACCAGTAATGGAGCAATGGCCTGTCCTGTGTTGCCTCCCACCTGGAAGATCGACTGCGCCATTCCGCGTCCACGGCCTGCTGCCATATGGGCTACGCGTGAGGATTCTGGGTGTAGGATGGATGAGCCTATGCCAATCAGTGCTGCAGAAACAAGCAGCATCCATAACTCGGAAGACAAGGCTAAGCCGAGCACACCGATCAGGGAGAATAACATGCCTCCGGGAAGCAGAATTGGCATGGGTTTGCGATCTGACATATAACCGACCAGGGGCTGAAGGACGGATGCGGTAATATTCAGGGTGAAGGCAATCCAGCCCATCTGGGCGAAACTGAGCTGCATGGTTTGCTGAAACAGCGGAAAAGCAGATGGAACCACCGTCTGCATCGCATCATTCAGCAAATGGGCGAAGCTGACTCCGGCGAGTGCCCAATTGGCGGAAGAGTTGATTTGCATTTTGCTTAAAGTGGCCTGAGCCATGGGAGATCACCTCGAATTATTTTTTCCTATGATAAAAGATACGGTCGGGCATTGTCTTTGTGAAAAGTGCTTGGAAAGTGAGCACGATTTGCTATAATGTCAGCAGGTGAGGAAACGATGGAATTAAACATGACGCTAAATGGGTTGGAATTATGGAAAGCTACCGGAGGGTTCGCGAATGAACCTCATGTGCATGATGAATGGTATCAGCTAACTTTGCCAGTCAGAGGCCAATGTCATCTGGTACAGGAACGGCACACATACCCTCTGAAAGCAGGCAAGGGGATTATTGCTCATCCCCAAACCGAGCATTATTTTGAAATAGGTTCGGATTCGGCAGTCATTGTGATCAAGTTCCGAAAGCCGCCATTAGGCAGTTACGCAAGTGGGGAGATTAGTAGCGGACAAGCTGAGTTTCGACCCACCCATACTTTTGATCCAACGGAGATCAGCAGTCTGTTCCGAGGCTGGAACTCCATTTTGGTAGATGACATGCCGGATTCGCTGCAAGTACAGGAAACAGAAATGGCGGTCGAGATGTATCTAAGACGCATGTTGACGGGGCAGGAAAATGGAAAAGCGATTGTAGATAATCGTACATGTATGGACCCTCATCTCCGCCGGGTGCTGGAGTACATTCACAGTGCCTATACAGGTCCAATGGATATTGATTCGATGGCGATGGTCGCGCATCAGAGCCGGTATCATTTCATGCGTTCTTTCAAGACTCTTACGGGAACAACACCGTATCAATATTTGTTAAATTTGCGTGTAGAAGAAGCATCCAGAAGGCTCCGCCTTACGACGGATTCGGTAACCACCATCAGTTATGAACTGGGATTTTCCAGCGTCAGTCAGTTTTACAGAGCGTTTCAGCGAGTATATGTTATGACACCGATGGAGTATCGGAATCAAGTGTAGAATCAAATGGGCAGTCTCGCGTGTGCGAGACTGTTTTTTGTTACGTTTCAGCATGCCACTGATTTTTGTTGTTGCCAAACATTGAAGACTTTGCTAAGATGGGAAAAAGTTTATGTAAGCGTATACATTTAATCTAAAATTACAACGTTGTAATTATGGTTTTGGAAATTATTAAAAAGACAGAATTACGGTGTAAGGAGGACTGGCTCGAGAAATTGTCTCTTTTTACGCAGGATATTATCGGTTGTTACAAAATGTGAATGGAGTGAATAACAAATACGTCAGTAAAATGAAAGTTCAATTTTATTAAAAAATTCAAACGTTGTAATTATGTGGCGAAGGGGAGTGCTTCACGTTGAAAAAACGCATGTCTACGCTGTTCAGCCTGATTAGACGGGATAAGTATTTGCTGCTGATGTTTTCACCTATCTTCCTGTATTACCTCATTTTTATGTACCTTCCGATGCCTGGCGTGTTGTTGGCATTTCGCAATTTCTTGCCCGGTCAGGGCATGCTCAGCGGGGAATGGGTGGGACTCCGCTGGTTCGAACAGTTCGTGAATTCCATTTACTTCTGGCGACTGCTGCGTAACACGTTCTTGCTTGCATTTCTGCCACTCCTGTTTGGCTTCTCGATCCCCATTCTGTTCGCGGTCTGCATCGTAGAGATCAAGAACCGGACATTCAAGCGATTCGCTCAGACGGTTACGTATCTTCCTCACTTCATCTCCACTGTCGTTGTAGCCGGCATGATCATTAACTTCCTGTCACCAACAGACGGTATTGTGAACACTCTCATCGCGAGTCTTGGCATGGAAAAAGTGAACTTCATGATGGATGCCAGCTGGTTCCGTACCATCTTCACAAGTTCGGACATCTGGCAGAGCTTTGGCTTCAGCTCCATCATCTACATTGCAGCCATTATGGGCATTGACCCCGAGATGTATGATTCCGGCAAAATCGACGGCGTCAACAAATTTCAGGAGCTATGGCACCTGACCCTTCCCAGTATCAAACCAACCATTGTCATTCTTCTGCTTCTGTCACTTGGCGGCATTATGAGCGTAGGTTTCGAGAAGGTATATCTGCTCTACAACGGAGCCACCTATGAAACGGCGGATGTCCTGTCCACCTATGTATACCGGATGGGGATTGAGGGCCAGAATTACGGCTTCGCCACAGCGGTCGGCCTGTTTAACTCCATTATCACTTTTGTGCTTGTGTTTGCTGCCAATTCCATGACCCGCCGCCTGACCAAGATGTCACTCTGGTAAGACTATAACCCGGACCAAAGGAGACCTGTATGCAAAAATCGAGAAGTGACCGTTTGTTCTACGGAGGTGTCTACCTGCTGACCATACTGGCGGTAGTTGTCACGTTATATCCCTTTCTGTACGTCATTAGCATTTCATTCAGCTCGGTGGATGCCATCGACAAACAAAAAGTTGTATTGTGGCCCGTCGGCTTTACCCTGTCAGGTTACCAAATGGTACTGCAATACAAGGAGTTATGGGTTTCGTTCTACAACACCCTCTGGTACACCGTGGTAGGCACACTGTTGAACATTGTGGCCACATGTCTTGCCGCGTTTCCATTATCCAGGCAGCAGTTTTTCTTACGTCGCAAGCTGAATTTTTTCATCGCTTTCACCATGTATTTCTCGGGTGGACTCATTCCGGTCTACATGCTGATTACCTCGCTTGGGCTGTACAATACCCGCTGGGTTATGGTGCTGCCTGTGCTGGTGATTACGTTTAACGTCATGATCTGTCGCTCGGCCTTTGAAGGCATTCCGAATGAGATTTTTGAAAGTGCCAGCATAGACGGGGCCAATGAGATGACGATGCTGTATCGTCTGGCGGTTCCCATCATCAAGCCGACACTGGCTGTGCTCACGCTCTACTATGCCGTATTCCACTGGAACAACTTTTTCTCGGCCCTATTATATCTGGGCAAACAGGATATGCAGCCCTTACAGATGTTCCTGCGAAGGGTGCTGATCATGGCATCACCGGAAGTCATGCAGAAGATGGGCGGCACGATGACATCCGGGGCGCTGGCGGTATCGACCCTGCAAGTACGTTATGTATCCATTGTGGTCAGCATTCTGCCTATTGTCACGATCTACCCGTTTATCCAACGGTACTTTGTTAAGGGAATCACCCTCGGAGCCGTGAAAGGATAGCTTTAATTACTTAAGTGTCATGTCATTCAAGGGAGTTCAAAATGGTTCATACCTAAGGAGGAATGATGGATGAGATTTAAAGGGGCAGGAAGAAAAAGTGTAATGGCAGCGATACTGGCAATCAGCCTGGCGGGATGTAGTGGTGGAACAGGGGCAGGAACCGATGCGGGGAGCACTCCGTCCAGTTCGGAGCCGGCCTTCAATTATACCGGGGCAGGACCGGTAACGGATCAACCGGATGCCAAGCTGTCCATTCTTGGCACTAACGCCTGGACGACCAACGTGGATCTCTCCACCGCAGCTATCGTTAAGAAAATTGAGAGCAACGCCGGTGTTACGGTGGATTGGGATCTCATACCGCCGCAGAACTATGCGGATGCCGTAAATCCGAGGCTGGCTGCCGGTACCGGCTTGCCCGATATCGTGTACCTGCCGGATCAGGATCAACTGATGAAGTACATCAACAGCGGTCTATTCATTCCGATTAATGATCTGGTAGAGAAATACGGCGTGAATCTCAAAAAAATATATGAAAAGTCGCCTTCCGTCAAAGCCAGTTTAACGACGCCAGATGGTAAAATGTATTATGTCCCGCAGCAGACGCTCACTCGCAACTACATGCCGGTATTTATGGTTAACGTGCGCTGGCTGGATAAGTTGGGATTAAGCGAGCCGACAACGCTGGATGAATTCACGGCGATGCTGCGCAAGTTCAAGACAGAGGATCCGAACGGCAATGGGCAGGCGGATGAGATTCCGCTCTCCATGGAAGCCAAATTTGTGTCCATGGCCTTTGGTCCGGCGTTTGGACTTGATCTTTCGAATCAATTCTATGCTGACGATCAGGGCAAGGTGCATTTCAGCTATTATGAGCCAGCGTACAAGGAATATCTGACCTATCTGAACGGACTGTACAAGGAAGGTCTGCTTGGGGTAGATTATGCGAGTACCACGAGTGATCAGGTCACATCGCGGATCTCTCAGGATGTGACCGGCGCAACGTTTAATTTCAGCTGGTACATGTCGATGGTCTACAGCCCGCTGTTCAAGGATTACAATCCGGAAGAGCCGATCATCAAAGGCATTCTGCCACTGAAAGGACCGCATGGCGATCAGTTCTACGTCGGTCGTACCCCGGTTAGCGGCATCTTCGGTATCACGCGGGACAGCAAAAATCCGGAGCTGGCTTTCCGTTTCCTGGATTATGCAGTAAGTGAAGAGGCGCAGACGTATTATACGTGGGGCATCAAGGATGATACGTATACGGAAGAGAACGGCGTGAAGACATTTACGGACAAAGGCAAGGACAATGAATACATTCAGAAGCTCGGCATCGGTCCGGTGAATCTGCCGAACATCCAATCCACCGATTCTGCCGATTCCGTCGTAGCCCCTTGGCATGCAAAGATGGATAAGGAACTGGAGCCGTATGTTCGCGAACCGTTCCCGTTTGTCTATGCCCTGCCGGATGAAGCGAGCGTGGAGAGCATGGCGATGCCTGACATTACCACATATGTGGAAGAGATGAACTTCAAGTTTATTAGCGGTGATGCCAGTCTGGATCAGTTTGACAGTTATATTGAGACGTTGAAGAAGATGAATATAGAGCAGGTTATTGCGGGCAGACAGGCACAATATGATCGTTATAAGGCTGCACAGAAATAGGAAATAGGGTTTCAGGCGTATGAGAGGTGTTGATTGATTTTGATAACCATTAAAGACATTGCCAAACTGGCGGGGGTGAGCTATAGCACAGTATCCAAGGCGCTGAATGATGATCCCCGAATCAAACCGGCTACGAAGCAGAAGGTGCTTGCGGTCGCGGAGAAACATCAATATCGGAAAAATATGCTGGCCCGGCAACTTTCCACCGGCAGAAGCAATATCATCGGCTTTGTGCTGGATGAACTGAGCAATCCGTTATTCTCGAACATCTCCGGCCGTCTGCACACCGAGCTGAAGAAGCGGGGGTATCAGATGATCCTGGTTGTAGCGGATGATGGTGTGGATGTCTTTAGCCAGCTGCGTGTGGACGGATGTATTCTGTGGGACTATGCACTGGAAAATCGGGAGATGTTCTGGAAAAAGTTCGCGACACTCAACATGCCGTGTTTTGTGCTGGGTACAGATGAAGCGCCGAACTCTCCTTACATTAAGATTGATCGCAAAGAAGGACTGTTCAAAGCAGTGGAGCATCTGAAATCGCTGGGGCATAGCCGAATCGGGTTCATCGGCAACTCGCAGAATATTAAACTGGAGGGATACCGGGAAGCGTTGCAGCGTACGGGTCTGGCTTTTAATGAAGACCATGTGCTGCCAGCGTATTCCTCCTGGGAAGACGGGTATTTTGCCATACGTAATCATGCGTTTGGGACAGAGTCGCCGACAGCTTTTATTGGGCTGAACAACCTGGTTACCCGAGGTGCACTTCGGGCTTTGCTTGAGGCAGGTTACAGCGTTCCGCGCGATATCTCGTTAATCGGGTATGATGATCTGCCGGATATGCAGTATGCCGAAGTGGCCTTGACGACGATTGGCCCTTCTCTGGATGAACTGGCCGTGCAGGCAGCAGAGCTGATTGTATCGTTGATTCGTGATGAACAGGTCGATGTTCCGGTAGTCATTCAGCCCAAGCTGAACCTTCGCAATTCAACGGCAATGTGCCGACAATAAGCAAGAGTGAAGCGGTTATCCGTTAGTCATACATGTATTAGTTAAGTACAACATTCAAGGAGGAATTGCTTATGCAGGTACAGACGCAGTTATCCTGGTCTGAGCGAATTGCAGCAACGATCATCCAGCAATGTGACGGGGACGGTTATCATGCGTTCCCTTCGGGACGATGGGCATACGTGGAAGGCATGACATTGATGGCGATGGCTCGAACTGGGCGATATTATGGCAAGCAAGAGTATGTTGATTTTATGAAAAAACATATGGACTTGTATATCCAGCCAGATGGTTCTATCAGCACGTATACTTTGGAAGAATATAATCTGGATCAGATTAATCAGGGGAAAAACCTGTTTGCATTGCTGGATGGTACAGAGGATCAGCGTTACGCAGAAGCGGCGCATCTCTTGGCAGCACAGCTCGCAGGGCAACCTCGAACGTCGGAGGGCGGCTTTTGGCACAAAAAAATCTATCCATTCCAGATGTGGCTGGACGGCCTGTATATGTCCTCTCCCTTTCTGTCCGAGTATGCGAAGACATTTGATCACCCCGAGTTATGGGATGAAGTAGCGCACCAGATTCTGCTGATCGAACGCCAGACCCGTGATCCCCGGACCGGACTGCTCTATCATGGCTGGGATGAATCGAAGGAGCAGGTCTGGGCCGATTCATCGACAGGGTGCTCGCCACACTTCTGGAGCCGGGCGATGGGCTGGTATGCTATGGCGATTGTGGACAGCGTGGAGCATTTCCCCGTGAATCATGCAAAACGCGGCACCATCATCGGTATCTTCGAACGGATGTGCCATGCTTTGGTGCGCGTGCAGGAGCAGGAGAGCGGGTTATGGTTTCAGGTGCTGGATCAGGGCTTCCGCAAAGGCAACTATCTGGAAGCATCCGGGTCAAGCATGTTTGTATATGCACTTGCAAAGGGTGTGCGGCTGAAGTATCTGGAGCCGCATTTCAGAGCTGCGGCGGAGAAAGGATGGCAGGGGCTTTCCTCCAGATTGGTGGAGGAGACGGCTGATGGCGTTCGGTTAAACGGGATCTGTCATGGCGCAGGACTAAGTCTGGACCGGGATGGCTCGTACAGCTACTATGTGAGCGAAGCGGTTGTAAGCGATTCCTTTATGGGGGTGGCTCCGCTCCTGCTGGCAGCGCTGGAAATGGAGCGATTGCCATGACACAGCAAAAATTTCCGAATACAGCATTGGAACCATCGACTCCCTGTCTGACTGTTGCTTCAGATGGGACGGGGGATTATGTGACGATTCAGGCTGCAGTTGATGCGCTGCCGGAGAATGGAATCGGAAACGTTCCGATTCGAGTAAAAGCTGGCGTCTATTATGAGAAGCTGCATATGGAGAAGCCGGGCATTCATCTGATTGGTGACGGGGCGGAGCAGACGATCATTACGTATGATGATTATGCACTTAAGAAGTTCCCGGACGGGTCGCCATATCATACGTTTCATTCCTATACCGCTTTCATCGGTGCCGATGATTTTACGGCAGAGGGCATTTCCTTCGTTAATGCTGCCGGGCCGGGCAAGGAGGTTGGTCAGGCGCTGGCCGTTTACGTAGATGGAGACCGGGCGGTCTTTCGCCGCTGTCGTCTGATCGGCCACCAGGATACGATCTTCACCGGCCCATTGCCGGAGCAACCCATGGATCGCAGTTACTTTGGCGGGCCACGCGATGGTGCCGAGCGGCGTAAGCTGCGGCAGTATTTCGAGGACTGTTACATTGAAGGCGATATCGATTTTATTTTTGGCTCGGCTACGGTGGTATTTAAGGGCTGCGAGATTTTTACGAAGAATCGCCTGACCGAAGCGGAGGCTGCGGATGGACAAGTGAACGGCTGGATTACCGCAGCGTCTACTCCGGAGGATGTACGATACGGCTATGTGTTTCTGGACTGTGATCTGACCAGCAATGCTCCGCCGCAGTCGGTGTATCTGGGCAGGCCGTGGCGTCATCATGCCAAAGTCTGTTTTCTGAACTGCTGGATCGGCGCTCATGTGAAGCGGGAGGGATGGCATAACTGGAACAAGACAGATGCGGAGCAGACTGTTCAGTATGCGGAATATAACAGTGCCGGGCCTGGTGCCGGACGTGCTGCTGATCGTGTGCCCTGGGCCAAAATGCTGACCGAACAGGAAGCGGCGGAGTACGCTATAGCTCTGATTCTATCCGGCGTGGATGGTTGGCAGCCTTTTGAAGGGGAAGGGGAGCAGCGGTAAGATTCGCCCTATTCTCTACACAATATATAACACAGGCTTTCTTTCAAGTCTCCTGAGGACTTGGCGGAAAGCCTTTTTCGGCGTTCCATATTACATTTTTCGCCCCTAATAGAACTATTTTATCCCTTATCTCCCAGGCATTTTACTGATTAAATACAGGGTGAGGATCTGTAAATTCCCTGTAAAATTTGGTGATGTCTGCTGAAAGAGAAAACGAGAGGGAAGGTCCATTTTGATAAGGGAAGGGAGTGAAGCGACACGCAACATCAGATGGCTGAATGAGCTGGCTCTAATCAATCACAGATCAGATGCAGGTGGACGATGGATGCTTAGTTTGCAAGGTGAACGTATCCTTAGTACAGGAGGGATTTTGCTTGAATCAAGCTGTTCGGTTCCGCCCGGTTATTACATTTGCTTTGGCATTTCTTCTACTTCTTTTGTGGTTTGCACCGAGAGCCGATGCCGCCGCCCAGTGGCAGGCAGGCACCGCATACAAGAAAGGAGACCTCGTCACTTATCAAAATAAAGATTATGAGTGTATTCAGGCCCACACGGCATTGACCGGATGGGAGCCCTCTGTTGTACCTGCGTTGTGGAAATACGTCGGGGAAGGTTCGGGAGGGGAAACGCCAACGCCAGATACGGCACCGCCTTCTGTTCCTGCGGGTCTGACTTCATCCTCCATAACGAACACCTCCGTTAGCCTTGCCTGGAATGCATCCACGGATAATGTGGGTGTAGTGGCATATGAGGTGTACCGGAACGGTGTTCTTGTGACAAGTACTTCAACTACAACAGCTATAGTCACGGGACTGACAGCTAGCACGACCTATGCTTTTACGGTAAAAGCCAAAGATGCCGCAGGCAATATATCCGCTGCGAGCACCTCCCTCAGTGTAACGACTTCCAACGGGTCTTCCAATCCTGGGCCAACCGGCAGCAAATGGCTGATCGGCTACTGGCACAACTTCGATAATGGTTCAACGAATATCAGACTTCGTAACGTATCAACAGCATATGACGTCATTAATGTCTCCTTTGCCGAACCAATTTCACATGGCAGCGGAACGCTTGCTTTTACTCCATACAATGCAACGGTAGCCGAATTCAAATCCGATATTGCCTACCTGCAAAGCCAGGGGAAAAAAGTACTGCTTTCCATGGGGGGAGCCAACGGTACCATTGAGCTCACCGACGCGACCAAGAGACAGCAATTCGAAGATTCGTTAAAATCAATCATTTCCACGTATGGTTTCAATGGTCTTGATATCGATCTGGAAGGAAGTTCCCTCTCTTTGAATGCAGGGGATACCGATTTCCGTAGTCCAAATACACCGAAAATTGTTAACCTCATCCAAGGAGTGAAAGCGGTTAAGTCACACTTCGGCGCCAATTTCATCCTGACGGCTGCGCCGGAGACGGCCTATGTACAGGGTGGATATCTGAGCTACGGCGGCCCTTGGGGGGCATACTTGCCAGTCATCCATGCCTTGCGTAATGACCTGACCCTGCTTCATGTGCAGCACTATAACACGGGCTCCATGGTGGGGTTGGATGGACGCTCTTACGCGCAAGGAACAGCTGATTTCCATGTGGCCATGGCGGAGATGTTGCTTCAAGGCTTCCATGTAGGCGGCAGTTCAGGCCCGTTCTTTAGTGCCCTGCGACCGGACCAGATTGCGATCGGCGTACCGGCCTCCCAACAGGCTGCCGGGGGCGGGTATACCACGCCAGCCGAACTGCAGAAGGCGCTGAATTATCTAATTAAAGGTGTGTCCTACGGCGGTTCCTATACTTTGCGCCAGCCTGCGGGTTATGCGGGGATAAAAGGGATTATGACCTGGTCAATCAATTGGGACGCATATACGAATAACCAGTTTTCGAGCGCACATCGTCCGTTCCTGAACGGGCTGAGTACGCAAATGACAAAGGAGGTTGTGTATTAGATGATACCTTTCAATAAACACACTGCTTTCAAGAAGACTGCAACGTTTTTACTGGGTCTATCCCTGCTCTTATCCGTCATTATTCCTTCTTTTGTGCTCCAACCCGCTACGGCAGCAGCTGCAGATTCTTATAAAATTGTTGGTTACTATCCGTCCTGGGCTGCGTACGGGAGAAACTACAATGTAACGGATATCGACCCAACCAAGGTCACGCATATCAACTATGCATTTGCCGATATTTGCTGGAACGGTATTCATGGAAATCCGGACCCTTCGGGGCCAAATCCGGTAACTTGGACTTGTCAGAATGAAAAAAGCCAAACAATTAATGTACCGAATGGAACAATCGTGCTTGGCGATCCCTGGATTGATACGGGGAAGACATTTGCAGGGGATACGTGGGATCAACCCATTGCAGGCAATATCAATCAGCTTAACAAGCTGAAACAGATCAATCCTAATCTGAAGACCATCATCTCCGTGGGGGGTTGGACATGGTCCAACCGCTTCTCTGATGTGGCTGCGACTGCTGCAACGCGAGAGGTATTTGCGAACTCTGCCGTCGACTTCCTGCGCAAATACAATTTTGACGGGGTGGATCTGGATTGGGAGTATCCGGTATCAGGCGGGCTGGATGGTAACAGCAAACGTCCTGAGGATAAGCAAAATTACACGCTGCTTCTGAGCAAAATCCGTGAGAAGCTGGATGCTGCCGGAGCTGTGGACGGGAAGAAGTATCTGCTTACGATTGCAAGTGGAGCGTCGACGACCTATGCTGCGAATACAGAGCTTGCCAATATAGCTTCCATCGTCGATTGGATTAATATTATGACATACGATTTTAACGGGGCTTGGCAAAAAGTCAGCGCGCATAACGCGCCGTTGAACTATGACCCTGTGGCTTCGGCTGCCGGGGTGCCGGATGCCAATACATTTAATGTGGCTGCCGGAGCACAAGGGCATCTGAATGCTGGGGTACCAGCCGCCAAACTTGTGCTTGGTGTTCCATTCTATGGCCGCGGCTGGGATGGATGCGCACAGGCGAGCAATGGCCAGTATCAGACCTGTACGGGAGGTTCGTCCATTGGAACTTGGGAAGCAGGTTCCTTTGACTTCTATGATCTGGAGACGAACTACATTAACAAAAACGGGTACACACGTTACTGGAATGATACGGCCAAGGTGCCATATCTCTATAATGCGACCAACAAGCGTTTTATTAGCTATGATGATGCGGAGTCGATTGGATATAAAACCGCTTTTATCAAGAGCAAAGGACTCGGCGGTGCGATGTTCTGGGAGCTTAGCGGTGACCGGAACAAAACACTCCAAAATAAACTGAAAGCTGATCTGCCTAACGGAGGTACAGTACCTCCAGCAGATACGACGGCGCCAAGCGTACCGGGAAATGCCCGCTCGACAGGTGTGACGGTCAACTCGGTGACGCTCGCTTGGAATGCTTCAACGGATAATGTAGGGGTTATTGGGTATAACGTCTACAATGGTGCCAATCTTGCTGCCTCCGTCAACGGAACGACAGCAACAATCAGCGGCCTGTCCGCGGGTACTTCGTATACCTTTACGATCAAAGCAAAAGATGCGGCAGGTAATCTGTCTGCAGCAAGTAATGCTGTAACCGTAAGCACTACGACTCAGTCGGGAGGTGATACGCAAGCGCCAACTGCACCGACGAACCTGGCATCGACAGCGCAAACGGCATCCAGCATAACGCTGAGCTGGGCGGCATCCACGGATAACGTGGGTGTAACGGGTTATGATGTGTATAATGGAACGACACTTGCGACATCTGTCAGCGGAACGACAGCAACGATCAGTGGGCTCACTGCGGACACCTCGTATACATTTACGGTAAAAGCAAAGGATGCGGCAGGGAATGGTTCTGCTGCGAGCAATGCAGTGACTGTGAAAACGGCAGCAGTGACGACGAACCCGGGCGGTTCCGCCTGGCAGGCGAATACAGCCTATACTGTAGGACAGCTGGTCACGTATAGCGGCAAGACGTATAAATGTTTGCAGGCCCACACCTCCTTGCCTGGGTGGGAACCATCCAATGTCCCTGCATTGTGGCAGGTCCAATAGATAAAATATGCAATACCTCATTTTGAAATGAAACATGCAGTGTTAGCGGGTCTTGGCTACAGGGAAGAGAATATGACGAAAAACCACCGGCTCCTGGTCCGGTGGTTTTTCGCTATGCAATATCAAACAACGCAGGCTCCCAAAAGGCTAATCATTAGAAATCGAAGTTGTCCGGGTCAGGTCCAACACGTACATCTTCGTTCAGGGCACTGATCTGGTCCATCTCTTCATTTGAAAGTTCAAAATCAAAGATGGAAGAATTCTCGATAATCCGCTGTTCCTTGGTGGACTTCGGAATGGTAATGACCCCATTTTGTAGATCCCAACGCAGGATGACTTGTGCAACCGATTTGCCTTTGGCTGAAGCGATCGCCGTGAGTACTGGATTGTCCAACAGCTGACCTTGCATCAGAGGTGACCATGCTTCAAGCTGGATACCATGCTTTTCGCAGAAGGCTTTAAGCTCAACCTGAGTCAGGTGAGGGTGATATTCCACCTGATTGATCATCGGTTTCACTTTGGCATCCTGCATCAGGTCTTCGAGATGATAAATCTGGAAGTTGCTTACCCCAATAGCCTTAATGCGACCTGCTGCGTACAGCTCTTCGATTGCTTTCCAGGCTGCTTTGTATTTGCCGGCCTTAGGCCAGTGAATCAGATACAGATCCAGGTAATCCAGTCCCAATTTGTTCAATGTCGTATCAAAAGCAGCAAGCGTCTCTTCATATCCGAGGTCCGCATTCCATACTTTAGATGTAACAAACAGTTCTTCGCGTTTCAGGTTGTTTTCTTGCAAAGCTTCTGCAATCGCTTGTCCCACACCGGCTTCATTGCCGTATATTGCAGCAGTATCGATACTGCGGTAGCCATGTTTAATCGCATTTTTCACGGCTTCAATCAATTCAGATCCTTCTTCTACCTTAAATACACCAAGTCCGAACCAAGGCATAGGAACACCGTTATGCAGAGTTACTGTGGATTGTAAATGTTGTGCAGTTTGAGCTGTTGTCATGAGATTTCCTCCTTCAAATGTGTAAAAATCAGTGATTTCAAGCTGTATTGCCGTTATTACATCATACAAAATCAAATCATAGTAGATCAAATTGGGTTCAACATATATAGTATAATTAAATACGATATGAAACCGGTTCCCTCCAGAGGTTGGAACCAATATGACAAAGGGCGAGCCCAGTAAGAATGAAACTTAGAACGAAGCTTTCTCCATTTCGATGGATGCATGTTGATCCTTGTTTTCCAGCACTTTAGCCCATGCGGTCAGGATTACAGCTACAAGAACCATCAAAGCTCCGACCCATGTCGTGTGAATCAAACCAATAGAGTCATTAATCACTCCACCCAAATAGGCACCTATTGCGATCCCGGCATTAAATGCCGCGATGTTAAAGGCTGAGGCTACATCCTTGGCTTGTGGTGCATATCGTTCAGCCAAAGTTACAACGTACATCTGTAGACCAGGCACATTCATGAAGGCAAGTAGTCCCATACCCATAATGGTAAGCAGTGCTGCCAACTTGAACGGGACGGTGAAGTACATCACACCCAGAATGATGGTCTGAATGATGAACATGTAGAAGAGCGCCTTGAGCGGGTTACGATTGGCTGCTCTGCCACCGATGATGTTGCCGACAGCAATGGCGATTCCGTACAACAACAGAATGAACGCGACGGTTTTCTCGGAATATCCACTGATGTCATGCAACAATGGGGACAGATACGTAAAGACGACAAATGTTCCTCCGTACCCAACGGCAGTGATGGCAAAAGCAAGCAGCAAGCGTCCACCTGTAACCAGCTTCAGCTGATCCCGAAATGCCGTTCTCGTTCCTCGTTTCAACGTGGATGGCACGAGTATGAGGTTTCCAATCATCGCGATGATGCCAACCACAACAATCAGGATAAATGCAGCGCGCCAGCCCCAATGCTGACCGATGAGTGTACCGAGAGGTACACCGGTTACTGTGGCAATGGTTAGACCGGAGAACATGATGGCAATGGCACTTGCCCTGCGGTTAGCAGGTACCAAATCGGCGGCAATCGTCGAGCCGATGGACATGAATACTCCGTGTGCCAGAGCGGACACCACTCGTGCAATGAGTAACATGGTGATGCCGGTCGATAGTGCAGCCATCGTGTTACCCGCAATGAAGACAATCATGATGGCAAGCAGTAGCGTTTTGCGTGATACGGTAGACGTGATTGAGGTCAGAACAGGAGCCCCAAAAGTGACGCCTAAAGCATATAAAGTAACGGTCAGTCCCGCTGTAGTTACGGAAATGCCCAGGTCATCTGCAATGAGGGGCAGTAGCCCAACGCTGATAAATTCTGTGGTACCGATCGCGAACGCACTGATAGCCAGAGCTAGCAGGGCCCACGTGCTGCGTTTTGAATCATGTAACATTTCTTGCTCAACTCCCCCGAATGTAGATTTACGTACCGGCAAATGCTATTATGAGTTATTCAGTATAGATTGAATAGTACGTACTTTTTAGTACCCTACGTACTTTTTGGTGCCTATACAGCATGCGACGGATGTAATCCAATTCATCAGGGAGGAAGCAAGTGATGGTTAGAAAAAAATACAATATCTCAGTTGAAGCCACTCTAGAGGTGATCGGTGGCAAGTGGAAATGCGTCATTCTCTGTCATCTGACACATGGGAAAAGACGAACCAGTGATCTCAAGCGTATTATGCCCGCAATTACGCAGAAAATGTTAACACAGCAATTGAGAGAGCTCGAAAACGACGGGATCGTAAACCGAATTGTATACAATCAGGTCCCTCCCAAAGTAGAATACGAATTAAGTGATTACGGGCGAAGTCTTGAACCGATTCTCACTGCGCTCTGTAATTGGGGAGATCAACATATTGTGAAGGAATATGGAGACAAATCAGCTGTGCTGGAGGATAATGGGCTCAATGATTTTAACTCTGACAATAGGGAGCTGGTACAACCGTGAACTATGAGATTCTATATGATGGTGCTTTTGCGATGCTCAAGGTACATTTGCAGCGGGGAGAGCGGTTCAAGGCCGAAAGCGGTGCGATGGTATCCATGACCCCAACGGTTGAACTGAAGGGTTCAGCAGAAGGTGGGATGTTTGCCGGGTTTGGTCGAATGCTGAGCGGGGAGAAGTTTTTCTTTCAGGAACTGACGGCAGCGGGCGGGTCGGCAGAGATTCTGCTCTCACCTTCAAGCATGGGCGATGTAGAAGCTGTTGAATTGGACGGTTCCTACTCACTCTATGTGCAGAAAGATGGATTTCTGGCAGGGACAGAGGGCATTCAGGTGAATACCAAAATGCAGAACCTGAAGAAAGGCCTCTTTTCAGGAGAAGGTTTCTTCATTATTGAGGTCAGCGGACGTGGAACCGTATTTCTGTCTTCCTATGGTGCAATCCATGCGATTAATCTGACAGCAGGTGAAGAAATAATCGTGGATAACGCCCACTTGGTGGCATGGCCTCATTATGTAGATTACCGGATTGAGAAAGCTTCACAGGGCTGGTTATCCAGTGTTACAAGTGGAGAAGGATTGGTATGTCGGTTCCGTGGAGAAGGAACCATTCTTATACAGAGCCGCAATCCGCAAGGATTCGGACAATGGGTGAAGCAGTTTATCCCTGCGCGCTAATTCATTTGTGAGAAAAACACACACAGAGTTGCAACGGATGTGTTTCCATCATCGTTATATGAATAATGGATTTACTTCATTGACTGTTGGGTACATAATCCGTTGCATAAGGTCGCACATCATGGAGGTATGAGATGACAAGCTCACGGTATAAAAATGCACAGGAAAGTCCGGGATATCTGTTATGGCAGGTTACTGCCATGTGGCAAAAGGAAGTACGGAGGGTGCTGGAACCCCTCGAATTGACACAACCTCAATTTGTATTGTTGCACGCCTGTTTATGGCTTAATGAACATGATGAGGAAGGCAAAGGTGTAACTCAGGTTCAGATTGCACAATTTGCCAAAGTGGACGTTAACGTGACTTCACAGGTTCTGCGTGCTCTTGAAAAGAGAGGATTACTTACCCGGGCCCGTCATCAGACAGATACGCGTGCCAATATTATTACAACAACCGAAGAAGGTACCCGATTGGCTGTGGAGGGGATCCATCTGGTCGAGGAATCGGACAAGGCATTCTTTGAAACGTTGGATGGTCGCAAGGAAGAGTATATGGAGATTATGCAGGAGTTTCTTCGCCAAAAATCAGAGGGCTAGTCCATTTATATAATTTTTTTAATTTATTAAACTACAGATTGTAGTGGAATTGGTATTTTTTCTGAATACTAATGAAGATAGTGTTATATGAAAAAATTAAAATAAACCTCCTGACTTCATCCGTCGGGAGGTTTATTTCAGTTGCTTCAATCGATTCGGTAGGACGCAAATGGCTCGCGGCGACGGAAAGAGTCACTGATCTGATCCAGATCGGCCAATAGCTCATCAGGCAGTGACATGTCCAGACTAGCCAGATTATGTTCCAGCTGCTCGGTGCGTGTAGCGCCCACAATCACTGTAGATACAGCTGGACGTGTCAGTAGCCATGCAAGCGACAGAACACTCGGGGAGCATCCATATGAGGCAGCTTTAGCACTCACTTGTTCACTCAGTTGGATATTATGCTCCAGCAGAAAACGGTTGAAGGACGGATCGGTGTCTGCTCTGGAACCAGAAGGCACACTGGTCTGTCCGTTATATTTACCGGTCAGAATACCACCTGCCAGCGGGAAATACGGGATAATGCCTACGCCCTGATCGAGACACATCGGTACCAGTTCCAGTTCAGGTGTACGATCAGCCAAGGAGTAGCTGGTTTGGGTGGAGATATAGCGCACATAACCTTTCTGTTCACTAATGCCCAGCGCCTTCATCAACTCCCAAGCTGCGTAGTTGGAGGCTCCAATGTAACGAACTTTACCGGAAGTGACCATATCGTCCAGTGTGCGCAGTGTCTCATCCAGCGGGGTATGTGGATCAAAAGTGTGGATCTGATACAGATCCACATAATCCGTTTGCAGACGCCGCAGGCTATGTTCCAGCTCTTGTTGCAGATGGTAGCGGGATGAACCGCGCCCATGGGGACCATCATGCCGGGGAAGTCCGGCTTTGGTCGCAAGCACCGCGTTTTCCCGACGACCTGTGAGAGCCTGTCCAATGATGCGTTCCGATTCTGTACCTGCGTAGATATTGGCGGTATCGATAAAGTTGATGCCCTGATCCATCGCTGCATGAATAATGCGGGTAGAAGCTGCTTCATCCGCGCGTTTGCCAAACGCATTGGTGCCAAGCCCCAGTGCCGACACACGCAGACCACTATTGCCTAAACGTCTATACTCCATCATTCATCGCTCCTTCTGAACCTTCTCTTGTATTGCAGATTATAACGTAATCTATTGTAAACGCGTTATTAATATAGTTAAATGATTCTAAGAACCCGTTATTAAAGGAGATAAGATGGAAAACAGTGCTGCACATTTAACAAGACGGAAGCCGAAGAAACCGAAGAAGAAATGGAAGAAGCCATTAATCATCTCCCTGAGTGTGCTGCTTGTGCTCGGAGGACTCGGATTTATTTATCAAAAGCAACTCGTCGTGTTCGCCTTTAATATGTTTGCTTCAGCTCCAGTAAAGGATGCCTTGGATGACTCCTTTAAGCCAGCTGGCGATAAGGATGCCCCTGTCGTGCAACATACGGATCCATTCTCGCTGTTGCTGCTCGGGATTGACCAACGCGATAACGAACCAAGTCGTTCGGATACCATCATCTATTCCGTTGTCCGTCCAGAAGACAATAAAGTGCTGCTGTTGTCCATTCCACGTGATTCCTATACCGAAATTGTCGGGCGGGATGTGAAGTCGAAGATTAACTCAGCTTACGCCCACGGTGAAGCCAAGATGGCGATGGATACGGTGGAGAATTTGCTGGGGAACAAAGTGGATTTCTATGCCGCGATTAATTTTAATGGGCTCAAGGATATTGTTGATGCGGTTGGTGGAGTGGAACTGCCGATCAAAAAAAATATCGAGAACAAATCAAAAGCGCATGAGAAACTGTTCGTTGAAGCCAACAAACCGATCTATAGCGGCGAAGAGGCGCTTGGTTATGTGCGTTACCGGGAAGATTCCGATTTTAATCGGACGATGCGTCATCGGATTTTCTTAAGTGCCTTCATGAATCGTGCGCTGGAGGTCAAAAATCTGACCAAGATCCCGGACGTCATCCAGATAGCCGGATCGAATTTTACAACCAACATGACCTCGGACTTTATCTTGAAATTCGCCGAGTCCTTATATATGAAAGACAGTATACCCACGATCAGTAACTACATGCTGAAGGGGGAAGGTGCGATGCGAAGTGGCACATGGTACTACGATCTGTCGGAGGACGATCTGCAGTATGTACGTGGCATGATCGCCAGTTGGCTGGATCCTGATGCAACCGAGATTATTGAACCCGAATCAACCGAACAGTCAGAGACGAGTGATGCTGCATAAGCCTCGATCTGTATAAAATACTCATATGAATAAAAGTCCGGAGAAGCTGTTGCTTCCCGGCTTTTTTGCGTTCGTAATTCTTTGGATGCAATGTTGTACGGATATATCTAATGTTTAAACCTCTTTTTAAGGCATACATATAGTAAAATATAGGGAAAAGAATAAACATCAACCAACGGAGGAAGCTCATGAAGGATTTTAAGGATCGGCTTGGGCAGGTTCAGGAGCAGCAGAAACAGCTGGCGAAGGCATATCAAGCTTTGCTCCAGGAATACCAGTCCGATGACCTAATTGTTAAGAATGAACAGTTACAGGAGCAGTATGAAGCCCACAAACTCAAGCTGCACCAGCTTGAACTTCGCTCGCGCAAGATGGAAGAAGAGAATGCACGTCTTCGCATGGCGTTATCTGAGCAGATGCTGGATGAGAAGCTCAGTCTGATCCGGGTATCCCGGGAGAAGATGGAGACCTATTTTCAAGGGAAAACAGCAGTACATAATGACCGAGTTGCATTCCATGAACATCGAACGAAGTCCAACCTGAACGCGCTGTACAACCAGGCAGCACAGGAGTTACAAGAGGATTCCCAACAAATGAAGGAGAGGATTGCTTACCTTGCGGCAGAGGTGAAGGAGCGCATTGAATCGCACAAGCGAGCCGTACTGGAGCGAGAAGAGGCTCTACGTGGGCACATGGAAAATGGATATGAGCAGATGGCGGAGGAAGGATTGAGCGAAGAGACGATTCAACGTCGGATCAAACAGAACCGCATGGAGATGAAGATCGGACTCAGCTGGATCAACAAAGTAGCCATCCTGCTCCTCATTCTGGGGGTTGGGGCAGCGTTCCAATACTCATACTCGACCTGGTTTAATGACGAGATGAAGAGCGTAGCCTTTTTCCTGCTCGGTGCGTTGATGCTCGCTGGAGGAGAGTGGCTGTTCCGCCGTAAAAAGCAGACGTTTGCGATGGGCCTGCTCGGTGGCGGGATCTCTGTGTTGTTTGGCTCCATCTTCTATAGTTACTTTTTACTGCATATTATCGGGTTATATACGGGACTTGCCCTGTCTGTATTGGTATCGGCAATCTCCGTATTGTTGTCCCTAAGGTATCAGTCGAAGACCATCTGTTCACTCGGTCTGGTGGGCGGATATCTTCCGCTATTCTCCTACATGTTCTCGTTCGGGCTTGAGGGCACCGCTGTTTATGTAGCCATGATCTATCTGCTGCTCCTAAACGGCATTATTGTGTTCATTTCGTTTGGCAAACGATGGCCGGTGGTGCACTATATCAGTTTCCTGTTCAACACACCATCCATGCTCATCCTCTTGTGGCTGTCGCCAAGTGAGAAGATTGGCATGTTGTATTCCATTGTGACGTTTGCATTATATCTGGGCATTACACTGGCATATCCGTTCAAACATCGGATGAAGTTAACCTGGTGGGATTTCGCTCTGCTCGCTATGAATACGACCATCAGTTGCCTGATGTTATACGTGTTATTTGATGTGGCGGATTGGAATGATGCTCAGGGCTTGTTGGCATTAATCTTCTGCCTGGTGTATCTGGGCCTCGCACGATTCGTTCAGCGCAATATGGCTCAGGAGAAACAGACGACTCTGCTCTTCTATATCACTTCCCTGACCTTTGCCATTCTGATTATTCCATTCCAGTTCGGGGCCAAGTGGTTATCGATGGGCTGGTTAATTGAAGGGGTTCTGCTAGTTACGCTTGGACATCTGAAGCGGTTCAAGTCGGTGGAACGTGCCGGATGGGGTATTGTGCTTCTATGTCTAATCACTTTCGTGTACTATGACTTGCTGGCGCTATTCTTCATCGGGGAACGTTCTTACTTCATGTTAAAATACTCCAGCATCACACTCGGGACCCTGCTGATTACACTGTATTATGCCTGGGCAGTTCACAACAGCTCATCGGTCAGGGAGAGATTCAACTACAGCCCGCTGGAACTGGGCTTCCTGAACGGATTCAAGTATGTGACACTCGCCAATCTGTGGTTATACGTGCTGTATGAATCGAATGAATTGTATACCAGAGCTGTGGATGGGACGTTCCTGTTATACATGTTCTACAAACTGCTCATGTTTGCAGCACTCACCATTTCATTGGCCTATGGATTGAGTAAAGTGAAGTTGTTGCGTGATCCATACGTACAGATGTATACCACTTTCCTGCATGCCATTGGTTGCTGTATTGCACTGGCTGTCACCTTAACCATGCCAGCGCTTCAGCCGGAAGTTCAGCAGCATACAGCGGCAGAGATTGTGGGTTTGCTGGTGCTAATCATCTTTAACGTAGGGGTATTCTTTGCAGGAAGGGATCTGCTGATTGCAGGCATCCGCAGGCAGTTCAAGAGCATTGAATGGTACCCGGTGATCGCAGGGGTATATCTGCTAGGGGTCATCACCGTATTCCTGACGATCCAGTTCCAGTGGGCTGATGTGGGGCTGATGTTCAGCCTGATCTACCTGCTGCTGGCAATTCTCTATATTGCGTATGGCTTCCGTAG
This sequence comes from Priestia sp. FSL H7-0729, assembly GCF_038005685.1. Taxonomy (NCBI): domain Bacteria; kingdom Bacillati; phylum Bacillota; class Bacilli; order Caryophanales; family Bacillaceae; genus Priestia; species Priestia sp. FSL H7-0729. The sequence continues at coordinate 276,014 of NZ_JBBOTQ010000007.1, forward strand.
AAAATATGTGATGATTCGGCGTCTGGGTCTTGGGTTGACGTTGTTCGCCACCGGTAAAATGGTGTTCTACGATGTGGGTATGCTTACCTCGGGCAGCAAAATCTTTGCCTACTTCAGCTTCGGTGTGCTATTGCTTGGGATATCCTATCTGTATCAGAAGGTGTCCAGCCGGATGGAGGAAATACAGTCCAGGGAGACAGCGAAGCCTGACGACGAACCGACTGTTCCTGAGGAGGAACAAGACTGACTTTGATTTTGAACGACCGAAGTCGCATTTACGATGATATGGGGAGGGGATCTTGAAATGGGATTCGACATGAAGATCATGCTATGGCAGCTGTTATGGCTTGCGGGCCCTGTAGCTCTTATCATATATGCGTGGAGGAAATTCGGCGCGAGAAAGAAACGACATTGACGTGCGTGTCGGTGAGATAGTGGGAATCTGCTGTCCACCTCACTTCGCTATGGGAAATAACCCGTTACCTCTGTTGTTCAACGGATAGACGATCTTTCGTGTAATATAGATTTTTTATATTAAAATGAGGCTCCGGGCTGCTGTGACCAGCAATCTGGGGCCTTATTGATCTGTTTTAATTTGGATTCAATGCGATAGCCTAATATGACATTCGTGAAACGTTTTGCGCGGAGATCACGTTATAATAGAGTAGACTCAGGGCTGGATCTTCATTTGTAACCATGAGGTTTCGGCAGCTGATGTGCCTTTCAGTGATTCTCCGCCATCATCGTTCATACGGGAGAGCACGGTTAATGTCATGGACAAGGCGAAGGCGAGTAGCACGTATATGAAAATGTTTTTTTTATTCATTAGAAGGTACCTCTCTTGTTGAATGAGCTATAGTAGATATCCGGCTGTCATGAGAAAAAAAGCACAACGTCTGGTATAGTAGAGTGAGTAGAAGCAAATATAAATCGTTCCTGAATATCACTATATTGAACTATAGCGGTGCAAACAATGGAACAAATCTGATGAATTTATCATTATTGTTAACGAGATGTATATAGAGATCGAGTTTGAAGGTGGGAGAATAACATGCGGGAGACGGCAAAAATCGTCATTCGTACGCCAGGGCAGGAAAGTGACGGCTCGTTCGCTTATGTAAGCCAGGGTCGCTCCATTACGGTTGGACGTTATACAGGCGGTAATGAATTGGACTTGTCTGTCTATAATCAGATGATATCGAAGCGGCATTGTCGCATTCATTATGATGTACAGCAGCAGTTATGGATTGAGGATCTGGATAGCAAAAATGGAACCGAACTAAACGGGCAGCGCCTCGTTCCCTATGAGAAATACCCGTTCGGCGAAGGAGACAGCCTGACGCTCGTCAACGGTTTGATCCAGCTTCGCGCTGAAGGGGATCTTGGAGAGACAAGGGAATATCGGGTTTCGGATCTGTTGGGTGAGGGTGTACGTTTGCAGGATCACTTGCAGACTGTGCAGATTGGTGAAGTGGAGATTCCGCTGTCCAAGAAGGAATATCAGCTGTTCAAGCTGCTGTACAGCGAACTTGACCACTTTGTGACAAGGGAACAGATTGTGGCTCAGGTGTGGCCGGAGCGGAGCATGCTGGAGAGTGAAGCGGTAGGGATCGACGAGATTAACTCGCTGATCTATCGGACGAATCGCAAGCTTGGTGTACACTTTACCATCAAGTCCGTATATAAAAAGGGTGTATATATGAAGTCTCATGTGCCGGAATGAATGAGTCATAACAAAGGGATGAGTTCATGTTCATCATTTACCTGATTCCATGGCTGATTGCCGTGGTGATATTGATAGGTGTCATATCCATCGTACTTGTTAGTTGGAAAAACGGGATTTCCCCGATGCCCACATCCGGCCGCGTCAGGCAGGTGGTCATTCAAGAGGTGAACCGGATACCCGGGTACGGCGATGTGCTTGAAGCAGGTTCTGGATGGGGTACACTGGGACTGGATGTTGTAAGGCATTGCCCTGGTAAGAGGCTGACTGGAATTGAGAATTCGAGAATTCCCTTATGGTCTTCCCAATTAATTGCGTATCTCAGTGTTCGCTTACGTCGAGCCAAGGGAAAGAAGCACTCTCTCAAGGGCAGACTGAGGTTCATGCACGGGGATATCTACACCGGTTCCTATGAACATGCGGATTGTGTAATCTGTTATCTGTACCCTGGAGCCATGACCCGGCTTCTGGACAAGTTCAGTCGAGAGCTTCCGCCGGGCGCCAAGGTGATTAGTGTCTGTTTTGCACTACCGGGTAAAGAACCCCTACGTACCATTACATGCCGGGATGCCCTGCGTACCAAGGTGTATGTCTACACGTTCTGAGAAAAGGAGTACATCGACTTCCCCCTTAAGCAGAGTGCTGTAATTCTGGTTCCAGAATAATAACGAAAGAAAGCTCCGAACTCACATAACGTGAATTCGGAGCCTTTTTTGTTTCGCCTGCGCCTGAGAAGCGAGTTATGCTCTATGGCTCAGGACATGATATTATTTTGTCGAATCTGTAGTACCTGTAGAGCTTGTGCTGTCGGATGTTGTACCGGATTGGGATCTGTTTCTGCCGCCTCCGAAGCCGCCTTGTCGACCGCCTCCGCCAGGACCGCCCATACCTGTATTGGCTGTCGTTACACCAGATTCATTTACCCAAGTCACATTACTGGTCGATTCGAATGCAACCACTTGAGTTCCGCCACTATAGGTACCGTCTGTGTAGAGTCCATCCACCGCTTTACCTGTAGACGTACCACCGGAGTAGATCACATAAGAGCCATCTTTTTTCAGATCCGGGGAGCTGACAACCACAGTCTGATAATCTTTTGCCGGAGCAAAGGTCAAGATGTTATTGCCTTCGCTGTCTTGTACATGGACAAGTGTTCCAGCTTTTTGCGTTTCAGGGAACGTCATTACAATGGTATTTTGCGTAGACGCATCGGATGTACCTTGTGCCATACCAGAGCTTCCGGCAGCTACGAGGTATCCTCCGCTGATTTCAAATGTACCGTCATAATCCAATGCTCCGTTACCGTTATCCGTTGGTCCGTTCACAATAACCGTACCACCAGTCATATTAATGGAACCATTGGAATCCAGTCCGTCACCACCTGCGTTCACGGTAAGTGTACCGCCGTTAATGTGGAACTCGTTATTACTCGCTGCTCCCATTCCGCCCGGTCCACGTCCTTGCTGAGTAGCATCTGTACCTTGGGATGTCTGATCGGTAGTCGATGTTGTGCCTGTCGTTTCAGTTACAGAGATGTTGGATGTCGTAGCAGCATCCGTTGCTGTAGTAGTGCTATCTGTACTTGCCGCTGTGTTCGCATCTGTTTCCGTCTCGCCACCTGCAGCATTGACGCCATCATCGGATGCTGTTACATCCACATCCCCATCGTTCAGGGTGATGATTGCTCCTTCAAGTCCTTCATAGCTCTTCGCAATCGTGATGGTGCCACCGTTAATCGTCAGTTCCTGATCGGCATGAATGCCGTCATCACCGGATTCAATGCTGAATGTTCCGTCATTGACTGTCACGTTATTGTTGCTGTGCAGGGAGTCATCCATAGAATCAATGGTATACGTACCGCCATTCACCGTAAGGTCTGTACCTGCTTTGAGCGCTTTGGCACTTGTGGACTCGGTTGCTGTTGCAGCAGTGTCCGCATCGGCATTGGTATCGGTATTTGTTGTTGCTGTTGTGTTGGCAGAGCTGGATGTTGCGCTGTTTGTATTAGCACCTGCATTGGTACCAGTGTTATTAGGCATCTCTGGCATATCTGCAGGAGGTTCGCCATCTGGTGGTGTGCCCATATCGGTTGGAGGTGTTCCGCCACCCCATCCGCCGCCACCGCCACCAAATGGACCTTCTTCGACTTTGGCTGGAGCATTGGCGCTACCGCCAGCAGTCACAATGTTGTATGTGCCGCCATCCGTAACGAGTGCGGTTTCGGCTTGAATACCGTCGTTACCACTTTGAATATCGAAGGTACCTCCTGCGATGGCAACGAAACCTTTGGTGGTGTCCGTGTCATTGGTGGATTTGATGCCGTCACCTTCGGCTTCAATAGTAATCGTACCCGCTTGAATAGCGACCATGTCTTTACCTTTGATGCCGTCATCGGCTGCTTTGACAATGATGTTCCCGCTGATGATCTTCAGATCATCCTTGCTCGTGATCCCTTCATTATAGTTACCTGTGACGGTCAATTGACCTGCACCGTTGAATGTAAGATCTGCTTTGCTGAAGATTGCAGCATCCGGCTCGTCTGTTGTAGCGTCGGCGTACACATATGTTTTACCATCGGAAACGGTATTCTTGGTTCCTTTTTCGAGTGTAATCACCGCTTTACCGGCTTTCTGAATATAGATCGCGGCACTGTCATTATCATGGATCGTAGCTCCGTTTAATACGAGATGTACGGTGCCCTTATCGGCAACGTTAACCACAATCTGCCCATCCGTTAGCTCACCGCTAAGTACATAAGTACCCGCTTCAGTAATTGTTACTGAGCCATTGGCTGCTTTGGCGCCCGAACCGGTTACCGTTGCTGTGGTGCCATTCAACTTAATTGTTGTGGAATCTGCCTCGCTCCAGCTAATGTTGGTATCGTCAGCATCCAGAGAGACCAGATCTGCGTATTTTACTGAAGTCTGCTCGCTGACAGATACCGTTTTGGTTGTTCCTGTCGTTGAGGTTGCGGCATTGGCGGTTGTGCTTGTGGTTGCTGGTGAACTGCATGCGGCGAGTAGACTGGTAATCATGGCGATGGACCAAAGTTTGCTGCCTGTTATCATGTTTTTCTTCATATAGATCGTTCCCTTCGAATTAAGAATTAATATTCCGTTGTTGGACTCATGGTTAACGAGATATCCAGGTTGCCGTTCCGTGTACGGATCGCATCGAGGAATTCCTTTTGGCTAACACTTTCGTGAATGGTTACACTGTAGACCAGCTCATACAGACTGCCGAGTTCGGTGGTTCTGATTTTTTTCAGATCAAAAGGTACGTTGAAAGTATGGAATACTTCATTAAGTGCTTCTTCATAGCTCAAGTTCTCGGGAATGGTGACTTTCAGCGTTTTCAGCTGACTCTTCTTGCCGCCGAAGTTGAAGCGACTCAGAACAAACATCAGTACACACAAGATAATGGTGAACAGCACCGCATATCCAAAAGCGCCTACACCGCAGGCAAGACCGGAAGCCATCGTGAACAATACATATGCAATATCCTTTGGATCACCAGGTGCACTACGGAAACGAATGATCGAGAAGGCACCTGCCAAGCTGAATGCTCGGGCGATATTGCTTCCAATGAGCAGAATGATGATGGCGACAATGACGGGCAGGACGACCATCGTTAGGGTGAAGCTCTGAGAATAGGTGGCTTGGTTGGTCTTCATGTACGTGAGGCTGATGATTAATCCCAGAATGATGGCAAGACCAATGGTGATGACTGCGTTGTTAAACGTCAGGTTGGTATCGGTTAGGGCGGAACTGAATAGTGAATCAAGCATATAAGACACGCTCTCTTTCTATTATCGTTTTATCTTGTTCTTGTTCTATGGATGGGTTGAAGTCAGTACCTGGAACAAGAATGCGCTCCGTCTGGTAATTCAGGTTGGTTGTTCTCACCAGATGTCTGAATTCGTTGCCGTATTTGGAGAATCCGGTGCGGTAGAGACCATGCTCACAGAGCAGCTGCGACAGCCACAGCGGAACCGTTTTCTCGGCTTTTACTTCCATCAGCCACCTTCCGTCCTTCACGAGCGGTTCACCGTAATCTCCCTGTTCCAGCTTCAGATCGTATCTGCGGCTGCGAATGTTGGTGTCAAAGGTAATGCGGAGATCCCGGCTGTTCTTGTCAAAGAGTGCTTTGCGTTCATACGCCAGATACACTTTCGGTTCAAGATCGTAGAGGCGAAGGAAGTATTTGATCTCTTCCACAACCTGTTTGTTCATATAGTCTGCCAGCTCCGGTGCCTGTCCTGAACGAACGAATTCGTAAGCTTCATCCAGCTTCAAGGCGGTTCTGCGCTTGTTCACCAGGCCGAAGACTTTCTTTTTGATCTCCAGATATACTTTGGCATTTTCTTCAGGTACTCCATACGCCCGCAGTCTCAGTTTCTCCTTGTATTTTGGTTTGGAGAGACTGGCGCGGATCAGTGAATCCTGTGGAGTGTCGAAGTACAGGTTACTGATGGAGTAGTACTCATGTTTTTTGTTGTAGGCATCCAGCTCCATGTATTTCAGCAAGTCATTGTAGAAATGGGCGTACTGTTCATCCGTCAGGAGGTATTTGCTCTCATATCGGTTGAATACTTCAATTGCCATGTGGGATTCAGTCCTTTCGTTGGTGGGTTGTATGTGTTGTTGCATCGTGTATTGCTTCCATGTCTGTATCTTAGAGGGCCAACCTTGAATGAATCTTAAATGGTTTTACATTGCGTTAACATTTTTTTACCTTCCTATAATATAAAAATTGAACTAAACATTTACACGAGAACGGAGAGGACAGAAATAACCTGAAAAAGCGGAGCGTTCGCCTTTATCCCTGGATTTTCACCTCTCAAAAGGGAATCAAAAAATCTGGGGATAACAGCGATTGGAAGGTTAATCTGTCATCGTAGTGGCAAGTGTAAATATTCTTTTGTTCAGTTTATATAGTTGCTGTCCCAAAAAAATATTAAGATTGATTCAAGGTTTAATTGATAGAATAGGTGATACCATAAAGAGTTTAATGAAGACGAATAATTCAAGCAGAGGAATGAATAGATGATGAGAATATTAATTGCGGAAGATGAGGTTCATTTGGCAGAGGCAGTATCTCAGATTTTGAAAAAGAACAACTACTCCGTGGACATGGTCCACGACGGCAGATCAGGACTCGATTATGCGCAGAGCGGCATCTACGACCTGTTACTACTCGACATCATGATGCCGGAGATGGACGGGATCACCGTCCTGAAGAAACTCCGCAGTGAAGGGAATCATACGCCAGTTATTCTGCTTACGGCCAAAGGTGAACTATCGGACAAAGTCACAGGCCTCGATTATGGTGCCGATGATTATATCGCCAAGCCCTTCGCCACAGAAGAATTGCTGGCCCGGATTCGTGCAGCCTTAAGGCGGAAGGGCGAAGTGGTTCCGGAGGACGGACTGAAATTTGGCGACATGGAACTGAACACAACTCAGTTGAAGCTGAGCGTACAGGGGAAGGAGATCAAGTTGAATCTGAAGGAGAATGAACTGCTGGAGCTGTTGATTGCCCGCAAACAGGCGATTACCTCCAAAGAGCAGATTATTGAGAAGTTGTGGGGATTCGATTCGGAAGTGGAGTATAACAATGTGGAGGTGTACATCTCATTTTTACGCAAAAAATTAACCTTTCTGAACTCGGCTGTTCGCATTAATACGATTCGGGGTGTGGGGTATGTGCTTGAGGTGACGTCCTGATGTTCAAGAAACTCCGGAATCGATTCCTGATCGTGAATCTGGTGTCCATCTCCATTATGATGCTGGTGGCATTTGCGACGATCTATACGATTACGTATCAGAATGTGCAACGGGAGACGAATATGGAGTTGTACAAGGTGTCTGATTTCTACCACAGTCCTTATAATTCATCCAAGATGCCACGCGGAGAAGGTGGGGGAATGGGGACGGGCTCTGAATCAGGTTCTGGTACAGGTGCCTCAGGTTCCGGTTCAGATTCGCAACCTTCCAATGCCATGGGTGGTGATAATGGAGGACCGGGAGGTGACCCCAACTCACCACCTGCACGTTCCGTTTCGTTCATGATCAAGACGGATAGCCAGTGGCAAATCATGGATACCCATTCCCGTTTTGATATGGAAGAAACCTTCTTCACCGAGGCCCTGCAAAAAGTGGATCGGGATAAAGTTGGTGATTCGGAACGGCAGACGGGACAATTTGCGCTGGATGGAACAGACTGGGCCTATGTGGTTGATCCGAGCGGTGACGGGCACATGATCGTATTCATTGATGTGACGGCACAACAGGGCATTCTGACCAATCTGATCTATACGTTTGCTGTTGTTGGACTGGTCATGCTGATTGTGATCTACTTCCTGAGCCGTTATTTTGCGAATCGCTCCATTGCACCGGTTAGAGAAGCATTTGAGAAACAAAAACAATTCATCGGTGATGCTTCACATGAGCTGAAGACACCTCTGGCGATCATTAATACCAATGCTGACGTGTTACTGGGGAATCAGGAGGATACCATAGCGAACCAGGCGAAGTGGCTTCACTATATCAAGTCGGAAACCGAGCGCATGACTGGACTTACGAATGATCTGCTCTATCTGACACAGATGGACGACTCGCGCTCGACGATGATTCATGCGAAGTTTAATATGAGTGATGCGGTAGAGAGTATTATTTTGCCAATGGAAGCCGTTATTTTTGAGAAAAACATCTCCCTTGATTACAACATTGAGCCGAATCTTACGGTTCATGGGAACAGTGAGCAGATCAAACAGGTCATTCTGATCCTGCTCGATAATGCGGTGAAGTATTCCGGTCCAAAAGGGGCCGTAAACGTTACGCTACAGAAACAGAATAATGATGTCATGCTGGCCGTGTCTAACACAGGGGAAGGTATTGCACCGGAACATCTGGATCGGATCTTTGATCGATTCTATCGTACGGATTCGTCCAGAGCCCGCACACATGGTGGACATGGTCTGGGATTGGCGATTGCTCGGTCCATTGTGGATCAGCACAAAGGAGAGATTTACGCCCGAAGTGTGGTCGGAGAGGGCGCTACATTTTACGTACGGTTGTCGTAGAGTTGGAGTGATGCGCTGGCGTAGAGTTGAACTCCCAACTCGCTATGATGCATTAACGTCTTATTTTCACCTAGATGAGAATAAAGTATTTTACCTGCGTTGCGGTTTCCCTACACTAACCCTCGCTGCCGCTCTATAATCATTCGTTAGGCATAAGTTCTGCCTGTAATGGGTTAACCTATGCTACAATGGCAACAGTATGTATGAATCAAGGAGATGAACTGAACGTGGCAGAAGCAAACGCAATTAATGAACAAGAAATGATGCAGTATATTGCAGATAAAATGAAGGCAAGCCAGGCGAACATCGCCCTTGTACTGAAGCATGAGCAAGCGTACATCAACAAGGCGCATGAAAATGCCAAAGGTAACGATGTGGATATTGACGGCGATGATCTGGCTGACTACATCCTTAGTCGCAAAGATGTGAAGCTGGATGAGTTGACCGTGGAAAGCATTTTGGATGCTGAGATGGACTACTTGATGGACAAGGGTCACGCGGGGTACGTCGATTAAATTCAGCGTAAGCAAAGTTTAATGAACCTGACACGCCTTATTCGGGTATTTCTCGCTCGATTGGAGATTCGTTAGTTCGGGAAATAAGCTCTATTAGCTGATATAAGGTGTCCTAGGTTCGTTTGAGTGATCACAATGTGCAACGAGGCGTTAATGGCTGTTTCAAAAGTAACATTTTATATGTGCAGCCTTTAGCATGCTAAGTCTAAGTATCGTACTGTGAAAAAGACCTCAACTCCACAATACTGTGGTGTTGAGGCCTTTTTTAGATTGTAGTGACCAGGCATCCCTTGGGGGATACTTGTCGGTATAACTCCTACAGTTTACAGCTTCTTATTGACCCATCATACCGCCATCTACAGTGTAGAGGGAAGCTGTTACATAGGATGCTTCTTCGGACAACAGGAAGTTCATTACCGCAGCAACTTCTTCCGGTTCACCGTAACGGCCCATTGGAATGCTGGATACGGTTGCTGATTGATAATCTTCCACATTACCGGAATTTGCTTCGATCTGGCGCATCATGCGTGTGTTGATTGTGCCTGGCAATACAGCGTTAACCCGAATATTATAAGGTGCCAATTCATTTGCGGCGGTACGCGTGAGACCAACTACGGCATGTTTGGACATAATATATGGAGATACAGCAGGTGCACCCATCAGACCCGCAAGGGAAGAGGTATTGAGAATCGCACCGGATTTTTGTTTTTTCATCACAGGAATGACATTTTGCAGACCCAGGAATACTCCACGAATGTTGACGTTATAGACCGTATCCAGTGCTTCAACACTTAGGTCTTCGATCAGCCCTGTTGGACCTTCAATCCCGGCATTGTTGGCAAAATAATCGATTCGGCCAAACGCATCCAATGCTTTTTGCACATAGTTTTTCACGTCGGCTTCTTGAGATACGTTCGCTTTTACGGCGATGACGTGCTCTTTGTCGATGTTCAGATCAGCAATTGTCTGTTGGATGGCTTCTTCATTCAGGTCGACCAGAACCAGATTGATTTTACGCTCAGCGAGGCGGCGTGCCAATTCTTTACCAATGCCTCCGGCTGCTCCTGTAATAACGGCTGTATGTGTATACGATGTACTCATGATATACTCGCTCCTTATTCATTATTGGCAGGTATTTCTCAAAAAAAGTTTCAACCTGTCGTCTATCTTTCCTGTCTCAATGTTAAGATATACATAGCCATGTGACAATAATCATTGACAGCGCATATGTCAGCTATCGGACAGTGATGTAAGCGGTGTTCATTTAGTTTACAATAATGAACAAAGGAGGCGAGAATGTTGATTATTGAACATCCTCAGGACCGGAGAGCACGAAGAACGCAGGATGCCATCATCGCTGCGGCGGTTTCTTTGATATTGGAGAAGGGAGCGGATGCCCTCACCATCCGGGATATTACGGAGCGGGCGGATTATAACCGCGGAACCTTCTATTTACATTTTCCCGGCAAACCGGAGTTGTTGCAGTTCATACTGGATGATTTCATGCAGGGAGTAGGACAAGCTTATGCAGCACCATACGCACAGCTTAAAGAAGTGGATATGACTGCATTGCTGCCATCCACGATGCCTGTATTCGAATATATTGAAGCCCATCAGGATATCTTCCGTGCATTAATCACGATGCATTCCGATATGAATTCCCGGCTGTGCAATATGTTTAGAACGTATCTAACCAAGGATTTTGTATTGGTGACCGAAGATAGCGAGCATACGATTAATTACGACATCATGTTAAGTTATCTGGTATCTGCTACGGTTGGCGTGATCATGCATTGGGCGGAAATTGGCTTTAAGTATTCTGCGCATTATATGGGAGAGCAGCTTACGGCACTGATCAACATCAAACCGACCCGTCTGCTGATTGAACCAGGACAGAAGGGTCGGACGATTCACGAGCGTATGCTGTTGGATTAAAGTGAACGCTTATCCGGTCATGGAGGCGCTCACGGCCTGTTGCATCTGAAGCAGCTGTTCGCGAATCAGGACTGACTCTCCAATCAGAATTAGTGCCGGATTATTCACTTGATGTGACAGGGCGAGTGAATGAAGTTCGGCAAGTGTGCCGGTAATAATCCGTTCATCCGAGGTGGTTCCCCGTTCGATCAAAGCTGCAGGGGTGTGTCCACTTTTCCCATGGTGAAGCAATTCATGTTGGATCTGGGGGAGTTGGCTAATGCCCATATAGATGACCAGTGTATCCACGCTATGGGCGAGCAGGTCCCAGCGAACGGATGAAACATTTCCATCACTGCCGGTTCCCGTGACACATGCGAAAGATGAAGAAATTCCGCGATGAGTTAATGGAATAAGGGTGGAGGCGGATGCACCTACAGCCGAAGTGATGCCGGGAATGATCTCAAATGCAATCCCTGCTTCCGCCAGTACAAGCGCTTCTTCACCACCGCGACCAAAGATAAACGGATCGCCGCCCTTGAGTCGTACGACTTGTTTACCTTCTGCTGCGTGTGCAGCCAGCATTCGTCCAATCATCTCCTGACTCATGGAGTGAAGGCCTGGCGCCTTGCCGCAGTAGATGCGGAGTGCTCCTTCACGAGCCTCAGCGAGCAATTGATCATTCACAAGCCGATCGTACATAATGACATCTGCGGATTGAATACGTTTCAGGGCTCTTACCGTAATCAGATCCGGGTCGCCAGGACCTGCGCCAACAATACTGACCAGGCCCCGGCTCATGATCGTGTCCCCATCTTCGGTGCAACATCGGAACTTGCCAATCCTGAACGACCACCCTGAATGGTTGCCAGTTTGGAGGATGTGAGCTTTATCGGATTTCCCCAATGATGGGCAGCATATAGACCAAGGCCTGTAAATACAGCTCCGCCAATGAGGTTACCCACCAACACCGGGATCTGGTTCCACAGCCACCAGTCAGCGAGACTGACCTGTGCACCAAGCATCATGCCTGCCGGAATGACAAACATGTTCACCACAGCGTGTTCAAAACCTTGGGCGAAAAATATCGTAATGGGCAGCCACATCGCTACGATTTTGCCCAGGGTAGACGTGGATGTCATCGCCATCACTGCCCCGAGTGTGACCATCCAGTTACATAGAATGGCCTTGATGATCACCAGTACAATGCCAGCTCCGCCCAAGTGTTGATATCCCAATGTTTTGGCTTCACTGGTCTGGATCAGCGTTTGAATTAGAGGGTTGCTCATATCCGTACCCATCTTGGTAATGGTCATGCCGTATAACAGAACATAGAATGCACATCCAAGCAGATGACCTGTGATCACCCAGAAATAATTACGGAGCATATCCATCCATGTGATTCTGCGTTTCATCATTGCGAGTGGAAGCATCGCAAAGTTTCCTGTCACCAATTCAAGGCCCAGCAGAATAATAATGACGAACCCCGCGGGGAATATCAGTGCACCTGCCAAACCAACGGAAGTTTGAGATACAGCGGTATATGCCATTGTGGTAGCAAAAGCAAGAATAGCCCCTGCCAGAAAACCGCGAATCAGCATCTGTACCCGATTCATTCTGGCTTTGCTCTCACCAGCTTCGACCATCGATTGCAGCACTTCTGCAGGTTTAACAAAATCCATCGCGCACGCCTCCTTGATGTCAGGGTATCTCTAGCCTTTAACCTGCAATTGTGATGTAGATTTCTCCACTGTGGCCGTCCACTTCGGTTTTGTAGGTATTCAAGCAGCCTTCGTCAGGCTCATGTACCTTGCCGTTGCGCAGATCAATCTTCCAATCATGCAAGGGACAATGAACGGCTGTTCCGCATACCATGCCCTCCGAAAGCTTGCCGCCCTTGTGAGGGCAGCGATTCTCGACGGCGTGCAGACTGCCGTCGCTCAGTTTGAATACTGCAATTTCGGTATCCTGTACCAGGAAGGTCCGTGCTCCCTTTTCATCAATATCCGCAACGTGTCCAATCCGGAATTTGTTCATCGCTGTTCCTCCTATTCTAATGAGTTACCGGCTCGGCACCGGACAGTGGGGTGAAGTTCTTGCGCAACTTCTCGTCTTCAAGGATTTCTTTCCAAGGATCGACTGTGTGACCCAATGTAACTTCCAAACGTTCGATCAGAGCGAGACGTACATCCCGATCCGCTAATGCTTCCTTCACGTGATCCAGACCTACCCGTTCAATCCAAGCCGCTGTTCTCTCATTCCATTTGGCGTTCTCTCTATAATATTGCAGGTAGGCGTAAGTCCACTCTTCCACTTCCGCATCGGTCTTCACTGTGCAGAGCAGCTCGGCTGTACGAACTTTGACTCCGGCGTTACCACCAACATGAATCTCCCATGCACCATCGATTGCGACAACACCCAGATCCTTGATGGTTGCTTCCGCGCAGTTCCGCGGACATCCGGAGACAGCGAGTTTCACTTTGGCCGGCGCCACCATTTTGTCGAGTTTTTTCTCCAGACGAATGCCCATCTCGATGGAGTCCTGTGTACCGAATCGACAGAATGTATTGCCAACACACGTCTTCACGGTACGAAGTGCCTTGCCATAACCGAAACCGGAAGGCATATCGAGCTCTTCCCAGATCTTCGGCAGGTTCTCCTTTTGTACACCGAGCAGATCGAGTCGTTGTCCACCCGTGAACTTCACCATCGGAACATCGTATTTCTCTGCGACAGTCGCAATCTTGATCAATTCAGCCGGGGAAGTAACACCACCATAGATCCGAGGGATAACGGAATACGTACCATCCTTCTGGATGTTGGCGTGGTAACGTTCATTGGTGAATTTGGATTGGCGCTCATCTGTGTATTCAGCCGGCCAGATCATTCCGAGATAATAGTTCAGGGAAGGGCGGCATTTGGAGCAACCTTCAGGCTCATTCCAGCCAAGCACATTCATGACTTCCTTGACGGTTTTCAGGCCCATATCCTTGATCTGTGCAACAATCTCATCCCGATCGTAGGATGTGCAACCACAGATTCCTTCTTTGGTCTGTTCGCCTACATTATCACCCGCATAATACGTGAGCAGGTTCTCAATAATAGGTTTGCATCCACCGCAGGAAGCCGAAGCTTTGGTACAGGATTTAATTGCACCAAGGGTGTTACAGCCTTTATTCAGCACAGCATCTCCAATGGAAGCTTTGGTAACACCGTTGCAACCACAGACGATCTCATCATCCGGCATGCTGGCCATGCGTTCTGCGACGGACGGACCTGAACCTGAACCACCGGAAGGTACGCCGAGCAAAATTTCCTTCTCACGACCGCTGATGCTCTCACCACTCTTAATGAGGGAAAACAGCGATGCGCCGTCTGTGGTATCTCCGAACAATACAGCTCCAATCAACTGCCCGTCTTTGATCACCATCTTTTTGTACACACCATCGACATCATCCTGAATACGAATGCTGCGAGTGTCAGCGGCGTCTTTGAATTGTCCGGCAGAGAATACGTCCACACCGGATACTTTCAGCTTGGTAGACGTGACCGACCCCTCATATCCTTCGGTTGCCGCACCAGCCAGGCGTTTCGCGAGTACCATACCTTGTTCATATAATGGAGCAACCAGTCCGTAGGCAATCCCGCGGTGTTCTGCACATTCGCCTACGGCAGAGATACCAGGGATGCTGGTATGCATATAATCATCTACAATGACACCCCGATTGACATCAAGGCCGGCTTTCCGAGCCAGTTCAATCTGAGGGCGAATCCCGACAGCCATGACAACCAGGTCAGCCTCAAGTACCGACTGATCGGTGAAACGAATGGCTTTCACTCGATGTTTGCCTGTGATTTCTTCGGTATGTTTATTCAAAAGAAACTTCATGCCCTGCTCTTCAAGCTCACGCTGGAGCATCAGGCCTGCTGGCAAATCCAAATTCCGGTCCATCAGATGGCCGTTAATATGGATGACCGTAACGTCCATGCCCAGATTGAGCAACCCGCGCGCCGCCTCCAGTCCCAGCAATCCGCCTCCAATGACGGCCGCTTTGCGATACTTTTGCGATGCAGCCATCATGGTCTCGCAGTCTTTAATATCACGGAAGCCGATAACACCTTCCTTGTTAGCACCGGGAAGCGGGAGGATAAACGCCTGTGAACCGGTTGCCATAATTAGCTCATCATAGGCTGCGCGTACACCATTCTGAGATACAACTTCCTTGCGCTCGGTATCGATCTGAACGACCGGGTCACCCGGGTATACCTGAATGCCGTTATCTCCGTACCAGCTCCACTCATTGATTACAATATCTTCGATGGATGTTCCGCCAGCCAATACAGAGGATAACATGATCCGGTTGTAGTTGGGATGTGGCTCTGCGCCGAAGACTGTAATTTCATAAGCGTGCGGAGCAAGCTTAAGGATATGTTCGATTGTGCGGATTCCCGCCATGCCATTGCCGACCAGCACCAGTTTTTTCGTTGTACTCATTATGATTAGCCCCCTTAGGTCCATTCTGCATACTGCCTCGAAACCTTGTCTCTAAAATCGAAAAAGCCTGTTATGCCTCGGAGGACTGCGCATATACATACGCATCCCTTGCTCCGAGATTGCAAAACAGGCTTCATTGCCGTTTCAACCAGCTACGCCGTTGTAACTGTGATCGATTCAAATATGGAGTTGTTATGGCTTAACTATAAAAGATCGATCCACCCATGTCAATATAGTTGACACAAAAAAGTATTTGAAATTTAAAGTTAATTATGTTTACATGAATTTATTGGAACACGAATGATCGAAGAGGTTTTAAGGATATATATTCATAAAAATGAATTTTTTAGTGAAAAATAGTGCACCGGTCACTACATAAATTGTAGAAAAGGTGTCATGATTAGTGTTTCACTCTTTTTGGCTAGTAGGACGATCCGTCATAATTTTTGTATTCATTATCTCGAAATCAATTGTAAAATCAGATTGATCTGTATTTTTTG
Organism: Priestia sp. FSL H7-0729; assembly: GCF_038005685.1. Taxonomy (NCBI): domain Bacteria; kingdom Bacillati; phylum Bacillota; class Bacilli; order Caryophanales; family Bacillaceae; genus Priestia; species Priestia sp. FSL H7-0729. Next base: position 292,245 of record NZ_JBBOTQ010000007.1, read on the forward strand.
TCAGGTAATATAACATATATAGCGCTTTCATGTGTTAATGCCTTAAATAAAGCGATTCTAATTATACGTAATTAGGGAGGGATTGCTCCATCATGCGATCTTTATTGGTCATCCGTATACAATCGACGATAGCTGATTCGTCCGATGCAATCCCTCTGACACCGGAGAGACTGCTGGGAGCGAACGGGTACCATGTACAGGTGGCAGGCAGTGAAGCGGATGCGTTGAAGCTCGCCCGTGAGGCGGAAGCTTCCATCCTGCATCTGTCGCTGGCTGATGTGGAGTACTGGGTGAACTGCCTGGGAAAGGGGAAGGCGGATTCCCCGCTGCTCTGGTGGTGCGGGCCAGATACGGCCTCTTCCTCCGCAGAATCCTGCGAGGTCGAAACTTCATTTGATGGAATACTTACACCATCCATGACCGGGCCCGAGATCCACTGGACGCTTCACTTTGCAGCTCGGCGCTACATGGAACGTAAACAGTGGGAGCAAGAACGGAAGCAGTTGCAATCCAGGCTGGAGGATCGAAAGTGGATTGATATGGCGAAGGCCATTCTTAGTGACCTGAAGCAGATCTCCGAGGCCGAAGCCTATGACCTGTTACGTAAGAAAGCGATGGATGAACGCAAACGGATGGTCGACGTAGCGACAGCAATTGTGAAGGCACATCAACTGCTCCAGTCTTAATTTGGAAGGAGGATTCTCCATGGATATGTCTCACATACTCCGAGAAGTCGGACGTGGGAAACGAGGCTCGCGTGATCTGAACTATACAGAGGCATTGACCGTTGCAGAGAAAATCCTGAAACAGGAGGTTTCCCCTGCCCAGACGGCTGCGTTTCTAATGGCTGAACGAATGAAAATGGAAAACGTTGAGGAACTGGAAGCCTTTGTTCATGCATGCCGTAACAGTGCTGAACGTTTCTCCGTATTTCAGGACGGATTGGACTGTGCCGGCCCTTATGACGGGCGGACCAAGTCGTTCTTGGCGACGTTTCCGGTTGCGTTTGTGCTTGCGGCGGCCGGATTACCGGTGACTTTGCACGGGAGTGATCCTTTACCGCCCAAGTGGGGCGTTACGCTGTCGTTACTGCTAAAGGAAGCGGGGATAGATACGGGTAAGATGGATCGGGAAGACGCCCGAAGTGCTGCGTTGCGTTCAGGTGTCATGTACGTATCCTCCGAGGAGTGGTGCGAGCCTCTTCACAAGCTTCGTCCGTTACGGGAAGAGTTGGGATTCCGCACGGTATTTAACACGGCAGAGAAACTCATTGATTATAACCATTCACCATATCTGGTGTTCGGTGTGTTTCATAATACCTTTTTGGATCGGATTGCGAAGCTTCTTACCCGATTTGTCTACCGCCGTGCTTATGTGGTACAGGGAATGGAAGGCTCTGAGGATCTGTATATTGATCGGCCAACCCGCGTATACGCAGTAGAAGACGGGGATATGAAGCTGGAACTGATTGACCCCGCAGCTTACGAACTGGATATGCCTGTGCCGGAACTGGTCTGGACGGCTGCCAAGCAGCTCGAAGTGGCCGAAAGTGTGTTATGCGGCGAAGGTCATATTGCTTTTGTGAATCAGGTCTTGTTAAATGGGGGGTTCCGCTTGTACGCAGCGGGGCGAGTTAATTCCATCGAAGAGGGCATATACACTTGTCAGGGGTTGCTGGAAAGTGGTGCAGCGTATCGCATCTATCAACAGTGGTGTGTCTCGATGGGGGGCGAACTGCCGGATAACAGAGCGGTGTCCATCTATCCGGCATCGTCCAGATAAATCGTAGTTCGAGCTTGTGCATATTTAGCGCATTCTTATTCCCAAGGATAAGTAACGGTCAGGAAGTCAGCGAATTTCTTGCTCTCTTCCCGCCGCCTTTTCCGCATGGCCGCCCGATCCGGAGCGGTCTCGTATAGTTTCTTCTCTTCTTCGGTCTCCGGGATAATACGAGGTACGATCAGTTTGCGATTATTTTCGTCCAGGGCCACAAAGGTCAGAAATGCAGTCGCCGCAATTTTCTTCTCTCCGGTCTTCAGATCCTCTCGAATCACCTTTACGAAAATCTCCATGGAACTGCGTCCTGTCCAGGACGCGAACGATTCAAGCGTAACCGAGTCCGTTGGGTTAATTGGGTACAGGAAGTCAACCGAGTCGGTTGATGCGGTTACGGTATTGACCCGGCATAGCTTGGAAGCGGCGATGGATGCGATATCATCGATGTAGGACATCAGCTTCCCGCCGAACAGGGTGTTATGATTATTGACATCGGTCGGGAACACCCGTGCCGTCTTAAAACAACGCGTTTCGCGTACATACTTTTTCTCCACCTGATCTATCTCTGTGGGTTTCGGTATTTCTCTCATGCTTGTTCCTCCTTACCGTATGGCTGCTGTGGCATCAGTTCAACTAAAGATTATTTACATCGACCACTCCGATGATAGAATAACTCTCCGCTTCTTCAAGTTATTTCTCTCCTCTTCGTTCTGTGTAAATGTTTAGTTTGGCTTATATAGTATCTTTTAGTATAAGTGTCGGTCAGATACATATTCAAATGAAGTTGGACTGAAAAAAAACCGCCAGGCGCGGACCGGCGCGCTGGCGGTTTACTGCTGTATATTAAGCCTTGGGCTTGAAAATGCCGGACGGTTTGCCGATCGGCAAGAACGCATAGCCGAAGTGAGCGTTCAGTACCGAAGCACCTGTACCATACAGGGACACAATTCCGATCGCCATTTCAGCGTATGCTGCAATGGTGTGGAAAATGTGAGGAGCTACGCCGAAAGCGTCAAACGTCAAGCCAAGGAACAGGAAGTCGATCAGAATGAAGATGATAAGCAATACTTTATTCGCTTCAATCGCACCGATGGTCATGAACAGGGTGAATACAAGGTATCCGGCAAAAGCAAATCCGAGCTGCTTGCCATCGGCCTGTTCCGCAAGCGTGGAGCCAAATACGCCCATTTTGATCATCCAGTTGGCCGCCATGGCGAACCAGAAGAATGCGTACGCACCAAAAGCTGTTGTGCCAAAGGTATTGTTACGTTTGGAATCTTGAATGCATGCGAATAACTGGGCAAAGGCACCCAGGAAGATCGCCCATGGAATAGCGTAGCTAAGTCCATCTGTGATGCCAAGCTTTTGGGAAGAAGCGACCAGGGTTACGATAGCCAACCCAAATAATCCCATTGCGCTGGGATCGGCGTTAACAATTTTGACTTTAGTCTGTGAATCGGTCTGCATGGTGATGATAAGCCTCCAATAATATCAAATCAGGATCAATAGCCGTCGTTGGCTGTCCTCTAAATTACATCATTTGTATCCGCCGGGCCCGGACACACACATCGCCCTATTGTACCTGAATGACCCCATTAAGGAAAGGGATTTTATTACCTTTTGAACCAATAGAGTTTTTGTTTTTTCAATATACACATTTACGACACAATCCATTCTGGCTCTGAACGATGAGGCTAGATGCCGGAATCGAACTCTCGTAATTACCGCTAAATTGCGTCATATCAGCCATTTTCGGATAAGCTCTTGTATGATAAAATAATATTTATCAAAATTTGGAGAAGAATACAAAACATCCTTGTCTCCTATGCCATATGTTAATCCAACTGTAGATTGACAGGAAAAACTAAAATGGTTCACAGAATAAGGAGGTATCAGGGGTCATGGTTATGAGTTTGGATTTGAAAAATAAAATAGAGAAGGCCAGACATAACCTTCATATGCTGGTAGAGCATAACAAGGGTGGTCTTGGTCATCCCGATGTGATTCGGCAGTCTATGGCATTGGACGAATTGATTAATGAGTATAACCGAATTAGCCGAAACCATTCACGGGCCTGAACCCGAAGGAATTTTAATTTAATATACAGAACGAATCACATAGATAAGTTTAACAGTTGATTGTACAGACGGGCATGAATATAGCCGGAATGCACTGCCTTAGTTGAAGAGGCGGATCATTCCGGCGTCATATTCATGCCCGTTTGTTTTTTATCAAATATCAATCCCGACCTGTCTAATGCAGCAATCGTTTGGATTCCAGATATAGGACCTGTACGAACTTTTTCGTATTAATGCGGGTCTGGGACAAGGAAGGCTCCACATTGTTTTGCAGCTCCAGCATTTTCTTGCGGATCTCGGTAAAATCAAAAAATTTGGAGGCATAGTTCTCGAATTTGGGATGTGTATAATCTGTTAACCCGAGTGAAACCACATGGCTCAGTGTCTGGAATATGGCTCTGCGCACACGCTGTTCTGAAGCCTTAATCTCCTTGTTAACCTCTGCAAGAGAAGCGTTCTCTCCCAATTTGCGTACCGCCACGTTCTGAAAGATGTCTTTGAGAGATGGGAACGTATAGGGGGACAGCTTATGCTCATCGGTCTCTACCTGCTCCAGATATTCCAGCATGTCCAGCAGATCCCTGCTGCCCGCTTCGCCGATCATGCCCATCTCGGACAGCAGGAAATGTCCTGCTGTTGTAATGGTTTTGTCCGGAACTGGAGCCGCAGTGCGCTCGTTAGGATGAAAACCGGACAGTCCCTGCAATGTCCTCTGAATATCTGCGATGGACTGCTGCATCCGAAGCCTTTCACTGACCAGCCGTAGAACGGATAGAATCTCCAATCGGTTGATGGGCTTCGTAATGTAATATTCAATGCCTAGTGAATAGGCTTCGCCAATCATATTTTTCGACTCAATCTGAGAGATCATGACGATCTTGCCCTCGAACCTGCCTTCAAGCGCCCGCACGGTCTGAATCCCGTCTCGTTGTGGCATCAGCAGATCAATCAGCAGGACATCCACCTTATGCAGTTCCAACAGTTCCACGTGAATATGTGCTCCGTCCTCAGCTTCCCCGGCAATATCGCCCAGGCCTTCATCCTCAATAATATCCATTAACATGGAACGAACGCCAGGATCATCATCCACGATAAAATAACGCATGTCAGTCATTCCCTTTCTCTGCGAATGGTGTGATTCCTTCTTGCATAGAACCTGACATGTCAGGTTAAATGACAATGATTGGGCGATCAAAGCCCATTTTTAAAATAAATGTAGAAAATGCATGTAGGTATTTGTCGATTTTCGTAGATGTCCCTGTAGTATAAGTAACATCCCGAAGTCCGGGGCTAGTGTTGTGCAGAATGGTACAAACTTTCGTATGGCCCATCTCTGTACTTGAAATACACCATAAAAAGGGGCATACCGATGGAGCAAACAATACAAGATATTGTCGTCATTTTCAATGATTTTCTATGGTCCAAAGTGTTAATTATACTATTGGTAGTATGTGGGATATACTTCACCACCAAGACCCGTTTCATGCAATTCCGCATGATTGGAGATATGGTGAAGGTGCTTCTAGAGCGGAAAAGCAAGGAACCAGGAAAAATTTCCCCTTTTCAGGCGTTCTGTATCAGTATGGCGGCCCGTGTAGGTACAGGGAATATTACCGGTATAGCATTGGCCATCGCACTTGGAGGACCAGGTGCTATATTCTGGATGTGGATCATTGCAATTATCGGGTCAGCCTCCAGCTTTGTGGAGAGCACGCTGGCTCAGATCTATAAAGTGAAAGATAAGGGCGGATTTCGCGGGGGTCCAGCGTATTATATGGAGCGTGGGCTAGGGAAGCGCTGGATGGGCATTTTATTTGCCATTCTCATCACACTTTCATTCGGTTTGGTCTTTAATGCGGTCCAGTCCAACACGATTACGGTTGCGTTTCAGAACTCATTTGGTACCGATCGCTTAACGGTAGGGATCATCATGGCCGTGGTATTTGCAGGAATTATTATGGGCGGTGTCAAAAGGATTGCAAAAGCATCGGAATACATCGTCGTTGTGCTTGCGGTATTGTACATTGGGGTAGCGGCTTTTGTGGTGCTGGCGAACATTACCCAGCTTCCGGCCATGATTGCATTGATCGTCAAAAATGCCTTCGGCATCGAACAGGTGGCAGGCGGAACGTTGGGCGCAGCGCTGATGAACGGTGTGAAACGCGGATTGTTCTCCAATGAGGCGGGCATGGGTAGTGCCCCGAATGCGGCTGCAACAGCGGATACAACACATCCGGTGAAACAGGGACTTATTCAGGCGTTTGGCGTGCTGACAGATACGTTAGTGATATGTACAAGCACAGCCATGATTATTTTGCTATCCGGAGTGTACAAAGGTTCCAGTCTGGGTGGCATTGAGTTAACTCAGGCAGCATTAAGTGTACATATTGGTTCATGGGCATCAGGATTCCTGGCAGTTATGGTGTTCCTTTTTGCCTTCAGTACACTCATCGGAAATTATTATTACGGAGAAACCAACATTGAGTTTATCAAATCCAACAAAGTTTGGCTGTGGGTATACCGTATTTGCGTTATCGCGATGGTGGTGTTTGGTGCGGTAGCCAAAGTGCAGTTGGTATGGGATTTGGCTGACCTGTTCATGGGGCTTATGGTGGTGGTGAACCTGATTGCGATTCTGATGCTGTCCAAGGTGACTTTCGAAGCATTGAAGGACTACAAAAAACAGAAGGCTGAAGGGCGTGATCCCATCTTTACCCGGGACCGAATTCATATTCCGGGTGAGGTAGAATGCTGGCAGTCGGAAGAAGAAGTTATTGGAGATAAATCAGTACATGTAGTGAAATAAGTTTGCAGCTACATTGAGTTGATTCATACAAATGGACATAATAAACAGGACTTGGATTATCCATCATTGGGCAACCCGAGTCCTGTTTGTTACATACATAGTGGTAGTTCCTCGGACGAACCGAAGCACTTCTAATATTACATCAAGATTTAGTTTTTAATCGAGTAGCTAATCAGTTGTTCAGACAGAGCCTTCATTCGCTCGCCTGTGTCATTGAGTTTCTCAATGACATCTGTGAAGGATGATACAAGCGTCGCTTGTTCCTGTGAAGAAGCAGCAATCTGTGAAACCTCAACTTCCATCTGTTTGATCACCTGTTGTACATCTCTTAGACTGACATCAATATCTGTTGTAGCTTGCTTCGCATCCACAGAGAGCTTGCGTACTTCGGATGCAACCACACCAAATCCGGCACCTGCTTCACCAACACGGGCGGCTTCAATAGCGGCATTCAGGCCAAGCAAGTTGGTTTGTTCAGAGATTTCACGAATGAATCCGGCGACCTTATTGATCTGGGAGGAGTTCTGAACAGCAAGTCTTGTGTTCTGCAAGATCTGTTCACTCGTTGCTTGCAATTCTTCGGCATGAGCGGCGACATGTTGCACCATATCAACGAGGTTACCATTGATGGTTTGATTTTCTTGTATAATATCTTCAAGTTGGTTCTGATTGGATTGGTCGTAAGATACACAGAAAACAGCAACAACGTTTTGGTTATCATCAAAGATCGGAACGTTCAGGGTATCCAGTTCAACACCAAAAACCTCCTTGGGGATCGTGGAAAGACTGGCCTCTCTTCCATTTTTTAGAACGGAAAAGTTTTGGAATGAATCCAAGAGGGCCATTCCTTTTTCAAAACCAAGGTTGAACTTCTCCGTGGTGATAACTTCCAATACTTTCTCGTGATCATATACCGTTAGGCTTGCGGGTTCCCGAAGAATCTGACTGATATATGGCATGACTTTAAGCAGGGCATCTACAACGTTCATGGAATAGGACCATCCTCTCAATATATAAATAAATTATTTTAACGGTCTATGGAATGACTCTATCTATCATCGGATAGAAATGGCTTTTCGTTAACGGCATTCTGTTAAAAGAATGAACATTTTATGATTAAATTTTAAAATATTTCCCATCTAAAATGATTTATTGGATATAAGTGTTAGTTGTAACTATTTTTATATCAAGATATTTGTAAGAATGTATATCAAATATGGGACATATGTCCCTTTGTATACGTTATTTAGGGCAACGGAGGGGAAGTCGGAATGAAAGAAATCATGGATTTTGGACTGGTGCGGCAACTCGCCCGTGAGAATGGGTTGGATCAGGTGCTGGACGAGTCTGCACTCGCTGAGTTGCGATTACTGGAGTCTGCGAAGGGCGAGTTGATCTGTGCCAAGGGTGAACGACCCGAGCGTTTGTATTTTCTCGTGGAGGGCAAGCTCAAGATCTATACCACTCTGCCTAACGGGAAGTCCCTATTGCTTCGTTTCAGTACACCACTCGCGCTCGTGGGAGATTTGGAACTGATCAATGGCAAGGAGGCGATGAATACGGTAGAGTCTGTGAGCAAAAGCCTGTTGCTGGGTATCAGTTATCGTTCTCTCCAGAATACGTATGCCGAGAATCCTGGATTTCTCCACTTTATGCTCAGTCAAGTTACGCACAAATTGTATACCTTCTCCAACCTGTCGAGTCTGAATATGTTATATCCGGTCGAGAGCCGATTTGCCAGCTATCTGTTGTCCACAATGGGCCAGGACGAGTCCTCTTCAGAAGAGATTCAGACCTCCAAGCTCACTGAACTAGCGGATATGCTGGGCACCAGCTATAGACATCTTAATCGAGTCGTTCAGGATCTGTGTAATCGAAATATTATTCATAAAGTTCAGCGAGAGCTTGTGATCTGTGATCTGGAACAGTTGCGTATCATCGCAGGAGGCAATATATATGAGTGATGGCATTTAAAATAATGATCAAGCCACTATATCCGTACGACATGATGCGGCGAACAATACAATACGGCATAACAAATAGCACCCTCCTGAATATATCAAGGGGTGCTATTTGTGCGCTGTATTTCAAGTGGATCAGATATCTCCGCGTTGCTCAAACAATTGAGCGATCTCTACAATGACACGGGTTGCCTTCACCATATTATCTACCGATACATATTCGAATTTGCCATGGTAGTTCTCACCGCCAGTGAAGATGTTCGGTGTTGGCATGCCCATATAGGATAGCTGGGAACCATCTGTTCCTCCCCGGATGGGGCGTATAACAGGTTCGATATCCAACCGGGTCATGGCTTCATGAGCAATGTCGACGATCTGGCGTACGGGTTCAATTTTCTCGCGCATGTTATAGTACTGGTCATTCAATTCAACTGTGATGCTTTTCTCTCCATACTTGGTCTTCAGTTCGTTCGCGATATGGAGCAGATTTGTTTTGCGCTCTTCAAACTTCGCCCGGTCGAAATCACGGATGATGTAACTCATCTTGGTCAGCTCAACGTCACCCTCCAGAGACAACAGATGGTAGAAACCATCATAACCGTCCGTGAATTCAGGAGCTTCCTCTACAGGCAGGCGTCGATTCAATTCCATCGCAATTTTCAGCGAGTTTACCATCTTATTCTTCGCAGTTCCGGGATGCACATTGGTGCCTCTTATGGTAATTTTAGCGGCAGCTGCGTTAAAGCTCTCGTATTCCAGCTCACCAAGCGGTCCACCGTCGACTGTGTAAGCATATTTGGCTCCAAAAGCAGCTACATCAAACTTGTGCGGCCCGCGGCCAATCTCTTCATCTGGGGTAAAAGCAACCCGAATCTTACCGTGTTTCACTTCCGGATGTTCAATCAGATAGGCCATCGCGGTCATAATCTCGGCGATACCTGCCTTATTGTCTGCACCAAGCAATGTTGTACCGTCGGTTGTGATCAGCGTGTGGCCCTTATACTCGTGCAGTTCCGGGAAATCTTTGTTGGACAGTACAACATCCAGTTCCGAGTTAAGTACAATGTCAGCACCGTCATAGTTATCGATAACCTGCGGTTTAACATTTTTGCCTGTGAAGTCGGTCGCTGTATCGAGGTGAGCCAGGAAACCAATCACGGGGACATCCTTGTCCGTATTGGATGGCAGTGTAGCCATGACATAACCATTCTCATCCATCGTCACTTCTTGCAGACCAATGGAGTTACATTCTTCAACGAGCAGTTTGCCCAAGGCCAGTTGGCCGGGTGTGGAAGGGCAGGTCTCGCTGTTTTCATCGGATTGGGTGTCCATCTGAACATAAGTACTCAGTCTTTGAATTAATATATCTTTCAACGGTATCGCTCCCTAGCTTGGAATTATTTCTTTTGGGGTATAGTATTTCCTGTATGTCTCTACGGTTATCATATCATGTTTTGCAGTCATTTCCAGAATGGGGCAGAACCGAAATATGAGGATGACTAGGTATCAAAAAGGGTACCAAGGCACAAAAATGTACGTACTTGTGTTTCCATACGTCAGGTTCATAATTAATGATGAAGAAAGGATGTGTTCAAGACATGCCATTTATCACCGTTAAGGTACTGGAAGGCAAGACGACTGAACAGAAACGTCAGTTGATTGAACGTATGACTCAGGTGGCTTGTGAGACACTGGATGTTGATCCGAGCAAAGTCTTTATCTTCATTGAGGATTTGGAGAAGGACAATTACGGCAAGAATGGTAAACTGTTCTCGGATTTGGACAATACGTAAGGCTTCATATATATCATGATCATGGAACAGGAGATGCGGCAACAATGACTGAACAACTATTTTCCCCTTATCAATTCAAGAGTTTGCAATTAAATAACCGTGTCGTCATGGCACCGATGTGCCAATATTCCGTGACTGCGAAGGACGGTATTCCGAACGATTGGCATCAGGTTCACTATGTGAGCCGTGCGGTTGGAGGAACTGGACTGATTGTAATCGAGATGACCGATGTAGATCCGGATGGACGTATTACCGATAATGACTTGGGTATATGGTCAGATGAGCATGTGCCTGCATTCACCAAACTAGTAGATGGAATCCATGCCTACGGCTCCAAAGTAGCCATTCAGATCGCACATGCGGGACGAAAAGCAGAGGATGCCCCGCAGCCGGTTGCCCCATCGGTAGTTACATTCCCGGGAGAAAAGTACAAGGAACCACGTGCGTTAAGCACGCAAGAGGTAGAAGCCATGGTGCAGAAGTTCGCAGACGGTGTTCGCCGCGCAGTACAGGCTGGAGTGGATGCCATTGAGCTGCACGGTGCACATGGATACCTGATCCACCAGTTCCATTCCCCGCTGATGAACCATCGTGAGGACCGATATGGGCAGGATCTGTCTCGTTTTGGCGTTGAGGTCATTCGTGCAGTGAAAAAAGAAATGCCAGCAGATATGCCGCTAATTATGCGGATTTCGGCTGTAGAATACGCGGATGGCGGATACGACATCGACCACACGATCAATATCGCTCGTGCCTACCAGGAGGCAGGCGTGGATATGTTCCATATCAGTTCAGGTGGCGAAGGGCCTTCGGGACAGCGGAAACCGGGGAACTATCCGGGGTATCAGGTACCCTTTGCCCGTCGCTTCCGTGAAGAACTGAACGTTCCTGTCATCGCAGTGGGTATGCTGGAGGATGCAGCATTGGCTCAGGCGGTGATTGGAAACGGCGATGCGGATCTGGTTGCCGTTGGCAGAGGCATGTTGCGTGATCCGTACTGGGCGAACCATGCCGCTCTGGAACTGGGTGTCAGCAAGGATCAAGCTGCCATTGCGGAACAATATTCCCGTGGATACTAATTTGCTCTAAATTATATTTACACTTGCCACTCCGATGACAGAATAACCTTCCGATCGCTGTTATCCTCAGATTTTTTGATTTACTTTTTCAAAGGTGAAAATCTGAGGATAAAGGCGAAGTGTATGCTTTCGATGTAGCTTTCTTGCAGAAAGCTTGTAGCGCCGCTTCTTCAGGTTATTTCTGTCCTCTTCGTTTTCGTGTAAATGTTAGTGCAAATTTTTATAGTAAATAAAAAAAAGGCCACAGCATGGTTAAACCTTATGCTGTGGCCTTATCTGTATGATGAGAAGCATATATACCTGATTGTTGGTGACTACGCTCTTCGAGTTGCTTCATAAACGAATTTTTGGTTCGGATGTGTCGGTGGCTGATCCGGGTTAAAGTCGGCGTACACTTTAATATCAGAGAAACCAATGTGTTCGAGAATCAGGCGTAACTCTTCTATGCCGTACCAACGCAGAGTGAGTTGTTGCATCTCTGTAGCGACTAGTTGACCCTGATGCCATTGTTCGTAGCGAATCAGACTTACTTTATATTGGTGAAGAAGGTTCACCTCAATGGTTTTCATTTCTACGGTGATCGTATCCCCATCGGGTAATGGAACGGTTGATGTTTCTATCGAAGAGGGCTGTGTCACATCCGGTAGAAACAGATCAAACACAAGCCTGCCGCCAGGTTCCAAATGTTGAAATAGACTACGCAATACGTTAATCGAAGCCTCTCTGTCTTGAATGAGGAGCAGGGAACCTCCGGGAATGATAATGGATTCGTATCGATATGGAAGGTCAAGCTTCTCCAGATTGGCAACGAACAGCTCAGGCATGGGCAATCCCCGCTCGGTGCAACGAGAACGGCAAGAGTCAATCATATCGGTTGAATAATCAACTCCGTCCACCTTCAGACCTGCTTCAAGCAATGGAATGAGCATTCGGCCTGAACCGGACATGGCTTCAAGAATTCGTCCTTTGCAGCCTTGAAGATCATGGCGATAAAATTCGATGTCTCCTCCCAAGGAGTGTCCCACGGGTTTGGTTAGATCATAAACGGCAGTGCACAATGGACCATAATAACTGAAAGACATCGTGTAAGTATCCCCCACATTTCAATATAATGATTGAGATCGTGGAAGGGAAGTGAATCATTTTTATCCCTTCCGGCAGCGGTTGGAATTGTATTTTTCAGAGCAGACTATCATAGAAATCACGCACCTTATATGTAGTATATTCCAATTATGGGTGATGTCATAGTTGGGGTCAACACCTTTATTGGTCGTTATGTGAACCCATTTGACATGAATCTTAAAATCTCAAACAATGAATAAATATATTCAAGGAGGCGATTCAAGTGGAATCATCATCAAGTGCATTGCCGGATATCCGGGAGGAATTATTGATACATGCACCTGTGGAGAAGGTGTGGGATATGGTCTCGACAGCGCAAGGGTTGGGTGCCTGGTTCATGCCGGGCAATCTGGAACCTGTGGAGGGTCACGAGTTTATATTGGAAGCAGGCCCGTTCGGCCAATCACCGTGTCAGGTGACGGAAGTTCTACCGTTGCACAAACTGTCATTCCGCTGGGGTAAGGACTGGACGCTGACGTTCCAACTGAATGAACAGCCGGAAGGTACGGATTTCACACTGATTCACAGCGGTTGGGATGCAGATAAACTGACTGAATTTGGACAGGCCCACGCCATCGTACGCGAACGTATGGAACAGGGATGGGCCGGAATCGTTCAGAAGCTTGCTCAAGTGGTTAAATAAAAGATCATCATATTAGCTTATCCATTCAATCAACCTCAGGCCATCTTGCCCGTTCATTCGGGGGAACATCGGTCTGAGGTTCCTTGGTGTACCGCAATCCGGTGGAAACCGACCAAAAAACCTTCAAATTATAACGAAGTTGGCCGATTATGAACGGAAACTATTTCCGTGAGCACCAGAAACGTGTAACATGAAATTATAGGGATTAATCGACAAAATTAGACGTCTCTCGCCATTGTGAATGGAAGGAATACATAGATGAGAAAACACTGGATTATGCTGACCATCAGCTTCATATGTATTGTCATTGTTCCACTGGGCTGGATCGCCCAGACGTTAATTAGTGAGCGGAGTAACCCGCAGGCTACGGATGGAAAAATTGACCTGACCCAATGGGATTTTAATCGTATGGGTGCAGCGTCTTTAAAGGGAGACTGGGATTTCTACCCTGGTCAGTTGCTGAGCCCGGCAGATATAGAAGCAAGTGTATCCGGTCGCAAACCATTGCCAGCTTCCTCTGGTACTCAGGTTCCGGCACGCTGGAACCAATCTATGGGGCAAGCACATGGGTATGGGACCTATCATTTGCAAGTCCAGCTTACACCACGGACGATGAAAAACGATTATGGTATACGCACGCGGAATATACGTATGGCTCACCGGGTATTTATCGATGGTAAAGAGATTGGCGGCAAAGGCCTGCCAGGAATGACCCCGGCGACAGATGTACAATTAAATCTACCCTTTACAGGATTTACGTCCATTGAGGGCAACACGGCTGACATTATCATTCAGGTATCAAACTATAGTTATTCTTCTGGGGGCATTGTAGCGCCCATTTTGTTTGGAGACGAGCATAGTATTCTGAAAAGCCAGCAACAGGATTGGCTCAAGGATCTGATGACCTTATTCGGTTTTATTTTGCCAGCCGCTTTTTTTCTACTTCTGTTCAGATTACGGCGTACCGAGAAGGAGCTCCGTTTCCTCGGATTGTTCAGCCTTTCCGGTGCGGTATACGCTCTGACCCATGGGGAGAAGTTACTGGGAACGTTTGTGCCGTTCCTAACCAATAATGAGATGCTTCGGATTCAGCTTCTTAGTTCAGCATTTGCCTATTACTTTTTACTTCGGTATATGGATGCCCGTGTACCGGGAGCGGTTCATCAGTGGTTTGTTCGATTGGCTGTTGTGTTAATCGTTGCCCAAACCATTGTGGGTCTAACGCTCCCGCCGACGCTTTTCTCGTCTTTTGAGCTTCCTATGCTGCTGATCTCGCTTTTTGTCATGTTCTATTCCCTGCGAGCGATGTTCTATTGGTTGAAAGGACGTCCGAATGACAGCCACTTTGCACTGGTGAGCATGATGAGCATACTTATGGTTGTTGTATTGCACACGATTGGTGCATTTACTGCCATAGATACAGCATTCTTCGCGCTGATTGAACTTTTATTATTTGTAATTGCCCAGATGATTGTGACCGCAATCCGTTTCGCACAATCATTCCGCGACGTGGAAGCCCTGTCGGAGCGATTGCTTGCCATTGACAGCCTCAAGGACGAATTCATGGCGAACACGTCCCATGAGCTGCGAACTCCCCTGCATGGCATCATTAACATTGCGCAATCAATGCTGGAAGGGGCTGCCGGAGCGGTAACACCCAAGCAAGCCAAAAATCTGTCCATGATTACTTCAACCGGTAAGCGCTTGTCACTGCTGGTTAATGATATTCTGGATTTTTCCAAATTAAAAAATAGTGAGATCGAGTTGAAAAGGGTGGCTGTTGATCTGGAATCCGTTGCTCGTACTGTGGTTGAAGTATCGGGTTTCACGTTCGAGGACAAGCCGGTATTGCTAATTCAGGAATGGCCCCAGTCGTTGCCGCTTGTTGAGGCAGACGAAGATCGCCTTCGGCAAATTCTGTACAACCTGCTCGGTAACGCCTATAAGTACACTGAGCAAGGTGAGATTCGGTTGTACGCTAGTGTCGAAGGGGATTGGGTAAAGGTATCTGTCGCTGATACAGGGGTAGGCATTGCCTTGGATAAACAGGAGGATATCTTTCAGGCGTATGAGCAGAGTAACGGGACAATTGAACGATTCAATGATGGAACCGGACTGGGTCTGAGTATTACACGGAAACTTGTCGAGCTTGGTGGTGGGGAGATCTGGGTTGAATCGGAGCCAGGACAAGGTTCAACGTTTCATTTCACCTTGCCTGTTATGAAGATGCCGCTGCTGCAAACTCATTCGAAACCTGTTGCCGCCCGATATGTTGCTGCACAGGGGGCAGGGACGAAGGAGTTCGTGACAAGGGAATCAGATGAGCCGGATGAGCTTACGGAGGCGGAGCACACCATTCTGATTGTAGATGATGACCCCGTGAATCGACAGGTATTGCTTAACCTGTTATCGACCGAACGATATCGTGTGATTGCAGCGGACAGCGGGTCCACTGCATTGAAACTCCGAGAAGAATTCCCGTCCATTGATCTGGTTATTACGGACTGGATGATGCCCAAAATGTCAGGGCTTGAGTTATGTCGCAAGCTGCGCGAGCACAGTTCCTTGTCTGAGTTGCCAATTCTGATGCTGACCGCCCGCGGGTTACCTGAGGATATCAAACACGGATTCCAGGCGGGAGCCAATGACTTCCTGAGCAAACCGGTGGATGCCGGTGAATTGCGTGCCCGGGTTCGGACGTTAATTGAAATGCGGAGTTCGGTGCAGGAAGCTATTCGCACTGAAATGGCCTTTTTGCAGGCCCAGATCAAGCCGCACTTTCTATATAATGCACTCAATGTCATTATCGCGACCTGTGCAGTGAATCCGGACAAAGCAACCGATCTGCTAATTGAACTCAGTCATTACCTGCGTGGAAGCTTTGACTTCCAGAACAGGGAGCAGCTTGTTCCTCTGACCAAAGAGCTGGAATTGGTGGAGTCTTATGTGCATCTGGAACAGGCCAGATTTGAGGAAAGACTGGTGGTTGAGTATGAGGTGGAATCGGGCGTACATCTGTATCTGCCACCTCTCAGTATTCAGCCACTTGTGGAGAATGCTATTCGCCACGGCGTGATGGAGCGGGCAGCCGGCGGGACAGTCCATCTTAGGATTTTCCAAGAGAGAGAGCATGTAGTCGTACAGGTCCAGGATGATGGTGTAGGTATCCCTCCTGAGCGTATGGCTCAGGTCAAGTCTGGGCGCACCGAAGGCCCGGGTGGAGTTGGTCTGCAAAATATAAACCGTCGCCTGATGTCTCTCTATGGTCAGGGACTGGAGATTCATAGCCATGTGGGTAAAGGCACGCAGATCCGATTCCGTATCCCTGTGCAAAAGGTGAATTAAGCCCAATAATGTGCCGATTTAAGCAAATATGGTTAACAGACTAATAAGCGGATGCCGATAAAATCGGTATTCCTATTGAATCTTTCATAGCAGGAGGCTGGAAGAACGGTGAGAGCCATTGTGATCGATGATGAGAAGCCGGCGCAGCTTCATCTGGAGCGTTTACTGCGAACGGACGGACGAATTACACCCGTGCAATGTTTTTCAACAGCTCGTGATGGTCTTCATTTTCTGGCAAAGGAACGTGTAGATGTTGTATTTTTGGACATTGGCATGCCGGAGATGAATGGCCTAGAAGCGGCTGAATATATACAGCAATTGGATCAGAGCATTCGTATTATCTTTGTTACCGCTTATGCGGACCATGCGGTTGAGGCATTTGAGCTGCATGCACTGGATTATGTGCTTAAACCGGTAAGCTCTGCACGATTGGCCAAAACCATTGATCGGATTGCGGGCACAATGTCATATACCTCCCAGGTTGCAGCCACCGCCGAGGTACAGGAACCGGAACCTGCCTCTGTGGAGCTGGATACCGAAGTTCCGGGGCTACTTACGTTCAAACATCTGGATATCTACAGAAGCTTGGATCTGGGTGCCGAGAAACATAAGTGGCGCACAACCAAATCACAGGAACTGTTTGCTTTCTTGTTTCATCACAGGGAAGAATGGGTAAGCAAAGAGATTCTGCTGGATAAGCTGTGGGGTGATGTCCCCCAGGAAAAGGGGTTAACCCATCTACATACTTCCGTGTACCAGATTCGAAAGCTGCTTAAGGAATGGAACATGACAGGCAAGCTGGAATACAATATGAACCGCTATCGTCTGTTATCAGGCAATCTGGTAAGTGATGTGGATCAATTTGAAAAAGCTATGGTCTACAACGTCATCACATCAGACAATGTCGGTGACTTGAGGCACATGATTCCGCTTTATCGTGGCGATTATCTGGAAGAGCATGATTATCGGTGGGCACAGGCCAAAGCAAGGGAACTCAGACGCAAGTATACAGGGCTGGTTATGGATATCGCGAGATGGGACATGACGCATGGACGTGGCAAGGAAGCGATTGAGCAATTAACGATATTGCAGGAACGGGAGCCTTATTCGGAAGAAATCTGCCGACTCATGATGGAAGTGTATGCATCCATGGATGATCAGCAAGGTATACTTCGTTTATATCATTCATTTACAGTGACCCTGAATGAGGATCTGGGACATCAGCCAGAGCCGGAAACAAGCAGGTTATATCAGAGCCTGACGGATAAATAGCCGTAAGCTCAGACAGGAGGATGAGGCATGAAGCTATTCATACACCGCAAAGATCTGCGTACGGATGATCTGGCTGCATTCGATTATTTGCGGGAACACGACGAAGAGAGTGTGCATGTTCTCATCTATGATCCATTTCTACTGCGTCAAGGACGAGAGAAGGAACACAGTGGTGTGAATTTTAGACAGCATGCAGCGGCATTAGGCAGGCAGTATCTTGAAGCCAAACAAAAACTGCATGTTGCTTACGGAAAACCGGCTGAAGTGGTTGATTACATCCTGAACGAATTCAAAGGCGAGATGAATGAGGTTGTGGTCCATCGGGACATGACGCCATATGCAATCGAGAGGGACAGGGCCATACGCAAAGTCAGCGAGGCACACGAGGTTACCTTCACGCAACTGACGGATCATCTGCTGATGGATCTGAATGGATTTGCCAATTTTACAGGCAAGTCGGAGCCTTATAAGGTATTTGCGGCTTTTCATCGGCGTTGGGTGGAATTCATGAATGAACATCCCAACCCGCCTTCGGCAACAACGGTTGCAGAGTTGAAGGTGAGTGATCGTCAGATTGATTGGCCGGATGCAATGCAGGTACCTCAGGAGTTGCTGGAGGGCAGTGGTTCGAAGGATGAGGACCCGCATCTGCTGTTGGATCAATTCTTATCGGATCGAATTGCTGAATATGGGGATCATCGAGATGAATATGAGGCTTACGAGCCGAGTCATCTCAGTTCGTATGTAGCGGTTGGAGCTGTGTCGATCCGCAAAATGTACGATGCCGCGAATCGCACGGCGGAAGCTGGAGAGTGGATCAGGCAGCTGTGCTTCCGCGACTTCTATCTATATCGGGCGGTCTATGAGAGTCACTATTTTACCTATGAAAAGGTGTACGATCTCTCGGCTCTCCATGATGATCACTTTGAACGATGGTGCAAGGCGGAGACTGGCATTCCGATTATTGATGCAGCCATGACGGAACTGAATGAAACCGGGCATATGCCGAACCGGCTGCGGATTCTCACGGCGATGTTTCTCACCAAAAACCTGCAATGCCCGTTCACCTTGGGTGAAGCCTATTTCAGGCGCAAGCTGAGTGACTATGATAACATTCAGAACCGGGGGAATTGGCTATGGTGTGCTTCGCTTGGCGAGAATGCAGCTCCGTATTTTCGCGTAAACAATCCGGTAACGCAATCTGAGAAATATGATCCGCAAGGTGATTATATTCGCAAGTGGTTGCCTGGATTGAAAGAACTGCATAGCAAGGACATCCATCAACCTCGTAAGGGTGCCATTGTGGATCTGAAGGCATCGAGACAGGCGGCGATTGACGTGTATAAACAGATTTTGGCGAGCCGTGAGAAGTAGAATCGGTCCGAGGATGATTCCTTCCTGAACCCGATTTACCATTCTCATCCGGTTGAACCAACAATTAATTGGTTGAACACAGGATGTTCTACAGACCGCGTAGTCGCGGTCTTTTTTACATATATAGACATGAAAATAGTGTGAAATGTGATGAAAATTTAGGAATTATTAAGAAATTGGACTACCCTTCTTAAGCAATATGGCTTTTAATAGATAGAGAGCTTTAATGTATTAAGTCATATCTGACATATTGACGAACACATGAAGGAGAAACGTGAACATGAGTGAAACACTGAAAAGAGAGCGAATTCCAGAGCTGAATCTGGTACGTGCCATGGCAATTATCGGCGTACTGTGCGTGCATTCCACGTCTTATGCGACGGTAGACATGACGGGCTCAGGCTACTACTGGCTGTACAACTTTATTAATATCTTTATGAAATATGGTACGCCAACCTTTATTTTTATGAGCAGCTTTGTACTGTTCTATAACTATTATTCCCGTCCGCTGGACAAGAAACTTGTGAGTAACTTTTACAAGAAAAGATTTGTATATATTTTACTTCCATACTTCCTGTTTTCATTGATGTATTTTGTTTTGTTGCATTTTACGCATTATCAGGGCCGACCTTTCGGCGAATCGGCAGTAAGCTTTATTACAAAATTGTTTACAGGTAAGGCCTATACACATCTGTACTTTGTATTTATTAACATGCAATTCTATCTGTTATTCCCATTGGTATTATGGCTGCTCAAAAAGTATCCTTCCGTGGTGAAATGGTCTGTTCCGATTGGACTATTGATTCAATGGGCATTCATCGTAAGCAATAAATATGGATTCCAGGTACCCAACAAGGGAAGCTGGGCGTTCTCATACTTCTCGTATTTCATGCTGGGTGCTTTTATCGGGGTGTATTTCCCTAAAATTAAGCAATGGTTTGTCATCAGTCGGGCCAATGCTACCAAAGGACGCGTAGCTTCATGGATTCTGCTCTGGGCGGTGTGGATCATTGCCGGACTTGGCCATGTGTATATCTATTATCTGCTGCGTCTGAAGATTGCAACGTATAACACACTGTGGTATGAATTCTTCTGGAATGTGCATACCTTCGCTTGCGCGCTGGTACTTATCCAGATTGCCTACTTGCTCTATCGCAAAGGGCCGTCACTGATCGTCAAGCCGCTGAATCGGCTGGGATCACTTTCCTTTGGCATCTATCTGATCCATCCTTTCTTCCTGCTGGTGTATCGTGAATTTCCGCCGCAAACAGGAGTCTCCTGGTTAGTGCATCTCTGGTATGCCGGAGGATTTGGGGTAGCTCTAATTGCTTCGTGGATCGTCGTTGGATTGACAGCAAGGTTCGTTCCATATGCATGGGTCATCTTTGGCAATCTGCCAAAACCCAAACCACGTCTGGCCCCGCAACAGAACTCGGGCCAACTGGACGTTCGTTAAGATGTATTTCCAACACAGGAATAATAAACCGTTTCTTGGTCGACCTTAGGGGAGAGCAGGGAGCGGTTTTTTTGCCTACACAGATAAGCATAATATGGGGAACGAGTGTTTCTTTTTCGTAGTTGAAGGGTAATCATAAGGCGGAACGATAATACATTATGGATAACAGGATTAAGGTGAATATAATGACAACATGCGAAAAATGCGGGAGACCGATGCAAGATATATTGGAATACGTGGAACACATTCTTCACGAATGCAGTGAACAGACACAGGATTACAACTCGAAAGATTATCAGGCCTATGGGCATGAGGGTGTTCACGAGCAGATGTGATACAATAGAAAGAAACCGGATTCATACGGAACCGAGGTGACAATATGGAGACGGGTCCAGCCCCTTTCCGGCAAGGAAAGACGGAACAAGAAGCGCGACTGAGCAAAACATGTATGTATTGCGGACAACAGCGGCCGATGTCCGAATTCCGGCGCAGAACCGGAAAGCGGGCAGGTCCCGGAGCCAGACGGGGAGCCTGTCGCAGCTGTCGCCAGCTTGGTGGACAGGCTGCTGATCACGATGTGGGTTCAAGCGTGAGTGGGCGAACGAATGAACGGATGGAGAGTCAACGGGATGGCTTGGAGACACATGCTGTTACTGCCAGATCCTCTGCATCTGCGAGATATGAGGCAGGTCGTACCTCCGATGGGGTGGAGCATGGGTCTGCTACGATGTCTGAGTCGGATAGAGGTCTGGTGTCTCCACCGTCAATAGACTCGTCATCTTCGAATGACGATCAACATGCTGACGTGGTGGCTTCTTCACCCTCTTCTTCAGGTATTCGGAAGAAGAGGAGAAGACGGAGGAAGAGCAAGCGGATAGAGGGAATGAAAGGTAACGAGCAGAAAGAGACAATTCCGGAGCATGATGGTTTGGCAGATGAGGTTGTAACTGATCCTGCTGAGCCACAGCCAGGCGAGCGCCGGCGTGGCGAGGGACATTCGCAGGGCCATGCATCTGCGAATGTTAAGGACACTGCACAGCGGGCTGGCGCGCGCGCAGCCGCTGCAGTGCAGGCCGCCGAGCAAACTGCGGCGGCCCAAGT
>NZ_JBBOTQ010000008.1:0-312175 GCF_038005685.1 Priestia sp. FSL H7-0729
CCGCCGCGCCATACGTGCCGGCGGCAACCCTTGCCATTCTGCATCGTGAATGGCAAGAGGGGCGCGCTCCCATACACTGGGAGCGCTTTGCACAGCCGCTGTTGCACCTTGCGGCCACCCGCCGTGCCTCCGAGCTGGAACGCATCGTCGAAGTTACGGAAGGCCTGGAACACCGGCTGAGCCGTGCACTCGCTCAGCTCTCGGAGCCTTCAGTTGAAGCACTCCTGAATGCATTGAAGACCAAACGCTACACACGCACCAAACTCCAGCGCATGCTCGCCCACCTGCTCCTGAATCACACCAAAGCCGAGTGTTCACCAGAGCAATTGGCTGCCGGACCCGGATATCTCCGAGTCCTCGGATTCAATACTCAAGGGCAGAGCCTGCTTAAACAGATGAAGAAGACAGCGTCGTTGCCTGTTGTGTTGAAACCTTCGACGTTCACCCACAATCAACTGGAACTGGATATCCAAGCCCAGGTTGCGTATGGGCTCGCTTGCGAGCATAGGGACACACGCAGGATGTTCAGCGATTACTATGAGTCACCTGTAAGACTGTAATCCGCTTTGGACCACAAGGCTTCATTTCCTAAGGAGCTTTATATTCCATCATCAAACAGGTCATTGATATCGACTACTGAAAACTCAACTATACAATTAAAAAAATCCCCTTGCTGCGCGCCGCTCAGGCACCTCGCAACAAGGGGATTCCCTTATTCACTTCTCTTGTTCTCTTAATTCTTTAAACTCGATCTCTTCCGGCCCAATCATAATCTATGATTTCACGGACAACGTTTTCAGATAAGCCAGTGCATCATCCACCGTGCTCACAGGTACAAGTTTCATTTTGGTGCCGATCTGCTCAGCCTTGGCTGCTGCTTCCTTATAGTTATCCTTCGGCACAAAGAAAATCTCCGCTTCTTTTCGGTCAGCGGCTACAATCTTATGCACTACACCACCAATGGCACCCACAACACCCTCTTTGGTAATGGTACCTGTACCCGCAATTCGATGCCCTTTGGTCAGATCTCCAGGTGTTAACTGGTTATAGATCTCCAACGTAAACATCAAGCCCGCAGACGGACCCCCCACCTGAGTATCTGTGAAGGAAATCTGTTTATTCGGGTCCTCAGCTTTCACCTTCTGAACCGCACCAATCATTACACCGAGTCCCGGGCGGGTTTCACCTGTTTTATTGTCTTTGACCTGAATCAGTTTCACGTCCCGGCTAATGGTCTCTCCACCACGTTCCAGTTGCATTTCGACGGTATCTCCGACCTTTTTATCTTTTAACTGGGCAGAAAGCACCGTATTATCCGGCGTAGCTGTTCCATTCACTCCCAGAATGATATCTCCCGGAGCAATGTCTCCTTCCGGTTTTGGATCTTCGGACAGTCCAAATACAAAGATATGTTCAGGTACGATAGAGTAAGTCACACCCGCCTGCTCATATGCAGCCTCCATTGCGGAAGATTGTGAGTCACTCATGAACCACACCTGTTCGGCAGAGTATTCCGCTTCGCTTTTGCCGCGCAGTCGGTCTTCTTTTTTATCCACTTGAGCATTTTTATTGAACAGAGAGGTTCCTAGCAAAAACACATTGGCATATGTTGCCGACACGGTTGTCATCATGAACACACCGTGTTCTTCCTGGTCCCCACCCTTAACGGTTACCATTGGTTTTACTTCATCTGCACTGCCAGGCATATATATGATATACGGCGTTGGCATGTACACGGCAACATAGACGACCAGAGCCACCACGATCACAAAGATCGAAGCTCTGAATCCGCCAGATTTCCGAATCCGATTCATCGCATGAGCCTCCGTTCTTTGTATCTCTATATAAGCTGTACATTTATTTCAAGTCTAACACTCTGGTCCCTGTGCATACAATGGTACAGGCCGGATAGGCCGCTGTATACAATAGCCTGTCCGGCCAAGGCCGAACCGCCCTTCGGGCGTCATTCGGCCGTCCATAACGATTCAAATGCCGAATTGGCGTTATCTGATATGAGGTGAAACGATGACACTACAGAGCGAGGTTAGAGATACTGGCCCGTTACGAACGATAATCCTAAGTACTAGCGCTTTAATGTTGGTCATTGCAGTAGTGGCGTCCCCCAAAGAAGCGTTTGATGCCTCTATTCAAGGCCTGGATATATGGTGGAAAATTATCTTCCCTGCCATGCTCCCGTTCCTCATGTTATCCCAAATGCTCACTGCGTTTGGCTTCACCCATGCGATCGGCGCCTTGCTCGGACCGTTAATGCAACGATGGTTCAGACTTCCAGGCAACGCAGGTCTGGCGATTGCCGTTGGCATGTGCGGCGGATTCCCTGCAGGAGCAGATGCGGTATCCCGTTTATTTCAGGATAGACAAATTACCGCCAAGCAGGCGGTTGTCCTTGCGGCGGCATCTCATTTTGCCAATCCAATGATGATCATACTGGTCGTCGGTGCTGCATTTCTCCACCAGCCAGCGGCCGGATATTTTTTACTCGTGGTCCACTGGATTAGCGGCTGGATCGCCGCCATTCTGGCCACGCGTCTCCTGCCTGCACCGGGTAACCAGACAGACAAGGTTGGCTCGACAGCCGTGCAAGCAAATGACAGCTCTCTTGATTCTCAGCCTGCAAGTCCTCCTAGTTCCATAAGTCGCTCATCTGCACCTCAACACTCTACGTTCAAAAGACGCAGTATGTGGTCTAATATGATGATTGCAGCAAGGGAAGCCCATAGTCGTGATGGAAGAGGGTTTGGCAAATTGCTCGGTGACACCGTATCCCAAGCTGTGCAGACCTTGATGATGACTGGAGGATACATGATCGGTTTTGCCGTGTTTATCCGTTTGGTCTCCCTTTACCTGACTCCGGGGTCCTCTGCTGCGCTGTGGCCAGCCTTCTTTGAGCTTCACCTGGGAACCTATCATTTGAGTCAGACTACAATTACATCCGCCCTGCTCATACCTCTACTTGCAGCCGTTCTGGGATGGAGTGGTTTATGCTCCCATCTGCAAGTCTCTGCTGTCCTGAAAACAACGAGTCCAAACAGCAAATCCATGTTGTACTTTGCCGGAGTTCGTCTGATTCATGGATTAATCGCTTTTTTCATCAGTCTGTTCCTATGGATGCCGTTCAACCGTTATAGCTCAGAAGCCTGGACCACATTTCAGCCCAATGCAGCGCAGGACCTCTCGGCACCATTCGGTTGGCTATGGATACATAGTTCAGGTAACACATACACGATCAACACCATTTGGAGCATCTTCCCTGCTGCATGCATGGGTCTTGCGTTACTTCTTGCAGTCATGATTAGTCTATCGGGTCTTACCTTCTGGTTTAACCGCCGGTTTTCTCGCTGATTTTCTGACGAAGCGCAGCTTCCACCTCAGGTGATACAAGATCTGTAACATCTCCATGATAATGAGCGATTTCTTTCACAATGCTGGAACTTAAATAGGAATACTTCGGATTCGTCATCATAAATATCGTTTCCGCATCCGGATTCAACTTGCTGTTGGTCGACGCCAATTGCAGCTCGTATTCAAAATCAGTTACCGAGCGTATACCGCGAACGATGACCTGCGCTTCCTTTTGCCGGACATAATTGGCTGTCAGATCTCGAAAACTGTCCACCTCCACATTCGGTAGATGGCGGGTTACTTCTGTAATCAGTTCCTTGCGTTCCTCCACTGTAAACAGCGGATTTTTGCTCATATTGTTCAGAACAGCCACAATGACGCGATCAAATTGCTTCGATGCTCTTGCGATAATATCGAGATGCCCCATCGTTACGGGATCAAAACTCCCAGGATATACGGCGATCCGTTCCTGTCGATGTATCATTTCAGTCATGAGGAGCCTCCTCTTCCGGTGTAATGGATTCTCCATCTTCAACTGCGTCAGGCGCATAATAATAGATGGATACTGCCGTCTCCCCATACAAAGCCTTGCGCGTTTGTTCAAACGGGCCGAATTGCTCAGGGTAATCATGTTTGGATTCATATTCAAGCACGATCGTTGCTTCGGGTTCCAGAAGTTCCAATTCGTGCATGGTCATCATCAACTCGTGCCCGTTCTTCATACGATATGGCGGGTCGAGAAACACCAGATCAAACGTTGTGCCTCGCTTGGCGAGTGCCTTCAATGCTCGACCTGCATCATTACGATATACGGCCGCCTGGTCTTCCAGCTTGGTTGCCTTCAGATTCATGCGGATGACTTCAATACTTTTCGATTCCAAATCAACAAAAACAGCCTTGTCCATGCCGCGGCTCAGCGCCTCAATACCGAGACCTCCACTGCCTGCAAACAGATCCAATGCTGCACCGCCCTCAAAATAAGGACCAACCATGCTAAATAACGCTTCCTTCACCTTGTCGGTGGTCGGCCGCGTACCTGTGCCAGGAACAGCCTTCAGCGGCCTGCCTTTCGCACTCCCAGATACCACTCTCACTGACGAGTCACCTTTTCTCTATGTAAATTTATTGATACGGCTATCGTACCACACTCGGGTTCGGTTTGAAAAATACTCAGTCTTGATATGCCTTGGAAAATTGTTGACGAATTATTGACGCATATGTATAAAAAGGAAACAATCGGGCGATTCTATAATTATCGACATCACAAGTGTCGTAGACAACCGCGGAGAAGACTTACGTTTCCCCATAAGCTCTTCGTCCGGTTTCTCCTCTCCCATGAAAAAGAAGCTCTCGAAAGAGGGCTTCTTTTTGTTGTTTATGTTAATTTATTATGTTAGTTATATTTTTCTTCAAATTCACTTATGTCAGCTTCCTCTTCGGTCTGCAGCCATCCAATCTCCCTTAGCCACATGCCCATATCTGCGATAAACTCATTCACTTTTAGATGTTCAATCTTATACTTCTGTATTTTTTCACTCAAAAAAGCATAAAACTCATGACTTAACGCATGCCGTTGTTTGCTTTTGCTTAATGTCTTATACCGATCCTCACTGACCACCAGATCAAAATAGATGACATTCTCCTTCTTCACATGCCTAACCGTTGATCTTCTATCGTATTCTTCAGGAAGGCACCTGAAAACAAAGAAGAGTTCTATATCAACGACTTGATACTTGCTTTTTACTTTATCAAAAACAGGCTGCAGCTCATCCGACAGATTGGCAACCTGCGTTAAGCCGGAAGTATCTGTTGATTTGTCCAGGATCATCATTAAAAAACTCCTCCTTGTGCATTACCCTAGCTTAGCAAGACTATACTATTTCATCACTCGATGCTTCCGATTAGACCTTCGCAAATTGATCAATGGAATGATGAGTACAACAACCGGTAAGAGAAGATTTATTGAACCATTCTTAATCATCATGAAGGTGATAAACAGCACAGCAAGCCAAGTCATAATCTCCATCATTTCATATTTGGTTAATGTAAGCTTGAATGCTTTTTTCGAAATGAAGCGAACCAAGAAATAAGCAATTAAACCATAGAACAGAATCATTCCCAAGATAGCAACAAGGATTATGAGGTACATATCCACCATAAAAATCTCACCCGACCCTTATATCATTCCTTAATTTTGCTTTACTTCTCTTCAACAACGATCGTTGCATTATAGATTACGACACGTTTGCCATTGAGATCGAATAATACTTTATTGCCGTATTCCGTATCTTCCACGTCAATTTTGCCATCATAGGTCTGAATCAATTCACCATTATTACTGTACACTTTAACAACTCTCTCCAGACCGCCCGAGTTATTGGATCTCATCGTTTTGAGTGCACGTTCACCCGAAGCCGTATTGAAATACCATATGAAACATCCAACAATGATGCCCAAGAAGACTAACACCGTCACCCATATACCTGTCTTTGCTTTTCTACTCATCTTGAACCCCCTCTTATGTTTCCTGTCTTTTACATTACGTGGCCGGAGAGAGAACGGTTTCATAGATCACATCTCAAGCCATTCATGGACATAACAAAACAGAGGTCTCCGACGAGCGAAGACCTCTGTTCTTTATTTAAATATATTCTTTATTCTGAACGATTGCGCTGCTTACAGTGCACGAATGACAAATTCAAATGTCAGTACGCCGTCCGAAGGGATCAGGTATTCCGGATGAACCGGAGCACCCCAGCTGTCATCACCGCCGACGCCCATTTGTTTACCCGCTACAGTCACGACCGTATAGTGCACAGGAGGCAATTCGTACGCATGCTGTGCGTTCTCCAGCTCAAATGCTGTATATGGTGATACATTCAGCTCAACCGGAGTTCCTGATGCTTCAATTTTGAAGCCACGTCCCGCGTTGTCTGTCAATTTGGCCCAACGTACGCCCGTACGGTTGCCCGATTCCTGCGGTACCAGATAAGGAGCCACGGTATCAGCTACCTTACTTCCATGGATGCCCAGACGTGCGCCAAATGCGCGGTCTGCATAGTTTTCTTCGGGTCCCATCGCGAGCCATTCCACGTTTTCGAAGTCAGGTGATGTTCTGAAGGACAATGCATGAATTGGCAGGTTAGGCAATCCATCTGTACCTTTGTACGTATTATGCACACGCACACTTCCATCTGCATGTACAGTATAGACTACTTTCACTTGTACATCCTCCGAAATGTTGAGCTTGTACGTGAACTCGATCCGGTATTGATCCGGTTTCTGTTCTGCTTTCCAATCCACAGAACGTGGCATCAAGCTCGCTGCATACCAGGCACCCAGTTCGAAGCCCATCGCCATACCTTTGTCATTATCCGTCATTGCACGCCAGAAGAGCGGTGCAGGTGGTACAGCAATGGTCTCACGACCGGACAATTTTAGGGAAACCAGTGTGCCAAACTGTTTGGAGAACAGCGCATGCGTTTTGCCAGCACGAACACCGATGTTAACGTCACCTTCAACCACTTGTACATCACTTACAAGGTTCAAGTCGACTTCAACTGCATCATTTACCTGATCCTGTGTGAAAATAAACTGTCCAAATGCCACTTCTTCGCCTTTGTCAGCCCACAGTGTAGCTTCTTTTAACACAAATGCGGTGTTCACAGCGTACTCGCCGCCCACCAGGGATTCTGTACCCAGCGGAAGCTTAACTACTGACTCGCTTTGCGCATCCACGTTCACTTCCAATGTTCCACGCAGCACTTCATGTCCCTCACGCTCTAGGCTGTATACCAGTTCCAATGCAGATGTATCTGCGAACAGGTTACCGTTAACGATTTTGACACCTTCACGATCTGGGAACAGCTTGATGTTTTGGTACAGGAATTTAACCTCCTGCATTTTCGCAGTTACTTTACGGTCAGCATGGACGATACCGTTACCACAGAACGAATAGTCTGATGGACGATCACCGAAATCTCCGCCATAGGCGAGGAATTCTTTGCCGTAACGATCTTTTTTATAAATGGATTGGTCGATGTAATCCCAGATGAATCCACCTTGATACATCGGGTATTTGTCTTCCAGTTCCGTATATTTGTGCATACCACCAATAGAGTTACCCATGGCATGCATGTACTCACAGCTAATATAAGGTTTGGTCGGGTTGGCATTCAGGAATTCCTCAATGTCCGCCGGTTTGGCATACATGCGTGTTTCCATATCACTTGTCTCATCGAAACGGCGATCATGGAATACACCTTCGTAATGTACCAGACGAGTTGGATCAGCCGATTTGAAGTATTGGGATACTTTGTAGATGACTTCACCACCGTGTGATTCGTTACCACAAGACCAGATCAGAATGGACGGATGGTTTTTATCACGCTCCACCATGGATACAGCACGATCCATAACGATATCATGCCATTCCGGTTTGTCTCCTGGGATAACCCAAGAAGGCTCAACGGCGCCAAGTTTCTGCCAAGATCCGTGTGTCTCCAGATTCATCTCGTCAATAACATATAATCCATATTCATCACACAGCTCATACCAGAGACTTTGGTTTGGATAGTGTGACGTACGTACCGCATTCATATTGTTTTGTTTGATCGTACGAACATCCCAGAGCATATCTTCCTTCGTAACCGCACGTCCACGACGCGGGTTGAACTCGTGACGATTCACACCCTTGAATACGATACGTTTACCGTTGATGTGCATGACTTTGTCAATCATTTCGAATGTACGGAAACCAACAGCTTGAGGAACAACCTCAAGAAGTGCACCCGCAGCATCATACACACGAATATAGAGACGGTACAGGTATGGAATCTCTGCGCTCCACAGATTCACTGTACCGATATCTTCACGAAGACTTACTTGTCCATCGTTAACTTTGGATTCAAACGTTTTAACAGTATTGCCTTCCCGATCACGCAGTTCAGCCTCTACACGTGCTCCAGCAACTGCTTTTCCTTCCAGTTTCAGATCCAATTGCAATGTACCGTTCGTATAGGACTTGTCCAGATCTGTACGAACATGAACATCACGTACGTGTGCAGCAGGGACCGTATACAGATACACATCTCTGAAAATACCGGAGAAACGCCAGAAATCCTGATCTTCCAGCCAGCTGCCTGTGCTGCGTTGATACACCTCAACTGCGAGTTTGTTCTCCCCATCCTGAAGGAATGGTGTCAGGTCAAAGTCAGATGGCGTAAAGCTGTCTTCCCCGTATCCTACGAATTGTCCATTAAGCCATACATAGAATGCAGACTCTACACCCTGGAAAGAAATATATACCGGATTCGACTCCCAACCTGTCGGCAGATGGAATGTGCGAATGTAACTTCCAACGGGGTTTTTATCCTGTGGCAATGCCGGTGGACGAATGTCGTTCAAGCCATCCCAAGGGTATTGTGTATTTACATATTGAATCTGTCCGTATCCTTGAAGTTGGATATGCCCCGGAACTTCAATATCATCCCAGCCTTCACTGGAGAAATCGGATGTATAGAAAAACTCAGAACGGCTGTCTGGACGGATCGCATAGTTGAATTTCCACGTTCCATTCAGATCATAACGCATGGACATTGCTCCTGAACCTACAGCCTCTTCCATCGTTTGGTAATAACGGTGATCGGAATAGGCATGAAGACGGTTCACCTCAAATACACTTACGTCTCCCAACCAGTTGATATCTGCCTTTGTTGCTTTCATCGGCTCTCTCTCCCTTTAAAACGTTATAGTTTGACTTATTCAAGGTTGCAATTGAATTTCCTTTTTGCTTTACATAAACAAACAAAAAAGACAGAGGCACGCCATAACTGGCGTCCTCTCTTCTTTCCTGAACCCGTCATTTACACGGATTATGCTGTTTTCATTACTTCACGGAACCTACCATACCTGCTACAAAATGTTTCTGCATGATGAAGAATACGATTGCTGTAGGCAGTGTTGCAATAACGATTGCTGTCATGATTACTCCGTAATCCGGAGAATAACCAGCACCAAGATTCGAGATCAACAATGGAATCGTTTGTTGATCAGGCGTTTGCAATACAATGAGTGGCCACAGATAGTTGTTCCAGCTACTCATGAATGTAATGATTGCTGCTGCTGCATATGTTGTTTTCATCGTTGGCATGTAGATCTTCAAGAAGATCCCGAGCTCACTCAACCCATCAATACGTCCAGCTTCCAGCAAATCTTTCGGGAACATTTTGGTGTTCTGACGGAAGAAGAAGATCAGGAACGCTGTTGCTATGGTTGGCAGGATAACCGCTGCCATCGTGTTGATTCCGATAACTGGTGCAACTCCTGAGATTGTTGCGAACATACGATACAGTGGTACCATGATCGCTGCAAACGGGATCATCATGGATAACAACAGGATATTAAACACGACATCACGGGACTTCGTGCGATATACCTCGAAGCCATAACCTGCCATAGAACCAATAAACAGCGCCAAGACAGTGGAGATGACAGAGATAATGGCCGAGTTTCCGAGAGCCTGTACCAGATTCGTCGAATCAATCAGTTTGTTAAAGTTATCAAGGAAGGCTGAACCCGGCAGCAATCTACCCTTGGTTACATCGACAGATGCATTCGTTGAACTGACCAGCATCCAGAAGAATGGGAAAATGGATACAAAAGCGACGATGGACAGGAACACATAAGTGAAAATCCGTTTTGCTTTAAATTTAGCCATTTTTATTATCACCTGCCACTTTAAACTGGATGATGGACAATACAATAATCAAGATTACGATGGAATACGAAACGGTTGCTGCATAACCGAAGTCCGGTGAATATTTGAACGAAAGGTTGTAGATGTATTGTGAAATCGACATGGTCGCATTACCTGGACCACCTTTGGTAATATTCATGATCTCATCAAAGATTTGCAGTGTACCAATCGTTGATGTGATGGACGTGAAGAGGATGATCGGTTTAAGCAAAGGTACTGTGATTTTGAAGAATTGTGTAAAAGCATTCGCTCCGTCAATTCTTGCAGCTTCATAGATCGATTGATCAATGTTTTGGAGGGATGACAGATAGAAAATCATGTTATATCCGGTCCAACGCCAAGTAACGGCGATTATGATCGTAATTTTAGCCCAGAACGGGTCTGTGATCCATTGGATTGGGTCGCCAATAATGTGCAAACCCATCAGGAATTGATTCACCATTCCATCTGGTGCGAACAAATATTTAAATACAACAGAGTATGCTACCAATGAAGTTACACAAGGCAAGAAAATCGCTGTACGGAAGAAGCTCCGGAAGCGCAGTGTGCTGTCATTCAGCAATACGGAAATAAACAATCCAAGAATAATCATTACAGGTACTTGAATGATCAAGTAGATAAATGTATTCGACAATGCTGTACGGAACGTTGTGTCAACTAACAATCTTTTATAGTTAGAAAGGCCCGAAAATTCAAGATTGGCTCCTACACCAGACTTGAACGATAAGAGCAGCGCTTGAATCATCGGGTAGAAGTAAAATGCAACAATCCCGACAACAGCCAGCAAAACAAAAGCCCATCCAGTCAAATTATTTTTCTTTTGGAGACTGTCTCCTGTATTCATGGCTTTCACAGTATGGCTCCTCTCTCTCTCCATGGAACATGGGTAGAACCCACGGAGCCTCTCGCCATATCCGGTACGACTTGCGCCGGACATGGGAGATGGCTCCGATGTTTCCTAGGGTTCTATAAGTTACCTTGGGTATCTTAGTTTAATTGTGCTTCAGCTTGTTTTTGTGCATCAGCCAGAACGTCATCGATTGATTTACCGTTCAGGAATGCTTGCATTTCTACAACCAGAATATCTTCAATGGCATATGTGTTGATACCGTAGTTTACGCTTGGAATTTCTTTCGTCCAATTTGCAAAGTCTGTGAAGATTTTTTGTCCACCGAAGTACTCGTCTTCTTTGGCATAAGCTTCTCCATCAACTGCTGGTTTGTACGTACCGATTGCACCGATGTTGTTCAACAAATCTTGATACAATTGTTTATCAGAACCAAATGTTTTAGCTACGAAATCAGCTGCTTGATCTGCACCAGGAACATTGTTCATTACATACCAAGAGCTACCACCCAAGTTGGATGCGTGAACAGAGTTTGGTTGACCAGCCATTTTCGGCATTGGAGCTACAGCCCATTTGCCAGACTGGGAAGCTTCTTGACGTACAGATGGTGAGAACCAGTTGCCTGTAGGAATTGTTGCTACGCTACCGTTATTGGCGTTGGCAACGAATTGACTCCAGTCAGAGTGCAATTTAACAATGTTGGCATCCATCATTGCTTTGTAAGTAATAAACGCTTCTTTCAGTGCGGCATTGTTAGCAATATCAGGTGTTTTACCATCTTCTGCGGAATACCATTTACCTGCAGTTTGGATCATCATACGAATCAAACCAAGGTCATTCGGGTCAAGAGAAAGAAGCTCTTTACCTGTTTTAGCTTTTACGTCTTTACCAATTTGGATGTAATCATCCCAAGTGATGTCTTGCAGGTCAGCAGATTTGTAGCCTGCTTCTTCCAGCAAGTCTGTTCTGTAGTACAAGCCAGCAACGCCGGAGTCAAATGGTACTCCGTATTGTTTGCCATCAAACGCTGTTGGTCCGAGTTTATAATCTGCAAAGTCGGAAGCCGTGATGCTTGAAGAAAGATCTTTGAACGCATCAGGATATGCATTCAGGAAGCTTTGTGAGCGATAGTCTTCGATCAGAACTACGTTTGGAAGACCGCTTGCAGTTCCGGAGTTAAGACCCGTGTTCAGTTTCTGAATGATATCAGCTTGAGCGTATTCAATGATGTTGATTTTCACATCAGGATTTGCTTTTTGATATGCTTCTTTGGCTGATTCCATAGCAGCAACGTTAAAAGCTTTGTCCCAAGCCCAAACCGTAATTTCGTTTGTTTTTTCGTCACCACCACTAGCAGAATTACCTCCACCACCGGATGAACATGCAGACAACAGCAATACTGTAACGAGCATCAATACCCACATTTTTTTCAAAACATTCAACTCCCCTTTAACCTCTTTGTGTGTAATTTGTTTGCGTTTTCTGAAAGCGGTTGCTTTCGATGTATTCATCTTATCATTCCCATATCTCCATTCGTTAGTAATAATTTTGTACGGATTTGTCATCTTATTACCACAATGAAAACCTTTACAGAAACCGTTTGCATTAAATTTGGTTTTTTGTAATTTCTTTTGATTTTGTATTATCTTGATCTTGAAATCGTACAAATATGTATTTTCACTTCAACTCCGATATACAAAGATCCCCCGTTTCTGTAGTAATGCAGAAACGGGGGATCTCTATTTTGAGTGTATTCATTTGAATCGGGTTTCGATTAACTCGTGATCAAAGGCAGTGTCACCGTTACTCTCGTGCCTTCCCCGACAGTACTCATAATGCTGACACCATACGGTGAACCATATAATAACTCAATACGGTCATGTACGTTGCGAATACCGATCCCGCTGAATAGCTGACGATTGTTTTTCGGATTAGGCAATGTTTCTCCCATAACGAGTCCTTCAATTCCATCACCATTGTCCATGATCTCACAGATAAGTGTTTCACCTGCTCTGGATACCATGACATGAATCGTGCCCATCTCTTTCTTGATAAATCCATGGAAAAATGCGTTCTCGATAAACGGTTGGATCACCAGCTTGGGTACATGATAGTGAGTACAATCCGGAGCAATGTAGAACGCTGCTTTAATCCGGCCACCGTACCTAACGTGATTAATGAAGACATAATTTTTCAGATTCTCGACTTCTTGTTCGACTGTCACGGTCTGACTCACATCACTAATCGTATTTTGCAATAGTCCAATCAATGCATTAATGGTCTCTGCTGCCCTGTCCTTGTTACCTTGTTGCACCAGAACTTTGATCGAAGCAAGGGTATTGTACAAGAAGTGAGGATTAATCTGACTCTGTAAAGCCGCAAGCTCTGCGTTACGTTGTTCACGCTGGGTCTGCACCAATTGATCCACATAATCATGCAGCTCATCAAGCATATAATTGTAAGCATGGCCAAGCTGCCTGCTCTCGTAGCTTCCACTCACAGGAATATAGTTGTCCAGATCACTTTTCGTAATATTGGACATCTGCTTCACCAGTCTGCGCAGTGACTTGGTAATTTGGCTGGTGATGAGAAACACGAGAATAAGTGCCCCCACAACGATAGCTGCACAGATCAGGGCAACTGTCTTCATGTCGATGAGTTGCCCCATCGCCAGATCCTTATCCACTACATTGACAATATAGAATCGATAGAATGGTAAATACTCGGATAGAACAACGCTATCCTGATCCATCACACGAGCATTAATACTTCTTGGAGTGTTGCTGTTCATTTCTCGGGCATACGATAGCAGATCCAGCTGAGTTGTTCCAATCCAGTCTTCACGATTCGATGATACAATCTCACCTTTTTCATTCATAATGACCACATCATTGCCGCGACTTGTAAAGCTGCTGTAAAATTGCCGGAATATATCTTCCCTCATGGTAACATAGAGCGTACCGTATATTCGGCTACGTGTTCGATCCGTCAATGCCTTCGTCGCGGAGATCATCTGCTGACTCCCGACCGTTGCCTCGTTTTGGTAATCATCAAAGATAAGACGGCTCGGCGTCTCAGCGGCTTCCATCGTGATTGGCTCCTGCTTCAATTCATCCACTGACATCTGAAGGTGAGCACGATTCGTGGAATAGCTCCGTCCATTAATCCCGATAATCGTTATCCCTACTTCGTAGGACTCTGTTATAGATTGAACTCGATCCATCGTTTCCCTCATATTATAAAAGGATTTGGCCATCGTGAGGGAATCGGCATCACCTTCAGACAGGAATCCCCGAATCGCTCCACTCTGCGTCACATTATTGGATACCGCAGCAATGGCCTCATTAAAGGATTCAAAATTTGTCTTGATCTGATTAAGCACCTTGGAGTTCGTGATACTAAATGTCTCGGTAAACAGATTCGTAGACATGTGAATGGTCGTCCATAAGATGAGTACAGAGACGAGAACAATACTGATGACCATAACCAGAAACAACTTAGGAAACAATCCGAGACGAGATAATTGGTTCATCCATTTCTTCATGATCTTATCCTTCTGACTTTATGCCCAGAATTTGCGCCGATATCGGCTTGGTGATAACCCGGTGAATTTTTTGAACACTTTGCAGAAGTAACTATGATCGGAATAACCAACCATACTGCTAATCTCTGAGATCGTTACATCATCGGATCGCAGCAGTTCCTCCGCTTTTTCAATCCGAATTTTATTCAAATATTCATTAAATCCTTCTTTTTTGTGAGATGAGAAATAACTGGATAAATACGATGGATTAAAATGAAAGTGTTTGGCTACCTCAGCAAGACCAAGCGGCTGGTCAAAGTGCTCATGCATGTAATCCAGCAGCATCTTCATGTTGGGATCACTTCGTTTTCCACCCGCACCGGCGATGCACTCCTGAACTTCCGTCATAAACTGATCAAGTACAGTCATGACTTCGTCCAGACTCGAAGCCCCGTCCACATTTTTAAAATACGTATATTTGCTCTCTTCCAGCCCGGAAGACTGCACATCCATATCCGCGAGGGTAATGGTTACGTTGAAGATCAAGTTGCCCAGGAATGATTTGATCTCAAACACATCGGCAATATAATCCCGTCCAAGTGTTGTCGCATGATCCTGCAAATACTCTCTTGCCGCTTCGACCCGGTTACGCTTCACATGCTGCAAGAACATATTTACATTAAACTGGTAACCTGCGGGATGCATTGGAGGCAGTTCACCATACACCAGAATGGGCTGATCTTTATAATAGAAACGATATTCCATCAGCTTAATCAGGCGTTCCCGGTAAACAACACCCATCTGTTCAAATGAAGTAAAGCTTTCACTAAGCACCCAACCAGGATTGCCTTCCCCTGCTCCTTTTTCACTGGCCAACTGTCTAATCCGGTCAAGCATCCAGCCGTCTCTTGCAGGATCAACATTAAGAAGCACAACCGGTAATGTACCCTCTGCCGGAACTACTGCGCATTCCACTTCAGGCAGATCACTGCGTAGTCTCGATTCGATCTGTTCCTGATCCAGCTTCAGCGGATTGCCCTCAGCATCCATGGGTCTATACACAAGCATCCGAAAGGATTCGTGTGGAAAGGTATCTCGTATCATCGGCATTTCGCTATCCTCATCCAATGTAAATCCAGATAACATCTTCTCCATCAGTTGTCCAAGTCTCCAGCCATCGTGCGAAGGCTCGAACTGTAGCTCGGGAATTTTACCTGCTGTGCGTTGAAGGACCTGCAATAATTCATTCGTATCCAGCTTCGGCTTCAGTATATAATCGGCTGCCCCGTGCTGAAGTGTAGAACGTACATACTCGAACTCACTGAAACTGCTTAATACAATAACTTCAATCTGTGGATTACTGGCTTTAAGTGTACGGACAAATGTTTCGCCGTCCATGACAGGCATGACAATGTCAGTAATCACAATATCCGGCTTTAACAGGCTCACCTGCTGTAATCCTTCTTCACCGTTGGAAGCTTCACCCACAATGAGAAATCCTTCTGCTTCCCAGTTCATATGATGCTTTATGCCCTGTCTTACCAGAAACTCATCGTCAACAATCAGCACCTTACACAGCCGGTTCATGATCGCGACCCCCTTGTCTAATCTTTCCTCTATATCTGTACAGGCTATACCCACTATTATATATCGGTTATAAACACTTTCCAGTGTTAGCGGTTACATTAGTTTTAAATTAATTGTACATTCTTTTATATCCTAAAATGGTCCTTTATTCAATGGTAACTATCTATAGTTTACACTATATTTCGACAAAATAAGAAGTCCTGACTCGCCATTCGATCAATTGGCGAAGCAGGACCCCTATTTTCAATCCTTTATTTCGTTTAATCCCTCACTTACGGTTCAATGCCCCACTGTAGACTTTCAGCGATATAACCGGTGACTTTGGACCATTCGGAATAGGAAGTCTGACTATCTGCAAAGGAGTAATCATCTGTTTGCGTATAATTGGTCCAATTGCTCTTGGAGATGCGCGTGTGGATTTCCGTGCTTTGTCCTGCATTCAGTGTTCCGGCAGAAGCCGTAAAGCCGATTTCAAGCACGTGGTCAGCACCTGGCCGGACTGGATTAAACGCACTGAATGTGCCTGTCACATTCGAACTGCCAGCACTCGCCCAGTCAGCGAAGAAATTCTGTGGCTGATCACCATTAATGGTGTAATAATATCTGATTTTCACATCGGACAGATTCAGTGCTGTAGTGCCTGTGTTCGTCAGTTTGAATTTGGGGCTAATGGAGCTACCCGTTGCCGATGTGTTGCTATTATACATCTCGATGCGTATGGTTCCAGCTGGTGCAACTGTCGTGTCTTTAATGAACAGATTCAATGTCGCATGAGCGCCTGCGCTGAATTGGAAGGTTAGTGACGCTGCGCCATTTGGCAGAGAAGCCAGGTAGTTTTTACTCAATACGATATCATTACCTGTTAATGTGTAATCTGTACCTGAAACCAGCGTTGCATTCCCGTTACGAATGGATACAAGTGCATTGCCGTTTAGTGTTAACGTGACTGGAATATTAACCTGATTGCCTGCTTTACGATCAAATTCTGCTGTAACCGGTGTAATCGAAGAGTTGGTTACTGGTGTTGTACCCCCGCCGTCTCCTCCGCCATTACCTCCAACACGGTCAGCATACAAAATTCCGCGGCCATTCGTTCCGAGATATACTCTGCCATACAGACGCGGATCTCCCGTAATTGTGGTTACACGAGCATACTGATGCTGATCATCATTGATGCGAACCCAATTGGCCCCACCATCATCGGAGCGGAAGAATCCACGTGTTCCATCGATCTGGGCAACCGTGTATAACGCAACAACGCTCTGCCCAGGGGCAGCTTTACCAAATCCGATACTGTCTGCTTCCTCTACATTGGCAAGCTTCGTGAATGTCGCTCCCGAATCCATGGAATGCCATAATCCGTAAGGACCATCTTCCTCACTTCCACCTGCAAACCAGAGTTCGCCTTCAACACCTGGAACGGCATCCAGATCGGCATTTCCTGCCATCGGAAGTCCGGTCGCTGGCGATGCCGTGAAAGTAGCACCACCGTTCACACTTACATAGATTTTACCCGCTGCAAATCCATAAAATTTGTTTGGATTCACACGATCCGAAATCACTTTCGCCTGTGCAGGTATGCCCGTACTTGCCGTCCAGGAATTGCCGCCAGTCGAATAATGTACACCTTTATCTGACGTGCTCCATACGAGCCGGTTACCATTAGCAGAGATGGCTACGGTCCCTCCTCCGGTTGTGCCAGCAGGTTCTGCATTGGCCTTATACCACGTAGTGCCTCCGTCACTGGACAAACCAATGGATTTTGCATTTGGATCAGCAGCATAATCTGCTTTACCTACGCGAACCATCGTATTTGGACTTAACTCTGCAAAATCCAGACTTTCTGTGGAAGGATAGTTCGGACTCGTAAATATGGTCGCTGGAGCCTGGTCCAGATTGTTATGACGGAATCCGGAGACATCCCCCAATCCGCTTACCAAATGTGCACCACTTGGCGGGCTGATCAGATCCAGTACGGCAATCTCTTCAACCCCCTTCGCCATCACTGAAATATTGATTTTTTCGTCATCATCCCAGTCTGTCAGGTTCTTCGTTCCATAGATCGTAGCACCCGTTCCATACATCATGCGATCCGAATCAAATGGATCAATCTCCAAATCACCGATCATCCAGCCCAGTTTTGGGGTTGTTTCGGGTGGGGCAGGGTTGGTGCCAAAAGTGAGCCATGGAGCTGCCGAAATATCCTGAGTATACCGTAACTTCCGGTTCGGATATCCTTCAAATTCCCATATGCGTGTCCACGTCGCTCCGCCATCTGTACTACGGAACAACGTGGCATCAGGCCACCAGGAATTCAATGTCGCAACCATCAATGTACCTGGATTCTGTGCATCAACAGCCAATCCGCCATATCCAAAGTAATTATCCGTGCTGCTGCTCGGAACAGGACTGATGTTGGTCCAGACACCTGTTGAGGTATTCAGTTTCCATACATCGCCTTTCTCCCCATCATACGGTCCTACACCATCGCTGTACGTAATATAGAGGCTACCATCTGAATCTAGCACACCATGATGCGGGATATAACCTGTAGGTTGACCGGCAACAGCTGACCAGGTCAGGCCGCCATTCGTGCTGCGATATACACTTTGAGCTTTATCCGCAACACCCACATAGATGGTCTGAGTTGCTTGTCCTTGCGAACCTGTTGTTTTGTCAAATGTAATCCATGCCAGACCTACAATGTCACTGGTATACTCATTCGATGGATCTTGCACATAATTTCCCGGATTCGGGAAGCTTGTGATTTCGTTCCAGGTCACACCGTAATCGGTACTTTTCCATAATCCATGACCACTTCGTGCACCGAAATACAAGATACGGTTATCATTCGGGTCCACGCTCAGACGTTCTCCCATCGAACGTCCTGGCATGTTACCGCCCACTTTGAACGGAAGTGTTGTGGTCTGCCATGTATCTCCCCGATCCGTAGAACGCAAGATGGAACCATTATTTTGGTCCCACGAGTTCGTATACGTCCCAACTGCCATATACACGCGATCAGGATCAACCGGGTCCGTAGCCAGTGCGTCCACACCATTCTTGTTCCAATCATCCCAGCCGACAAAATCCGTTAAGGGTATCCAGCTCTCGTCAGCCGCATTCCAGCGATAGGCTCCTCCAATATCCGTACGAGCATAGATCAGATCCTTTTCCGACTCGTTGAAAATAATGCCAGGTACAAACCCGCCTCCTGCACCAGTCACCACATTTTTCCACTCATAAGCTTCACTCGGTGCCGCCGAAGTAGGTCCAGCAAGTCCTCCCAGCGAAGCAGTTACTACAGCAACTGTCAGGCTCATGATTCGTAATTTCCCCATAAACGTTCTCATATCAACTTATCCTCCTCTTTAACTTGGTTACTGCATTTCGGTCTATCCCCGCTGACTCATCGTGCTGATGATGGCGTGCCAGACGATTCAATGCATCCCTTGATACAAGAAGCCTCACCCCCTTCCAGTCACATTATTAAGCGCTTACAAAATAACTCTCAAATCGTCGTCATATGGATAATTCTTTCATTAAATAACATTCGATGGAAAACGGAGAACACCTCCGTTAAAATTCCTATTTATGTAAAATATTTTTAGTGTTTTATCTTGTTTACACAACAAAAAAGATGCTGTTATAACAGCATCTTTCGACATGGCATGTAAAAGTCTAAACTATAACACCGTTGCTTTCCTAGAAATCCAAGTAGCGGTTCACCACATGATTGGTACCTGTTTATTTTGAGCTACCATAGGCGTGAGTCTTTTGCCCTTTAACCCCCGGTCGAATGACAAAAAGTGAGCCCGCATCCGGTGTCTCTTTCAGACGTTCTTCCTTAATCCCTATACGTGCTGTTGTGATGTACAAATCTTCGAGGTCCTGTCCACCAAAACAGCAGGATGTTACCTGATCTGCCGGTACATCGATCTGTTGCAACAGTTCGGATGTATCCGGGTTCCAGCGAATGACTCTTCCTCCGCCCCAGTGCGCTACCCACAGCATACCCTCACCATCGACCGTCATGCCATCCGGATAACCGAATTCCTCCGGTATGTGAATGACGCTTGTCCGATTCTGTATCGTACCTTCTTCCAGATCAAAATCAAACCGGTCAATAGAACGTGTCGGGGTATCAATGTAATACATGGTCTGCCGATCCGGACTCCAACCCAGGCCGTTGGATGTAGATACACCTTGTACCATCGTGCGCACAGGTTGTCCTTCCTCCAAACAATACAGCGATCCGGCTTGGCTCTGATTATTCATGCTCATGGTGCCTGCCCAGAAGCGGCCCTTCGCATCACACTTGCCATCATTAAATCGATTGGTATCCTTATCTTGTTCAGGGTCCTCAATGGCATGCAGCTCACCCGTAAGCAAGTGATACGTGTGGAATCCACTGCGTAAAGCAACTACAACTTCGTCCCCACGATAGGGAACAACAGCACCGACATGTTCACCGACATCATAAGCTTGATCCTGCCCTGTGACCGGATCATATACATGCACCTTGAAGCTTTCAATATCTACCCACAATAATCGATTGTTCTCCGCATCCCAACTTGGGCCTTCCCCAAGTAATGCCGGGGTGTGTACTGCTATTGTTACTTCGCTCATGCCATCACGTCCTTTTTAAGATTTGACGCCGCCAGACCATTCGAATCCGATCGCATCCAAGAATGCTTTGGACAGTACCATATGGCCCGTTGCATCCGGATGAATCCGATCATAAGTCAGCACAGACGTATAGAAATGGTCCCAAAATGGAGCAAATGCAGCCTGTGTATCCACATACACCGCATCATACTCACTGGCCACCCTGCGTACGGCTTCTCCGTAGATATCCATTGTTGCCCGCATCGGGTCCTCCGAATTGGCCTCAAGATAATAAGGCGTCATCAGTACCAGACCTTTCAGGTTGGGACGAACCGAAGCCACCAGTTCACGCAATGTGGATTCATATTCTTCCAGGAACACATGGGAGTCTGTTGACAATGGGTTGTCGAACTGACGCCATACATCATTAATGCCGATCATGATCGTTAACCAATCCGGTTTAAGGTCCAATACATCACGATCCCAGCGCTGTTTCAGATCACGAATCGTATTTCCACCATTACCCACATTCTGAATGCGCAACATCAATTCCGGATAGATGGAGCGCAAGAGCGCATAAACTTGCGCAACATAACCATGGCCCAGACCTGAACTGCCTTCGCCTACAGGGTGTTCCCGACCACAATCCGTAATGGAATCTCCGATAAACAGAAGCTTGTCATTTTTCTGCAATTTCATCGTCGTTTTCTCCTTCGCTCCAAAGCGCTAATATCATTACCAGCCTTGATTCTTAAGCCACGTCAAGCACAGATCAGACCAGGCACGAACCGCTTGGTTATCTTCAGCCAATCCCAGACCATGGGAGCCCTTCTCAAAAACGTGCAAGTCATAAGGAATTCCGTGCGCGCCCAATGCAAGTGCGTAACGCAAGCTATTTTCCACAGGTACTGCCTGATCATCACTGGTGTGCCAGATGAACGCTTCCGGAGCATCCGCTCTTACCTGCTGCTCAGCGCTGACAGCCTTGATCTGCTCAGCTGACGCATTGGCCCCCAGTAAATTTTCACGGGAACCGGCATGTCCATAGGACTCCATCGTAATGACCGGATAACAGAGGATAACCCGGTCCGGACGTGAACTTTGACGTTCAATCGGATCTTCGTGATCCGGTTGTCCCTCGTCATACAACGTTCCCATTGT
Source organism: Priestia sp. FSL H7-0729 (assembly GCF_038005685.1). Taxonomy (NCBI): domain Bacteria; kingdom Bacillati; phylum Bacillota; class Bacilli; order Caryophanales; family Bacillaceae; genus Priestia; species Priestia sp. FSL H7-0729. Next base: position 21,847 of record NZ_JBBOTQ010000008.1, read on the forward strand.
TGCTGTAAGATGTCCGCCTGCGGAGAAACCGAGCACTGCAATCTTGGCAGGATTGATACCGTACTGCTCGGCATTTGCACGAACATAACGGATAGCACGCTGACCATCTGTTATCGGAGCAGGATGCTGGTGAGGCGCCACCCGATATTTCAGGACAAATGCGCTTATGCCCGCTCTGTTCAACAATTCGGCTATTGGAGCACCTTCATGATCAGCCAAAAATCCATAACCGCCCCCTGGACATACAATGACAGCGCTCTCGGAACCAGGCTGAATAAATGGAATCAAATGTGGCATTTCGTCTTCATGGCCCTGCGCTGCATAAGGTGCAGCATGATCCCATAAGGGTATCGTTGTTGTCATCTTCAATCATCCTCTCCAAATAGAACGGAACCATGGTTCCGTTTAAACGTTTTCGAATCTCAGGAATCGATACCATCATAACGGTAATGACCCTAACGCATCAATACCTTCCTGGCATCACTTTTTGTTCATTTGGGTACATGTTAGTACAAATTACGGAACTGTTCAGGAGTGACACCTTCAATCCTGCGAAAGGTAGCAACAAAATGGCTTGCATCCCGAAAGCCCACCCGGATTGCGGTTTCCCTAATCGTCAGGGCGGTATCCCCGGTCATAATTTCCTTGGCTTTGCGAATACGCAGCAGAATGAAATAACTATAGGCTGTCATGCCAAAGGACTGCTTGAACAAGGTGTTCAGATGTCTGGATGAGATCCCTGTTACAACAGCCATATGTTCGAGCCCGATCTCGGGATTCGCATATTGCTGTTCCATGAATGCAATGAGCGGAGCAAGTCTCTCCACGGCATGTGAGATGGAAGAACGATTGCCCGTCATGCCATGTTTTTTGAGCAAAATCAGAAATCGGTATATATCAGCTGACGCTTCGAGTCCCGACAAATCCTGATCACTTCTAATCGAATCCAGCACTTCCTGACCGTAATCATTGAACGGGCTACTTCGCTCCCACTGATGGAACGCCGCTTCACCCAAGCCAAGCGATTCCATAATTGCCGGACACTGCGAACCGCCAAATGTAATGTAAAGTGTCTCCCACTCTCCCTGGGCGCGCACATATTCATGCGGTTCATTCGGCGGCAGCAAAATACCCGATGCCTCCCCCAGTATGACCGTGGACCCGGAAAACTTGAATTCTCCGGCTCCCTTGACGGTCTGAAGCCAGTGATAACATGGATACCCCACGGGTCTGAACACCTTCTCCTGATTGCCGTTATAACCGAGGCTCTCAATATAAAGGGGCAGTGGCTGATCACGTGATGTCATGAAATATCGTTGATGTCGGGGTGAGATAAAAATGGGCAGCCTCCTTGAATATAAGCTAAAATAGACTTCCGTATTCTTATATGATTCATTACTTTTATTATATTTTAAAAGTCATATGTATCATATAGTATAGGATTATTCTTATACAAGAGGTGAACACATTGATTAGCAGCAAACTGCCCAAAATGTTCTACGGGGGAGATTATAACCCGGAACAGTGGGATCACGAGACCCACCTTGAAGACCTGCGCATGTTCCAATTGGCAGGCATTGATATTGCTACAATCAACGTATTTTCATGGGCACTGATTCAGCCTGATGAAGTTACTTACCGTTTTGAAGAACTCGACCAACTGATTAATCGTCTATATGAGAATGGTGTCTATATATGCCTTGCAACGAGCACGGCTGCCCATCCGGCCTGGATGGCGAAGAAATATCCAGATGTGCTTCGTGTAGATGCTGATGGACGCAAACGCAAATTCGGTGGGCGCCATAATTCCTGTCCCAACAGCCCGACCTACCGTAAATATGCCGAGAAGATTGCAGATAAACTGGCCGAACGCTACAAGGATCACCCCGCAGTTCTCGTATGGCATATCTCCAACGAATATGGAGGTGACTGTTACTGTGATAACTGTGAGAAAGCGTTCCGCGTGTATCTGAAAGAACGCTATCAGACTCTGGAACAGGTTAACAAAGCATGGAACACGAATTTCTGGGGGCATACCTTCTACGATTGGGATGAGATTGTACTACCGAGCAACCTGAGCGAACATTGGGGTAACAACAATTCAACATTCCAGGGAATCTCGCTGGACTACTCTCGCTTCAACTCCGACAGCATGCTGGATTGTTATCTGTTGGAATACGATGCGATCAAAAAACACATTCCGGACTCCGTTGTTACGACCAATCTGATGGGATTCTTCAAGCAATTGGACTATTTCAAATGGGCAAAACATATGGACATCGTCTCCTGGGACAGCTATCCCGGTCTCGCAACACCTGTCAGTTTCACGGCCATGGCTCATGACCTTATGCGCGGACTGAAGGATGGTCAACCGTTCATGCTTATGGAGCAAACACCAAGTCAGCAGAATTGGCAGCCCTATAACTCACTGAAACGTCCAGGTGTCATGCGTCTTTGGAGTTATCAATCTGTTGCGCACGGGGCCGATACCATCATGTTCTTCCAGCTTCGACGCTCCATCGGTGCCTGTGAGAAGTATCATGGTGCAGTTATTGAGCATGCCGGACACGAGAATACACGTGTATTCCGCGAAGTCGCTGAGCTTGGCAAAGAATTGCAGAGTCTTGGTGACACCACGCTGGATGCATCTGTTGAATCCAAAGTAGCGATTGTGTTTGACTGGGATAACTGGTGGGCCATCGAAAAATCAAGCGGACCTACGGTTGCCCTGAATTATGTGGATCAGATTCATAAATATTACTCCGCCTTCTTCCGCCGCAACATTCAGGTAGATATCGTTAGTGTGGATACGGATATAAGCAAATATGATATTGTCCTTGCCCCTGTCCTCTACATGGTTAAACCAGGGTTCACCGCCAAACTGGAGAAGTATGTTGAAGCAGGTGGAACATTCCTGACGACCTTCTTCAGCGGCATTGTCAACGAGAACGATCTCGTGACCACAGGTGGATATCCGGGTGAACTCCGTAAACTGCTTGGAATCTGGGTGGAAGAGATTGATGCGCTGCTGCCTGAGCAAAAAAACCGCCTTGTCCTCAAAGAAGCCTACGGTGATCTTCAAGGAGAATATGAATGTGGTATGCTGTGTGACCTGCTACACAGTGAAGGAGCCGAAGTCATCGCGGAGTATGGAGACGACTTTTATAAAGGCATGCCTGTTGTGACACGTAATACCTTTGGTCAAGGTGAAGCCTGGTACGTTGCATCCGACCCGGAAGATCGCTTCCTGGATGATTTGCTGGGACAGCTTGCAGCAGCCAAGAACGTGAAATCCTTGCTTGAGACACCAGAAGGTGTTGAAGTTAGCGCTCGGACCAAAGACGGCAAACCCTACCTGTTTGTCATGAACCATAACGCAACCACACAATCCTATGATCTCGGTACAACCAAGGCACATGATCTGCTCACCGATCACGAACTTTCAGGCAGCGTTGAGATTGAAGCACGAGGGGTACAATTGCTCCAAATGAAATAAAACACTTCGCTATATTGGTAATAATGGAATCCTTTACTCAAAAGGAAACGCTTGATACAAAGTGTCACATATTCATTTCTATTATGCTTATTTTTTTCTTCATCGAGAATATTGGTATAGATTCCAGACCTTTATGTTCTTTAATAAGCCCAAAGCTGCTACTTCCCGTATCTGTCCACATCAGATACGGGTTTTTGGTATTATCTGTCGTCTTTTTGATAGAAGGAAATATCAGCAGGCAGAGCGAATTGGACGAAACATACATTTAACGAAGCCCGCCGGAACATGCTGTTGTACATGAAGTAGATGATCCATTGGAAAAAAGGATGCAGCTAAAATATTAGTGACATTCATGATGTCACCAATGAGCTGTTACAATAGAAATATAACTACGGCACCACTTTCCGGCGGCGCATTGATCGAAACGGAGTGGCTGACATGAACAGAACAAATCGGCTTGCTGCCATCGTAATGGCATTACAGCATGGTCACGAAACGGCACACTCATTAGGTGAGAAATTTGAAGTTTCCCGTCGCACGATTCTCCGGGATATTCAATCCCTCTCCGAGATGAATGTGCCCATTATTGCCATTTCTGGCCCAGGAGGCGGTTTCAGACTTATGGAGGGTTACGTATTGCCTCCATTACAGCTGGACCCGGTAGAGGCCGCCACGCTCATATTCGCTCTTGAGGGTTTAAGTCGTTACGCGGATACGCCCTTTCATGAGAAACGCTGGACCCTGATGAACAAAGTTAAAGCTATCATTCCGGATGACATCATGGCCCGAATCGATCCCATGCTCAAACAGCTGCAGCATCATATTCCTGACCGCAATTACATTCTTCCTCATCTAGACGTACTGCTGGCATGCATTCCCGAACACGGGTGGCTCAATGTACTGTATCGTTCCGTGTCGCGTCAGCGATGGTTGCAGATCTGTCCCACACGGGTGTATGCTTCCTCCGGCTTCTGGTACTGTGAAGCATATTCCATCGAACATGGTGAACAGCGTCTGTTCCGGGTCGACCGCATTATCGAGGTCAAGGCGATTGAACCCCAGGATACACAGATGCTTAACGAACAGATGCAGCAACAGTGCAGCAAACCGATCCCCCCAGAACAGCCGCCAACTCTGGTTAGAGTGCGACTGAGTTATCGGGGCATGATTGAAGCTGAACAGGACGAGCATATCGGTGAAAAGATGACTGAAATTGCCCCGGATCTCTGGGAATTGTCCTTTCTCTGTCCACCGGGGGAATGGGAATGGGCCGTACGATTCTTTTACCGATTGGGACGTGAAGCTGAAGTGATTGAACCCCTCAAACTTCGCAGCGAGATACGTCAGTATGCCGAAGAAGTGAGCCGAAGATACCTCGCTTAGAACAAGTCGTAGCCTGACTACACACGAAAAGGAGCCTACTGATATCATGACATATGAACCCGTTATAACGTATGAACAAGCAGTACAGCGTATCCAGTCTATAGGGCTGCTCCCTCTAGCCCCCCTATTCGCCGACTATCCTTCTCTGTCCTCGCTGACACCCAAAGAACATTGGCACAAGGATGATGAACTCGATCCCTGGTTATGGCGTTCACGCCTGGCTGAAGAAGGCATTGCTGCATATGGAAAATTCGTCAAAAAGAAAGCGCTTCTTGTCTCGCGTGAATACTTTCCCTGGGTACACCGACTGCTTGCCGATTCCAGAACGATCAAGGAACAGTATGAAGCAGGTCTGCTCTCCCGTGAAGCATTTAAACTCCATGCGTTAGTTGCAGAACAGGAAGCCATTGATGGACGTGCCTTGCGTTCACAAGCCGGTTTCGGGGCAAAAGAGGACAAAAAAGCATTTGACCGAGGGCTTCTGGACCTTCAGGGCTGTGCAGCCATTGTGATCAGTGGAACCAAAGAAAAAGAGGGGCTCGCAGAAGGCAAAGTGGCATGGAACAGCTCCTCCTATGAGACCTCGGATCACTGGATGCAACGTCATGGCATTAAGCCGTTTGAAGGCAGCGTAGAAGAGGCACGTGAACTGTTGTTTGCGCAACTGCAGAAACACGCATCATCCGCTGCATTATCAAGCATTACCAAAGCGCTAGGCATCCGTGAACTATAAATAAAGTAAAGCCACTCCCGGTTGTCGTGCACATTTCAACCGGGAGTGGCTGTGGTTCACCATATAATGTCTCGCAGAAGGTAAACCCCTTCCACCTAGAATGGATCTAGAGAATCACGCCATCCTTGAATATGGCAATCTCCCGGAATCCATGCTGCTCACTGAGTGTATGTGATCGTCCTGAAGCAATGTCAATCAGCTGGCTGAACAGCTGTACTTTGACCTCATCCATCGTACGCCCCTCCAACAGCTGGCCTGCGTTGAAGTCAATCCAGTGTTTTTTGCGGTTCGCAAGATCGGATTGGGTTGCAATTTTCACGGTGGGTACCGGACCTCCGAATGGAGTCCCCCTCCCTGTGGTGAAAAGCACAATATGTGCTCCGGCCGCAGACAGTGCCGTAACAGATACCAAGTCATTACCTGGCGCTTCCACAATGTTCAGACCCGTTTGAGTCACTCGTTTGCCATAGCGCAGAACGTCGACTACCGGAGAACGTCCTCCCTTTTGCGTACATCCAAGTGACTTTTCCTCCAGTGTTGTGATGCCACCAGCCTTATTACCAGGTGAGGGATTCTCATAGATGTTCTGCCCATGGTTCACAAAATACTGCTTGAAACCATTCACAAGATCCACTAAATCATGAAATACCTGTTCATTGGCAGCCCGATTCATTAAGATTGTCTCCGCACCAAACATCTCGGGAACTTCAGTCAGAATCGCAGTTCCCCCGGCAGCAACCAGCATATCCGCAACGGAACCAACCAGCGGATTCGCAGTAATGCCGGACAACCCGTCCGAACCCCCGCACTTCAGGCCAATTTTGAGTTTGCTGAGCGGGAGCGGCTGCCGTTGTTCACGTTCCGCGATCTCCACAAGTTCTTCCATTAATCGGAGCCCTTCCTCAAGCTCGTCATCCGTTTCCTGTGCTTTGAGAAATCGTACTTTACCTCGATATTCCGGAGCAATACACTCACGAAATTCATCGACCTGATTGTTCTCACAGCCCAATCCGATGACGAGTACACCTCCTGCATTCGGATGCTCCACCAAGGAGGCCAGCAGCTGTTGTGTATACTTCAGGTCATCCCCAAGCTGTGAACATCCGAATGGATGCGGAAAGTGAAACACACCATCTACCCGGCTTCCAAACTGGGTCTGCCCCATACGTGCCAAAGCTTCACACACTTTATTGATACATCCAACCGTATTCACAATCCAGATTTCATTACGGATACCAGCTTCACCATTGGGGCGCAAATATCCATCAAATGAGCGCAGATGTTCCGGAGGCATGTCCGTCTGAACCTGGACTCCCGGTTGGTACTTATATTCAAGCAATCCGTGCAGACCCGTCTTCAAGTTGTGACTATGAATCCAGCTTCCCTGCTCAATCTGCTCTTTTGCAATCCCGATAGAGAAACCATACTTCATCACATCATCACCCGGTGCCAGCGTATGCACAGCTATCTTATGCCCTTTGGGTACGTCATCCAGCAGAGTAAAAGATACTCCGTCTGGCAGTGTAATGTGTTCCCCTATAACATAATCTCGAAGCGCGATAATAACATCATCCTGTGGTTGAATGGCAATCCAGTCATTGATTGTACTTGTCGTGTTCATTTACCTTCACCTTCCAACATACCGATTTCACGAACAAGTGCTGCACGCAACCCTTCTCTTTCATCCAGATTTTCGCCCCAGATCAGTGTATCTGACAACACAGCCGCTACGCAGTGATCCAGTTGCTTCTGATCCTTGTTAAGCGTGTCATAACCTTCCCAGTGTGCTACCAAAGCAGCCAGGACATCCGGATCATCCCGCAGCAGAATGTATTCCCCATTCAATCGTTGTGCCTTGTAGCCATCTGTCGTATTTACAGGACGATAAAGACACAGTAATCCAGCGAATCCCTGGATTAAACGTTCTGGCCAACCTCCCTGATTTTGCTCGTAAGACAAAAGTGTAGGCAGCACACGAACCTTGAATTTTCCGATCGTATTCAGTGCAATATCTTGCAATTTGTGATCAATATGCGGGTTAAGGAATCGTTCGAACACTTCTTCCGCATACTGGTCCAGCTGATGATCGGGCATATTCAGAGCAGGGACGATCTCCTGATGCACAGCTTCCCTGATCCATGAGCCAAACTGTGGATCTTCCATCGTTTCTCTCACATGCTGCTTGCCTTGCAGAATGCCGAGGGATGACATTAAGGTATGTGCCCCATTCAAAATACGAACCTTGCGTACCTGAAAAGGCTTCAGATCTTTCACCCAATGGACATTGAGGCCTGCCTGTTTGAGAGGAAGTTTTTTGTCCAATGATTCATCACCCTGAATGGCCCAAAAATGATATGGTTCTGCCGTATTAATCAGCTGGTCCTCATACCCCCAGCGATTCGTTAGGGAATCGGCTTCTTCTTGAGTCGGCGCACCTGTGACAATTCGATCTACCAGATTGTTCAAGAATTGATTATGGTTCTCGATCCATGAGCGAAAACCATCTGAATACCCATAATCCTCACTGTACCGGAGGACACAACTGCGCAGCACATCACCATTGCCTTCAAGCAGCTCACATGGCAGATGAATCAAACCTCTGGATGGATCACCATCAAATTTCAAATATCGCCGATGCAGGAAAACCGTTAATTTCCCCGGAAATGATTGAACGGGTTCCCCCTCGACATAGTCCGCATACGTATATTTCAATCCTGATTCGGTTGTATTGGAAATAACGAACTCAAGTGAAGGAAGTTCTGCCAAGTTCAGAAAGTCACCCCACTCCTCATACGGATTAATACACTGTGAGAAAATGGAGATCAACTCTGTCCGCTCAACTGGTTTCCCTTGAGACAGCCCTCGCGTAATCATCGTATATAACCCGTCCTGATCACGAATCTGCTCCAGTTTGGCTTTGCCACCCGGTCGTGGTTGCGTCACAGCTACACTTCCATGAAATTTGCCTTGTCTGGCACTCTCATGAAGCATCCAGTCTGCAAATCCCCGTAAAAAATTACCCTCTCCGATCTGCAAAACCTTCACGGGACGCTCCATAATCTCCTTGCACTTGCGCTGACCATCGCTCCCAAGTAAATTCAGCTTCAACCTTGGCCGTTTCGTGCTTGCCGACATGGACACTCACCTCATCGATTATTTGTACTGTCGGAGTGCAGTTCAAAGGCTCTGCACCCTTTTATTGTAAACGCTTTAAATTCATTGTATCATCAATAAAAGGAAATTAAATTGCTTATATTGCGGTAAATATACTCTCTCATGACCAGGTATCCCTCCCGGTGAAGAAGATCGTATGGAAAGGAGTCTTTATGGAACGTTCACCTGTTCGTACGACTATTCAGGCAGAATCCGGTATTCCGTTCCGCCTGGTGTACAGCGACACCAAATCCCCTCAGAACGAACTGCCAGATCATCTTCACGACTGGCATGAAATTATCTATGTATATCGGGGTCAAGGAAGCATCTTTATTGATACGGGACTTGAAAATATGCAGGAAGGAGATCTGTTCATTATACCGGGCAGCACGGTTCATCGAGCCTTGCCGGATGCAGGAAATCCCGTCACTTCTTCCGCATTGTTCTTCAGCCCAGGATTGCTGGCATCGACCGCTGGAGGGGTTGCTTCTTCCTTGCTAAGCCTGTTTGAACGTTGTCGCAGACAACGAGTGTATAAGAGACATCTGAATACAGAGGAGCAATCACAGGTGGCAGCCCTTATTGATGATATTCAGGCCGAATTCCAGCTGGGTCATCATCTTAGCGCACATGCGGCCCTGTTAAGGCTACAACTGCTGCTCATTTTTCTGGAACGGCTGGAAGCTGCGGGACCTGCAAATCCGGGTACATCCGCTCAGAGTCCCTCATGGCTCTCTTCTACGATCTCTCATATTGACAATAACTTGCGGAATGGCCTTTCCCTGCATGAACTCGCTCAGTATGCTGCCGTATCACCCGCCCACTTCAGTCGTGCCTTCAAACGATACACCGGTATGACTCTGACGGATTACGCATTAGCGCGCAGGGTGATTATGGCCAAAGAGCATCTGGTGCAAGGCGATGAGACGATGGCCGCCGTGGCCGATGCATGCGGGTTCGACAGTCTGCCCCACTTTTACCGTCAATTCAAAAAATTAACCGGTACAACGCCCGCAGCTTACCGCAGAACCATGAACAGTTCACGTTAAAACCGAACCAGCCTGGACGTAGGTCCCTGGCATGAATCATATATATCCACATATTCTTCCATATGGAAGATGTGGTATGATAATCTGGATTATTACTTGTCGGAAACATTGCATTCCGTTGTCAGAGGAGCTTGGCATTCCATGTTAAACGAATTGAATCGCAGGAATATTGGCATCTTCGCCCATGTGGATGCAGGGAAAACAACGACCACCGAGCACATGTTATATGAGAGTGGTGTCGTCCGCAGTCCGGGACGTGTAGATGACGGAACAACAGCCACAGACTCACTCGACATTGAGAAAGAACGTGGCATATCCGTTCAGGCAGCCATGACCTCTCTGATCTGGAAGAACACCATCATTGACCTCATTGATACGCCTGGACATATTGACTTCAGCTCTGAAGTCGAGCGAACACTTCGAGTGATGGATGGTGCTATTCTCATTCTGTCGGCAGTAGAGGGAATTCAATCCCAGAGTGAAGCCATCTGGCATGCTCTTCGTTCACTTCGCATCCCAACTATCATTTATATTAATAAAATGGATCGGGTTGGCGCATCTGCCCCAGCAGTCATGGAGCAGATTCGTTCCACCCTGTCCCCTTTCGCATGCGAAATCCAGACTTATCAGCTCCATGAAGATTCATTTCAAGGTATCGACTCCCTCTGGAATCATTTGAATCCAGATACGCGGTCCCATGACATACCTTCCATCCCAGGTCTATTCGAGATCCTTGCTGAACTGGACGAAGAAGTCATGGAAGCCTACATCCAAGAGACTTCGTTATCCCAAAGGGAATTAAATGAAGCGTTCCTTCGCTATGTATATCAGGGTGAGATGTTCCCTGTATGTTATGGTGCTTCCAGCAAAGGAATTGGCGTCACGGCATTGCTCGACGCAGTCCTTGCATTTCTACCTCCACCTGCACAACCTGTGGATTCTCCCGTATCAGGAGTTGTCTTCAAGATTGAACGTGACCGCACCATGGGACGCACAGCTTATGTCCGCATGTATGGTGGTAGTCTCCATAACCGGGATACCATCCATAATTCGACGCGGGAACTTGAAGAGAAAATAACACAGATTCGCCGTATGGATGGACGTAAATGGGCCGACACAGGTAGCGTTCACGCAGGACAGATTGCTGCGCTGTACGGACTGAGCGACACCCATGTGGGGGACATTATCGGCAGTCCTGAAGGTGTACCTCTTCTGCCACAGATGGCTATGCCTTTACTGACCGTACAAGTACATGGCAAGGACCCGGCACGCTACCCCGATCTTGTGGCAGCATTGCAGGAGTTGACGGACGAAGACCCCTTACTCGACCTGCAATGGTTGCCAGAGGAACGAGAACTGCATCTCAAGGTTATGGGAACTATTCAGCTTGAGATTTTATCCAGCCTGTTGCTGAGTCGTTTCGGATTGGATGTTATGTTTGATCCGCCATCCGTTATCTATAAGGAAACGCCTCGTGCAGCTGGAGAAGGTTACATCGCTTATACGATGCCCAAGCCTTGCTGGGCCATCCTCCGCTTCAAGATTGAACCTTTGCCTCGTGGAAGCGGTCTGATCTATGCTTCAACCGTAAGGACCGATGATCTGCTACTACGTTATCAGAATGAAGTTGAACGGCGGATTCCGGAAGCATTGTCTCAAGGTCTGCTTGGCTGGGAAGTAACCGATCTGCGCATCACACTGGTGGAAGGGGAACATCATGTCTGGCATACCCATCCGCTAGATTTTGTCGTTGCCACGCCTATGGGAATCATGGATGGATTAGCGAGAACAGGTACCACGTTGCTGGAACCCCTTCTTCAGTTCCGACTCACGGTTCCGGAGGAATATGGCGGTAAGGCCCTCAGCGATCTGGTACATATGCGGGCAACCTTTGAAGCCCCCATCATTGGTAGCGGACGTTGTATCATTGAAGGGCTTATGCCTCTTGCAACGTCAATGGATTATCCGGTGAAGCTGCGTTCCGAGACTAGTGGCCGCGGGGTGCTTACCACTTCGTTTGCCGGATACCAAGATTGTCCTACGGATGTGAATTCTGCTCGCAAACGTAGAGGAGTTAACCCGTTGGATCAGTCGAAATATATTTTAAGTGTACGAAATGCGATTACATCATAAATGGAGTTGAACCTGTGCTTATTAAATTTCTTATCTTTGGCCTTCTATGGCGGATTGTAGGTAATCCGTTCATTGCCATCCTCATTTTACTCGTGATCCTGTATTTCCTGGATCGTCGTTACGTGGGTGTGTTCCCGAGCTTCACCAAACCTCTCAAGCGTATGCGTAACATCTCCCGGCTTCGGCAACAGCTTGCCATGAGTCCCAACGAGGTTTCTTCCAAGCTGGAACTGGCTCGCCTGTTAATTGAGCGCAAGCGTTACAGTGAGGCACATGCCTTATTGCTTGAACTGGAGCGCCCATACGAACAATCAGCGGAGTACTGGGAGGCACTTGGAACGACGGAGCTTCATCTGGGTAACATCGAACAGGGAGAACGTCACATTTTGAAAGCCCTCGAGATCAACCCCAGAGTCAAGTACGGACGCCCGTATCTAACCCTTGCTGGTGCCTTCAAAGATACGCATGAAGACAAAGCGTTGGATTATGTGCATCAATTTCAGGAGATTCATTCCTCTTCCAGTGAAGCGTATTATCTGCTCGGCTCGGTTCATCGTTCCCTGGGACGTAATGCAGATGCCAAGCAGGCCTATGAGCAATCGTTGAACGTTTATCGTTCGTTGCCCAAATACAAAAAACGTCAGGAGCGCCGTTGGGCTGTTCGCAGTTGGTTCCGCAAACGTGGATTGTAATGTCATCCGCTATACGCTGTAATTTTCATATATCACTCTTCTAACCAACAAAAGTGCACTGATCTCTGCCCTCGTATGAGCAGAAACAGTGCACTTTTATTCATAATAACGATATTAATATACCAATATCTCACGCAGTCGAACTTCATGAAGCGACATCCAGTCCATCCGCTGTTTGAGCTTCACAATCTGATCCACAGCCACTTCCGGCTTATCTGTACCCTCAAACATCCGACTGATGAAATGCATGACGACATCCAGACTGCGCAGCAGAATCAATCGAGGAATGGCTAACAACTCTTCCGGTTCCAGGCTGACCTGTTCCCGAAATCCCCTGATCAATCCCTCTTGTGCCTGCCACATCCAATCTTCACTCTTGTCCATGGTCAGAAGGTCAGACATCGGAACAGCTAACTCCATGACCCGCAAATCCCATGTCGCAAATTCAAAATCCAAAATGGCACAGATTTCACCATCCTGCTGATCTGCCAATACATTCGAAGCATTCACGTCTCCATGGACCAATTGATGCGGCAGCTGTTCCATTCCCCGCAGGGCTTCAAACAGTTCCGGCAGCGTATTTCCTAGTTGCTTAAGCTCATGTGTACATGCGATTAATGACTCTAGCGGCGAGGCGCACAGTTGTAATAATCGTTCTGGTGAACAGAGTGGATACGCATCCTGAATTTGATAGTACGGTGGGTACACAGGTTCACGTGTTATATCCAGCGTTGCCATAGCAGAAGACAGTGCTCCCGCTGCTTTACCGAGACCATATAATTGATCTGGCTTATCCCAGATCGGATTGACACCTTCCCGATAATGAAATAGAGTCGCAATTTTAGTATGACCTGTGAGAGTATCTTTTACAGGAAGAAATGTACCTGTCTCGCCAGGTAATCGCCTTACAGGCGAAGGTGTATCAAGCTTAAAATTCGAACGTTGGAGGGCTTGCAACACCTCATGTTCAAAGGCAATTTTCATTGGATCATTATGTGTTTCATATTGTCTCATTACGTAACTAGTCCCATCTATATGAAGCATGAAGGTAGAATTATTCATTCCACCCTTTCCACGCTCGCCTTTCCAGTCCGATGTGAAACCATATGAGGCCAACACTTCGGATATACGTTGCTTTTCTGAATGATGGAGGGAACCGGAATCGATGTTTTGCACCAAAAATTAACTCCTTTATCTCACAAAATGGAACGGTCTTCTATTTATCTTAAAGGAAGTCCATCGCTCGGTCTAGTTCTGTTCCAAAGTGATTAAGAGAACGGATAATATCCGGTCCGATTGAGCTGCTCTGCAATGACACGATATCCTCTTGCATTGGGGTGCACCCTGTCCCAGAACAACAGTTCACGTTCACGACCTTCAAACCTGTCATAGACCTGAGCACACGCGTAATTGCCCGATCCGGCTCCATTCAAAAAGGAATTATATTGGCGTACCCAATAAGCAGCTTCTGTCGCTTGTGGATACGGGTTGTACAATCCGATGGATCGGACCATATACTCTTGGTTACTTTTTAACTGCCGAATATGCCTCATGATCTGGGATACATTACTGCGGGTTTCTCCAAGTACCTGCGTCATTTTGCTGGCATTTGGTATGCCGCCACTTGCTTTGAACGTACGAATCAGATCATTGCCGCCAATGGATATGGTAATGATATCGGCTTCGCGCAGCGATTGCCGCACTCGGGGATGCGAAGAGATCATCTGCAACATGCCCCCCGATGTCAGTCCGTTTACGCCCATATTTTCCATGGATACAAATGTACGAACATTCATTTCCGCCATTCGTCGATATAAAGGAACAAAGCCGGTGCCCAGCAACGCTCCTGTACCGACCGTTAATGAATCTCCAATAGCCACATATCGATATACCATCCCGTCGCCCCTCTCTGCTGTGATTTCCTGAACAATAATGAATTGCTCTATATCTTATGTTGAGCGGTAAGACAAGGCGCGGGATGGTGTCCTTAGGCAAGCACCTTTCTTTTGCATAAGACCGCAGTTCTTCTGTGGAGGTAAAAAAAGCCCTGCCGCATAACGCGGCAGAGCCTATTCCATTCATTGCAATGCATTATATTACATGCCTATGGTCCGATCCGACTCAACGGAATCCGCCTGTTCCTTATTAGGGAACGGCCACCAGTTTGCCCGGCCAAACATCTTCACCATCACTGGGACGAAGAATGGCAGGAACAACAGAGAGTACAAGATCAGTCCGCTAAGGACTACTGTAGCAATCTGCATCATCGAGAGAACACCGGATGGATACATGGCAGCAAATGTGCCGCTCAGAATGACCGCTGCGGATAGAATAACAGTCCCCATGTTCTTCATCGCATACAACATCGCATCCTGTACTTTCATGCCTTTGTTCTCATTGAAACGGTCCATAAGGAAGATGCTATAATCCACACCGAGTGCAATCAGCATAACAAATCCGAAGAACGGAGTAACCCAGCTAATGCCTGCGAATCCGAGAATATTAACGAATATCACTTCGGTTAACGCCATCGATGTAAAATAAGCCAGTAATAAGGAAACGATTAGATACAATGGCATAATGACCGAACGAAGCAGCACGACCAGAATAATGAATGTGCCCGCCAGCATAAGCATTACAGTCCGTGTATAGTCGTTATTCGAGATCTCTTGCAGATCAGCAAACGTACTGGTAACTCCGCCTATGGCGATGTCTGCTTTTTCAAGCGTACTGCCTTGTACTGCACGATGTACAGCCGCTTCAATGTCAGGAACCCGATCAATGGCTTCCGTGCCGTATGGATTCTCTGCGAAAATAACGTCAATGGTCATCGTTTTACGATCTTTGGACAGATAGTTATCAAATACCTGTTTGAAGTCTTTGTTGCTCAGTGCTTCTTCCGGAACGTACCAGCCTGCCAGATCGGAATCTGGTGAATTTTGCAATTGTGTCAGATAGTCCTGTGCTGAATCCAGTCCCCCGGATACCTGTTTAATACCATCGACACTTTGATTCAATCCATCGGTCAGTTGTGTCAGCTGGCCACTCAGATCCGAGAAGCCTTTCTGAATTTTCTCCTGACCACCCTGAAGTTGGCCAAGTCCGTTCTGGATGGAAGGTATCTCCTTAATCACTTTACCTTGACCATCAGCAGCCTGTTTCAGACCTGTCTCAAGCTGACTGATTCCCGTTACAATCTGTCCCAGACCATCGGCAAGCGCCTTCTGTCCGGCTGCTGCGGAGGCAAACCCTTCATTGGCCTGATTAATTCCAGCAGCGGCTTCTCCCAGCTTGGTCTGAATCTGACCCAAACCTTGAGCGAGCTGAGCTGTACCAGAACCTGTCTCACCAATCGTACCTTTGATACGCTGGTAGTCAGCATCTTGCTGTAATTCAGGATATCGCTCTTCAAGTGCTGTGAAGGATTCGGACAGACTGGTCAAAGCCGTTGAAACTCCGCTCAGCTGTTCCTGCAGTTCACGAGTGCCTTCCCCCAGTGCAGCGACACCAGCTCCCGCCTGACGATAGGCTTCAAGTAACTGATTGTTCGCTTGCGCGAGTTGATCTGCACTCGTTTTGGCTTGCTGGAGTCCGGCTTTCAGATCCCCTGCACCTGCGGAACCATCTCGTATCCCCTTTTCAATCTGCTGAAGCCCTTCACTGAGTTGTGTGATGCCCGTCTGCAACTGGGAAGTTCCTTTGGTAAGTTCCCCTGCTCCATCGGCAGCTTCTTTTAATTGTGGTTCATTTTTACTTAGTTGACTGCTGGCTTCACTCAGGCCATCCCGGATTTTGTCCAGCCCCGTCTTGCCTTCACCCAGTCCATCCGATAATGTTCCTACTTGCTGTGTAACTTCAAAATCTTTGATCTCATCACCCGTAGGTCGTGTCATACTGCGGACACCAGAGACTCCAGCTACTTTCTCTACTTCCCGGCTAATTTTCTCAGCAACCGCCATATACTTCGCATTATCCATCGCTTCATCGTTCTGGATGACGATCTGACCTGGCAGCGATTCACCCGGACCGAAGCTGTCGGAGATAATGTTGAATGCTTTTACAGAATCATATTTCTCCCCAATCTCATCAAGACTGTTGAACGACAGTTTACCATCGTAGGTTGCCAGAAGAGGCACACAGACAGCTGCAACGATGAGTAGCGCAGCCCATGGACGTTTCAGCGAGAAGCGACCAGCTGCACCATAAATCTTGCTCTCGGCATGTTCAAGTGAACCTTTCGACGGCCAAAATAACTTTTTGCCCAGTACCGCCATGAAGAATGGAACGATTGTCACCAACGCAAGCATCATCACAGCAATACCCACAGCTACGGCAACCGCCGAACGATACAACATAAACTGGGCAAAGCCAATCGCAATGAATCCAACCAGCACAGCTAGTGCGGAGAAGAGTACCGTTTTACCAGCAGTACGATAGGTCGCAATAATGGCATCCCATGTATTGTCATGATGAGCCAGTTCTTCTTTGAACCGACTGATCAGCAGGATGCAGTAATCTGTACCAATCCCGAACATGACGGCGACCATAAAGATCTGTGTAAACGTCGATATCGGGAAGTCAATTCCGTCCACGAGGAATGCAACAATCTGTTGCGATACAATGTAACTGATCCCCACCGTCAGCAGCGGTACAAACGGGGCTACGAATGAACGGAAGACCAGGAACAGAATGAGTAAAATAAAGACAACTGTAATATATTCCGATTTCTTAAGCCCCTCTTGGGAACTTTCAATGGTGTCTTCATCAATCAGACCTTTACCGGTTATGTAGTGCTCCACATTGACGGAATTCAATGCTTCATTCAGGTCTTCCCGCATTTCTTTCACCGTGCGATCTCCCTGATCAATGGAAAGCGATGTTAGAATCGTTTTGCCATCAGCCGAGATCATCTTCTCGGATAATTCGGGCTGAGAGAATGGTTCCAGAATGGACAGAATGCCCAGCTTCTCCTTGTCGGCCTCCAATTGCTTAACGGCCTTCTCTGCCTCTTGTTTCCCCGTGGTACCCAGACCATCGGGATTATAGAATACAAGGGCAATCTGGCTGCCCTGCTGTTCTCCCTCTTGTGCTGCAGCTTCATTCAAAATCGCTGCTGCCTGGGTGGAAGAGTAACCTTCAGGAACTGAAAACTGTCCCTTTTCCCGAATCAGTTCACTCATATTAGGGGCGGTAAACATCAATACGGCAGCTACAACTACCCATAACCCCATTAACCACCATCGTGCTTTTAATATCGTTCTCATTCGTTCTCCCGTCCTCCTTCATGCGATAACAAAGCTGCAAGCTTCTCAAAAGATTCAATGAAATTACGAACCTCTTCCGGCGTAAAATGAACCAGATATGGCTCCAGAATCTGTTGTATTTCCTGTTCGGTCTCCCTGTACACCTGGCTTCCGGTCTCTGTCAGAGTTAGATACACGACCCTGCGGTCACGTTCATCTCCGGCACGATGGACCAGATCGCGATCCACCAGCTTGTTGACCAACGCAGTTATGCTGCTCTTACCGATGCACAAGAGCTCTGCAAGATCCGAGGGCGTACAAGTCCGCTTCTCATTGATGAGTCGAAGTGAACAGAACTGATCCATCGTCAAAATCTGCCCTACACGTTCACGTATCTGAGTATCAAACCGTTTGGTTACCAGAAAAGAAGCATCCAGATAGCGGTTAACCAAACTTCCAGCATCCGGTGTGTTCATTCAGCATTCTCCTTTCGCAATATAGTTCACTTAACGAACTATTCTTCTGTGAAACTATTCTATAATGAAACTATATTGAAAAGCAAACCTTTTTTCCTGCTTTTTTTGATAAAAACGACAAAAAAACAGGACGTCCGACTCAGCTCATTGCCAAATCCAACATCCTGTAAAGTATATGCTCTATATATTTTATAAAGTAGTAGAATGCATCTGCATTACTCTTCGTCTGTATCTTCCTCTTTTTCAAGTACACAACGGAACCGCTCTACACCTGGATACCGTTCGCCCAGACTATATACGACAAATCCCGTATTCCGGTAGAACTCCAGGGCCTCCAGATCCGTCTCTGCAATCAAAGTATCAGGATTGTATTTTTCCAGCAGTTGTGAAATCATGCCCCGACCATAATTTTTGAAGCGGTTCTCCGGCAGAACAGCCATATGGTGGATGGTGATCTCACTGGAGCCAGTATGCTCATATCCAATCAGACCGATCAATTGCTCCTCTGCTTCGTATCCGGCCAGATATAGTTCGTCATTCTCTACATATTGTTTCAACGCACGTTTCAGGTGATCCGGGTCAGGAAAGACAGAGTAAGATAACAACTCCTGCACTACCGGCTCTTCTATGCGTGATTTCAAATTAATTAACACCTTTATTCCTCCTATACCTTGCTTGTTTCCGCTATCGTATTGTAGTCGTTAACCCCTCAAAGTTCAAGTCGTATAACCATTTAGCTCCGATTGAAGGATTGTCGGGAGGTTATCCGTTGCGTTAATCTGCGCCAGTTGATAGGCACCCAGCAATGCGCCCCCAACTGCTTGCAAGTTACTGGTTATGTACTGAATTTTTTTCCCTTCGGACCGATAAGCAGCATCCAGCCCTTTCTGAACAGCCCCCACCATATATGGTGAACTCAGACAGCTTCCAGTCATCGCCAAGGATACGGTTGGCTGATCAAAACAGCATGCCAGCAGAAGGATACCGACAACAGCCGTATCAGCAGCAGAGTCACATACTCTAACCGCAAGGGGAATATTCCGGGCTGCAGCTTCGGTCACCAGAGGTGCCATTTGACCAAACCTCCGATTGATAGCCTGCTGATTATCAGCAAAACCGGAAACTCCCAGTGCAGCAAGCTCCCGAATAGAGTTTACATGCCAGTACGTTAAAACCTGCTCAATCCATTCTTGATCCTGCAACTCATAACGTCCCGCGAGAATGGAATGCACCGTGTCATAAGCCAAAAACCTTGCTGCTGTCGGCGCATAATGACCGAACTGATCGTTACGGAGCCAAGCGCCCTGTTCCGTTCTGCCAAGGATCAGGGAGCCTGTACCTCCAATGGCAACAATGCCTGGCTCGCCATCGAAGGCGGCTGTATGTGCAATATGTGTATCATTCACTGCACTGATTCTGCCTGTAATCCCGGTTCGGGCAATTAAAGCTTCCGCCCAAAGCGTATCTTCAGGCTTATTCAGACCGGCCATCCCTGCCTGTATAGAGCCGATCTGATCTGGCTTGAGTCCAGCCTGTGCTATGGCCTCAGCAATACCTTCCAACACATTTTGCTCCGCATGGATGTCATGATAACGATTGCAACCTCCCTTTTGCACATAGGATAAAAGCCTTCCATGCTGATCAGCGACAGCCACACGGGTGTGGCTCCCTCCTCCATCCATCCCAATCATGTATGTATTCATCCTTGACTATCTCCTCCCCGTTAAACAATAAAGTGCCGGGCATTATCAGGACCCGGCAGATCATTTATTGCTTTTGCACAGCAAAACGAAGCAGTTCACAACGAAATTGTGTCGGCTCATCATACTTTTCCTCTTCAATCGTCTGTGTGACATGTTCCTGAAGCAGAATATTCCAGCCTTTGTAAGCCTTCTCCAGTATAGCAATCGCTTCGGCTGTTGGCAGGTTCAGCTCAATTAACGGCTCAATCTCACGGCCTGAATTCATTTCTTTTTCTTCCACATTGGTACTCATCGTAATACAATGAATGCCACCTGTTCGAGTTCCTGCTTGCAATCGCTCTAACGCTTCCATGAAAGCTTGCTTATTTGATACATGTTCAAGACATGAACAAGCAGCTATATAGTCAAAATAATCCTGCTCAATTGCATAATGTTCAACATCTGCTTTTACAGCCTTCACGAGATGATCAACCTGATATTCTTTTGCATACTTGCGAAGTCCATCTATCGCCTCGTCCAGCAAATCCACACCGATGACTTCACTGTTCGTTTGTGCAAGAGCCTGTGCAATCGGTATCGTGTGCCTTCCTACTCCGCATCCCAGATCAAGGACACGCAGTTCCTGCTTGTGAGCAAGTAGACGTTCCAGCATATCCATAACCATAGGCATGGGCCTAGACATCCAGGTTCCTGAGGCAAATAATTCATTATTCTGATAGAAGTTGGAATGATAACCTGCCTCTGCTTTTCGTGCAGCCTCAAATTGTTCATTTCCCATCAAGACACCTCCATAGTTTTAGAAGTTAAACGTCAGAGTCCCGGTACCGGCGAATAGTATGATAGAAAAAATGATCATGATGACCAATCCAGCCGTTACGAGCAGTTTCCCCGTATCCCTCTTGTATGAACTGTCGTTAAATAACATGATCCCACCAATGGAAATAGCCACCGGAGCGAGAAAAAGTGTAATCAGTACAAGCAACGTGATAGAATAACGATCCAATACCGATTCTTCATATTCGGTCATATAAGGTTGTTCAGGCAATGCCGTTTTGGTGGCAACCAGATTACCACATGATTTACACTTAAATTCATCTTCTGCCATTCCTTCATGGCAGTAAGAGCACTTCCTTTGCGTGCGTGCCATCATCCGCCTCCTTCCACATCTGTCCTATCAATGAATACTCACAAGACAATATGAGCATCAATTGATTACGAATTCCGGATGCGACAGATTCATGTTCAAAAAGGATTCCAGTGCCGCCTCATATCCGGTGCGATCCACTTGAAACGCTGTGCCATGACCCGCGCGGGGGACAGTCAGCAATTCCTTTTCGGTTGGACAAGCTTCATACAATCTGTACACCATTTCGGTGGGTACAAACGTATCAGCCTCACCGTGGATGAACAGCACAGGAACGTTGACTTTGGCAAGTTGATTGAGAGCCGAAGCCTCTTTGAAGGAATACCCTGCTTTCCACCGGGAGATCAGACTCGTGACAGGTATAAACGGAAATGCTGGAAGCTTGTATAATTGCTTTAACTGGAACGTCAGTTCTTCTTCCACGGATGTATACGCACAATCAGACACAATCGCTTTAACCTGAGTCGGCAAGACCTCACCACCTGTCATCAGTACGGTTGCTCCTCCCATGGATATGCCGTGCAATATGATTTCTCCAGTTGTACCCACTTTTTCAAGCACCCAGTTGGTCCACTGGACATAATCCTTCCGATCTAACCAGCCAAAACCAATGATATCACCTTCGCTCTGGCCATGGCCCCGATCATCCGGCATTAACACGTTATACCCATGTTTTTCCGCATAGAATCGGGCAAAACCAGCCATTTCTCTACCTTTGCCAGAATAGCCATGTGCCAGAATCACTGTCTGATCTGACCCGTTATTGGAACTAAGCCATGTACCGTGCAGTTTTAATCCATCATGCGATAGAAGAGATACCTCTTCTATCGGCTGAGCATCCAGCCACTTCAGGTCAGAAGCACTGCTGATGATTTCATTGTCCGGTTCAGGCATCAGATTCGGATTATCCACCAAAAACGTTTTGGGCGTCCGGCGAATGGCGGTTTTGAAAAAATAAAGTCCACCTGTCCAAATAAGAGCAAGAACGATCAGTATCAGTGCTGCAAGTACATAGAATAACATGAACGGGTCCAACCCTCTTTCCTTATTAAGATATGTTCAATCTTTACTTACTCGTTGCAGTGACGCACATGCTGCTTGATAGGCAGGTAACAAAGCATCCAGCAAAGGTTCTGCTTTCCGTGGTTGACCTTCCTTAGCAAACTGCTCTATCTGGGCAAACAAAGATGACAAATAACGAATCCCCAGACTCAAACTTCCTGATTTCAGATCATGAGCTACCTCGGTTGCAGCAACATGGTCGCCAGACACAATATGTCTGCGCAGCAACTCAATCTTGCCAGGTGTTTCGGTACGATACATGTCCAACAACATACCGAGGAGTGTACGATCGCCATCGGTGTTTAGTTCCGCAATCTCATGCACGATGCTCATATTGAGAACCTCTGTCGTTTCAGAGGATTGCTGCCACTTCTGGATCATCTTACTCAACATTTCCAGCGTAAAGGGTTTGCCAATAAAGTCATTCATCCCGGCTTCCATACACTTGTCTTTCTCAACCTGCATAACATTCCCTGTCATTGCAATGATTGGTGTGGTATGGCGCATTTCATCCATTTCGATCGAGCGGATTTTGCGTGCAGCCTCCAAACCGTCCATCACTGGCATCATATAGTCCATGAGAATCAAACTGTATTCTTTGCTGAGAAAAGCAGCAACTGCCTCTTCCCCATTCACAACAGCATCCACTTGGGTTATTCCCAATTTTTTGAGCTGCAACATAACAAGCTGTCGGTTGATGACATTATCATCGGCTAACAATACAGATACCGAAGGGGCTTGATCATGAAAAGCCTGTCCCTGATGCTCTTGAGTGGAAGCAGCAGACCGATTAACGGCCTGGTTAACTTGTTTCTTGCCAAGTGTAAGTTCGAACCAGAATGTTGATCCTTCACCCTCCTGACTCTCTACTCCAATCTCACCTTCCATTAGCATAACGAGTGACCTGCAGATGGATAATCCAAGCCCTGTCCCTTCATACTCTCTCGAGCGTCCTCGTTCAGTCTGCACATATGGTTGAAATAATTGGGTCTGATCTTCTTCAGAAATGCCAATCCCTGTATCTTCAACTTCAAACCGAATAATTTGTTTGCTCTCATTATCCTGAATAAGGTTGACTCGTATCTGTACAATGCCTTCTGTTGTGAATTTGTTCGCATTCTGAATTAGATTGATCAGTATCTGCGTAATCCTCGTTGTATCCCCTTCAAGAAGAGTAGAAATTCTGGGGTCACAGTCTACCGATAACTTATTTCCGTTCTTTCTGACTTGGGGTTCGAGCAAACGAACAATAGAGCTTATCGTCTCTTGCAGATTCACTTCTCCCAATTCAAGGCGCATCTGACCGGCCTCAAGTTTGGACAGATCCAGAAGATCCTGAATCAGCTTAAGCAGTAGTTTGGCAGCATCCTGTATCACGGAAACGGAATTCTCCTGTTCTTCAGACAAGGGAGACAGCTTAAGCATCTCAGCCATCCCCAATATGCCATTTAATGGCGTACGAAAATCATGACTGATGCCTGCAATAAATGCGCTTTTGGATTCACCTGCATCTACTGCTTGCTGACGTGCACTTTCAAGACTGTTATTGTTCTTCGCAAGCAGACGTTGTAGTGTCACCAGTTCATTATTCATCTCCGAGAATTCCGCAAGTGTCCGTTCCTCTTGCTCTTTGCTTCGGATCATCTGATCCGATAACTGCTCAATCGTTCTGCGTAGCCTCTGTATCTCTCCGCTCTCATTAGACATCACATCATCCCTCTCCTAATCCCTAACCATATCCAGATCCAGATGATTGCATGTAGCTGGCTGAGCCAATAATTGTTCTGCAACCGCAACTGCCTCATCGGCTCCCGGAGCATAACCGTCGGCTCCTATCGTTTTCCACAAATCCTGATCAATATTAAAAGGATATCCCCCGACCATAATCTTCACATGTGCCGTTGCCGGATGATGACGAATCAGTTGAATCAATTCTTTGGCCAGATGAAGGTGATACGTCATCGTAACTGAAATCGCAACAACATCCCCCTGATGGCGCTCTATAGCCTCGACTACACTTCCATTAGGAACATTGGCTCCCAGATAGTGCGTATCCCAGCCTTCCATCTCGAACACATCTGTGAGCATACGCAGTCCGATCTCATGTTGTTCACTGCCTACACAGGTGGCAACCAACCTTTTACCCTGACCTGTATGAATCAACCAGCGAGAATAGAGACGTGATATGAATGACTGGGTCGCTGCCGTACAAAAATGTTCTTGCCCCACACTGATTCGATGGCATTGCCACAATCGCCCAACTTCATATTGGGTAGGCTGAAAAATATATCGATAAATATCACGAATCGTCACCCCAGCTTCTAACTGGGCTTCAATGATCTCGAATGCTTCTTTCCGTTTATTCTCAAGCAAACACTGCAAGTATGATTGCGCGGCATCTCCATATGGCATGGATTCGTTGATGTATCCCGCATGGGACTCCAATTGTGTTGTTCTATATATTCCCATATCCAGATAATCGAGCAGAAGCGCCTTTGACGGATGGTCAAATTCTTCTTCCAATGTCTCTTTGATCAGATTGAGATTAATCGCCAGGTCTTCTTGCGATACCTTATAACCTTCAAGTAGAACTTTCAGCCAAGCAATATAATGAGTAAATAGGCCTGGACTCTGTACGAGCGCACTTTCTGCCAAATAGTTCAAGCTATACTGAGAATCCTGTTTGGTTCGCATTTTTCCGTTCTCACCAAATCGCTCAAGTAAATCGGGCTGTCTGAGATACTGTTTCTCCGTTATTTTGTCAGCTAAGTTCCCCGATTCCTGGAGTAAACGTTCCCCTGCTTCTTGATGACTCATAGATGCACCCCTCCTCTATCCGCATCACATCTCCATCATCATTCGTGACGAATCCAGAATGAGATCGATGTTAGCTAACTTACAATCGGGATAGGTTCTTCTACTTGTTCCAATCCATCCGTTCCGTTCTTAAAAGTTCTGTTCCATTATACATGAATTCCTGATGATCATGTGTTTAACGCCATGCATGTATAGAACAATCTTCCTATATTATGGAGGGCCTTGCAAGTAAGTCAGCCAGTATACCTGTACTATAGGGTTCCACAAAAAAACTGACCTGCGTTATGAACGCAAGTCAGTTTTCCCTTCTGCCGCCAGTCCCAGCTTCTTCAACATCCGAATCGCATCCACTTTCTCCGCAGGATCAAGTCCTTCCAAAGCATCAATGATGACCTGATGGTGTTGAGGAAATATTTGTGTGAACAATTCTCTTCCTTCATCGGTTAACTCCGCGTAAATGACACGCCGATCTTCCTTGGATGGTCGACGAAACAGCAGATTTTTATTTTGCAACTTATCTACAACATACGTAATATTACCACTGGACATTAGCACTTTTTCACCAATCTTTTGCAATGCCTGCGGTCCTTTATGATATAACAAATCAAGCACACCAAATTCTGTCGTATTCAGTCCGTGACTCTGAATGTCCCGGTTGGAACGTGAGGTCACAGAATTGTAGGCCCGAACAAGAACCACGAATAATTGTAAAGACAGTTCCCGGTTGTCCTCCGTGTTCAGCATTTCAATAATCCTCCATCAGTTGTTTACATTTCGGCTCGTATGGGAGGCCAGCTTCTGCTCCCACTCCTCACGAAGCATCCCCATACGAATTGAATCATAGTACTCCCCACGAACGATACGACACTTCCGCATTCGCCCCTCCACCTGTAATCCGGCTTTTTCAGCCGCACGCATCATTCGTTCATTGCCGGACCATGTGGTTAGTCCCACCCGAACCAATGGCAGATGTTCAAACAAATAAGTTGACCACATGACAAGTGAACGTGTGCCGACCCCGTGTCCCCACTGGGCAGATCTGTATATTACAATCCCCATTTCCAGCCACATGGATAACTCATCTTCTATATAATAGCTGATCGTGCCCACGATCTGTCTGTCGGATTCAATGATACGGATCGATACCGGTTTGGAATCACTTGGATCAACGCTCATACGTTTGAGCATACCTCGTTCGAAACTTTCATAACTTTCATGTTTAAGTGGGTAATAAGGTGCATCCCATTGCTTCCATTCAGGTACGTCATCACTGTATATCAGTTCATAGAGTTCATGCAGATCCTTTTTCTCCACACACCGGAGAACAAGTTCACCATCCACGATGGGTAGTTCTTTCATACGATGCAACGCACCCTCTCTCATATTAAGAACGATGAAGCTCTTCGATACTACCGTCCGCATGGGCAAGAATGACCGTGCTAGCCATATCCACAAATAGTCCGTTATCAACAACACCTGGTAACATGTTCAATTGAACATTCAGATTCGCGGCATGATCAATCGCTTCCAAATGGCAATCTGCTATCAGGTTTCCGTTGTCTGTCAGATAACGTTGCTGTCCATCCATCCGCCACTGTGGTTGACACCCCAATTTTTCGAGCGCTTGGAAAGTCCATTCAGATGCAAATGGAACAACCTCCACTGGAAGCGGGAATTTCCCCAACTTTTGCACGGATTTGCTGCCATCCGCTACAATAATCAGTTTGTCACTATTAGCCGCCACAATTTTCTCACGCAAAAGAGCCCCGCCTCCTCCTTTAATCAGGTTAAATTGGGGATCTACTTCATCAGCACCATCAATGGTCAGGTCCAGACGTCCAATCTGGTCGAATGGGACGATAGGAATTCCCCATTCACGGGCAAGCTTGTCCGAAGCCTCTGAAGTGGCAACCGCCTGAATGTTCAATCCTTCACGTACCCGCTCACCGATTCGGCAGATCGCATAATAAGCGGTTGAACCTGTACCCAATCCAACCTTCATTCCATCTTCAACATATTCTGCCGCACGCTCTGCTGCTATCTGTTTAAGATTCATCTATAAACCCCCGCTGCTCATAATTTGAGAATTGCATATGTAGTTATTATAGATAAAACCGCTTCCGATGTATATCCGTGCCTTCTGTTGCATCTTTGACATCTAATTTTTGTTTTGTTGAAGGATGTATTTTTACCCACCATGTTATAGAATACAGAATGAAGCTAAAAAATGGGAAATTTTAAAATAAACAGTTCTAAATACCTATAAACCATCTGATATGTCCATAAATACGTAAAATATTAAAAAATATTTAACAATACTATTCAATTTAACGACATTTTATACGACATATTAATTATAGATGTGTTTTAATAATTAGACACCTATGGTTCATACGGTACATAAGTCTCTACGAAAGCGACTGATAAACCAAGACCATGGTCGCATAAATTTCCTTTGGAGGGGATCACGGAATGATCTAGTTCACTGTACCAAAGCAACCCTAAAGTTTCTTAATTTAAAGAAGATCAGGAGTGGAATTAAGTGAAATCATTAAGTTGGAAAAGCATGTCGTTTTTCTCCAAAAATCTGCTACTCTCATTTACCAATATCATTATCATTGGGGTAGCACTAATCGCAAGCAGTTACTATTTCCAGAAAACAGTTCTTGTTGATCAACTGCATGGACAGGTGGAACAAATCACTAAAAAATGGGCTGAAGATATCAATTCTGCTGATGTACAAGCTGCTATTGCGGAAGGTAGCTACGATGGAGCATCACAAACGAAATTACGAGCGTATTTCGATGAAATGCAAGAATATTATCCTAACATTGCACAAGCCTACATCTTCGGTGTTGAACTCGGTGGCGATAACAAGAGATTAACTTCCCTTGTAGCGATGCCGACTAACCTAAGAGAGGCTTTTCAAAGTGAGAACGTAAATATCGGTGACATGTATGAGCAGCCAGTCGTTGTAGCCAATGCACTGAAAGAAATGCTTAATACGGATCGCCCAACATTCACAACATTCTACTCCGATGATTTCGGAACTTGGACAACCATTGCATATCCAATCAAAGACAGCAACGGTAAGATTTTCTCCTATTTTGCCGTCGATGCGGATGCATCAGCCGTACCTGCAGGACTTAACTCCTTGCTCAAAAACGGAATTATCATCCTTGTGGCCTTCTTGCTGTTATTCCTGATTATCCAATACCTTGTGGTTAAAAACACACTGTCCCCTATCCGTCACTTGATCAAAGGGATTGATGACGTTAGTCGGGGTAATTTGAATGTCAACATTCCGACTGGCAAGGACGATCTGGGACTCGTGAATGAGAAGTTCAACACGATGGTTCGTAAAATTAACGATACGATCGTAAAAGTGCAAATCACATCACAAGAAGTGAATCAATCTGCTAAAGAGCTCTATGAAGTTTCCGAACGAAATAGTGAGAATGCAGATTCTATCAATAGCAATGTGACTCAAATCACTTCAAATATTCGTTCACAAGAACAGGCAACCCGGGATAGTGCACGTGCCATGGCCGAGATGGCTACCGTAATCCAGACGATTGCCAGCAGCTCTGCAAGTGTGGCAGATGAAGCCTATGAAATGGAACGTCGTTCACAGCAAGGTAACAGCGTTGTCCGTCAGGTATCTGAACAGATGAATCTGATTACGGAATCGGTGAAGAACACCGCTTCTGCCATTGAAGTTCTGGAGAGTCGTTCACAGGAAATCGGCGATATCCTCAATATCATCTCGGGAATTTCCAGCCAGACGAACTTGCTTGCCCTTAATGCATCCATTGAAGCAGCACGTGTCGGTGAAGAAGGAAGAGGATTTGCAGTTGTCGCAGGTGAAGTGCGCAAACTTGCCGAGCAATCTGAACAAGCGACTAGCCAGGTTGGCGTATTGATTCAAGAGATCCAGGCTGGAATTAAACAAGCTGTACGTGCTATGGAACAAGGTACGTCAGAAGTAGATACAGGGCTCAGCGTAGCTGACCAAACAGGACAATTATTCGAAGATATTTTGGAAGCAGCTAAAAAAGTATCTAATCAGATTCAGGAAGTATCGAGCGCAACAGAAGAAATCTCTGCGGGTACGGAGGAGATGACTGCTACAGCAGATGACTTGTCTTCAAGCGTGAGTAAGACAGCAAACAGCAGTGAACAAATTTCCTCATCGGTTGATGAACAAAAAGCATCGTTGATTACACTGGTAGACTCGTCCACACGTCTTAACAGCATGTCTGAGGAATTGACAGAACTGATCTCTCATTTCAATGTAAGCAAACAATAATTCAAATCTAGAAACATTCGGTTTGAACCAAGGAGGAATAACTGAAGTGATTGAAAACCAACCATCATCTTCCCATTCCATGGAATCTAGTTTGCCGGTTATGCAGATTCCACTGGATTTTGGGCGACGTCAACAATCATTCTCTTATCAGTCTGCTCAAGTTACACTACAGGCTTCTCTAAGTCGTGATCTTAAACAGAAGTTTGGAGAACAGATGGTGTACCCGGTACTCCTCTCAGCTTATGCAGCCTTGTTATTCCGATTGTCAGCTGAACAGGAACTTGCCATAGGTATACTCGCACCCGATCAGGCAGCTTCTTATCTTTCATTACAGATTCAGGGACAATTGGCTTTCAGCCAACTATGTGATCAGGTTTCAGAGCAGCTCAAGATTGACTACATGCTGCAAACCGGCGGATACCCTGAAACCTTCTTTATGCTGAATAGCGTACAGTTGCCTCAAGCACCTCAAGTATTAAATTGGAACGTTCGAGATGATCAGAACATGCTCATCCTCGATCTGTTCTATGACAGTTCACTGTTGAAAGAGTCTACCGTGCTGAGATATGCAGAATATTATCAGACTATTCTACTTGCCCTTGTGCGTGACAGTGAGAAAGCAATCGGTTCGGTAGATATTCTATCCGCCTCAGATCGATTGCTTTACCGTGAAATGAATGATACTTACGTTCTCGAACCAGAGCATCAGACGGTTCACGGCTGGTTTGAAGCAACGGCAGCGGCCTATCCGAATTCACCGGCGATAACATCGCCATCCAAAAGTTATACGTACCGAGAATTGAATGAACGAGCGAATCAAGTGGCACGTGTTCTGTTATCCAATGGGTTGCAAAAAGGTGAATTCGTCAGTATCTTTATGGATCGCAGTCTGGAGACGATCATCTCCCTGCTCGGTATTCTGAAGGCAGGTGGTGCATATGTTCCAATTGATCCTGAGCATCCAGAAGAACGTAACAGTTATATTGTGGAAGATACAGCGTCCTCATTCGTGCTGACAACGGAAGCTTCTTTTGCCCAGGCTTCCAGCTTGTTCTCCAGTATAACTACGGTCCGTCAGATTCTCGCTGTGGATGGTCGCCTAGCCGGATTTGCAGCAAGCAACCCTAATCTGAATATTCAGCCAGATGACCTTGCTTACATTATCTATACTTCAGGGTCAACAGGTAAGCCGAAAGGTGCACTGATTGCCCATCGGGGTGTAACTAATCTTGGCAGTGTGGTTCAGCGTGATTGTGACATTCAACCAGGCGATGTATTAACCCAATTTGCTACATACAGCTTCGATGCATCCGTGTGGGATACGATTGGCGCCTTGTTCTATGGAGCAGAATTATATCTGTTGTCTGCGGAAGAACGTGTATCTGTTGAAGAATTCGCAAGTGCAATTGAACGGACAGGAACAACCATCATCACGATACTGCCTACCATTTTCTTCAATCAGCTTGCTTCCTATTTGTCTGATGAAGGTTTCCACAAGCTGGCCAAAGTCAGAATTATTACCGTAGCCGGAGAAGCGCTCTACGGTGAACAGGTTCGTGCCTTCCAGCGGAAATTCGGAAACCAGATTGATATTGTTAATGTGTACGGACCTACCGAATGTACCGTAGCCACAGCCACTCACCGCATTAGTAAGCAGGTTCCCGAAGATGTGGTGAACATCCCTATCGGTAAACCGATTCATAACTACAAAGTATACATTGTAAATGAAGAGCATCAGCTCTGTCCCGTAGGTGTTCCTGGTGAGGTATATATTTCTACCCCGGCACTGGCCAAAGGTTATCTGAACCAGCCAGAACGTACAGAGCAAGCATTCATTGAGAATCCGTTTGCGATAGGTGAGAAAATCTACAAGTCTGGCGATATTGCCAAATTGCTGGATACAGGGCTATTGGAATATGTCGGTCGCAGTGACTCGCAGCTAAAAATTCGTGGTCACCGCATTGAGATCGGAGAGATTGAAGATCACTTTGCACGGCTTGATCAGATCCAGAACGTTGCGGTTATTCCTAAGAAAGAATCGGATGGACAGAATATGCTGGTTGGGTATTTTACATCGAAAGATGGCAGCACCCTTTCTGTTCCCGACATCAAGGCAGCACTAACCGAGAAACTCCCTTCTTATTTTGTACCGAAGTGGATCTGTCAGCTGGATGAAATGCCGATTGCACCGACTGGAAAAATCAATCGCAAAGCGATGGTATCCATGCCGCATGTGGAACGACATGAAGATCGCCCAGACCGGGTCATGCCGGAGACGGAGACAGAATCCATTATCCTGGACGCATGGAAAGAAATCCTTCAACACGATGACTTTGGTGTCGAAGACAGCTTCTTCAACATCGGTGGTGATTCACTCCGGGTCATTCATGTACTGGTTATTCTGAAGCCGCATTACCCGCAGCTGAAAATTGCCGACTTCTTTGCCGAGAAAACAGTCCGTGCTCTCGCTCGTCGCGTGGAAGAACTGTCTCAAAGTTCAGCAGAAGTGACCCATTCGGCGGTGACGGGTGGCATGATCACCCAATTATCCGAACACCCTGTGGAACTAACGTCCCAGTTAGGGTATCCAGTCATTCGTGAACCTGAACATGTGTTACTGACCGGAGCAACCGGTTATCTGGGCTCTCATGTGCTGCAACAGTTAATTCTGAATTCCAGCACTCGAATCTATACTCTGGTTCGTCGCCCGACCAATGGAATAACTGCGATGGAACGTTTGACTAACGTGCTGGAAGGATATTTCGGCAAACAACTGACTGACCAACTGGCTGCGCGCGTGGAGATTATTGAAGGCGATCTCGAACAACCTCATCTGGGTCTGTCCGCAGAACAAACGGCTTATGTTCAGGAACGAATTGACCGTGTCATCCACTGTGCTGCAGACGTAAGACATTTCGGGGATGCCGAACAGTTCTCCAAAACGAATGTGGAAGGAACAGTCGCATTGCTGGATCTGATTCGCAGCAAACCTGGAGCCTCCTTCCACCATGTGTCCACGATGGGTATTCCGGAAGATCTCGCACTCAGCGGACAATGGGAATCCTCCCTGCAATATGATCGGTTCCCGGCTGACTTGCATGTGGACAACCTGTATTCGGACAGTAAGCTTGAAGCCGAGAAAGTGCTCATGATTGCCGCAGAAGATGGTGTACCCGTCAGCATCTATCGTGCAGGTAATCTGACTTGCCACTCTGATACTGGACGTTTCCAGTCCAATATTGACAGCAATGCCTTCTATCGCATGATCAAAGCGATGTTATTGCTTGGCAAGGCTCCTGCGGCTGATTGGATGGTTGATTTTACACCGATCAACTATGCAAGTGAAGCGATTGTTCACCTGGCCTTGCGTCAGGATACAGCCGGTCGTGTATTCCACATCTGTAATCCGGAGCCAATCCGCTATGATGAGCTGATTCGTTCTGTGAATCGGGCTGGTTACAATGTCGAAACACTTCCTTTTGCAGATTACACCCGTTGGTTGTTCGATGCCAGCATCATCAAGGAGCCGGAAGCTCTTCAGTTGGCTATTGCACAGCTTGAAGGCGACGGGGCGAAGGATTCAGCTTATGTCTATGCTTGCCCTGTCACAACGGCTTATGTAGAACCTGCCGGAATCTCATGTGCGAAAACAGATGATCGATTCATCTCCGCCATGTTAGACTATGCTGTTCAGATTGGGTACTTCCCCGCAGCAATTCGGCCACATTATGGCACTTCTACAGCAATGGAGTGAGTTCACTTTATTAAAGAAGCCACCTTCTCGTCAGTCCATGACGATGAAAGTGGCTTCTTTGTTTTGCCTTTAATCCGGATCATTCTATTAGATCCATCGAATGATGGCAATGATGGCGAGATGAGCTGGATAGAAATAGCGCCAGACCCAACGCGGCCCCTTCATACGGAACCCTGCTTGGTAATACTGGGCAATAGCAATGCCGGCGGTTGCCATTACACTATACATTTGCACAGAGCTGTTATGTAGCAGAAGATACAGTGCATTTAACACAACATGTGCCACGACAAGTACAGGCCCCTGGAAATAACGGAATAACAGAACTAATAACAACCCGTACATCCCGTAATCCATTTGACTAATTTCCATAAACCAACCTGCTCCAATCACAATGGGAATACCCAGTAAGCGGGATGGCAATTTATCAATAACGAATAGTACCAGCAGGGCTGACCACAATGTCCATACCACGTTCAGAGAATAATGGTTAAACGCAGCCATGAACGGCACCTGTGAGATTATCGCAATCCAGAACAGACGCCATATGTATTTTTGTACATCTCGTGTATGTTTGTAACCAATATACACTGCAAACGCGTAGATTGGAAAAGCGATACGACCTATGATTCTTAGTTCTATAATATGTGGAAAAAAGACAGCCCCTATATGATCAATTAACATTGTGATCATGGCAATCCACTGCATCATGTTGCGACTCCCCTCCCTCTTTCCCGAATACACAAGTCTGCCATTCATATATATTAGTGCGTCTTTTGGAGCAACCTCTTATACATTAAGTTCATAATACATGAATTTGGTATCCTGTGCATATCCTTCGGACTCATACAAAGCTTGCGCTTGCGTGTTACTTAACTCAGTCGAGAGTGATATCCGAAGAACGCCATGCTCAGATGCCAATCGCTTGGCTGCTTGCAGCAGCTTCCTTGCAATACCTTGCTGACGATAATCAGGATGCACATATAGATCATTAAGTACCCAGATCGGCCCCATTGATACCGAGCTATAATTGGGATACAACTGAACGAATCCCGTACATTTCTGTCCTTTCGAGATTGGCCTACCGTTGCTTTCATCTGACCCATAATCTCTTTCCACATCGGTTTCTGCTACCAAAATCACCGATTCATGGCGTTCCATTCGTTCTTTAATATACTGACGTGCTGCCTGAATGTCAGCATTTTGGTTATAGAACATCCTGTACTCATTGAATAATCCTCCCACTTCATCACAATCAGGAAGACCCGCTTGTCTAATTCGGTGATGCACCCCACTCAACTCCTCTAGGATCGAGACCAGCGTCTCATCGTTTGTGTATCTTTTCATTGTAAAACAACCCTTTCCTTTTCCCCATTCATCATCTGCATCAAAGTTTGTAGTATCTTGGGCAATTCTCTGGCGATATCAAACATTCACACTTTGGAGTATATTTCAGTCGAAGCGTTGCACACTATAGTATCGCTCATAACTGACAGAGACTGGACTATTCATTCATATAGGAGGAAGAAACTTATGAAAGAAAACATTCTTCTACAAGTGCAATCACGCCTGATCGGTGTGGCAGACATGATCTACCAACCGCTTCAGATTGGTCCTTTACATTGTACCTTGCTCTATATCCAATCCATTGTCGATACACAGATTATGAGAGAAGCCATTGTGAAACCTTTGCTTGATGAGGTCGCACGGAACGAAGTGGGTCCCGATTTTATTACGCAAGTCGTAAGTGGAACTTTTTTTTCACTCGAAAGCCAGCACAGAGATTCAGCTGATACGTTGGTAGATGATATCGTAATCGGTAATGCAGCACTCCATGTCGAAGGCATGTCTGGCATGATCATTTTTTCAATCCAGAATTATCAGAAGCGCTCCGTACCTGAATCAACAAATGAAGTCGTCGTCGTTGGCCCACAGGAAGCGTTTATCGAAGATATTAATGTAAATATGTCTCTATTGCGACACAAAATTAAACATCCGGATTTCAAAATGATCAAATTCACCATCGGCAAATATACCAAAACCGAAGTGTTTGTCATTTATATTCAAGGTTTATGCAAACCTGACATTTTGGAGAATGTATTAACCAGTCTGGGTGAGATTGATATGGATAGCAGCCTTGGCGTCAGTTATCTGTCAGAATTTCTGGAAGATCACCCGCTCTCTCCTTTTCCACAGTATCAATATACCGAAAGACCTGATACTGTTGCCGCAGCACTGGTAGAAGGACGTATTGGAATCATGCAGGACGGAACCCCCTTTTCCCTGCTCATTCCCGTCACATTCTTCTCATTGATGCAATCTTCCGAAGACTATTACCAGCGGTTCCATTCCGCTTCATTTATACGAATGATCCGTTTGCTGTTTGCAGTTATTGCTTTCCTGTTGCCTTCTGTATATGTAGCAGTCACTACATTTCATCCCGAGATTATTCCCACCAATCTGCTCATTACCATTGCATCCGCAAGAGAGAATATTCCTTTTCCGGCATTAATTGAAGCCCTCATCATGGAAATTACCTTTGAAGGATTACGGGAAGCTGGCATACGGATTCCCAAGCCACTTGGACAGACGGTTTCTATTATTGGCGGTATTGTCATTGGACAAGCAGCTGTACAGGCAGGTATTGTCTCTGCTCCATTGGTTATTGTTGTATCTATTACAGGAATTGCAGCCTTTATAATCCCGCATTTCGAGTTGGGATTGGCCTTCCGGCTGCTCCGCTTTCCGGTACTGCTGATGGGTGGAACACTGGGCCTGTTCGGTGTTGTCATTTCAATCTACCTGTTGTACTGGTATATGGTCAGCATGCGTTCATTTGGTGTTCCATACATGCAGCCTTTTGCCCCACTCATACTGCGTGATTTTAAGGATACGTTTATTCGGGTGCCCTGGTTCATGATGAAAAAACGAACCAAAGCCTATACGACCGATAATGACAGGAGGCAGGATACACCATGATATTTCAAAGGCCTCCTCTACATCTTGCAATCATTTTAATCTGCTGTCTGTTATGCACCGGGTGTTGGTCCAAAGTTGAGATTAACGAGCGAACCTTCATAACCGCCATGTACGTGGATAAAGCGGCCACTCCAGGAGAAATCGAAGTTACACTGAGCATGCCGCTCCCCAATCGTCTTTCTCCCGAAGGGGGCGGATCAGGTAAGGAGCCCTATGCAGCCGTTTCCGCAACAGCACCAACGATTGCAGACGCCATAGAGAGAATCCAGACAGACCTTACCCGTAAAATCTCCTGGGGACATACGCGTGTGATTGTGTTTGGACAAGCCTACGCACGAGAAGGAATTGAAGATACGATGGAATGGATCGCACGCCAGCCCTTGTTCCACCTGAGCAGCTACGTAATGGTTACTAGTGGCAGAGCCAAGGATATTTCTGATCTGACTCCTGTATTTGAGGAAACACCGAGTGATGTACTACGGGAGTTTTCCACAGAGGAAAATCTCTTAAAAACCCAGATGTTAAGCATATTTACAGCAGATAAAATGAATCAGGGATACGCCACATCAATGTTAGGCAGCAAAAAAACAGCCATGGTCAGTGAAGAAGGCGAATCCAAAAAGTGGGTCAGTCAGATCGGCGGAACCATATTCAGACAGATGCACATGGTTGGCACACTCTCAGCCGATGAGGCACGTGCCGTTGCGTGGGCAGGGGAGAATCTGGATTCAATGACCATCTCCGTTAGAACCAAAAAACAAAAAGCAAGCATGACATTGTACAACATGCATTCTGATATTCAAGCAAAACTTCAGAATGGTGAACCACATTTCATCATTAACTTGACGGGCAAAGCCGAGTTGAACTCGGTCATTCCAGTTCTCAAGGCCAAAGACATTGTCGGTACAAAGGACATTGAACAAGCCGCTAACGAAAAATTAAATGCTCATCTTACCCGTGCCCTGCAAACCGCAAAACAACAAGGTGCCGATATACTCAGGCTCGGATACCGACTGGAATGGAGACACCCGCAGGTATGGAAGAAGCTCCGGCCCACATGGGTCAACTATGTAAAAAACGATCTGCAATTTACCGTCAACACGAATATCAACATTCAATTTGTCGGCTCGGAGTCAAGCTTCTAGCTTGCACGGGAATGGCTTTTACCAAGGAGGTTACATACGTGATAGCCGTTATCGTATTTGCGGGACTGTATCTACTGGATTGGTCATCTGTAAAAACAAGCAAAAAAGCAATCCGACGTACCTATTTCATCCTGCTTGGTCTATTCCTCGTATGGAATACGCTCGCAGTAAGCTGGTCAGCGTGGCCTAATCCCAATGATGTAATTCAATGGGCTTTTGGCTGGGCTGATCCCATGATTCATAAGGAAGGGGATTAACCATGAACCATCTGACTGCGGGACAGGCTTACCGCTTCATGTTTGTTTACCTATATTCCGAACCTGTTGCCTTCCTACTGCAACGTTTGTTCAAAATGAGTGGCTATCAGGGATGGTTGTCCACCATCGGCGGTTTTTTAATTAGTCTGATATTTCTGTTCTTTACATACCGTTTGGGTTCCATTAACCCTGACAAAGCCTGGCTCTCCTATGGAGAGGATATTGTGG
Source organism: Priestia sp. FSL H7-0729 (assembly GCF_038005685.1). Taxonomy (NCBI): domain Bacteria; kingdom Bacillati; phylum Bacillota; class Bacilli; order Caryophanales; family Bacillaceae; genus Priestia; species Priestia sp. FSL H7-0729. The sequence goes on from NZ_JBBOTQ010000008.1 coordinate 59,600, forward strand.
GCAAGGTTGTGCATCGCTTTTATATCGGATTAATTGTACTGTTATGTATCTACTTGTTATCGATTGATGTGGAAAATTTCATTGTCTTCCTGCAATCGATGTATCTGCCACAAACTCCGATTTGGTTAACATCCACCCTTACTCTACTGTGCATCTGCCTGACTGCGCGTTCAGGATTGGTTACCATTGTATTTATGGCAGAAGGTATTTTTCTGGTGCAGCTGTTTACGTCCACCTTACTTATTCCAGCGGTTGGGGGCGGGGGCAATCCAGGAATATTGCTTGCAATGGCTACCCATCATGATCTGGGGGAGATCGTGATGGGATCTCTATCTACCATGCCATGGTTCTCTGAATGGATGTTCTTCCTTTTCCTCGCACCGGTCATTGCTTTCAGGCGTCCTATGTTGAAAAGCATGTTATTCGCCGGTAGCACCGTTGTTGTATTTATCATTATATTCTGGATGTTCACTCTGATGAATTTTGGCCCTTATGTTGCCGCAGGTCTCCGCTACCCTTTGCTTGAGATGGTCCGTTTTGCCCGATACGGAGACTTTCTGGATAATCTGGACCCTGTTCTGATTGCGATATGGTCAACAACGATGTTCACTCGCAGCTCATTTCTGTTGTACGTAGCTTCCGTCTGTCTTTCCAAATTGAGTGGGGTTAGGCAACAAAAATCTGTTGTGTATCTGATTGGGGGAACGGCTGCAGCCATTGTGCTTCAATATGCCAAAGATGCTGCGTCGTACGAGCTAGCCATTCGTTCGTACGCAATTCCACTTTACACTGTTCTTATTGAATCCATGCCCATTCTGTACGTTCTGGTATACTGGCTACGTAATGGCAAAAATAAAAAGGCGACCAAAGCATCAGGTGCTCCGTCGCCATCCTAGGGATTCAGTTTGATTCAGCGTTCTGTTGTTGCTGAGCAGGATCAGCATCAGGGAAAATGACGCCTTTCTTCAGAATCAGATTGGCATATTGTGCACGCTCACCAGTAGCAACAATCGCATAGGCATTCGAAGCACGTTTATAAAAATCAAATCGCTCTTCATGATCCAAAGCATCCGTGATGCCTTCGTATTCTTCAATTAAACGACGGTAGTCTTCCCATATGATCGGTACCACCTGATCCCCTTTGACAACCTGCATGACAGCAGCAGGACGCTCAGCGTAGGTATCCAGTGGATATAATTGCAGGATGGCCTCCAATAGTTCGACGACTCCCAGTGCATCACAGCGTACCAGTCGCTTGGCATGACTCGCTGCCGGAAAATTGCCATCAGCCAGTACCAGCTCGTCCCCATGCCCCATTTCAGACATGATTTTGAGCAACTCTGGAGGAATGATTGCGGGAATATTCTTCAGCATACACAGCTCTCCTTGATCTTCTCCAACATCGGTTAGAGCGAATTGGTTTTCTCCATTCTTCAAAAGCAATCTGAATTTCATTTCATAGAAGCGTTTTCATTTCTATTCTACCAGTATTTTTTAATCATTGTACAGCGTACATGTTGTTCCAGATAAGATATTTCATTTTGACAATATTACTTGTTTAACATATAGTTGTTATAACAACTAATTAATTGAGACATTTTATTATGGAAGCGAGGATTCACAATTATATGGACTACACCCTGGAACAATCTGTCGGATTCATGCTGGGTTTCACACACCGTAAAGCAGTCGCTTTACTTGCGACGCGATTCAAACCTTATGATATTACGACAGAGCAATTTTCTGTTCTCTTTAATGTTGACCGCGGTGAAGGTGTGAATCAGAAGGAGCTCGCTGCACGGGTCTTCAAAGACCAACCCACCACTGCCCGGATTATTGATCTGCTTGAGAAAAAAGGCTGGGTAGAACGCCGGACCAGCGAACAGGATCGCAGAGCCTATCTGTTATATCTCACCACGGAAGGCAAAGCGTTAATTGATATCCTCGTTCCGATTGAAAGAGAAATGAATAAAGAACTTGCTGAAGGTATATCCGAAGACCAGATGGAAGCATTTAAACATACTCTTTCCCTCATTAACCGCAACTTGTAATGAATCACAACTCAGGGGGAATACATCATCATGAAAGAACAATCTACACAACAAGTTAGACTATGGACTACCGATTTTATACTGCTGATGCTGTGCAACTTCTTGTTGTTCTTGCAACTGCACATGATTGTCTCTCCACTTCCGTCCTACGTTCAGGAGCGATTTCACGCCAATGCGTTTGAAGTAAGTTTGTTCACCTGTCTGTTTGCACTAAGTGCCATAGCAGCCCGTCTCTACTCCGCTAAAGCGTTGGAGAAGGGTCTTCGTAACGCCATGATCTATATAGGTCTGTCCGTAGCCCTGCTGGCAACACTCGGCTATTATTTTGCTGCGGGTATAGCTTTGCTCTTGTTGCTGAGAATGTTGTTTGGTATCGGGTTTGGTATGAGCAGTACCGCTTTTCCAACGATGGCCTCGGATATTGTGCCTGTCAAACGAATGGGTGAAGGTATGGGTTACTTTGGTCTATCGACTAGCCTGGCTATGTCTATGGGGCCAATCATTGGGGTCACTCTGCTCCAGGGTGCAGGTTTTGTAACCCTGATGTTATGTACCGCGGGTGTCCTCGCTGTGATCTATCCACTGAGTTATTCACTGACACGCAAAAAAGCAGTCAGAACCGATAACAGTACAACCATCATGCCACAAGCCACAACAAGTGCTTCAGGGGCCAACCCGAAACAGAAGACACCTTTCAACCGCAAGCTGATTCTGCCCAGTGTGCTGAATTGCCTATTATCCATCACCTATGGTGGGCTTGTCGGATTTATCGTCTTGTATGGCAAGGAAGCCAATCTGGCCAATCCTGCGCTGTTCTTTTTGTTCAATGCACTCGCGGTGTTATTGGTTAGACCATTTGCAGGGCGGATCTATGACAATAAAGGTCCAAAAGCACTGCTCATTCCAGGGGCAATATTCGTTGCTGTCGGCCTCATCCTGCTCTCGTACGCAACCTCCATGTCCCTTCTGTTCATTGCTGCCTTTATCTACGGAATCGGTTATGGTTCCATGCAGTCATCTCTTCAGACCTGGATGATTCAAGTTGTATCTCCTACTCAACGGGGTATGGCTAATGGTATGTTTTTGAACTCGCTGGATCTGGGGATTGCGACCGGTGCCCTTCTTCTTGGCGCTATTGCTGCCATAACCAGTTATACCGATATGTATCGATATTCCGTGATGTTTATGATTCTGTTCTTGCTTATATATCTGATCCAGGGAAAACGAAGCGGCAGCTTCTCCATTGAACCTCATGCTCTGCTCGCTCATACTCATATCACCGCAACGGAACCACCTCAAGGTCAATCCAGGAATTCAGAATCTGGAGCCGGCAACACCGAAACTAGCCAGTCGAATAAAAGCAAACACGAATGATGGGTTAAAATCATTCTGAACATAAAAACGCGTTTACACTAAGAAAGCCAATTCATCCGCTTTCTTAGACGTAAACGCGTTTTTTTATAGGAATAGCTCTCAATATTAATCAAACTTAAGACAGCATGGGAATGCACCTGTCATATTGTACCGTCTATCTAAAATGGACTTTTCTTGCGTCCTATGGAAGCATACCCTCTACTCGTCTCGATCACATCCATATGTGTTTCATCCTCTTTCTGTCCGCTTCCTGAAGTAGGCTGATCTCCCTTATCCGGCTTAACTGCAAATAATGTCAGCAATCCGCCTACTGCGCCAGACGCGGCGAGCACACCAAAAAGCAAAAAATGTTGTGAACCAATCAGCAAAGAAACAACAGGCGGCCCAAGCGATACACCGATGAATCGCATGCTACTGAACAAAGACGTGATTGTGCCTCGCTGCTTCTTGTCCACACCTTCAGTAATTAGGGCATCCAGACATGGTAAGGTTGCACCTATTCCGGCACTTCCCAGTGTGAAAAGACCCACCACAACGTAGATATTATCGAAAATTCCAATAACACCCAGCGAAACGGTTACAAGAATAAGTCCTGCGAACCCAAGCCATTTCATACGAGGCTTAATCTTTCCGATCCATTTTCCTGAGAAAAAAGAAAACAGACACAGTGCCGCTAGCGGAATGGCGAGCACGAGACCTTTTACGATCCCTTCCATGAAAAACTCGCTCTCCAACGTCTCAGATAAATAATAAAGCACACCAAACAGAATAAACATACAGATTCCGCCGATCGCAAACAAGGCGTACAACCATCGTCCTTTTACTTTGAGTACATCCCGAATGGAAGCTACAAATTCCTTAAAGGTGGGTGGCTTTTCTTTTTTCTTGGGTGTTTTTACCAGGAAAATAACCAGAATCAGCGAAAGAACACATAGAACCGGAATCGCCATAAATGGTAAATACCACAACCAAACAGCCAGTGCTGCCCCCAGAATCGGACTTAACACTTTACCAAACGTATTTGAGGTTTCAATGATTCCCAGACTTTTGCTCACCTGATCTTCATCATTGAACATGTCTCCAACCAAAGGAATGACAATAGGGAATGCGCCAGCGGCTCCAACCCCCTGCAGTAACCTGCCACCTAAAATGCTCCAGTAGGCTATATTTCCGTTCAGCATCCATGCAGCAACACCAGCAACAGCTCCCCCGACGGCTGCAATGATGAGGCTGGGAATAATGATTGCTTTTCTCCCAAAACGATCAGACAGATATCCTGCGAGTGGAATAAGCAGGATGGCAACTACAGCGTAGACTGTAATAAGCATACTGACCTTGAATGCAGAAACCTTCAATTCACGTTCAATCTGTGGCAAGATCGGTATCAGCATGGAGTTACCCAAGGTCATAATTAAAGGGATGGAAGCAAGTGCGACGAGGTCCCACTTTTTATCATTCATACCACAACCACCTTTACAGATTCTACACACAACAGCATTATTGTGCTTGTTTCGGAGGTTGATTATTCAGGACATGCGGGATGTTACCACTTGTTCACACAAAGAAGCTGCCTGCGCGTATTTGTGCAAGACAGCTTCTTTGGCTCAATATGTCTACAACTAGAATAAATTAAAGTGCCGTAATGCTGCTCCGCCTTTGAAAACAATATACAACTCTTTTACCTTATGTGATGCCTCAAGCAAAGACTGGACCGTTGTCCACTCCATATCTTTCCCGTTCACACTGCCTCCAGGTCCAGGAACTTCACACACACCAAGCAGCTCACCCTCCAGTCCTCCAGAACGAATCTCCAGTCGACCCTCTTGCCCAAAAGCTGCCACTCTGGCTTCAAATCCTTGCACTTCCTGAACACCATTATGGTGAAAAACGATCCATGATGACTGACCCTCTCGATATAAGGGTTCTTCCCGAGTGATGGCCCGAACTGCCGAACGTCCTTCCAAACATTCATCCAACAGAACACCTGCACAAGCATCATAATTCTCAGCAAAGGTAAGCAGATGCAGCGGACGATCAGGAATCGTCTCACCTTCAATCTCAATATCAATCGACTGGCGGATATCTGCGGAAGAACGCCCTGCCCGAATGGCCCAGGTCGCTGTCTCCAGGCAGTATCGATCTCGGGTAACATCCCATAACGCCAGCTTCTGAACAGGGATCTCGAAACTTACCGTAACACGCGTCCCTGCTTTAATATGAACACGACGGAAAGCAAGCAGTTGCTTCTGAGCTCGTTTCACACGCGAGGTATGTGAAGATCCATAGATCTGAACGACTTCATCACTGTCACGTTCACCCTTATTGTTTACCTCCACTTCAATCTGCAATAGATCTGTGGCGGTGGCCTTCGTTGGAGCACTGCGAGTTACACGAATATTTTCATATTCGAATTCCGAATAGGTCAGGCCATGACCAAATGCATACTGAACCGGTCCTTGGTGATACATATAGGTCATGCCACGCTGAATGATGTCATAATCCATGATGTCAGGAAGCTGGGATTCATCTGCATACCATGACATATTCAACCTGCCCGCCGGCGCATAATAGCCTAACAGCACATCTGCGAGCGCATTCCCCAATTCCTGACCTGCATGAGTCATATAAATAATTGCCCGGGCTATACCTTTCAGTTCCTGCAGAGCAAATGGATAACTGCCCATGATGACAACCACCGTATTAGGATTAACCTCACACACAGCTTTGACAAGCTCAACCTGACTCGGTGGAAGCAGCAGACTTGGGCGGTCAATTTCTTCTTTGCCGTTGATGTACGGGCTGTTGCCTACAACAACGACAGATGCCTGACTGCTTCGTGCAGCTTCTACGGCTTGTTCGATTCCGCGTGTCACCGTATCAATATTAAATCCTGTAGCTTGTTCACCTTGTGAGGGAAGTGGCGATAAAGCAGATTGTCCCTGATATTCGCTCAATCCAATGGGGATACCGTTCCACGTCCGTAGGGTGTTACTTCCATCCGATAGAGGATCTATTCGAACAACTTCCTTCACAAACCAGCCGCCAATCTCCGGTGCGTTTGCCTGATAAATGCCTTGCTCGGTTAAGCTAACGTATCGGTTATTGTTCACACTTCTCAGCGTATGACTTCCCCAGCCCCAATCTTGATGCACGAACTCAGCTGCAGGTGTACTGCCCTCTGGTACAGCGACGAGTGTATCTTCCACACCCAAGGTTATAACTTGTCCGTCTGCTGTCTGGAGCTGAATACGGTCATTGCCATCCGTGTACGTTACATCGGTTTGGGGTAGTCGATTACGCAATCCATTCAGGACGGATACACGATAAGGCAATGTGCCACTGTACCAATCGGTATAGACCACATCGGCAAGCGGTCCAATGACACTGATCTTCTGTAATGCTTCTGGCTCTAAGGGAAGCAATCCATCATTTTGGAGTAAAACAATGGATTCGGCAGCGGCACGATAACTAAGTTTGGCATGCTCGGGTGCACATAATACCGACTCGGGGATAGACGCATAGGGGTTGCGTCCAGATTGATCCAGTTGTCCAAGTCGCATCCGTACACCAAAAATGTTACGAATCGCTCGGTCCAAATCAGCTATCTCCAACAAATCCTGCTCAAGAGCATCTTCCAGAGCAGATACGACAAGATCAACCTCATCCGTGAGACAATCCACCCCTGCCTTCAACGCACCTGCTGCTGATTCGGCATGACTGGTGTGATAACCGTGATAGTTCACCGTCTGAGACAGATCCCCCCCATCACATACAATAAAACCTGGCATTGCCCACTCGCCCTTAACCACATCATTCACATATGGACTTTCAATGGCAGGTGTACCATTGATGGAATTGTAAGCTGTCATCATGGACAAAGCCCCACCTTCCACAAATGGCGTCTCAAAGGCTTTTAAATAATATTCCCGCAGATTGCGCGGATCGATGCTGGATGAACAATTCAGCCGATCTTTCTCATTATTATTGGCAAAAAAGTGTTTCAATGTCGCGACCATTTTCAGATAAAAAGGATCATTTCCTTGCATGCCTTTGACGAGTGCTGCCGACATCTCTCCTGTGAGGACTGGATCTTCCCCGTACCCCTCTTCCGTTCTGCCCCAGCGTGGGTCACGTTCCAGATCAACCGTGGGTGCCCACAAGGTTAACCCGTGAACCTCAGGATTACGGTGATGGTATGCCCTCGCCTCATCGCCAATGACTGAACCAATCTCTCGCATGAGTCTCGTATTCCAGGTACTGGATAGACCAAGAGGTTGCGGAAATACCGTTGCCTCCCCTTTCCATGCAACCCCGTGAGCAGCTTCGCCTCCAACGTTGTAGGCTGGAATGCCCAGTCTTGGCACAGCTGCTTCACGTGTAGGAATTAGTCTGATCTTCTCTTCCGTTGTCAATCGTGCAATCAGGTCATCCAACCTTTCCTCAAGCGAAAGTGACGCATCCCACATCGGGTATTGATGATACTCCTTCATCCTTCATTCCTCCTGCGAATTAGTGATGTCCAAGTTGCTTCCATTGCTTCAGTAACTCCAGCGTACGTTGGCGATACTTCTGACCATCTTCAGGTTGATTGACCTGATGTTCATGCACGTAGGCATTAAAATACGACGACAGCATTCGGTACGCAAGCCTGCGTGCCTGTCCTTCAGCTGACGGGTCCAGAGGACGATCATATCCTTCATGAAAAGCCACCGATTCTGTCGACAATATGGCCTCATACTCCCTGTCAGCAAACATGGAACGATCCCCGTCGATGATAGCCGCAATGTTTAACTCACCCTTTTCCTCATGAACAAGTACATTTGCTTCCCACAGGTCATTATGAACCAGTACTGGACGGATCACCTGATCAAATAAGTCTTTATTTTTCATGAAAATAGCGGCGATCTCTTCCCCCACACCTGGCATATACTCGGCTTGTGCCGCTTTAAGTGCCGTTTCTTCTGCAAAAGAGTGCAGCACCTCGGACCATTGTTCCGAGCCTTTAATCGTCCCATCTCCTTGCGGCCAGCCAAACGATGCACCCTCGATCTGATGCATGATGGCGGTATACACCCCAAGCTGATGGTACAATCGTTCTTTATCCATGTCTGAAATCGATGCGTGATCCAGCTGCTTACTCGGAATAAATGCCATAAACATGTACGTTCTTGGAATGATTGATCCGCTATCATCACAGGCGATAATATTTGGAGCTGGAATGCCTGCCTTACGGTAATATTCATATACAATCGGTTCAGCCGCCATCATGGTACGTTCGAACGAAAAAAGGGAATCACTCGCAGCACCAGCCGCCATCTCTCCCCGCTCTGGAGCCAAACGTAAAATCACATCCGTATAGAGTGCATGTTCAAGTTGAATCCGATAGGTTGTATTAAAAAGTCCACCTTGCAGGAGTCCAAACTCCTTCACTTTGGTATCGCTTCCAAAATGAATATCTACCAATTGATGCAGCATCTCAGCTGATATCGTACAGTGCAAACCCGAATTCATCGTACTCATTTCATTCAATCTCCTATCCTTGTAGACAAACAGACGGCACCTTGCGGCACCGTCCTTTCGTCTACTCTATCATGTTACAGTTGGATTGTAAGTGAGGTTGCGCCTGTAGCTGCCGTAATAACAACACCAGTTGCACCAGACACTTGGGAACCCCCTTCAACGCTGGATACACTTTCAATACCGCGAAGTACGATGTTCCAAGGTTTACCTGCACCTTCAGCATGAACATCCAGCACTGATCCATTACGTGTAACGTTAACTGTCAGTTCCTGTTCAGCAGCTTGGTTCACAACGACAGCTTGAGCCGTTTGACCATCAGCCAGTTCGAACAAGTGCAGGGACACATCATTGGCAAAGTCGTAATCCGGTTTGTTATCCACAGCACCCACAGCGATCAAGCTGTTTGGTTTAACCATCATTGGCAGCGTTTTGAAGTCATGGTTTTCACTGATCCAGCGTCCACCTTGTACTTTCGCTCCTGTCAGATAGTTCGTCCAAGTTCCTTCAGGCAGGTAGTAACGCACATCGCCTTCCTTATTGAAGATTGGAGCCACCAGAATCGAATCACCGAACATGTATTGCGTATCCAGGCTGTATGTTGTTGGGTCCTCTGGGAAGTCCAGCAGCATAGCGCGCATCATCGGAATACCTTTTACCGTCGACTCTACCGCAGAATTGTACAGGTACGGCATCAGGCTGATTTTGAGTTTCGTAAAGTCACGAACAACATCCACGGATTCCTCGTCAAACAACCAAGGCACACGATACGAAGTGCTGCCATGCAGGCGGCTGTGTGAAGATAAAAGTCCGAATTGTACCCAACGTTTGTATACGTCAGGGCTTGCTGTGCTTTCGAAGCCGCTGATATCATGGCTCCAGAATCCGAAACCGGAAAGCCCAAGTGAGAGTCCACCGCGAAGCGATTCAGCCATGGATTCATACGTGGAAGAGCAGTCACCGCCCCAGTGAACCGGGAACTGTTGACCACCGGCTGTTGCAGAACGTGCAAACAGGGCAGCTTCGTTTTTGCCAATTTTCTCTTCGAGCAATTCAAATACAGCTTTGTTATAGAGCTGTGTATAATAGTTGTGCATTTTAACCGGATCAGAGCCATCGAAGTACACGACATCTGTCGGAATTCTTTCGCCGAAGTCCGTCTTGAAGGAATCTACACCTTGATCCAGCAGGACTTCCAGCTTGCTCTTATACCAATTCACAGCATCCGGATTCGTGAAATCAACCAGAGCCATACCTGCTTGCCACATATCCCATTGCCATACGCTGCCATCGGCTGTTTTGACCAGATAACCGTTCTCCAACCCTTCATCGAACAAGTAGGATTTTTCTGCAATATACGGGTTGATCCAAGCACAGATTTTGAGGCCCTTTTCTTTCAGACGTGCAAGCATGCCTTCCGGATCCGGGAACATCGCTTCATCCCAGACGAAATCAGACCATTGGTATTCCTTCATCCAGAAGCAGTCAAAGTGGAATACAGACAGCGGAAGATCACGTTCAGCCATGCCATCTACGAAATGGTTAACGGTTGCTTCATCATAATCCGTTGTGAATGATGTTGTCAGCCACAGACCAAATGTCCATGCTGGTGGAAGCGCTGGTTTACCAGTTAATTTCGTATAATTATCAAGTACATCCTTTGGATTGTCACCGCCGATGATAAAGTACTCCAACGTCTCGCCCTCTACGCTGAATTGCACTTTAGATACATTCTCGGATGCAATCTCATATGATACGCGTTCCGGATGGTTTACAAATACGCCATATCCTTTATTGGACAGATAGAAAGGAATGTTTTTGTAAGACTGCTCACTGCTTGTACCGCCATCTTCATTCCAGGTATCTACGATTTGACCATTTTTAACAAACGGTGTGAAGCGCTCCCCGAGTCCGTAAACGTATTCACCAATACCGAGATCAAGCTGCTCACGGAAGTACGCTTCCTTGCTCGGACCTGTAATATAACCAGCCGCTCGTTGACCGCTACCTGTAATCCGTTTTCCTCCATACAGGAAGCTAACGTCCCACCCGTTTGTTTTGTCGATCTGAACTTCCAGGTTACCGCTTTTCAACACAGCACCTTGTTCATGTTTCGAGATGTCAACGTTTGCATCTTGCGTATTAAGCTCAAATACAGGGCCTTTTTTCACTCCGCCTTTATGGTGATTCAACGTTACTCGAATAACGTTAGGCATAGGTGAGCTGTACGTTGCTTTCAGCAATGTACCGTTCAATGTGTCGCCTTTGCTACGAATATATTTAGTTGCCGCATATACGGTCAAGGAATTTTCTTTTTGTACAATATCACGAATGTCAGTCGGGTTTTGAATCTGATACCCTTCACGAGTCATCCAGAATCCATCAGTAAATTTCATGTTTTCTTTCCCCCTTTGGTTATATTATAATAATATTGATATTAATAATGAATTTCTTCTCTTATTTTGACCAATTATATCACGATTTTGATAATAACCATCCGTTTCTTGAGCATCAACACCAATCTATGGAAACGATTACATTAATGACGATAGAAAAAGGAGAATCGGATATGGAGCGTGAACGATTACGGGAAGACCGGATTCACGGCAATGCCATGTATCCAGTCAGTGTGTACCCGGATATTCAGCAATTGAATGGAGACAGCATTCTGGATTGCCACTGGCATGATGAGATGGAGTTCACTATGGTGACCAAGGGCTGCGCTGTCTTTCAGATCGATATGAACACCGTTGAGGTTCAAGCTGGAGAAGCCATTTTCATCAATCGAGGCGAGATACATGCGGGGTATCTGAAGGGTGATGTTCCCTGTGTATTCTCTTCCATTGTATTTAATCCCGAGCTGCTTGGCAGCCGTACTTTCGATACGGTTCAGGAGAAATTCATCGGTCCACTGGTGCGCAAAATGGTGATTCCCCCCAATCAGATTAAGGCAGATGAGGATTGGGGACACGAAATCCTGGATCTCCTAAAACGTATATTTGCCGACCATGCTGCCCGTACCGAAACGTGTGAAATGTCAACAAAAGCGTACCTGTACCTCATATTTGCCCGCATGTTCGAACATATGAGTACCGCTCCGCTCAAAGGCACTGTTGCAACAGGGAGTCATGACAAGGTAGAGCGGCTGAAATCCGTGCTCGGATATATCCACAAGCGTTATCCTGAACCATTGAAGCTGAAAGAACTGGCCGATGAAGCCAATATGAGCGAAGGACACTTCTGCCGTTTCTTCAAACAGATGGTGCAGAAAACCCCGGTTGATTACATTAACTATTACCGCGTTCAACAAGCCTGCGTCCAGCTTGAGAATACGGATCACAAGATTGTTGATATCGCCATGGATGTGGGTTTTGAGCATCTGAGCTACTTCATCACTACGTTTAAAAAGCATAAGTCCACTACGCCTTCACAGTATCGCAAAATGTTCTATGAGAACGTGGCTATGGAATCTGCTTTGGTTCAGGTTTAGAAGAAGAAGGTGCCCACAGCTATTCAGCTGTGAACACCTTCTTTATTAACACTCGTGAATCACTTTTTCAGCGTCTTCCAGGAAGTGTACTCATGTACGGAGAAACCGTTGAAGGACGCATGTACTGAAGCCATTTTTTCGACCAACTTCAATTGTGCTTCCATATAGGCAGATCCCTCTTCATAAAAAGTAATAAAATCACCTTCCTTACTTTGCTTCGTTTCCACAGCTATGGAGATCGTTTTGCCAAGCAGAGCCGCTTCTGCAAGTTCATCCTTCGCTACACTATAGATTGCAGCAGCTGTATCACGGTAAGCCATAATCGTGATGGAATCAAACTTGCGAATCATCCAGCTGCTTACCGCCATCGTTGAACCCGGAATTTTGTAGTTATCCAGCCAGAAAGGCAAGTCAGCCGCTACCGGCATCTTCATACGTGAGGCTCTCTCAACAATGTACTCCACATTGCCTTGCCACTGGGTAATCACACTTGCTTGATTGATTTTCCATTGTGGGTGCACATGTGGTTCAATATCCAGATGAATACCGGCAAATTTCTCATTGGGCAACGCCTGTGCTTGATATGCCTCGATCCAGTCCAGGAAAGATGCAATCTGTCCCCGACTTTCAGTCAACCCCCAAGCTGATCTTCCATCCATAACATCAACCGCAATATTTTTGGCTCTCGCTTGGCGAATAAAACTTTTATACTCAGGAATTTTTATATCCCGGTTCATCTGAAGATAGATCGTATTGATCTTGTTCGCTGTGGCGTAATTTAACACCTCTTGAGGATTACTTCGGATCTGGGTGGTATCCCACACCCATGTCGCTCTCACGGGTGCATCAAGTTTTCCATGAATTGTTGCATAACTGTCGACTGAACCATCCGCAATGGCTTTGGAAGAACAGGCTGTGCTCGCACACAGGATCAAACAACTCAGCAATACGATAAAACGGTAACCTCTTTTGCTTTTCATATTTATACACTCCCTCTGAAGTTATCAGCTCTGACGTGCAAATCTGGATGAAATTGTGTCGTTTCATATTCATTTAATGGAACCTTTTTAGGTACGACGAATTCGGATTGCTTCTATATGCAATATCATCTTTAAGACTTACGACGAAAGAATCATATAACTATATTTCGGGAATTCGTAGTTCTGTATGTATAGTTCAAAAGTCACAATTATTCACTATATTCTAAATCAATCCTTTTTTCAGCATGACTTCGGTCATTATTGTCATATGTGCACCAAGATACAGAAGACCCAGAAAGCGGTTTCTTCCAATAAGCACAAAAAACCGCCCTAAGGCGGTTTTGCATCTATCCTATTTTTATGCTCTATTCGTCATTTTCAATCATTCATTGCCCGGTGGAACTACCATTGTATTGTCAACCACTTCATCGAAAAGGGACACCAGTTCAATGCCTTCTGCCGAGATCCGCACAAGCCCCTTGTCGGACAATCGTAATTCTGGAATCACCACCAGTGCAAGCAAGGAAAGGGTCATAAACGCATTATTCAACGTACATCCCGCCGACTGCAATGCTTCACTGACTGCTGCCGATTGGGCTGCAACGACTTCGAAAGACTCGGTTGACATTAAACCTGCAATCCGCAGCGGGAACTCAGTTACACCTGCTGCTGTTACTACAGCTACCCCGCCTTGCATGCGAATAACACGGTTACCAGCTTCAGCCATCAGGGCATCATCATTACCGATAATCAACAGGTTGTGACTATCATGAGCCACCGTCATCGCAATTGCTGCAGGTGATGTGAAGCCAATGCCTCCAACAAGAGCAACCGCCCGATTCCCGGTTTGTTTGTGACGCTCCAATACCGCGATTTTGCATACTTCCCCGGAAGTTGAAACCACAACCTTACCGTCCTGCACCGTGACAGGCAGGTGTTTCTCCTTCGTATCCACATGATTCTCTGTCACATGAATGATCTTGGCACCAATCGTACCTTCTGCAATCGGTGCAGCAAGTTCCAGATCTTCTGGCTGAATATTAGCTTCCAACTTCACCGTGTTCAGCGCTTCCTCCGGGTATGTGAAGCTGTCCCAGACCGCCGTCATTTTCCCGTTCTCGGCTACGACTTGCCCGGCAGCAATTGTCATGCCCACACGTACATCAGCCAGTCGGCCGTCCAGCAGAATAATATCCGCTATATTGCCCGGAATAACCGCACCAATGTCGCGTGCAACCCCGAACCGCTCAGCCGTGTTAATGGTAGCCATCTGGAAAGCCGTGACCGGCTTCACACCTTGGGAAATGGCGAGACGAACAACAAAGTCCATATGCCCTTCTTTGAGCAGGGATTCAGAACTTCGATCATCCGTTACCAGCATCATCCGGCGTGTATCCAGTCCAAGCTCAGTACAGGCTTTGATTGTCTCAGCCACATCATGCCATGCCGAACCTTGACGCATCTTCGCGTACATCCCGAGTCGCAGACGTTCGACCACATCTTCTTTAGTCACACATTCATGATCCCCTGTAACCCCACTCGCTGCATACGCTGGCAGACGCCAGTCATCTGCAGCCCAGGTAAAGTGGCCATCAGCCACTTTACCTGCCCGGAGGGTCGCCTGTATCTCACCGATCATCGTCTCGTCCCCGTAGACTACTCCAGGAAAGTTCATCACTTCACCAAGACCAATCATGTCCGGCCCCCAGGAAAGAGCCTCAGCAACCTCTTCAGGGCCGATATAAGCACCTGTTGTCTCCAGTCCTGGATGGGTGGAAGGCACACAGGAAGCCACCTGCATATAAGCAGCCATCGGGGTGGTTCGCGCTTCATCCAGCATCAGTCTCAGACCTTTGAGACCAAGCACGTTGGAGATCTCATGCGGGTCAAAGAAACCTCCAGTTGTGCCTGAAGGCAATACCGCTCTCGCAAACTCGGTTACTTTCATCTGTGTACTTTCGATATGGCAGTGTCCATCCAGCAAACCAGGAGCGATATACTTACCGTTCGCTTCAATAATCCGGGTATGTTCTCCGATGGTGTGGCTTACATCTTTACCGACATAAGCGATTCGAGCTCCCTGTACAGCTATGGACATCTCAGGTAAAATCTCACCGGATATCACGTTTACCAGCGTTCCTCCCCGAATGACCAAAGTCGCCGGCATATCTCCCCGTGCTGTAGCGACCAGATTCGGTACACAATCGGCCATAAGTGGCCGTTCAAAAGATGATTTGTTCATAGTATTGCCTCCTTTAATAAACGACCAAAAAAAATATATTGTTACGATTATATGAGTCTAGACCTCTTGTGTAAAGAAAAATCACATCCATTGTGCTTGAATACAAATTATGAAGTCATATTTATCCACTGAACCCAATCCTTACGAATTCACGTTAGATATTTTCATTCAATATGATCACCTGTATGGTTAGAACCTCAACATATATACTTCCCTCGTTAAGTTAGCTTTTTCCGGATATGTGTATCATATACAGAAAAGGCTCCCGTTCCATCGAACGGAAGCCTCTTTATTCATATTATGAACTCGTTATGTCAGTCCACCTGTGCAGCAGATACCTGGTCAAGCTCATACCATTCTTCCGACTGGGAGGTAATGAACGGACTCGGTGTACCTACGCAGTAAACGTGCAGCAGATGCATCGCTCGTGTACAAGCCGTATAGAACAACTTGCGTTCATGCTCATGCGCGTACTGCTCCGCAGAGCCGTCATAGATCAGGACAGCATCGAATTCCACACCTTTGGCCAGATACGCCGGAATGACATGAACACCCTGCTCAAAAGCCAGCGTCGTTTTCTTGATTAACTTCGGTGCTGTCGGCAGTGTCTTACTCAATGCAGCATGTACGTCTCTGCTCTCTTCGGCGGTTTTACAGATCACTGCAACTGATTCATACCCTTCCTCAATCAAGTGCTTGAGGTCTGTCGTGATGACGTTCATATGACGCTCGGAATCAGAAGAAACGATCACTTTAGGCTTCTCGCCGCTACGGTTAAATGGAATAATCTCTTCCCCACCAGGCACCATGCCACGAGTAAATTCCACGATCTCCCGGGTAGATCGATAGCTCCTGGTCAGCTCAATCACTTCCGTGTTGTCTGGGCCGTACAGGTTAGTCAATGGTCCTGTTCCACTAAGGACTGAAGAGTGGGCATAGATCGCCTGATTGAAGTCACCGAGTGCTGTTATTTTCGCCCGAGGGAATAATCTCTTCATAAATGCCAACTGAAACGCAGAATAATCCTGAGCTTCATCAATAATGACATGACGAATATTGGAGTTAATATGGAATCCAAGCATGAGCTCACGCAGGTACAAGTATGGCGTAATATCTTCGTATGCCAACTCCTGGAGCTTCAATCTGCGTAAAGTCATCCTACAGATCTCATCCCATTGGGCAGGCAACGCCTCGTCACCCAGTAGTCGTACCATCTGACCCTCATCGTTGAACAGATGTGCATATAATTGTCTAATATCAACGAATCGCAAGGACTTGATCCATTTCCGCAACGGTTTGAGTCGGTCACTGACCACCATACGGGCCAGAATTTCTCTTTCTTGTTCGAAGTCATTAAACGTATGCGTCTTTCCCTTTTGCTTGCGCTTTAACCGTTGGTATGCACGTTGCAGATCCTCCGGTTCCATCAGATCAAGCTGCTGATCGACCCAAGGCGCTTCCAGTTCACCTTTACCAAAGGCAGACAGTTCTTTCAGCATCCAGTCTCGCAACATCTCCAGTCGGCTGACCAGCTTAACGGATGACTCAAAACTGTAGAATTTCTCAGCCATAGCCTCTGACGTGACAATTGCTCGGCCCTGGAAGCGAACCGGCTTGAATTTCATGCCACCTGACAGCATGCTTTCCTTATATCGCGTAATCACTTTCAGAAAAGATTCCGATGACTTGAACTGGATGCTGGACATGCGAACATCATAATCGGGATCTTCCGTTCCCGTAAGTACATATTCGAGCTGAATAAACGGATCTTCCAGTTGATATTCACGACCCAAACGGCGCTCCAGATACTCCTGGAAGGTCGTTTGCAACATATTTTCCTCCCCAAGCTCAGGCAGTACAGTGGAGACATAACTGTTGAACATTGGATTTGGTGAAAAAAGAACCATCTGATCCGCTTGCAGATGCTCGCGATATTTATAGAGAAGATAAGCCACACGCTGGAGTGCCGCGGATGTTTTGCCACTGCCGGCTGCACCTTGAACAATAAGCATACGTGTCCGGTCATTGCGAATAATCCGGTTCTGCTCCTTCTGAATGGTTGCTACAATACTCTTCATCTGTGCATCCGAAGTACGACTGAGCACAGCCTGCAACAACTCATCACCAATCGTAACTCCCGTGTCAAACATGAAGCGGATACGTCCGTCCCGAATGACAAACTGCCGCTTCATCTCGATATCACCGCTGATCTCCCCGCTTGGTGTACGATATGTGATTGGGCCCGGTGCCCCGTCATAATACAGGTTAGAGATTGGAGCACGCCAGTCGTAGACCAGAAAGGATTCCTCTTTCTCGTCTAATAACGATGCGATACCCAGATAGATGCGTTCCGAGTTCGGATAACCGTCTTCCTTGAAATCAATACGGCCAAAATACGGCGAATGATGCAGTCGTTTCATTTTGTCCAGGGCAGCCGCTGTATTCAGATGGCTGCGCTCACGATCGGACAGGACCTGTGACTGCTGCCGCATACTGGTTGAAGTCTCCCCGACATCATCCGCTTCACTGAAGTTCATTGTGACTTCATCCCAGAAGTCTTTTCTCATGCCAACCACTTCATCACGGAAGGAGCCAACTTCGTCTTCTAACGTTGTGATCTTCCGTTCAATCTGGTCGGTCACCGTATTGACCCGTTGTTGTTCCTCATTCCATTGCTGCTCTGTACTCATATGTTAATAGCCCCTCTTTCCCCGGATTGTGTCCTCAAAATCCCATTTGACAAGCCCGAAAAGGCAATGGTATAATTATTAGAAAGTAAACATTTTAATCATATGTTAATTAGTTCTAATTTTCTGAAAACCATTTTTTATTGTACCAGTGACAACGTCCCGATGCAAGCGGAGGCGTTTTTTGTTGTTTTATTCTTCATTATTACCCAATCACTGGGTCCTCAACTGATAAAACTGCTTATACCTACTTTCGTAATTCCTCAATCGTCTCTTGCCAACGTGTAATCGCTCCACGTTCATCTTTTAATTGAAAGGTTATTCCTGAAGTGATCTCCGCATATGGCGCGTGATCCACACGTACTTGGAGCACCTGCGCTTCAAAACGATCTCTCGGATGAACAGCCCCCCTCATCTCAGGCAGCAATTCTACTTCTATACGGATATGCAGCAAGCGATGTCCTTGAACCGCAATCAAGGTAGCCTTGCCTGTTTTGCTCATGTTCATACTGGTCTGTGTACCTTGCCACAGAGCAAGTCTTAGCTGTCGGGGACTTATCGCAATCACTTCCCCCATACTAATCATCGCCTGATGCGGCCACTGATCCTCGGATACGGTCAGCAGTTGCATGGCTTCATGTTGTTTATGCTCCAGATTTGTCCCACTCAACCACTCCATCAGTTCAACGTCCAATTCCTCTATAATCATGTCTATCCCTCAGTTCGTTAAAATTCATTCATATTCATTCAAGCGTTCATGCGATTAAGTCCTATGTATGACAAAACAACCCGGACACGATTGTCCGGGCAATGTTGTAGTTCTATTGTATATGATCGTGAAGCAGGTACGCAATTCGCATCTAAGGCCACTTGAGCCAATTCAAGATTTTGTCCTGTGATTCTTTGTCTTCACTGGAGCTATGCACATGCTCGGCAAGTCGGTTCAGACGTTCCAACTGATATCCGTAATCATAGATCGCGGCAGCCACGATCGATAATCGCAACATTCCTTCCTTGTCGATATCAAACTGGGTGATCGCCTGCTCCATGAAATGGTCATTATCCAATACAAACTGTGCGGCCTCTCCCCCATTAGGTTTAAGCTTATCCTCGAACTTGAGCAGTGCATGCTCATGGAATTTGATAACCAGTTCAAGATGTGAGTCAAAAAACTGATCCATGGCCGTTGTCCGCGGTGCCTGGAAATAGTGACGTTCCACCGAATCCAGCACCTCATAGCCTTTTTGCAGACTCAGCAGCATTTGTTTGTAGACTACCATCTGCCGAGTTTCGCTGAATTTCGAACGTTTCATCTTTTTCTGTTCCTCTTCGAACAAGTTATACTTGTCGGACAGAGACTTAATTGAACCGCCCAGGTTGCTTTTCTCCTCCCGGAATACGACTTCCTTAATCTCATCCGAAATAGAGGTTCGCAGAAGCAACGACATGCCGCTGAACACACTCTGGATCTGCTTCACGAACTGAATCTTCGGTTTCGGAGGAAATACCGTAATGTTGATGAGAAACGCCGATACAATACCAACCAGTGTCAACAGAAAACGATTGAGTGCAAAATGCCAGTCACCCGAAGCTTCCATAATGGATACAACCGTGACCAGTGTCAGGCCAACCGTCTCACCCATATTCAATTTAAGACAAATCATGATGACAAGTACTATAATTAATCCAACAGCGATTGGCTCATTGGACAACACCATGCCTCCGACCAGGGCCACAATAGCTCCGAGCGTGGTGGTCTGCAGCTGATCCAGAAAATATTTCCAGGAACGATAGATGGAAGGCTGCATGGCGAATATGGCCGCGATTGCGGCAGGCACGGGAGATTGCGGGTTCAAGAACAGGCTGCTTAGGTACAAGGCAAGCGTGACCGCGATCCCCGTCTTAAGTACACGTGCACCAAACGACATGGTGGTGACTCCTCCTCTTTACCGAACCTTTAATTTTACATTTGATGATCATTTTCATTATTACCCCATATTTCTTTTTTTGCCTGAATTCATTCAGGAGAACGATTTATTGTACCATGTAAGGTGTTCCGTTGCCATGCCATAAGTCAGAGGTATTATGAAATGAATTCGTTTATGTATGTTAATACACAGTATTAACCCAAAAAGAAGCAAATCTTCAAAATGGATTTTCACCACTTCAAAGATTCGCCTCCGTTACTTATTATACTCTGTGGAATACACGCTTATTGTGCCAGCTTAACGGTCTGTGCCATCCCATTCCTTTTTGAACTGCTCCACGAACTGCACCATATAATCATGACGCTGCTCCGCCAGCTCCTTGCCATAGGAGGTATTCATCAGATCCTTGAGCTTGAACAACTTCTCGTAAAAATGATTTATCGTTGTGCTGCGCCCATTGCGATATTCCTCACGGGTCATCTGCTCCCGTGGGGGAAGGGAAGGATCATACATCTCGCGCCCTCTGGCTCCTGAGAAGGTAAAGGTTCGCGCGATACCAATCGCACCCAGTGCATCCAGTCGATCCGCATCCTGTACAACCTGTGCTTCCAGCGAGCCGACTGCAGGACGCTGGCCTCCCGCATATGAGATGGTGCTAATAATACCCACAACCTTATTACGTATATCCGGGTCAAGCGGCTGGGTATCCAGCCAGTCATTCAGTTTGGCCATCCCGGCTTCCAAGCTCTCATTCAGCTTCTCATCCGGTACATCATGTAATAATGCGGCCAGTTCGCAGACAAATGGATCTGCACCCATGCGATGAGCAAGTTCGACTGCAAGTGCCGTTACCCGTTCGATGTGCGGCCAGTCATGACCATCACTATGCCTGGATGAGTCACCTTGAACAAACGATCGGGCGGCTCGTAGAACAGCCTCTCCTGTCGTTATTCCATCTAGCTCTGACATCTTAAGATTCCCCGCCTTCACGGGCCTGTTCACGAGGAATACGTCGCGCCACACCCGTTTTAACAGCTGCTTCAATCACGCGACGGCGCATCGATTTAACCACTTTATCATTGAACACACTCGGAATAATGTAATAACGTGTACGCTCTTCGTCCGTGATGGCCGAAGCAATCGCTTGAGCAGCTGCCAGCTTCATTTCTTCATTAATTTCGGTGGCTCGGCAGTCCAGAACTGCCCTGAAGATGCCCGGGAAACATAACACATTGTTGATCTGATTCGGATAATCGGATCGTCCTGTTGCCATTACCGCTACAATGTCTTCCACCAATGCAGGCATAATTTCAGGTACCGGGTTCGCCATCGCAAACACAATCGGATCTTCTGCCATGGTCTGCACATCTTCACGAGTTAACAGATTTCCACGGGACAGGCCAATGAATACATCAGCTCCACGAATGACATCACGCAATGAACCGGTTTCCAGTTCGGGATTGGTACGAGCTGCATAATCACTCCATACTTCATTCTCATAGGTCTGTGTCCGTACAATCGCACCCTCACGATCGACACCTATAAGCCGACGGGCTCCGGCAGACAATAATATGTTACTGCATGCTACACCTGCCGCACCGATACCACAGACCACGATTTTCACATCTTCAATGGACTTGCCCACCAGTTTGAGCGCATTGATTAGACCGGCATATAACACAACCGCTGTGCCATGCTGGTCATCATGAAATACCGGAATGTCCAATTCCTCATTCAGACGACGTTCAATTTCGAAACAACGCGGTGACGAGATATCCTCCAGATTAATGCCACCAAAGCCAGGTGATATCGCTTTCACAGTACGTATGATTTCCTCAGTATCCTGTGTATCCAGGCAGATTGGGAAAGCATCCACGCCTGCAAACTGTTTGAATAACATTGCTTTACCTTCCATGACGGGCATCGCTGCACGAGGACCAATATTACCAAGTCCCAGCACCGCACTGCCATCAGATATGACGGCCACGGTATTCCGTTTAATCGTCAGTGAGAAGGCTTTGCCGGGTTCTTCTGAAATGGCTGAACATACACGAGCCACATCCGGGGTGTACACACGTGATAGATCTTCCCGGTTCTGAATCGGGGTCTTTGGTGTTACTTCGATCTTACCGCCCAGATGAAGCAGGAACGTCCGATCCGATACGTTAATAATGGACACACCTTTAAGTTGGCGCACCCCTTCTATAATTTTACTGTTATCTTGCGCATCTGTAACGGCGACCGTCAAGTCGCGCACGCTTACATCCTGATTGGTGGAAATCACGTCGATGGCAATGATGTCTCCCCCAGCTTCCGAGATGGCCGAGGCCACTTCGCCAAACTTGATATCCTTAGTTGTCATTTCCAGTCGAATAATAATGCTGTTACCATCCAGATTTCTTTGATTCATTTCCATTCCTCCCAGACTGAAAGTCTTGAGTTACAAGTTACGTGTTTGTCTTCGATACGCGGACACGTTTATCCTTTATCTTGTCCAGAAAAAGTGGTTCAACAGCCAAATACATAAAATAAAAAAGATGCCCTGAACACCAATTTCAGGCGTTCAAGGCACTCTTTTTGCATCTTCACTCCGTTTATAAAGTAAGGATGAACCTATATTATTTCCGGGCAGCCGGTCTGCGCAGAACACAAATGTCATATGGCTTCAAACTGAGACTTGCTTCCACGGCATCACCACTGAGCAGATCGGTATAGGACTGTCCATCTAGTTCAATCAGCTTCTCATCTGGCGTGTAGTTCTGTACAAACACATAATCAGCCGTACCATCTGTACGCGTATGTGCCGTTGTTCCGGCAGGCAGCTCGGTTTCAAGTCCACGCTCAATGTTCAGGTCAGCGATTAGTTTCGCATAAAAATCATCATAGAATGGTGCTTTCAGACGTGTCGCTACATAATATGCTTTTCCTGAACCCAACTGGTTAACCGTCAATGCCGGACGTCCGGCATAAAAGTCAGAACGGTACGTAGCCAGGGACTTCGCGCCTTCCAGATGAATCAGATCACACAGTTCAATTGCATCATACGCTGTATTGAGCTGAAGCTCATTGCCCTTCTCCGGGATAATTCCGTTCAGATCACGATCATGCAATCCGTCAATTTCCTCGGACCAGATACCAAGTGTCTTACGAAGTGGGCCCGGGAATCCACCCAGGAAACACAGATCGTTTTCGTTAACAATACCAGACCAGTAAGTTGCTACAAACGTACCGCCCTGTTCTACAAACTTCTCAATGCGTTCCCCAACACCTTCACGTACCAGATAGAGCATTGGTGCAATCAGCAGCTTGTACTTGGACAGATCTGCCTCCATATCAATAACGTCTACAGCGACTCCCTTTTTCCAAAACGCTTCGTAATGCTCTTCCACCGTCTGCTCATACTTCACACCGATATTGCGCGGACCCTGCGAATCGTTAACGGCCCAGCGGTTTTCCCAATCGAAAATGATCGCAACTTCTGCCGGAACTGCTGTTCCGACAATCGCTTCCATGCCTTCAAGAGCCGTACCTACATCCGTCACATCCTGGAACACGCGAGTATGTTCCGTTCCAACATGGTCTACGACTGCGCCATGGAGCTTCTCACTGGACCCACGGCTCTTTCTCCACTGGAAGTACTGAACACTGTCTGAACCGTGTGCCACAGCTTGGAGAGAAGAGAGCAGATGCATGCCAGGTTTTTTCAGCTTGCTGACATCTTGCCAATTCGTCGAACTTGGCGTACTCTCCATCAGCAAGAACGGCTGACCACCTTTGATGGAACGAACGATGTCATGCATCATTGCAATTCGGGATGCCTGTTTTGCATCGTCATCTGCATCATGCCAAGTCGGATAACTGTCCCAGGAGAGGAAATCCAGAATGTCAGCGAACTTCCAATAGTTCAGACCACCATAGAATTCCATCAGGTTGGTTGTGACTGGCAGATCGGGATTCTGAGCTTTCAACGGTTTCGTTTCATGCACGATAAAATCAGCTGTCTGATCCGTAACAAAACGGCGCCAATCCAGATTCATCGCGTGTACCTGTGTCTCTCCATGTGGAGCCGGAGATTCCACTTGACTCCAATCTGTAACAGTATGGCTCCAGAATGTGGTCCACCACGAATGATTCAGTTCATCGAGTGTTTTATACTTCTTCTGAACCCAACCACGGAATGCTTCCTGACAATAATCACAATGACAGTCTCCGCCGAACTCATTCGAGATATGCCAGCCGATCACAGCCGGATGATCCGAATAACGCTCTGCCAGTCTTGTATTGATCGCAGTAACCTTCTCACGGTATACGGGGGAAGTATAACAGTGGTTGTGACGGAAGCCATGCAGATTGCGGACACGTTTCTCGGATACGCGGAGTACTTCCGGGTACTTCGCGGACATCCAGGCAGGTCTCGCACCACTTGGTGTGGCCAGGAAGGCATAGATGCCGTTTGCTGCAAAACGATCCAACACCTGATCCAGCCATTCAAACGTGTACACGCCCTCTTCCGGCTCAAGAGATACCCACGAGAAGATACCGATGGACATTACGTTACACTTGGCAAGCTTCATCAAGCGAATATCTTCTTCCAAAACTTCAGGATAATGGAGCCATTGCTCCGGGTTATAGTCTGCGCCATGCAACATGTGCGGGGCTTTGGAACTTACAGGTGGAAATTTGTATGTCATAAGGACAACTCCCTTGCTTTTGATTACAATTTTTATTAATACAACGAGATTCACGGCTCAAATTATCCAGCATCATCTGGCATTGACTTCATATTCTCATCAGATACAACCGATAACCTGTATGATATTACACGTAGGTCACGACATCCGATTCTTCTGTAGTAGCTAGCGCTGTAAACGATTCCAACTTGCGACCTTTAAAATCAAACATGGTGAGGTTGCCCCAGTTATTCGGATGTCCGACAGACCACTCTTCTTTACTTGGTATCCAGGCAGGTTCCCAATAATAGAATCCGTGCCCCAATCCACCCGGAACTTCACGGATAATCTGCAATAAATCTTTCAGATATTTGGTCTGTCCCTCTACGCTTGCAGGGTATCCTGGCAACAACAATTCTTCTTGATTCAGAATCCATTCAATGCCTTCCGGCTGCTCCAGCGTCCACGGATAAGCGGTTTCAACCACATTGATAGGTTTGCCATAACGCTCAGCCAGATCATGAAGATTGTCGCGTAATGCATCAAGTGTACCGTGCCACCAAGGATAATACGATAGACCAATGATATCGAACTCCACACCCAGTGCTTCAAAGCGATCGTAAAACTTACGGCTCTCGGCGTTATCTCCACCACGATCAATATGTATCATGATCTGAATATCCGGGTCAACGGATTTGACCGCAGCAATTCCGTACTTCACAAGGCCGGCAAAACGCTCCCACTGTTCATCCGTATCATGCTCTTCTCCACCGACACGCCCCTCATTCCATAACATGCCTGGCGTAATCTCGTTGCCGACCTGCACCATGTCTGGAAGCGCATCGTGTTCCTTCAACGTTCTGAGGACATCAGCCGTATACATGCATACCGCACGTTGAAGCTCTTCATAGGACAGATTCTCCCATGCTTTTGGCTTCCATTGATTGGCTGGGTCAGCCCAGCGATCAGAGTAATGGAAATCAAGCAAAAATTGCAATCCCTGTTTCTTGATCCGTTTGGCTATCTCCACCGTGCGCTCCAGATTACAGAATCCACCAACAGGATCATTCCAGATTCGAAGTCGAATCGCGTTAGTGTCATTGAACTTCAGGATGGACAGCAAGTCTTGTTCCTTGCCATCCACATCACTGTAACTCCCGCCATGCTGTTCAATTTCATCCATAAAAGACACATCCATTCCCAGAACGAATGTCTTTTCCGTCAAGTTGCTCACTGTATCAACCTCCATTAATTTGGGGTACAGGCTCAGCCTTTAACTGAGCCCAACGTCATACCTTTGACAAAGAAACGTTGCAGGAAAGGATACACAATCAAGATTGGTGCACTTCCAATGAAGATCTGAGCCGCTCTTACCGTCGTTTGAGAGAGAGATTCCATCTCTTTGGGATTCATGCTCATGCTACTCATGTCACGTCCGATAATAACGGTTTGCATAAAGGTAGCCAGTGGATAATCCTTGGCATTATTCATATACAGCAATCCATCAAACCAGGAATTCCAATGAAACACCATGCTGAACAATGCAATCGTTGCAATCGACGGCAAAGAGATCGGCAGGAAGATACTGAACAGTGTTCTGAAGTGGTTAGCACCGTCCATCAACGCCGCTTCCTCCAGCTCTTTCGGAATACCACGGAAGAAGTTCAGCATCAGGATGACCAGGAATGTATTAACCGCCCCTGGGAGTACAAGTACCCAGAAGGAATCCATCAACCCGATCTTCTGGATAACCATGTAGAATGGAACCAATCCTCCATTGAAAATCATGCTGAATACAAAAATCCAGGAGTAAATCGTT
This sequence comes from Priestia sp. FSL H7-0729, assembly GCF_038005685.1. Classification (NCBI taxonomy): domain Bacteria; kingdom Bacillati; phylum Bacillota; class Bacilli; order Caryophanales; family Bacillaceae; genus Priestia; species Priestia sp. FSL H7-0729. The sequence goes on from NZ_JBBOTQ010000008.1 coordinate 86,358, forward strand.
CTGCCTTTGAACTCACTATTTTCTTTGGACAACGGATACGCCGCCAGGAACGTAATCAGCAAAGTGATAGCTGTACCAATTACTGTACGTAACAGTGAGATCCAGAGGGAGTTCAAGAAAATTGGATTGTTCATCGTCTTTTTGTATGCCTCAAGTGAGAAACCTACGGGCCAGAGATTGACCAGATTCGCATCCGCAGCAGCCTTTGTACTAAAGGATACCGCCAGTACGTGAACCATCGGTATGATACACATGATGGCAACTAGAATCAGAAAGCAGGTATTGACTATATTAAACACGCGATAAGGCAATGATTTATGGTACATCGTGGTCCCTTCTTTCTCTGTTCATTCGATTAGAATATGCGGTATCCAGCGTATTTTTTGGCTAAGCTGTACGATACAAGAATCAAGATCATGCTAATGACCGATTTGAATAATCCGATCGCGGTTGCGAAGCCCATCTCACCGTTTTGCATCGCAGAACGATATACGAAGGTATCTATGATGTCACCCGTTTGATATACGAGCGGGTTATACAGGTTGAAAATCTGGTCAAATCCCGCATTCAGTACGTTACCAAGTGCCAGTGTTCCTACAACCATCAGCATCGGGACAAGCGAAGGAACTGTAATGTGCAGTGTCTGTTTCCAGCGCCCTGCTCCGTCAATCTCTGCTGCCTCGTATAATGCTGGATTAATTCCGGCAAGGGCAGCCAGAAAGACAATCATGTTATAGCCAAATTCCTTCCACACATCTGTCAGAATGACCGTAGAACGGAAGTAACTGTTATCCCCGAGGAAGAAGTATGGCCCAAGTCCGAAGGTCCCCAGAACCCGGTTAACCAAGCCGCCTGTTGACAAAAGATCTATCAGAATCCCGCCCAGAATGACCCAGGACAAGAAGTGAGGTAAATAGACAAGCGTCTGTATCGTTCGCTGTATCGCCATCTTGCGAACTTCATTCAAAAGAATGGCAAAGACAAATGGAACAAATAAGTTAAAGATCAGTTTAAGCACAGCAATGATCAATGTATTCCAGATAACTTGTAAGCTGTCTTCACGTTCAAACAAATATCTAAAGTTGTCCAGTCCGACCCATTCAGATCCGTTAATTCCAAGCCATGGCTTATAGTTCTGAAATGCCATAACAATCCCGCCCATAGGCACATAACTGAAGATGATCAGAAAGACGATCGCTGGCAGCAGCATTACGTGGAATGGCCAAGTACGTTTCAAAGTTCTCATGATTGCTCCCCCTGTATTTCTTCCTACTCAAGTACTCCCTGAGTGGCTTATAAAGCGATTATATCAACCTTTTACGGGGTCCAAACAGCACATAAAAGCAATATAAATGGCACAAATTCAACCACTTTGCTTCAGCTTGAATTAACATAAAAAAGCGCCCAGACGATATCGTCTGGGCGCTGCTTAAAACTATTTTTTCACACCGTCATACCACGCATTGACCTCTTGTGTGATTTGATCTCCACCACCGGATTTCCACGTTTGTACAAAAGTATCAAACGCATCAGCCGGATTTTTGCCATAGATAATTTCGTTAAATGCTTGATTCTCGATTTTATTCAAATAGTCCAACTTGGATTTCATCGTCTGTGTTGTTGGACCTGTGAACATGTTTTTGAAGGAAATTTCTTCTTGGCTCAGCAACACTTTCGCTGCTGCAGGAGTTTCTGGTCCATAGTTTACGGCCACGTCTTTTTCCAGCTTGCTTTCAGGCTCTTTGCCATCAGCCAAATTAAGCAACGCTTTCATCTGTGCATCTGGAATACGTGCACCATCACGAACTAACAGGTAACGTACGACATTGACATATCCGCCATCAATTTCGTCTGGCTTTTTCTGTTTTCCGTTCGCGTCCAGCTGGTAGTCATATCCGTCGAATAGACCGTTATCATACGGGCTACCCGGTGCAGGATCAGCATAATTGTCAAACAGGTAGTTCTGATACGTGAAGAACGCCTCAGGGTGTTCCATATCTGCTTTGATCAACGTAACACCGTTTACGAATTGTGTTCCATGACGCATTGCTTTACCTTCAGGACCCGTTGGAATTTCAATCGGTTTCCAAACGGCACCAGGCGAATTCTTCACTGTGTCAGTCAACGGCCATCCACTCATCCAGTAAGGACCTGGGATAATACCAGCGGTGCCTGCAACTGCTGGCTCTGCTGTTTTGTTCTCATCCCATAGCGCTGCTTCTTGCGGGATATACCCTTTTTTGAGCCATTCGCTCAATTTGACCAATCCTTGCTTCATGCCTGGATTGATGGAACCATACTCCAGCTTGCCATCCGCAGCCAGATTCCATTGGAACGGTAATGTTCCGTATGCTCCGAAAATCCAGGATGGGTCTCCCATCCATGTATTCATGGATGTTTTGAAACCAATGCTGAGCGGAGTGACTTTTTCAGGAGCCAATCCGTCCGGGTTATTGTTTTTGAATGCTTCCATAACGGTTTCCAGCTCATCGATTGTTTTTGGAGCTTCCAGCTTCAGCTTATCCAGCCAATCCTGACGAATCCAGAGCAAGTAATCATTGTTGTAGGCATAGTCCAGAACAGGGATACCCATTCTTTTACCATCACGGCTATATTGGTTCCATACGTTAGGATCTTGCTCCATTGCTTTTTTCCATGTGTCTGAAGCATATTTGTCGAACAGTGGACCAACTTCCTGATACATGCCGGAATCAATCAGATCCTGAGCAAGCAAGTTGTCACCCACCGTTACAATTTCAGGCATATCCTGACCAGAAGACATCGCCAGGCGAAGTTTGGTTGCAAATGCGCCATTCGTATCCGTTACAGACCAGAGCGAGCTAATGTTAATCCCGAATTGATCTTTGGCCCACTTGGTAGCCACGTTATTTTCCATGGATTCGCCATTTTTAAACTTCAACTCAGGGTCGATTCCCCATGCTGTTGTAATGGTTACTTCCGGATCATACTTTTCTTTGTATTCGTTTTGGGTTCCAGATGTACTTGGTGTTGCACTATTTCCGCTTCCACTGTCTCCTGAACATCCTGCAAGAACGACAGTTAGACTCAGCGTTGTAGCGAGAAGCGTCAAGAATCTCTTTTTCGTTGATTGCGCTCTCATGTTGTTCCCCCTTAAATCGTTTTGGTTACCCTTTCATTATAGGCTGACCAGGCCTTTGAGCCTATGATACGAAATCAAGATTTCTGCACCTTTGCCAACCTATATTCTGGAATGTTGTTGTAATTATGACTGATCCCGAAATTCATTGGGTGTCATACCATAATGTTTTTTGAACATTTTGCTGAAATACTGCGGATTTTGATAGCCAAGTTCACTCGTAATCTCGTATATTTTTTTGTTGCTATTCTTAAGCAGATACAGCGCACGCTCCATGCGCATACGAATCATGTAGTCCCCAAGACCTTCCCCTGTCTCTGCCTTGTAAATTTTTGATAGATATACGGGATGCAAATACACCTTGTCGGCGATCATCTTCACCGACAGATCCTGTCCGGTGTCTCTTGTCACCAGTTCCTGAACCTGCTTGATCACATGTCTGCGGCTCTGCACACCTTCCTGATCCGACAATTCCTCCTGCAGCTTGGACAGCATCTCGGTTGCCCAGCGTCGCAGCTTCTCAGGGGATTGAATCAACTGATGAGCGAGAAGCAGGTCGAATCCCGCATGATCAATCTCATGTACCAGATGCCCCTGTTTATGGGCTATATACATGAATGCATTGGTTACGGACAGATACATCTCATACACATGTTCTCTGGACAATCGTACCTGTTCTGCCGCATCAAAGACCATGTTCAGCTTACGCGCCGCCGCTTCCCATTGCTTGGTCTCAAGCAGTTGCGGAAGCACAGGCGGTTTATACAGCTCTTCAAGCGCCTGCGTCGCATCATTCTCCGGTCTTTTGCCGAGTGCCTGATCCATGTTCATATATATAATCTTGTGTTCTTCCGGTCCTGAAAGGACAAGGGAACCCAGACTTTTTCGATAAGCCGCTGTCAATTCATTAAAGGGAAATGACGGTGTAACGACCATGGACAGATCTCCCTGTAAATATCGAATGACATGCTCACGGAAAGTTTCAGCTGAGGTTCTGAACGTCTCCAAGTCCATCTGCGAAGCTTCGATCTGTCCCTGATTCTGTAAAAACATGACCAAACACTCATGAGGTCCGCGACCGAACCATACATTAAATTGCTCTCCAAGCACTTCCTCTGCGATATTACCTACCGCAAAATCCATCAGATCCAGAGACTGCTGGTCCATTGATGAGAAGCGTCCTGTCAGGCGAATAAGCATCATGACAACGGATTGTTCCGGATCAATATGAATCTCATATTGTTGCAGTTGTTCCCGAAGTGCCCGCGCCGTGATCTCACGACCCAGCAGCAGATCATGCATCAGATTTTCCCGTAAAATCTTATAGTCAGACTTTCGACTGTATAAGAGTCGGTGATATTTGTCGAATTCATCCCACTCATCACGAAGAGATGTGATGGCTGCCGACACGGAACTCATAAATTCATCATCGTTTACAGGTTTCAGGATATAATCTGCTGCCTGCAATTGAATGGCTTTCTTCGCATAAGTAAAATCGCTGTGACCCGTCAGCAAGATACAGCGAATATGGGACCAACGCTTGCTTACCTCTGCAATCAGATCCAGTCCCGACATACCAGGCATGCGAATATCGGTTACCACGATATCTACTGCATTTTCCTCCATAATCTCCAGCGCTTCTTTACCGGAAGCGGCACGAAGTACAGTGGTTACTCCAAGCTCTCCCCAGGGGATTGTAAGTTCCAGACTTTCTGTTACATACGTTTCGTCATCTACTAGCAGTATATCTATCAAGCAAGTCACTCCCTATCTCGTTCGTTATGCACTACATTCAATGTCCCACCATGCTCTCACATGTTATCGATGTTATCTTGGCTATCGGGGAGAAACTCTCTCTCAGCAGGCCACGACAGTGTAACCCGTAATCCACCAAATTCCGATTCCGTTATATCAAGCCCTGCCTGCTCCCCATATCGAAGCTGTAGTCTCTGATTCACATTCCACAGGCCACAGCCCATCTCCTGATCCATCGTTCCCCTGAGTTTAATCAGAAGTGCCTCACGTGCCTCCTGTGTCATGCCTTGCCCATCATCTTCAACGACAAGAACCATGACACCACCCTGTTTTTCTCCAGACACTCTTATTTCTCCAGCTTCCGCATCCGCTTCAATACCATGAATCACCGCATTCTCCACCAGTGGCTGCACAATCAGCGGCGGTACTTCCTGTCTCAGCATCTCTTCGGACAGATCAAGCTTGTAATGAATCCGGTCCATACGCATTCGTTGGATCTCCAGATAACAACTGACAAATTCAATCTCTTCTGTCAACGGTACCACGTCCCGCTCCTGTCTTGTCGTATACCGATAATATCGGGAGAGGTTATGCGACATCGCTACAACGGCGTCCATACGCTTCAGCTTCGCCATACTCGTAATGAAGGAGAAACAATTATAGAAGAAGTGCGGGTTAATCTGCGATTGCAGCTGCTTCAACCGGGCTTCACGCACATGAATCTGTTCCAGGTAAACGTGTTCAAATAACTGCTGAATCTGCTCCACCATCAAGTTAAAACGTTCCGAAAGGAAACTGAATTCATTGCGGCCCTTTGGCTTGATCCTCACTGAATAATCTTCCTGCTTCAACCGCTGGAACCCGCGAATGAGTTGTTTCACTGGTACCTGCACCTGAACATAGAACAAATACGCCACACCAAAACTCATTAACACCAAACAAATCATGGAAGAATAGAACAGCATATTTGATTGATGAATGGGCTTCAGAATATCTGATAGCGGCATATAGTCCACCAAATACCAGCCTGTTGTACTGGATTTCACCGTGTTGACCATGTAAGGCTCGTTCCCGATCACCACGGTACGATTATCAACGTCCTGAAGTTTATGAATGGACAGTTCTTCCATCAACTGATTCGTTAATGAACGATCTGAAGTCCGGTTATAGATAACTCCCGATTCTTCACGGAAATAGAAGGGGTCATGCCTGCCATCGTCCTTGAATTTGTCCAGCATATCCCGAATGTTATCGCTATCAAACTCCAGTTTAATAATCGTTTCCGCATTATTAGCCGGGTCTTTAATACCGTATGGGGATACCGTAATCCAGCTAAACATGAACCGATCATCTTCCCCATCCTGAATTTTGCGTACATCCCAGCCGGAAATGATATTTTCCCTTAGCGCTTCTTTATCGTAAGAACGTGCGTCCCTTTCGGAAACCACCCTGCCCAGCGAAGGAGAATACAGATATAATTTCGTGGCCCAATTAGATGAGCTTTCCTGAATACTCAGCTTATTCTGGATACGTTTGACCAGGTTGATCGTATCCAGATCAAAGTAGTTACTGTCCGCATAGATTCGCCGGAAGCTGCCAATATCAGGATCATGTATGAGCAGATTCGGCCATGAGGATAACAGTTCGATGTGTGTGTTCACTTGATTTTGGAAAAATTCAAGCTGGTTACTATTCGATCGATTCAACTCATCTCTGAGAACAGCTGTTGTTTTGTGATTGGAGTACCAGTACAAAAGCACTACAGGAATCAGCATAATCAGAATAAGAATGACCATTTTGGAAAACAGGTTTGTCCGATATGACATCTTTTCATCTCACCTTGTCTTAATTTGTCGTGACATTAATTTTAATGATGTAAGCGCTAAAGACAAACTATTTTTTTTGAGACAAACCGATTCATTATCTAGCGTAAGCGTTACCAATTCAAGGGGGAAGGAGATAAAACCAATATTTCAGCACTAATTGCAACTTCCACGCACAAAAAGAGCCAGCCATTAGCCAGCTCTCGATCTGATTTTAATTTATCTCTTTGAACGCTCTATTTAGATTAACCTTATTCCACTTCTGTTTATGTAATTCTTTATTTCTATAAAAATAACAACTATGGCATATCGTAATCAAATACCGTATTCGCTCCATCCACGCCTACATCCAGTACAATATCCTTAAGTTTCCCACTGACGTACAGTGGGGATTCTGCTTTCCCATAAAAATCCAATTCACCTGTAAACGTTCCATGGGGTTCGATCTCAACATGTACTGGCCCTAATTGGACAGACCGCAAGGCTTCCAATAACGGATCGTCCTTGAACTTATAACTGCGTGCGAGATCAGGCAATAACAGAGCAGATACGGGATCTCTGCCGTAATTTTTGAGTTTCAGCTCACAGGTTGCTCGGGTCTCCCCCGTCTTCAACACGTTAAAGGTACAAGAGCTTGCGTTCTGTACATAGGATACTGCATCTATGCCTTTAGCTCCCCAATTGGCTATATACATGAATTTATCCGTCATGTACGAGTAGCTGAGAACAAGAGCGAGAACGACAATCCACAACCCTTTTGCAAGTCCCGGAAACGACCGACCAATCTCTTTGCGAGTAAGATAAAAGCCACAGGCGAAGATCCCCAATCCGAGGAAAAGTGTGATATGTACACCACTTAAGTAAGATGTAGTATACGGTGATATACCTATTGCTGACAGCATTGTATCTCCAACCGAAAAACCAAGATGATGGTTAAATGTAAAGATGATAGCAAATAGCAATAAAGCCCCTGAGAACACAAGTCTGGTCCTCGACACACGAACACCCCCTAATCAACCACCTGATTATATCATATTTTTCCTAATTATGATTAAAAATCCAAATCAAAAAAATAACAATAAAAAGAACGCCTTCGGTTGTTCACCGAAAACGTCCTCCATATTTGCCACCGACAAGAGCTTGTAGATCACAAGTCCCTCTATGATAGCTAATGATTATTTACTTTTGGCAAGGAATGCATCCAGTTGTTCCTGCTTGGCTGCAATAATTTTATCAATTCCCGCTGCTTTCAGTTTCTCCAGATATTTCGGAATCATCTCATTCGGATCAACCGCGCCCGATGTCATGCCCGGCTTGAACTGTTTGTTCACGTTGTTGACCGCAGCAATTTCATTTTTGACAGATTGGCTGTTGAACGTAAAGCCCAGTGCTGGGGACTTCACACCTTTGGCGTTAAATTCTTTGAACTTCTCCCACTTCTGCGGGTCTTCATTATCCCAGAGGAAGTTCAGGAACTGGTTACCAAGCTGCCACTGGGCACCTGGGTTGTAGGTACGACTGTTGGCATCAACGCCCTCAGGAAGAGTAATGATATTATCCTGTCCGTCTTTTTTCACATAATGAGTGCCTTCAATTCCGAAGTTCAGCAAGTTGTTAATTTCCTTGTCAGAATGCAGCAGGTTAATGACCTGCATCGCTTTCTCCGGTTGCTCGGAAGAACGGGAGATCGCAAGCATCGCTCCAGATGCATCACCTGTCGTGATCGTCGGCTGTGTCATCTCAATCTGAGTCAGTGGGAAACCCACATACCCTTCTTCTTCTTTATCCTTGCCTGGCTTCATGCCATCGGTCCAGAGAAACGCTTTTCCAGCCTTCGCCTGGTCTTTCGGGAACACATTGGACGTAGCAGCATCACTGTTGATATATCCTGCTTGATACCACTTGCGGGCGAGTTCAGCAGCTTCTTTGAATTCAGGAGTCTCCACTTCATTCAGCACCGTTGTTCCGCCTGCTGTTTTGGAGATCACTCCAGGTACGGAAGCGTCACCGAGATAATCCCAATCCAGATTCTCCAATAGCCCGTTACCATTGGTGTTGGACATATAGAATGGAGTAATGCCTGGCTCGTTTTCCTTGATTGTTTTGAGAAGTGGCTCCAGATCAGCCCAAGTCTTTACAGCTGTCAGGTCCAGCTTATACTTGTCGGCCAGGTCTTTACGTACCAACACACCACGTGTCGCAGCAAGTTCCTTATTCGTAGGAACACCGTAATTCACGCCGTCCACCTGGGAACCTTCCAGAAAGGCAGGATCCAGGTTTTTCTTGATATCCTGACCATGTGCATCAAGCAGATCATTCAATGGCAAGAATGCACCTTTAGCTACATTCACCGTGTAGTTCTGCCAAGCTGCTGTGAAGATAATATCTGATTTTTCACCCGAGGAGATCATGAGATTCAACTTGTTATCCCACTGTCCCCAGTCAATCGCATTGATCTTAAGTGTTGCCCCGATCTTCGGTTCCATCTTTTTGTTAATCTCGGCCTCCACCAGAGCGACATCCTTCTGTGGTGTCCCTGGATAGAACAGTGTCACTTCATAGGGTTTGCCCCCACCTTCACTTGCTCCTCCGCCTTCTGCGCCAGGTGTTGTTGTTGTTCCACCTTTGTCTGATGAGCAAGCTGCCAGCACCAGGCTCAGCGCCATAACCGTTGCCATCATGCGTGACCATACCTTTAATGATCTTACCAATTGAACCCCTCCTGTCATGTGTTGAACCCTACAACCGATTTCCCCAATTCACAATTAAACCTATAGCTACTTCTGTATATGCCCTTTCAGTCCATCTTCATTTCCCTTTCCCTCTCTGCTAACCGGTTCAGAGTTATCCCTTCACAGCGCCAACCGTAAGACCTTTGATGAAATAACGCTGGAAAAACGGATATGCCAGTACGATTGGACCAATACCGACTACAGCCATCGCCATTTGCAGAGTTTTGTTAGGCAGATTCAACAATCCACCCTGCGACGAAATCTGTGAAGAGACGTTGGAGTTGGTTGTTAAATATTGAATATCGAGCAGCGTCCGGTACATAAGGTACTGAAGGCTGATCGTCCGGTTATCTGATATAAAAATCATGCTAAGGTACCAATCATTCCAGTAATTCAATGTACTGAACAACGCGACGGTTGCCATTACGGGAAGAGAGAGCGGAAGTACGATACGTGCAAACGTTCTCAATTCTCCCGCACCATCAATCCGAGCCGATTCCAGAATGGAGACCGGGATGGAGTTCGCGAAGAATGTACGCATAACCAGTACAAAGAATGGGGATAGCAGTAGTGGCAGAATGAGTGCCAGTATGGAGTTTTTCAGATCCAATACGTTGACATAGACCAGATACCAAGGTACCAGACCTCCATTGAACAACATCGTGAAGAAGATGAAGAAGGCGAACCAACCCCGGTAAGGCAGATCTCTTCGCGAGAGCGGATATGCATACAGTGCGGTCAGCGCAACACTGGTAATGGTACCTACGACAGTAACGATGAAGGAGATACCATACGAGTGAAGGATCTGATCCATATCTCTGAACAGAAACTCATAAGCCGTCAGGCTGAACTTCTCTGGAATAAGTTTATATCCATTGGCAATTACAGTTGTCTCGTCCGAAAATGAGATGGCAAAGACAAGCAGGATCGGCACGATACAGGCAATGGCGTAGAATAGAAACATCGCATGAATAACGGATGCGGAACGCTTCGATACGGCTAGTGGATCATGTGATTTCACAGCTGACTTGCCCCCTCTCAAAATAATGCATTATCTTTATCTATTCGCCTTACGATAGTGTTGGATACAAGAACCAGCACAAATCCGACGATGGCTTGATATAGACCGGCTGCTGATGACATTCCTATATCTCCACCGATAAGGAACGTACGATATACATAGGTATCCAGTACATTTGTTACAGGGAACAGCGCTCCGGATTCCAATGGAACCTGGTAGAACAGGCTGAAGTCTGCGTAGAATATACGGCCAATCTGCAATAACGTCATAATGACGATCAGTGGTATGAGGAACGGAATGGTGATGAAGCGGATCTGATGCCATTTGGTTGCTCCATCAAGCACAGCTGCTTCATAATATTCTTCATCGATACCCACAACAGCTGCCAGATAGATGACGGCGTAGTATCCAATATTCTTCCATGTGTTCACCAGTGGCAAAATATACGGCCAATACTTCGGCTCTGAATACCAGTCGATCGGCTGACCGCCGAACATCTGCAGAATCGTTGAGTTCATGAATCCTGAATCCTTGCCCAGGAAAGCCAGCACCAGATAACTGACTACAATCATAGACAGGAAATATGGCAATAGCATAAGTGATTGATATAACTTCGACATTGCCTTGTTCTTCACTTCATTGAGCAGAATAGCGAGCCCAACACCGACTAAGAGATTAAGTGCAATAAACACGGTGTTATACGCGAGTGTATTTCGGGTAATTTCCCAAGCATCACTGGTTGAGAACAAATATTTGAAATTGTCCCATCCACTCCACGGGCTCCCCCAAATACCATCAGCATAGTTTACATTTTTGAATGCGATCAGAACGCCGAACATCGGCATATAGTTGTTCACCAGCAGAAACAGGACCCCTGGCAAGAACATGAGATACAGCACCTTGAATTTGCCAAGATTGTGCCACACAGACTTGCGCTTTCGGACTGATCCTTCCGGTATTTCCGATATCCGTACTCCCTTACCCGCCTGGGGTTGTGTCTTCATAACGTGTTCTCCCTCACTCCTCTTGAATTCTTCCTCAGGATGAAGCTCCGTTGCGGCTCCTGTGGTTCAAGTATACGGCGGGGCGGGTAAGACCTCTATCTGCTGTGGTGACCTGTTGACTTATCAAATTATGACATCCGAAAAAAAAGCAAAAGACGCAGCATGCTGCGCCCTGAACTATACGGTACGTGACTGTTTACGAAACTCCTGTGGCGTTATGCCCGTGCACTTTTTGAACATTTTGGTGAAATGCGAGTAATTATAATACCCTACCTTGCCAGCGATATCCGTCACTTTGACGGTGGACTGGGACAGCAGCGTCTTCGCTTTAGCTACTCTGCCCTGCAGGATGAACTCCGATAGGGACATCCCCTTTTCTTTCCGAAACAGACGGGATAGATAAGCGGGATTGAATCCGGCAAAAGCTGCAAGTTCCTCTCGCATAAGTTCTTCACCAATATGAGTTTCAATATAAACACATAACTGATCCACAATGGTCATGGGACTATGATCGTCCGGGTACAACACCGGGATAACACGATCAATCAGATCCGACGTCCACTGCTTCAACTGTGGTAGCGATCTCGTCACAACACTCTCTTCCGGCTCCCGTTCACCCGGATAAAGGCTGCGTATGGACACGTTTTTCTGATGCAGCAGCGGGTAGACCACATGCAGCATGGCATGATAGTAGAGATGCAGCATTTCGGGAGACAATCCCTCCTGGGCAGCAAGCAATTCAAAAATCTCATCCACACGTTCTCGCAAGTCCCCTACTTTACCCGTCTCAAACAGGATGGATAACTCCGAGAACCAAGGAATAGGCAAAAAGCGATCTTCCTGAACTCTGCCTTGCTCATCATAGACAAAAACTTCTTCAAGCTCCTTAATATTGCGCCGCTCCATATCCATGAGTTCATTCAACATGCCTTGCAGCTCCGTTACAGCAACCGGAGCACCCACATAACAGGACAACCGGCAATAGAAATACGTACCACATTTCCGAATATAATCCTGACAGCGTTGTGCCACTTCACTAACACTCGGTATGATTCCGTCTTGCTCGTAAGCAAGAACAATATTTAATCCACCATGATCCTGAAACACTTCACCCGGTTTGTCGCCAAGCAACATTTCCCTGGCTGCATTACGAAGGGCATACTCTAATACCTCTTCATCTCGCAAATCAAATTCACGCACCCACTCTTCTACCGAGATCACTACAGGTAATACACGGGCCTGCGGATCAATCTCGGCACCATATAATTCTGCGAGCTCTTGCAGTCGTTGCTTAGTTAACGTGATACGCTGAGAGATGGCATCTTTCCAGAAACGTTCTGTCAGTATCGGTTTATGCGTTTTCCAGCGTTTGTATACGGTCTCATAAACTTCGTTGGTACGGGTGCGCTGCTCTCCATCCTTGATTTTCTCCACCGCCTGGCTTACCACCTTGATCAACTGATCGGCCGGAGCAGGCTTTAGTACATAATCAAAGCTGTTAAGCTTAATTGCCGTCTGGGCATAATCGAACAACGCATGCCCCGTCAGGAAAATGGTCAGCATGCCTGGATCATGTTTCAGTACCCAGCTCTGCAGATCAAGTCCGGTTTCGCCAGGCATCTCAATATCACAGATCATAATATCGATGGAACTTGCCTTCAGAACTTTTCTTGCCTCTTCTGCATCACAAGCACTGAATACCTGGTCGACACCAGCTGCCTGCCAGTCTACTCCTTCCACCATCGCTTGTAATGCATATACTTCATCATCCACGATCAACAGGTTACGCATGGGCTCCCCCTTCTTCCTCTTCGGTCTGAGCGGGTAAATCAATGATGACTTTGGCGCCATGATCCGCCTCATTTCCAAACTGCAAACTGGCTTGATCACCATACTTCACTAGAAGCCGATGAGCCACGTTCCATATACCGATATGCTGTCCACTCGGGTCTTCAGCGTATTGTCCATGTTGCAGACGCTCCAACAATTCCTCATCAAATCCAACACCATTATCGATAATCATCAGTTGAAGCACCGTTCCATCGACATGAACGGATGATGTCTCTTCAAGGCGCGCCACGATCCGAATGACAAAGGCGTGCGTCCGGCGCTGAAATCCATGGATAATGGCATTCTCGACAAAGGGCTGAATGGTTAATGGAGGAATTACATAATGTCCCAAATTCGGTTCGACATCCAGTTCAAAATCGAATCTGCTTGGAAACCTCAGCTTTTGAATTTCTAAGTAATGACGAATGTGCTCCAGCTCTTCATCCAGATGAATAACACGTTTACCTGCACGCAGACTGAATCGAAAATAATCGGCCAGATGACCAGCCATCTGCTGCACCAACTCATGCTTTTGCAAAGAAGCCAGACTATGAATAATATTGAGTGAATTCAGGTAAAAGTGAGGATTGATCTGCATCTGTAATTGTTTAAACTCAGCCTCCCGCGTCCTCAACTGTTCCTCATACACATCAATCTTCAGATGCCTGATCTCACTGGTCATTTGATTAAAACTTCGTGTCATGAATTCGAGTTCCGAAGAAGAGGGCGGGTCCAGCTTCACATCAAGATCTCCACGACTCACCCTTCTCATGCCTCGGATCAATGCATTCATCGGGCGGAATAACAGATGCCGCAAAAAGATCAGTGCAGTAACCAGAATTACTGCCGCACCAATGGGAAGTAAACGAATGATCTGCTGGAAGAACGGGAGGTTACGCATCATGTCTTCCTCAGGCAGCAGCACAATATAATTCATCCGGGACATGGCCGAGGCAATACCCAACATCAGATATTGACGTGCTTCTCCCTTGTTCACCACTTCAGAGATAACCTGATAGGGATTCTCCAGGCCGGGAAGATGCGCTGCAGCCAGCTGAATCTGTGCCGTATTCAATGTGGAATCTGATAATGCCCCGCCGTCCGCTCCAACAATAACTGCGCCTCCCCGATCTCCGGATTCAGTGAATTGTTGTGTATGGTTCAGTGCGTTCATATCGACAAGGGCACCTGCATAGAACTGCTGGTTGATTCGCACCGTTTTCACGAGCGCATTCCACGTTCCTCCACGTACAATGCTCCATTCCGGCTTCTGGATGTCCCCTTCCAATTGCTGCATCTGGACTGGCATGCTCTCCTGCACAACCGACTTTTTGACATCATAATTGCCTGAAGTGGCGAGCAGCAGATCATCATTCACGGCATCATATAGAAAAAAGGAATCAATCAGATTATAGAAACCAATATCTGTCATGAATTTGTTCATAATCCGTTGCTTGGCAATGATATAATCGCCGCTGCCGTATTCCAGAAAAAAGAGAGAGATAATATCCGGGTCCCTTTCGCCCAGACTATATAAATACCGATTCGTCTCCTGTAATACTCGTTCGTTCTGCTCTACACTCTTGGCGAGATGATTCATATTGGTGAGGGATACCTTGTCACGTACGACTTTCATGGCGTAGACATTGTTGTAATATAGCAGCATGAACAATGGTAGCATGATCAATGTAAGACCCACAATAAATTTAAAACGGAGTGAACGGATCATACTCATGGATTATGGATTCCCGCCCTTTTAGAGGTGGTTCAAAAAAATAAAAACCATACTTTTTGAACACACACTTTTTAGTTCACATCGTTTTTCTATTTTCTTCCTTATGATGGCATGTTTATTGTAATCACCCCTGCTTGCCATTGTCTATGGGGCCACGTGACCTTCATATATCAATTCTGGTGACTTTCATCCGCTCCAAGTTTGGATAACGCGCTTCATATTGTAATAAATTCTCCAGTTGTAAAAAAAATCCTTCATTTATAGCTCAGAAGCTTCTCCCTGAAAATAAATGCTGCGGCAAGCCCCGGACTCCACGAACGCCCGATCTTGACATGCATACGATATATCACTCCTAGGGATTTGTCACCAGGATGTAGGGAGGCCTGTTCGATGAATATTCAACTCACTGCGTTGCACTATGTCTATATGGCATATATCGTCTTGATCATCGCCGTAATGATTCGGCGCAGGGACACCACGATCATCTGTGTCGCGGGTATTATGACCATTGGACTTCTGGCAACGGAAACCTTAAGTGGCTCAGTTGCCGGCATCTTCAGCAGTTTTATCTATGCAACGAAAGAATTGCTAAGTACGATCTTTATCATCTCGATTATTGTGGCAATGAGCCGTGTTCTAATCAGAACTGGCATTAATGAGGTCATGGTGACACCCGTCACCCGATTTATCCGTTCTCCTCAAGTCGCATATTGGGGGATCGGATTGATTATGATGGTCGTATCGCTCTTTTTCTGGCCATCTCCGGCCGTAGCACTGGTTGGTGCTGTACTTCTTCCTGTCGCGGTGCGAGTGGGACTTCCTCCGATTGGAGCTGCCATTGCCATGAACCTGTTCGGACATGGGATTGCACTGTCAGGGGATTACATTATTCAAGGGGCTCCCAAACTTACGGCTGATGCAGCTGGTCTCCCCGTTACTTCCGTCATGACGGCAAGCATTCCTTTAGTTATTGTCATGGGAACCGTATCTACCCTTACAGCCTTCTGGATGCTGCGCAAAGAGATGAGATCAGGCTCACCTGTTCACTCCCCAGATGCCATATCAGGTACCGTGAGTACGGAACCTTCTTCCTCATCTGAGACTGTGCCCACCACCACCCTACCCGCTAATCAGCCTGCTCAACGTCAAGTGATGTCACCCCGTCTGCAAAAAGGTTTCGCACTGCTTATTCCTCTGTTATTCGCAGTTGATGTGGTTCTGATGTTTGTATTAAAGTTGCAAGGCGGCGACGCAACTGCTCTGATTGGCGGAACCGCTGTGGTCATACTGATTGCTGTTACCCTTGCCGCACATCGTCAGGCCGGACCAGAGAAAACGACCCATTATTTAATAGAAGGATTTCAGTTCGGTTTCAAGGTGTTTGGACCGGTTATTCCCATAGCCGCGTTTTTTTACTTAGGAGATGCTGCCATTACGGAGTTGTTCATCAACCCTCTTCCTGAAGGTTCACATGGGATTGTGAATGATCTTGGGGTCGCACTCGCTGGACTGGTGCCCTTGAATGATACGGTGAGCGCAATTACAATGACGGTGACCGGAGCAGTGACCGGAATGGATGGTTCGGGGTTCTCGGGGATATCCTTGGTTGGCTCGATTGCGTCCATGTTCGCAGGTTCGACAGATTCCGCCCCTGTACTGACAGCACTAGGTCAGGTCGCAGCCATATGGGTAGGTGGTGGAACCTTGATTCCATGGGCATTGATCCCTGCTGCTGCAATCTGCGGAGTCAGCCCTTTTGAACTTGCAAGACGCAACCTGAAGCCAGTCGTGCTGGGACTCACAGTAACGACGATTGTAGCTATCTTTCTGATCTGAGCAAAGGTTATTACACTGACACTACTATGACAGAAGCACCTTCCAATCGCTGTTATTCCCAGATTTTTTGATTCCCTTGATAAAGGGAAAATCCGGTAATAGCGTATGCTTCCGATGCAGCTTTCTTTCAGAAAGCTTTTAGGCGAACGCTTCGCTTTTTCAGGTTTTTTCTGTCCTCTCCGTTATCGTGTAAATGATTAGTTCATCTCAAATAGACATTTTTAAAAAACGTGCGTGAACGCGCCCATCTCCAGAGATCTTCACGTTTCATCTCGGCCAGATGCAGCATGTCCACATATGGATCTCCCTGTAATCCAAGTACAGAAGCAAAAGCAGGCTCCGTCTTCCACCCTGCCTGTTTCAGTCTACGGATCTCACGGTGTCCCGCGTCTCCCCACAGTTGCAACAATCTCCATTCAACGATCATATGTAGGTATGCATTCTGCCTGTTAACTGGCACGGATTGGGCAAAAATCTCCACTGGCCAATGTCCCACTTTTAAATTACAAGTCACATAAGGATGTTGGCCTGGAAGATTCCCACCACGAACACATTGAAACTCACCAATCGCTCCGATCTGATCATACATTTCAGCTTCAAAGACATCCAAATCCTCCGCATAACACAGCAGATCGAGATCACTGCCCTGAACATCAATATCAATCGGTACTGTCCCCGCCGGATAGGGATGGTAGGCAGCTAATAGTTCAAGCAATCCACTACTCTGTAACACGTGATACGCGTCTTGTTGACGTGCATTACCCGAAGCCAGATGTGCCATGACTTCAGCGGTTGTGCTCATTTCACCGCCTTGGGCCACAGTTAGTTCGAACCTTCGGTAATGACCTGTTTCACACGTCCCACTTGGCCGCTCGTCAGTCGTACTTTGATTCCGTGTGGATGTGTAGGGGACTTGGTTAACAGATCCTTCACAATGCCCCGGGTCAATTTGCCAGTAGCTTGGTCCTGCTTCAGTACAATATCCACTTCAAGACCCGGTTTAATATTCACTCGTTGTTGTCCATTCATCGTATTCGCTCTCCTCTATGTCGTCATTCATATCTTGTATACTATATAACCCTTAAACACAAAGCTCCATCTATTGTAGACGTTTTGGTTTCAAAACAAAAGGGAGACAGACAACAACCTTACACTCCTGGCTTCATGTTTCATATGGAAATCAAATATAAAGAAACCGCAGGTCTCTATATCCCGAGGCCTGCGGTTTCTAATTGAATTGCGATATCTAGGGCTTCACATGCTTCAACGAAGAAGAAGGTGACGTTCCATCTTTCGCAGCTTCACGTGCCTTCACAGCAAGCAGCTCAGATACCGTCACGAATCGATATCCCTGCTGCTGTAGCTTCGGCAGGATCGTTTTGAGTGCAGCCACCGTATGGGACTTGCCTTCCACCTTATCATGGAAGAGTACAATATCCCCATTACGTGCGTTATTTAATACTTTTTTAACGATAGCCGCTTCACCTGGAGAAGCCCAGTCCCGTGTATCCTGATGCCAGGACCAGAGTACAATGGTATACCCTTTTTGTTTGGCAGCCTGAATGACCATGTCATTATAATAGCCGCCCGGTGGCCTGAACAACAGGGGGCGCTCCGCTCCTGCTTCAATGATGGAACTTTCCGCTGCGTTCATATCCTTCATGTACTTGTCCGCACGTGTCGATCGGACTGCATACGTGTGCGCATACGTATGATTGGCGATTTCATGCCCTTCGAGCTGTTCCTGCCTAATCAGTTCAGGAAATTTCTCTGCCCATTTGCCAAGTACAAAAAAGGTTCCTTTGGCTTGGTATTGCTGAAGCAATGCCAGAATCTGGGGAGTCTGAATCGGATCTGGTCCATCATCAAAGGTCAGGGCGATGAGTTTATCCTGTGTGGGAACCTCCCAAACGATCTCTCCTCGTTCCTCATAATACTGACGGTTCTTCTGTACAGGCTTCGCATAGGCAGAACTGCTACCCAGCAAAATAATTAGCGTGAACATTCCGATGACTCGGGCTGCCTTCAGGTTCATGTGGTGTCCTCACTTTGTCTTCATACGTAAACTCCCTGTTAGCATTTCCCGAATCACCCGAACTCATGAACGAAAGATCTGATCCACAACTGCAATTTCTTCAGCAGTTAATTCCACATTCAATGTCTGCAGATTGTTAATGACCTGCTCCGGTCTCTTGGCACCAGGGATTAATGCATCAATCGAAGGCTGAGTCAGGTACCAGGCCAGAACCAGATGAGCAACTTCAACATCCTTTGATTGGGCTATGCTGCGCAGCTGCTCCACTTTATCCAAATTTTTAATGAAAGCTTCACCTGTAAACAGTGGATTCTTCGCCCGTCCATCTTGAAAGGTTGTATCACGATTATATTTACCGCCCAGAAGTCCCGCTGCCAGTGGGAAATAGGGAACAAAAGATATATGATGCTCAGCCGTATACGGCAACAGCTCTTTCTCCGCTTCTCTTTTGAACAGATTATATTCAGATTGTAATACGTCTACATGCCCGTCTTTGTTGGCTTCACGTAACTGATCAATGGAGAAATTAGATACGCCAATGGCACGAATTTTGCCAGCGTCTTTTAATTGTTTTAACGTAGCTACCGCTTCATCCTTAGGCGTGTGCTCATCCGGGAAGTGGATGTAGAACAGGTCAATATAATCGGTTTGCAGTCGGTTTAATGCCTCATCTACAGCCGTTTTTAGGAAAGCCGGTGAGTTATCGATAACAATCTTGCCATCTACAAATGTATGAGCTGCCTTGGTTGCAATGATCGTATTCTGACGCTGACCGGTTTCCTTCAATACTTCGCCGATCAATCGCTCGGAATGCTCAGGTCCATAGATATATGCTGTATCCAGAAAGTTAATACCTTGTTTCAAGGCGGTTCGAACTACTTCCTTGCCTGTCTCATCATTCAGCATGCCCGGATAGATATTATGTCCACCTACTGCATTCGCCCCCAGTCCAATGGGGTTCACAATGAGATCCGTCTTGCCCAATCGTATTTGCTGTTCTGCCATGTCTTATCTCTCCCTCGCTGATCGAATAAGTACAATCTGGTCGTAACATTTTACTTGCCCCATATTATATCAAACTGTTTAGCATATTTAAAATATCGGGTTTATCGGATTAGCAAACATTCTAGGTATTTTTCAACGCAGTTGCTTCCACGTCATTGATGAATCGGCGTAGCTTGGCAGCCACATCACGATTAATTTCTCCGTTTTCATATAATTGTTGCACTGTATTGCGCTGCTCCTGAATCGCCACCATCTGCAATTCAAGCTTCTCCTGATTAAACGGATCTTCTGTTTTCCCTTGGTTCCAGGTTCGCAATTTGGCAATTACACGCTCATACTTGGCGATGACCGATAAGGCTACAACTCGATTCCCATCATTCATATGGGCACGAATAGCCTTGATTGCCGCTTCAGAGGTACGTAGCTTCACCTGACGGAACAGTTCTGCATTTTCAAGCATGAATGGTTGACTGGGCTTCTGGGATCGATTGGTGAACAGATGACCCAACACACGCCCGATCTCGTTGATTGAGGTCATCATCTGAGTGTTGGCGCGATTGGACAGCATCATTTCCTTGCGATCCAGCCAGCTGTCACATTTGAAGGCGGCATCGGATGCAATTTCATTTTCATCCAGCATCGCTTCGATTTCTTTGCGCTCCGCACGGGTAGCAATCAGGTTAATAGCCGTTTCCTGTTTCTGGATATGTTTGCGTTTATCGGCGGTGAGTTGACCTGCGGCTTGCCTGATATATTTGGACAGGTCGGAGACAACCGCAAGTGCCGCAGCTTTGTTCTCATCATTCATTTCGGATTTGACAGCTCGTATCGCCGCATTCAGCATAATGTCATGTGCTTTTCGTTCGGACTTCTGAGGGGTTTCCTCAGTGGATTTTCCATCCTCTTTGGCCAGAACAGGAAGAAACACACTCGCCGCAATCAAGGAGAAGAGGATAACTCCTGCCGCCAGGAAAATGATCAGATCCCGTTCAGGGAAAGGTGATCCATCCTGGAGCACGTAAGGAATCGAAAAGGCACCCGCCAATGTCACGGCCCCCCGCACGCCAGAGAGAGAAATAATCGTGATTTCCTTAAACCGCGGTCGGCCGATGGAGGATTTGGTTCGCAGCAGTTCATTCCCCTGCCAGAACAGATATATCCAGAGAAAGCGCAGAACCAGCAATAACACCGAGATCAGGCCAACATAGCCCAGCACCTGCAGATTATTAAACGAAACATTTTCGAAAATGGTACTCAAAACATCCGGGACCTGTACACCCAAAATAACGAACACCAGACCATTTAATATAAATAAAATGACTGACCATGTGCTCGCAGATACGACCTGCATTTTTAACTGAACCGATTCAGCGCGGTCACGCTCAATGGCGTGGATAATACCGCCTGCCACTACCGCAAGAATTCCTGATACGCCAATTTCTTCACTCACCAGATAGATAACGAACGGGGTCAATATTTGCAACAGCATGTGAATCGTTACATCTTCCATACCCAACCTGCGAATCCATACCCCGAGCCTGATTAACAGAAAAGATAACAAGGCACCGACGAGTAGTCCACCAATCGCAATCAGAATAAAACTGAAAGTAGCCTGGGCGAGGGAAAACACACCTGTAACCGTGGCTGCAATCGCGAATTTGAAGGCGACCAAGCCGGATGCATCATTCATTAATGCTTCTCCTTCAAGAAGCCTATGTATGCTTTTGGGCAGATGGACCCGTCCAGCCATGGCGCCAACGGCCACTGCATCTGTCGGGGACAGTATGGCTGCAAGAGCAAAAGCCGCGGGTAACGGAATCGAAGGAATCAACCAATGAATGGCATATCCCGCTACAACCACCGTCACGAACACAAGTCCCAGCGCAAGCAGAAGTATCGGTGCACGCAGATTCCATAATTCATTCCTTGGTGTTCGCTTCCCATCGTTGTATAACAAAGGTGCGATGAAAAGCACAAAGAATAATTCCGGATTCAACGGCAAATGTACCCCGGCAGGAAGTAGAGCTATGGCTACACCAAGCACGATTTGAATGAGCGGAACGGGAATAAAAGGTACAAACCGGTTCAGGATGTTTGATAAACCGATGAGTACCAGTAAGACAAGTACGGCTATAAATATTTCCATGATGACAGTTCCTTTCCGCAATAGATGTGGTGATACCTTTGTTGTATAGGTTTATTTTAACATAATCCAAACTTTGTTATAAAAATGTTGTCATATTCTTATACCCATTTAACTGCTCTCAGACTAGTCTAAATTGAAGAATTCTGATGGATTCTGTATATAAGATGTTACAATATGCTCAGGACAATACCCGTTTGGAAAGGAACTTTCATCTATGGCATTTGGAATTAAACGACAGGAGCTTGCTGCGTGGAAAGAACAAGTGGCTCGCGGTGAGATTGCGTACCTCACTCATTTCTGGATTGACAACCGATTCCCTGGCATCACCAGTGTCACCAAAGTTGGCTGTGCAGATCTGGAACGCCTTGAGCGTTGGTGTCACGATCACGGGCTGGACCCGCGATATATTCATCAACGGCAGCCATTTCCCCACTTTGACCTGATGGGCCGCAAACAAAAGGAAGTTTTGATTCAGGAAGGCTTGATGGAACATGTGGTTCGCTTTCATTTGTAAACCAACTCAAAAACGCCAGTCTTCAAGGCTCATCCCCCCGCAATTAGGGACGAACTCATGAGGACTGACGTCTTCAAGGAATCAAGTCATATATGCATTATCGGTGGATCTGCTCAAACGACTTCATGTTCTCCAGCAGTTTAAGTTCAATTTTCTTCAGCATACCGAACATCTGCTGTTGCTCCTCTTCGGAAAGTGCTTGCAACAATTCCCACGTCATTCGGCCACGATTCGCATTAAGCGTCTTCGCAAGCTGTGCCCCTTCATCCGTTAAGGACAGCCACACAATTCTGCGATCTTCTTCACTGCGCACACGCTGGATCAACCCTTCCGTCTCCAGTTGATTCAGTACAATGGTGGTTGCGCCGGAAGACAAACTGAGTTGTCTGGCTACATCCACTGCCATGCAGCGTTTTTCACGTAAAATCATGCCCAATATATGACTTTTTGTCGGATTCAGTTTACAGTTGGTTTCGGTCTTCTGCTGCTGATCCAATACTTTATTTTTATATCTGAAGAAGGCCTCCAACAATTGATCTACATTTGCCAATTGAGAGTTTCGCTCCGTATCCGGGCTCATAAACGTTCCTCCTGCCTTTGTTCATAACCTACCTCATATTGTAACATATTTACACTATGTTGTTTGTGAAAAATACGCTTGTATTGGACAAGCTTTATACAATCAGAAGACTTAAGTTTTTATTTTGGGTTACACCTATTGCATTATGGCAACAGGTTTGTTTATAATAACCTATATCTTAAAAGTTACTTTTAGTTACTTAATGATTTTAATAAATTTGTTGTTATAAAGTAAACAATAGTTACCACTATACTGCAAGGGACTTATGCACATGAATCAGAATTTACAGTCACCATTAAAAACGGATGTTTGCATCGTGGGCGCTGGCCCTGGCGGTGCCTTACTTTCTTATTTACTGAATCAAAAAGGGATTTCCACGATGCTTATAGAGCGGCAGCCCCACCTGCACAAGTCGTTTCGCGGGGAGCTGCTTAATGTCGACGGAGAAGCGATTTTAAATAAACATGGTTTATATTCACTCATTCAGGAACGTGGAGCACTGCCATTGGAGCAGATACAGTATTGGGAGAACGGGCACATTATTCATACCGTTTCACCAGGCAATGGAGAATCTCATGTGGGTATTCATGTACCGCAAGATCATCTCCTGGAAGCCATCGTGTCGCATGCTGAGCAGCACAGTTCAAACGAACAAGTACGATTCAATACAATTATGACGGGTATGCTACGAGACAAGAACGGTCATATCGTTGGTATTAACATTCGGCAGAACGGCGTGCCTGCCTCCATCGAAGCATCCGTTATTGTCGGTGCTGATGGCAGATACTCTGCTGTACGCAAACATTCCGGTTTGACCCCCGAAATTCGCAAGCATGGGTATGATCTGCTGTGGGCGCGCATTCCGGCACCTATGGGTTGGGAACCTGCTGTTCGAATGGCCAGCATGGATGGTCAACAGCTTGCCCTGTTCTCACAATTCGGCGGTTATGTTCAGATTGGATGGAACATCCCCGAAGGAGCATACTCCAAGCTGCGAGAGCAGCCGATTGCTCCTTTTGTAGACAAACTTGTCTCCGCATTTCCTTGTCTGTCTGATTCTGTAGCTGCCAACATTCAGAGCTGGAGTGACTTCGTACTGTTATCTGTCGAAAGCAGCTATTGCCAGTCGTGGGCACAAGACAATGTTGTACTCATCGGTGATGCCGCTCATACCATGACCCCAACGGGTGCGTTCGGACTTAATGCCGCGCTCGAAGATGCGGATGTGCTCTCGGAATTACTTGTTCAGATGGCTACAGATCAATTCAGTTCCACTGCACAACTACAGAAACTTCAGAAGATTCGCGGTGCAAAGGTACAGCAGCAACTTGCACGACAAGTGGAGATGGAATCCTCTTTCCAACAGCGTTATGAATCCTTTCTCTAAACCCAGTTAATACGGATAAAATGCCTATATGCCCAAACAGCCGATCACTTCCTCATTAGAGAAGAATCGGCTGTTGGTTTGTTGGTTTATCTTTTTTATGTAATTCCGTGGCCTTCTTCATTTTCGTTTGCGTGGAGCAAACGTGTCTTCTCTGGGTGCTTCTTGTACAGTATCAACGTCCTTCGGATAGGATGAGATGTTATCTTTTTCATATATCGCTTTCTCCAGATTGCTTATACGACGCAGTACTTGTTTGCTTTTACGAATAATATATACGATACCAATAATCAGCAGAATCAACATCAAAATGAAGATAATCATCTCCGGATAAAAGACAAACGACATGAATTCACCTCCTTTTGAGAACGATTTCTTTCTATCATACTAACCTTAATGATCCAAGATGTGAACCCGATTGGAATTTTAGCTTGTGGAATAAGCACAAGATCACCTGACACAGCGACATGAACTCACCTGCTGCAAAAGCAAAAAAGGTGGCATCCCTGATCAGGATTACCACCTTGAATTTTGAACCTTGAACCTCGGATAAGTATCGAAGTCTATTATTATTATTTTACCCTTCTCTGCCGTTCATGGCACTGACCCGAAGTTCTGTCAGAGGCAAAGACGATTGCTCTGGATGACGAAGTCTTACCGTCCGGCTCTCGCCGGGAAGCAGATCAAAATAATTGTCACTGAATCGGACACGCCCAAGAGGGAGCTCCAGCTTCACCAAGCGTGCAATTGCACCACTGGCCGTAACCGTCACAGACTGTTCCTCTTCATTCACATGTACACTCAATTGAGATTTCGGCAAGGTCACATCCTTAGGATCACGCAAGAAATATCGATTCATCGGCGCCGCAAACCCTTCGGATACCAACTCAACCATTACTTCCTCCGCACGTCTGCCCCGTAACACCTCTACTTCAGTGAATTCGGCAATACATAATGCGGATTGAGATGTTACTTCAACAGCATGTACGCTGGAATAGATCTTCTCTCCATGTAATTCATAGACATTGAATCGAAGCTCGCCTTTCAGTACGTCCCGTGTATCGTTTACGACCCACAACGCAAGCGGCTCCCCCGGCTCATGCTCCAGTGACAACAAGACAGGATGAAAGAATATTTTCCCGTAATAAAAGGATGCCTTCGGCAGCAGTTCATAATCAATCATGGACCAGCTTGTTCCTGGCCAACTATCATTTAATTGCCACACGAGTGCACCGTTGTTACGGTGATTAATACGTCGGAAATGTTCTATTCCATAGCGCAATCCTTCTGCTTGAGTCAACATGGAATAGTTCATGTACTCCTCTATATTTTGTGGAATGCCTGTGTAACCTTCCATCAACAGAATGCCTTTTTGGTGGTTGGTATCCTTGTTACGGTAGGCCATCTCCGGACTGCCCCAGTAGAACTGCCCTGCGGGCATATTTTTCTCCAGCGTGTAACGATTAGCCGAGGCATGCATACCAAATTCACTGCTGAAAAGCGCATAATCCTTTTTGTAATTTTTGAATGTCACACCTTCAATACTATAGTCCAGCAACGGCGGCTCTCCATGCTTCCTTGGATAGACCGAGCCATGCCATACCTGCCAGTTGTGACGATCCCCGACATCGGGATCATTCGCGTCCTGACCGTTGCTGTCCCCGAACGGCGAAGAAGGCCAGTACGGACGAGACAGATCCAATCGCTCCAGCACTTCAGGGATCAGCTCATGGTAGATCAGTTCGCCGTAGAACGGGCTGGTAATATCTCCACTTGCCGACTTCATATCATAGAGCCAATCTATTTCATTATTCCCACACCAGAGGGCAAGCGAGGCACGGTTACGCAGGCGCAAGACATTGTTTTCTACCTCTTGCCGTACATTATCCATGAAATCACGATTGAAATCCGGGAACAGTGCGTTCGCGAATGCAAAATCCTGCCACACCAACACCCCTTGCCGATCACACTCATCGTAGAAGACATCCTTCTCATATATACCACCAGCCCAGACACGCAGCATGTTCATATGTCCTTCTACCGATAGCTCGACAAGCTCACGATACCGGGAGTTTGGGATGGCACCAATCAGATGATCAGCCGGAATCCAGTTGGCACCCTTGGCATATACTTTGACTCCGTTCAGAATAAACGTAAATGCATCTTCACCCCGTTCATTGTGAAGAGCCAGCTCAATCGTTCGTAACCCATAAGGCTCACTGTAACGATCCACCTCAATGCCATCTGCGTGTAATGTAACCTCCAGGGTATATAGATACGGCTCACCCAGATCATGAGTCCACCATAACTGAGGTGACGTGACGTTCAACGTGGTCTCTGCCTTACCACCTTCTACAGGCAGTTCAGTGGCACCTGCAACCTCGTGTCCGTTGCGATCCAGCAGACGAACATTACAGGACGTAACCACAGCCTGCTCACGTTTTTGTCTGCTTCGAAAAGACAAGACGGACTTCACATCTGCCGTGACACGTAAGACAGCAAGCTCTGTACGGACTGATTCCGTTCGAGCATAGACACTTTCCAACTTGGCTATTGTTCGTTTTTCCAGCCGTACAGCACCCCAGATTCCCACCGTCACCATGCGTGGCCCCCAGTCCCAGCCAAAGTTCATCGCTGCTTTGCGCAACCATGGCCGTTCCTTTGTATACGAGGACCAATCAAAGGTTTCTTTGTCCCGGTGATGCAGATGAAGCGGATCGAACTTGACAGCAATCGCATTCCAGCCGCTGCGAACCAGAGATGTTACATTAAATGTATGTGACATAAGCATATTCGCCGTTTTTCCAACTTCATGGCCATTCACATACACCGTTGCAAACGTGTCCAATCCTTCAAACACCAATTCAAAGTGCTCTTCCGTCTCCTCATCTCTCACCAGATTGAAGGTTGTACGGTACCACCATTCCTTTTGCTCAATCCAGCGACTTTTGGCATCATTATGTCCGTAATAGGGCGGATCAATGATACTGCGCTCAATCAGTGCAGCATGTACATCCCCAGGTACTTCAGCCCCAATCCAGAAACGGTCATCCAGCGCAGCAGCTGCCACATCCATTGCCCGCTTCTCTCCAACTTCAAAATGTTGTATCTTCCATTGTCCCGATAAATCCTGAATTAAACGATGTGTCTTCACAATACGCCCTCACTCTCCAATAACCCTGAGTAATACCCTATCGAAAACGTTTGCAGAAAAGCAATGCATGTATCCTAATCTGCTCATTTCTAACTTCCCGAAGGCTTGAACGACATTGCCTCTTCGCGATATTCACTCGGGGTCTTTCCCGTATGTTTTTTGAACAGTCTGCTAAAATATTTCACGTCCTCGTAGCCACTGATGGCAGCTACTTCGCTGACCTTCGCTGGAGACACCGCGAGCATATCCATCGCTCTTCGTATACGCATATCGGTGACAAAATCTCCAAAGGTCACACCCATTTCTTTTTTAAAAAGTTCACTGAGGTGACCTGGATGCAAATGAACATGTCCAGCTACCTGCTGTAGATTAACATCCTGTGCCAGTGATGACTCAATATAACCAATAGCCTTTTGCACATGGGCGGCTTGTCCCTGACCCATTCGGCTATGATACACATGCATCAGACCATACAGATGGTGGAACAACATATCTCCAAGATCTACGGCTTCGGCATCCGGTTCCGGCAACCAGGGTTCGAGCCTTGCGGTTTCTTCACGCCCTGTCGCTCGCATTGTGCGGGTAAGCCAGCGATGACCTGCAATGACCGCAGAGTGCAGACAAGCACTGAACGATTCTGGCGTGACCTCCGGTTCTGTAATCAAATTAGCCACAAGTTCCCGCGTCCATGTCGTTAACGTGACTGAATCATTATCCAGCAATAATGTACCAAGTGTGGTCTCCTCTTCGTGCGTAAGTACGGTTTTGCCACCTTGACGATCCTGAATGTGCTCATAATGCCATACTTTATCATCCATCAAACTCCGATATCGGAATGCAACTGAAGCCGTTCTGTAGCTTTCATGCAGATCTGCGTATCCACGCACAGGCAGGCCCACCGCTGCACGCAGGGTGCACTTCAGTAATTGCTCCACCCGACATAATGCACTCTCCAGCCTGAACGGATATTCCAGATCCACAGGTGGCCATGAAACTACACATATAATTTGCTGTTTCTCTACATGTGCAATGGCACCCGGTAGCATATCCTCCAGTGTATTCTGCACCGCAAATCGTAATAGCGCATCCGAGGATCGATCCCAACCCTCTGCTCGAAGAACAATGACTTGTCTGCGAATCTGTTCATCATCAAGGCCATCATCCGCTGCCTCTATTCCAGCATCAGATCGCAGAAATGAAGGAAATTGGCCCGAAGCGGTGTCACCGTCAATGATCCAACCGGCAAATAACCGCTCCCGATTCTCCCGCATAAGCTGTCCCTCTCTGGACTTCTCTGCCCAACGTTCCGTGATCCGTTGTTTGGCCTGTAATACCGTCTTGATGATCTCTTCCGGCTTGCTTGTTTTGAGCAGATAATCTGTAACACCTTGGCGTATCGCCTGCTGCGCATAAGAAAAGTCATCGTATCCGGACAAAATAATGACCTCCAGCTCAGGTAACAATCGCAGACCCTCTTCTGCCAGTTCCAGCCCTGATCTGCCTGTCATCCGAATATCCGTCATCAGGATATGCGGACGTTCCTCAGCCATGCGTGTTAACGCCTCCTCTGCCGAGGCAGCCGGTTGAAGAAGTTCAATTCCGAGTTCATGCCAGGCGATAACGCTGGCAAGTCCTGTACGGATAATCACTTCATCATCCACAATTAATAGTCTCATGGCGAACCCTCCAAGATTGGAATGGAAAACGAAATCCGGGTACCTCCCCCAACTCTGCTGTCTACTTCAAGCTGTGCATCCGCTCCATAATGGAGCAGCAGCCTCTCATTCACATTGCAGAGTCCATAACCGCCTTGGTTTAGCTGTTTTTCCGGCTGTTTTCCCTTCCATTCCCTAATGCTTATCCTTAATTGCTCCAGTCTGTCCGGCTCCATGCCGACACCATCATCCAGCACCAGCACATTCATCTGTTCATTATCCGGGTCCTTGCGAATCATTATGGTGATGGTACCCAGGCCCGCTTTCGGTTGAATGCCATGAATCATGGCGTTCTCAACAAGCGGTTGCAGCAACAGCTTCAGCATCATTCGCTTCTCAAGCGCTGGATCAACGATATAATGCAAGACAAATTGATCAGGGAAACGAATGGACTGCACACGCACATAATGGCGGATATGAGCAATCTCCTGTTCCACAGGATAATAATCCTGACCATTGTTTAAGCTGATGCGCAGAAAATCACTCAAGCCCTCAACCATGTCCGCGATCCGCTTCTCTTCAGACATCAAGGCTATCCAGTGAATTGAAGAAAGTGTGTTATACAGAAAGTGCGGATTAATCTGCGCCTGAAGCACCCGAAGATCCGCTTCTTTTTTACGGGCTTCACCTCGAATAACCTCTTCCTTCAATAACTGAATATGTGCACCGAGCAGATTGTAACTCTCCCCAAGCCTGCCAATCTCGTCATCACTTTCAGATCGAAACAAAGGAAGCGGACGTTCCGGATCAATTCGGGACAGATGCCGGGTAAGCACACGAAGCGGCCTCGTCACACGCCGCACCGTAAACCAGACCAATCCAGCACTGATCACAGCAGACATCGCAACTGCGCAGCCGGTTAGAATAAGAATGTACCGATTCTCCGACTTGTACTGGTCATAAGGAACCGTTCCAACCAACGTCCACCCCGTCAATTCTTCCGGATAATAGAGCAACGTCCGTTTATCGTCACCACTGCCATACGTGGTGGTTCCGCTACCGCCATCCTGAATTAACGTTGTAATCCCTGGTTCGACACCTTCCAGCTTAAGTCCAAGCCGGGATTTGTCCATCGAAGACAGAATCTCTCCAGAACTGCCGATGAGCTCCAGTCTGCCTTGCCCTCTGCCTAATCCCAGAGCGGCCCATCCCTTGGATATGGCCTTCTCATCCAGACTAATGGCTAACCAACCGATGGGTCGATAATCATGGATACTGCGAATCGGCCGAACCAATGTGATCACATTTTGTATACCCGCATAATTCTGGACCGGATATACCCCCGTCCATTTTTTTACTGCTTCTTCGCTCGGCACTGGTGGATAAGATAAGCTTGAATTATTGGATTCATACCAGGTAGCGGTCGACAATGTGGCATCAAAACGTCCAGGGTATATGGCAATGTTGGCGATATATTTCTTGGAAGCAGCCAGATTGGTCATCCTGCCCAAGATATCCACTCTGTCCAGCTCATGATCCTCATTGTGGCTAAGGTACTGCTGAATATCCCGTTCTCCAATCAGGAAAATGGACAGGTTCTCGGCATCCTGCAGCATATAACGAAGATTGGCTTCCACCTGCTTCAACGTATCCATGCCGGACAGTTTTGTTTTTTGCTCCGTGATGCGGGAAGAGATTAGAAAGGCGAACAGACCCAAAGCCAGCAAAGGCACAATCATTGAAGCCGTCACAACGACGGATAGCTTCCTTTGTAACGAAGATGTGAGCCAGCGTGCCAAACGTTTCTCCTCCTCTGGATGCGCTTTCGCTTACCCTTTGACAGCTCCGGCTGTCATGCCTTTCATAACCTGTTCCTGGAAAACGAGATACAAGATAATGGTCGGAATGACCGACAGGGTCATGGCAGCAAGCGTTAAC
The DNA here is from genome assembly GCF_038005685.1 of Priestia sp. FSL H7-0729. Taxonomy (NCBI): domain Bacteria; kingdom Bacillati; phylum Bacillota; class Bacilli; order Caryophanales; family Bacillaceae; genus Priestia; species Priestia sp. FSL H7-0729. The sequence goes on from NZ_JBBOTQ010000008.1 coordinate 117,623, forward strand.
CCGTAATCGGTTTGATACCCATCCGCAAAGTTCGCAATGGCCAGCGGTAACGTTTTCAATCCGGTTTTGTTGATGAATACAAGCGCAAATGAAAAGTCATTCCACGCATGCAGGAAACTCAGGATCGTAACCGTAGATAAGGCAGGTACGGACATGGGTAGCATAATCCGGGTAAACAGCCCCCACAGTCCTGTTCCATCAATAAAAGCTGCTTCTTCAATATCACGCGGAACACTTGTAAGATAAGCAGTAAGCACGAAAATAGCTGTAGGCAATGCAAAAGCCGTATACGGTAATATTAATGCCCAGTACGTATTTAGCAAGGACATCTGTTTCATTAAGATAAATAAAGGGACGAGCGTGCTATGGATCGGTATGAGCATACCAATAACAAAGAAGGTCATGATTAACCCTTTCCACCGAAACTGGAAACGGGCCAGGATGAATGAAGCCAGGGCTGCAATAAACAGCGTCAGAATAAGTGATCCCACGGATACAATGAGTGAATTGCCAAAAGCAGTCCCCAACCTGGAGCTTTCCCATGCATTGCTGAAGTTGGCTACATTCCAGTTTTCCGGCAGTCCAAAGGGCCTGCTATAGAAATCTTCATTCGTTTTGAATGCACTAATCACGAGCCAGTAGAACGGATACAATGTTAAAATACCATAGACCGTTAGCAGCGTCCAAACAATTCCGCTGCGAAGGCGGCGAATCGGATGCCCTGAGCCACTTCGTGGTGATGGCATAGGTACAGGTGTTACTTGCATGTTAGCCCCTCCTCTCTATTGATTCTCTTTTCGTTTGCGACTGGTCGCCCACTGGCTTGTTCCGATCAGAAGCAGGGAGATCAGCACGATGGTTGTTGAGATCGCACTACCGAACCCATAACGGTATGTTGTAAAAGTTGAATTGTACATGTACGTTGCGAGCAGTTCTGTTGCATGTGCCGGACCGCCCTTGGTCATGATGTAGACCAGATCGAATGATTTCAGACTACCCGAGATACATAGAATGATCGCAACCTGAACCGTTCCCCAGATCATGGGCAAAGAGACGGATACCAGCTTACGGATTCCTGAAGCCCCATCTATTTGGGCAGCATCATGAATCTCGCCTGGGATATTCTGTAGTGCCGAGATGAAGATAATCAGATACAGCCCCACAAAGCTCCAGAGCAAAGGCGGTACCAATGAGAAAATGGCAATCTTGTCATCGGAAAGCCATTGCAGCTTCCAGCTCTCCAGCCCCAGTGCGTCCAGCAGAAAATTCAATATCCCGATCTGCGGATGATAGATATACTGCCAGATCATACCGATCACTACAGTGGATAACACCATCGGCAGAAATACGGCTGAACGGAGAAACCGCTGTAATGGATTGCTTTTGTGCAAGATAACCGCGAGCATCAGTGCTAACGGAATCTGTCCAAATACCGATGCCAACACAAAGATAACGTTATTTTTGAGTGCCCGCCAAAATACCGGATCATGCCAGATCTCCACGTAATTATCCATACCGATATATTTGGATGCGCCGATGCCGGACCAGTTGAAGAAACCATAGTATGCCGACCATACGACCGGGACAAATACAAACAATGCATAAATGATGACTGCCGGGGCCAGCCCCAGCATAATAAAACGCCGACTTCGCAGTGCGTTCATCTGTTCACTCCCCTTCCATACTAAAGACCCCTCCCCTGCCGGGAAGGGGTTTTAACGAATAACCAGCTAATAAGCGATGTGATGAGTCCATTGAATCTTCATCGTCTGGCTGTACTATCGCAGTCGCTATCTAATTTGACCAATAATTACTGACTAACTGCATTGGCTTGAGCCGCCTGAATTTTGGCTGCAATGTCTTCAGCCTTACCACCCATGAGCAACTCTTGCAACGCATTATTAATAACCTCAACCGTTGCTGATCCCAGCTTGGAATCGTAAACCGGCGTAATCTTCACTTCCTGCATTAGATCATATAATTCAACGAACAATGGATGCGCCTTGGTTTTATCCAGATCAATCTTGTAACTCACCAATGTGCTGCTATCCAATGTGGCCTTCTGACCATCAGGTCCTGCCAGTGCATAGAACAGTTCCATCGCTGCCTCTTTTTGAGCACCGCTCAGCTTTTTGCTTACACCCAACCCGGTTCCTACAACACCAGATGTGGTTCTTGGTTCTCCCTTACCTCCGTCTACTGGAGGAAGGATCGTAATATGGGTGTTGTTCAATACCTCTTCAGGTGCATTGTTCACCAGATTGGCCAAGGCCCATCCGCCGTTCATGACCATCGCTGCCTTACCTTGGAAATAAAGCTGCATCATCTGTGTCTCATCGATACTGTTGAATCCATCCTGGAACGCCTTGCTGTTGCCAAGCTCCTGCATTTTGTTCAGGGCTTCAATAAATGGTGGATCGGTAAAGCTTGCACCATCTTGAGCTACCGCTTTCAGGAACCAGTCTGTACCGGTAATCCGGTCAGCCAATGTACTGAATATCGTCGATTGTGCTACCCAGTTGGCCTTGTTGCCAAGCGCCATGGGAATGACTTTATTTTGATTAAACGTAGCAATCGCTTGTTCCAGTTCCGCCCACGTCTCAGGCACTTTCACGTTGTACTGCTTGAAAAGAGCTTCATTGTAATAAATGAAGGAACTTGGCGCCAGATTCATTGGCACAGAATAAATATTTCCGTCCACTGTGTATCCATCTAATGCATTCGGAATAAAGTTGTCTTTCCACTCCGACTTTGCGTCCAGCTCTGCATTAATGGGCTGTAACAGATCCCCTTTTACAAATTCCTTAGTCATGGCATCCGGCCACATCACAAACAGGTCTGGCATCTCGTTGGCAGCTGCCACCGTACGAAGCCGGGTTTTGAGACCATCTGTAGGCAGTCCTTCGTCCACAACTTCAATATCCGGATGCGCCGCGCGAAAATCTTCAATTATTTTGCGCATCGCAACCGCCTTGGCATCCTGTCCGGTCCAGTTGTGCCAGAGAGTGACGGTTACTTTGTCATTGCCGCTGCCTCCTTCTGAAGTGTCCCCGCCAGCACAGCCAGCCAGAATAATGGAGAACAATGTTATTGCCAGGAAACCCGAAAGCCATTTTTTCAACATCTCTATAATCCCCCTCGGCGATTTGAATACACTTATTGTAAATGGTAACGCTATCATACCGTAAGGTGACGATCCACGGATGCAGGGGTGAAAAATATCGGTTCCCCTGTTTGGAACTTACTTTGCTGACTTATTGTTCATAACAACTAAAAAGAGCCCTCACAATGAGAGCTCTTTCTTGTTGCAGCCGTCGGTAGCTTCACCCCAGGCTATATAATGAATAAGTGCTAAATCGTATTAAATATGGATTGCGTATTATTGGATACTGTTTTTCACCAGTTCTGCAAAAGCTTCGGACCCTTGCGTAGTAAGATGTACGCCGTCTTTTTCAAAATATTCGTCATGTCCCTCACTTGCACTGTTCCAGTCAATCAACGAGACATTGCTGTATTTGGATGCTGCCTCATTCAAAGCCCTGTTCACCGTTCGTTCCCACGGACGAGGTACACGCACAGTAACCAGATATACGTGATCCTCATCCTTCAGATAATCAAGCACAGCATTCAAGTTTTTGGAGTTAAAGGAACCATTCGTCCCGAGCTCCAGCACCACTTTGCTGCCCATTTGGTTGTTTTGCTTCAGACCTTCCAATACATCACCTGCCTGCCACATCTGACGACCGACATGTCCGTCCACATACACTCCCGATATACTTTGCTCCAGATACGGTTTTGCATCCAAAATCACTGAATCTCCAATGACGGTATAATGAACCTTGCCATCCTGGGCAGGAGGAGCCGTTTCTTCATTGTCCTGAGATGAATCAGGTGCATCATCTGTATGATCCGTATTATCGGATTGATTCGCTCCAGCGTCATCTGGTGTATCATTCTCGTTAGTCACGGAGTCATCAGCCGGCTTATCTTCAGACTGACCGTCCTTGCCAGCATTCACTGCATTGTCTTGGTCGTCAGGTTTTGAGTCTGGAGCAGACTCTCCTGTTGGCTTCTCGTTTTTCCCCGGATCATCTTTCGTTCCTGCTTCCGGTTTATGGGTATGAGCATCGTTCTTTTGACCAGAGCCTGACGTCGCTGTAATAGCTGGCAACACATCCTGTCCCTGTTCCTCCACCACGGAATTCTCTCCATTCAATGTGTTGGACATCGATACCGAATGGGAGTCAGAGTTCGCTGCATGTGAGACCATCATCTGAGATACCGTATAGGACAACAACAGAATCGTCATCAACAGGCCTGCCCGCTTCCACCATACGTTACGTATACCGATCGTTGACCGCCCTCTTCCCCATAATCGGGACCAAGAATCACGGAATCCGTTGTACCGAATCGGATTTTCAATATATTTAAGGGACAATGAGGCCAGTACAACCGTTGCAGCAACTTGTAAAATGATTCGTACAGGATGTGCTCCTCCCGTATCCACCGCCGGATTCGTTAAAATAATAACAGGATAATGCCACAGATATAATCCGTAGGATCGCTCTCCGATCCAGCGTAATGGCTTCGCGCCAATGATACGTGCCAGGAAAGACGATGGGTGAGCCAACACCGCTACCAGCAACGTTGTTGCAATAGCCTGAAGCACCATGCCCCCTTGATACAGAAACGAATCATATTCACTGCTATTCAGCATCATGTAAATTAACAAAGCAAGTGCAGCTAGTCCCGATACGTCGAGTACAAGGCGATTCATGCCAGGCAGAGAGTTCGAGAGCTTGCGACTAGGCCACACCACGGCAAGAGCAGCACCAGCAAGCAGTGCGAATGCCCGTGTGTCTGTTCCATAATATACACGGCTCGGGTCCAGATCCGGATTATACATGATGGCCATTGCGCCAGCAGACAACTCAGCTGCGACGACAATGAAAACGACCAGCCATCCCTTTCTTTTGAACACGACGATTGCTGCGATCAGTAGAAGAGGCCATATGAGATAAAATTGCTCTTCCACAGCCAGTGACCAGAAATGTCCAAACGGTGATGGCGGGCCAAAACTTTCGAAATAGGAAACGTTGTGAAAGATATACCACCAATTGCTTATGTATAATACACCCGAAACGATATCACCACGAAGCGCAGCGAGGCGGGATGGGTCTGTACAGGCCAACCAGATCATTACCACAGCTGTCATGGTCAGCATGCCTGGAAGCAAACGTCTTACCCGTCTTACCCAAAAATCACCGAGTGAAATGCGTCCATGTTCCTGCCACTGTGACACGAGAATATCTGTAATCAAATATCCAGAGAGAACAAAGAATATACCTACACCGAGCAGTCCGCCCGGAATAAAATCCAAATTCAGATGATACGCGATTACCGCAAGTACAGCGATGGCTCGTAAGCCATCCAGTCCGTTCATATGTCGCTTGGTATTAGGCGATTGTGACATGCATGCCCCTCCTTATTACTGTGGGTCAACAACATCGGTGTTGGGGGCATAAAGGAACTCCTGATCGTTCTGGTTGTCATTAACATACGTATTGCACCTTCCATCTTTCATTTACAGCATACAGCATAAGAAAAGCTCCTGAGTCGAAGCGCTATCCGATGATGCTACACTTTGATAAATTCTATAATCTTAAAGAAGACGTGTTACCTGTCCATTAAGTTTTAATCCTTCATATTCTTTATATTGATTCGTGAGTTCACGTTTACGTTTAGCATTATACGCCCGAAATAAGCCTCATAATTTACAGGAATAGTTACAAACAATGAAACCGATGTAACCTTTCCTGCCAGCTCATATAGCTGTAAAATCATACTCTAATTTTGTCGTTAAATATAGTCCTTTTCATCGAGTGGCTAAAATTACCTGTCTCGCTTGCGCAAACCAGCATACCCACGTACACATCGATTGAAACAATTGAATTCATAACAAAAGGCTGCCGACTTGCTCAGCAGCCAATATCCATTATAAACCTATGTCAGACCGGATTGAAAGTTTTGCTCATAATTGCTTCTTCTTGCCTAGGACCCTAGAGGTGGAACGGGTGATTCTTTTCTTCTGTCCTTGCATCCAAGATCCGGTATGTTGAGCGCCCTGTGTACATTGGGATTTGCAACTTCTCCAGATCAACCATTCCATTCTCCAGAAAGTACTTCTGATCCTGATATCGCTGCAGCACTTCGCCTGCAATCCATTCATGGTCACCGTATGTTGTAATATCAATAACTTTGCATTCATAAGCAAAATAAGCGTCTTTCAAAATGGGTACACTTACCTTAATTCCTTCCTCATACGGGATGCCGAATCTTGTGAATTTATCCGTATCTCTTCCACTGAACGTTCCTGCAGCTTGAATCCACTCCGATCGATGAGCGGGTAGAAAATGAACACCGAATACGCCACTCTTCTCGATGAGTTCATAGGAGTATGTTTCCTTACGAAGGGAGATGCCATATACGCCTGGAGATGATCCGATGTATGTATGCCATCCGGACGCCATCACATTCTGGACTCCCTCATGACGTGAAGTCACCACCGCTACCATTCCAGGATAAGAATAAAACTTGGGTTCTTCTATCGACTGAAGCATCTAATCCCCTCTCTTCTTCGTTATAAATACACTTTCATTATAAAGTAATGCAGCAGGTTGAAGAAGCTCTTTGCGGGGGATTACGCTATAAGCACACATTCATTATTATGTTATACTGAGAGGGATCAATGTCTAAAAATACGATACCGGGAATGTGATAGGATATGGTCAAATCAGTCAAATATACCTCCTAAATAAAGGCATTATTATAATTTAGGAGGTTTTAACTTTATGTTTAATCCAATCGTGTTAGATCAGTGGGATCGAAAGCCTTACTTTGACCACTACTTGAATCAGGTCAGATGTACCTATAGCATGACTGCTAATCTGGATATCACTCTATTGATCAACGAACTGAAGCTTAAAGGATTGAAGTTCTATCCCGCTCTTATTCATATGATCTCTACAGTCGTCAATGCACACAAAGAATTTCGAACTTGTTTCGACGCCGAGGGGAGATTGGGCTACTGGGACGAGATGTCTCCGAGCTATACGATTTTTCATGAGGACAACAAAAGTTTCTCAACGATCTGGACGGCATTCCATGAAGATTTTGAGATATTCTACAATCGTTATCTGGATGATATGAAGAATTACAAAGATCACAAACAATTTGTTGCCAAGCCGAGTGAACCACCAAATACATTTCCCGTTTCCAGTATTCCCTGGGTGAACTTTACGGGATTTAATCTGAATATTTACAATGACGGAACCTACTTGTTGCCTATTTTCACGATGGGGAAATATGTTCAACAAAACGATAAAGTCCATCTTCCCTTATCTATTCAGTTACACCACGCCGTGTGCGACGGATATCACGCTGGAGTTCTTTTCAACGAATTGCAATCACTTGCAGATTGTTGTCATGAGTGGTGTTAGTTAGCTAAATGAAGAAAAGGCATTCCTCCTGACTCTTGATGGAGTCATGGAATGCCTTTCTTTTTCTCTTTTTTTTCAAATGCTATTTAATTGCACTTACTGTACCCACAGTTGCTGCATGTTTTGCATCCTTCCACATTCATCAGGGATGCCGATCCGCATGAAGGACATAAATCTCTCGATTCAATAAAGGTTTTCTGATCCTCCACTGTTGGATACATGCTCTCCACTTGACTCTGTTTTTGTAATGCTCTAGTTTCGTTCTCCTGAGCATTGCTCTGTACATGACTTTCCAATGCTTTGGCGACTGCATCAGCAATTGATTCCACCCGGTTGGCTCCGAAGCCAATCGCTCCCGAACCACCAATTCCCTTGAGATGTTTGATCAACAGTTCAACCTTGTGCCCGTGATCTCCGTATCGAAGGAACAGAGAACACACTCGACCGAGTGCCTCAGCCATGGCGAATACGTCCGATCCCGCTTTGCCCACGTTCAGGAAGATTTCACCGGGCGTTCCCTCCAGATCATTGATCGTAATGTAAGCCATCCCGAATGGCGTATTGATTTTGTATGTGGCACCACGCAGTACCTGAGGACGGCTTCTGTATTGTTTATCCAGTACTGTAGCAGATGAAGAGGATTGATCAGAAGAAGGAGTCTCAACATCAACCTCGCTACTGAAAGATCCAACACCTACATGCCCTCCGATATTATTCGGGTTATCTATTGCTGATACGTCCGTCTTCTCTTCAGCTCCCGCCGTGTTCTGATCTTCAGAATGGGTCTCTTCCTTCTTCGACGTGGACAACACCTGCACATCCCTGCTGCCATCGCGATATATCGTTACTCCCTTACAGCCAAGGTCGAAGGCCAGTTCATACAGCTCTGCCGTATCCTCAACCGTAAAATCAGCCGGACAGTTGGCCGTCTTTGAGATGGAGCTATCCACCCATTGCTGGATCGCAGCCTGCACCCGGATGTGGTTCTCAGCCGACAGATCCATTGCCGTCACATAATAGTCTGGTAAAGCTTCACCCGGATGTTCATCCAGCCAATCTTGCGCAATCGGCACGAACTGCTCATCATAACCCAGACGGCTTTGACGGAAATACTTGAAGGCGAAATACGGCTCAATCCCTGTTGATGTGCCCACCATCGTCCCCGTACTTCCCGTTGGCGCCTGTGTGATCAGTGTGACATTTCGAATGCCCTGTTTACGAATAGCCTCTCCTACTTCAGGGTAAGTTGCAATCATGTTTTTCATGAATCCACTCTGTAAGTACGGTTCAGCTTCGAATGCTGGGAAAGCTCCCTTCTCTGCTGCAATCTCTGCCGATGCCAGATAGGCCTCCTTCGCCATGAATCCATACAGTTTATCGAGAAATTCAAGGGATTCAGGACTGCCGTACCTTATACGCAGCTTAATCATCAGCTCTGCCAGTCCCATCGTGCCAAGCCCCACCCGGCGTTCACGCTGCTGATTCAGTCTGTTTTCCTCAAAATGATATGGTGTTGCATCGATGACATTGTCCAAAAATCTAGCCGAGATGCGAGTGGTTTCCGCCAGTTCATCCCATGCCACATCATGATTCGTCTCATCGTAGAATTTGGACAGATTAATTGCTGACAGATTACATACACCCCAACCAGGCAGGCCTTGTTCACCGCAAGGATTAGTACAAATGATCGGATTAAAGTACCAGCTGTTGGACATCTGGTTATAGTACTCCATGAATACCACACCAGGCTCTGCCGATTTCCAGGCTGATTCAATAATGGTATGCCAGATTTCGCGCGCCTTAAGCGTACGATAGTGCACCACCGAATGACCTGCGGCTTTCCATTGCTGCATATCCCCGTTCCATACAGTGTCATAGTCAGGATCGTTCGTATCGGGGAAAACCAAATCCCACTCTCCGTCCTGCTTGACAGCCTCCATAAATGCGTTGCTTACACACACAGACAGGTTGGCATTGGTCACCTGCCCCATCGTTTGTTTTACGGTAATAAAATCAAGCACATCCGGATGCCAGTCATTCATCATCAACATGAGCGCACCCCGGCGGCTTCCTCCCTGTTCAATCAGTCCTGTCGTATAACTGAACAATCCGCCCCACGATACGGAACCGCTGGATGATCCGTTAACACCTTTCACCACCGCTCGGCGAGGACGCAAAGAAGACAAATTGATGCCCACACCTCCCCCACGTGCCATAATCTCCGTCATCTCGGTCAAGGTCTTCATGATGCCACCCCGACTGTCCTGCGGAGACGGAATGACATAACAATTAAAGAGTGTCAGCTCATCGCTTGCCCCCGCTCCCGCAGCAATACGCCCTCCGGGTACTAACTTCCAATCTTCCAAAACGGAGCGGAACTTGGACTCCCACGTTGCCCGCTGATCTGCTGTGGATTCAACAGAGGCCATGGCTTTGGCGAGCCGGCTCCACATCTCTTCCGGTGTTTTTTCGATGTTGAGTGTCAGTTTCTCCACGCTGGTCTCGATGATCTCTCCGCTTCGGGTTCTCACTTGTACGAGCTGACCCTGACGTTCTATGATTTCGCCCACTTCCTTGGTCGGGAACTTGGGATCATCCTTTGTTAATACCAGTACCACATCTCCGACCTTGGCATGATTCGAGTCAGCATCCTTCCAGGCGTATCGGTCCAGAAATATTTTTTCGCTAAGTCCTTCTAATTGGTAAGATCGTTGGTTTGATTTCATCGCTACATTCAACCTCCCCGGTATAAAGCTCCATTTTCACTTCAAAAGCAAATTATGATGAAACACCACATATAGTGATGTAAAACCAGTATATTACACCATATATTGATTTTCTATATGACTTTTATCACAGACCTTATTTTTTAGACTCTCCTGCTCGGACAAGCTTCTTCACACACCCTTAGACTCACGCATACAAAACCTGTGAATTTTTTGGGACAGAAAAAACCTGAAAAAGCGAAGCGTTCGCCTAAAAGCTTTCTGAAAGAAAGCTGCATCGAAAGCATACGCTATCACCGGATTTCCCCTCCAGAAAAGGGAATCAAAGAAATCTGGGGATAACAGCGATTGGAAGGTTGTTCTGTCATCGTAGTGTTCGTGCAAATAAACTGTAGTTCAACTTGTATAGTTATGAACTGACTCTCATTCGTCCATACTATTACCTACGAATAAAACGTCATCACGTATGGCAGGGGAGGAAGCACCATGAACCGGAAAAACCCGCACCACACGAATCAACCTGTAGCCGAGCTGCCCGTTCCACTGGAATTTGATCGAAGCTGGATCAATCAATTGGAATCACGACTGGATAAAGGAGGCCCTTGGGGGGATTATCGACTCTTCCAACTGGGCATTCAAGCCGAAGAAACCAATCTGATTCCCAATTTTGACGAGATCCAATGTCTCAAGCATCTGCAAGGCCTCACTCCACTCCCTCACCAGATGGACACTGCACGCAGAGTATTATTTGAAATGTCAGGCCGGGCCATTCTCGCCGATGAGGTGGGTCTTGGCAAAACCATTGAAGCCGGTCTCATTCTGAAAGAATATATGGTTCGGGGTCTCGTATCCAAGGTACTCATTCTCGTACCGGCGTCTCTTGTCTTGCAGTGGGTACGGGAATTGAATTCAAAGTTTGGCATCCCTGCGATTGCCCAGAAAAAGGCTTATTCCTGGCAAAATGAAGTGGTTGTTGCTTCCATGGATACAGCCAAACGTGATCCGCATAAAGATATGCTGCTGAATACCGATTACGACATGATTATTATTGACGAGGCCCATAAACTCAAAAACAAGAAAACAACCAACTATCAATTCATGCTGAAATTGCGCAAAAAGTATTGTTTGCTGCTCACAGCTACACCTGTGCAGAACGATATGAGCGAATTGTTCAATCTGATCAACCTGCTGAAGCCCGGTCAACTGGGTCGTCAGGGTGACTTCGCGGCCAACTTTGTTGTAGACAAGCGGGTTCCGAAGAATCAGGAACAGCTTAAGAACGAGTTATCCAAAGTCATGATTCGTAACCGCCGCGGCGAAGGCCCCGTTCAATTTACGAAACGGAACGTCTCCAACGTGAATCTGCAACTATCGCCCGAAGAACAAGCGCTTTATGATGGTGTGACTTCCTTTGTTAAAGACCAGTACCAGGAAGCTGGCGGCAACCTGAGCAGTATGCTCTCCCTTGTTACATTGCAGCGTGAAGTATGTAGTAGTCGAGATGCGGTATTCGTGACACTAGTTAATCTGTCGAAGAAACTTCCGCTGGACTCTCCCCTTCGGGACAAGATTTGGGAACTCGTTGCTCATATTAAAGCGATCAAGGAAAATACCAAAGCCGAGAAAACGATGGAACTGATTCGGAACATGAATGAAAAAGTAATTATCTTCACCGAATACCGGGCCACGCAGGAGTATCTGCTAAACTATTTCCGCAACAATGGGCTTACGGCTGTACCCTATCGGGGTGGTATGAATCGAGGAAAAAAAGACTGGATGATGGATCTCTTCCGCGGGCGCGTGCAGGCCATGATTGCAACCGAAGCGGGTGGCGAGGGCATTAATCTGCAATTTTGCCATCATATGATCAACTTCGATCTGCCTTGGAACCCTATGCGCGTAGAGCAGCGAATCGGGCGGGTACACCGGCTGGGGCAGCAAAATGATGTAAACATTTTCAACCTATCCACGACTGGAACCATTGAGGAACATATTCTGAATCTGCTGCATGAGAAGATCAATATGTTTGAGATGGTGATCGGCGGGCTGGATGTCATTCTGGAACGGCTGGAGAAGAAGGAGTCCATTGAGAAAAGCCTGTACAAAATCATGTTGGAATCACAAAATGATGAAGATATTCGCCGTAAAATGGATTCACTTGGACAATCGCTGAGTTCCATTCAACGTGAGGTTGCCGATGAAGGCCCTGCCGTATCCGGGTTGTTAGATCTTCGCAAAGGAGGTAGCTGACCCATGACCATGTCTCCCCATGAAGTGCAGGCTTATGTTCTCACCTATCTGGAAGCACTCGATTGTCAGATTATGGAGCGTTCACCTGCACATGTTACAGTCAAACTTTCGCCCGAGGCGGACAAAGCATTGACCAATCGCCCCTATTATTGGGGGTTCGTGGAGCGAACCGGAGCACCCGCTGAGACGATGTCCTTTACATTTATATTCGATCCCGACAGTTATCAGCAGGCCACCGAAGCTGCAGAAGCCAAAGCTGCGCAAGCATTACCTTCAATTGTACCTGACCCTGCTGAAAAAAATGGCGTGACCAACGGCATTCCTCAAGGCGAGCAGCCAAAAGAAACCATCCTGGGTCGTTACTTCGGCATTACTCCATCCATGCCACTACTGGGACCAGGACGAATATTGCGTGAAGAAGTGGTGTATGGCAGTCGCAGGCTGCAGCAGATTTTCGGTGCAGCCCGTGAAGGCGGTGCCTTCGTGAACCTGTTCGAACAGGCTGCCAAACGGCAATTGCGCGCTACAGCGCCAGCCGTATATGAGCCTTGGCTCGGTGTCTGTTTCAAGGTAGAATTCGCCTGTGATTTGAAACGGGAGGAATTGCATTTTCTCGGCATCTCCCTTCGCTCGGGTGAAATTATAGAGAAATTCGGAACCAAGCTGAATCGACGTGATCTCAGTCCAAGGCTCGCGGAGAACATGCATGTGCAGACAGCTAAAGTTTCGTTATCCGATGCCGGAGCTGCTCTCGAATCTCATTTGACGAACCGCTTGTTGGAACTCGATTATAGCTGGGCTGAGAAAGCCCAAGAGCGACTTGATCTGGAACTGGACGTGTTGGACACTTATTATGAAGCAGTACTCCGGGAAGATACGCCTGAGGTGGAACCAACAAGTAACACAGCCTCAGCCACGGAGAATCTCCATTCTAACCGCACGTCACCTGTACCCCTGAAAAAAGTTCTGGATATAACTAACGCTAACGCTAAAACCGTTGGAGCAGATGTAGAACTGGCCGCAGAGGCCGTAATACCGATCGACACCGAGACAGAAGCCGAAGAAGAGAAAGCCAAGCAGGCGGTAATCGATCGTGAAGCCATGAAATTGCAATACGAGACACGCCGGACCGAGATGATCTGGCAATATGAACCCAAAGTGAAAGTGACTGCGATTAGCAGCGGCATGTTTCACTTAAGATAGACGAAGACACTACTTTTCCTGCAAATGCTGGCAAAAGTAGTGTTTATTCATGATCAGCTGCCCGACAGGTTGCGGCAACCTTTGCATAGCCTGTCCCCTAGAATGAAACTAGGACCGACTCAGGTAACGGATAAATGAAAAGTAGGTGTGAATTTGAAACAATTCTTCCATACGTGTTGGAACAACGCTCGGAAAACAACCTGTATGACCTTGGGTTTGCTCAGTTGTCTTGCCCTATTCTCCTACTGGTCGATAGCCAATGCCGAGGAACAAAAAACGTCTTCACGATCTCTCGTATCATCCACAGAATATAGTCCCGAACATCATGCATTCCAGAATGACAAGCTAGCTCCCGCTGCTGTGCAACGATTTGCAGAGCAACAAGCAGTTACACTCGGTACGGCTAACGCCGAAGCAAATTGGAAGAAAGCCGACCTGGACTTCTATCCTCTAGGGCCGGGTACACATAGCTGGCTGGTGGAAGCTGCATTTGAGGGTAAACCTATCGGATACATGATTATTACCGCCACAGAACAGGGACATATGATGCTTAGTGAATATGGTCAAGGAGAACAGTCACCATACAACAATGAACTTCTTGGACAAGCCTTAGATCGACAACATATGAACCTCGAAGCGTTACTTGCTGGCGGAGGAGAGCTTCATCTTGGTTATGCTCTTCCCCTGCTGGCATATTGGAAAGTGGAACAACCTAGTCAACCTGCACTTTATATTGATGCTACGAACGGAGATGTACTACCTTCCGAGTTTCTGAACCTGCTGGAGGCTGATTCCAAACAAGTCTCTGCGAGCATAACTCAATTAACCACAGCTCCATCTGGTTCAGTCGATCCACTTCATCTGCGACCAGCCTTCAATCCGGCTGATAATCTGTTATGGATTACATCCAAGCCTGTTGCGGCCGACCGGGCACAAAATGTGATACAACATGGGGAGATTCAAGAGATTGTTTTCTCAGCGGATGATCATAATGTCATATACGGCGGTCCTCTACCCGTTAGCGGATATCAGCTATGGCATACAGAACAGGAAGCAGAGCCCATTCTATATGTAGCGCTAGGCGGTAAAACATCTATTCAACGTTTTGTGCCTATGAGCACATTACAACAAGACGGTCAGTTTTACATCATGAAGCCTTGACGGACAGTTAACTCTACAGATCATTCAAGAATGTTAGAACAATTAGACATCCACAACAAATAAGACGCCTTCCCATGAATTAAAGGGATTGCGTCTTTTGGTTTTACAATAGGGCGTGTCTTCAAACTCGCTGAGTGGAGTAGGCATGCGAAGTTATCCTTTGCCTGAAGAACTTCGTTTATGAGACGGTGTATCCAATTCCTTTTCCTTTTTCCCCACCCACAGGGATACAGCGAACGGAATCATACCAAACCATTTCATCGCCCACGGCTCTTTCCTTTTGGCCCGCTCTTTCCGCTCATCCTTCGGCGTATCGATATAATGAACAACACGCTGCGTAATATATTTTACCAATTCATCACTTTTGGCCATAACATCTGCCTCCTTCGCTCCTGCACATTCGCAGAGCTTACGATAGTTCTATTGTGTGCAGGATGTGTTATGGTTAAACATTTTTTTATTGAAAAGGGTATGAAAAACCTCAAAATGCACAGTCTAATGCCAAAGGTATCCAGACAGCCATTAATCTGCATCCCATACCTATTTCATGAAGGAGTGTGTATTGCCATGTATAAGCTGCTGACCGCTTCGGTAGCCTTGCTAATCAGCTTCTATTGCCTTCCCATGCTACCCCATGTTGCTTATGGAAAAGCAGTTCCGTCCCAGAACAGTCCATCCATGTTGCCGGTGACCGATGGAGATGCTTACCGTTCAAGTCATCATGCCTTTGCAGCACCCGTGATCCTGCTCGATGTCGGCCATGGCGGTATTGATGGTGGTACGTCAGCCCAAGGCGTTCTGGAAAAAGATATCAACCTGGCCATTAGCCAAAAGGTCTATCTCCTGCTTCGCAGCAAAGGTTATGCCGTTATCATCAATCGACTTGGTGATTATGCACTTAGTGATGAGAACCGCTGGCTGAACAGCCGCTCCCGTCATACCAAGGATCTTGCCCAACGCAAGAGCCTTAGCGAAGAAGTAAGTACAGATATCGTCGTCAGCATCCATGCGAACTGGAGTCCCCGATCGGCTGCACACGGTCCGGTGGTACTGCACCAGAAGGAAGGCAGGAGTTATTTGCTGGCCCAATCCATTCAGAACGCCATGAACCAATTGTTCGGAACGGAGCACGGGGTTGTGTGGGGCAAGCCCTTTTATCTATTGAATTACGTGAAGCAACCTGCCGTCATCGTCGAAACCGGATTTTTGAGCAATGCCGAAGATCGAGCCAGAATGAGTGATCCCGCTGAGCAAAAACGAATCGCAGAGTCTATTGCCAAGGGCATTATTTATTATCTGTCGGTAGTGTAGGTGCAGACTGCCATTGCCACACATCTCGAACCAGATCACCGATTCCTACAAACTCAACCTGCCCCTGCAGACGGGAGACGGATTCACGAATCACTGCGGAGGTGTTCATCCCCGTATGTCCGACATGACCAATGACAACACATATATTCTTGTCGATGGATCGCTGAGCTGCCAGATTCATTTGCTTGCGAATGTGTTGCTTGGAGTTTTGATCATCCAGGAAAATGTCATTACCTACAGGCGGCATATTTTTGGATATGGCAAGTTCCCCCACCACGGAGCGAAAATTCGTACGGCTGTCGACAAAGAAGAGGCCCCGCTCTTTGCATACATCGAGCACAATGGACATGATGCGTTTGTCCGAAGTAATTTTGGAACCCATATGATTGTTCATGCCAATCGCGTAAGGCACATCATCGATTGCTTTCTCCACGCGTGAGCGGACTTCTTCGTCTGTCAGATTGGATGTGATTGCACCCGGGCCCAGCCATTCAGGTCTTCCTTTTTTGGGTTCCATGGGCATGTGCACAATTACATCCATTCCCTTTTCATGTGCAGCTATCGCATCTTTCTTCGTTGTCTGCAAAAAAGGCATAACTGCTACCGTTAGTTTAACTGGCATCGCCAGGATCTCCGCCGTACCCTTCATGTCGTTACCAACATCATCGATAATAATCGCTAACCGTTTGTGATTCGATGTGGATTCTGAAGCGGCCGCTGTTTTCCCTCCTGCCGATATGCCTGCGCAAATGACAATCAACAATGCCATGCAACCTGCAATGAACCGATAGTAGTGCTTTCTCTTTTCCTTCATCATGATTCCCTCCCCGTAAGTTTCTGTGATCTCATTGTTTGATATTGAAGGGAGTAATATGTAAGCCAAAGCCTTCCTTAAAACAACATTCCACCATTGGAGACCTCTATCTTAGCCGAGAATCTACAACATCCCACTCTTCACCTTTCTATTCAGACAGGAACTGTCATTGAACCGTAGAAAAAAGAGATTAATTAGAAGAAATACTGTAATTTGTCAGGTTTTCAGTATAGGAATTATTTAGTAGAATCAACAAATGAAAGAAGTTAGTGTGTTTTATTTCTTTCCTATGATTTGTGGAAGGGGGTTTTGAAAGGGTTTACATAAAATAAATGCAGACTATCAATTCTTCTTATTTGTTACCCTGGTCGCGGTTTCTCTATGTAACCATTTACCATTATCGAGGAGGATGACAGTAATGAAATTCAAATTCAAAAAAACGATCAATGTTTTATTGGCCTGCTTAACAGCTCTGCCCCTCATGTTAAGTCCTACACAAGTTTCGGCGGCAAGTGATGCCAACATTAATTTGTCCTCGGAAAAACAACTGATCAAGGGTTTTGGGGGTATTAACCTTCCTGCCTGGATTGGTGATCTGACGCCCGCTCAGCGTGAAACTGCTTTCGGTAACGACCAGAATCAGTTAGGCTTTTCAATTCTCAGGATCTACGTCGATCCAGATTCTAATAACTGGTATCGTGAAGTTGCCACAGCCAAACGGGCTATTGAAAAGGGGGCTATCGTATTCGCATCCCCTTGGAATCCTCCGAGCAGTATGGTTGAAACATTCAACCGTAACGGGGATACAAATGCCAAACGTCTGAAATACGACAAGTATGCCGCATATGCGCAACATCTGAACGACTTTGTATCCTACATGAAAAATAACGGTGTAGATCTCTATGCCATTTCGGTACAAAATGAACCGGATTATGCTCATGACTGGACCTGGTGGACTCCACAAGAGATCCTTCGATTCATGAAAGAAAATGCTGGTTCCATTCAAGGTACCAAAGTCATGGCACCTGAATCCTTCCAGTACTTAAAGAACATATCTGACCCAATCCTGAATGATCCGCAGGCCCTTGCCAACATGGACATTCTGGGAGCACATACGTACGGAACCCAGATTTCGAATTTTGCCTACCCTCTCTTTAAGCAAAAAGGAGCTGGCAAAGAACTGTGGATGACTGAGGTGTATGTTCCAAACAGTGACAACAATTCAGCAGACCGCTGGCCTGAAGCACTAGAAGTTTCCTATCACATGCACAATGCCATGGTAGAAGGTGATTTCCAAGCCTATGTGTGGTGGTACATCCGCAGACAGTATGGTCCGATGAAAGAAGACGGTACCATAAGCAAACGCGGGTATAATATGGCCCATTTCTCCAAATTTGTACGTCCTGGCTATCTCAGAGTGGATGCAACCAAAAACCCGGATACGAACACATTTGTTTCTGCCTACAAAGGGGATAACAAGGTCGTTGTCGTAGCAATTAACCGTGGAACTTCGGCCACAAGCCAAAAATTCGTTCTGCAAAATGGTAATGCCTCCACGGTGTCCTCATGGGTTACGGACAGCAGTCGCAACCTGGCAAGTGCGGCCTCGCTTAACGTATCCAATGGGGCCTTCACGGCACAGCTCCCGGCTCAGAGCGTAACAACGTTTGTTGCCAACATTACTGGCGGGAATAACGGCGGAAATACAGGTAGTGGCACTACTTATGAAGCCGAGACCGGAACAACTCTTACGGATGCTACCATTGAAACGATCTACCCTGGTTACACTGGCTCCGGGTATGTCAACTTCAATGCAACGACTGGTTCAGCCATTCAATGGAACGCCATTAACAATACGATTACAGGTACCAAAAACGTAAAGATTCGTTATGCGCTGGAAAGCGGAACCCGTAACCTTGACATTTTTGTTAACGGAGCCAAAGTCATCAGCAACGAGTCCTTTCCGGCAACAGGAAGCTGGTCCACTTGGGTTGAAAAAACAATACAGGTCCCCATGAACACGGGAACCAATACCTTGAAAGTTGTAACCACGGGAACCGAAGGACCGAATATTGACAGCATTAATATTACCGCAGCACAATAAAGGTCCGTCAGACTAAAAAGATAATATCAAAAAAAGCAAACAAAAAAGACTCCTTAAGCGTTAGCTTAAGGAGTCTTTTTATTAGATGCGGTCGAGAGGACTCGAACCTCCACGGGGGGTTAGCCCACACGGACCTGAACCGTGCGCGTCTGCCAATTCCGCCACGACCGCATATTGTATCTCACTGACCAATCTCAGCGACAAGAAATAATATATCATGCAGAATCTATCATGTCAATACTGAAAATAATAACATGAAAGCCCGAACCAGACGTCCATGTCGATTCGGGCTTTACCTTTAAATGCTCATTGTTATAAGTTCATTAAAGCGAATGCAACGGATACTACAAATTACAGCTTGGAAGGCCAGTTACCATACCATGCGTAACCGCCTCTTCTTTCTTTATCAATCTCACTTAATTTGTATTTAACTACCCCGTCACGACCAATAAAGATTGGTTTATCCGTTCCGATCTCATAGAAGCGTGCCCAAATCGGTGCCGCTTTGGAGTCAGCGATAATTTTGCTATCTCCATTGGCTCTTTCATACTTGTAACCCGTAATTTTCACCTTGTTAAACCATTCCTCCGCTCCTTTAATGGATGCGGTAATTTTGGCGTTGGCAGGTCTCGTTTTCAGGAATTTAACAATCGTTACACTCTCTCCAGCTGTCAACGATGGTACTTCGTAGATTCTTGCGCTCGCCGGTTTAAGGGAACTGGAATCATGTTGTTGTCCCCACGCTGTCAACTTGCCGCCTGAAACGACTTGTGTATTCAGAATCGCCTCCACACCTTTGGCAACTGAATTTTTACTGCGATTGGCAAGTGTACTGTCGATAAACGAGAAATCACCTTTGCGTGATGCTACTTCATCGAGCATGATCATCACATTAATCATGGCATCGTCATTGTAAGTGATATGTTTGTGATATCCGGAGCTTTGATAGACTTGCGGCCATCCGCCGTTCGAATACTGCATATTGATCAAAAAGTTAATTCCTTTGATTGCAGCTGCGGAGTAACGCGGATCATTCGTCTTCTTAAATTCTTTCGCCAATCTTCTAATTTCTGAGTATGTAGCCTTGTTGTCTATCGTGGACTTCGCCCACTCTCCGCTTGTTTGTTTATAATCTTTTCTCCAACCTCCATCCGGCAGCTGGTTCTTCAAAATATCAGAAATACTCGCTGTGGTTCCCGATGCATCTGCAGCAGATACCGTCGCTACAGGGAAAACTGCCATTCCAACTGTTGAGAACACCATGGTGCATGCCAGGACAAAAGTAACTATTTTCTTCGCTTTCAAATGTAACACTCTCCCATGTTCATTTTAATAAAACCCAAAGTTCTACCTTACCTATAAGCCAGTCCCTACACCTCCTTCATTTGAATGTATAAACCAATAAAATCTATTTTCATCCAATATGTGGTGTGGATAATGAGATAATATGCAAAAAATATATTTTTGTCAATATATGCAACTTAATCAATATAATCTCTTTAATTCTACATAACGGAATAGTTCTTTCAACTCATGACAAACCTATTTATTTATCCAAATTCGTCTTAAACGAATCAATAATGACGTTTTTGTCATGAATGATACCCAAACTTAATCCCTTCTTGCCTAAAAAAACTGTAATTCCGATAACATTGGGGCACTAAGAAGGGTTTTAAATGGGTTTGACAATTACGCATTTATGCAATATAGTTTCAAATAGTTACAAAAACTTAATTATTCATTTGCCGAGTTTCAGATTTGAAAACGGGGGAACCATTTTGGGTGAATTATTCTTATACATAGGAAATATAGGGAACCTTCTACCGAACCCTTAGCTAACTCCGTAGGCATCGAAGGGAGAACATTGATTTTGAAAAAACTGATTATCTCCATTTTTGGAGCGGCTGTACTATTTACATCCGGGGCAACAAGCACAGAGGCAAGCAGTATTAACTCCGTAGTGAACAACATGACAGGTATACCTTACAAGTGGGGTGGCACGACTCTGGCCGGCTTCGATTGTTCCGGGTTTATGAGATATATTTTCAACAAATACAGCATTGAATTGCCACGCACTTCGCAACAGCAAGCCAAAGCAGGTACTCCGGTAGCCAAGAGCAATGTTCGGACAGGTGATCTGGTGTTCTTTAACACAACAGGCAAAGGCATTTCACATACAGGTGTTTATATCGGCGGCGGACAGTTTGCTCACGCCTCCAGCAGTAAAGGTGTAAGCATCACGAAGTTATCGAATCCATACTTCAATGACCGCTACGTGACAGCACGTCGGGTAACTGGACAGTTTATGTATGATAAAATGTTGGGTAAAATGTAGGCAGGATAAAGAAAGAGGAGGTTCCGGATCAATTCGGAACCTCCTCTTTTTGTTTGTCTTCCCTTTTATGAGAACAGTCTTTGACTACCCCATCTGCACTTAATGCAGCGCCTTCTGCACTCGCATCGCGCCCTGAGACAAGGCATGTCCGCCGCCTACAGCTCCGGCCACAGCAACGGTCTCCATAATCTCCTGATCTGTAGCGCCCTTGGCACGGGCTTCTTCTACATGGTAGAAGGTACATACCTCATTGTTGGCGAACAATCCAATGCCGAGCGCAATCAGCTGTTTTGTCTTGGCATCAATCACACCAGGTTGAAAACATTCTCCCGTAAACTCATGATACGACTTGACCACACCTGGCAGCACATCGCTTAATGCTCCAATCTGATCTTTGTAGGCATGAACTTTATCATTCATCAATGTCATGGCTTGTAGCACACCCTCTCGGCTATAGTTACAGATCTTCCTCACTGTACCTATCTTCTCTCCCGAGCGAGACAATTATGCCAAGTAATCATGGTAATTCCAAACATTTAAACGCTCACGGTTCTGCCCTGGTACTAGTTGTTACTCACCAAGTGGGCTCTGGCGCGGTTCGCTGAATAACTGATATCGGTAACCACGATCCAACTTGACGACACGTCGATTCTGACGACGGATAAGTACCTGCTCCCCATCCCAGGCAACAACAATCCCGGTTACATCGTTCGATTCCAGCTCGTCCCGTACTACTCTGACTTTCTCACCTGACAGACGCAGGGCATCCAATTGTGTATCACTAATCATGCGCATGGCTCCTATATTCCAAATTTATTTACAAAAAGAGACCTAAATGAAAAGTCATTTAGGTCTCACGTGACTGTATTGGACTGTCATGTCATTCGAAATTATGTCCCGACTGAAAGTTACCGCTGCGCGTGCTCTTTGCTGTCGTTCTTCTCGAACCAAAAATCAAGCACTTTGGCGGACATCACACGTTCTTCAAGGTACTCCACTTGATGCGGTGTAAATTGTTCTTTCCAAGAGAAGGACAACTCTTCGCATAAGCCTACAATCGTCAGTAATTCTGACCAGGCAACGTAGCGTTTGTACCAGAAAAATTGAGGATGTTCAATCATATAGGGATAAAGGTCATCGAATTCCGTATGTTTACAATCCAGGGCACGTTCAAAATGAACTTTCGATTCCGCCAGCTTATCATTAAAAAATTGTTCTGTTGCCGGTTGGTTCCCCATGGTGTTGCCTCCTCTCCCTAACATAACCCCATTATAAATGAAATCCGCGGTCATGCAAAGGCATAGTTCAAAAAATAGGCCCTATTCCTTTAAAATGTCACATTTCGTTATCGTCAAATTGTACCGTTCCATCGTTCAGAGAACGAATGCGTACCAAGGCTTCCACCGGAATCCCCTGTTCACGAATCGTGCGTGCACCTGCCTGGAAACTTTTCTCGACCACAACGCCGAATCCGACGAGTTCCGCACCGGAACGCTCAATTATTTTGATGACGCCACGAGCGGCATCTCCATTGGCAATAATATCATCAATGAACAAAATACGGTCATTCTCATGAATGAACTCGCGTGATACCATAATGTCCGTTACAATTCCTTTGGTAAAGGAAGGAACACGTTCACAGTAAGCATCAGGATCAGCCAGAAGTGTTTTTTTGCGACGGGCGAATACAAGTGGCACCCCAAGTTCATACGCTGCGGCAAACGCAACCGGAATCCCTGAGGATTCCACCGTGATCACCCGAGTCACTCCACTTTCACGAAAACGGGCAGCGAACTCACGTCCCATCTCCATTGTTAATGCAGGATCAATCTGATGGTTCAGCAGACCATCCAGCTTCAATACTTGATCCGAGATGACTACACCCTCTTGTAAAATTCGTTGTTTCAATAATTCCATGATTTGACCTCCCAAGCCTATCCTATGAGGTAAAAGTATCATATATCTATCTATAAGTTCAAGCGAAATTGCCTCGGCACTGTCCTTGGGACGTATTTCAAGCCATAGCTCATTATCGATTGTCATGACTTTCGTGGGTCAAGCATACCTTGTACCATGGTACCCGCATGTCCAAACTAAACAGGGGCCTGAGAGGGGAAACACATGAAACAGGCATTTCGGGTGCTGCAGATCGCATTTACATACATCGGAACGGTTGTCGGAGCCGGCTTCGCTACAGGCCAGGAAATTTTGCAGTTTTTTACCCAGTATGGCAAATGGGCCACCGTCACCATAGGCTTATCCACCATGCTCTTTGTCTGGTTAGGTACCAAAATGATGCTGATTGCTCACGATACCGGGTCCCGCTCTTATGAAGATCTGAACAAACATCTATTCGGCCACAAGGCGGGCAAATGGATCACGTGGGTGACCCTTCTCATTCTCATTGGCGTGAACAGTGTCATGCTTGCCGGAGCAGGTTCCGTTTTTGTCGAACATCTGGGTTTGCATTATCAGACCGGTCTGATCGTCACACTTGTAGGCACATATCTGCTTCTCGGTCGGGGCATTCAAGCCATCCTTCAAATGAATAGCATCGTTGTTCCCATGATGCTCCTATTATCTCTGCTTATGATCACCAGTACCATCCATCATCCAGGTGCTTCCCGATTCATCACACTGACCACAGACTCAAACCCTATGCAAGTGTGGCTGTCTCCACTGCTGTATACTTCATTCAATCTGGTATTAGCCCAGGCTGTTCTGGTGCCTGTTGGGAACCAGATTCGCAGTCGGAATGTACTGAAGTGGGGCGGCGTACTCGGTGGAATTGGGGTAGGTTTCATGCTCATGGCAGCTCATTTTGCAATGTCAGCACAGATGCCGGGCATCATCCAATTCGAAATCCCGATGGGCAGTATTGCCTTCCAACTTGGATGGGCAGTGCAATCTGTATATGTATCCCTTATTTTCATGGAAATATTCAGTACCTTTGTAGCCGATATCTATGGAATGACCTTGCAACTTAGACAACATATACGTGTCCATCCCCGTCTCATTACATTAACCATTATGCTGCTCTGTTACTCACTTAGTCAGTTTGGATTCAGTTCGCTGCTATCCATCCTTTACCCGATCTTCGGAAGTATGGCACTGATCTGGGCTGCCAAATTGGTACTGAATCGCTGGGGCGCCTTTCGTGGACGCAACAATATATAAACGGTGATGTGCTTTTTCATGAATATGAGCATCCGGTTGTTTCATATCCACAAGTCATCGCGGGCACTGTTTCCTTAAACATGACAAAAAGCCGCTGTTTAGCACAGCGGCTTTTTGCTCTACGTTTTAGGCTTTGCTAGGAAACTGCAGATACATCTTTTTCAACTCATTGACTGATCTGCCGAGCGAGTAATGTGTCTTGGCTTTTTCACACGCTGAACGGGCAAGTTCATAACGATAAGCCGGGTCCAGCATCACCTTTCCAAGCGCTTCAGCCAATGCAGAAGGATCTTCTGCCGGTACAAGCAACCCATTGCTACCGTTCTCGATCTGTTCCGGTATACCACCTACATCCGTACCCACAAGGGCAAGACAACTCAGCGCTGCTTCAGCGAAGACGGAACCAAAGGCTTCCGCCCGTGAAGGAAGTACAAAAATATCAAAGAATGGCATAAATTCTTCAGGATGCAGTGTGTAACCATAGAAAATGGTTTCATTGTAGATCCCCAATCGCTGCGCCAATTCTTCCAAATCAGGACGAATCGGTCCATCTCCAATAATATGTAACACATAATCATGCCCTCGGTCCTTCAGTTCGGCACAAGCTTTGAAAAGAATATCCAACCCTTTCGCCGGAACAAGCCGACATACCGTGACCAACTGTGGTATCGCATTATCATGAGGAATCGGCTTAAACCGCTTCTCATCGAATCCATTGGGTATCACACCAATGACATCAGGTTCCTTCACGTAGGGAGCCAGATAACGACGGAATGAATCCGACACTGTTAAGAGGCGTTCTGCCTGGTGTTCCAGCTCACCATATATCGCAAGCAGGAATCGATGCTCCGGTCCATCCGTTTCAATGCGTCCATTAAGAATTAATTCCCGTTCATAACTGGAGTGAATCGTCTGAATGAGGGGGGTGTCCGGGAATACCGATTTCATCGCAAGTCCTGCAATCGGGTGGTGAGCATGGATCAGATCATAGGGCTTCTGAATACGCAGTTTGGTCCACCATAGATAATCACGATAGGTTTGAATATATTTTTGGACAACAGGACTATCCTGATACTCCGTCCAGTCAAACGTTTCGAACTGAACTTCCTCTCTGCCCTTGTTGCGAATCCGCTTCGGCAACGAGAACAGATCCATTTCCCACCTCGGGGCTGTAAATCTCTCTTGCATATACGGAATCATAGAGGATACACCTCCGGGCTGCTCCGGAGGAAAGAAAAGCGCCTGCAGCAATTTCACCGTTAGTTTCCCCCTTTCTAACTTACTTCTTTCAATGCATCTTCATTCATGATCCATTTATATCTGGATACGGCTATAGATCCATTATGACATAGCGAAGCCGGAACATCTATATTACGAAAGATACTGCAAACTTTTGGCTATATAAACCGCTCCATCAACTTTTGTTCACCAACTCGTATATACAACATATTCATAAAGCATGCCCCTCAGAAGCAAAAGCTCTAAACCAGCAATCAACTCCTCGCGATTGTCGTCAACCTTTCCATTGGTCAGTCACAATTCTCAGTTCAGTAGCTCCACAGGCTTCTCATATGTACTGTAACCATCTGTCTCACCCAAGAAGGTATAACCATTCCGTGCATAAAAAGCATTCAACGTCGTATTGTTTGCTCCACAATCCAAGCGGACCGTATGTTTGCCTTCAAACTGAATGCCGCTGCTGGACCATTGCAAAATGGACCGTCCCAGACCGCTCTGGGCATATTTTCTTCGAATCGCAAGCCGATGCAGATATACTGCTCCATCCTCGGGGTGAGCTTTTGAACCCCAGAGATGAATATCCCACGGGCTTGGCTGAACCATAAGGATGACCATCCCGGCTACGTCCGCTCCTTTTTTAAATACAAACACATCCCCACGCCGAATTGCCCCTGCCGTATCATGTGAATCTTCGCCTTCAAGCAAAGCGCTCCATTGGGAAGAACCTTGACTCTGTAACCATTCGGCTGTCTCCACCAACAGCGACATCACATCTTCCGTATCTTCGGGCTTCGCCTGAACCGCTTGAAAACCATCGTTAATATATTCGTTACTGATTCGGAATGAGTGCATGATTGTTTTCCTCCGCTTCCTGATCTCGATTAAACTAATGGTACTATACCGGGAAATGATTTTTTCGTCAAAATGAGAACAAAAAAAGGTAAAAGGCAGTTGCCCTTTACCCATCTATTCTGGCTTCATCAATAATCTGATTTCGATACAACATCGTAAGGTGCAGCGTATCAAACTCCATTTCCTTGTCCAGCTCCTGCATCAACACTTCGACCAGATTCTTTCGCTGCACGCTGGTTCCAGGAACCTCATAATCAATGTATCCCGTCAGATCGGACTGAGAAGTGTCTATCGTTGCTGTTCCAACAGGCAATCCACCTCGTTCCTGAAGAAACAGCTCGTATACTCGGAACTCCCGATCCTTACGTCTCAGCATGACATAACATGCTTCTTCAGCAGCTTCCGACGCATCCAGATCCGATTCATCGGTATCCTCAAACTCCTCGGTGAAATCACGATGTATCCACTCTAACGTCTCGAGTTCGTTACCCTGATGCCACATGCGGATCGTAATCGTATCGATGATGTCCTCATCCAACTCTCTGACCAGCAACTCTGCCGCAGCATCCATTTGATTCTCTTCCGGCTCGTCATACCAGTGTATTTCACCTTGTACATCAGCGCCATATTGTTTTAAGGAAGCTTCTGCAAGTTCCTGTCCTTCGACATCATTGAATATATACGTGGATATGCTGCGCCCTGCGCTTACTATTTCCATCTCCAGAACCTGATCCCGATCTTCATATGTAAACGACTCGGCTTGTGATACAGGAATTACCTTACTGTCACTGCAGTCTGTATCGTCATGACCGCCTTCGTCATGATTGGTATTTTCAGACGCCCACACTGTCTCTGACTCAGGCTTATGCAGAACCGAATGTAGTAAGCCGCAACTAACCAGCACTTCATAATATGCAGCTTCCAATGCATCTGCAAGAGATCGGACATAGGCATGCACTTTATCCACAATAAGTTGCTCTGTGTCATCTGGCAGAGACTCCTGCTCGATCTGAAGACTGCCTGATAAACGATCTCCTTCTCTGTATACAAGAAAAAGTGACCCTGCATATTGACCATTGACCATCACGTCCTGCACTTCTCCACCTGATGTCCGCAGGTCTGCAACCAATTCCACATCATATTTCATCACATGCCCTCCTCCATTCCTAACGTTATTCTCTTAGGATGCCCCTAAGGAAGGTAGATTATGAGGGAAACGTGCATTTCAAATATAAGATGTAAGGTTAGACCGATAACACATATTTTTGGATTGCGTGTGCAACACCTTGGTCGTTATTGGAGAGTGTCACCTCGTCCGCAGCAGCTTTCACCTCGTCCGGTGAGTTATCCATAGCAATACCTTTGCCCGCAAAGGTCAGCATCGTAATATCATTGAAGTAGTTGCCAATCGCCATGATTTCCGAAGGCTTGATTCCTTTGGATTCGGCAAGTCTTTTAAGTGCAGCACCTTTGGACGCTTCGGGATGCATCAGGTCAATAAAAAAATCACCACTCCGTGTCATATAATAAGGCAGATTCCAGGTAGACCACTCCTGAAGCACGGCATCCATCTGTTCAATCGGTCCAAATGCAGTGAATTTGGCCAGTGGTTCTGTCATGTCAACCCACTTGGGTAGCTTCATTGGCTCTGCCATAAAGTTGTAATACATCTCACGCACCTGCAACCCGAGACCTTCTGGTTGATCCACATACAGACCAAATGCCGTATTGATGTCAAAATGTACTCCATTGGTTCGACAGTAGGATATGATCGGCTCCAGTCCTTGTCCATCTAATGCAAAGTGATGAACCACCTCACGGGTATCCACTTGCGCCGTTACGGCGCCATTATGTGTAATCACATATCCATCCAGTCCCATCTGCTCCATAAAAGGAATGGTATTGGCTGGACCTCTGCCTGAACACAGAACGATCTCTGCTCCCTGACGGGAAGCTTGGATCAAGGTCTCCTGAGTCCACTCGGTTAGTTCATGATGATCATTCAGTAGTGTTCCATCTACATCAAGTGCAATTAATTTATAAGTCATTTTGGCTTCATTCCTCATTTCTGTAGTAATCGCACCCACCCAAACCCTCCCTTCCGAGGGAGGGCCCCAGAGGGCTCTGCCCTCTGGACTCCCGTCTTGCTCATCGGTGTTAGGTCGGGTCTTGCTATGTAACGGTTGTCGTAGGAACGCTTGTTGCCGGGCACACCGCTGGTCAGCGGCGGTCCCGCCCAAGCTTAACCGGGACCATTACGGGCAGGGCTTCGCTCTCTGCCCGGCTCCCTGCTTCACTTCGTGAAGAACGGGAGCTTTCTCGCCTTCGGCGTTGGTATCGGGGCTTCGCTTCCCTCCACAACTCCCTGCTCCGCTTCGCGAAGGACGGGAGCTTTTACTTCCGCAGAAGACTTAACTCTTCTGCGGTTAGTTCACGATAGCTTCCGATGGCCAGATCGGAAGCTAGTTCAAGCTCACCCATCGCTACGCGTTTCAGATAAATCACTCGCTTGCCTACCGCCTGAAACATACGTTTCACCTGGTGAAACTTCCCTTCATGAATAATAAGCGAGATCGACGAGATCGTGCCTTCTTCCGTCTCTTCCTGACCAAGTATAGTCAGTTCGGCCGGCAACGTCTCGTATCCGTCATCCAATTGGATGCCCGCCTTGAAACGTTGTACATCCGCTTCATCCACGTTTCCCAGAACACGGGCTTCATAGGTTTTGGGCACATGTTTGCGTGGAGATAACAGATCATGGGCAAGTGGACCGTCATTCGTAAGAATGAGCAGTCCCTCCGTATCCTTATCCAGTCGTCCCACAGGAAAAGGATTGAAGACCCGATCCTCTTTGTGCAGCAGATCCAGTACCGTCTTATCTCTGTTGTCCTCTGTAGCAGATACAACACCCGGAGGTTTATGCAGCATCAGATAGATCATCTCCCGATACACAATCCTCTCGCCATCGGCTTCAATGACGTTGACCTCGGGATTCACCTGTACACCACTGTCTTTAACCACTTTGCCGTCCACATGGATTCTGCCTTGCTTCACCATCTTTTTGAGTTCACTTCGTGTCCCCACACCCATATGGCTTAATATTTTGTCCAGACGCAGCGTTTGTTTACCTTTTCCACTCATGCCGATGTCCACCTCCAACCTGCCGGATATTCATTCTTCAGTACACCATCCAGCCATTTCCCCCAGCCAGCGGCATAACCATCTACACATACAAGAACGTACCCTTTGGCAAACGTATCCGCCTTGAGCACCACTCGTTCTTCTTCAATATTTAACGTTTCACCCTTGAGGTATCTCACGGCTTCGCCATCAGTGGATGACAGATTTACGCTTCTCCGTGCTTCAGATGCATTCAGAGCACACGCAAGCGGGTGGGACGGAACGAATCGTCCATTCTTGATCGTGCCCATAAACCAGCCTGCACGAATGACTTTCAGTCCCTCCAACCGTGCTGCACCAACCGAGGATTGATACACACGATCTCCATAACATACCGTTTCTCCAGTTAACTCAATCTCCAATTGTTCTTTCATAAACTGACTGTAGATCGCAACCGGATCAATACTTGCCGGATTAGCTCCGCGTCCCTGACCCCGTTCTGATCTACGTCCACCGTGATCCTTACCTTTTTTGCTCGCTCTACCCGGATTCTTGCCGCCACCAGCGTGTCTGTCATGGGACTCTCTGGATTCGATTCGCAGCAAACGTTCCTTTTTACGATCAGCCTTGGTCATAGCAATTGAAGAAGCAGCAATAGAGTAATCCTCGTTCCCCTCTACTTCATTCCTGGACACATCCTCGACCTGTCCATACTCCATTGCTCCTTCTTTAACTACTCCTGGTTGATCTGTTTCTAATCTTTGTCCTGCACGATGATGTAATACGGCGACATAATGTCCTTCCCCTTCCAAAAGGTGAGGCCACAATCTTGCGGTACCACGCGTTTGATCCAGCACATCTTTGGTCTCATCGGCCTTCTCAGGCATCATCTGACGCACCCATTCCGGACGCCCTGGAGCAAATCCTGTCTCTTCAGAAATGTCCCTCACAACAAAATCACGGTTTAGATCCAGAAACTCCGCAATCATCGCTTCATTTTCCTCCGGCGCAAAGGTACATGTCGAATATACAATTGTACCTCCTGGAGCCAGCAATCGTGCCGCAGTCTCCAAAATATCCCGCTGCATGAGTACACATTTTTCCACCGAATGATGTTCCCACGATTTCACCATGTCTTCATCCTTGCGGAACATGCCTTCACCTGAACAAGGCGCATCAATTAATACTTTGTCAAAATAATGAGGAAATGCATTCGCGATCCGCTCGGGCGACTCATTCAAAACAACGGCGTTCCGCACCCCGTACAATTCCACGTTCTTGGCCAGCGCTTTGGTGCGTTCAGCATGGATATCGTTCGTGACAAGCACACCCTTGCCTTGCAGCTTTGCAGCAATCTGTGTCGTTTTCCCTCCCGGAGCAGCGCACAGATCAAGCACGCGATCGCCAGGTTTCACCTGCAATAATTCAACTGGAGCCATTGCACTTGGTTCCTGTATATAATACAGCCCTGCATGATAATAAGGGTGCAGCCCCGGTTTAACACCATGAGGTACATAGAACCCTGTCTCACACCAAGGAATAGGTCTTAGATCAAACGGAGCAATATCATCGAATTGTTCCATCGATATTTTCAGCGTATTCACTCTCAGTCCCGCATGGGGCGACTGTTCATAAGACTTCATAAATTGTTCAAACTCATCACCCAGCAAACTTTTCATTCGCTCAGCAAATATCAAAGGTAACTTTACACCCATATTCCCACTCATCCTGTCTTGGTAAGATTGCAATATCGTTTTATTTTATCATATCCAGGCTTTGCTTTCCTATCATATCGTATCTATTCCACTACAGCGTGTAATGTAGTATAATGGCAAGTAGATTGATTCCTGAGCAAAAATTCGGGTGTTTATGCATATTATCCCAACCTTTATTTTTGCCCAAACTATATTTCGATATGATCGATGGGGGATGTCCAATGAAATCCAAGAAGAAAAAGAAAAGTGCTGCGATCCTTATATTCCTGGGTATTTTAGTCATTATGATTGCAGCATTGGTTGTCGTAGACCAGCAATCCAAAAAACAGATGGATTCAGTGGAAAATGCTTATGGCATCGCTGCTTCCAAGCTTAATCCAGCTACACGGGAACTGCTTAGTGATCCCAACTATCAACAAATTATTGTGCCCGCTGATCTCAAAGCCAAAATCGATAACAAAGACAGCTTTTTTGTTTATTTCTTTGCTTCCGACTGCTCGCACTGCCGTGCCACAACACCTCAGTTGATGCCACTGGTTGACAGTGAAGGTATTGAGCTTCCGCAGTTCAATCTGCGCGAATTCGAAGCAGGTTGGACCGATTACAATATCGAGTTCACGCCTACCCTCGTCTATTATGAGGCTGGTGTGGAGAAAGACCGCATGGTTGGCGGACTGCAAGAGAATGGCAGTGACCAAGGCTACACGTTGGACGATTACAAACAATTTTTCCAAAAATATAAAGGCAGTGCCACTCCTTCGGCAAGCTAACTAATAGATCATTTTCATAATTAAGCACAATAAAGGTACTTATGTCACCAGACACTGTTCTGTTTAAGGACAGGCTGTGCCACCTGCAATTATCTGAATATGACGCAACATTCAAAAACACCCCGATCTTTCCCTTTACAGGAATCGTCGGGGTGTTTCATAACCATGGAAATTCATTTCCATGGGATGCTCATTTGAATGTTAACGGCCGATTACAACTCAACTTTTACCCTGATCCATCGCCTTCATCTTCTCTTCGTATATTCGCCCTCTGGTAGGACTCCGGCGTTGCGGAATGTTAGGTTTAAGCTCAAGCGATCTTCTAGAGATCTCCTGTTCCAAGACCTCATCAACAATTCGTATGGATAAATCCCTGTATGACACAGACTGAGCATCTGATTGGGACAGTTCCTTCACGATTCCCCGTACATCCGATACCAAAGCCCCAAGGTCAATGCCCAGAATCGTATCAGGATAAGGTTCCAGAAGGTCAAGTGAGCTCTGTAACATCATTGTGCCTCCGCGAAGATTGCCGTTCCTGAAGTGGTACAAACCAACCGCAATTTGCAGCAATCCTTTATAGAGAGAATCCCGGTTCCGTTCAAGCCACAATTCTTCCAGCACCTCATGGCACTCGAAATAATCCTGATCCCGATTGAAGTAGATTAAGTAATCAATGTACAGTGACTCATAGATGCTCATCCGGATTTTCGCCCTTTCTGGCGTTGTTCAGAAGTTCTTTCACATCATCCAGCAAGTCTTTTAGCCCTTCCATATCATGCCGTTCCCAATAATCGTTAAAACGCTTCTGTGCTTCAATCGCTTCACTGACAAGGTGGTAGAAGTATAATTGATGAATGATATTCAATGTTCTTGATACGATATTGGAATCATCTTCAAATGCCTTCTGTGCCTCCAAAATCTGTAGACGAATGGCAGACATTTCATTATCCAGTACAAAAGCAGCCTCAGCTGTTTTTTTCAACCTGGCTCGCATGTCATCCGGTAAGCTCTCCCGAAATTTGTAACTTAATGAATGTTCAATCGTAGCCCAGAAATTCATGGCAAGTGTCCGGATCTGAATCTCTGCCAATACGATCTTTTGTCCCAGAGCCGTCTGAACGGGATACTCAATAATCATATGGAAGCTGCGATAGCCGCTCTCTTTGAAATTCGTTATATAATCTTTCTCAATAAGTACCGTGAGATCCTTGCGGCCTCGAATGTATTCGGCAACCCGACGGATATCATCTACGAATTGGCACATGATACGGATACCTGCAATATCCTCAATGCCTGTCTCCACGTCATCAAGTGACACATTCAGTCGTCTGGATTTCTCCAGAATACTGGATATTTTTTTGACACGACCGGTAACGAATTCAATCGGGGCATACTCTTCCCGTTTTTTCAGCTCCGCCCGCATTGTCTTAAACTTGACTTTTAGTTCCTCTACCGCTTGTTCATAAGGAAGTAAAAATGTACCCCAGTCTCTACCGTCCATGCTTATGCCTCCTGTCTCTATAGCGTCCCCTGTTCTATTCCATTATACATGATGTTTGGTGGGGGGAAGAGTCCCGAAGCATTTTACGCTCTTCCATGCTTCTATATTATTATTCCGGGGATTCACAATCCTTCTTAACGATGCTCCGCACCAACCGCTTCAGAGATATGGCGATAACCGTCCTTGCGCAGTAACTCACGCAGTCCGGCATGAATACGCCGATTCACCTCAGGTCCTTCGTAGATCAATGCGGTATATATTTCGACCAGACTTGCACCGGCTTTAATTTTCTCATATGCATCCTCACTGGTGAAAATGCCACCTGAACCGATGATCGGAAGTTTGCCTTCGGTCTGACGATAGATCTGGCGAATAATCTCTGTAGAACGCTCACGCAGAGGTTTACCGCTCAGACCACCAGTCTCTTTCGCATGTTGGTGGGAGAGTCCTGTACGACTGATGGTTGTATTCGTTGCAATAATGCCCGCAACACCACTGTCTGCAATGGTGCGAACCATGTATTCAAGTTCTTGGTCATTCACATCAGGTGCGATCTTCACCAGAACGGATTTGATCGCTCCGCCTGCTCGTGCATGCTGCACGTCCATCTCGTTCATAACCGCAGCGAGCAGTTCCTTTAATTCATTCCCATGTTGCAGATTACGCAAATCCGGTGTATTTGGTGAACTGATATTCACCACGAACAGATCAGCGTAATCGTATAGTGCCTGAATGCACTTCGAATAGTCCAGGTGAGCTTCCTCATTAGACGTTGCCTTATTCTTGCCGATGTTAACAGCCACTGGAATGCGACGATCCTGAAGACGCGCCAACTCACCAGCCATGGCTTCCGCACCGAGATTGTTGAAGCCCATTCGGTTCACCAAAGCCTCATCTGGAGGCAAACGGAACAATCGTGGCTGATCGTTACCTGGTTGTGCAAGTGGTGTCACGGTTCCCACTTCCATGAATCCAAATCCGATGGAGGAAAAGCCCGTCACGGCCTGTCCGTTTTTGTCCAGACCCGCAGCCAGACCAACAGGTGTAGGGAAATGACACCCAAACATGTCAACAGCCAGATCAGACGTTTCACGAACGCCGTACATCACTCGAAGTCCGGAAGGAACCGGCCGGATGCTACCCACGCCACTAAGGCCGCCAATAATCAGATGATGGGCCTGCTCAGGGTCCATTTTGAACAACAAAGGTTTAGCAAGACTTCTGTATAACATATCACTCACTCCGTTCTGGTCCGGTACGCCAATAAGCCGTTTTCCGTCTTTTCATATGTAAAAAAACACTCTACACACAAGTCTATCTGTTTCTTATTAAAAAGGAAAGTAGTTTGCGCATAGACACCACAAATCGAATGATGCAAAATGCTCACAAGAAATCCACCCGTCCACTGGTAATGACGAGTTGAATTCTTTACAATGAGAGCATGGTTACTCTACACCAGTTCTATTCCAATAAGGAGGAATAACTCATGGCTCCCAAACGTAAACCACCTGCATTACAGCAAAAGAAAGAAGAAGTGAATCGCAAAGCCATTGCATGGACTGCAGCATGTGTAGGCGGCTTGATCATCATTATTGGTGCTCTTATCATTATTGCCAATATGTAGATGATTCAGGCTGAATCATCTGATTCTACATATCCAACAGATCAATTCAGCCAGTGATACGTTTTGTTCGGATTATTTTGTTTTGGAACAAGCGTATGCTGATAACGCTGCTTAGCTTCTGGAACAAGTGTCAGATCTGGCAGTAGATCTTCTCCAATGCGTACCGGAGTACCTTGCGGAGCAAGAGCGAATAGTTCTTCTACATCTCCTGTACGCATTCTTACACATCCAAGGGACTCATCCAGTCCGATACTGTCTGGCTCGTTAGTCCCATGGATGGCATAATTCGTGTTGGAAAGCTGCATCCCCCTGCTTCCAAACTCACCATTCGAGCGTCCATTCGGATTCACCACTTTATCCGTAATGACAAATGAACCTTCCGGTGTTCGATCACCGCCAAGTCCCACATCATATATCCGAACAATCGTATCCCCACTGATTAATGCAAGTTTATGTATATCCTTATCAATGACAATCTCAAGCGGTTCCTGCAGAAAAGGCTGACCTCCCAGCGTATCCGCAAAAGCGGCATTTTGGCCTTGAGATGAATTCGAAGTCGTCGAACCGTTCTCTTCACCGCTCGCTTCACCCTTTCCTTGCTGTGCCTTTCCTTGATGCAAGGCTAACAGCTTCGGAAACATCTCGGTCATGCCTGGCGCAGTCTCTCCGAGAATATTATTGGGAAATGGCTGAGCCATCTGTGTTACACTCTTTGGCCAAGCGTCATTTTTTTTACGATAGGCAACGATTGCACTTGATAATGATGCAGCGGCTTCCTGCTTCGCGGTCCAAGCCATTGCCATCTTTTTGATTTTCGGCGTGACTTCAGGAGGTTCACAGTTACACTGCTTGGCATCATAACTCTGTGCAGTTAGTTTCCCGCTCGTATTCGTCTGCACGATGTATTTCACAGGCATATTTCGCTTCCACAAAGACCAATCCTCCGAGGTTTGCATGCCCAATACAGCAGAGGTCTCAACTTTCGGTCCAGAACCGGACCATGCAGCTGCGAGCGCAGCCTCGCCATGACTTCCTCCGCCAAACGCCGCAGCGGTGAACACATTACTTGGTGGCGGTGTGGACGCAGTCACAGCCTGTTGATCCGCCTCTACAGGCTTTGCGATGTCATCTGTGGATTCCAGTGCCGCCGATAGTACATCGGCTGCTTCACGACTGAAACCTGGAGCGTCCGCAGGTGGCAGACCTGCCAGCACAAGCAGCATGAACAACGTAAGCCACATTTTGCGTCTACTTTGTTTTTTCTCCTTTTGCTCCGACATCTCCACCAGTTTCTCCTGATAGTCCACCCAGATGTCAGCAGGAGCTTTACTGCGTTCAAATGCCTCGTAAACCTCGCCCGCTTGTTGGAAGCAATAGTTGGCTTTGGCCTCCTGTCCTTCGCCCAAGTACTCCTTTCCAAGCAAATACCAGGCCATTTTATTGTCTGGATGTTTCTTGACATACGTTCTTAGATGAGTATTTTGCATCCGATCCTCCACTATTTCGCCTTTTTCCTTAATATCCATATATATCGGCATAAGCAGGCGTTGAATCCATAGGACTTGAGTACCCGGTAGGAAAAAGGCATTTCGACAATGTTCGTCCTTGATCCACAGATCAGATGATCCCTGTTAAAATGAAAACAAAAAAGCACCTTCCCCTGTCATAAAGACAAAAGAAAGTGCTCTGTGTTCATGTGAGAAAACCTTAACCCTCTTTATTGAAAGGCTCGTCCGCTACTTTGATTGAATCTGTAGGGCAACCGTCGCATGCATCCTGCATATCGTCAAACAAGTCGTCTGGAATCGCTTTGATCCCTTTGTTGGAGTCTCCGTCAAAGATAACTTCTGCCAAACCTTCATCATCGTAATCGTAGATGTCTGGAGCCGTTGCTCCACAAGCGCCACAAGCGATGCAAGTGTCTTTTTCAACCCAAGTATATTTACTCATTTACATTCTCTCCTCCTAAAATTCGAAACGTACAGTGTTTTTATCTAGAAACATATTAAACCAAAGTAAGAATAATTACAAATCATTTTGCAACCACAAGTCTTTATTATCCCCTATTTAATCAAGACTTTGCAAGTTATCTTTTTGCAGGGAAGTTCCGCGTACTTTATGATTGCGAAGAAGCACGGAAGGATCATCTCCAAGCATGCCTGCGGTCACAACAGCATTCTCACCAAATTTATCACGTAACTGATCCATAATGCGAATCAGATTGTCCTTCTTCGGCTTCTGCTCATATTCGAACAAGTCCATCTGCACAGCGGATTCTTCTCTTGGAATCAGGTTTTGAAGTGTCACTCCCAGCATTCGTACAGGCTTGCCACTACCCCAATGCTTCTCGAATAGTTTACATGCCTCACGGTAGATGACCGCTGCATCCTCCGTAGGAACTTCCATGAGACGTGATCGGGTGATGGTCTTCATATCCGGTGTCCGAATCGTAATCTGAATCCCCTGGCTGAACATTTCGTGCTTGCGCAATCTTCTGGCTACCTGGTCACTTATATTGAGGAATACCCGATGAATCTCATTCATATCCGATACATCCGCAGGTAGAGTGGTTGTATGCCCAATGGATTTATTGGCTTCCCGTTCCGCGTGAACTGCGGAATGGTTAATGCCATTCGCAGAATTTTTGAGCCATGCTCCATTGACTCCGAATATTTCGGTCAACATCTTCTCATCCGACTTGGCCAATTGACCAATCGTTTCAATGCTCAGTTTTTTCAGCTTTTCAGCCGTTTTTTTGCCAATGCCAAACATCTCGTTACACGGCCTATGCCAAAGAATACGAGGTACATCCCTCATGCGTAAAATGGAGATACCGTTCGGTTTTCTCAGATCCGAGGCCATTTTCGCCAATAATTTATTGGGTGCAATACCAATGGAACATGGCAACCCCAATTCGTCCTTGATTCTACGCTGTATGCTCTCCGCAATCTCCATCGGATTTCCGAATTGCCTTGAACCTGTAATATCCAGATAACACTCATCAATGGATGTTGCCTCAAGTTGAGGGGTATAACTATATGCTATCTGCATGAACGCTCTTGAATATTGACGATATAAATGAAAATCAGGACGAATCACAATGAGATCAGGACACTTCTTCATCGCTTGGTGTACAACCATGCCTGTTGAGATCCCCCGGTTACGAGCGGCATATGAGCAGGTTACAATTACACCCTTTCGCAGTTCGCTACTACCCGCAACGGCCGTTGCTTTTCCTCTATATAGATCCGGTTCCTCCGCTTCATGTACAGAGCAGTAGAAAGCATTCATATCCACATGCAGAATCACCCGTCCGGCTGTAGGGTAATATTGATCCACATTCGCTGGAGGATTGCCGTCTGAAGACATCATGACCCCCGCCCTTTCATGCACACTAATTAATGAAACGAATTTCTTTCTTCTATAGTATATCAAACATGTTATGTTAATTCAGTCACGAGCATTTATTTTCTGCGAGATCTGATCAGAGACCTGATGATTAACCAACCTACACTCACAAAAAGAATCAACGTGATCAGGGCAATAATTGTATTTTCCCATACAAAAGTCAAAATCAACCCTCCTTTTTTTCCACATATTTCTATTAAAACTCAATAATAAATTATAACATACCTACGAATTATGATTAACATTCTTCTTTTAGCTCTAAAATCCATTAATTATTACATGAAACTGTGATTTCGATGTAGCATTTGGCTATAATGGTGCTATAATAATTAATTATACAAATTGACGACTTTAGGACAAATCAACGCATCCAGTTTAACACAGTGTAGCGTTGCCGAATTGAAGGATTTATCCATTACCGTACTTAACTGCTTTTCCCAACTTACAATCCAAACTTTTAAAAGAGCGCTTTATCTCAAAGGAGGATCTTCATGTCAAAGGCCATTTCCATCTTCGATACGACTTTACGTGACGGCACACAAGGGGAGGGTGTCAGCTTATCGGCAGACGACAAACTCAAAATTGCCAAGAAGCTTGATGACCTGGGTGTCCATTATATTGAAGGCGGAATTCCCGGCAGCAATACCAAGGACATTGAGTTTTTCAAAAGAGTCAAGGAATTGAACCTGAACGCAAAGGTCGTTGCTTTTGGCAGTACACGCCGTAAAGGCAGTGTCGCTAGTGAAGACGCCAACCTGAAACGCATGATCGAATCTGGTGCTCAGGCCGCAACCCTTGTTGGAAAATCATGGGATTTTCACGTGCATACCGCTTTGCAAACCACACTGGAAGAGAATCTGTCCATGATCTATGATTCCATCGCCTATCTGAAACAGAATGGTATGGAAGTCATCTTTGATGCAGAACACTTCTTTGACGGCTTCAAACATAACCCGGAGTATGCTCAATCTGTCTTGACCAAGGCTCACGAGGCTGGAGCGGACTGGCTTGTCATGTGTGACACCAACGGCGGAACAATGCCGAACGAAGTGCACGAGATCGTATCCACACTGCATAGAAGCCTGCCTCACGCCCATCTCGGTATCCATACACATAATGATTGCGAGCTGGCTGTGGCCAACACACTCAGCGCTGTACAAGCCGGAGCCCGTCAGGTTCAAGGAACGATGAACGGTTATGGAGAACGTTGCGGTAACGCCAATCTCGCATCCATTATCCCGAACCTACAATTGAAGCTCGGCTATGAATGTGTTACTGACGATTCAATGAGACAACTTACCAACGTGGCCCGTTATGTTAGTGAGATTGCCAACGTAAATATGCCGATCAATCAGCCTTATGTCGGCAATGCTGCTTTTGCTCATAAAGGTGGAATTCACGTCTCTGCCATCCTGCGGGATTCCCGTACGTATGAACACATTGTGCCTGAACTTGTCGGTAACAAGCAGCGCGTGCTTGTTTCGGAACTTGCCGGACAGAGTAACATCGTGTCCAAAGCGCAGGAACTGGGGCTTGAGTTCGATCCAAGCAGTGCTAATTCACGTCAGATTATTGAGAAAATCAAAGACCTGGAGCATCAGGGTTACCAATTCGAAGGCGCAGATGCCTCGCTCGAATTGTTAATCCGTGAAGCCAACGGTGACATGAAAGAATTGTTCACTTTTGAATCATTCAAAATGCTTGTGGAGAAAACGGCTGGCAAATCCGTTGTTTCTGAAGCTTTTGTCAAACTTAATGTAGGTGGAACAAGTGTCTACACCGCTGCTGAGGGTAACGGTCCGGTTAACGCACTCGATAACGCGCTTCGGAAAGCACTGGTACAGTACTTCCCTTCACTTGCCAATATGCATCTCTCAGACTACAAAGTTCGTGTACTTGATGAGAAAGATGCCACTGCTGCCAAAGTTCGTGTATTGATCGAATCCAAAAATACGGAAAACACATGGAACACTGTAGGTGTATCCGAGAACGTGATTGAAGCAAGTTGGGAAGCTCTCGTGCATAGTTTCCGCTATGCGTTACTTCAAGAAAAATTGCAGGATGAGCCCGGTACACTCCCTATTCCTGCTCACGGGCTAAGTAATCATTAACGTGTATTTCCCGGAAAATAAAAGAAGCCTCTTGTACCCATGATTCATGGATACAGCGGCTTCTTTCTTTGCAGAAATTTAATTAGCAATCAACTTTTTAATCTTACGTTCCAACTCTTTCTCGGGCAATATGCCCAGCACAATCTCCTGTATAACTCCTCTGGAGTCAATCAGAACGTTCGTTGGAAAAGCGACTCCATTGTATTGAGCATACACTGTTCCCTTCTCATCCAGAGGAATAGGGAACGTCAGTTGGTACTCATCAACAAAAGCTTTGGCATCTTTCAGCTTATCGTAGGATGTTACATTAACGCCATAGAGGTCAAGCTTATCCTTATATTTCGTAGCCATTTTGTTCAGCTCAGGAGCTTCCTGTTTACATGGCTCACACCAGGATGCCCAGAAGCTGACGAAAGTGGCCTTTTCTTTGGCGCCACCCACACTGTACGTTTTCCCATCCATTGCGGTCAGAGAAAATGCTGGTGCCAGAAGACCCGCACGGGGTCCCGTCTCAGTAGGCAGGGGTTCATCCTGTTTGAATACGGTGGCAATCCCGTCTCCCGTATTCCGGGCCATTGTAATAGTAACAAGCAAGATAACACCGATGAGTATGTATTTGTTTCGTTTCATAACCCGCCACCCTTTTATATAATTAGCCTATTGAAACAGAAACACTTTTTTCTGTGCTTGCTACATGTTTAGCAGGCTTTATGACCATTCTCAGAACATGATTTACCAACGTTCTCTTTAATATTGTACCCTTTTCCTTTAAAATTTTACAATCTGCATCGTAGAAAATAAAATGAAAAAGGACCCCTGCCAAAGCAGGAGCCAAAGAGAGAGGGGTGAATACAAATGGCAGCACTTCACGGGCAGCAAAACACCTTCTACATCCCTTCTTCCGTAAAACAAGAGATGTGTAAGCACATGTTCCTTTCGCTGCCGCAAGAAGCCTGCGGGGTTATGCTGGGTGAAACCGCAGCGGGCGGTATACGAATCAGTCGGTTTCAGCCCATTCGTAACGTAGCACCTGACCCGCTGCATCATTTTGCTCTGGACGATGCCGAATGGATTAGGTGCGTATTTTCCGAACCTGAGCTCATTGGCATCTTCCATTCGCATCCGCATACAAAGCCCATTCCTTCCTTAGAGGACTTGCAAGCTCTTCCGGCCTTCGCCGGTTTGCTTCAGATGTACCTCATCGGCTCACCTGACCTAACAAGCGGGTTGCGATCTCATATGCATCTGAACGGTTATCAGATTGTATCCTCGAAGGTACAACAAGACCAACCTCGCCACATTATACCTTCGTACAATCTGCTTCCCGTTCCATTATGCGTGACTTAACTGGGTATACAGATCCCCCAAGGTCTCCACATTTTTACGAGTCATGTCCTCCAGATAACAGGACCATAACTGTGCAGTCATTTTTGAATCTTCCAGTGCATGGTGGCGTCCATAGATCGGAATACCTCTGGATTCCAGCAATTCATCCAGACCATACCCCGGCCTGCTTGGTTCAAGCCAGCGGGCCAACATCATCGTATCAATTAAACGATGCGACAGTCTTACTTTCGAAGTCCGCCACAGAGCAGCATTCAGAAAGGCTCGATCATGCGCACTTGCATGTGCAATCAGAACACTTCCGCCTACAAAAGACATGAAATCATGTAATCCCTCCAGCAACGTTGGTGCGTCCAGCGTCATCTCCTGTGTAATACCTGTAAGTTCAGTAATATGTTCCGGAACCGCAGTCTTGGACTGCACTACCGTGTAGAACTGTTCTCCTTCCAGCATCACACCACCATGTATACGGACCGCACCAAATGAGATAATCTCATCCCCATGCTGGGGCGAAAAACCCGTCGTTTCCAGATCAAATACAACTGCTTCCAGCTCATTTAGAGGCGTATGCAGAACCTCAGGTCTGCGCTGTTCTCGCATCATCGAGCGGATAAACGCCATGTGTTGCGCCGTAGGGGCTCCCATAATGGAAGCGATGGCGGAAGGAACCCCTCCCTGACGCAGCGAATTCCAGAATCCTGTATTGCCCCTTGCCGGCTCTCTCATGGACGTCTCCTTTCTGCAAAACGCAACTGTCTTTGTAATGCACGATGAACTCGTCGTACCAATCCGAGCGTATCCCTGAGCTCATAATGAATCTGTTTTTGTTTCATCTGTTTCTCATCCAGGAACCCACTGCTATGTTGCAGATCACCTTGAATGACAACCGGCGTATTTCTACGAAATTTCAAAGCCGCGATGAAGGCCCGCTGGCATGCATCCAGTAAAGTAAACGGGACAGCTTCAAGTGAAGTCAATCTCTCCATTCTTTTTAACGTAGATGACTCCTTGATCCCATGTTGCAAAGCCAAATAACGGGCACTGTTCACCAGCGGAATGTACAAACCATACTTGACATCAAATCCACCTGCATGTTCACCAAATCGTTCTGTGACCACACGTCCAAGTACATTTAATGTAGCTTTATGTTTAACCGTATTGCGAAGAACGGCATCCGAAAGTTCTGGAACTAGTCTGAACTGTTCATAAAAACTCGTGATCCATTCCTCTGCCAGACTTTGCTCCCCTGCAACAAAACGCATGTCTGAAGCGATGATCAGATTACGAACGGGCTCCCAATTCAGATCAGAACTCCACTCTGCTAATTGTTGCTTCCATGACGCCAGCGTTTTTCTCCACATCGGCTCTGAGCACATGACTTTGCCTTCGCACTTGGCGTAACCTAGCCCCTCCAACATATTCGTCATTCGCTGTCCAAGCTCGGCAAAGTATGTCCCTTTACCCTCATGTGGAATATCGCTAATAATCATGCCATTGTCCTGATCACTCCATAACGTTGCTTCTTCCCTGCCAGAACTGCCAAATACGATAAAGGCATAGGGGACGGGAGGTTGGCCGAAGCCTTCCTCAACCATCCCCTGAATGCATAACTCTACTGCTTTCCGTGCAATCCGGTCATGCAGTTCATTTACCGTCTGGTACCACTCGATTGGCGACAAGGAAGCGGACAACAATTCCTGGAGCTCATTCTGTAATATCACACGTGCCTGGCGCAGTTCTGGAACAGACGCCGCACCATCGATTCCCCGATAAGAGCAGGAATAGTTTGTAAACGAGATGGGTTCCATCATGTCCAGCCTCCTTGAAGCATGTTTCAGCATTATTCACCTCAGGAGCTGAACGTACCGCCACCCGATTTAGTTTCAACATTTTTCATTTGCTCAGGGTATCCGTAAGTACCGTGCTCACTGATATCCAGACCCATTGTTTCTTCTTCTTCAGTAACACGGATGCCCATGATCGCTTTCATTCCGCCCAGAATAATGAAGGACATTACCAGTACGAAGGCAAAGGCACCTGCCAGACCTAGAAGTTGTACCCCCAATTGGTGGAAGCCACCGCCATAGAACAGACCCGCTTGACCTACACCCGCATTCTCGGCAAGTTCAGGTGTAGCGAACAAACCTGTGGAGATCGCACCCCACATACCAGCAATACCATGTACGGAGAAAGCGTAGATTGGATCGTCAATTCCTTTACGATCGAAGTACTGTGCTGTGAAGAATGTGATGATACCTGCCAAAGCACCGATAACCAGAGCTGCCCAAGGTTCAACGAATGCACATGCTCCTGTAATTGCAACGAGTGCCGCAAGCACACCGTTTAACATG
This sequence comes from Priestia sp. FSL H7-0729, assembly GCF_038005685.1. Classification (NCBI taxonomy): domain Bacteria; kingdom Bacillati; phylum Bacillota; class Bacilli; order Caryophanales; family Bacillaceae; genus Priestia; species Priestia sp. FSL H7-0729. Next base: position 162,241 of record NZ_JBBOTQ010000008.1, read on the forward strand.
CTAGGAATATCAGACTTACCAAGTACTGCCCATGAGATCAACAGCGCAGCAACACCACCGGCTGCAGCAGCTACGTTCGTAGTCAGTGCAACATAACCGAAGAATCCATCTCCCATGGCAGATAATGTACTACCTGGGTTGAATCCGAACCAACCAATCCAGAGGATAATAACCCCGAGTACGGAATACACTTGGTTGTGACCTGGAATGATATTAGGTTTGCCGTCTTTGTTATATTTACCAATACGTGGTTTCAACAAGATGGTAGCTACCAATGCTGCAGTTGCACCAGTCAAGTGAACAACTGTCGATCCCGCAAAGTCTTGCATACCCAGCTCAGCCAACCAGCCGCCGCCCCATACCCAGTGAGCAACCACCGGATACATGATAATGGTATACAATGTACCGAAAACAATATATACGCTCATCTTCGCACGTTCAGCCATACCACCGCAGGCAATGGCCAGAGATACCGCCGCAAAGGCGAGGTGGAATACGAATTTAATAGTCAGTGGAACATCCGAGAAAGCCAGGGATTCAAAGGAAGCTGCCATACTGTCTCCACTCAGGAAGAATCCGGTAGTTCCAAAAAATCCATTACCATTACCGAAGCCTAGACCAAAACCCAGTCCCCAGAAGGCAATAACTGAAATCCCCAATGTCAGGATGGTCTTACCCGCAATGTGTCCTGCATTCTTCATTCGTGTTGAACCCGCTTCGAGTAAAGCAAATCCCCCTTGCATCAAGAACACGAGTACAACAGCCAAAAACGTAAAGGCTGAGTTCAAACCACTTTGAAGTTCAATGTTAGTCGGACCCTCCGCAGCCGCAAATGCGCTGACCGGAAAAGCGAACAAAGTAAGCATTACTAACACGGAAACCAACCATTTCTTTCTCATATACCCCACTCCCTCTTATGTTAAGTTTATTCACATAACGTGAAACTCTTAATGTCATTATAAGCAGAAGAGAGGAAAGTTGACAAGAGTATTTTCATCAAAACTGAAAATTATTTCTGGGAATAAAGTCATACGTCTTTTTCTTGCACTTAAGTACATAATCACATTCTATGAGTACATAGATATAGAAATGCAGTAAGCTGATTACCAAAGCATAACGTTTGACTGTACGGTTAAAGATCATGTATCATACTTATTAGTAAGAAAAATTGGGCGTAGTATAGAAATTCGCAAGTGGAAACTACAATTCCCTACATTTGAACTTGCAAGCGAGGTGAATATCATTGGGGATATGAAACTTTTTCGGATTGGCGAACTCGCCAAGACCGCTGGTGTGAGTGAACGGACGATCGATTATTATACGAAGCTTGGACTGATCGCTCCCGAAGAACGTACACAAAAAAATTATCGTCTCTATAGTAATGAAACTTTAACGAGGCTTGAACGTATTGTACAGATGAAACAAGAGAAGTATAGTCTCGACGAGATTAAGCAATCTCTTGAGAAGTGGCGTCTGGTTAGTACAGAAGAGCAAGTTGCCAGCAAATTGACAACATTAGAGCTTCATGTACAACAACTTGAGCGAGAGGTTAACGAACTCAAACCGCTACTTGGAGAGATGAAACCTGTACAAGCACGCAAAATGATGGCAGGGCTTCTCACCAAAAGTGCCGGTACAATGGAGGCACTGAAAATCTTGCTTGAGAACACCATGATGTAGCTTATTTTCTAGAAAGCGGAGGAATGAATATGAGTTTTAATAACGGTATGTTCGTATTGATCATTATCGCCTTTTTGCTCTCTTTATGGGCGCAATTTCGCGTTAAAGGTACGTTTAGACGTTGGTCGGAGGTACCGAACCAGAACGGAATCACGGGTTACGATGCCGCTCGCCAGATGCTTGATGCTAACGGGCTACACGATGTTCCAATTGAACCCGTACGCGGTACGCTCTCTGATCACTATGATCCGATCAATCGGGTTGTACGTTTATCAGAACCAGTATATTATGAAAACTCAATCTCAGCTGTCTCGGTAGCGTGTCATGAAGTTGGTCACGCCATTCAGCATAAAGAAAGTTATCCGATGCTGGCACTGCGTCACCGGATCTTCCCGATTGTGAACTTTGCATCCGGATTAGCTCCATTCCTGTTGATTGCAGGATTCCTCTTCAATGCCATGAACCTTGTAGGGATCGGTATCATCTTCTTCTCCGTAACTGTAGCATTCCAACTCATCACTTTACCGGTTGAGTTTAATGCAAGTAATCGTGCTAGAGAGATCATGGTATCCGAAGGATACATCCGTAACGAAGAAGAAAAAGGTGTTGCAAAAGTTCTGAATGCCGCAGCCTTGACTTACGTTGCTGCAGCGTTGATCTCACTGCTTGAGTTGATTCGTTACATCGGAATCTTCAACAGCCGTGATTAATTGAATATCAATACAACAAAAAAACAATACCCCACCGTTAATCGGATGGGGTATTATTCTGTTGTAAACCAAAATAATGAAGTAAGAACGAACGAAAGGACTGGGCAACCAGCGGCAGTTTGTCATCCGCCCGGTGAATTAAGCCAATGGTCCGTGTTACTTTCGGATGAGAGATAGCCACATGTGCCGGCTGCAACGGGTTCGTCTGGAATAACGCCATCTCAGGCAGGAGACTTACCCCCATGCCCGCAGCGACCAATCCACGGATGGTGTCGGTCTCTTCCCCTTCAAAAGCGATCTTGGGTGTGAAACCTGCTTCCAGACATGCATGCCATACAATAGGACGAAGAGAATAACCTTTGCTAAACAATACAAATTTATCATCCTTGAGCTGTTCAAGCGCAATGGTCTCTTCACCAGCTAACGGGTGATTAGGAGGAAGGATCGCATGTAATTCTTCCGTCAGTACAATATCACCATCTACTTGATCATGCTTCTCGGGAAAAGGAGAAATGAATGCCAGATCTACCTCTCCCGATAACACATCACGAATCAATGTAGGAAACATCCCCTGCTTGAATCTGAATTTCACGTTGGGGTAGCGCTGCCGGAAAGCAGCCACAACGGAAGGAATGAGATGTATCCCCAGGCTGTGCGGGAACCCAATTCGAATCTCCCCATGCTCCGGGTCAAGAAATTCATGAACTTCCCCCACTGCCTTGTCCAAATCTTTTAATATACCTTCAATTCGTTTGCAAAAAAGCTGTCCTACTGCAGTCAACTGCAGGTTTCGTCCCTTTTGCATAAAAAGGTCCACGCCCAGTTCTTCTTCCAGCTGATGAATCTGACGACTCACCGCCGACTGTGCCACATGCAACTCTTCAGCAGCCTGTGTTACATGTTCCTTCTGTGCCACTTTCAAAAAGTAATGCAACTGTCTTAATTCCACTCGTCCTGATCGCTCCAATCTGTTATACCCTACTTATCCTGGATTGCATTCCATCTTGAGAACGTTCTGACTACCGCTTTAAGCTACGGGGTTTCCACAATCTGATCAACAGTCCGTAAATGAAGAATCCACCCAACAATCCTCCAAGGTGTGCCATCCAATTGATGCCCGACATGGCGAAGGAGAATATGATTCCGAACAAAAGTAACGTGTACATCGTTTTGCGCGAAGCTTCATCCATCATTGTCCGCTGGAACAGTGCTACATACAAGAATGCACCATAGACGGCATAGATCGCTCCTGAAGCACCTACCGAGATGGTAATACTCCCAATCGAGTTATACCATGCTACAGCAAGAATATTACCCAATACGCCACCACCTAGGTACAATACACCATACCTTACCGACCCAAGTAACCTTTCCATCGGTGGTGCAAATACGATTAACGCAAAGCTGTTAAACAATAAATGACTGAAGCCCGCATGCAAGAAGATGGAAGTGATGTAACGCCACCACTCCTGTGCGAACAGTTCATGATTCGTAAGTGCTCCAAATTTCAGCAGCACCATATTGTTTGTTGAGCCACCGTTCACCGTTAACACAATAAACATCACAACATTGGCAATTAAAAAAATCGACGTCAAAGGGAAATACTTCAAATAACCTTTCCAGTTCTCATAGCGAATAAATATCATAAATTTCTTCTTTCACTCCACCCTGTTCAGATCGGACTTACATCTCTGATCCATCGTAATGGTACATGTCCGAATTGGACAATGCCTTTCATAAAAGATTATAATGGATTTTGGCACGGATCACCAATTTATAAGGAGGAACATTATTATGACACAAGAACGTACAGGCGCAGCCACATTCAAAGGCAACCCTATTACATTGATCGGCCCTGAACTGAAAGTGGGCGATCAAGCACCTGATTTTACCCTGAGCAAGAACCTGGTTGAAGATGCTTCCCTGAAAGACTTCGCAGGCAAAATTAAATTAATCAGCGTTGTTCCTTCCCTGGATACTGGCGTATGCGATGCGCAAACTCGTCGTTTCAACGTTGAAGCCGGAGAACTCGGAGATAACGTTGTTGTCTTGACAGTAAGCGTTGACCTTCCGTTCGCTCAAGCCCGTTGGTGTGGAGCAGCTGGTGTTGACCGCGTAGTTACATTGTCAGACTACAAAACACGTTCTTTCGGTGAAGACTATGGTGTTCTGATCAAAGAATTCCAACTCGACATGCGCTCCATTTTTGTTTTGGATGCTGAAGACCGGATTACATATGTGGAGTATCTGCCTGAAATGACAGACTCCCCTAACTTCGAACAAGCCATTGCTGCTGTAAAAGCTTTGCTGTAGAAGTTATCATACGCTCAGAACAAAAGCGAGGAAGGTTAACCTTCACTCGCTTTTTGTTATTTATCATCTATTTCAATCATTTGCTTTATACTTGCTTAGCTTCTTATCCAGGACAGCGAATAAGTTCATAATCGTGCGATAATTGGAACCCAAATCTCCAAGTGAACCACGTGAAGCTGAATACATATCCACCGCACTACGAACAGGACTTACCGAGATAATGGAAACTGTAATGTCCATCGTCCGTCCAAAGGTAGTCCGCTTCTCCAGAATAACTTCTCCAACAGAAGGCACTTCATGCAGCACTTTATAACCTGGAATCTTTTTGAGTGTCGAAGAGACCTCTTCCCAAGCTCTATCTTTGGATAAGTTATAATACCGTGTTTTTAATTTGGGATCCTTGGCTCGATCGCTGGTCCCCTCCATGCTGCGGATGATACCGACGAGCGTTCTCTTTAAGGTCAAGACCCTTCCTCCTTTGATTGTAACCGTTCCATTTATGTATCTAAGTGTAACATTGTTCAAGTAGTAACAAAAGGGTAAGCATCATATTTATCATAAAACCGATCGAAAACAATCATCACAACTTAAAAACACCCTGAGATTCCTTCAGAAGAGGGAAAGTCAGGGTGCTGTACATGAAAATTTAGAAACCCGCCTATGCCGTCCGGCTACATTGTCTTATGAACCTGCTTGGCAGGTGGGTGACCGCAAAAATGTTTTTTGAAGTCCCCATGTCGTATAGACAGGGCTTTTCAGCAACATTCTGTGTTGATCTCCCGAAGACATCATCATTGGTTCAAAACAACGAATAACCGAAACGTACATCGCAGGATGTACAATTATTATATCCCTAACTGTGTAAAAAGTAAATGGCGAACCATCATGTTTTATTTTTGCAATGTAATGTTTTTGTCGTCTGATGGCTCAGATGTTCCACCATTCTCTGCGGATTGTTCAGCCAGCGCAGCAGCTTCCTCTTCTTCCTTCTTCAGCTGCATCTTCTCCATCTGCTCCTGCATCTTGTTGAAGGTTGCGTAGAAATTAAAGAACGCGAACCACGCAATAATGCTGATGATGAAGAAAACGAACAGAACCGGATAACGGAAACCGATGTAGAACAGCAAGCCGCTTCCCAGCAATGTGGAAAACACACGGAATGGTCTGATCAGCGTTAACAGTACTGCATTTTTAATGATGAGTCCAATGGACATGTGATAATGTACAACCATCGAGAAAAAGTTAAAGAGTGACACAAATAACAAGAGAAGCAGCACAAGCATAATGATTCCCACGAGCTGCATGTTGCGGAACTGCGTCATGTACACGGTATAATCCAGATACATTATCGCGAACAACAATGTGTAAAAAATGCCCCCGATTAAACTTTGCTTGTAGTTTTCCTTGTAACCTACAAAGAACGTACGGAAGATCGGTACATCCGTATCCCCCATATTCCATTTACGAACAACCGTAAACAGCGCAGACGTCGCCGGAAACAGTGTAAGCGGTGCCACAATGGCTATAGCCCAGTTCATTTGCAATGATTCGTTGGCGAGGTTCTGCTGCATAACGAGCAGTTTCATAATCAAGAAAAACAAGAACGGAGACGAACAAATAGCCCACAACAGATTGGTTGCGGCCAGTCTCGTAATCCACTCTGTAAGCCGGTAGATCCCACCCATAGCTCCTTTAAATTCCAAACACTTCTCCTCCTCCGCAGCCTTGCGTATTACCTGAATTCTAATATTAATATACCTTATTATAGATAGGAAAAGCCAGTACTTCCCGAAAAGAGATCGGGTACGCGCCCTCGCCGAGTGCTTTTGGTAGTCAGCAAGAAAGTGATTAGCCACTAAAATAAAAAAATGGAGCAGTTGCCTGCTCCATTTTCCAGTCCACACCTATATATTACTCGAAAGAAGAATCTTTCGCTGGACGACGTCCTTCGTTGTTGCTCGGACGCGGTTTGCGGTCACGGTTGTAACTACCTTCTCTGCTTCCGCCACCAGTGCTGCTACCGCTGTTACGATCACGGTTGTAACCGCCACGTCCGCCGCCACTGCTGTTACGATCGCGGTTGTAGCCACCACCGCTGCTGCTTCCACCGCTGCGGTTACCGCTATAGCCAGATGGTTTACGTCCGCCAGAGCGAACATCCGGTTTGCGACGCTTCGCACGGATTGGATCTTCAGGAGTCAGGTCAACTTGAGCATCTTTCTTATCACCTGTCAGGAGCTTCAGAGCAGCCGACAACAGTTGAACAGAATCATATTGCTCAAGCATTTGAATCGCGATACCTTTGTATTCGTTCAGTTCGCCTGATTGTACGATTTCGAGCAAACGCTCTGCTGTCAAACGTTGTTTTCCTTCTACAGCCTCAGCCATTGTTGGCAGTGGCTTGCGTGGAATACGGTGACGTGTCACACGCTCAATAAAGTGCAAGTGATCGATCTCACGCGGTGTAACAAAGGACCAAGCAGCACCCTCTTTACCCGCACGACCTGTACGACCGATACGGTGAACATAACTCTCCGGATCTTGCGGAAGGTCGAAGTTCACAACGTGAGTTACGCCGGATACATCGAGACCACGTGCAGCTACGTCTGTTGCAACGAGTACATCAATGCTGCCGTCACGGAACTTACGCATTACTGTATCACGTTGATTCTGGGAAAGGTCACCATGGAGACCATCAGCAGAATATCCACGTTTTTGCAGAGCTTCAGCCAATTCATCAACACGACGTTTGGTACGTCCGAATACGATCGCCAGTTCAGGAGATTCCATATCCAGCAAACGGCTAAGCGCTTCGAATTTTTGACGCTCAGGAACTTCAATGTAAGCTTGGTCAATCAATGGTGCACTTACTTGTTTAGGAATTACAGATACATGTTCAGGGTTGTTCAAGAATTGTTGAGCCAATTTTTGAATGTTAGGAGGCATTGTTGCTGAGAACAGCATTGTTTGACGCTCGTCTGGTACTTGTTTCAGGATAGATTGAATATCCTCCATGAAACCCATGTCGAGCATTTCATCTGCTTCATCCAATACAACAGTTTGTACATCATCAAGTTTGATTGTTTTGCGGTTGATGTGGTCAAGGAGACGTCCAGGTGTACCAATGATAATTTGTGGTTTTCTTTTCAGTGCACGAATCTGACGAACGATATCTTGTCCGCCATAGATTGGCAGGGAGCGCAGACCTTTGAAGCGAGTGAGTTTTTCGATCTCTTCAGCAACTTGGATTGCAAGTTCACGTGTAGGTGCCATAATGAGGGCGCGAATTTTTTCGTCACTTTTCGAAATTTTGCTGATCAACGGAATACCGAACGCAGCTGTTTTACCAGTACCAGTTTGTGCTTGACCAATCAAGTCTCTTCCTTCGAGTGCCAAAGGAATGGATTTGGATTGAATCGGTGTTGCTTCTTCAAACCCGAGCTCAGTGATGGCTTGCAGCACCAGCGGTTCAAGATTGAAATCTGTGAAATTTAAATTTGTCAAAATTATTCATACTCCTTTTATATGGTGGACATGGTGGACAATCCACTTTGTTGTCTGTATTCTTAAGTAGCATTAATATTTATAGGGTATCCCAACAGGGCAAATTATTTTCATCAATGATTATAATTCCATGAATGGGTCCCCAACATAAGACTAAAACTACATACATGTGTTTGAAACATTTCAAATTTCATTGTTCCATTTGGGAAAAGTTTCCTACTCAAGAATATCCACAAATCATTATATCACAAAACAATTCAAGATTACCAGCAATCTGGTTTTAAATATAAATGAGGTGATTAAATTGCCCAAAATAATTTGGCACTCTATAGTGATCATTTTGGGTGCTGCAGCTATTGCTTGCGGCTTTAACTGGTTCTTGGTCCCCCATCAGCTTTTAAGCGGCGGGGTGTCCGGTATTTCAATGCTTCTGGGTTATTTTACAACGTTGAATCTTAGTATAATGTATTTTGTTCTTAACATTCCCCTGCTCATTGCAGGTTGGTTTATTCTTGGACGACGCTTCATTACATTAAGCATTCTCTCGGTAGCAGCCACTTCTTGGTTCATTGCGCTTCTGCCTGTTTTTGCTGTGGCTACAGACCCTTTACTTAGTTCTGTATTTGGCGGTGTGCTTATCGGAATAGGCACTGGTTTTTCCTTCCGCGTCGGCGGCTCCACAGGTGGACTCGACATTGTTGGCTCCATCTTCACGCGTAAACGTGACTTTCCGATTGGAACAGTGATGGCTGGCATGAACGGTGCAATCATTATGCTGGCTGGATACCTGGGTGACAATTGGAATACAGCCCTGGCGTCCATGGTATCCATCTACATTACGGGCAAAGTGCTTGATCTGATTCATATCAGTCACGTCAAGGTAACACTGTACATTATCACAAACGAAACCGAAGCCATGTTAAAAAAATTACTTGTTCGGCCTCGCGGAGTTACCAAAATCAAGACTCAGGGAGCGTACACGGATATTGAGAAGGACATGCTCATGACCGTAACCACCCGTTACGAGTTGGTTGAAATTAAACGTATTATCAAGGACACAGATCCAAACGCTTTTGTTAACATTGTGGAAACGGTTGGTGTTATGGGTTCTTTTCGCAGAAGTTAAGACACCTGTACGGTTAACAATTCACAACATTGTGGTATAATAACGGTGTACGGCTCCTAAATATGTTGTATAGCAGGTTCAACCCTTCAATTTCACAGGCCATATGCTTTCCCGAATTGCACCGAATGACTTACCATTTTGGAATTCGAGTAGGAAAGGGTGATTATTGTGGATATGGAAACGGTAAAACTGTTTGAAATTGTCAACAGATGGTGCCCGGAAATGCTCCCTTTCTTGAAACCGAATGAACTCGACTCACTGATTGTCCTCCGGGATGGGCTGGGCATCCTGGAACAGGGAGACGCAATGGAAATCATTCAGTACAGTATTTGTGAGCATCAAAACGAGATTTACATTCAATAATTTTTTTCAGATTGATCACGCCGCTTCTTGCAGAGGATTTCCTCAGCAGGAAGCGGTTTTCATTTTTTCCATGTGTTTCATTTCTTGATAAATATGGGTAAAAGCCCGGAGGCTTTAATGTATAATTCATACATGGAATGCACATAAGGGAGTGGAAATGAATGAATATGTTTTGGGCTTTACTGGCTATGGCCTTTGGAAGTTTTGGTGGTGCCCCCGCAGTCGCGGATCAGGGAAATCCCCAGTTCCAATCGTTAACCAACAGTTTTAACACCGCAATTATCCAATCTCAAAAAGATCAGGTTGTTATTGATGCCGATAATCCACCTGCCAAAATTGATCCTCAACCTGACGCACCCGTGGTCAAAGGGATTTATGTAACAGCCTACAGCGCTGGCGGCGCACGTATGAAAGAATTGCTGGAACTGACAGACAGTACAGAACTGAATGCCATGGTTATTGATATCAAAGACGATCTTGGATACATAACTTATCCTACAGAAAACAAAGCATTACAGAAAATGGGCAAATCCCAACCCTTTATTCGGGATATCGATGCCTTGATGAAACGTTTGCAAAAACATGAGGTCTACCCGATCGCACGTGTCGTTGTGTTCAAAGATACGATTCTTGCCAAGAAAAATCCGGAGCTTTCCTTCCGAAACAAAGATGGATCTGTATGGGCGAATGGCAAAGGCGACAGCTTCGTGAATCCATACAGCAAGGAAGTATGGGATTATAATATTGAGATCGCCAAGGAAGCGGCAAAGCTTGGATTCAAGGAGATTCAATTTGACTATGTTCGTTTCCCGGAAGGTTTCGAGACTCGTGCCGATGTACTGAAATACACCAAATCTGACAAGACCCGCGTGGATGTTGTGGCTGAATTTGTGCAATATGCACGTAAGGAGCTCGCACCGTTAGGTGTTCGTGTCTCGGTTGATATTTTCGGTTATGCCGCTTCTGTACCCGCAGCTGAAGGCATTGGACAGGATTTTGTTAAAATATCCGAAAACGTAGACGTGATCTCACCGATGGTATACCCCAGTCACTATTCAACCGGATGGTACGGGGTGAAGGACCCTGACAAAGATCCTTACGCCACCATCAAGGGCTCGATGGAAGACACGCACAAGAAACTGGACCCTACCAAAGAGCTCAAACCTGTCATTCGTCCGTGGATCCAGGACTTCACAGCAAGCTGGCTGGGAAGTGGACATTACATCAAGTATGGCAAGAAGCAAGTGGAAGACCAGATTAGAGCGATGAAAGACATGGATGTTCATGAATATCTGCTCTGGAATGCGTCCAACCGTTATACATCAGGTGTACAATATAAGTAATCCGCACTTTCATATTTTGCATTCATCCAACCTCGCTCCGCTTCAGGCGGAACGAGGTTTTTTTATATTGGCCTTTCTCGATTGTGCCTCTCTTCCGCTTCTGTCCCTATTCAAAACAGACAAAATCCACTACAATGAATAGCTGTCCAGATATGACACTTGGATGACATCTCTTTAGAATAGCGAGGCACTGCCAGTGAATATGAACACAACAAGTTTTTCACAAAAAGTGAAGCAATTCCTGATTATATTTTTGCCCATCTTCACCACTCAAATCGCCCTCTCTGCCATGTCATTCTTCGATACGAATATGTCAGGCAAGTTTTCCCCGGCTGACCTTGCAGGAGTTGCGATCGGCACAAGTCTGTGGATGCCAGTCCAGACTGGACTAAGCGGGATCCTTATTGGCATAACCCCCGTCGTATCTCATCTATTAGGGTCCAAACGTAATGATCAGATCGGGTATAACGTCATACAGGCGCTATATCTTGGCATTGCTGTCAGTCTAGTCGTTATTGGAGCCGGGGCCTTGTTACTTGGCCCTATACTTAACGGAATGCCGCTAGAACCCCACGTTGCCCAAGTGGCGTTTTATTTTCTGTGTGCACTCGCTTTTGGCATTATCCCGCTCTTCGGATATACCGTGCTGCGCAGCTTCATGGATGCTCTAGGCCAGACGCGAACGACCATGTTCATTACACTGGTCTCCCTGCCCGTTAATATCTTGCTGAATTATCTGCTGATATTCGGCCGTTGGGGCTTCCCACAATTGGGCGGCGTTGGTGCTGGGGTCGCTACAGCTTGTACGTACTGGCTCATCTTTCTCATTAGTCTCTTTTTTGTCCATCGAATTGAACCTTTTGCCCAATACGGCATTTTCCGTCAATTGACTCGCGTATCCTTAGCCAAGTGGAAAGAGTTGCTCAAAATCGGGGTTCCGATTGGATTCGCGACTTTCTTTGAAACATCCATCTTTGCTGCCGTGACCTTAATGATGAGCCGCTTTGACACCACAACGATCGCTGCCCATCAGGCGGCTCTGAATTTCGCTTCTACGCTCTACATGCTTCCTGTGAGCATATGTATGGCTCTTACGATCCTTGTTGGCTTTGAGGCAGGTGCAGGGCGTCTGAGAGATGCCAAACAGTACAGTCTGCTGGGTATTGGTGGAGCCATCGCACTCTCACTGCTGACAGCCATCGTGCTGATTGTGTTCGGCGAACAGATTGCAGGCGTGTATTCAAACGATCGAGAGGTCATTGCACTTACGCAGCATTTCCTCATCTACGCCATTTTCTTTCAGATCTCGGATGCCATTGCTACACCGACTCAGGGAGCATTGCGTGGCTACAAAGATGTTAATCCAGCTCTAATTATCACGTTCGTAGCTTATTGGATTATCGGCTTGCCTGTAGGTTATCTAACGGCTACATACACTTCACTCGGTGCCTTCGGATACTGGATCGGACTCATTGCCGGCCTTGCTGTAGGAGCAACTGCGCTTCTCTGGAGACTCTTCCGGGTACAAAAACAAGCAGCACTCCGTATGGCATAGCATCGGAACACTCACTTACTTTGGAAAACACAAAAAGAGCGCAATCCTCGTTCATGCGGGATTGCGCTCTTTGTTTTTGAATCGAATTATTGGGACAAACGTTGTGCAAGCTGGTATGTTTCCATATCGAAATCTTTTTTCGTATTAACCACTTTATCAATATCTGTAAGGGTAAGTTCACCCTTGATAATGCCACAACCTTTGTCTGTTTCGCCTGCAATCAGACTGCGAACAGCGAAGTCGCCCAGACGGCTAGCCAGGTTACGGTCGAAAGGTGTTGGCGTACCCCCACGCTGAATGTGACCCAGAACGGTTACACGCGGCTCATACGTCGGGCAACGTTCCATCAGTTCTTTCGCTACATCCTCACCCTTGCCCACGCCTTCTGCAACGATGATAATACTGTGACGTTTACCGTGTGCAAAGTTGGCTTTCATCCGATCTGCCACTTCGTCCATGTCAAACGGAACTTCCGGAACAAGAATCGTTTCAGCGCCCGAAGCAAGTCCTGCATGCAAGGCGATATCTCCGCAGTGGCGGCCCATTACTTCAACAATGGAAGAACGCTCGTGAGAAGACATCGTATCACGCAATTTGTTCACGGCATCCACCACTACGCTTACTGCTGTATCGAATCCGATAGTGTAGTCGGTGAAAGAAACGTCGTTATCAATCGTTCCAGGCAAACCCATTGTGTTAATGCCGAGCTTGCTCAGTTTGTTTGCACCGTTGTAGGAACCATCCCCACCGATAACAACCAGACCGTCAATACCACGCGCACGCAGAATGTCCGCACCTTTTTGCTGACCTTCAGCGGTGTAGAACTCCTTGCAACGTGCCGATTGAAGAACCGTTCCCCCACGTTGGATGATATCCCCTACACTCCGCAAATCCATTGGGAAAATGTCATTATTCAAGAGACCCTGGTATCCACGTTGGACTCCGTATACTTCCAGACCGTGAAACAGTCCGCTGCGAACAACCGCACGAACAGCCGCGTTCATCCCCTGTGAATCACCACCGCTCGTTAAAACTGCGATTTTCTTTACTGCTGTCATGATGTTTCTTCCTCCTCTAGTTTCACTTCAGGCTCCGCAATATTACACCTGACTTACATATTTTTCCGTATCCAGCGACTAAAAATGAAGAAAAATATTCTTGTCATTGGACTATTCTTCATCAGACGTTTGGATACGACGCGAACTTCCTGTTGTTCGCTGACTTTGGGATCAGACAGGTAAATGGCAATCAGTCCTTCGATGATCATCCGGTGAAAGGAGCTTCCCGGGATCTTCTGCACATCACTGCGAGCCATCTCCACAATAAAAGCAATTCGGTCCAGCATGGTCTCCACATTCTCATAATAGTTGCAGAAGTTGAGATCTCCCCCGATGCGGTCCTCATCCTGATCAATTAAATAATCGAGCATAATGTGCAATGCGCATACATGTGGGAAATAGGCCGTGTGGATCGAGGCCGCTTGCTCTTCAGTCAACTGATCGTCACTCGCAGCCAGAAACAGCATGAATACGCCCAGTGTAGAGCCAGTTGCAGCAGCAAATTCGTTCCAACGAAACTGAGGTGTGCGATGACGATGCTCCGACCACCATTCGAGCAGTGCCGTTTCTCTCAGTTCCGGCTTGATATGCTTATATACCTGCAGGTCCGTGTATAGGCCTGCCAGATCCTGAATTTGGGGCTTGGCGGACGCATAGCCTGGTAACTGACGGGTCAGTTCCTGACATGTGGTCACCAGATTCCGCAGATATCCACCGTCATCCTGCTCCTCTCGGAGGGCATAATAATTGACGGGAATTGCTTCGGGATCTACCGCATCAAGCATGGATTGATGGAGAAGACGAAAGTCATCCGGGTCCATCGACGTGCTGCGGTCGCACAGATTGTCCAAATAATCACTAATAGTTTGATATGAAACGATCAGCGGAATCAGAATGTGCCTGTTTGGCAAATCAGCTAATGCGTAGACGGTTCCGCCTTCACAGTGAAACTGTTTATCCTTCAGACTGGCAAGTGCCTGTGTACGCAATTCCTCATTCGGAATCGCCTCAGCTTGAGCACGCCATCCATTCAGTGCCTTCCGTGTTTCCGGAATGGTGTATTTGTACACCCCTCTCATCAATGCCAGCGGTCCACGCGGATATTGATGACGTTTTCGATTTGATTGGCTCAAAATAAATGTGCCTCCACTTGGTTGAATACGTATTAGAGCGATTTTTAACCATTCCTATTATAATATGATCCCCTTAATTGTACAAATGATCTGCCGCATATTCCGCATAAAAAATCGCATCCGCGCCCAAAGCTTTGTGATATACTAGGCATATTTCATCCATCAAAGGAGTCGTTGACATGTCGTCAAGTGAATCACTTTCGTGGAGACGGTTATTTTCTTTTTTTGTGCCACTTGGCATTTCCGCCTCTCTCGTCACCATTTCTCACGTCATCATAAACAGCACATTAGCACGTTCCGCTCATCCCGAGACGGTTATTTCCAGCTATGCCATCGCCGGTAGCTTGTTAACCCTCACGGAACGCCCCTCCACCCTGCTGCGGCAAACCTGTTCCGCACTGGTTCGCGATCGCCTATCCTTTCAGGCCCTCACGTTTGTGACCAAAATATTTCTTGCCTGCGTGCTTCTCATCGGTTTTCTTATCGTATACTCTCCCGTTGGTACCGGGGTGTTCAAATACCTGTTTGGTGTAAGTCCCGATCTGCTTAACAAAGTCATCGACGTATATGAAATTCTCATGTATGTGAGCATCTTCTCCGTGATCCGCAACATCTACCAGGGGATCATCATTACGAATAACCGAACCAAGTGGTTAACCATCGGCATGATATTCCGTTTAGCGGGTATGTACGGCCTATCCCTCTATTTCATCTACACGGACAGCATTGACAGCGGACGTGTAGGCGCTATCATTTTTGCTGCTGGCATGATGATTGAAGCACTGGTCAGCTTTTTGGAGGGAAACAGCATCAAGCGCAAAATGCCAGCCAAGCTTGAGGATCATCCCGTCGAGAGTAAGGGAGACGTATTTCGCTTTTATAAGCCGTTACTGTTATCCAGCTTTGTAGCGCTGTTCATAGGACCTGTTATTAATATCGTTCTTGGCAAAACGACCGGAATCGCACTGGCCATTTCTTCCTTTGCCATAGCAAGCAGTCTGATGCAGTTGATGCTAAGCTTCTTTACATACATTCATCAGATCGTGCTGAATTTCTACCTTGTGGACGCCAAACTGGTACGAAAATTCGCACTTGTCACCGGATTTATTCCGTTTGCAATGATGGTGTCAATTGCCTATACCCCCTTGGGACCATGGGTACTTGAAAATGTCATGAGTGTTCAGGGCGAACTGTTGAAACAAAGTCTGTGGACACTGCGTGCGTTTGTCTTATTTCCGCTGATCTTCCCTTTTCTGGATTTCAGCAACGGCATCATTCTGCTTCGCGGGCAGACGAAAACGATGTTTCGTTCGCAAACAGCGAATGCAATCTGCACGGTAATCGTGCTGCTTATTCTTGTTAGTATTTTCCCTGCGTGGAACGGCATGATTGGCGCTGTAGCTCAATCCCTTGGCCTGCTCGCTGAACTTACCATTGTCTGGCTTGTTATCCGACGCACGCAGAAGGAACCTACGATGTCCGTGCCACCTACCGGTAAATCATCAACCCTGAAAGGGTAACAAAATCATTGAACTGTTAACAGGATTGGAGTCTCTCATCATGAAATTAAGTCACAACGCCCGCCCGGATCAGAACTGGCTGCGGGCTCTCATGTTCACCATCTTCGGTTCCACCGTTCTGGTGGTATCCTACTTTCAACTTTACTTCAGTCATCTGGGCTTCAGTCGGGCTGAAATTGGTTATCTCTACGGGATTGGTCCCCTCATCTCTGTGTTCTCCAATATGTTCTGGAGCATGGCCAGTGACCGCTACCAAACAGTACGCAAAGTGATGATCATTCTGCTTGGTGGTCAATTGATCACAGGGATCATGCTCGCCAATGCGACAACTTTCGGTCAGGTATTTGTTCTCGTGACCCTGTTTTACTTTTTCTATTATCCGGTCTATCCTCTCTCCGATACGATGGCCATTACAACAGCCAGCAAGTACGGTCGTAATTTCACTTCCATTCGCGTCTTCGGATCGATCGGTTATGCCTTCTTTGCATTAAGTATCGGGTATTTCCTTGGATCTTTTGGTCCAGCATGGACGATTTGGGTCTGCGTTGGTCTTGCTGCAACTACACTATTGATCAGTTTTCAATTGAAGGATCAACCTTCGGGAACTAGTAGCAAAATGGACCTATCGGGGTTATGGGCTATTTTGAAACGCAGAGATGTGCTCACCTTTTTTGGCTGTGTATTTTTGCTTGCCATGGGACATCGGATGAACGAAGCTTTCCTAACTATCACGCTGAAAGAGCTGGGTGCCAGTGAAGGGCTGATCGGTTGGTCTTTGCTTATCTCTTCTGTAAGTGAAATCCCCATATTTTTATTGCTCAGCAAGTATGGAAACCGTTATAAGGAATTGCCGCTCATTGCTTTTGCTGCACTGATGTATACCGTTCGTTTGCTTCTCATGTCCATATCTGATACACCTGCAGCTGTCGTTGCGATACAAACGATGCACAGTGTGACCTTCGGTATTTTCTACGTTACGGCAGTCCGTTATATCATTCGCCTGGTTCCGGACGGCTACAGGGCTACGGGTATGGCTTTGT
This sequence comes from Priestia sp. FSL H7-0729, assembly GCF_038005685.1. Taxonomy (NCBI): domain Bacteria; kingdom Bacillati; phylum Bacillota; class Bacilli; order Caryophanales; family Bacillaceae; genus Priestia; species Priestia sp. FSL H7-0729. The sequence continues at coordinate 179,586 of NZ_JBBOTQ010000008.1, forward strand.
TCACCATTGTCTGGTCCAGTGCTTCGGGACTGCTTAGTGGAACGTTAGGCGGACTGCTGCTGGAACATGCGGGCAGACAAACCTTCTATCTCACCGCTATGACGTTCTCTCTGGCTGCACTGATCGGTTTCGGATTGAAGTTATGGTCCAGCATGGCCAATCGTGTCTCCTGAACACACAGGGAAACTTGCATCGCATTCAACCGTTATTCACACCGAAAAATTAGAATCAAAAAAAGCACAGCCTCCCTCAGGGGACTGTGCTTGGATTCTTAATATTCAGCTATAAATTTATCATGTATAAGAAGTCCGTTAACCGGAAAAATTCTTACAGTTTGTTTACGTTAGCTGCTTGAGGACCACGGTTTCCATCAGTGATTTCGAATTCTACCGCTTGACCTTCTTCCAATGTTTTGAAGCCGTCTCCTTGGATTGCGGAGAAATGTACGAATACGTCCTCGCCGCCTTCAACTGAAATAAAGCCATAGCCTTTTTCTGCGTTAAACCATTTAACTGTACCTTTCAAATGAAAAACCTCCTAAAAATATCGCCATCTATGGCGAATACCCTTATTATACTGTATGGGCTTCCATTTTGCAATTTTTCTTTCCATAAATGCCGAAAAAATTTGCTTTGAATCGTAGGGTACGGTATCATTTTACCAAAACCGTTAGTTTGGAGACTACCTATGATAAAAAAACATGAAATATACAAAACAGACAAGTGGAATATGATGACTGTAGAAGTTCAAGGCAAATATCTCGTACTGCGAGAAATTTCGGAAGAGTGGGGCGAAGAGTGTCATACTTTCCTTAGCCGTCCTGCTTTAATGCACTGGGCTGAGCGCCGTTTCCCAAAAGCAGATTTTGAGAACCGTGAGGATGAATGGCGTCAATTGATGGCTGCCTTCAAAGGGGTCTAACCCATGCAGCTTGACTCAAGCAATGTCGTCATTTTTATCATCCTTGCCTTTTCCCTTGGTATTGTGCTTATTCTGGGGCGCAACTCTATCCCGGATCGGCTGAGACGGGGAATGGCGCTTATTGCTACCCTGCTCATTTGTTTCGCCTTTTTCTTAATCGTTTATTTTCTCTATAACATGGGAGCCTAATCACTAGGAACCGTAATTTTCAAATATTTCAACGTGCATTAGGTCATACTATACGCGATTATTCGTATGGTAAGGAGGAAGGCCGTTGAAATACCAGAAATCACTAGCAGCAATACTGGTACTTAGTCTGATTCCTTCGTCTCTCTCCGCACAAGCGAGCGCGACGAAGGCAGCTTCGTCCACACATTCATCAGATCATCAAAGGAGGATTTCCATGAGTCAATTATTGAAACGTTCCGAGGTGCCGGCTGAGCATAGCTGGAAACTGGAAGATTTATTTGCCGATCAGAAAGCCTGGGATCAGGAATATGAAGAAGTATCGTCTTTGACCAAGAAGGCCTCCGAATTTCAAGGCAAACTGAATAACCCTGATGTACTCAAATCTTGTTTCGAATTTGAAGATGAGATCAGTCTCAAAATAGAACGCCTCTTTGTATACGCACGCATGCATCAAGATGAAGACACAGCGAATCCTACATATCAAAACCTGTCCCAAAAAGCCCAGAAATTAAGCGTACGGGTGGGTGAAGCACTTTCTTTTGTAACACCGGAGATTCTTTCCCTTCCGGATGATCAGTTGGACGCTTTTATTAAAAATGAAAAACTCTCTGCGTACACATTTACGCTGGAAGAGATGAAACGTGAAAAAGCCCACGTTCTTAGCCAGGCAGAAGAAGCTCTGCTTGCACAGGTAGGCAACCTTTCACAAGCACCACAGACCATTTTCAGCATGCTGAATAACGCCGATCTCAAGTTTCCAAGAATCAAGGACGAACACGGTAACGAAGTCGAGCTGACACATGGCAGTTACATTCAGTTCCTCGAGAATCCCAATCGTGAAGTTCGCGAACGTGCCTTCAAAGCGGTATACGAAACCTATGCCAAACAGAAGAATACGATTGCGGCTGCCCTGAATGCAAATGTAACCAAAAATATGTTCTACGCCAATGTTCGGAAGTACCCTTCCGTGATGGAAATGTCCTTATATGGAGATAACATCCCAACGGATGTGTATACCAATCTGGTAGACACCATTCACGAGAGCCTTCCGTTATTGCACCGTTATATGGACTTGCGTAAAAAGTTGCTGGGTGTGGATCAATTGCACATGTACGATCTGTTCGCTCCACTCGTAGACGAGTACAAAATGGATATTACCTATGAGGAAGCGAAACAAACGGTCAAAGACGGTTTGAAACCACTCGGCAAGGACTATGCAGATGCATTGCAGACCGGATATGATAACCGCTGGATCGACATATATGAGAATGAAAATAAACGTTCAGGCGCTTATGCATGGGGCGCATACGGCACTCACCCGTATGTTCTGTTGAATCATAAAGATAACCTGAACAGCATGTTCACACTCGCACATGAAATGGGTCACGCTCTGCATTCACATTACTCGGATACAACTCTTCCGTATCGTGATGCTCAGTACACCATCTTTCTGGCTGAGGTTGCATCCACAACCAACGAAGCATTGCTGATGGATTATCTGCTTAACAAATCTACAGATCCAAAGGAAAAATTGTATCTGTTGACCTATTATGCGGACCAATTCCGCACAACGGTATTCCGTCAGACCATGTTTGCTGAATTCGAGAAAATCATTCATGAACGCGCGGAACAAGGTGACGCATTAACACCACAATTATTATCCGAGATCTATTATGATCTGAACGTGAAATATCACGGTAAAGACATGGTTGTTGACAAAGATATTGAGATGGAATGGGCTCGTATTCCCCACTTCTATAACAGTTTCTACGTATACAAATATGCTACCGGCTTCTCCGCAGCGACCAGCTTCTCCAAGCAAATCCTGGAAGAAGGCCAACCAGCTGTTGACCGTTATCTCGGTTTCCTGAAGAGCGGTGGCAGTGATTACTCCATTAACATTCTGAAAAAAGCAGGTGTGGATATGTCTACACCTCAACCAATTCGTGAAGCCATGAGTGTATTCAAGGAATTGATTGAACAGATGGAGCAACTAACCAAATAAGGTTGTCTTTCCATGTGACCTGCATCCCTTGCCCGATTGGGCAGGGGATTTTATAATCAATGCAAGATGCAACATATCCGAATATGGGTAATGCATACTAGTTCTCATTTGTTCAACAAGGAGGCAACACCATGAAAATGCAATGGGCGCTCATCGCAGGTCTTGTTTTTGCACTGCTCACAGGAATCTTTGCGGTAATTAATGTAGATTCCGTACAAGTGAACCTGTTGTTTAATACGGTTCAAATCCCGCTGATTTTGCTAATTCTCGGTTGCACCCTGATCGGTGGAATTATTGTAGGTTCATATGGTATCTTTCGCCAATACCGACTGCAACGCGAGAACAAGCAATTGAAGTTGCGTGTAACTGAATTGGAAAGTTCGGCAACAAGCAACACTTCGTTCGACTCTTTCAAATCGATGGATTCGCTTGATTCAACTGAACCGGACAGCCTATTGGAGAACGATTCGATCCAGAGTCAGCGCAAAGGAAACCCTACGGGGACATTGTAACCTACAGAATCAGCCTGCTGGCGAGTCAGGAATGGTAGTATCACATTCACTCCCCCAGACAGGCTGTATTTTGTTTCACACCATACCCACGTTCCAAGGAGGAATTTACACAATGAATTATACAATTGATGAATCTTACGTTCTATCTTTTCTGAAAAAATTACTGGACACTCCAAGTCCAAGTGGTTACACACATCATATTATCGAGATGATCCGCAAGGAAGCTGAATCACTGGGCATCGCCTGTGAGCTGAATAACAAGGGTGGGGCGGTGCTTACATTGCCAGGGCAGGATTCGTCCAAGACGATTGCTTTGAGTGCCCACGTGGATACGCTAGGGGCCATGGTACGCTCGGTTACATCCTATGGAACATTGAAACTGACCTCTGTTGGTGGATTTTCCATGCAAAGTATCGAGAATGAGTACTGCAGCATCCATACTCGGGATGGAAAGACATACACAGGAACCATTCTCTCCCTTCATCCGTCTGTACACGTCTATCCGGATGCACGTACCTTTGAACGGACGGAGAGCCATATGGAAGTTCGAATCGATGAAGTCGTCTCCTCCAAGGAAGACGTCTTGAAACTCGGGGTCTCTGTCGGTGACTTTATCTCCTTCGATGCTCGCGCAGTCATCACGCCGAGTGGTTATATCAAATCACGCCATCTGGACGACAAAGCCAGCGTAGCTGCCTTGTTCGGCATCCTTGAGTCTGCACACCGCGAAGGCTGGAAACCATTACATAACGTTTCTCTACTCATCTCTAACTACGAAGAAGTCGGACATGGTGCATCCTATATCCCTGCGGAAATCAGTGAAATGATTGCAGTAGACATGGGAGCCATGGGCGATGACCTGAGCTGTAAAGAAACCGATGTATCCATATGTGCCAAAGATTCTTCCGGTCCGTATGACTACGATATGACCAGTCGTCTCATTCAGCTAGCCAAACAAGGTGGGCTGGATTACGTCGTGGATATCTATCCCCAGTATGGTTCAGATGGCAGTGCAGCATTACGCGGAGGAAACAATATTCGAGCTGCACTGATCGGTCCGGGGGTTCACGCATCACATTCCATGGAGCGTACGCATAAGGATGCTGTCCTGAATACGGCACGATTGCTCGCTGCCTACATTACAACCAAGTAAGCAGAATCATTTACCTACGAAATCATCATGGATGACATCCACATGTTCGTCTAAGCAGAAGGCCCCTTCCAACACACAATTCGGTGTGCTTGAAAGGGGCCTTTGTTGTCATTTCTTTTAATCTGCCTGTTCCACATATTCATGATACTTGCGATCCAAGTTCTCAAACGCTGCCTGATGGTCACGCATTTCATTTCTTAACACATGCATGGTTTTCCGAACGGCACTCAGTCCATCCTTCACCTGACGTTCGGCTTTGCGAATTTTGTCCTGAACCATCCAGTCCACGAAGAGGTTATCGAAGAAATAGTCTGCGAATGAAAGCAGACCTCCCAGCTGCAGATCCGCGTGTACAGCCATCTCTACATCCTCCAACTCCTTCTGAAAACGTCGCAGACGCTTACCTGCATCCATGATGGCGACCTGAGCGTCATCCATTCGTCCTCGCTTGATATGTGTGGAGATCACTCCACCACCCATCATGTCATATACGCCCCAGTTGCCTGCTGAAGCCAATGCCTTCTCCGCACGTTCAAGGGCATAGAGCAGGTATTCGCCCTCCCGGAAAGCTTCATCCAGTTCTTGAAGTTCACTTGCCAGATGCTCCCGATTCTCAGCCATGTCCTGCAACTCCGCATCCTGGTCCAGCAGACGACCTTCCTTCTTCCCCAATAACGCGTTATAGTCGCTCTGCCAGTACCGATACTGCTGCCCGCCCTCCAACTCATGCTCCACATGAATTCGCTGCTCCTGTACGTCTTGTAACATGCGACAAGCGGTGTCGTATGCAGCCTTGCTTTCCATCAGTTCCAGCTCTTCCTTTTCCAGCCGCTCCGTCTTCTTACCAATCAGTTGATAGAAAAATGCTGACAATGTCATACTGTTCAGTCGATCAACATCCTTCTGCTCCTTCTGGAGATGCTCCAGACGACGTTTTACCTTTGCTTCCCATTCGCTTTCCTCCGTTTGAAGCTTCTCCAGCCGCTTGGTCCATTTCTCGTAAATTCTCCCCTTTTCCTTGAGCACTGCCAACTGTTGATTCATTTCTTTATACATAAGTGTGGTGTTCTCTCCCTTCTATGGAATTCTTTACTTATACAACGTAATGAATATGAAGAACGTTTCACATTAAATCGCAAATTCGCTAACAAAAAAATTGCCCTCTCCTCCAATGCGACATGAAGTCACTATAGAAGAAAGGGCGATGTTTAATTATAAATCAAGACTTGCTCTGTTCAATCTGCTCTGCAAGTTCATTCAGAATGGTCCAGCGTTCCATCAATTCATCCAGATGACGCTCAGCCTCAACCTGCTCCGCCATTAACTCCTGCAGACGGGCAGAATCACTAAATGATTCTTCCATCTCTTTGTTAATCCGGACAAGATTAGCTTCAGCTTTCTCAATATTTTCATCAATCTGGTCGTATTCACGTTGCTCCTTAAAGCTGAATTTCAACTTCGGTTTAGCCGCTGACACAGCAGGCGTCGTTTTCTCCGATGACTGCTTCGTCTTCGCTGCTCCTGTGTCACTCTCCTGAGTAACTCCAGGTGCATTTTTCAGCATCCATTCTGCATATTCACTGTAGTCGCCGACGTGTACACGTACAGCACCGTTGCCCTCAAAAGACAGCACTTTATCCACAGTACGATCAAGGAAATAGCGATCATGGGATACCACAAAGACAACACCGGGGAAATCATCCAGGTAGTCTTCAAGTACAGCGAGTGTCTGGATGTCCAGATCATTCGTCGGCTCATCCAGCAGTAATACATTCGGCGCAGCCATTAGCACACGCAGCAGATACAGACGACGCTTCTCACCACCGGACAGACGGGAGATTGGCGTCCACTGGGAGGCCGGGGTAAACAGGAACCGCTCCAGCATCTGGGATGCTGTAATCAGAGAGCCATCGGCTGTTTTCACATTCTCGGCCACTTCCTTGATGTACTCAATCACACGAAGAGTTTCATCCATCTCCTGATGCTCCTGAGTGAAGTAGCCCAGATTGACCGTAGGACCGACGTCAACCACACCTGCATCGGGTTCCAGCTTGCCAGATATCATCTGAAGCAACGTGGACTTACCACTACCATTCGGTCCGACAATCCCTACCCGATCTCCAGGTACAGCAATATAACTCAGATCATCGATCAGTTTGCGACCACCGACGGATTTGGAAAGGTGTTCAATCTCCAGTATCTTTTTCCCCAGTCGAGTGGAGCCAACCGATACTTCCAATGAACCCGAACGCTGGATACCTTGTTGGTCTTTGAGTTGTTCAAAGCGATCAATTCTCGCTTTTTGTTTCGTCGTCCGCGCCTTGGCACCGCGACGAATCCACGCAAGCTCCGTCCGAAGCAAGTTCTTACGCTTCTGTTCGGAAGAGGCTTCCCGTTCTTCGCGCTCTTCCTTCAGTTCCAGAAAGCGTGTATAGTTGGCTTCATAGCGGAATAAACGACCATGATCCAATTCCAGCATGACATTCGCCACTCGATCCAGGAAATACCGATCATGCGTAATCATAAGCAGTGCGCCGCGGCGCTTCTGCAAGTACTGCTCAAGCCATACGACCGAATCATTATCAATATGGTTCGTCGGCTCATCCAGAATGAGCAGTTCGCACGGGTGAATCAGAGCAGCAGCGAGTGCTACCCTTTTGCGTTGTCCACCAGACAGTGTGCCCATCAGTGCATCGAATTGACGAATACCCAGTTTGGACAAGATACTCTTCGCTTCACTCTCCATCTGCCAGAGCTGAAGCTGCTCCATTTGCTGATTCAGACGTAACAATCGCTCTTGCAAGGCTGGATCGGACGAATTCAGTTCCAATAATTCCATCGTTTCCGTATAGTCACGCACGGTTTTCATTTCCATGCTGTCACCTTCAAATACTTGTTGCAGTACCGTATTATCCGGATTGAAGTCCGGATTCTGCGCCAGGAACTGAATGCGTACATCATTACCAATCGAGATCTGGCCCGCATCAGCAGGTTCCATTCCGGAAATCACACGCAAAAACGTGGATTTACCGGTGCCATTTACCCCAACGACGCCAATTTTGTCCTGATCAGCCATACCGAACGAAGCGTCCTTGAACAATATTTTCTCGCCATAACTTTTTGCAATTTGCTCTACCGTCATTATGTTCATTGCGTGTACCCACTTCTCTGTAAAATAGTATTCAATATTCCCCGTATCCACACAAGTATTTACGTTTTCAAAAAGGACCGACACCCGTCCAGAAACAACGCTGCGGAAAAGGCAATTCGCTTGTTCAGATCCTCTTCGTTGAACTCAGGATTAAGCATAATATCCATCTTCAGACGATCCAGAATCCCAATGTACGATTTGGCCAACAAGACCGGCTCAGGTACACTTGCACTCTCCAGCACCTCACACACCATGCTCATATATTGATTCATAAATTCTTTCATGAATTGCATCAGATCCGGATCATTATTGGGTGCCATAAAAAAGAGTTTGGTATGATTGCGGCGCTCATAATAATACGTAAGGTGAGTCTTGGCTATTGCTCCAAGTTTATCACCTGTGTTCTCATGCGAGTTCAAAGCATATTCAAGACGACTGATGAAGCTGTTACAGTCCCGCTTGGACACTGCAACAAATAATTGTTCTTTGCTTTTGAAATATAAATAAATGGTGCCTTTTGCGATGCCGGCCTCGTCTGCAATATCCGACATTTTGGTCTCATAAAAACCTTTCGAGCCAAAAATACCATAGGCCGCATCCAAAATAGCCTCCGATTTGTCTCCATGTACCGTGCTCAAATGTACTCCCCCTTACAACGCCAAAATGTTACCTAAACCTATCGCCACGCATCCTCCGATAACCGAACTAAGCACGTTAACCAGGTCGTTGCTCATCCATGCCCAGCCACGAGCCCGAACTGTCGGATGCCCGCAATGTTCATGTACCTCAACTTCACGGCCACATACAGTACAACGATACATCTTCTGCACCGTTGCGCCCAGATAGGAATCGGCAAAAGCACCTGCCAAACCACCTACAAGGCCGACAAAAGTCCAACTAAACAGACCAAGCCCTTCAATCCCGGCGATCCACGAAAACAAAAATGCTCCCGCACCAATCAGAGCCCCGCCTGCGGCTGCAGCCACGGTGCCGAGTAGTGAGACACCTCCTGAAGCACCTGGTGTAAGTACTTTCCAGGTGAGAACAGAGCGCGGCGGCTTGCGACTGAGACTCCCGATTTCGGTTGCCCATGTATCCGATGTTACGGTAGCCATGACACCAATGAAAGCATATATCCACGCCGGATGTGGGAATATCCAATATCCCAGACACAAGAACATGCCCATCCCACCGTTAGCCATCACTTGACCGGCATCCCGATTTCCTGATTTGGCATAGGATTTCTCCAGCTCCTGCTTCCGATCTTTGCGAAACCTGGAGAGCAATGTTGAAGTAATGAAGAACAACAATAACGTGCCAAACCAGAACAGGTTACCCGCTCCGTAGTATATCGTTCCCATCATAATTGCTGCCAAGCAGCCAGACAGGGTTAGCGACTTTTTCGCATAGGCAGCACCTGCCACCATAGAAGCGCATATGGCGCCAATAATCCAATCCATAATGTCTCCTGCATGCAGCATATGTACAGCCCGCATGACGTTAATTGTATTTTTGAAATTCAATTATACCACGGTTTGATGCCAATGCCGAAACTCCTGAGGCCAGCACACAAAAAACCTGTTCTGGCCTCGTGTAGAAGTGCCAAAACAGGTTATTGATCATACGTTACAACAAGATAACTCCCCTTTTCAAGCAACGTCTGTACTTCGGCGTGCTATGATTTCATTCAGACCCGCTTCGCTCCGCCAATGACCCCATATCGGTAGAGTACCCTGCGACCAAACCAGTTGAACAATCGATCCGTCAGGAATCCCATAAAACCCAGGGAAATCAGTCCGACAAAGATCCAGTCCGTCCGGAAAAAGAGTCTTGAATTCCAGATCAGGTAACCAACTCCCTCATTTGCGGCAATCATCTCCGCCCCGATGATGGCCATATAAGAGGTTCCCATTGCCAGACGCACACCTGTGAAAATATACGGGGTTGTCGCCGGAACAATCACATGCAGCAGAATCTGCCGTTCATTGGCTCCCATACTTCGTGCCGACCGGATTTTGTCTTCTTCAACGGAGAGTACACCTGTCAAAGTGTTTAGCACAACAATGAAGAAAGTTGCGTACATGATGAGTGCAATCTTGGATTGCTCTCCAATACCGAACCATACCAGGAATAAAGTAATAAAGGCGATCGGTGGGATAAAACGTATAAAGTTAAGGAAGGGCTCGGCGAACAGCCGGATGATATGCACCTTGCCAATAATTAGTCCCACTGGAATAGCAATGATGCTTCCGAGTACCCACCCTGCCAGTACACGCGTGAAGCTGATTCCGATATACTGCATCAGGGTACCGTCAGCAATCAGTTCACGCGCTCCCAGGATCGTGTCCCAGGGACCAGGGATTACGTCAGGCCCATAGATGAGGGCACCAAGCTGCCAGATCAAGATGACCGTAACCCATAGAAGCGGGATAGACACCGATTTTTTTTCCAACCATTTCATCTCACATATCACCTCAGTTATTCTTCAAAGTGGCCTTGAATTCGGTCATACAAGGTGTTGAACTCAGTTGAGGCGATGTTCCTCGGGTAAGGTAAGGTGTTGTGGTAGATATCTGTTATATTCGAAGACGGCCCTACGGACATAATGCCTATGCGCTCACCAAGCAATAAAGCCTCCTGAATATCGTGAGTGACAAAGATAACGGTCTTATGGGTTTCTTTCCAAATATTCACCAGTTCCTTTTGCATCGTTCGCCTCGTCATCGCGTCCAGTGCACCGAATGGCTCATCCATCAGCAAGATCGACGAGTCATTCGCAAGCACCCGAGCCAACTGAACCCGCTGCTTCATGCCACCCGAGAGTTCTTTCGGAAACTTCCCTTCATGAGCACTCAGCCCAACAAGCTGAATGTAACGATCAGAGATCTCACGCCGTTGTGTCTTAGGCACCTTGGACATTCGAAGCCCGAATTCAACATTCTCCCTCACGGTTAACCATGGAAAGAGAGAAGAATCCGCCTGCTGGAATACCATCGCCCGATCCCTGCCCGGTCTGTCAATCTCCTTGTTATCCACCCTGAGCTGTCCGCCCGACTTGGAGATGAAACCCGCAATCATGTTCAGCAGCGTTGACTTCCCGCACCCGCTGGGACCCAGCAGGACAAAAAACTCTCCTCCCCTTATAACCAGATCGACATCCTTGATGATATAATGCACATCCCCATTGGTCGGGGCATGATACGTTTTCCGAAGCTGTTCAATATGAATGGTATGCTGAGTTGCAGGTAAGGACATCACAAACACCTCCCATTTGAATGAATTATTTGCTATATGTCACTTTTTCCGGCAGAGCCTGCTGGAGAGAGGTCAGATTGAGTTTGGTGTCGAGATCAAAATCCTGTTCAATGATTCCGGTGTCCACCATATATTGCTTCTGACCTGCCAAACTATCATAAGCGGCCTGCGTAAATCCAACTTCCCATGGATTGATCGGAAGGTCTTTTAACGTGGCATCTTTAGGCTGTTTGGTCTCTTGATACATCAAATCCGCTACTTCTTCAGGATGCGCTTGGGCATACGTAGACGCCTCATCAAGTGCAGCAAGGAAGTCACTTATCTTGTCGGGGTTCGCCTGGATAAATTCATTACTCGATATCAGTCCCATACCAAGGCGTATAGGGGTCTGGGACATATCCGTCAGCTGATGTACCCCTTCGAGTGCATCGAATTTATCGGTTAACGCGGAACCTATGACCCAAGTGGCATCAAGGTCTCCCTGTTTCAGTGCAATGTAGGACTCATCAAAAGCCCCTTGACCAATTTGCGTCACATCACTCAGCGCCAGTCCCTGATCTTTCAAATATTCATCCCATAGATACGGAATAAATGTACCTCGAATGAAGCTCACTTTCTTACCTTTCAAATCCGCTCCACTCTGAATATCCTCCCTTGCATATAGCTTCCATGCAGCTGCCGCTTCATCCGTAGCCTGGCCTGCGGAAGCGATGACTGAATATTCTCCTTTAGCTAGTGCATTCAATACGGGGAAATCTGCCCCATACGCGATATCTACCTGTTTGATAAATAGTGCATTTACACCTTCAGCTGGTGAGCCAAATGTAATACTCTCGGCATCAATGCCCCGTTTCTCAAAGAAACCTTTGGCGATGGCTACCCTGAACGTTGGGTTGGTACTTGTATCTGCAATCCGAATTTTTACATTATCGGCATTTTTGCCAGTAGCGTCTTTGGATCCGGCTGCGTTTGAACTGCATCCGGATAATAGGAGTGCCGTAGCCAGGAATAATATCAATACGCCGGTAATTATGGATGGTTTTCTCACAATATACACCCCATTCGATCTAGTCATGTTCTTGACGCCTAACCACCAGACTTGCCTTCATCCGACGTTGCCACACAGGCTGCACCTTCCACAAATGGAAGAGTTGTCTCCACACTCACGATGGATGCAGATCCTTTGGTTGCTGCTCCCGGCACCCTATAGGTCGAAACATCAATAGCTTCAATGGGAACCTCCTGCGGCTTCTCCAGCTGCGGAACCCACTGATATGGAACTCGATACGAGCGATAAACCATATTGGTATTCCGCCGGTCGTTGTAAGGGGAGACATATTCCCAGACCAACTCATGCTCGGCTGTCACTTCGAACAATCTGCCATTGGAACCTTCGGTTATCAAGGTGTTGCCATTAGGTAAACGCTGGGCGGAACTGATGTATGGACTATAAAATTTATAGGAATCCGTTGGGACAGAAAATCCAGCTTCTGCCGATGTATACTGCCAGACAATATCCAGGGTGACCGGGTTAATCTCCAGCACACGCGAGTGATCCCGAATCGCATGTTTTAATCCAAATGGGGAAGCCGGATTCGGAAGGCCGTAACCTGCCCAACCGCCATTGTCGAATACAAGCAAGTTCCCTTCTCCAGGAAGGCCCTGAGGAATGATATGTGCATGATGCTGCCCGATAATTGTGCCAATGTGCTTCGCTTCAGTTGAAGTATAGTCGGGACCCAGTCTCCATACGATTTTTCCGCTCTGCCTGTCTGTAATAGCGATTATATTGGCCTCTCTTGCATCCCAGATAATATTGTCGGGGTGGAACCGTTCGTCTCCGTCTTCATAGAAGCGATTGGGTCCAACATAAGAAGCAGAGTTAATATGTAGCCAGTCACCGACACCACCACCCAGATGACCGAAAGAACGTGTATTCGGATCACGGAACAGAACATTACGAGCAGCTTCATCAAAACCTAATTCTTCAAAGTGCTCGTTAGGGAGCCATTCCCAAAGTACCTTCCCCTCCCAATCCACTTCAATAATGGCGTCATCAAGCAATGGCTTATCGGAAATGTGCGGGTTACTCACATTTTTGTGAGCTAGAATAAGTGTTTTGCCACTCTTCGTCTTCGGTGCAAGCCCAGGTGCATAGTACCCTACCGGATTACCCTCACGCTGATAATCATGATGCTGGCGGGCATACCATAGTGGCTCATACCCCGGATCTTCAATATGTTCGTAGCTATTGTATTTCCATACAATGTTACCGTCCCAATCTACCTGAACCAGATCGACATTATCCTGAATACCAAACTTCGGATCTCTACGACCCGTGCTGCCCAGCACGTAGCCACCAGGCAATATTTTGGCCGGGAATCCTAACAACCCTTTCCACAGGTGAACCTCCTTGCCATTCATATCGATCAACACTACGCCTTCCTCACCTGCCTGATAGACGGTATAACCGCTCCAAGCCTTATCCGGATTGTATAGCGTCGCTCCAGTTGGATATATTGTTGAGTGTCCCATTGCTCATCTCTCCCTTAGAATGTATGTGGTATATCAAATGTCATTAACTTGACCCAACCTCAATAACTGAGATAGTTACTCTTCACGGTATTGTCCCGCTGCTTCTGCTCAAGGTCACTTGCGGAGGTGCGCTCCTGTTCTTGTATCCCGTTGTTCTCCGCCAATTCCAGCACCGTGTCTGAGAATCCCTCCAGATTCGCTACCACCCGCTCGTAGAATTGACTTTGCTGCTCCAGTTCCTCCGCCGTAAAACCTTCAAACAGAAGCGTGATACATCGGGCACCGATGTTGCTGTTTCTCGCATACATCTCCCGTCCGCTTGATGTGATGTCCAGTAGAACCGTCCGGCGGTCGTCTTCCTTTCGTCTGCGGATGGTGAGTCCTTTTTTCTCCAACTTATCGGTCAGAGCTGTAATGGCACCCGATGTAAAGTCCAACTGTTCTGCCAGATCTCCAAGCCGCTGTTCTCCCTCACGAATGATTTTGTGCAGGATAAGCATGCCTGGCAGGCTGATGCCTTCTACAGAGATGCGATCCCGCTCTTTGACGAATCGTCTGACCATTTTGCGGAAAAACCAGTCCGTCCGCTCCAACGCTTCCCAGTCCCTATCACTCATTTCATAACCTCCCTGATCGTTTGAAACTTCAATAAAGATACGAAAAAAGGCCCCCGAGGACATTCCTTAGAGGAGTAGTCCCGGGAGCCTTTGGTGGGTCCAATCAGCTCGATTTATTTTTCAATTCAAATTAGTTCACTGTTCATTTAATGAGTATTAAAATAATTGAGATCATCATATAACCAATTAACCCAACCTGTCAAGTAAGAATTGAAATATAGATCTACTTTTACAGTCATTACCCGCCGGTTTGAAATTACTTATCCTGTTTTAAGTTTCACTTCAGGTTCTCCGTTTACACTATTCTCAGATCGATTCATCACCAAATACATCTACGACAAGCTACGATTCAGTTCGTACTCAACTACAGAAATGAGGATTATGCATATGAACATGAAAAGAGTCATTATTATAGGCACCATGATTGTCACCATGTCCTTTGCCGGAACCGCATGGGGCCAATCTGCCATCTCTCCCATACCTACTGCCAAATGGTCCATCGTTGACCTGGATACTCGTGAGGGAAGCAGTGACGAACTGCTCCGCGCTCTAAATCAGCCTTCAGAAGCAAATCTGTATCAGGAGCTGTACAACGGTAAATCACTGAGAACGATTACGGAGGAAAACAAGGGGAATTTGGATGAGGTGATCGCTATGCAAGTAAGACAGCTCAGAGAGCAGTTGGATGAGCGACTCGCAAGTGGAAGTATCAGCTCGAAGCAACACGCTGCATACCAAGCCGAACTGGAAGAGTTGGTCACGCAGAGCGCCAATACAGCTTACAGCCTGACGTAATTAGCAAACTATCCGATCCGTACGATAAAAATATGAAATTGCTATGAATAACATGGCAAAAAGGAGCGTGTGCACGCCCCTTTCTTGTACCCTATTTCTTCTCAAGCAGGTATGATGTGTAATCCTTATTGCGCTGCCCCAATCGTGCAGGCACCCAAGGATTCGCCGTCCCATGCCAGTTCGAGCACATCTCCTGCTTGTGTTGGTCCAACACCTTCGGGTGTTCCTGTAAAAATGACATCTCCCGGCCCCAGGCCGTAATGGTGACCTACATAATCCACAATATCCTGTAAACTGAAAATCATGTTACGAATGTTACCACGCTGGACTTCCTCACCGTTTTTGGTCAATGTAAAATCTTTCTCCAGTAATGCTACCGCACCAGGGAACGCCTGAAATGCAGTAACCGGAGCCGAATTTTTGAATCCTTTGGCCGCCATCCACGGATGGCCCTTTTTCTTAATTACGGACTGTACGTCACGTAACGTAAAATCAATACCAAATGCATACGCATCCACCAGCTCATCAACCGTCATACCTGGCTCATAACTGCGACCGATTTGCATGACCAATTCAGCTTCATAGTGAACTTCACCCTTGGTAGCAGGCAATTCAAGCGTTTCACCATTCAGCGGCACGACTGCATGAGAAGGTTTCATGAAGATCATTGGTTCATCCGGAACCGCGTTGCCCAATTCTTCGGCATGAAGTTTATAATTGCGTCCTACACAGTATACGTTGCGAATGTTAGTCAACATGGGGATATTACCACCTTTATCGGTTCATTAGTGTATATAGTGTAAATTAAGGTCTGAAGAATCGGCTGCTCGTCTCCTGAAATGCCAGTTCCCATACGTCAGGACGATTCGTACATAACATGAGTTCGGGATCAACAGCCGCCAGTTTCTTCATAATGGTCTTGTCATCTACTGTCCAAGCCATCACCCGAATGCCTGCACTCCGCATCTCGTTCATTAAGGATCTGTCTACATTGGTGTATCCAATCGAGAGAAATGTACAATTCATCTGCTGTAGGGCAGTTAACAGATCTCCTGGTCGTGCATCGATAATAAGCCCCGTCTGGAACTCCGGTGCAAGTTTCTTCACTTCGATCAGAGCGGCTGGTTCAAATGAGGTGATCACTACATCATTTTGCATATGTCTTTTTCTCACTTCATGTATAACCGCCGCAGGCAGACCCGGATACATATCACCCTGCGTTTTCAGTTCAATGTTCAAACGTACTCTGCCGCACGAGCGATCTAATAATTCACTAAGCGCCGGAATCCGTTCGCCTTTGTACGACTTGTTTTTCCATGCTCCGGCATCCAGACGCTGCAGATCAGCCCAATCGGTTTCCCGAACCAGACCCTTGCCATTCGTCGTGCGATCCACTGTAAAATCATGAATGATTACTGGCACACCATCACGCGACAACTGCACATCCAGCTCCATCCACTGAACCTCAGGCCGTTCCATGGCCATCAGGAATGCAGCCATCGTATTCTCAGGTGCAATAGAAGAAAATCCACGGTGCGCTACACAAAGGTTGTTCATTCGATTCCCTCCTCAACAAGGTAATTAATTAGGCGAAGCGACTCCATTTCCATCATAACGAATGCCTGGCGAGAGCTTTGCCATCTGTTGCAATAGCAGTTTGTTTGCCTCATCGATCATCGGAATGGCCTGACCAAGCGCCGCTTCATAAGGGATAACTTTCATACTGCAATCGGCATCAGGACTACAGCGTGCCTGAAATACCGCCGTTTTCCATGTCTCTTCGGTTGTTGATCTGGAGAAAATGAAATTTCCCGTACTGTATGCAATCCACTTCCCCTTATAGTACTCCAACCCTTGCAACACATGAGGATGACCACCTATGACCAGATCCGCGCCAGCATCTACAAATTCATGAGCCAATCGGGTCTGATCACTGTTCGGAGTACTTACACGTTCCTCTCCCCAGTGTGCAACCACGATCACCAGATCAGCCTTCTTACGAGCCTCCTGGATCGCTTTGACTGCTCCTGTGGAATCATAGGCTTCAGCCACGCCAGCCCGATTACTCTCAGCCTTCCAACTCGTTTCCGGTACAACGCGGGAGAACCCAAGTAATGCAATCTTCATGCCTTTGCGTTCCAGATACGCCGGTGCATAGGCTTCATCCCTGTTCATACCAGCCCCGGTGTGAGCTATGCCATATTCCTTGAGATAGGTTAACGTATCTACCAGACCCTCTACACCCTGATCCAGAATATGATTGTTAGCCAAATTGACAGCATCAAAACCCGCAGAGGCCATTGCCGCCAATACTTTGGGCGAAGATTTGTATACATATGTTTTGTCAGCTGCACCCGTACCACCTTGGGTTATCGGAGTCTCCAAGTTGCCGATGGTAAGATCATCATCCTTGAATAATCTGCCGAGTTTGGCAAAGGGATAATCATAACCGTTCTTATCCAGCAGTTCAGCAACTTTGCCCGAAAATTGAATATCGCCCACAAAATTAATGGTGACATCCTTCGCTGAATTGGAAGGTTTCGACGTCCCTGATTCGATATCCACACCTGCATTTCCCTTGGTGCCGGACGGTGTCGGATCTGTAGCAGGTTTTTTCGTGCCGGATTCGGCTTTCCCATTATTGGTATTGCCTGAAGTATCAGGTTTCGCTACGGCAGATGGCTTATCTGCACCTGCGGTTGTTTCTTCATCCGTCGCTTTAGGTTCTTCTTCCGGAGTCTCATCGGACTCCAGGTCTGGAGAACTTACTTTATCCCCGCCTTTGGCATCGTCTCCAATGGAAGGCTGGTCCTGATCAACCATTTTTTGCTTGACCGGCTGGTCTGCCTGTTGCTGACGTGTGTTAATAACATAAAAAATGCCCACCAGACCAATTGTAATGACTAATACAACATTAACTGTCCAGATGATTCTATCGCGGGTGCGCTTTCTTTTTTTTCTTTCTACACTTCGATCTGATCTTGGGGGATACATAAGCAACTCCTCTTCTTCACAGCCATACATACCATTATATCAGGCATATTCTGGATTTCCATCTTTCCTTCGAACTGTATCAATTGAAAGAGAATTACCTCGGATAGCTTCTAGATCTACATATGAAAAAAGCTATCTCTCCAGTAGATAATTCTACGGTGAGACAGCTCTCTTGCTGTACTTAATCTGCTGCAAGCTCCTGTGTTGCCAAGATAGACATTTCCTTCGCTTGTCTGATACAATCCGGCAAGCCTACGCCCTCATAACCTGCACCTGCAATGTGCACACCCGGTAACTTGTTGCCAAGCTCCTCACGAAGGGCGGCAATATGCTGGAGGTGTCCTACCGGATACTGCGGCATGGATTTACGAAGCCTTGTAATCTCGGAGAAGATCGGCACTGCTTCGATACCCATCGTCTCTCTCAGATCCTTGAGAACCAGATCCGTCAGGGCGTCATCCGGAAGCTCAACGTTCTGTTCGTCACCGGAGCGACCCACATAACAGCGGAGCAGTACTTTATCATCCGGGCTGGTATGCAGCCATTTCGTTGATGTCCACGTGCAGGCCGTGATATTCCGACCCTCTTTCCGCGGAACAAGGAAACCCGACCCGTCGAATACATGCTCCACCTCTTTTTTCTCAAAAGCGAGCACTACATTAGCTACAGATACATAGTTAATCGCATCCAGTGCCGCCGTGTCTACGTGAGGTTTCAACAGATCCGATGCGACATACGTTGGCACTGTAACCACTACATCATCCGCTTCAAGCATTTCACCATTCTCCAGCTCAACATGGTATCTGGTCTGTGCTCCATTAAGACGTTGCAGTGACTTCACCGCGGTGTTCAAACGTTGATCCACATCCTGCAACTCATGGACGAGTGCATGAACAAGACTTTGCAGTCCCTGGCGGAAATTCAAAAAGGCACTTCGCTTCGTTCCAGTATGCGTCTCAGTCGGTTTGCGACCTGTCATCATTCCCCGAATCAAACTGCCATAATCGCGCTCTACTTCTCCGAACTGCGGGAAGGTGGCCTGAAGGCTCAAACACCGCATATCACCTGCATAGATTCCCGCGAGTAGTGGTTCTGTCAAGTTCTCCAGCACTTCTGTTCCAAGACGGCGTTCAATCATATAACCGAGCGATTCATCCTCTGTTGTACGACGCGGCGGGATGACAAAATCCATCAACGCCCGCAGTTTGCCTGCCGGAGAGACCAGCCCACTTCTCAGGAACGGCCTTAATTCTGTAGGGATACCGAGGACAAGTCCTGCTGGCATAGGATGAAGCTTGCCCCGTTGCATGATATACGTTTTCTTCGACTCCGGATTCTGACTGACCAGTTCATGATCAATCTCCAATTCTTTAGCCAGGTCAATCATGGCTGTTTTGCGAGCCAGGAAAGAATCAGGTCCTTTTTCAATTACAAATCCATCCCGGTGCAGTGTCTCAATCATGCCTCCCATGGACGAGCTTTTCTCGACCACAGTGATCACAGGTTCAACGCCCGCTTCCCGGTAATGCTTGCGGATATAAAATGCCGCGCTGAGGCCAGTGAGGCCACCGCCGACGACAACAACACGGCGTTTCTTATCACCCATTACTCATCCGACCCTTGCTGCCATTGGCTTATAATAACGTCGCTTAACGTCTCCATGTATAGAGGATCGCTATTGAGAGAATCAATACGCATCAGGCGCATATCGATCTCTTTGGCAATCGATTTGGCCTCAATATCGAGATCATAGAGCACTTCGAGATGATCCGAGACAAACCCGATTGGTGCAACAAGCACATCCTCTACCTGTTCACGCGAAAGTTCCTGTAACGTATCCAGAATGTCCGGTCCGAGCCAAGGCTCAGCTGTTCGTCCGGCACTTTGCCACGTAAATTGCCAATTGGTTATTCCTACACGTGAAGCAATCACTTCGGAAGTCTCCAGCAATTGTTGCGGGTATGGATCACCCATCTCCACAATACGTGCCGGCAGGCTGTGAGCACTGAACAACACCTTCACATCCCCACGTTTTGCTCCAGCTTCCTCAAACGCATCCAACTTGGCACTGACACGTGTGGACAACGCCTGAATTAACTTCGGATGCAGATGATAACTCTCGATAAAGGACATATGAACGCCCAGTTCTTCTGCTTTTTCACGCGCACGTTTGATGTAACTGCCGACACTCATCGTAGAGAAATGAGGAGCCAGTACAATTCCAATCGCTGTCTGAATTCCATCCTTCGCCATCTGTTCCACGCCGTCTTCAATAAACGGATAGGCATGCTTCAGTCCTTGATAACAACGGAATTCCACATTAGCGCCACGCTCATCACG
The DNA here is from genome assembly GCF_038005685.1 of Priestia sp. FSL H7-0729. Lineage (NCBI taxonomy): Bacteria > Bacillati > Bacillota > Bacilli > Caryophanales > Bacillaceae > Priestia > Priestia sp. FSL H7-0729. The sequence continues at coordinate 200,053 of NZ_JBBOTQ010000008.1, forward strand.
GTTTAACGTCTCCTGAAGGGCCTTGACCTGATTGTCCGTGTTCTCTCGAAGTGGGAAAACACCGCCAACAATGGCTTCATAACGATCTTTCAGTTCTTTCAGTTGCTCCGGTTCAGGTGGACGCCCCCTGCGGATATGTGTGTAATATGCTTCAACACTCTCCATATTTTCTGGTGTGCCATACGACATCACCAGTACACCTACAGTATTAGTCATTAGTTACCGTCACCCCAGTCTTCATTGCTTCAGCAGAATATTCATGAATATAAGCCGTCAGTTCTCTGAGCTTATCAAGAGATGCTTCTGGGAATAGTCCGTGTCCCAGATTGAAAATATATCCCGGCTCCTTGATTCCTTCGTCAATAATCACTTTGGCTTGTTCCTTAATCAATTCCATCGGTGCAGTCAGCAAATAAGGGTCCAGATTACCCTGTACTGCAAATTTGCCGCCAAGACGTTGACGGCCTTCCGAGATGGATACTCTCCAGTCCAGCCCAATCACATCGGCTTGCAGATTATGCAATGCTGGTAGCAACTCACCGGATGCAACACCAGGGAAATAAATCTTCGGTACATTCAAATCCGATAATTCGGTAAAGATACGGGTAATCGTAGGCAACACATATGTTCTGAAGTCTTTAGGAGAAAGCGCTCCAACCCAGCTGTCAAATAACTGGAATGCCTTACCGCCATTCGCTATATGCGCACGGACATATGTAATAACCATATCGCCAAGCTTCTGCATCAGCTTATGCCACACTTCAGGCTCGCTGTACATCATCGTTTTGGTGCGGATATAACCTTTCGAAGGTCGGCCTTCGATCAGATAACTCGCAATCGTGAAAGGTGCACCCGCAAACGTAATCAGAGGTACGTCAAGCTCCTTATCCAGAATTCGAATGGTCTCCAGGATATGTGACAGATCCCCTTCTACGTCGATGGGGCGCAGCCGATCCACATCTGCAGCTGAACGAATAGGATTATCGATTACCGGTCCAATATTTTTAACAATGTCAAAATCAATGCCCAATGAGGCAACCGGATTCATAATATCGGAATACAAAATAGCCGCATCTACACCAAGTTTGCGTACCGGCATGAGTGTAACTTCAGCCGCCAGCTCGGGTTGTTTGCAGATTTCTAGCAAGGAGTACTTTTCTTTAATTTTGCGATATTCAGGGTCGTAACGTCCAGCTTGACGCATGTACCATACCGGAACACGGTCTACCTGTTGCTTGAAACTTGCCCGAATCAGTCGATCATTATAGCTCATGTAAGAAGCCTCCAATAGTTTTTGGACTCATAATTACCATTATGCCCTTTTTAAACAGCCGTAACAACCATATGCGGATGCGTTCTACGTGACAATACTATGACATTCCTTACACCCATCCCCCATATGCCAATTGTGTTATAATGAAAGAATCGATTTTTTTAGAGAATTACAGAAATATCTTTGAAAGGAAGTGAAAGCACTTTGAAAACGTGGAAAGTAAACCTCATTGTGCTTTGGTTCGGACAATTCTTGGTCAATTCGGGCATGACCATGATTACCCCATTTTTGTCTCTTTATCTCGCAAGAGATCTTGGCGTTGTTGGCGAACATGAAATTGGCATTTGGGCGGGATTTATTTTTGCAGCCAATTTCCTCACCTCATTTTTGTTTCAACCGCTGTGGGGTAAGTTATCGGACAAGTATGGTCGTAAAGTGATGCTTCTTCGTTCGGGATTCGGGATGGCCATCGTAATTGCCCTTATGGGTCTGGCACAGAATCCCTGGCAGCTTCTCTTATTGCGTTTGCTTAACGGTACAATCTCCGGTTTCAATCCTGCGGCTGTTGCACTGATATCGGGTACCACACCGAAGGACCGCATGGGTTTCGCCATGGGAATCAGTCAGTCCGGGCAGGTTGCCGGCACGATCCTAGGTCCGCTTATTGGTGGCTTGCTAGCTGATGCGGTAGGCTTCCGCCCCATTTTCTACATTACAGGTGGACTGATCTTCGTCGCTTCCATGCTCGCCATGTTCCTGGTGAGAGAGAAATTCGACCGTCAAGAAGCAGCCAAACTGCCGGCACAATCCGTATTGTCCGGTCTGAAGGAATTGAACAAGTCACCTCAATTGCCCGCACTGTTTGCTGTGACGTTCCTGTTGCAGTTTGCAATGATTAGCCCCATGTCACTCTTGCCGCTGTATGTGCAGAAATTGCATGCTTCGGATGTAAATGTGGCCTTCTGGGCAGGTCTTGTCGGTGCAGTTACGGGACTATCCAATATGGCCATGTCTCCGATTCTCGGGAAGCTGAGTGACCGAATTGGTCCTCACAAGGTGCTGACGTTCTCCCTCATAGGAACCGGACTCATGCTAATCCCGCAGGCATTTGTTCAGACCGTGTGGCAGCTCATTATTGTCCGATTCATGATGGGCGTGTTTATGGGTGGCCTGCTTCCAAGCGTTAATGCCTTGATCCGTTCCTATACAGCAGATAGCATGATTAGCCGTGCATTCAGTTTTAATACGAGCACCCTTGCGTTAGGCAACATGCTTGGAGCAATCATTGGAGGTTTTATGGCAGGATTCATCGGGATCGAAGGTCTGTTTATCGTCTCTGGCGGACTGCTCCTGCTTAATATGGTCTGGGTAAGATTCAAATTGTACAACAAACCTGCTTCAGTTCGGGAATCCTGATTCCCTATCCATCTCTTAACGAGTCCATATCACCGTTCCATCTAAAAAAAGCCGCTTCCAGCGCCTAATTGGCCTGAAAGCGGCTTTTTTTCATTCATGTGTTTTTCATTATTTTCTTATTTATTTATTAGATTGAATTGTATCGGATAATGCTTCACCCCAAACACAAAAGCACTTTGTATCGGTTGCAGAGCTGTCCCTGGCACAAGCTGGATGTGCTCCATGTGATGAAGCAATGTATGAAGAACGACCCTTGCCTCCAAACGAGCAAGCGGTGCACCCAGACAAAAATGAATGCCAAATCCAAATCCCATATGTCTGTTCGGCTTGCGATCAGAGATGAAATCTTCCGGTTGTTCGAATTGGGCACCATCCCGATTGGCTGCTCCTACCCAGGAAATCACCTGCTCTCCAGCTTGAATCGTCTGACCATTCAACTCTACAGTTTCCTTCGCGACCCGCCCAATAGCAACAATTGGCGGATAATATCGCAGTGTCTCTTCAATTGCAGAAATAATCCGTTCAGGATGTTCGCGCAACTCCTGTTGTAGCTCGGGTTGTTCAGACAATATACGAACCGCATTGGTAATCAGGTTGGTTGTTGTTTCATTGCCAGCAGCAAGCAAGAGAATACAGAAGCCTACCACTTCATCTGCAGTCAATTTCTGACCATCAATCTCCGCAGCAAGCAGTAACGAGATCAGATCATCCTTCGGCTGCAGCCGACGTTCTTCCATAATGCCAGTGAAATAGATATGCAACTCCTGCATATTTCTTTTTTTCTCTTCCAATAACTCTTGAAAAGCCTGCTCACTATCATCACGTGCGCCTTTCACCAACACATCAGACCAATCTTTGAACTTTTGTCGATCCTCCGCAGGGACTCCAATTAATTCTGCAATCACAATGACGGGCAATGGGGTTGCAAGGTCATCAATAAGTTCCATATGTCCTTCTGACAGGTGTGGAGCAATTAACTCATCTGTGATCTCCTGAATACGCGGAGCCAGGGCTTCGATTGCCTTGGGTGTAAACGCCTGGTTCACCAGATCACGTAGCTGTTTGTGTTTGGGAGGGTCTGTTGTCAACATGCTCGTATTGGCACGATCACGTGCAGAAGAGAACAGTTTCGGATTTTTCAGAACGTACTTCACATCTTCATAACCGAAAACATCCCAACATTCTCGATGCTCATCATATCGGACTGGAGTATTATCACGAAGTTCTGCATACACCTTGAAGGGAGATAACCTCTCTTCCAAAGTCTCCAGTTCCCGAATCGGAATGTAATTCGCATACTTTCTCGGTGCCTGTTTCATCGTTTTTCCTCCAATCAATATTATATATTTATTTACATATGTTGATCATCCCTATTATAAGCATAACTCTATAACGAAACCAATATTTAGACCGTAATTGAGCCCCATTACCTAATATGTGCTGCTATCACCCTCTCCTTCTGTTACCCACTTCTGATATACGTCCCGATTCGACATTCTTTTATCAAAAAACTTTGTTTTATCAGGACAAAAGACTCATTATGTTATTTTAATTAACATTAAAGAGGATTTATCTTCTTCAAAACTACTAAACTTAGCTATTTCCTCTCTCAATTAAAATGAATAATCTTTCATAATTCCTTATAAACAACCACTTTACTCTAATTATCGATGAATGTAACCGATTACTCTATCATTATCTTTATTTGTCATATTACTTAACATGAAATACAATCAATTTGAAATGGTATACATATTCTTCTTAACAAACTTAACATCACACTTACTTGAAGGAGAGTGCTATTCATGAGTAGAACATCCAATCTTCGTCCCTGGGCCGTATGGAGTACCGCAGCTTTAACAGCACTAACCATCACATTGTCACCTATTGGTACCTACGCTGCACACGCAGCTACGGTAGAGGTGAAAGGCACAACAGGTGCTGTTCAAACAACAACTACCACTCCGGCTCGCAATACATCCATTCCTGCAATACCCGACTCTTCCAAACAATCTGCACTTCCTAATGTATTGGTAATCGGGACTGGCGGAACGATTGCCGGACAATCCGAGGATGCCACCAGCTTCCAGAATTATAAGGCAGGTACGCTTCCCATCGGAGAGATGGTAGATGCCTTACCAGATAAACAGAAGATTGCTGATGTTAGCACACTCCAATTCGGAAACTCAGGTTCAGGTTCCTATAGCATGGCCGACCTCTATGACTTGTCGCAGACGGTAGACAAAGCGCTTTCAATGTATGACAGTGTTGTCGTTACCACAGGTACAGACACAATGGAGGAAATCGCCTATTTCCTCGATATGACGGTTCAGAGTGACAAACCGGTCGTGATCACAGGTTCCATGCGACCATGGACGGTCATCGGTTCTGACGCTCAAGCCAATCTGTACAACGCAATCAAGCTTGCAGGCAGTGGTCGCACCACGTCCTTCGGGACAGTACTCATGTTGAATGACACGATTCAGCTTGCTCGTGGCGTAACCAAGACGAATGATTATCGGACAGATACCTTTGAAACCCCAATGCTCGGCGCTGTAGGATATATTGATGAAGAAAACATTCGAATCTATCGCGCTCCTGCACGTGCGTTGAAACCTGAAGGCACAGCGAAGCCCGTATTTGATCTAAGTAAGATCACAAAAGCTGATCTAGCCAAAGTTGAAATAGCGATCTCTTATCAGGAAGCTGGCGGCGGAGCCATTGAAGGATTCGTGAACAGCGGTGCCAAAGGCATCGTGACTTCCGGTACCGGAGCTGGCGGCATCTCCAGAGCGATGGGACAAGCCCGTACCAAAGCCATTGAAGAAGGTGTTATCTTTGTCACCACCACTCGGACGGGTTCAGGAAGTGTCTACGGCGGCGGCAAAGGCATCATTGCAGGCGACAACTTGAGTCCACAACAAGCTCGTGTATTATTAATGCTGGGCTTGTCCTTCAGTGATGATTTTGACACCATCAAAAAATGGTTCGAAACGTACGGAACACCTGAAGTATAAGAAAGAACTACCGCAACGATATATGTAAGCACAAAGAAAGAGACGACACATTTTCTGTCCTTCAAAATGTTGTCATCTCTTTCTTTGTATGCTCAAAAAATCAAAAAAACCAGGATTGCAATGAGCGGAATATAAACGGGCAATATTAAAAACTGCTAAAAAAAATCCGATCACGATCTCCTCACAAACATAGAAGCGTGAGATCGTGTCTCATCGGAGTTATATCTTTAGGAAAATCTCACTTTCACTTCACCCAGGCAAGTACCAGCCCATCGTAGTCCGGCAACATCGTCGTCACCAGGCGCGGGTCACTCGCCATCTGTTCATTGAAGCGACGAACAGCAAGCACAGCCGGTCCCAGCTTGTCCGGATTCAGCGTACGCCCACGCAGGAAACAATTATCACCTACAATGACCGCACCTGGCCGGGCCAGCTTAATCGCATAGTCAAGATATACCGGATAATTCTCCTTATCTGCGTCAATAAAGAAGAAATCGAATGTACGTCCTTCCTTTTCCAATTGCTCCAGACTGTCTGCCGCCGGGCCAATCCGGTACTCCACCTTTTCGCCAAAGCCGCCTTCTTCCAGATGTCCACGCGCCATTGCCGCATATTCCTCTTTCAGTTCCAGCGAAGTCAGGGTTCCATTCTCACGCAATCCGCGTGCAATGCAGATCCCACTGTAACCGCCCAGCACGCCGATTTCGAGCGCAGCTTCTGCTTTGGATGTCTTGGCTAGAAACGTGAGCAATCGTCCATACGCAGCAGCCACCGAAACTTCCGGCATACCGTTCGAACGGATGGCCTCTTTCACTTTCAGCAAAAGGTCATCCTCTTGAAATAATTGATTTACATATTCATCAGGGGTCAGATTCACCACTAAAATCCTCCTTGGACACTTGGACTGCTTTCCATATGGATGCCAATGTTCTATAATAAATGTTTGTTATCAACACAGGCGGTTGACTGTTGCATCACTTCGAAAGAGGAACGCATACGTTCACCGCATTTCTCATTGTAAGTTTTTTCACGGAAAGCGGCAAGGCCGCACCGTTACTATACAGCAGAGAGAAGGATATCCTTCTCCAGCTTGAAATGGAGTTGAAATGAATCACATGGCTCAATTGCAATTGATTGCAACCTCGGCGATGGGACTCGAGGCTGTTGTCGCCCGGGAACTGAAGCAACTGGGGTATGAAGATGTTACGATCGACAATGGACGGGTTTTCTTTACAGGAGATTATATTGATATCTGTCGTTGTAATCTGTGGCTAAGAAGTTCGGACCGCGTATTGGTGAAAATGGGTGAGTTCCCTGCCACGACTTTTGATGAATTGTTTGAAGGCACCAAAGCACTTCCATGGGAGGAGTGGATTCCAGCCGACGGCGAATTCCCTGTAGAAGGTCGCTCTCAAAAATCCCAGTTAAGCAGTGTGCCTGCATCACAAGGGATCGTGAAGAAAGCAATCGTAGAGAAACTGAAGTTAACCTATGATACGGAGTGGTTCCCCGAAGATGGGTCTCGTTATGTGATTGAAGTTATTTTGCTGAACGATCGCGCCCTGCTTACATTGGATACGACCGGACCAGGCTTGCACAAACGGGGTTATCGTAAACTCGTCACCGAAGCGCCACTTAAAGAAACACTTGCAGCCGCTCTGATTCAGCTCAGTCGCTGGAATGTATCTCGTCCCTTCTATGATCCATGTTGCGGATCAGGCACAATGCTGATCGAGGCCGCCATGATCGGCTGGAACATTGCACCAGGACTTCGCCGGACCTTCAACTCAGAGGACTGGGCTGTCATTCCAGAAGAATTATGGGAACAAGCACGTGAAGAAGCATTTGATGCTGTGCGTGATGATATCCCGTTACAGATTTCAGGCAGCGACATTGATCCGGAAGCGATTGAAGTAGCTCAGGCTGCAATCAAGAGTGCAGGTTTCGCCAAAGACATTGAAGTCAGCGTTCTGCCCGCGCATCGTGCAAGACCACAAGGCGAATATGGTGTTATCATTACCAACCCTCCATATGGTGAACGTTTGAGTGAAGAAAAAGAAGTTCAGAAGTTGCTCCGCTCATTAGGGCGCAGTTATCTCGACATGCCAACATGGTCCTTTTTTGCAATCACGTCAACCAAAGCCTTTGAAGAGTATTTCGGTCATAAGGCAGACAAGCGTCGCAAATTGTTCAATGGACGAATTGAAACCCAGTACTATCAGTATTTGGGCCCACTGCCTCCAAGAAATAAAACACCACAATCTTCATAATGGCTCCAAATATAAAGTGCTTCTGCCATCCATGGCCGGGGCGCTTTTTTTCGTGCGCTATTCTGTTCATATGAATTCTCCCCGAGGCATAGTTGAAAACCCTTGAGGCCACGCTATAATGAATGGAGCCCTATTTTACATTCCGATAACAAAACAACGAAAGCAAGGGGGACATACATATGGTTGTCACTCGGCCTACGCGCAGCTCCATGTCACGCGGGCTTCTGAATCATCCACTAACCTTATATCTCATTTTTCTTGTGCTTATGCTGCTCAAACTCATGTGGCTCCATCACAATCTTCACGCCTATAACATTACGATGGGACTGCTGGATAAAGTCATTGCTATTGGATCATTGCTCCTCCTGTCCTTCTGGACCTGGTGGCTGCCTCGCAGAGGCATGATCGTATCTCTGGTCGTGCTTAACCTGCTGCTTACCGCACTAATCTACGCCGATATGGTGTATTATCGCTATTTCCAAGATTTCTTGACCATCCCGGTACTGTTGCAAGCAAGACAAGTTGACGCATTGGGGGACAGCATCGCTACATTGATCTTCCCAAGCGATTTCTGGTTCTTTGCCGATTGGCTTGTCGTCATACCTTTCGCAGCGATTGTACTGTTCAGCAGACATTACCGTTCAAAGCACTCCAGTGCATCGGTTCAAGGTTATGGAAGTTATTCGTTCAACGATCGCAAGGGGCAGATGCGCCGCCGGCTTACTGCTGGCAGCATTGCCCTTGTGCTAGGGCTGGGACTCGCCGTTGGCCCGATTTATTTTTACAGCAAAACATGGGCCAAGGGCCTGTTCGATAACAACTGGTGGAATGTATCCATGTACAACGTGACCGGACTGCTCGCTTTTCACGGTTATGACCTGTACAACTACGCCAAAGACAACATCGGCTCCGGGCCAGAAGCTGAACCTGCTGATGTAGAGCAAGCAAAGGCGTTCTTCGCTGAAAGGCAAGGAGGCGCCCCTCAGAAGGATGCATTGTTCGGCAAATATAAAGACAGCAATGTCATCATTGTCCAGGGTGAGGCCTTTATGAACTTCATGATTGGCCAGAGCAGTGGCGGTCAGGAGATCACACCCCATTTTAATGAACTGATGAAAGAAAGTCAGTATTACAGTCACTTTTACCACCAGACAGGTCAGGGCAGAACGTCAGATGCCGATTTTGGAGCAAACATTTCCCTTCATCCACTGCCGGTCGGTTCAGCATTTGTGCGATATGCAGACCATACGTATGATTCCCTCCCTTCCATTCTGAAGGATAACGGGTATAGCACCAACGTATTTCACGCTTATGAGAGCGGCTTCTGGAATCGGTATACAATGTATCAGAACATGAAGTACGACAAGTTTTATAGCAAAAATGATTTTGCACAGGATGACCCGCTTGGCTGGTCCCTGTCTGATAAATCCTTTTTCCGTCAATCCGTTGAGAAAATGAGCAGTGAGGTTACTGAACCATTCTATTCATTCCTCATTACACTCAGTAGTCACCATCCGTATGCATTGCCGAAAGAGAAACAACAACTGGATGTAGGCGAGTTTCAGGGAACCATGTTTGGTGACTATCTGCAATCCGTACATTACGTGGATTCGGCACTGGGCAAGATGGTGGAGGATCTGAAAAGTCGAGGACTATGGGAAAATACCATTTTCATGTTTTACGGGGACCATGACAACTCAATCAAAGAACAATCGCAATACGAGCAGTTTCTCGGACGCTCGTTGAACGACCTGGATATGGCACAGATCATGAACGAGGTTCCCCTGCTGGTGCATTTACCGGATGGAGCAGCCGTTGGAACCATCGACGAACCTTCGGGACAACTGGACATCACGCCTTCCGTGCTGCATCTGCTCGGCGTGCCTGACCAGTCCTATTATCATATGGGTAACGACGTATATGACGGGTCTGCACGTACGGTTGTGCTGCGTAATGGCGCATTCTCGGATGGTTCTGTATTCTATATTCCATCGGATGATTATATCTACGAGAGCGGCGCTTGTTATGACCTGTCCACACGTGACAAAACAGATATTAACGCTTGCCGTCCCGCTCATGATGAAGCAAGCAGACGTTTACACGTATCGGACACGGTGATTACCTATGATTTGATTCAGCGCTTTCGAGAGGAAGACAATTCAACAGCAGCATTGCAATGAGCAAAATTGGAATGACAAGCTAAACAAATACACAAAATGAAATGAAATGAATTGAATTGGATTTCAAAAAGGGGAACTTTTATTACATGACATCTCACACTGAACCACTCGATATTGAACAGAAATTGTTCGATGCAGCCGCAAAATTTGTAAAGCAACGTTATCCTCAGGGTTGGGGCGGTGCAGGTGCCGTCTATACCGAAGCTGGCTCCCTGCTGATTAGTGTAGCACCAGAGGTCATCAACGATGCCACCCATCTGTGTATGGAAACAGGAGCTTATCTGGAAGCCCACAAATTGAACGAGCGCGTCACCCACTCCCTCTGTATTGCTCGTGATGATGAGCATTCAGAATTCAAGGTCCTTACACCTTGCGGCGTATGCCAGGAACGATTGTTTTACTGGGGCGAAGAAGTTAAAGCTGCCGTATACGATCCTGCAAGTCGACTGGTCTTCAAGAGACTGGATGAGATCCAGCCTTATCATTGGTCCAAGGCATTTCGGGATAAATCGTAATCTTCTTGCGAATTATAGAAAGTGGCTTTATAATTGTAACTATATTAGTTTCAACTAAAAGGATAATGGAGGTTTTAACATCATGAATATTGAGATATGGTCAGATTTCCTGTGCCCATTCTGTTATATCGGCAAACGCCGCCTGGAGAATGTATTGCAACAGTTTCCACACCGTGATGAAGTAAAGCTGCAATTCAAAAGCTTTGAGCTTGATCCAAACGCTGCATTGAACCCAGGCAAAACCAATACGGAATATCTTGCTGCCAAATATAATATGAGCGTGGAACAGGCCCAAGGCATGAATGCCCAGATGAATGCCAATGCTCGCACAGCAGGATTGGAATACAATATCGATGCCATGATTCCTACGAACTCCTTCTCCGCTCACCGATTGACACACTGGGCGGACACACAAGGCAAAGCGCTTGAACTGAGTGAGCGCATATTCCAGGCTGTATTTATTGAAGGAAAACACTCTGGCGATCCTGAAGTGTTGGCTCAGTTAGCAGAGGAAGTCGGCTTGGATCGAGAGGCAGCTACGGCAGTGCTGTCCAGTGATCAATTCACCGACAATGTCCGCGCTGACCAAGCGGAAGGCGAACAAATGGGCATCCGCGGTGTACCGTTCTTCGTATTCGACCGCAAGTTCGCTGTATCTGGCGCTCAGCCAGACGAGGTATTCCTGGATGCCATTCAGAAAGCTTGGGACGAGCGTTCCCCATTCACCATGGTTGAGTCCAACACAACCGAAGCTGACGGCAATGGCGTCTGCACAGATGACGGATGCGCAGTGCCGAAAAAAAATTAAGCCAATTCACACGCACAAAGCAGCAGGATCAGGGAATATTCCCTGATCCTGCTGCTTTTGTTTATACTATGCACAACTTAGCTCATTGTATATTTTCGTGTTTGATGAACAGTTACTTTGGAGGGAACGGAATCGATTCTGAAGAAGCGAAGCGTTCGCCTGAAAGCTTTCTGCAAGAAAGCTACATCGGAAGCATAAGCTGTCGTCAAATTTTTTCCTCTGAAAAGAGGAATCAAAAAAAATTGGAGACAACAGCGATCGAAAGAACGATCCGTAACCGGAACAACCACAAGCAGTTCATCAAACATGTATATTCAATTAGCGCCACCCACTTAATCCCAAAACAGTTGATCCGGATGTGGACCCGTCCGTTTATCCGAATCCAGCGCATCAATCTGTTTCAACTCATCCGGTGTCAATTCAAAGTCAAAGATGTCCGCATTCTCACGAATACGCTCCGGAGTAACCGACTTCGGAATCGTAACGATCTGATTCTGGATATCCCAGCGCAGAATAATCTGTGCCGGCGTTTTCCCATATTTCTGGGCCAGCGCTTTGAGAGTCGACTCTTGGTTTAGCTTGCCTTTCATGATCGGGCTCCAAGCCTCCAGCTGAATTCCCTGCGCTCCGCAGAAATCCTGAAGTTCTTGTTGAATCAGACCCGGATGCAATTCCACCTGATTCACTGCTGGTACCGTGCCACCTTCATCTATGATATCTTGCAAATGGTGTACTTGGAAATTACTCACACCGATTGCGCGGATGCTTCCTTCGCTATATAGACGTTCGAACGCTCTCCACGTCTCCTTATACTGGTCTCTGCCAGGCCAGTGAATTAAGTAAAGATCAATCACATTCAGTCCAAGTGCCTTCTGACTGGCTTCAAATGCTCTCAACGTTGAATCAAATCCCTGATCCTCATTCCAGAGCTTGGTCGTTACAAACAGTTCGTTACGGGCAACACCACTGCTTGCAATAGCTTGTCCCACTTCTTCTTCATTGCCATAGATGGACGCGGTATCAATACTGCGATATCCAACCTCCAAAGCCGTCTCGACCGCCTGTTGCACTTCTTTACCTTTTGCTTTATATGTTCCAAATCCTAGCCATGGCATCGTTACTCCGTTGTTCAGAATCGTACAATCTGTAATATGTTTTGTCATTCGGTACCTCCCGTATGGAATTTTACCTGCTCTTGTTCTATTAACCTTCTCACAGAATTTTAAGCGACCATTCGACACATTGTCGAACCAGACCCGTGCATTGGGAGTCATTGCAAAAGGACAAGAAAAACCCGCAAAGCATTGCTGCTCTGCGGGTTCTGTTGTGACAGGAACGTTATAAATTCCCTTGACCGTGCTGACTCTGGATTGAATTCAATCTTCTCTTCTCCTCGATGAACATCTCTTCTGCCAACTCAACACCTTGTCCTCCGAGCGAAAGCTCTGCTTGACGCATCGCCTGCTCCGTATGTGCCAGACGACGTTCCGCCTGTACAATCGTTTGTGCCGTCGGATGAGACATGGCCTGAGATACAGCATAATGAAGCTTGTTCACCGCATTTTGCGCCTGAGATACGGTGGTATCGGCTTGCAAACTGGAATCATAACGCTTCGGCATGAGTATTCCTCCTTGGGATTATCATGTTCCTGTTACCCCTATAGGATGGATAACACAAGCCTTCCTTATTCTTCTTTTGTGTTTTTATCGTAACTTTAATCGATTTAGCCACGTTTATTAGGTAATCATGCTGAATGGGAGGAATTCATTTGAAGAAAATAGTACTGACACTCTGCATGTTGCCCCTGCTCATTTGGATACAAGGCTGTGCTCCAGCTACATATGAGATTACAGGTTACACTGGATCATCCATTAACCCCGATATCCCGGTTCCATCCAATGCAAATCTTTTGGAAAACATAGCCTATTCCGATCATCCCACCTTTAAAGAAGGTGTTAAGTATGAGCTGAAACATATTGGGGGCGAACAAGGACTCTACCCGCCAATGGATTACTTTCAGAAGTTAGCGGATACAGGTTGGGTGGAATTAGAGGAAGAACGACTGGGACATGTACATTTTCTCAAAAAGGATACAACCGTGATTGCCATTGAAATTCGAGAAGATTCCTTCCAGATTACTCAAATGATCAAAGGCGCTTTAGAGTAATACATTTCTCTCACTGCGATTCAAACACAAAAAAGGAGAGGCACATTGCCTCTCCTTTCCGGTGTGCGGGACAGTTCTCTCCATCCACCTTGTTAAACCCTTATATCCTTTACTTAACGAACTTTGCAACTTTGACGAGCACTTCTTCTTCTGTCGGCGCACTGATATACCGACCATTAATAAAGACAAATGCACGTTTCGCGCAAGGACCGCAATAGGATTTGCACCCAATCTTGATCTCCGTATCTGGAGCCATTTTTTGCAGCTTGGGCACAATCGATTTCAGTCGAACATGATTACACTTTTCGCATACGCGGATATCGTTAGCCATGAGTTCCCCTTCTTCGCGCCCTTAGTGGTCGCCGTGATTGCCTTGGGACGGATTCGTAATAACGAATCCCTCTTCAGGGAAGTAGAGATAGTCAATTTTAACACCGTTCAACAAAGGCTGATCATTCGCGAGAATGACATCAATCTCCTTATCGGTAGATACAACTGTATCATTTTCTTTGGGTGTGTCGAGATCAAGCCCGTAGTGAGCATGGTCACCATGTGCATGTGTGATGACAACGCGCAGTTTTTTTCCTTCGTTCTCCGGCTTGTCCAATTCAAGCTTCAATACTTTAGCAGCATTACGCGTAATTTTGCAGTTCATTCTCTTCATCTCCTATATTGTAATTGCAGGTTTCAACAATTTCAGCATTCTTAAACTACAGCATCTATTGTAAAGAAAGTTACCGCTCTTCGCAATAACATTGATGCGAATTCAATGTTAAAATGATCCATGGGCTGCAAATTATGAAGGTGCGCCCTCCTGAAGCACAGGATATTTACGTTCTGCACGGCTTACAAACCAGTTCATCAGAATTAAAGTAACCCCGATATCATCGATGGGCATAAACGGCATCACGTCAGGAAGCACCCAGTACAACAACGCCGGAATAATAAACAACAGCTTTTCTCCCAAAGGAATCTGCGGAGCCCGGAGCAGCCGGGGGAGCCTTTTGAAAACTTGTGTCCATCGTTTGAACGATAGTAGTCTTCTCCACTTCATGCGAATCCCTCCGTATAATCATAATAATCATATATGTCGCCTAACGGCACATCCATCATTACCCGTTCGAAAACTATCCGGAACGAATGATGTAGAATGCGATGTATAAAAAATAAAAACGGAACGTCGCTCGTAGCGTCCGTTCCTGTTATACGAATGATCTACTGATAAGTTTCACAGCTTCATCACCAAGCCTTAACCGCATTACCCATTGGATAACAGTTCAGCCAGCAACATGCCGACTTCGATACAGATATCATTAAACTGTTCTACGGGAAGCGGATTAACACCCAGTCCCACTTCCACTGTGAAGCCAGGTTTACCAAAAGCTTGGATAAACCAGTCTTTGTATCCGGCATCACTTCCACCAAGCTTCACTGCTTTGTAACCCGATGCTTTGGCAAGTCTGCGCGACAGCGGTGCACTCTCCCTGGGTTCCAGATCACGATAGTTCCAATAGATTTCCTGTCCCTGACTATGCAGGGACACGACCGCAGCGAATGTGTGCTGCTGCGTCCATTGCGCTAGCGCCTGTGCCTCCGGTTCTGTCAGAGGCCCTGTTCCTGCATAATCCCGGGGACCTGGCGAGGTCACGCCTCTTCTCGCCGCTTCTTCATCCCAATGGGCGGGAAATTGATCATTCAGATCGACTCCCCTGATGTTAGCCTTCCAATGGGTGAAGTTTGCTCTGCCTGCATTCCAGCCTAACAACTGCCGTGCATGTGGGTGCTGATTGACCACACCTTCCTGAACCAGTTCGACCCCGTCCGGATTAACCATCGGCACTGCCCAGAGTGACGTCTCTTGCATCCAGCGTTCTGTCTGGTATTGATGCCATGTCCCATGTGTACTATACGTCTCGGCATACTCTTCGATAAATTTCATCAGAACTGCTGATGTCAGCCACTCATTGGCATGAACAGAAGCGTTAACATGGATGTGTCGCGGCCCTTGCCCGATACGTAAATAAGGCAACGATTTCCCCATGACACTTGTTCCAATGGACCCCGTCTCAATAAAGGGGTACTGATGCTCCAGCTTGTCTATATCCTTGATTAATTCTCGATATCCATACTCTCCCTGAATCTTCACAATAGTTTTTCCATTCATGGCCGGAATATGAATACAGCGACCAACCCAGTCGGTTATGTTCGTAATTTCGGGATTGGCCTGGCGCAAGTCCTCTTCGTCCAAGCCAAATCTCCCTGCAATCTCCCCTACAGTTTCTCCAGGCGGTACAGCGTATCTGCGACCTGTCCCGGGTACAATCCGCAGCATCTGACCTGCCAGCAAGTAAGGCTGGGAGGCCGCTTCCGGGTTCAGTGCAGCAAGCAACTCCCTTGTCATATGGTATGCTGACGCAATTCGCGGCAGCGTATCTCCCCGCTGAACGATAATCCATTGCAGTTCCATGTTGCTCTCCTTTCCACAGGAAAAGACAGGTCTCCTGTCCGGTTCTTAACAACTTTGTGTATGTAACATATGTATGCAGGTCCGGTTGTCCGTCATGTGACATGAATCATATTCATCACCTGTTGATCCAAAATCACGACAAAAAATCCCGAAACTTCACAGTTCCGGGATAGTTCACAACCAAAATAAATGAATTAAAAGTCTTATTCATGGATATTTGGAGTATAACTAGGATAATTGCGTAACCTGCCAGACAACAGGCGTCTTGGAGATCTGTTCCCCCAACCATCGACGGGTGATATCTTGGAACATGCGAGGGTCGCCAGTGCAGAAAAATTGATGCACCGGGGTCTCATCCCCACTGGCCAGTTTTCGTTTATCATATAAAATCGTACTAATTTCACGGGCCGTTTCATCTGCCGAACTGATCAACTTCACTTCCTGTCCCATAACTTCCTGAATGGTGTCCATGAGAAAGGGATAATGCGTACAACCCAGAATGAGACAATCTATTGGCTGTTGTTTGATCTCGCCCAATGATTGCTCCACCGTATGTGTCGTGTGCTGGGAACGAAATTCACCTTGTTCCACCAACGGCACCAGCGCCGGACAAGCCTGACTGACCACATCAATATAGGGGGACAACTGCTTGAGTGCTGTTGTATAAGCCCCACTACTTATGGTCCCCGTGGTACCAATCACACCAATACGTCCTGTACGTGTCGCTGTGATTGCTGCCCGCGCACCCGGATGTATAACACCAATGACAGGCATATTTACCTTGGATCGGATATACTCCAACGCTGCTGCTGTTGCTGTGTTACAGGCGATAACGATAACCTTCGGATCGAATTGGATCAAGAAATCAACGATTTGTTCCGTAAATTGTTTTACTTGTTCGGACGAACGGGGTCCGTACGGTGTCCGGGCAGTATCCCCAAAATAAATGATCTTTTCCCGCGGGAGCTGACGCATCACTTCCTTGGCGACGGTCAATCCCCCCACACCGGAGTCTAATATAGCGATTGCTTGCTGCACGAACACACCGCTTCCTTCTTCATTGAATTAATTCTCAAAACGTTTGTTTCCCAGAGCTTTCTTCCTACCGTATGAACATTCCGGCAAAAAGGTACCTACATCTTACCCGATTTCATCGCGGGGTTCAAATTAAATCCGCGCTACGTCATCTATGTGTGGACACGCAACAAAGCAGGC
The DNA here is from genome assembly GCF_038005685.1 of Priestia sp. FSL H7-0729. Taxonomy (NCBI): domain Bacteria; kingdom Bacillati; phylum Bacillota; class Bacilli; order Caryophanales; family Bacillaceae; genus Priestia; species Priestia sp. FSL H7-0729. The sequence continues at coordinate 217,382 of NZ_JBBOTQ010000008.1, forward strand.
TCTCCTCCAATATAGAGGAAAGCCTGCTCATCTCAAGCTTTGCTTAGTTGCCGTCCTTGGACTCATCCGTAGGAAGCTTCGCTACGATGTCAATTCCGGATTCATCCACTGCTTTATCACTATCGTTATCAACAATAGCTGCTGAAATGCGAATTTCTTTGCCTTCAGCGCAGTTGCGCCAGGATTGAATATCCTGAATCACGACATCTGCGGTCTCTTTAACTTTGGATACGATCTGTGAACTTTGTTCTCCCACGATACCAGCCAGCTCCTGACCTTTCTCCGATACCTGACGAGCACCTTCTGTAATATCCTGACGAAGTTCACGTCCTGATTTCGGTGCCAGCAATAATGCCGTTACAGAACCTACCACCGAGCCAATAAGAGCTCCCCACAACAAGCTTTTGTTAGAATCCTTCACGTCACATCTCTCCCTTTACTATGGTTTAAGTACCGGATCAGAAGCAACGTTCTGTCGCTCAGCCATCCGGGCGAATGCCTACTCTGTTGATGCATTATAAGCAGCACAGGCTTGACTTGACACTCCAGATGTTAAAAATAATCTGAGCGCTCTTTATAAACGAATACAATGTGTCTTGGCTTAAACTCAATTCTGGCGAGCCGGCTCAAGATCAGCCGCTGCATGCTCATCCCCCGGGTCCAAATCAATGACATATCGTCCAGGTGCAATCAATGCCGCCTGATGTTCACAACGCCAGCGACGTCCACCCGAAGAACCCAGTGTCTGACCATCCTGCAGAACATCCCCCTGATCAAATATGTAATACGCTGCACCTAGCAAGGTCTGAGCTACCGTATCGGGATCAAGACCAACAAAATGGCACTGTACATCGGGTACACCCAACGCAGATAAACCTACGGTATCCATGACCAATCCACGCTGTTCCTCCGTACCTCCCGCCTGATACATACGAACGTTCATAGCTGCATACAGATGTTCCTCGCGTTCCTGAGCTTGCGCATATGCTTCCGGTTCAACCAGCTTATCACTGCCATACCAATACAGCGCATCACAGGTCAAACTCTCCATGATTGCCAGTACAGTTTTCTGAAACAGCTCCAAACGCTGTTTACGAGGCATGGCAGCCGTGAACATATCATGTATCCGGATGGAGTAACGCGAAGCCTCTACAACTTGTCCCACTTCTGGCCAATGCCATGCTTGTTGCATAGCCCCGCCAAACCGTGCACGATCTGCAATTTCATTCACAGGAAGCATGCAGGTCTGAGCAGGGATATCCCCTTCCTGAAAGGATACCTTATGGTCCAGATGATAGAACACCAGCATCTCATGCGCTTGCTCTCCACTCTCTTGTTTCACATCCAGTCGGACTTGTCCGGTATGGCGAATCATCGCTTCCTGCACACGCAAGCGATCAACCTCCGGACGTTCCCGGAACAAGAGTTCAACCATATACACCGGATGGAATCCGGAAGGTGTTTCATTTGGTTCTTTACTTTCAGTATTTACTTCATTAAATTCTTTTGATTCATTTGTCATGCGATTTCCCTCATTCCTTACGCTGTCCCTCGGCTTGTGCCGTATTGAAAGGACCTAGTTCTGTTTCCACGTAGGCGCTAACCTGTGTAGTAAAATGTTCAAGTATACTCGGCAACTCTACGCTAAGCGGATGAAGCTCAGACCGTTCCCAACTGTAATAATCCTGCACCAGTGGTTTGCGTAACGTGACAAGCTGACGCAAGATCTCATAGGTTGAATGGTCAAAAACCTTTTCTTCATAATTAATCTGAATAATATCATCGTAGCTGCTCGCATCTCTCATGATGAAGCCATCAATCAGATAACTTCCCACATCGGTAACAATCTCAATTGCCAGATGAAGACACCGTTCCTGTACCATCCCCAGCAAGAGACTGCCATCCCAAGCCTGTGCTGCCCGGCGAAGCCCTTCAGCTACTTCCGGTACAGCTGCAAGCCTGCGGGCAATCTGTTCTCTGTTCACATAATACATTCGTTCACTTCCCGTTCAGTGAGTTATCGGTTCCGTTTCCCTCTTCGCTTAAGCCAGAATATCATCACAGGACAAGCGATTAGAAACACAACAAAAATATAAAGAAATTCCATAACGTCTCTTAAATCGCTCATGCAGAGTCCCCTTTATCTCAACGTAGTTTGAATACAGATCAGATTTCGTAGTCCACTGCAATCGACTGTTCTCTGACTTCATTCATGTACTTGATAACTTCCTGATGGAGCGGGTGTACCTGATACGCCTGAAGATCCTCCAGTGACGCAAACTCCGCTGTGAGTGAGATGTCGAACGATCTTTCCGAGCGAAGCACATCAATCCCGATTTCAAGTGAAACCAGAACATCAATTTTACCATCCAGATTGCGAAGCACCTGGGCGGCAGCTTCAATACTTTCTGCTGAGCGATCTTTCATTTTGAACAGGACAATATGTTTTATCATCTGGGCAAGCACCTCGTTTAATATAATAATAGAAATAAATGATTTATCATGTATCCAAAATATATCATAACGTTCTCTATTACGAAAGGATACTTGGAAACGTTCTCTTGAAAAGAAAAACTAATCCGAACCATCTTTTTTCGGTTCGGATTTCTCACGGGAACCATCATCCACCTGTTTCGCGGATTCATCCTGCGAAGTTTGTCCTGTTTCAGTCTGCTGTTGAAGGCTATCCTTACTTTGTGGAATCGACCATTCCCGATCTGGCAAATACTCCTGATCTTCCTGTTTCTTCAACACCGCGATAGCCTGTCTGAGTTTTCCTGGCAACGGAAGACCAATTCTCGCATAGTTTTCAGTTATCGAGATCAGTTCATTGACCAGGTAGAAGTAAATAGCCCCTCCCTTGATAATATCGGTTCCCATGATCAGGTCAATTCGGTGAGCAAGCAAGACAACGGTCAGCATGAGCCCTTTGCGAGCAAGCCCCCAGAAGCCAATGTTGCTATTCAACCCGGTACCTGTTCTAACTGCTGCTGCCAAACCTGTTATATAATCCACAGCCATCGCGACCGCAAGCAGGCTCAGCAATTGATCCCATCCACCAAAAGCAAACGTAACAATTGCTCCCGAGACGGCAGCAAAGGTATTCACAGACAGACTCACGTTCCTCACCTCTCCCTTCACTTGAGTACCCTACAATATATGTAAAAGTAAGAGATTTGACAGGTCACATGTCATGCTGAACTTGCGGATTTATCTTTCAGATTTGTGCACACCTTCGACCGAACATGGCGAAGCATATTCATTATTTTTTGGGGAATTCAGGGAAATAAACCGCATCATATCAACAAAAAACAGATAAAAGTTCTTTAGACCTACCAATGAGTAATTAGAACTATATTATCTTTATTCCTGCTCATTTTGCCCCCTCATTTTTAGTGAAACATTGTAATCTAGGAATATACTAGGATGTGAATTGCGTATGGTCTAGTTCGTAGTTCCCTCTTTATCAGGAATTGACGCATTGACGCATTTGAAACAGGTAAACTCGGCACTTGAAAGTACCCCGTTGTTTATTGTAGTATTTGGTTAAAAAAATCGGAGGAAATATGCCTAATCAACCAGAACAACATTCCATCCAGGCGTGGTCTCTGATCAACCGTAAATACTTGGGAAAAGGCGTCCGTGTTAAACGATTCCGAAAACCGACACGCTGTCAAATCCGCAATCGTGTTCTTCTTGCCGTGCTGATGGCCAATGACATCAAGTTGTCCCAGCTTGCAGAAGACCTCTCCATCTCTTCACGCAGTGTCAGTGCGTGGGTATATGAAGGACGGATACCCGGCAGTACCAATTTGGACAAGACATGCCAATTACTCGGCTACCCCCGCCACATTCTCTTTAATGAGGAAGTTGTGCGTAATAGCCCTGTCATATGTCAACCCGAGTCGTCTCGCTTCATGAAGCGTACGGTGACCCGCTCTCCGGTTAGTAACCGTATTTTGACAGGCTTGTGTATGGTCCATGATTTGTCGGTGACAGATGTCAGCCACTGGATCGGGGTTCATCCCGGCACTTTCCGCAAATGGCTGCATCAGGGAACACTGCCTTCCGCTGCGTTCCAGGAACAAGCGGAGCAATTTTTCCGCATCCCGAAAACTATTTTGTTCGCAGATGTCATCTTGAAAGATCGTCGCAACAACTAAATAAGCGAACAGCCAAAAGGCTCTGATCTCCTCTCAGGAGGCCAGAGCCTTTTTAAAATGAAACTATCCCTCTTCTCTCCCGACCTTGAAACAGCCTCCTGGCTCTTCCGTCAACAACGTCAGGTGAAATACCCTTCTCTGCTTTCTAATCCCAATCAAGGCCATTTTAGCGCTCTAGAAGCTAAGTTAACACAATCTTGGAGATCGAACTTCCTTAAAACTCACCTTTACCTCGTGTTTAACACTTCATTGATGTATTTCAATCCGGTATATCGAGGACGAAGTGTATGCGCGGTGGTAAACGCATGTTCCACCATCTCCGGGGTTACTCCGAGTTGTTCCGTAGTCACAGGTCCGCCCACTTGCTCCAACCATGCGATGAGCTGAGCAGCCTCCGGTAATTGGTTATAAATTCCGAACACCGCTTCATCTGATGTCTGTGCAAGTTCTTTATATTTTACTGTAAGTAATGCACAAGCTACGCCTACTTTGGCACCATGCAGCACCGGTCTTTCTCCCGCTTGCATCAGATCCATCTCCAAGATATGGGACAGATGATGCTCACCTCCGGATGCCGGACGGGAATGGTCAATGATAAGCATGGAGATGCCGGAAACAATTAATGCGTCCATTAATACAGCTACTCCCTCTGCTCGCCCCTCCGCAATAGCTTGTACATGATCAATGCAGGAATTCAGCGCTTCTTCTGTCATTCGATAAGCGACCGGACAGAACGGTTCTCCTCCCAGCTCACGAGAAACAATCCAGTCTGCAAGGGAAGTAAATTTGCCAAGCATATCTCCGAATCCAGCAGCCGTCATCTCTTGGGGAGCTTGCTCCAGGATATCCATATCCGCAAAGATGGCCTCGGGCGGAACAGCCTGAAATGTCTGTTTGATGCCGCTTACAATTAAGGGTGCTCCTGCAGAGGTAAACCCATCCACCGAAGCCGCTGTCGGTATCGACAGAAAGGGCTTGTTCATTTTGGAACATACAAATCTCACCAGATCATGAATGGTACCTGAGCCGACCGCAATTACAGCCTGACTTTCCAGTTTCACACCCAACATGACCTGCACAATAGCTGCTTCATCCGCAATAATATCACCCGATCGATTCTCCGGTAGCGTGATCTCATCCGCATGCACCCCCGCATCTCGAATACTGTTCAGAACATCAGATCCGGCCGCCCGAAACGTATGTTGATCATAAACAACCGTCACCTGATGGTAACCTTGTTCAGACAAATAACCCGGTAACCTCTGAATGGCTCCAGCTTCCAGATGAATGAGCATATCGACCACTCGGTGTTGATGACCGCAAGCGCACTGCTGTGCTTCCTCATTCCATGCTGCGATTCGTTCGTTCATATTCATTCGTTCTTACCCTCCCATATGAGATATCATGCATAATTAACGGGGTAAAACCACAAGATAAAAAAAGGAAATAAAATGTGATGATTTTCCTGATCACACTTTACTTCCTATACCCAATATTTGCAAATCCAGTTCTCACATTCCCAAGTAGGTGAAGCAATGAAATTAACCAAAGAATTAGGAATTTCGCTTGGATTTCTCGCCGGGACCACCTTTGGCAGTGGTATCGCTTTTTTGTTTCGTCTCCAGTCGGTTGAAGTGATTGCCAGTGTTACACTGTTCGGGATAGCAGGAGCGATTGCCGGGATCATCACGGCAGTCATTCTGCACCAGCGGCAACATTAGAAAGCCAGCAGCAAACTACCGGATTCACACTAAACATGCACAAATAAAGAAAGGTTCGTGAATTGCCCTAGAGCAACTCACGAACCTTTCTTTGGTTAGATGCGGTCGAGAGGACTCGAACCTCCACGGGGGGTTAGCCCACACGGACCTGAACCGTGCGCGTCTGCCAATTCCGCCACGACCGCATAATATGTATCTCCTCATCCATCGATGAAAAGCGTTCCGGAAAAGCAATTCCTTGTTTTACCGTAATTCAGAGTATACATGCTCCAAAATAAAAATGCAACTTCTTTTTATCCATTCAGAAAAAGGACATATGTCCTTTTTTATTAAGATCTAACTCCCTATCGTATGCCTTAACAAATAAATCACATATACGATTAATACAATGAAGGAGAGATCCACTATGAAGACAACCCATTTATGCTTTATCGGTGCCGGGTTTCATGCCACTACGAATATATATCCTTCTGTGGTTGAAGCCGGAGCGCAGATCCAGGCCATCGCCACTCGCAGTATGGAACGCTCTGAAGCTGCTCTGCTGCGATTTGGCAGCAACGGAAAAGCGTACGACAACACTCAGCTTATGTTTCAGCAGGAAACTTGTGACGGAGTCGTTGTGGTGGCCCAGCCTACAGATCAGACCACTCTTGTTCTTGAATGCATTCGGGCTGGCAAGAATGTATACGTGGATAAGCCGCTCGGATGGAACGCAGCTGAAGCCTCTACTGTAGCAGATGCTGCCGAGCAGGCTGGCGTCGTTGTGATGGTCGGTTTTATGAAACGTTATGCTCCGGTATATATGAAACTGAAGGAACTCATTGAGAGTCGTTCGCTAGGTAAGGTGCGTTCATTCCAGATGAAATTCGCTGTAGACAGTACCCCATTTTGCAAGGATGAGGAACAATTCATGAAGCTCGCTGCCATTCATATGGTCGATCTGATGCGTTTCCTATTCGGAGAAGCGATACGAGTCTCAGGCACAACCGTAAAGGACGGGGAACACATTAATCAAAGCATTTCCCTCGTATTTGAGAATAACGTCGTTGGCAGTGCATATTTTACCGGCATGAGTGCGTGGTCACGGGAGAGTGAAAGTGTACTCGTCACCTTCGATAATGGATTTGCGTCAGCTGAAGAGATCAACACACTTACTGTTCATCAATCCCGAAGCTCGACCAGCCTTCCCTGGAAATCTCTCGAGGAGCAAGATACCGTATACACACCTTCCGGTTCTCCCATGTCAGGAGCTTATCGCGACCTTTATCTACGCGGGTTCGTTGGTGAAATGGTACATTTCATTACGTGTTGCCAGAATCAGACAGTGCCGTTTTCCAGCGCCAAGGATAATATTGCAACGATGGCTCTATGTGACTCCATTCTATCGTCACTGAAGTAGCGTATTTACTCAATATTTTATCATTTATAGATGCATCCCATGGGGCCTCCATTTCGCAAGACGAAACTGGGGCTCTTTTTTTCTTATAGACATCATCACATATGCCTGCGCCCCGGATTAGGGTTTATAATCTGCATAATAAGTGATATGCTCTTTCATGAACAATACGTACTTTATGTAATGTAACCATCCAAATAGATACTATAGAAAATCACCGTAAAGTGGAGGTGCACTTATAATGAAAAAAGACGCAATCAAGCCATGTCCCGCGCCATACGGTTGTTCCGTGGAAGTTACCCTTAGTGTGATCGGTGGCAAATGGAAAGGCGCCATTCTGTATCATTTATTCTCCGGTCCTTTGAGATTCAACGAGCTCCGCAAATTGTTTCCTGAAATCACCCAGCGTATGCTCACCCTGCAACTTCGAGAGTTGGAAGGCAGCGGAATTGTTCATCGTGAAATATACCCCCAGATCCCACCTAAAGTGGAGTATTCTCTCACACCATTTGGCGAAACATTACGGCCAATCATCTTCAGCATGAGAGATTGGGGAGAAACGTATACCAATGAGGTTCTAGCCAGATCTTCACAAGAGGTATAGAAAACAAAAGAAGCTGTCCCTTGTTCCCAGGGATCAGCTTCTTTTCTTATTTAATAACTGTCTGGATCGTAACCGTACGATTACGTCCCTCTTCCTTCGCTTGATACAAGGCATTATCCGCCAAGTGAAACAGTTCTGTGGATGTTGTGGAGTGCTTCGGATATTCAGCAATTCCAGCCGAGATGGTAACGGAACGATCTATAGGCAATACACTTTCTTCGACTGTTATTCGGATACGTTCAGCAGTCTCAAAAGCCACGTTGGATTCGGAGTTCCTTAGCAACACTACAAACTCCTCTCCACCAAACCTGGCGCAGACATCTTCTGGTCGAACAGACAATTGAATGATATTGGCAATATGTTTCAGCACCTCATCTCCTGCATGATGCCCGAATGTATCATTAATGGATTTGAAGCGGTCAATATCCAGAACAATGATGGAGAATGGCGCCTCATCCTGAATCCATTCCTGAATGACCTCTTCGAAGGTTCTGCGATTGTTCATACCTGTTAAAACATCTGTTCTGGCATCATAGACAAGCTGGTTTGTCTGTTTCCTAAAGTTCGCCAGTGCGCCAACTACGGCCCTTGTGAGAAGGTCTGCCTCTCTATTCCAGTGGGGCTTCATCACTGGCAGATCCACTTGTCCCTTATCGACCTGATTCACTAAATCAGCCAACATAGCAAAAGGACTGGCCAGCTTGCGCGCAACCCGAACGACAATAAGGGTCAGGATCAGAAAAGGCACTGAAGTGTACAGCAACAACATACGGATATGATGATTCAACTGATCGTACACCGTTTGGGTTGGAGACACAATTACGACGCCCCAGCCTGTTGATGGAACTTTGTAATAACCTGCAAGTGAATCCACACCTGCCAGGTTTTTGTATTGTTCTTTACCGTCCTTGTTTACTAGCAGCTTCTGCACTACTTCATTTTTACTGACATTTTCACCAATTCGGTTGGTGTTTGGGTGAAATAATAAAGTGCCCTTTTTATCCACAATAAAAAAATAGGAACCGTTGCTTGTCTTGAGCTGACTGCCAAAAGAAAGACTCAATATATTATTTTCCTGCAAAAAGATATTTCCACCAAGTGTTCCTTGGTACGTCCCTGCCGAATCAAAGATCGGTTCACTGACAAATACAATTCTGCGTTTGGTTCGGGGTGTCTGGTACGCTTCCGATATATATGAAGCCCTCAATTTAACCGCTTCTTTTGCTGCATTGGAACTAACATGGTGGCCTACGCTAGCCTGTGAGTAAGGTGAGGTAGACCGCACTACTCCCTCTTTATCTACTAAAGCAACGGAATTAAAAAAATTGCTGCTATTGCGAACCAAATCCAATGTGGAATTCAATTCATTAGTGTTGGAGTAATCCATATCGGGGAAATATTTGGCTGCATATTTCAAGCTCTCCTGCATGGAATTAAAAAGCGAATCCAGGGCTTGGCTCATTTGCACAGCGCTTGCATAGTTTAGCGATAGAGTGTTATCAATGAGTGACTGCTTCTGAGATGTATAAGATGAGATGACCATGAGGGTCAATGTCATTAAAACTGAAATGGTGACCAAGCCACCTAGCAAAGCCGTAAGACTGATTTTCTTGATGTTTTTAAATTTCTTGATTCTCTTGATGTTTTTAATTTTTCTTCGTAATTTGGATCTTTTGATCTGTGCAATCATTATTTACTTCCCCCGGATTTTCATGAAAAAGCATATTCTCTCTATCTTATACGAAAGTTGTTAAGATCAAATAAAGAGTTTCATAAATCTTAACAATTACATCGTAAGATTGACGATTTAATGACATTTTACTTTCCCTGGAAAAATCACTGTTCAGGGTGACCTGGATCAACGATGATATATCCTTCTTCCGGCTCCTGTTCAACAAACCCCGCCATGTCGCGAATCTGAAATTTGATGGGATGATGACTGCCCATTAAAATACGATTTTGAACTTCACCCGCTGTATCTGTTGGCAATGCGAATGCACGTGTATAAGCAAACTGCGCCTGAAGTGTTGTGTAGATGGCACTTACGAGCCGATCGTTACCAGCACGCCCAAACACATTAAGAAGCACAGCTCCACCCGAGTCCAGCTTGTCCTTGACCAGGGCAAAAAAATCACTGGATATAAATTGTTCCGGTGTACCCGTTGCCGTAAACGCATCAACAATAATATAATCATATATCCCTGCAGGTTCCTGTCCTAATAATTCACGACCATCTCCAATAAGCACAGGACTTCCCTCATACCCAAATAGGGTTCGGCTCAACTCGGCAACCTCTGCGTCCAGTTCAGCCACCTTTACCTGACGATTAGACAAGTAGGTTGGCAATGTGCCAATCCCATGTCCCACTACAAATACCTTATCGAATTCAGGGTCATTCTGTTCCATTAAATGTACCATAGCTCTTGGGTACTCCAACACCATCCGGGCAGGCTCATCCAGGTCCATTGCGCCCTGCACAGCTGCGTTGGAGAACTCTAATACACGAAATCGTCCCTTCTCTCCATAAAGCTTTTGGGTATCATATACCGTCAGCTCATGCTGTTCACTTTTATTCCGATACAGAACTCTCACTAACCGTTCTCCCTTCGTGCTTACACACCTATTCGACATATACCCTCATTCTATTACACGCGATGACAACATACCACCCTGTACTTGAGTGATAACAGCAGAACAAGAAAAAACCGTTTCCGATCATACCGGAAACGGTTTTCTGATGAACCTGTCAACACGATTAAGACCCTATGGCCTCATGCAGAGCCTGGACATATGCTACGCCCAGATTGGAGAGAGAAGTACTCTTGTGACTTATCCAGCCCACATTAATGGTTTCCTCACATTCCAGCGGTACAGGAATAATCTCGTTTCCGTTCAGATCAGCGCTAAGTACGCCTGTAGAGATTGTATAACCATTCAGACCAATCAACAGGTTAAACAATGTTGCGCGGTCGTTGACCTGTATGCTTTTAGGGTGAGATAACGTACTCAGGATCTCTTCGGAAAAATGAAAGGAATTATACTCTCCCTGATCAAATGACAGATACGGATAATCCTGCAGCTGCTCAATCGCAACCGACTCTTGCTTCGCCAGCGGGTTCTTCACACTGATAAAGATATGAGGCTTGGCTGTGAACAAACTTGTGAAGACCAGACCTGCATCTTTTAACAATTTGTTAATTACCTTAGCATTGAATTCGTTCAAATACAGGATGCCAATTTCACTACGAAGGCTTTTCACATCCTGAATAATCTCGTAGGTCTTTGTCTCCCGAAGCGCCAACTCATATTCATCCTGACCATACTGCTGTACCAGACGAACAAAAGCATTTACCGCGAAAGCATAGTGTTGTGTCGATACAGAGAAATGCTGCGGGGATGGCTTGGCGTTCAGATAACGATTCTCCAGCAGGTCAGCTTGTTCTACCACCTGACGTGCATAGCTTAGAAACTCAACGCCTTCTTTGGACAGCGATATGCCCTTATTGGTGCGTTCAAAAATAGTAATTCGCAACTCCTGCTCGAGATCCCGGATGGCATTCGACAGGCTGGGTTGCGAGATAAACAGGCGTTTGGCTGCTTCATTCATGGAGCCACGTGTGGCAACTTCAATCACATATTTTAATTGTTGTAGGGTCAAGGTAGATTTCCTCTTTTCAATATCAATGGTCCATCAAGAGAATACGTTCTTTTTTTCAAATACAGACATCTGGTTCTCCCCGGTAATAGGACATTCATCTGGAAACATACTTCGTTTATGCAACTTCTCGTCGATAAAATCTACCACCTGCTGTAGCGAAGCAATCTGCGCTTCAACTTTTTTCCGATAAATCACCAGCATTTCCCGCTCCTCCGGGAAATCTGCGAGATCCGATTCCAGGGACATGTGCAAATACGGCTTCATCTCTTCCAGAGACATTCCCGTTTTTTTCAGGCAAGTGATCAACCTCATCGTATGAATATCCTCCGGGCGGTATACCCGATGGCGATTGGCCTTGCGTTCAGCTCGGGGAAGCAGTCCAATCTTCTCATAATACCGAATTGTATCTTCCGATAATCCCGCCTGTTCTGACGTTTCTTTGATGGAGAACACTTCATTCTGCCTCATCTGCAGCCCTCCTCCGTATTCATCTCTCTCCATATTACAACTTGGAGCTGACTCCAAGTCAAGCATGATCCACTCTTTCATCTCCCCCTTGACTTGGAGTCGACTCCAAGTTATAGAATGAGCGCAACATACAGATTCGTTCTGTAATCCCATTCTTCTGGAGGTATATATGAATAATCAAAATCAGCTTCGCACCGCTCTCATCACAGGCTCAACGTCAGGAATTGGTCTCGAACTGACACGCAAGTTACTGGCTGAAGGATGGCAGGTAATCGGTCTCAACCGTTCGGCTTTCCCATCCGAGGATACCGATATTCAGAACGCCTTACGTTCTGGAGAGCTTCGTTGGGTTCAGGCTAATCTGACCAATTATGACAGTCTGAGAACTGCACTGAATCAGATCAAATCCGATACCGATTCAATCGATGTCTTGTTTAATAATGCCGGAGGCAGCGCTTCCGACCTTCGTTTCTCTGAACAGGGGCATGAACTACACTTCGAACTTCAGACGGTAGTCCCGTATATCATCTACATGGAATTGGTTGAGCTATTGCTCAAAGGACAGATGAAGACAGTCATCAATACTTCCACTACCGCGTTCAAAATGGTCAAACAATTTGATCTGAACATCTTGGAACGTCCAGCTGAATTCAAAAAGCTGTTTGGTCCGTATGCCATTTCAAAACTAGGCTTATCTCTATGGACACGCGAGGTTGCCAAATCTGCCAATGCGGATGGCATACAACTACTAAGCGTAGATCCCGGTGGAAATAATACGCTACGGGGCAACAAAACTTCCGGTCTGCCCTTCTATATCAAACCTATTATGAAATGGTTCTTTCCCCATCCAAGTCACGGCGCTTCATTGCTCTACAGCGCGGCCCTATCACCCACCAAACATGAATCCGGTACATTTCTGGTGAAAAATAAACCGTCAGCGCTTCGTTTCACAGAGCAAGGCCATGCCGTTCTCCATCGTGTAAACGAGATCTACGAGCAACGTTTTCGTAAAACGCAGTCTGGAAAGCACCCATCTAATCCGGTCTAATCATGAGAGACATATTATCCAAGCCCTGATTCATAGGTGTAAACATAACGATACAATATCGCGTATGACATGCTACTGATTCTGGAGGGATTACGTCATGACCAAAGGACAGCAACCAAACGAAAAGCCAATGATCATCCCGCAACCCATTCGCAGTGATGGCGCCGGCGGACCTGATCTGGGGCCACGAGATGTAATGAGAGATCTACAGAACCCTGATATGCTGGTACCCCCAGCAACCGATAACGGGTTATTGCCCAATCTGAGAATGTCTTTTTCCGATACCCATATGCAATTGAACCATGGGGGTTGGTCACGTGAAATCACCGTACGGGATCTCCCTGTTGCCACCACACTGGCTGGTGTGAACATGAGCCTGACACCCGGAGGTGTACGGGAATTGCACTGGCATCAACAATCCGAGTGGGCCTACATGATCTGGGGAACGGCAAGAATCACTTCGGTAGATCAGAACGGACGTAATTTTATTGCGGATGTCGGGCCTGGCGATCTCTGGTTTTTCCCCAAAGGTCTGCCCCATTCCATTCAAGGACTGGAGGACGGTTGTGAATTTCTGCTTGTGTTTGATGACGGGTCCTTCTCCGATCTGAATACGTTATCCATATCCGATTGGTTTGCCCATACGCCACCCGAGGTATTGTCTGTCAATTTCGGCGTGCCCGAATCCGCTTTTCAATCCATGCCGAAGGAACAGGTATACATTTTTCAAGATACTGTACCGGGTTCCATCGAGAGCCAGGAAGTTCAATCTCCATATGGTACCGTTCCTCTCACATTCAAACACCGATTACTGGCCCAAGAACCACTCATTACACCTGGAGGAAGCGTGCGGATTGTCGATTCCACCAACTTCCCCATCTCAACTACCGTTGCAGCCGCACTCGTTGAGATTCGACCCGGCGCCATGCGTGAACTGCACTGGCATCCCAATGCAGATGAATGGCAATACTATCTGACAGGACAAGGAAGAATGACCGTCTTTGGCGGTAATGGCATTGCTCGTACATTTGATTATCGGGCTGGAGATGTCGGGTATGTTCCTGTAGCAATGGGTCATTATATACAGAATACCGGCACAGATACGTTATGGTTTTTGGAAATATTCCGAAGTGATCGATTCGAGGATGTATCGCTGAATCAGTGGATGGCGTTAACCCCTCAGAATCTGGTCCGTGACAACCTGAATGCACCGCCTGAGTTGCTCGATGCCTTGCGTAAAGTAAAATGGCCTGTGGTCTAATTTAGTATGTATCTCTATCATTTGCGCTGAAAAGGGGTAATTGTAAGAGAATCCCACTATACAAGGAGGAATATGAAGATGAGAGCCGTTACGTTTCAGGGAATGAAGGATATTCAAGTCAAAGAGGTTGAAGATCCCGTACTGCAACAGAAGGATGATATTATCGTTCGTATTACTTCCACAGCCATATGTGGTTCCGATTTGCATATCTATCAGGGTGCTCTGCCTGCTGCCAAAGATTACGTTATCGGTCATGAACCGATGGGCATTGTAGAAGAAGTAGGTCCGGAAGTGACACGTGTGAAGAAGGGGGACCGCGTGGTCCTGCCTTTTAACATCGCTTGTGGTGAATGCTTCTATTGTAATCATGACATGGAGAGCCAGTGTGATAATTCCAATGGCAATCCGGATATTCATACAGGTGGTTATTTTGGGTTCACCGAACGCTACGGAAATCACCCTGGAGGTCAGGCAGAATTATTGCGCGTTCCCTACGGGAACTTCACTCCATTTGTAATTCCAGAATCCTGCGAACTGGAAGATGAAGCTTTATTGTTCCTGTCCGATGTTCTTCCAACCGCTTACTGGAGCGTTGAGAATGCCGGAGTTAAACCGGGAGATACAGTCACGGTACTCGGCAGCGGCCCCATTGGGCTGATGACACAGAAGTTCGCCTGGATGAAAGGTGCCAAACGCGTTATTGCTGTGGATCGCCTGCCTTATCGACTGGAAAAAGCCAAACGCCTAAACGATGCAGAAATCTTTAATTTTGAAGATTACGATGATATGGGTGAGCACATTCGTGAGATTACACAAGGCGGGACCGACGTTGTTATCGACTGTGTAGGGATGGATGGCAAAAAAAGCACGCTGGAGGACATTGGACAGAAGCTCAAATTGCATGGCGGTTCCCTGAGTGCCATCGAGATTGGCATGAAGGCCATTCGCAAATTCGGTACACTTCAACTTACAGGTGTATATGGTTCTTCCTACAACATGTTTCCATTAGGCAATCTGTTTGAACGTAATATCAATCTCAAAATGGGACAAGCCCCTGTTATACATTACATGCCTGAGTTATTCCGTAAAATCACAGCTGGTGAATTTGATCCAACCGAGATCATCTCCCATCGAATTCCACTGGAGAATGCAAGCGATGCGTATCGCATTTTCAACGATCATGAAGACGAATGTACCAAGGTTATACTAAAACCCTGAACCGTCGCTTTGATGATTATATATATGCCAACAAAAACAAGCAGATCTACCTGTTCAAGGTACTCTGCTTGTTTTGATTTTATCTAGATGAATTGGTTTATCTATTCAGACATGAGCCGGTTTAATCGCTTGAAAATACATACTTTCTCCTTGGAAGCTGACGAGTTTCCCGTGCTCCGATACCTCAAAATTAAAAAATTTCCGGATGACAGAAGGGGCACTTAGCATACTCGCTTCAAGCTCCTCTCTCTCCCGCTCAGGCAACGCTGCACGGTTACACCATTCATCAAAGTTAAAGCACTTCTGGAAGGATACCATCATTTCCATTCGGAAGCCTGCATACTCCAGCATTTGAATCCATTCCGTTTTGCGCCACGCTCGAACATGGCTTGCATCTCGGCACTTCTCCACTTCATTGTAAAACTGGTCATGCTCATCTCGTTCAGGTGCCACGTTGTCGATCAATAACAATCTGCCGCCAATTTTCAGCACTCGTAGTGCCTCATGAACAAACGCAGAAACGTCTGGAAAATGATGAGCTGCAATTCGGCAAGTCACAAGGTCAAAGGAATCATCGTCAAATGGCAGCTTCTCTGCATCTCCTGCTACAAAATCTACATTATGGTGTCCATTCCCCTGGATAAATTGTTCAGCTGCCTGCAGCATCTCCTTCGTTAAATCCAGGGCAGTCACCCGCTGAACAAGAGGAGCCAAAGAGTTGGCGACATGCCCTCCTCCAGTGGCGATGTCCAGCACATTCATATCGGGAGTGGCTTGAGAAGAAGCTACCAGCAACGCGAGATCCTCACCTTGTGCATGCCCCGCACTCGTTACATATTTTCCTGCATTTTTCGCAAACTGCTTCTGCACCTGACTTTTGATTACATCAGACATTCAAATTCCTCCTGCATAAGTTTCATCAGACAAAACTATGTTTCATAATATATTTCATTTTACCACATTTTCATAGGAATGCTAAATAAGCATTTTACACAAATCCGAGGCAACTTTCCCCTTCCTGACGAAAAAGCTGAAATAAAAAAACATCCCCCAAGTGAATTCACCCAGGAGATGTTACTTAAATCTGTTACTTCACGAGCGTTGATGACTTCTTCCACAGACCCAGAATCAGACCGGAGATCACAGCACCAATCGCAACAGCGAGCAGGAACAATAACGCGTGGTTCGCCAGTGCTGCAACAAAGATCCCGCCGTGCGGAGCTGGTACATTAATGCTCCACAATTGTGTCAGTCCGCCAGCAACAGCAGAACCAATGATGCATGATGTCAATACACGAAGTGGGTCAGCTGCTGCAAATGGAATTGCACCTTCTGTAATGAAAGACAATCCAAGAACATAGTTGGTCAGGCCAGACTTGCGTTCTTGCTCCGTAAATTTGGATTTGAAGAACGTTGTTGCCAGGGCAATCGCCAGAGGAGGTGCCATACCACCTGCCATAACCGCTGCCATCCATGCACCGTCTGTATTACCACTGGATGTGAATACACCAATGGCGAACGTGTATGCTGCTTTGTTAAACGGTCCACCCATATCAATGGCCATCATGCCACCAAGTAACAAGCCAAGTAATACTTTATTCCCTGTTCCCAGATTACCAAGTGCATCTACAAGCCAAGTGTTCAGTGAACCAAAGATTGGATCGAAAACATAGAAACTGATGGCACCCACGATCAACAAACCGAATACAGGGTACAGCAAGATTGGTTTCAAGCCATCAATTGCTTTTGGCAAACCTTTAAATGCTCTACGAAGACCAATGACTACATAACCAGCCAGGAAACCGGCAGCCAGACCACCAAGAAAACCGGCGTTTGAGTTAACCGCCATCAATCCACCGACCATACCAGGCATCAGGGCTGGGCGATCACCGATACTCATCGCGATAAATCCGGCAAGTACCGGAATCAGGAAGTGGAACGCACCTGTTCCGCCACCGATCGTTTGAAGCAGTTGCACAATCGGATTTTCAGGGCTAGCAAGCTGTTCGAACAAGAAGGAGATCGCAAGCAGGATACCGCCACCTACAACAAATGGAAGCATATGTGAGATACCGTTCATCAGATCTTTATAGATTTTGCTACCTACACTGATCTTGCCCGCGCTTGCGCCCTCTTCCTTGGTATTACCGCCTTGACTGCGATAAATCGGTGCATCGCCGTTAACCGCCTTGCGAATCAGCTCTTCGGATTTACGAATTCCATCGCTCACCGGTCTTTGCAGTACCGGTTTGCCATCAAAACGTGCCATCTCCACATTTTTGTCTGCGGCAACGATAACCCCTTTGGCACGAGCGATCTCGTCAGCCGTCAGAACATTCTGTGCTCCTTCGGAACCATTTGTTTCTACACGGATATTGATGCCCATCTCCTGAGCTTTCTTTTTAAGTGCATCTTCAGCCATAAACGTATGCGCTATCCCTGTTGGACAGGCAGTCACCGCGACAACAAAATCTTCCGAATTGGCATTACCTACGATCACACCAGAAGTATTCTGCTGCTGACTGCCAGTGGAGCCTGATGCGGCATTCGCTGCTTTTTCAGCTTTTGCTTTCTCTTTGGCTGCTTCCTTCTCAGCTGCTTCTGCCTGTTTGGCATCAAACAATGCACTCACTTCTGCAGGAGTATCTGTACTCATTAATTGTGAGATGAAATCGCTATCAATCAACAACCTGGAAAGAGCTGCAAGCGTACGCAGATGGGTATTACCTGCGCCTTCTGGAGCCGCAATCATGAAGAACACATGAGCTGGTTGATCGTCCAATGCTTCAAAGTCAAGTCCTTTTCTACTCTTCGCAAATACAACCGTTGGTTCATTTACCGCTGTTGTCTTCGCATGTGGCATCGCAATTCCGCCACCGATCCCCGTGCTGGATTCAGCTTCTCTTTTATAGATCATTTCCTTGAACAGAACAGGATCATTAATACGTCCGCTTCGGTTCAGGCTTGCAATTAGTTCATCAATAGCCTCATCTTTGGTTGTGGCTTGCAGGTCCATGATCATTGTTTCCTGGATCATCAAGTCAGTTATTCTCATCTTGGTACACTCCCTTAAGTTCTATCGGCCTGCGATGTGCAGGCCTCATTACGTTTACAATAAAAACCTTCTATATCGCCGTTAGACTAGATCGTCGTAATGTTTACTTGATTGCGCAATTCATCAATCAATTCACGTGTTGCCAGATCATCCGAGAACGCAGTCGCGCTTCCAGATGCAACCCCTGTACGGAAGGCTTCCAGCAGATCACCACTCTGTACATAGGTTCCTACGAATCCGCCAATCATGGAGTCTCCGGCACCAACCGAGTTTCTCACAGTACCTTTTGGCACACTTGCATGATGAACTTCCGCTTGAGTAATGAACAGTGCGCCCTCGCCTGCCATGGAGATCAATACATGTTTCGCACCTGCTTCCAGCAACTTGCGGCCGTACAACACGAGTTCCTCACGAGTCTCAATGGTTACACCAAACAGTTCGGCCAGTTCATGATGATTTGGTTTCACCAGCAAGGGTGCATGTTCAAGAGCTTCCATTAATGCAGGGCCAGTTGTATCAATTACAAATTCGGCTCCCGTTTGCTTGCATACTTTAATGAGGCGATCATAAAAATCCGTTCCAAGTGAAGGCGGTACACTTCCGGAGAGAATGACAATATCTCCTTTTTCCAACGAAGACAATTTGTGAAGCAACTGCTCTGCCTCTTCGGCACTTATTACAGGTCCAAGACCATTAATCTCGGTCTCTTCTCCATGCTTCAGCTTGATATTAATGCGAGTATCGTCTGCAATCGTAACAAAGTCTGTGAGAATGTTATCTTCTTGCAACTTGTCATTAATGAAACGTCCGGTGAATCCACCAAGGAAACCAATAGCTGTGTTATCTGCTCCAAGTTGATTCAGTATGCGAGAGACATTAATGCCTTTGCCGCCCGGAAGCTTCAAATCCCGATTCATTCGATTCAATCCACCAAGCTTCAGCTCATCGACTTCCACGATGTAATCAATGGACGGGTTAAGTGTTATCGTATATATCATTGTTATCCCTCAATTATTTTAGTTTTCTGGGCGATTCCAGGCCGCCAGTGTTCTGGCATCTGCTCGGTAATCAAATCGGCCTCCTCCAAATCGAACAATTTGGCAAAAGTAATTTCCCCTATTTTGCTGGAATCAGCCAGCACATAAGATTTTCCCGACAATTGATGTGCACGCCTTTTAATCAAGGCTTCCTCCGGATCCGGTGTTGTATACCCCATTTCGGGATCAACTCCGTTGCTTCCAAGAAAACATTTATCAAAACGAAAATTATCCATGTTCTGTAATGCGATACTGCCAATGACTGCTTTCGTATGAATTTTCATCATACCTCCAAGCAAATAACTGCGAATACGCTTGCTTACCAAAGCTTCAACATGTGAAAGTCCATTGGTAACAACCGTTACGTCCTTAGCTTCAATAAAGGGAATCATGGCTAACGTTGTCGTTCCCGCATCCAGATAGATGCATTCACCATTTTCGATCTCCTGTGCAGCCAAACGAGCGATCATTGTTTTTTGTTGAATGTTTTTGAACGTTTTTTCTTCCATGCCCGGTTCCAGCGTTTTTTCGTTCACCAGTGCGGCACCGCCATGAATGCGTTTGAGCATCTGACGACTCTCTAGGTCAATCAAATCACGTCTAATCGTTGATTCAGAAGCACCTAGCACATCAACAAGCTCTTGTAACTTCACAATTCCCTGTAAATGTAAGCGCTCTATTATTGCAGCATATCGTTCTTCAGTCAGCATCTTCATTCCTCC
Source organism: Priestia sp. FSL H7-0729 (assembly GCF_038005685.1). Lineage (NCBI taxonomy): Bacteria > Bacillati > Bacillota > Bacilli > Caryophanales > Bacillaceae > Priestia > Priestia sp. FSL H7-0729. Next base: position 237,733 of record NZ_JBBOTQ010000008.1, read on the forward strand.
AACTGCTTCTATAGTATCATAAATCCCTCAAAAAACAACCATTATCATTCAAAATAATTTAAAAACATTCAAAAACCCGCATCTTTCGACTTATTTTCTTGTCCAATTGTCCCTTCCCCAGACTCCTGAACATGCATCTGATAATCTAGTCCCTATTTTATCGAAGGATGTGACCTGATGACAGATCATCCACATAAACGGCGAAAACCTTGTGTCCTGCATCAGAAAAAGAAAGTTTCCAATCCTCGCTTTGGATGGATCTCATCCAACTGGAGTGGTTATGCTCGTAAAGGAACACAGAACCAATACCGCCGCATCTCAGCTGAATGGACTGTCCCCTATGTTCTACCTAGTACACGTAACGCATATTCATCCGCATGGATTGGAATTGATGGCTTTGAGAATAGCAGTCTCATTCAGACCGGAACAGGTCACGACTGGTTTCAAGGCAAGCCCAGCTATTATGCCTGGTGGGAGATCCTGCCTGACGCGGAGACCATTATTCCACATCCCGTTTCTCCTGGTCATCGCATTCGGGCAGTCATCTCCAAGTTAACTCGCAAAACCTGGTGCATCACTGTTTCTAATCTAACTCTAGGCTGGACCTTCCGCACCATTCAGTACTATTCGGGTCCGCAGTCCTCTGCGGAATGGATTGTTGAAGCACCCACTGTTGGAAGCTCCATTGCCTCCATGGCAAGGCTTACTCCTGTAACCTTCAACATGTGCCGTCTGAACGGATGCTCTCCTACTTTTCGTACCTCTCAAAAAGGGATCATGGTTCAAGGACGAGGTATCGTCTCGGTCCCTGGTAATCCTAATCGGTGCAAAGATGGATTTACAGTTCGTCGCTTTACGGGTTCGTCGCAATACTTGAGTATTTAATGATTGAACGAAGTTTCTTAATTCGTGGCTTAACGTTGGTGTTTCACGGCCTTCGTATCTCCATTAAAAATCCTGCAGCCTCCAGCGCTTGATGCGCGGGTTTGCAGGATTTTTCTTTTCATGGAAACTTCATGGCGTTTATGACTCTACAACCATTGCATCCGGTTTGGGTTTAAGCCATTTGCCATCCTCATTAATAAAAGCCCCCTTGAAGCGGCCCATCTCCAATTGTTCAATCAGCCTTTCCTCGTCCATGACCAGAATCTCAGCTAACTGCCCCGAGGTGTAATAATGAGCGGGATTGTAGTCGAGCAGCACAGGAACAGACGTATCATATAGTTCTTTGATCAGATTCTCAAAGGAATGCCGACCCAGGTTCTCCATGTCTCTATAAAACTGCAAATGTTGGGACACCATATTACGGAAAGATTTATTCTCCAGATGCATCCACAACGTATTGCAAGCCTGAACACTCATATGATTTTGTTCCACATCAAAATATTGCACTTCTTCAATCTTCATGTATTTCTCTTGAAATGCAACGATCTTAATCAAAGGTACATTTCGTTTACGTGACGCTTTCTTCAAATGGGCTCTAAATTGTTCATAGTTCATTTCATTCATCTATTATCCCTGCCTTTAACATGTTCCAACCGACATTTTACAACAAATTGTAGGCAAGTGTAACCTTCATCATGTGAAAAACAAAAAAACGTGCAGCATCAGATGCCACACGTTCACCATATTATAGAGTGCATTTAATCAGCCAAGGGCACCCGTTTTCGCCCACGTAGCCGTAAATTCCTGTTCTTCATACGCATAGAATTGTTGCAAAATAACCTCCCGATCATCAAGGAACAACTGATCCGCTATGGCAGAGACCAGTTTCGGCACCGCACTCTTGGTCCCCGATATGGCCGATGCGGACAGACCACAGCTGGCAAGTGCAGAGTAATTGAATACGAACAGTCCATGCAGCTGTTCCTTACCCTGCTCACTTCTGCTAGTCATCGCAAACCCTGAACTCAGGTATGGATGTGCGTCTAACAATGCATTACAATGCTCTGACGGAGCCTGATAACAGTCCTCCCAACGTGCGATATGCGACTCTACAAGTCTGAGTTCAGGCCGGAGTGCCGGATCACTGAGAAGACCTGTGCTAATAATCAGAAAATCAAACTCATATGCTCCCTGTGCGGTATACACAACTGTGCCTTGGTCTGTTGCTTCTACACTGAGCCAAGGCGAGTTCAAATGCAATTTGAATCCAGGCCAGGCCGCCGCACGATTAAACGTATCGTTGGTTGGCGGTTGATTGAATTTGAAGAAATGAGAGATCACTTCATATTTATCAGCAACCGGAAGAGCGTGGTATCGCTCGATCATACCGGATTGTTCCATCTGACGAATAGGATTAACACTAGGCAGCTGTTCCCGCCGTACAAATACATGAGCTTCCGCCACACCAGTGGCAAGCGCATAACTGGCATTATCAAAAGCAGAAGCTCCGCCGCCAAGCACTGCAACCCGTTTACCTTTTAACCGTTCAAAATCAATCGCTTCAGACGTATGGGCATATAGCTCCCGAGGTAATCTATCGGCAATCATGGAAGGTACATGCCACTCTCCTCCCCCTTGTATTCCCGTAGCAAACACTACTTTACGAGCAAGTATGACATCCATCTGAGTTCCTGCCTTGTTCACATGAAGCCGATGTATGCCGTTCTCTGTTGGCTCAACCAGTGTCAATTTCACCTCATTAAGCACAGGCAGATTCAATACTTCCCGATACCAGCGCAAGTAATTCATCCAGTCTCCACGCGGGATCTTGTCTACCTCTTCCCAACCTTCGGGCCCAACCTGTGCTTCCCACCATGAGCGAAAGGTTAACGAGGGGATACCCAGATCGATGGAAGTCAGATGCTTGGGTGTACGCAAAGTGACCATACGCGCATAAGTCTCCCAAGGTCCTTCAAGCCCCGATGTGTTCTCGTCAATGACCACAATATTGGAGATTCGTTCACGAAGCAGCCCAAATGCCGCCCCTAATCCACTCTGGCCTCCACCCACAATGACGACATCATAGACATGACCATCCGCATGTTCTCTTGGACGTACCCAGTTCGCGCCACCAAATGACAAATAATCCAGATCAGTCTTCACACGTTCATTCAAAGCTTCCAGGCTCATGATTCATCAACCCTTTCGAGATACATATATGAACTATTTTTTTTTGATTATTTTTGATGTGAGTTTGTTGTCAGTTATATTGGAATAATTATGATTCCACCTTGTATTTCTGAAATATATTAGCGTTATTATATGAGTTATCGGGGATGAATTGAAGTTCGCGGCAGCTTTATTGTCATCAAAACTAAAAATAACTGACATGCTTGTTAATCTGCACGAAGCTAACTGGACGGTACCTTCACCCTCTTGTGCGCTTCCTTCTAGACGGGTGCTTTTGCAGAAAATAAAAAAGACAGACCAAGATGTAACCTTGGTCTGTCTTATTAAAGGAATGCTATTGGCCGGCTTGTTCACGGCGCTGCAATTTTTCATTGGTTAATTTCTCAGGGGTCACATCATGACCCAGTGGGTCCACAACGGATACTGCCAACATGGTTGTCAGCACCTGACCTCGAATAGCCTGTAAATATTGTTTTCTAAGCTCCTGCTGCTCACTTTTTTCTGCTTTCGTCAAGCCGACGCTGCTGCGTTGTTTTCGACTTAATTCATTGATGCGTCCCAAAATAGGAATCATGCAATCCACCTCACTTGTTAGTCCAATTCTCGAAAGATATTTCGAATATCTTCAAACTAACTTATTACAACTTCACGAATTTGTCCATAGGCGCGCAATCCGTTAAGAAGTTTTTAGGTGATCTCGTGCACAGACCACACGATGCCATTCGTAGCACCACTGCCCAGATTCAACGTAATCGTCAGCCCGTTTGCGGCATAGAACAGTCCAATTACATCTCCCGCATTCAATGCCACTTCTACCGCCAAAGTAACTGCACCGCTTCCCAGTACTGCCCGCAGTGTTAGTAGTGTAACGGCTATATTGAGTACGGGCAATAAACCACTAACCAGAGTTGTAACTGTCGGTGATGTCCTTTGGACTAGAAAGGCTGGGTTAACTCCAGCACCCAGTGATAGGGCGATCGCTGCGGTCGTTGCATAATTGATCGTCGCCACAATGGAATATCTTCCTGACACCGGGACCGTGTAATTTCCTGTTGTTGCATTGAAGTTGGCATTACCGTAATAAGGACTCGTTGTCGTCCAGTTGGTTAACTGTGCGCTCGTTGCTGTCGAAAGTGTCGCCAGGAAGGCCGAGAATCCTTGTGTTGCAAAGTTGGGCCCGGTTGGGCCCGTAGCTCCTGTCAGCCCCGTTGCCCCAGTCGCACCTGTAGTTCCTGTTATGCCTGTTGCTCCAGTGGCACCCGTAGCTCCGGTTGCACTAGTTACACCAGTTATGCCGGTAGCTCCTGTAAGTCCGTTAGCACCAGTTGGTCCAGTCGGGCCGGTTGCACCTGTACTCCCGGCTGTTCCAGTTGCACCTGTAGATCCAGTCGCACCCGTGATGCCGGTTGTTCCTGTAACTCCTGTTGTGCCGGTACTTCCGGTGGTGCCCGTTGCACCTGTAGTTCCTGTAGTTCCTGTAGTCCCAGTTACACCAGTTAGTCCTGCAGCTCCTGTTATTCCTGTTTCTCCAGTTGCTCCGGTCGCGCCTGTTATACCTGTAACTCCTGCTGAACCCGTACTTCCTGTGGCTCCTGTAAGACCAGTCGCTCCTGCAACTCCGGTTGTTCCTGTGGTACCTGTTGCTCCAGTAAGTCCGTTAGTGCCCGTAACTCCTGTTGTGCCTGTGGCTCCTGATACACCTGTGACCCCTGTAGCCCCAGTTGCTCCGGTCGCGCCAGCAATACCCGTGGTTCCGGTAATACCAGTTGGGCCAGTCGTGCCTGTAATTCCAGTTAACCCCGTCTCCCCGGTGACGCCTGTTGCTCCAGTCGTACCCGTTGTACCTGTCGTGCCGGTTATGCCTGTTGTGCCTGTTGTGCCTGTGGCTCCTGTTACACCCGTAGTTCCGGTTATACCGGTAACTCCCGTAGTCCCCGTGACCCCAGTGGCTCCAGTAGCTCCTGTTGTACCGGTAACACCAGTTAAGCCAGTCGTCCCGGTTATGCCAGTGGCACCGGTTGCTCCCGTTACACCTGTCGTACCGGTAGCGCCTGTTACCCCCGTCTCTCCAGTAGCTCCAGTCGCGCCAGTTACTCCAGCAACTCCCGTGGTTCCCGTGGCTCCAGTACCACCGGTGAGTCCTGTCGCACCAGTCGTTCCGGTGACCCCTGTTAGACCCGTTTCCCCTGTGACACCAGTGGCACCAGTTGGTCCCGTTACACCAGTTGGCCCAGTGATTCCTGTTAGACCTGTTTCCCCTGTGATGCCAGTTGTGCCCGTTACGCCAGTAGCTCCGGTTGGTCCAGTGCTTCCTGCTGCTCCAGTCGCTCCAGTTACGCCAGCAACTCCCGTGGTTCCCGTGGCTCCAGTCACACCGGTGAGTCCTGTCACACCAGTCGTACCTGTGACCCCTGTTAGACCCGTTTCCCCTGTGATCCCAGTTGTGCCCGTTACGCCAGTAACTCCCGTAGTCCCCGTACTTCCCGTGACCCCAGTGGCTCCGGCCGCACCTGTAGTACCCGTAACACCAGTTACGCCAGTCGTACCGGTTATGCCAGTGGCACCGGTTGCTCCCGTTACACCTGTCGTACCGGTAGCGCCTGTTACACCCGTCTCTCCAGTAGCTCCAGTCACGCCAGTTACGCCAGCAACTCCCGTGGTTCCCGTGGCTCCAGTCACACCGGTGAGTCCTGTCAAACCAGTCGTACCTGTTACCCCTGTTAGACCCGTTTCTCCTGTGACGCCAGTAGTCCCTATGGCTCCGGTCACGCCAGTGACTCCAGTTGTGCCTGTGACCCCGGTGGGTCCCGTTAGACCAGTCGTTCCGGTAACTCCTGTTTCACCAATACTTCCTGTAGCACCGGTCGCGCCAGTAGTTCCTGTTAGACCCGTTTCCCCCGTGACCCCAGTTACACCAGTTGTACCGGTTATGCCAGTTGTACCGGTTATACCAGTAACTCCCGTAGTCCCCGTACTTCCCGTGGCTCCTGTCGTACCCGTGACCCCAGTCGCTCCGGTCGCACCTGTAGTACCCGTAGCACCAGTTACGCCAGTCGTACCGGTTATGCCAGTGGCACCGGTTGCTCCCGTTACACCTGTCGTACCGGTAGTGCCTGTTACACCCGTCTCTCCAGTAGCTCCAGTCACGCCCGTAATTCCAGTCGCGCCAGTTACGCCAGCAACTCCCGTGGTTCCCGTTGCTCCAGTACCACCGGTGAGTCCTGTCGCACCAGTCGTTCCTGTGACCCCTGTTAGACCCGTTTCCCCTGTGACTCCTGTTAATCCAGTCGTACCTGTTACGCCAGTAACTCCGGTTGGTCCCGTTAAACCTGTCGTACCGGTAGCGCCGGTTACGCCAGTAACTCCCGTCGGTCCCGTTGCTCCAGTAGCACCGGCCGGTCCCGTAACACCAGTCGTACCTGTGACCCCTGTTAGACCCGTCTCACCAGTTTGGCCAGTTGTGCCGGTGGCACCTGTAATTCCAGTAGCTCCAGCCACACCCGTAATTCCAGTTACGCCGGTCGTGCCGGTTGGTCCTGTTTCACCAGTAATACCCATTGGACCGGTTACCCCTGTAGCACCTGTAAATCCAGTTACGCCAGTAATACCAGTCGCACCGGTTGGTCCTGCCGTGCCGGTTATGCCAGTGGCACCAGTTGGTCCCGTTACACCTGTCGTACCAGTAACGCCGGTTACACCTGTCTCACCAGTTTGGCCAGTTGTGCCGGTGGCGCCTGTAATTCCAGTAGCTCCAGTCACACCCGTAATGCCAGTTACGCCGGTCGTGCCGGTTATTCCTGTTTCTCCTGTAAATCCGGTTACGCCAGTAATCCCAGTCGCACCTGTGATCCCGGTTAGACCCGTCTCCCCAGTGACTCCAGTAAGTCCAGTTACTCCCGTAACTCCGGTTGATCCTGTCACACCAGTTGGACCAGTAATTCCAGTAGCACCAGTCGGCCCGGTTACGCCAGTTATTCCTGTGGAACCCGTACTCCCCGTTGCTCCTGTGACTCCAGTTATGCCAGTCGCACCAGTGGCTCCGGTTGGTCCTGTCGTGCCGGTAACGCCTGTTACACCCGTCTCTCCTGTACTACCAGTGGTTCCTGTTGCTCCACTTAATCCCGTTACACCAGTTGGACCAGTAAATCCTGTTAGACCCGTCTCACCAGTGGCGCCAGTTAGTCCAGTCGCACCAGTGACTCCCGTTAGACCCGTTCCCCCCGTAATGCCGGTTGTACCCGTACTTCCCGTTGCTCCTGTGACTCCAGTTATGCCAGTCACACCAGTGGCTCCGGTTGGTCCTGTTGTGCCGGTAACGCCTGTTACACCCGTCTCTCCTGTAATGCCCGTGGCTCCAGTTAATCCCGTATCACCAGTTGGACCAGTAATCCCTGTTAGACCTGTTTCCCCTGTAATGCCAGTTGTACCCGTAACGCCAGTAACTCCAGTGGGTCCCGTGCTTCCTGTTACACCCGTAACACCAGTTGGTCCTGCCGTGCCGGTAAATCCTGTAGTACCTGTAACCCCAGTGAATCCAGTTACTCCCGTCTCACCAGTTTGGCCAGTAGTCCCGGTGACACCTGTAATTCCAGTAGCTCCAGTTACGCCAGTAATACCAGTCGCACCGGTTGATCCCGTTACGCCAGTAACCCCGGTTGGTCCCGTTACACCTGTCGCACCGGTCGCGCCTGTTACACCCGCCTCTCCAGTGGCACCGGTTGCTCCCGTCGTGCCGGTAAATCCTGTAGTACCTGTAACCCCAGTTACGCCGGTCGTGCCGGTTATTCCTGTTTCACCAGTAATACCCGTTGAACCAGTTGCCCCTGTAACTCCAGTAGCTCCAATCGCACCTGTTGTACCCGTAAGTCCAGTTAAGCCAGTCTGGCCGGTTGTGCCAGTGGCACCGGTTGATCCCGTCGTGCCAGTAAATCCTGTAGTACCTGTAACCCCAGTGAATCCAGTTACTCCCGTCTCACCAGTTTGGCCAGTTGTGCCGGTTGGTCCTGTTTCACCAGTAATACCCGTTGAACCAGTTGCCCCTGTAGCACCTGTAAATCCAGTTACGCCAGTTATTCCAGTATCACCAGTCGTCCCCGTAATACCTGTCGTTCCGGTGATACCGGTAACTCCTGTGGCACCAGTTATTCCTGTGGAACCAGTACTCCCTGTTTCTCCTGTAACTCCAGTAGTACCTGTGACTCCGGTTATGCCAGTCGTACCGGTTGGCCCCGTTACACCTGTCGTACCTGTATCGCCTGTTACCCCCGTCTCTCCAGTGGCACCGGTTGCTCCCGTCGTGCCGGTAAATCCTGTAGTACCTGTAACCCCAGTTACGCCGGTCGTGCCGGTTATTCCTGTTTCACCAGTAATACCCGTTGAACCAGTTGCCCCTGTAACTCCAGTAGCTCCAATCGCACCTGTTGTACCCGTAAGTCCAGTTAAGCCAGTCTGGCCGGTTGTGCCAGTGGCACCGGTTGATCCCGTCGTGCCAGTAAATCCTGTAGTACCTGTAACCCCAGTGAATCCAGTTACTCCCGTCTCACCAGTTTGGCCAGTTGTGCCGGTTGGTCCTGTTTCACCAGTAATACCCGTTGAACCAGTTGCCCCTGTAGCACCTGTAAATCCAGTTACGCCAGTTATTCCAGTATCACCAGTCGTCCCCGTAATACCTGTCGTTCCGGTGATACCGGTAACTCCTGTGGCACCAGTTATTCCTGTGGAACCAGTACTCCCTGTTTCTCCTGTAACTCCAGTAGTACCTGTGACTCCGGTTATGCCAGTCGTACCGGTTGGCCCCGTTACACCTGTCGTACCTGTATCGCCTGTTACCCCCGTCTCTCCTGTACTACCAGTGGTTCCTGTTGCTCCACTTAATCCCGTTACACCAGTTGGACCAGTGATTCCTGTTACACCTGTTTCTCCTGTAATGCCAGTTGTGCCCGTTACGCCAGTAGCTCCGGTTGTTCCAGTCACACCTGTGATACCCGTAGTTCCGGTTATGCCAGTGGCACCAGTTGATCCCGTCGTTCCGGTAAATCCTGTAGTACCTGACACCCCAGTGAATCCAGTTACTCCCGTCTCACCAGTTTGACCAGTAGTACCGGTGGCGCCTGTTTCACCAGAAATACCCGTTAGACCGTTTGCTCCTGTAGCACCTGTAAAACCAGTTACACCAGTCGGTCCGGTGATGCCCGTAGTTCCCGTAACACCAGTCAGTCCAGTCGCACCTGTGATACCGGTTAGACCCGTTTCCCCTGTGACACCAGTTACACCAGTAACTCCGGTTGTACCCGTGCTTCCTGTTGCTCCAGTCATACCTGTGACTCCTGTTGTTCCCGTAACGCCAGTTAAACCAGTCGGTCCTGTCACACCAGTCGCACCGGTTGTACCCGTACTTCCCGTTGGGCCGGTAAATCCAGTAATACCTGTTGTACCGGTTGGTCCTGTTTCGCCAGTGACTCCGGTTGTGCCTGTGACCCCGGTGGATCCCGTTAGACCAGTCGTGCCGGTAACTCCTGGTTCACCAGTACTTCCTGTAGCACCAGTCACGCCTGTGATGCCCGTGGGTCCTGTTACTCCAGTAAATCCTGTAACACCAGTTGGGCCAATAGTTCCTGTTAGACCCGTTTCCCCTGTGACACCAGTTACGCCAGTGGCGCCAGTCAGTCCGGTAATGCCTGTGGTACCCGTGATACCCGTAACTCCAGTTAGGCCAGTCGTGCCGGTTGGTCCTGTTGCGCCGGTGGCCCCGGTTACACCTGTTGCTCCTGTTTCTCCAGTTGAACCAGTAGCTCCGGTGGGCCCCGTAATGCCGGTTGTTCCCGTATTTCCCGTCGCTCCTGTAGTTCCAGTTCCTGTAGCACCTGTACTTCCAGTAGTTCCGGTCACACCAGTGATTCCCGTAACGCCAGTTAAACCGGCTGTACCTGTTGGTCCTGTTTCACCAGTAATACCTGTTATTCCAGTGCTTCCTGTTGCCCCAGTGATGCCAGTAGTACCTGTCGTTCCAGTAATTCCCGTAGCACCAGTAACGCCTGTGCCCCCTGTTAGGCCCGTTACTCCAGTAACTCCCGTGGTGCCCGTTATACCTGTGACTCCTGTTTCTCCTGTGACACCAGTAGTTCCTGTGGCTCCGGTCACACCTGTGGTACCCGTAACGCCAGTCAATCCTGTCGTGCCGGTTACACCGATGGGTCCCGTTAGACCAGTATTTCCAGTCGCTCCCGTCTCACCAGTTAATCCAGTTGCCCCCGTAGTGCCTGTTATTCCAGAAGTACCCGTGCTTCCTGTAACCCCAGTCTCACCCGTAATACCTGTTAGACCCGTCTCTCCAGTGACACCAGTAGCTCCGGTCACACCTGTGATTCCAGTTACTCCCGTCTCTCCGTTTACTCCGGCTGTTCCCGTAGTGCCTGTGATGCCAGTAATTCCTGTGGCACCCGTATTTCCCGTTACTCCTGAAACCCCTGATACACCAGTTGTGCCAGTGGCACCGGCTGCTCCAGTAACACCTGTACTTCCAGTGGTTCCAGTCGTACCTGTTTCTCCAGTAATACCAGTTGCTCCAGTCAGTCCGGTGATGCCTGTTGTTCCAGTTAAGCCAGTCGTGCCGGTGACACCAGTTGGTCCTGTGACTCCTGTTAACCCCATCTCACCAGTAAATCCAGTAGCTCCGGTTACACCCGTATTACCCTTAACGCCTGTAACTCCCGTAGTTCCCGTAGACCCGGTCTCCCCAGTGGTTCCTGTCACACCAGTCGTACCCGTACTTCCCGTTGCTCCTATCGTACCTGTAACTCCGGTCGTACCTGTTTCTCCAGTAGATCCAGTCAAACCTGTCTCACCAGTTGGGCCGGTCGTACCTGTAGTTCCAGTTTCGCCTGTAGCCCCAGTCGTTCCCGTCACACCTGTCGTTCCTGTAGCCCCTGTTAGCCCCGCTTCTCCAGTGGCACCAGTTGCTCCGATTGCACCTGTAATACCAGTACTTCCCGTTGATCCAGTACCCCCGGTGGTTCCTGTAACACCAGTCGTACCTGTGTTTCCTGTTAGACCCGTCTCCCCTGTAATACCGGTCGCACCTGTAGTACCCGTTACGCCAGTAACTCCCGTGGTTCCAGTTTCTCCAGTTAGACCGGTTACCCCTGTAACACCTGTGAATCCAGTAATACCAGTTGCGCCTGTATTCCCTGAAGTACCAGTACTTCCAGTAGCTCCCGTCACACCAGTGATACCTGTAACGCCAGTTGCCCCTATCGATCCTGTTTCGCCGGTGGCTCCTGTCACACCTGTTAGACCCATTTCCCCTGTGACACCAGTTACGCCAGTTGTGCCGGTTACGCCAGTAACTCCGGTTGTACCTGTGCTTCCTGTTGCTCCAGTCGTACCTGCGACTCCTGTTGTTCCTGTAGCGCCGGTGACTCCAGTTGTGCCAGCGGGTCCTGTTAACCCTGTATCACCAGTAATTCCGGTAGCACCAGTAATTCCAGTAAATCCAGTCACACCTGTGTTGCCCGTAACGCCAGTAACTCCCGTAGATCCGGTCGCCCCGGTTGGTCCCGTTACACCTGTCGTACCTGTTACGCCTGTTACACCCGTCTCACCAGTAATACCAGTGGCGCCAATCAGTCCAGTGATACCTGTTGTTCCAGTAGAACCTGTTACCCCCGTCGCACCAGTCGTTCCTGTTGTACCCGTAATTCCTGTGGTTCCTGTTTGGCCAGTACTTCCCGTTATACCTGTTAATCCAGTCGGACCTGTTAGCCCCGTCTCGCCAGTGACACCAGTTGCTCCTGTTGCTCCTGTTGCTCCCGTGATCCCTGTGAATCCAGTAATACCGGTTATACCAGTCGGTCCTGTTGATCCCGTTCTTCCTGTTTCACCAGTAGTTCCAGTTAGTCCCATCACACCAATCCCAGTTGGACCAGTTGCTCCAGTGAACCCGGTGGCCCCAGCTAATCCAGTAACTCCAGTTGGACCTGTAAAGCCGGTTATACCAGTATTTCCTGTAACACCGGTCACGCCTGTAACACCAAATCCGGTAATTCCAGTTGCGCCGGTTGTTCCTGTGACTCCAGTCAATCCGGTGCCAGTTGCACCTGTAAATCCTGTAACTCCTGTACTTCCAGTAGAACCAGTTACTCCTGCCTCACCCATTGAACCGGTTGGACCTGTAAATCCGGTAGTTCCAGTCACACCTGTGTTGCCCATCAGTCCGGTAACTCCAATGGAACCTGTGACCCCAGTTATTCCAGTGCTGCCCGTGATTCCAGTTGAACCCGTAACACCCGTAACTCCAGTTACTCCAGTTACTCCAGTCCGTCCTGTGAGACCGATTGCTCCCCTTTTGCCTGGAGACCCAGGGTCTCCGGTTGCTCCAGTTGCCCCTGTTGTTCCGGTGTATCCTCGCATTCCTCGATAACCCCGTGGGCCGCGAAGGAAAGGAATCCTGTGGCTTTTCTTTTTTTTGCACGAACATCTGTTTTTCTTACAAGATTTACTCTTCTTCTTTGGGATAGCGTGCTTTTTTAATTTTTTTGCTTTCCGTTTAACTGTGCTGATTGAGGAAATTTTGCGTTTCTTTTTGGACATACCGCTCACAAGAAAATCCCCCCTCCTTGTACACCACGTCAAATCTCCGCATTTTACAATAGTACACTCTATGCCCGGGACTAGCTTTGTGCGCCCCCTAATCAATATGCCTATGAAACCACCATAATTAGTGATCAATCAATTACTTTTCTTTAAAAAATATATTCCCCTCTACTCACCCTGTAACTCCTTAATCGTCAACGCAATTCCGTCTGCAAAAGATGTTGCCACAACTGGACCAATCTGTTCCTCATATTTCTGTCTGCTCAAGATCAGGGGTTCCTCGGTCAGATATAACATCTCTACAATTTCTTTCATAACGGGTACACCCCGTCCAATCAACGACAATCCCAATTTTCCTAACGCCATCACAGGTTTTCTTATCCCCGCAGCCTTCTGTGCCATACGCACAATCTCATAACCCGAAATGATCCCCGATCCAGGAATGTTCCAGTTCTCTCCATACGTCGTCTCCCTGCTTGCCAGCTCCACTACCATAACCGCAGCATCCGGTAAATAGATGTACTCTCTGGGAACCTTCATATTTCCGATAAAAAAAGCCATCCTGCCTTTCGCTATCGCTTCAAGCGTTGAACCCAGATAGGAAGCCTGATTAGCCGATGGGCCATAATAGTCCGGCAAACGAACGATCATCACCTGAGCTCTGCTCCATCTTGTGCTAAATAACATTTGTTCATAGGCAAGTCGTGTCTTGCCTTTGCGGGTATGTGGCTGTTTCGGGTGTTCTTCCGTTACCTCGCTCATTTGCCTTCTACCATAAGGGTAGATTCCGTCTATTACAACCACGTTTAGCCCCAAGTGTTCTGCCGCCACCATCACGGATTCGCCCAACGGAATCAGCCTGCTCTCCATTTCGTTATACGGGACATTCGCACAATGAAACATGACATCCGTTTCCTGGGAAGCAGCGATAATATCATCCGACCGAAATGCATCTCCCACTACGATTTGCAGGTGATCTGGAGATCCCAACTTTACCGCAAGTTGCTCCAGTTTTTGATGGGAGCGCCCAAAAGCAATCGTAGAAATGCCTCGTTTGATCAATTCCTCCGTAATCGCTGCACCTGTTCCACCTGTGGCTCCAATCACAATAGCTCTTTTCATCGTAGATCGACCTCTTTCATCTATTTAGTTATTGATCAATTACTTACATGAAAACAATATAATCCATAATTAGTGATTGATCAATAACTAAAATTCAAAAAGGGAATTCCCATCCCTCTCTATCGGTCCTTCAGCTCAGGCATATCCAGTGCAGTAGATAAATTACACAACATCCCGATCGCTAAGAAAATCATGGTTCTTTTCAGCGGTTCAGCAATACCTGCAACGGTGAAAGCTTCAAGCACCATGCTTCGTACATCACTAATGCCTTTTTGCATGGCCTGACGAATGACTTCTTCCCGGATCGTCTGTGCCTGCATCTGAAGCAAAATTTCGCTCTTGTGCGATTCCAGAATCTTATCGTAGGCCTCAATGAGATCATTCTCCAACTGATCTGGCGTCGCCGTCTCCACCACAATTCGAAACGAATCAATCACCCGTGTCCATGAGACCTCAATTGCAGTTAATAATAAAGCTTCTTTGGTTTTGAAAAAACGAAAGATATACGGCTGTGAGATCTGTGCCCGTTCAGCCACTTGGGCTGTTGTCGCACGATAATAGCCAATTTCCGCGAACACATCGATTGCCGCAGAGATAATATCATTTCGCCGATTAACCGACGCTGCTGTATCTTTAGCCATCATTTTCCCCTTCCAACGCACAGTTATGAATTGATCAATAACCTGAAGTATATCTGATTCATGTAATCAACGCAAAACGCAATAAAGTGACACTTCATTTAACCCTTGAGCTTACTCGGATTATAGCCATACGTTTGCCTGAAACGACTGATGAAATAACTGCTGTTCACCCGTCAGGTTGAATGCAAGGACGAATCCTTGCGAAATATGAATGAGTCCATGTCTGGCTGCACCCTCTCACGAGCGAACTGAACCAGATTCAGCCGTTTCCTGGTGCCATCATCGTTCGTCAGGAATTGCTCGTCAGTACACCAGGCAGTAACTTTCCCGTCCAAAACCAACAAACCCGCAGACGCTGGCTCAAGCCGCTGCAGGTTGTGGAACATGTCGATGTTCAGCAGGATTCCTTGGAAGAATTCTGCAACATCATGATCCACGGGAATGGACCGGCTATGAATTTCATTTTGAGTGAACGGAAATGGTCCCAGTTTCGAAGAGAACATGGATCGTCTGAAACAGATTCGGACGATGCGGTACAAAAGTGTCAGTTCACTGCTGTAGAAGATTGCGCAATCGGGATTCCGAATCCAGCTTCGGACAACTGTTGCAATAACCATGTGTATGACTGCCGTCTCCAACCTGATAAGCCAAACAACAATATCGGCGTATCAAGAGCGGCGTTCCTTGCCACTCAGGGTGATCAAAACGATTCAGCTCGATGGCAAAAGTAAATGCATTTTCATTTTCTTCATCGAGCCATATGCATTGATCTTCCTGGATCTGTGCAAGCCGTTGATCCGTCTTCCATATTCTTTGATCATTGACCATACGTACATACAATTGTTGAACATTATGCGCAACCAGAGTCCACATGACGTTATAACTCGCTCCTGTACCGTCAGCTACCGCTCGCAGAACAGGTTCCAGATGTAGCAGCATTTTCTTCTTGAGCAAGATACTCTCTGACCTGCGCTGAACAAATTCTTCACCAACCAGAGAGATTCTCTCCAGCCGGGTCTCATATCGCATGCCACCTGCTCCATTCAATTCAAATCGCACATCATCGTCTGCAATGCTAAGTGGAATGTCGTATAGACTGAATGCAGAGATTACGGCCATCACCAGCACCGAATAGCGCTTGGCAAAAAGTGTACCGACGGCCACACTCCCTTTACCGTCCAGTTGAAGCCCTTGCTGCATAGCCTGTTCACGTAATATCGAATCTCGTTTCTCTTCATCCAGCAGATCCTTCACACGGAAAGCATACTTGAAATCATCGCAGTTTGCTCGGATCGTCGTCACAAAAAAATGCTGTAATGTTGCCGACATCTCTGAATGGTTATACCCTGGATAACGTTCCATCTATTGAATCATATCTTCAACTTCGTTAATAATCTCGCTGCGACCGATTACCCCCCAGCCCTTAAACAGCCAGAACGAGTCTGTCGTATAGACCTGATCTGTACCAACAGCCGGTACTGCCTTCCAGAGTGAGCTGGCGTTGATGTTGTTTAAATACTCATCGGCATTCGGATCAACCTCAAGAACGACGAAATTGGCATCGATATCCGCGATTTTCTCCATGGACAGGTCCTCACGTTGTTCGGCAGGCGTCACAGCAGTGGGCACAAATCCAAGATCATGATACAAGAGTGTGTTAGTTGGATGCCCTTTTTCCGCATAAATTTGCAAGGTCTTCTCTCTTACACGCAAGTAAGCCAGCTTTTTCTGATCCAATTGTTCGATCTTCGCTTTTAGTTGTTCCGTCTGTTGTTCCACCTCAGCGATTTTCTCCTTGGCCAGGTCGACCTTGTGGAACAACCCGGCTATGGTCAACAGATCCTGTGTCCAATAGGTTGCGTCATCATCAGCATAATCCAACCATTCGGTACCAAGTACAATCGTAGGAGCGATTTTCTCCAACTGCTCATATGAACTCTCAGCAGTCCGACTCTCAATAACGATGACATCGGGATTGATCTGAAGAATAGCTTCCAGATTAGGACTATCTGCCGACCCTACCGTTGGCACATCAGCAAGCTGATCTGCAAGATAAGGCAGATAATCTCCGCCGTAACGAACTTCTACATTAACGCCTGCTGGTTTCTCACCAATCGTTAACATGTGATCGATGTAAGCCGCGGACAACACAACCATACGCTCTATCTTTTGCGGTACAACCGCTGTTCCTTTAAGATGCTCGATCGTTTGTGTACCACTCTCTTCCACAGGGGTATCCTGCTGCTCAGGCGTTGCTTCATTTTCTTCCGATGTCTTGCCACATGCCGCCAGTACGAATACAAGCAAGGCCAACAGTATCATCGTTGCTGCTCTCTGTCTTACCATTTGTAGTAAATCCCCTCTACTATTTAATAATAATAATCATTATCATTATAGTAGGGAAAAGCAAACAAGCTTGCCATGGATTATTCCACGCTCTTCACTTGCACAATATCACCGTACAGTAACACCAAGCTGCTCTGCTACATATCGCATAGCCCACATGCGTCCGGTTGGACCCAGCGTCTTGAAGAAAATGTCTCCTGCATTATAGACATGGCCTTCTTGAACAGCCTTTAATGCCAACCATTCACTAGACTGCTGCAATTGCCGTAGTTGAGCGCGCGCCTCTTCTGTAGGATCGACCATTACGAACACATGATCCGCGTCATATAACTGCAAATTGCTAACTTTCGTCTCCACAGCCCACTGTTGTTTCGGAAAATGGCTAGGCAATTGGAAACCTAAATCATCATATAACAGGGCTCCTGTCTGGTTATTCAAACCATACATTCGGTAGAAATGAGAGGTCACCCGGATGAACATGGCACTCTGCTTCCCCCATCTCGATTGCATTCGTTTTCGAAGCACCAGACTCAGGTCAGCATGCTGTTCAATCCACTGTACAGCCTTTTCGGTACGGCCCATAATGTCTGCCATATACAGCAGTCTTTCGCCAAAATGGTTGGTATGCTCCAGCATAGCGGTGGGTGCGATATGATGCAGGGATTCATTCGGCTGCAAACGATCACTTGTAATGATCAGATCCGGCTGGACTCGCCTCAACTCGTCATAATTCTGATTGAAGCTGTCCAAGACAAGTCCCTGATGGCTGTGCTCGTGAAGCGCAGGAACAGCAACATGGCGAGCCACTCTCTGACCATAAGATAGTGCGGACACTGGCGTCATACCAAGCGTTATCACGTAGTCATCCAACCCGTAATACAATGTGGCAATGCGACTCACTTTATTTTTCATATACAATGTCGGGGCGACACCTTCATTTTTCTTGAAAACTCTGCTGAAATAGTGCTCATCCCTATAACCCACTTGCTCCGCAATTTCCTTGATTTTATCTGAAGAAAACAACAGCTGCTTGGCCTTCGCCATACGTTGTTTCAGGATGTATTCGATCGGAGTCATATTTATTTGTCGTTTGAACGTTCTTATAAAATGATTCACACTTAGCCCTGCCATGCGGGCCATCTGATCGACTCGAATGTCTTTCATATACTGATGCGTCATATATTCGAGTGCCAAATCCATCCCCGCTACAGGGGGAGCTGCTTCATTCACGTGCATCATTAACTGAATCAACAACTGATGCAAAAGATGTTTCCTGCGCGTCTTTTCCAGACTCGTAAACGAGTGTTTTCCACTCACCAGGGTATCCATCATCTCCTGAATATCACGTGTATTGGAAGGAACATTAAGCTTGCCCGTCACAGGAAAATCAACTGCATCGCTATGCCAAGCATTCCGGCTCCGGGTAAGTGTCACACAGGAAAATAAAATGATCTGATATCGGACGGGGGCTTCCATATCTGTGTGAAACTCCACATGCATTCCCGGCTTCAACAAAAACCACTCGTCTTGAGACACCGTATGTACAATGTTATCCATAGACAAAGATCCCTTGCCAGCGAGAACTCTACAAATGGCGAACCGCTTCCAGATCCTGCGCTGGACGGCTCCCGGATTGCTGGTGTAATGGCAAATGTGGACAGCAGTGAAATATAGTTTCTCCAGTCGTGTGTTCCAATCATTTTCTTCCATGCTGACATCCTTCCTTGTTCGAACCGATTCTCTAATGAACGGATTAAATTCTATTTTTCAGTTTTCAATAATAATTTTTTTATACTATCCAGCTGCAATTCCAGTGAATACGGATCTTCCATAACGAATTCATCCTCTGAGCCATCCAAGGAACCATAGGCGTAGACTTGTCCTTTCTGCACAGCAGGCAGACGTTTCCACACCTCACTGTTCAGGATCTCTTTGGCGTCCTCACTACCCGAACCATATAGGAAGATATGATCTCCCATATACTCAGGCAGCACTTCAAGGGAAACTGTCTCGAATCCATCCTTCATATCGAGTGCTTGCTGAGTTGGAGGCAGTTCCAGCATCTCATAGATCGTGGAACTACCATAATTTCCGCCTTCTGCACCAAGTACATACAACGCTTTGTACCCTATTTGTATGATAGATACGGTCTCGCCTTCTTTAATTACACCATCAATCTGCTTCTTAGTCTCTTCGATATTCTCTTCATATGTCGTGATCCATTGTTCTGCTTCCTTTTCTTTTCCAAAAACACCAGCAATCCGGCGCAGCTTTTCCAGTGGGCCAGACGTTTTATCGCCTTCCCAATAAGGTAAAAAGACAGTCGTTGCAATTTTTTCGTAATCCTCAATATTTTTATCAATGGAACCGATAATAAGATCCGGCTCAAGTGACACTAACTTCTCCAGATTCATTGGGAACTCTCCTCCCAAATCCTCAATACCCGCTATAACATCGGCAGCAATGCCAGACTTTTCAATCCATCCTTCGTTCAGCATAAATGTTCTTACACCAACCGGTACAATGCCCAGTTTCAGCAGGTACCCCATATATTGATCTGAAGCAACACGCTGCGGATTGGCCGGAATTACCACATCTCCCCTCATTGTAGAGACGGTCCGCGTCTCCAACTGTGCAGTCGATTTCCCGAGGTCCGTTGCCTGGTTACCCGATTGTGTAGTAGCCGCGTTAGTCTCTGTTTGCGTACCACTTGCAGACGGTGCGGGACTG
Organism: Priestia sp. FSL H7-0729; assembly: GCF_038005685.1. Lineage (NCBI taxonomy): Bacteria > Bacillati > Bacillota > Bacilli > Caryophanales > Bacillaceae > Priestia > Priestia sp. FSL H7-0729. The sequence goes on from NZ_JBBOTQ010000008.1 coordinate 257,238, forward strand.
GAACAGGCCGCGAGTAATAGAGTAAGACACAGCAACATGCTTACAGCTGTCATTCTGAATTTTCCTTGCATCAGTAATTCCCCTCCAACATTCTTGTAAAATTGATATTGATAATCAATATCATTATATAAAGAGGGATGTAGTGGATGAAGGGCATTTTCTTGCATCACACTGGGCAAATCTTGCTTTTGATTCATTACCAATGCCTTTTTAGGCTTATTTAACCGTTGGCTTAGAGCTTTTTTGTAGCCAATTGGAGATAGTCCTTTGATTTTTTTGAAACTGCGACTTAGTGAATGTGCATCTGGATAACCAACTTGTTCTGCAATCTGTTGCAACGTAGCACCTGTGTGCACCAGAAGATGTGCAGCCCTCTCCATTCGGATCTGTACTAGATACTGGATGGGACTGATGTTCAACTTTTGTTTGAACAATCTGGACAAGTGCCCCACGCTGCATTCCAATGCTTCTGCCATTACATTAAGAGCTATGGGTTCGTGCAGATGAGCATTGATATAATCAATAGCCTGTGTGACCGTGTCCGGTTTCCATGGTTGAATGGATTGTCTATGTATGTCTTCCAACAAAGAATATACCCATTGATGAAATAGAGTTTTGGCATGCAGCTTAGCGAGTTTGGTGGGCTGTTCCCACTCCCGCTTCAATTCCTCCATACATTGATACATGTCCAGCGGATGGGTGGGCACAAGTGCGTATTGGTCCTGGAACGGACGTTCATGATCCATTAGATGATGAATCTCCATACCGCAGGGCAATGCAAGAATGGCTTTGTACAAAATCATATAATACGCCACACCCGAATCCGTCTCCATGTTTAAGTATGCTTGCTTTCCGCCATGAATAACGTGGAATCCATCTACGATATAACTGTTTTGATCCATACGTATCCGCGCACTTCCGTCGATGATGTATAGATAGGCACTCGCTGGTAGTTGATAAGTCTTCAGCTTCTCGCCAGGATGCAAAGCGTTTTGACGTACATCCAGTATTTTGACAAAAACATGATTCCAAAGCTTGATGTGATCATTCAAATTCATATCTTCAGTACTTACCCTCCGATCCATACACACCTTCTTACCTTCTCAGCTGTTGTATGAACAGCTGCCTGTTACGTTCGCTCGATATGTCATGTCTTCTTATTATAGATCAATTGATAATAATTCTCAATAACTCTACCCATTGATATAAACTCATGCAGATGGACATCCTATACAGACGACATGCTTATGCACCGGGATAAAATGGTACACCATCTTTTCTTCAGAACCTGTTGCAAAATGTTAAAAGCCATGATATATTAATTGAGCCATCAATGATTGAGGCATCAAATATTGATACATCAATGATCGAGAGCATCCAAATAATCATTAGACAATGGCATTGTAAACTGCAACTTTCATTATTGGTTAACATACGCCGTTGTTCATGATTCAGATTCACCCGGGAGGTCTAGTCATGACACGTATTGTTTCCAAAGAAGAACAGATTATCAACCTGCTGAACGTGCTGGGCAACAAAATCAGTCCCAAGTTCGAACGCTGTACTGGCATTAGTTCTTCACGGTTTGAGATTCTGCATGAGCTCGATCAGGTTGATGAGATTAACCAGTCTATGCTTCAGAAAATGATCAATATAGATAGTGCTGCCATTACACGTCACCTGAAGCAACTTGAGGCAGACCTAATGGTTACAAGACGTAAGAACCCCGAAGATAATCGGGTAACTTTTGTTCGTCTGACGGACCACGGTCGGAAGCAGATTGAAGGCTACAAAGCTGAGAAGACCAATTTTATCAATCAGATTTTGCAGGATTTCAGTGAAGACGAGGTTCAAGCGCTCGCTGATTTCCTCGAACGTATGCAGAACAATTTTTAACCTATATATAGAGGAGAGATTCATTCATGAGTACAATTCAAAGCAAATTCCAAAAAACAAATGATTTTAACGAAATTACCTACGGTCGTCGTTCTGTTAAGCTATACGATCCTGAAGTAAAAATCAGTCGTGAAGAAATGACTGAAATTCTGTCAGAAGCTTCCCGAGCACCATCTTCGATCAATTTGCAACCTTGGCGTTTTCTGGTTGTAGATACAGCTGAAGGCAAAGAAAAGCTTGCGCCTCTTGCAAGATTCAATCAAAATCAGGTTTTGACTTCTGCCGCTGTTATTGGCGTATTCATTGATATGAACAACGTTGAATATATGGATGAGATTTTTGGTAAAGCTGTTGAACTTGGTTACATGCCACAAGACATTAAGGATATGCAGCTCAAAACTGTAATGCCTTATTACGAAAAGATGGCTGCTTCCGATCTTCGTGACGTTAACCTGATCGATGCTGGCCTAGCTTCCATGCAATTGATGCTTGCTGCACGTGCTCATGGTTATGACACCAACCCCATCGGTGGTTATGAGAAAGATCAAATTGCAGAAGCATTCGGCATGGACAAAGAGCGTTACCAACCCGTGATGTTGATCTCTATTGGTAAATCAGCGAAAGAGGGTCACCCTTCTTATCGTCTGCCAGTAGAAACCATCACAACTTGGGCATAATAACAGGAACGTCTTTCCCTGTAAGTTACGGTTATATTGGTCAATAAGCATACATTCTTAACACATTCCAAACAAACACAATATGGAGGTTACACATTATGATTATCATTCACGCTCATTTGCAAATTAAACCGGACCAAGAACAAGCATTCCTCGCAGCTGCGAAAGAACTGATCGCTGCAACACGTCAAGAAGAAGGCAACATCAGCTATGACCTGGCAAAAAGTACTGAACACGAACAACAATACACGATGATCGAGCTGTGGAAAGATGAAGCTGCTACAGCATCCCATAACACAAGCACGCATTTCCAAGCTTTTGTTCAACAAGCAGCTGCATTTATGGCCGCTCCTATGAACGTTGAAGTATTTGCTGGAGAACAAGTTAAAGCATAATAGCAGAACAGCTGGCATGCGTATCTAGTATGTGAAGAAGCTGCTCTTGGTCATATGACCGAGGGCAGCTTCTTCGTTTCCTTTTTGAAAATGCGCTCGCTTCAGATCCACAATTACTTGGTGCTCGCCTACACGATCCGGGCGGGAGTGATACTTTGCGGATTGTTAAACACATTTTTCGGATCATACTTGGCTTTGACTCTCCGCAGTCTCGCATAGTTGGCTCCATAGTACACTGGACCGGAATTTTTGATTCCTTGGTCTGGAACGTTGATATAGGAACCGACAATGTATGGTTGCAATTTCTTGCGAGTATTACGAGCGAGTGCGATATTTTTAGCAGCATGGGATGGTTTGATCCACGTACTGGTCCATTCTACATAGAACTTCTCTTTCCGCCAGAAGAACGCGGTTGATCTAGGTGATTTGCGACTTACCGCTCCGCCCCAGTTGAGGAAATAGAACCCGCCTGGCCCCTCTTCCAAGTTCTCCAAAAATGCGCGCATCGATTTGATGGCTTTGTCAGGGAATGGTTTCTGTCCAAAACCGGACGAGAACTGGTTGCTATACCGTTGAGTCTCGGTCGGATCAGGTTGTAATAAGAACTTCACAACTTCTGTGTAAGGTAACAAACGAACGATGGAACTCGTCGGCGTGCCGACACTAGTCATTGGCTGCAATAATCGGAGGGCCTCTGTTTTAGAGCCTAAGAACAGTCCCTCCATCATAACGTTACCACCCTTTTTCGGTCCGATGGACAACTCGCTGCCCAATCTCGTATCAACAGAGGGAGCCCACTTCTGCCATACTTTGAGCACCTTTTCGAATTGAGCCCATGGCCAGGTGATTTTAAATACAGTCGCCTTCGCTGGAGCACGGCGCACTTTGAATTTGTAACGAGTGTATACTCCGAAGTTACCACCGCCCCCTCCTCGCGAGGCCCAAAAGAGATCTGCATTGCGATTTTTATTGGCCCGAATCACTTTTCCTTTGGCGTCCACCATCTCTACCTCAAGCAGGTTATCACTGATGAGACCAATGGTACGTTGGAGAGGACCAATACCCCCACCTAATGTAATTCCACCGATCCCTACAGTAGGGCTATCACCAAAAGGAGCTATGAAACCTTGCTTGGCAAGGGTATTCGCAATTCTTCCCACGCGGTTTCCTGTTCCAACAACAACCGTTCCATTTTTTTTATCAAGCTTGATGGAATTCAGATCACTTACGTCAATCACGATACCGCCATTCACCTGTGAAAGGTTCACTTCAAGCGCGTGTCTGCCGCTCCGCGGCCGGATCGGCACATCATTCTCACGAGCCCAACGGATAGCGTTGGAGACATCTTTCGTCTTTTGGGCAAAAACAAATACTTTAGGAAATCTGTCGGTATGCGGGTCCCAGTTCTTGCGTGCCGCTTCATATCCCGGATCTCCTTTATAAATAACCCGTCCGGTAAGCTTTGTTGATGATTTCACACATCCCACTCCCTGCTGAATAATTGTCCCACAGCCTCTGGTGCATCAAGCACTTTATACTGTATGACGGACATTCGCGGAGGGAATGGGCTGGCGCCTTAATTTCAAGGTTCGTGTCTCAGAGCAAGCAAAAAGGAATTTTCCTTTCCGGCCACAGAACAGCCTTGAGGAAAATCCCTTTTATCTCGAAACTAGTCGCTGCCCAAATCGGAATCAATTCTGATTAATTTACGAGCTTCCTGTTCCTTTTCACCATACCAGACGAGTACATCGGCAAACATATCCATAATGCGAATAAAGTTTTGTTTGTCCACATCTGAAATCTGATCTGCATACTTGAAAATCTCATCAAAGCAAAGCTCCCGCACAAATTCGGTATACTTGCCATATACTTCGCGCCCTTTTGCCGAAGGTTTGACGTAAATATCTTTGCGGTTACCGCTTAGATGGAATTTTTCGAGCAAACCTTTTTCCGTCAGATTCTTCACGTTCTTGGAAAATGTACTGCGGCTTACGCCCAGGCGTGCGGCCATTTCCGTCATCTTCTCTTCCTTGTCCTCGGCTTCCAGAATGTATTCCAGCGTCTGAATCTGTGAAGCCGAGAACATCATGTCTGTACCATAACTTCGCTGCAACTTATAGGTATTCGAGTACGCATTGCCGTATTTGATAATTTTTTCAATCAGTTCCCGATGGTCGCCCATCCAATCTAATTTCATGGGTAATCCCTTTCATCATTCAGATTCTCTCTCTTACTCTACTGAAATCAGATTCGTTTTTCAATCCATGTAATTGCTTCTTCAATAACATCATCACGAGTCGTTTCATTAAATATCTCATGCATCAGATGAGCATAGATTTTGAGTGTTTTATCGGTTGAAGCGATATCTCCGTAAAAATCACGAGAATCCTGTTCGCTGACCAGCCCGTCATTCGCCCCATGCAGAACAAGAACGGGATCTATAAACTGCTCAGCGTTCTCCTTCAGCCATGTTATGCCATTTCCCAGACTGTTAAACAAATCTACAGAGATTTGCTTTTCAACTAGTGGGTCATTTGCGTAAGCGGATACAACATCGGGATCACTGCATACGCCATTGCCCAGCTCATTCGGGAAATACGTGCCTGTAGGCAGATCCATCGGCAATTCTCCCGCAACTTTTGTATTGTAACGAGTGAGCGCTCCGGATAATACGATGCCTTTGACCTTGCCTGGATATTTCGTTCCAAAGGACGAGGTTGCGAAGCCGCCCATGCTATGTCCGATGACAAAAAGCGGAAGATCGCCACTCTCTTGCAACGCAGTCTCTACCACAACGTTGACATCCTCTATAATCTGGTGGAAATCACTGTAGAACGTACGCTGTCCTTCGGATCTGGCATGACCGCGATGGTCAAACCGATATACGTTAAACCCACGCTGGCTCAGCTTTTCTGTCACATAATCGTAGCGCCCTGCATGCTCAGCGAGTCCGTGTACAATAACGACAGAGGCTTTTGCATTTTCAACTGTATCCTTGCTGAAATAAAGCTGTGTACCGTCAAAGGATTTGATTGTTGTTTCAATTTTAGTCATCGTTTCCCCGTCCTTTTGGTGGTGTCCAAGCTTAAGTTCCCAGAGATCATTACCTCCGCCCCTACCATGGACACGTATAATATAGTTCTCAATAAAAATAATATTGTTTCTTACAGAAACAATATATCATCTGGTATGTTCTCTTGTCTACACAAAAAATGAAGCGCTTTCAGATTAGTTCCCAAAAACACATTCTTTGAATTAGAAATAACCCGACAAACACTAGGATATCCTTGTGTTTACCGGGTTATTTAGATTTACAGCTTTACATGGTCATGAATGATCTATATTTCTTATTTTATATTCTCTGCATCATTCATCTCATCAACAGCCGTTTTACCAGCGATACGTCCAAACGTAAAGATATCTGTCAAAGCATTACCACCCAAACGGTTACCTGCATGTATACCTCCTGCTACTTCACCAGCGGCATACAAATGTGCAATCGGCTGACCGTTTTCATCTAAAACACGGGTTTGGGTGTCGATCTTGATACCACCCATTGTATGATGAACCGCAGGTTTTCTAGGCGTAGCGTAAAATGGAGCCTTCTCGACTTTTAAACTAAACGTATCCTTATGGAACTCCGGATCAAAGCCCGCATCCACATAAGAGTTATACTTATCAACCGTAGTTCTAAGAGTTTCAGGGTCCATCTTGATTTTTATTGCCAGCTCTTCGATCGTATCCGCTCTAAACAGAGTACCGGCTTCGACTTGGCGATCTATCTTTTCCTGGCTCGTGTTCGCTGCGGTTTTCTTAATCTCATCATCAGCGATGAGGTAAAATAAACTTCCTTGCTCAATAGCCGCTTTGGTTAAGACATCTCGGCCAGAGAATTCGTTAACGAACCGTTCTCCCTTTTTGTTAACAATCACAAAGTTTTCAGGAGGAACTTGTAGTCCACTGAAGAGTTCGCCCGTTTCCGGGTCCGCTACAGGCATCATTTGAGTGAAGCCCATGCCAGTCAGTGCGGCTCCTGCGCTCTTGCCGAGCGATATTCCATCACCTGTCATCGCGTAAGAATTCGTTGTTTTGATATCATCCTCAATATGACTCCAGTAGGTGTTATATTCCTTGAGCATCTGTGTATTTGCACCAAAACCGCCGCTGGCAAGCACAACCGCTTTGGCATGAACAGTGATCTTCTGACCATTGACACCCGTTGCGATAACACCTGCGATTTTCCCATCTTCGATAATCAGTTGTTTGACCGGACTATCTGTAATAATTTTACCGGAATTCTCTTCTACATATTTGCTCAGTGCAATGATAAAGGCAGATCCATAACTTTTGACAGGTTTATGACCACGGCGCCATAAGGCTCCAACCGGAGCAAATACGATGCTCTTATCATATTCAACACCGATCTCCTCCAGCCACGTCACACTTTCCAAGGCACGGTCTGTAAGTACTTTGACCAGATCGTATTGTCCATAGATCATGTTGCCATTCAGGTCGGTACGTTTCCCCCCGAAATACGTTTGCATTCTGTGCAGCAATGGGGAGTCGAATAGATACGCTTTTTCTGTTCCGAACTTGTCCTGATACGCTGCGAACTCTTCTTGTAGTGCATGGAAATCATCAATATATTCCGGATGAATCAAGCTCTCATCGGTACTTAATAGATTCTCAATCGTCTGTCTTTCTCCTGGGTTCTCACTAAACTGTTGTTGCCACATTGGATCTGCTGCATTGACAGGACCACCTGAACGGATCGTGTTCCCCCCAACTGCAGGATATTTTTCAAGAACAATTGCACTCGCTCCCTGTTGTAAAGCCGTAGCAGCAGCGCTGAGTCCTGCACCACCGCCACCTACAACGACCACATCACAAGTGTACTCTTCGTCGTCCTTCGACTGGCTACTGGCAGGTTTTGCACGTCTTTTCAGAATGTCCGGGTTAACTCCGGCAAGCTTAACCGCCTTGGCTACACCGCCTATGACAGCGTTACTGGTTTCAGAAGCACCTGAGAGTGCATCCACATTGAGCGTCTGTCCCTCGATGATTTTATTCGGAATTCTTACAAAAACAACATCGGCGATCCCTTCGGTTTCCCCCTTGGCATCGATATCGATACTCTCGATTCGATTTTCACTAAAGGATACTTTCATCGGAAGATTTCCACTATGACCTATGGCATTAACCTCATATACACCCGGTTTATAGGTGAACTCCTCTTCTTCATTAAGCTGATTAGAGATTTTCGCAAAACGAAGGAATCGCAGGAAACATACCTCCAGGAAATCAATTGTTCCTTCACTGTTCAGATTACCTGATTCGTCAAATGCTTGATGTGCACTGCCAAGCAAAAACTCATATCCTGGCATCACATTAGCTTCAACACCTGGTGCATCCAGGATCTGACGAAGATGTAGCTGTGCACGCGAAGAACCTTGTGTTCCCTGTGACGCACCTATGATCATCACGGGTTTGCCAGCCAGCGGATGGATTTCAAAGCTCAACCATTCAAGAATGCTTTTAAGCGATGAAGGAATGGAATGGTTATATTCGGGAGTCGCAATAATGACACCATCACTTGCACTAATTTTTTCATTAAACGTTTGTATGATTTCACTGTTCGTTTGGTTATCGGATTGATTAAACATCGGAACATCTGTAATTTCAAGGATTTCAATGGTTGCTCTGGATTCAAAATGTCCTTTCATGAATTGGAGCAGCTTCCGATTGTACGATTTCTTAGCATTTGTACCCACGATCGCTATGATTTTCATTATGATTAGCCCCCTACTCTTGCCAGGAAAATTTTTTCGTTTTTCTCTTCAACGTCCTTTTGGACAGCAGTTCCGTGGTGATCTCCGTAAACAAAACAAACTCGCTGAAGATTTCTTCCAGCTCCGCTACTTTCGCAGCATTAATAAGTTTACCGCCGGTATCAAATGCACTCTGAGATTTTCCCAGAAGAAACTCACTGCTAGGCATCATTCTCGCACCCAGCTCAGGCGAATCCAGAATTTGTTTAAGATGCGCTTGCGCTCTGGAAGAACCAAGTGAACCGTGTGAAGCACCAACGATTAGAACAGGTTTATTAATCAAGGATTGCGTCGTATAACTAATCCATTCCAGCGCACTTTTCAGAACGGCAGGGATGGCATGATCATATTCCGGGGTGGCGATAATCACGCCATGGGCTCCGGCAATTCGATCGGATAGGTCTTTCACCTTATCAGGGATATCCACATTGGCTTCCTCTATGTCATCTTTTTCAATAAATGCAGGCAAATCCTTGATTTCGTATAAATCAATCTTCGCCTCGCTCGAGAAATGCTTTTGCATAAATTGAAGCAGCATGCGGTTCGTTGATACATCCGAATTCGTGCCCACAATAGCTAAATAATTCATCGTAATCCCCCTTCTGTTATTCGAAATGATATTCGTACATGTCAGACTCGTTCTTTCGGCATAACTCTAACATATGAATGGAAGATTGATCTAATAGTTATTCATTGCAGTTTGATAACCAATTTGTTATAATCAGCTCAAATTTAAAGTTTGTTATTTTTTTCACAAAGGGTGAGGGACATGTCTAAACTAGAATCGCAGGATATCTTATGTTACATCGACAGCCTCTTGAAATACAGTAACTATAACAGGGCTGCCCAATCTCTTTACATTTCTCAGCCCTACCTCACGAAGGTGATCCAAAAAGTCGAAAGTCAGTTGAACTGTGAGCTGATCAGTCGTAACAAGCTACCATATCGATTAACCGAGCAAGGAAAAATATATTATCAGTATTTAACTTCACTCGAAAACAGCTACGCCAAGCTTCTTAGGGAGATCTCCTATGTATCGGATGCCGGCAATAAGGTGTTACGAATCGGGATTCTTGCCAGCCTTGGTTCTTATTTAACACCCCTTTTTTTACCTTCTTTTTTGGATCTTCATCCTGCCTGTACAATAAACCTTGTTGAGGATCTACCGGAGAAAAACGAGAAACGCCTCCAAAATAATGAGTTGGACTTCTGGATTGGTCAAAATTCGAATAGTATATTCCCAAACTTGAACGCCGTTAGCTGGGGCAGGCACAGTTACCGAGCTGTTATTCCGCGTTGCTGTGAATTATATCAGGAGGATATTGCAGTGATTCCGGAGGGAACTTTTGATATCAGTACCATTTTGAATCAAAAACTCATTCTGACATCCAAAGGCTCTGCAATCCGGAAACAGATTGATCAATTACTTAGTGTGTACAAGATACAACCCAACATCGTAATGGAAAGTAATGAGATCCGCACGGTATTAAACCTTGCAAAACATAATATGGGCGTGACCATTGTACCTGAAAGTGTGCATATCGAGGAGCGCGCCTCGGAATACAACATCTATCCCCTTCCGATCGATAAGATCAGTTTGGATTATTTTATAGCTCATCATGGAGAACGAAAGCTGACTAGCGTTGATCATGACCTTATCCATACTTTTCTGAATCATGGACAACAATGTGCAGTGTAGGAGGATATCATGAACACTTTTACGAAAACGATCCCTCTTATGGGAACTAACATATCCCTCTATATCGAGGGGACAGATGCTGAAAAGCTTGCCGAGGAAGCCGTGAATATGCTTGTCCGTTATGAGAAAGTCTTTAGTGCCAACAGTGATCACTCACAGCTTGCCATGCTAAAAAAAGAAGCCGCATCACATCCGCTCAAAGTAGACAAGGATCTGTATGATCTCATCAAAATAGGCAAAGAACACAGTATGAACGAAGATTCTTTTTTGAATATTGCGATAGGCCCTTTGATTAAATTGTGGAGAATTGGGTTCCGCGAGGCACAAGTACCAGAAGATACAGAGATTAAGAAGGTTCTGGAGCTCTTGAATCCTGTACATATACAGCTTAATGATGAGCAGCAAACCGTGCATTTATTAAAAAAAGGCATGGAGATCGACCTTGGAGCTATCGCCAAAGGTTATTTTGCTGATCAAGTCATGGCTTTTTTAAAAGAAAATGGAGCTGGCTCAGCTATGGTTGATATGGGCGGAAATGTTCTCGTTCATGGCGATTCACCTTCAGGGTCTAGTCACTGGAACGTGGGAATACAGCACCCCTTTTTACCCCGAGGCAATGCAGCTGCACTCGTTAGCATCAGGGAACAATCCGTCGTTACCTCCGGCATATATGAGCGAGTTTTAGAGAAGGAAGGAACGCAGTACCATCATATATTCAGTAGTAAAACAGGATATCCCATCGAAAGTAACATTGCTTCGTTAACGATTATTGCGGACAGATCGCTGGACTGTGACATCTATACAACAGAATTATTCGGGTTAGATGCGCTTTCCATTATTAATAAAGTGAATCAAATGAAACATATCGAGGCTGCCGTCATTACTACTGAGGGTGACCTGGCCTACACCGACAATCTTAGGGGAAGAATCCATCCGATATCAGGGTAAAATGATGAGATTGTTGACGCTAGGTAAAGGTATGCAAAAAAAACGCTACCACAAGAAGTGGTAACGTTTTTCGCTTTGTTATTCCTTACGTGTCTACATCAGACCCAACAGTTTATAGATCATCACTGCTGCTTCTGCACGGCTGGCATTCTTCTTCGGTGCAAACTCATCGTTACCTACACCGTTTATGATGCCTGCTCCCCGTATTGTCTCTACCGCTTGCTTTGCATAGTTTGCGATGCTTGCTTCATCCTTAAAAGCAGTAGTTTCACCACTTGGTAACGCTAGTTGCTTCCTTTGGATCGCCTTGTATACCATAACGGCCATATCTTCTCGCGTAATGTTCTCATGAACTCCGAATGTTCCATCTGGTTTCCCGTTCACAATCCCCAGTTTCTGCGCGGTTGCGATATTTCCATGGTACCATTCTCCTTGCTTCACATCACTAAAACTTGTCGTTGCGCTCTCATCCGATAGCTCCAACATTTTCATCAGCATGGTGATGAATTCTGCTCTCGTCACTTGACCCTTCGGATTAAACTCGCCGTCGCCTACACCCTTCACAATGCCTCTTGCTCCCAATCCCGAGATCGCATCCTTCGCCCAGTCTTGGGTCACATCCTTAAAGCTCGTTGCAACATAAGCTACCGTATACTTGCTTGCATACGTTGGCTTGAACTCTACTTTTCCTGTCACTGCATTGTATTTACCATTCGTCACCACTCGTAGCTCTCCGTTGTCCTTCACATCGTATACGATGACATTGTTTGGATTTTCGGCAGCTTTTAAGGTGTATGGCAATGCAATCACGAGATCATTTCTACCATCAAACGCTGTAAGCTTCTTACCATCAAGCGTTAACTCGATATCGTATACGACCGCATCGGTTAGCCCAGCTTGTGCACTAGCTGACAATTGATTAGCTGTTAATTTCTTAATCGACAATCCTAAGGTTTTCCCTGCGCTTGTTCCTGTTCCAAGCATTTCGGTTGCCACGGTTACAACTGCAGAGCCTGTGTTGATCTCGATGCGATCTACCGTAGACATTCCATTTGTTAAGCGCACATCTACTGCTAGCTCAATCGTTAGCCCGTTCCAGCTTTGATCACCTTCGACTCGCACCTGTAGCTTACCGCCTGTTGTTAGATCAAGCGCACGCTTCACCGTATCTGCACTTAACTTCACGTTAGAAGCACCTCTCTCACTTGTGACTGGCTTAATGTTTATTTGACCGTTGTCCATAACCACTGGCTCACTTCCACCTGTAGCTTGCGGTACTGCAGGTGCAGGGATATTACCGCCACCATTTCCATCACCACTGCTTGGTGCTTCTGGTGTCCCATCAATCAGTGGTGTTACTGTTACTGCAGCGCTGGATGAAAACCCACCGTCTACTGTAGTTACGGTAATGCTTGCTGTTCCTGCTGCCACAGCTGTTACTTGACCTGTCGTACTTACAGTGGCTACAGCTCGGTTGCTGGAGCTCCATGTTACTGCTTTTTTCGTTGCATTACCTGGTAATACGGTAGCTGTCAATTGCCCTGATTGACCTTCTACGATGGACAACGTCGTTTGGTCCAAGCTAATTCCGCTAACAGGTACGTTCTTCCCACTAAGTGCATCATACTCACGCTGTGTAATGGGAATTACCGTTCCGTGACGCGGACTAGCGGGTAAGTTATAGTTAGAAGATAATGTCCAGTCACCTGATGCCAGATTGGTGGTCTCGAATGGAACATACCCCCTTCCACCAAACTCATCTACGAATAAATACCATTTTTCTTCTGTATTTGATTTGAAGATCGTTGGACCCTCAACCCATTTCATGTTACCCACACCTTGATTAATCAACTTGAAGGCTGGATCTAAGATCGAGTCACCCATCTCCTGAAAAATCATCTTGCCAAATGGAGCAGCAGCTCCGTTGTCTCGTTCATCCTTCGTAAAACGATACACTTTTCCATCGTGTTCAATCATCGTGGTGTCAATGATGGAATATCCATAATCCAAATATACTTGCGGTTCAGTAAACGTATAGAAATCTCTTGTCTTGCTATACATCATTTTTTGATATGCACTGCCTGTATGGGATGCATCATCGAACATTCTTGATGCCCAAAATACGATATATTCACCCGTTGTTTTATCGTACATAATTTCTGGTGCCCATGTATTACCCGCTTCTTCCGGTGCAACCTCTACCATGCGTTGATCTGTCCAGTTGACCAGATCATTCGATTCCCACACCATAATGGAACGACTGCCCCATGTTTGCGCTTTGCCCCAGTCACCATTGCCGTTAATTTTCAGATCCGTAGCGATCATGTAGAACTTGTCACCTTCAGGCGAACGGATAATGAATGGATCACGTACTCCCTTCTCCCCTAAGGTAGAGGTCAATACAGGTTTACCATTATTCAATTCTCGCCAGTTCAACGGATCATTACCGTTACTTAGTGCAAAGTGAACTTGCTCGCCTGTTGAAGTACCTTCTCCAGTGAAATAGGTGAAGAAGTATCCCGCATAATTTTCAGCAGCAGGCCGTTCCTTGACCTTCGCCATAAATTCCTTTGTAGTGGATGCTGAATTTAAAGTAATCCTAGCTGTAAGCTTCACGTCTATATCTCCACTACCGTGCGACGGACGTTGTACTTCACCAGTCACTGAAACGACGTTTGGTTGAGCAGAAGCCCAAGTAATCGTTGTTCCATATAACCCGGATGCCGGTAATGATATATGACCTCTCACATCCGTAATGTTATGAACGACTAGCGCTGCTTTTGCTTCATCTACAGAAGCGGCATCGCTCGGCAATGCCTTAACCATCAACGTAAAGGTTTTGTTAACGGTCTCTGTACCATCTGTAAATTCCGCTGTTAGGGTTACAACTTGATCGCCCGTTGCGTTAGCTGGTCTAGTTACGGCACCTGTAGTTGAGATTACATTCCCCTTATCCGAAGTCCAGCTTATTGTTGTGCCATACGCACCTGATGTTGGCAAGGTTACATTGCTTATAATCTCATCTTTGGATGTATTCGAGGCAAGGAGATCATCAATCGTTAATTTCTCTGTCGCAGCCGATACAAGCATGCCCTCCAGCAAAGCAATCTTCTGATCTGCCTGAGCCTTAAGTGATGTAATATCCGCAGCAGTCATCGCACCATCATAGATTTGGAAGTCTGCAATCAACCCGCCGAAGTATGGATCAGCTGTATAGAATGACTTCCCAATGGTTCCACTACTGCCTGAGATATTTTTTATTTGTTCTAACGTCATACCATTCGTTGATCCTGATGCAACAGCAACACCATCAATATAAAGTGTTAGTGTACCATCCGTGCCTGAAACAACCGTCGTAACGACTTTCCATTCATTATTATTTAAGCCCGTGGTCGAAGCTGAAGACTCATTATTCCAGGCATTCGTCGCGATACCCAACCGGGCTAGACCATTAGCATTATAACGTGGTGTGAAATACGTATAGTGCGTATTATTGTTCGGTCTTCCTAATGCATATAACCACTCCGCAGCGTTTTTACCGCTCCAGTTCACAATGGATGAAACGGTGATATCCGTTAATCCATCGAGAACTCCTTGTGGCAGCTCTACATAGGAGTTAGTTGTGCCCCCAGTGAAGCTTAGTACACCCGCATCTTGTGTACGAATCCACTCTGCTTTAGACAGATTCATCCATTTTCCGTTAAAGTTTCCTGTCTGATCAATAACCTTCGCACCCTCGATATCATTCATATCGTAGTGGAGAATGAGTTCTGCCCCAGATGGCTGCTCTACTGGAGGAGTAACGTCTTCATTAGCTAAAGTTGCAATCTCTTCAACGGATAATGCACGATTATAAATACGGAAATCATCCAATTTACCATCAAATAGACTATGAGAGCTGTTTCTCGATTTACCAATATAATTCATCGTTGTTTCCAGTAACATTCTCGGCTCCACGTTAAATGTCGAGCTACGCTTAACCTCTTGACCATTCACATACAATACGGCATCAAATCCATCCATTGTAATGGCAACATGCTGCCATGTCTTCGTTGGTAATAGTCCAGCATTTCTCACTGCATATTTATAATCTGATCCGAGTTTTGTGCTGTCATTGCTAAATTTCTCTGTAAAAGGGGTTACGACAGCAAACTCCAGACTACCTGTATCCCCTTGTGTACTCAAATACATGGTGTTGCGATTAACCTGTCTGCCTGTTTCGGAAGCAAAATCAAATATCCTTTGATTGGCTTGATTTTTATCCATTTGAATCCATGTTGAGAACGTAGCCTTTTCCAGATTCAAGGATTGAATCAAGTGATCTGGCAGCTTCACATATCCTGTTGATCCATTAAGCTCTAGTGCACCACCCGTTTTACCGATACGATCCTCTTCATTAACCGTTGCTCCACCTACGAGTGTTGCGTGATGGCCATTACCAGAAATGTCATTCAACGTTGTACCATTCACTGTATTTGCATCAAATGAGTAATGTACAACCGGGTCTGCTGATGGTGCTGGACCTTTCCATGCATACTTCTCTTGCAAAGCATCATACTCCGCACGTGAAATTGGAATTACCGTCCCGTGTCGTGGTCCCGGCGGAAGTGCATATTGATCACTACTTAACACATTGTTTATATATTGCGTGCTACTGTCCAAATCTGTTGTATATCGTACATGATATGGCCATGAATCAAGGAACAGATACCATTTGTCCTCATGAATATCCTTAAATATCGTTTGTCCTTCATTGTTTCCATTTTTTCCGATCAAGCCAAGTTTATGATCACGTGTACCCGCAACTGCGTCGTATTGAAGGCCATTTGCAGCAATACCATCCTTGTCATAGTAGAAATTTGGTGCTTTCTCCACATACACTTTGGTATTCACTTCTGATTTGGTGAATCGGTACAACATCTGATTATGCTCAATAAACGTTGTATCAATGGTTGGAAGTGACTCATCAATCATGACCTTTGGCTCTGAAAAAGTGTAAAAGTCTCTTGTTGTTGAGTAGTACATCACATTGTACTGACCTTCAGGCCTTCCGTTATAATCACCATATGTCTCTGTGTTTTTCATCGATGATGCCCAGAATACAATATACTCTCCAGTTACCGGATCATAGATCGCTTCTGGCGCCCACGTATTTCCTCCCGTCTTGGGAGCAACCTTGATCATTCGCTGCTCGCTCCAGTTCACGAGATCCTCTGACTCCCAAACCATCATGTAATGACTACCCGTAATTTGAGCCTGGTCAAAATTTGTACTTTCGCCCATTTTCAAATCGGTTGCCAGCATATAGAATTTATCACCTTCTGCTGACCGAATAACGAATGGATCACGAAGTCCCTTTTCCCCCATATTCGATTGCAGGATCGACTTCCCATTATTCAGCGCTTTCCAGAACAATGGATCTTCCGCTGTAGCGAAGGAGATCTCTTCACCACCCTCATATTCACCTGTAAAGTACGCAAAGAAGTACGCATTAGGCTTTACTGGCGCAGCTGCTTTTTTAATTGAAACGTTAAACGTTAGCTCTTTCGAAGCTGTACCATTCGTAACAGTAGCGATTAACGTAACGGGTATATCCGTAGTTTGACGGCTCACCCAGCCTAATTGTGTAGCGTTACCAGCCGCTTCAGCCGTTCCTTTAACAACCGCCGGCCTGCTGGATGTCCATGTAATGGTGGAGCCTTGTTCACCTGTAGTGACAAGACGTAAGTTCCCTTTAACATTGTCCGCATTGTAGATCTCTAATTGTTCAGCGTCCAGATCAACCTTCTGCTGATCATCGAATTGCTTCAAGATCGTAACCGGGAATACAGCCGCTCTAGATACGCCTTGATACGTTAAAGTAGCCGTAAGCTCTGCCTGAACATTACCTGCTTGAACAGCAGGACGTTGTACAGTACCACTGTTAGAAATGACCGTAGGATGACTGGAACTCCAAGTGATGTTTACGCCGTTTTTACCGATTGTCGGTAAGGTAAGGTTTTTCGTTATCTTGTCAGCACTCTGATCTGCTTCGTCTAAGTAACGATCTATGCGAAGTTGATTCGCTGCATCATCAACAGTAAGCTGACGTATTTTGGAGATGTGAGTTGCTGCTTCTTGTTGATATAACTCGCCCATTTCCTGCTCCGTCAACGCACGATCATATACTTGGAAATCAGCCACGCTACCTTGAAGGTATGGATCGTTCGCGAAGATGGACTTGCCGATAAAACCAGTGAACGTAGCATCTGGATTAATAATATCTGACAGCTTTAGTCCCTTCGTATTACCTGAAGCAACCTTAACTCCATCCACGAATAATATCATCTTGTTGCTGGCTTCGGAGAAAGACACCGTTACATGCTTCCACTGTCCACCGATCAGGTTGGAGTTTGCGCTACCTGTAACTAATGCTTCGTTCGGCCAGCCATTTTTGGAGATACCTGTAGCGATCATATTACCTGATCCACTACCGTGACGTGGGGTTACAAAAAAATATTTATTCGTTTCCGGTGTTAACACCGTACCCAGACCGAAAATCCAGCGATTCGTACCATCATTCGTCCAGTTCACGATGGAAGATACGGTTATTTCATTCAGACCTTGTAATAAATCTAGTCCATTGGAGCCCTTAGGGATCTCAACATATCCGCTATTCGATGTAGAACTTCCACCATTGAAGGAAATAAAACCAACTTCACTATTTGAAATGAATTGTCCATGGTTTGGATTTTTAAATATTCCATCAAATGTAACTGCCTTGTTGGCAACATCCTTTATTACAAGTTGGCCGTCTACTTCTTCGGTCATTTTCATGTTGTAATGAAGAATAAGATCATCTTTGAGTGATTTTCCCTTAACGGTAACGGCTGATGTAGCTGTAAACTCTCCATCTTCAGTCTGTACCATAATTGTGGCATTACCCTCACTAACCGCTGTAACTTTACCCGTTGAATTGACAACCACTACACTGGAATCACTAGATGTCCAGATGACTCTTTTATTGGTTGCATTTGAAGGTGAGATCGTAGCCACTAATGTCTCGCTGTTCCCCACGGATAAACGAAGTGTAGACTCATTAAGCGAAACCTCCTTAACGGCAATCTGCTCCACAGTATCACCTTTAGGTAGTAAGGTAACCACGAACTCCTTCGTTGTCTGGCTTCCACCTAAAGAAATGGTTGCAGTTAACGTCACTTGTTGCTCCATTTCTCGTAAAGTCACTTCCCCAGTTGCACTAATCGCACTTTCATCACTGGAAGTCCATGATATCCATGCGCCATACTTATTGGCAGAAGGAAGTTCAAGAGATTCTGTCACGGCAGATACATCACCTAACGTTAGCTCTAATTTGCCTTGTTGCACTTGCTTTTCATTAAATGATTGTTCATATACTTCAGCGATATATTCACTACTTAATGCCTCTCCGTAAATTCTTAAATCTTGAAAACTACCTGCAAAAGTAGCATCCCCTAGATAATTGGAGCGACCGATGTAAGCTTGCAAATCCGTACCAAAACTTGCTGTTGTTTTCTCTTTCGCGGCCGTGCCGATACTTACACCGTTAATGTAACCTGTAATAGAGCGTTCTGTAATGACCGTCGTATAATGAACCCATTGACCTTCGTACTGTGACGTAGAAGTGCCTGATACTCCTACCTCTGTCGTCCAAGGCTGGTCAATATTATTGCGATCCGTAAATACGGACTTATAATCACCACTTGGATTCGATGGATTAAACATCCAGTAATTCGTTGGCAATTTATTTTCAGCTGCTGGCGTACCGTAGAATAATGCGGAGTAGTTCCCGCTCCCCGTGTTACTCTTGATCCATACAGAAATCGTTGTATTTTCTTGATGATCAAACAATCCAGTAGGAAGCTGCACGTAGTTCGTAGTACTATCTGTTCCGCCAGGTAAAGTAAGACCATCAGCATACGTAATGTTGCCTATAGCCGTTCCATGTTTGCCATGACCGGATGTATCCTGCACATCCTCAAGCAATGGATAATGTGCCAACATCGTTACTGTTATGGGGTCCGCTGAAGCTTGATTGTTAAATGGCAGAACAAGATCCAAACAGCTACTGAAGGTCAAAAGTAAAGCTAACATTATGATTGAAATCCGCTTTCGCATAGCATTCTCCCCTTCGTTTAATATTCAGATGCATACAACCCATCGCTCACCTTTAAACCAAGACCACCTCGCTCAAAGAGATAGAGATTCCCCCCCAAAAAAATGAATGCGCTTACATTTCTTCTCATATTACGTCTTCAACGATTTCAATTCAATGTACTATCATGTTAATAACGTGGACTTTTTTATTGCAATTTGAAATGAATGCAGACTGCAACACCATTCATATGAAGAAATCTACATGCGCAGATGCGTACAAGATTATCAAAATAATAAAATGGTATCTCTGCCGTTCTGTATGTATACGTATGGTTTATTTGTAAATTAAAGGATTTAACCCCTGATAAACTTAATATATATATTTGGACACGTTG
This sequence comes from Priestia sp. FSL H7-0729, assembly GCF_038005685.1. Lineage (NCBI taxonomy): Bacteria > Bacillati > Bacillota > Bacilli > Caryophanales > Bacillaceae > Priestia > Priestia sp. FSL H7-0729. The sequence continues at coordinate 277,191 of NZ_JBBOTQ010000008.1, forward strand.
TCAACTTGACAACGTGTCCAAATACGATGCCGATAAGCCGTGGGCAAACCGGATCGAAAAAATAAGGAGGATTTCATTTATGCCAAAACGATTTAGCAGAATGCTCGCGTTCCTATGTTGCTGCGTCATGGTGGCGTCACTAATGCCTACCAGCTATGCTGCCGCCACTGACAACATCGAGAACGCAGAAGCGAATGAAACACCCACCGCCATGTTTGGAACGCCAGAACTCGGGTCAAATGATCCCCTCTGGGACCAAACCATGGAGCATCACATCAACAAAAGCACGGTGCCTACCGACCCCAGACCCCATGCCACGGGCACAGCAAGAATCCTTTGGGATCATGACTACCTGTATGCCCACGTAGTTGTGAATGACAGTAATCTATATCAGGGAGCTGGCGCAGATCACCGATACGACAGCCTGGAGTTTTATGTGGGTTCCGGAACCGGCGGCTCAAACCAATGGCGTGTCAGCTCGACGGGTGTGTTTTCAGGGCAGGCCGCTCCAGGCAGGACTGCGTGGACCCAGATTACGGAAACCGGATACATTGTGGAAATGAGAATACCCAAAAGAACCCTGACCTTACAGGAGGGGAACCTTACCTTTGAGGTCTATATCAATAACTCGACAGAAAACGGCGGTGACCGCTATGAAGTCGTTTCCTCTTTTGGAGTTCCAGACGCAGCTTATACTAGCTCTGATTCATTTACAGACAGCCTTCAGCTCATCCCAGCCAATGAATTAGACACCAGATTATCAATTACCGCCACTGCCGGACCGGGCGGCTCAATCATGTCGAACCCACCCGGGGATGTTCTGAGAGTAGATCGGGGCTCTAACAAAGAAATTATGTTTACCCCCGATTACGGCAAAATTGTGGATACCGTAATGGTAGACGGCGAGACTGTGACTCTACCTGCTAGCACTTATACCTTTACAAATATTGAGGCTGATCATACCATTCATGTGACATTCAAAAACGATCCAGACGCGGGGATACTTCCCTTTATTGTATGGAATGACAACTTTGCCAGTGGCGAGTACACAACGGCTGTTATCATTGATTTAGGCGAGGGGAAGTCGGCGTTAGGCTCCGCGCTTAATCCGGACTTATTTGCCTTATCGGCCAGGAACACGACCCTGAACGGCGAAGCAGTGACCTTTGAAGGACCACGCAAAATCACAAGGGTTTACGCTAATGACGAGCCAAAGGTACGCGGCTATGTCGGGCCGATTAGCCATTCACCAGATTATCAGGACGGACTGGCGAGCGGTCGTTACATCGTTGTTGAGTCTGAGTTTTATTCAGAGAGCGGCGGCAGTACAACGCTGGATGGCAGCAGTAACTCGACTAGGCAGGTCTACACCCTTGTTCAAAAGGGCGAAATCGTACTGACAGAAGGGAATTCGCTTCACAATGTAGTTTTTGAACAGGAAAAAGTTGTGAATCCAATCCTTGATAAATTTACAACATTCACGGACAATTCGGTCAATCGTTCGCTCTACCTTCACAAGGATGAAGACGGTAACGTGATGAACGGATTGCCGCTGTATGTCTATACCCACGGCATGTCACGCGGCGGCACAAACGCTGTGACAGACCAAAAAGCGGCCATGAAATCCGCCAACGGCTCCGTCGCTTTAATGAAAAAGATGGAACAAAATCCCGATAAGTACGCCAGCCATGTACTGAATCTTTCCTATAATGGCGTATCTGTTCCCTCCACAGAAAATGTGAAGACGGTCATAGACGCCCTGATTGCTAGCGGTGAAGTAGATCCTAACCGTGTTTACGCAGCAGGCTTCTCCTGGGGCGGCCAGTATACGAACAACTTAGTTAACAGCTACCCTGGCTTCTTCGCTGCCGCCGCACCTATGGCCCCGGTAAGCGGTTCACCGAACGCTAAGGACAATGACGCTCACAACAACCTGGCCTATTGGATGTTTTTAAATGCTCATAATGTTGGTGGTTACCAGACTAACCTCAATAACTTCATCAATAACAATATGCCAAAAATGGTCAACGCGAGGGCTTCGCGCTTTGAGAGTAATGAGGCACTTACGTGGCCCTACAATCAGTTTGATCAGCCGAATCTGAGGCCGAATCCGGCCAACACACCTGTTCTGGCTGATTATATAGCGCATGAAGTTGAAGCAGCTGTTCTTTATAACCAGATCACTATGGGAACTTGGAGCATAGCACCTACGGCACAGTCCTCTAACTTGCCGGCTTGGAACAATGATTACACTGACGTCTTTGATTGGATGTTCGCGCAGAGAAAACCGGCCGTGCCTGGTGCACCGAGTGGCTTCAAAGCGACAGCGGGTGACGGACAGGTCACATTGAGCTGGACTGCTCCTGCTGACGATGGTGGCAGCGCGATATTGGGCTACAAGGTATGGTATGGCAATGTAACACCGATTGCATTGGATGCGGCGGAGACTAAGTATACCTTCAACAACCTGACAAACGGCCAAAGCTACAGCTTCAGGATCGTTGCGGTGAACGCGAAGGGAGACGGCGCGGAGATCAGTGCTACGGCGACACCGATGAAGACGACGACTCCCACTGTACCTGATTCTGGCGGCAATACGGGCAACACCGGTAATACAAGCAACGTCGATAATTCAAGCAACGTCGATAATTCAAGCAACAACACCGACAATACAGGCATCGGGACAGACCCTGGAACCGGACCCTCGAAGTCGACCTACACAGTGAATACACCGAAGGATAAGCCCGCAATCACAGACAAAAATGGCAACACCACCCTGCCCGGCGGCGGCACGATTACAACTAAGGGCGGGACGGAGATCAAGGTACCCGAAGGCACATCGATAGACTCAAACGGGAAGGTAACTATTCCAGTAGACAAGAGCGCCGAAGTGATACTACCCGGCAGCATCAGCACAGTGACCATTTTGGGCGGCTCGACGATCGCGAGCGACGGTACGGTCACAATAGGCGGCAAAGAAGCGCATGTGAACCTGCCAAACGGTAATCAAGTGCATATTCACGGGGGATCAAAGATACGGAGCAGCGGAGCGGTTGTGGTAGGACCAAGCGGCGCAAGGGTCGGCTTAGACAACGGCATGTCGCTGAACATCCGTGAGGGTACGGAACTGGCATTCAATGTCGCCACCCCACTGGCCTTCCTCGCGATCTCAGGCAATCCTTTCACGGATGCCAACATGGACGACTGGTTCTACAACGATATAAATTTCGCCTACACATACGATCTCTTCAACGGCACGACGTCAACGACGTTCTCACCAGGCACCGCAATGACGCGTGCAATGTTCGTGCAAGTACTAGCCAATCTTGAGAACGTAAACCTTTCCAGCTACACGAGTTCCCGCTTTAGCGACGTGACAGACGGACAATGGCACACAGCGGCAGTCGAGTGGGCGGCCGAGAAAGGCATAGTCAACGGTACAAACGCAGACCTGTTTGACCCAATTCACCGATGACACGCGAGCAGATGCTGGTGATACTGTACAACTACATGAAGTACAAGGGCTATGAGATACCTGAAAGCCACTCTAAATCCTTCACGGACGAGAGTGAGATCAGCTCCTGGGCGTTGGAATCCGTTCAGGCGCTGCAAGGCAACGGCATTGTATTAGGCAAACCGGGCAACTTTTTTGCTCCCAAAGCCACCGCCACCCGCGCCGAAGTAGCCACGATCTTTGTAAGATTCGTTGAATATCTGGCTAACTGAAAGCGTATACAGATAAATGAAGACCCTTCCGGCTGGACAATATCCAGCCGGAAGGGTCTTCTTGTTTTCAATCTGCACTTTTTTTTGACAATGCCTATCAATGTATAACTCAAGGAAATAACTACTCTATATCTAATGAGAAACCTAGACTCGCATTGAGCATACGTAAAATCATGAGCAGCGACTCAGATCTTGTAGCATTCGCATTTGGTTTGAATGAACCATCCGTTCCACCTTGTATGATACCCATATCGGATAACGTATCAATCTCAGCCTCTGCCCAATTGCCAGAAACATCCGTATATGTAGCATTTTTCTCTAAGGTAATGTTCATTACCTTTGAGAGCATAGCTACGATTTCTGCTCTGGAAATAGATTGATTTGGTCTGAATGTTCCATCCAAGTACCCGTTGATAATACCACTTGCTTTTAATGTAGCAATTGCCTGTCCCGCCCAGTGACCACTGGTATCCCGAAAGCTGGTATTCCCTCCTGATGTTAAGCCCAGTGCTTTTACTAACATCGTTGCAAATTCTGCTCTGCTGACTGTAGCGTTGGCATGGAATGAACCATCCTTATACCCCTTAATGATTCCCAGTTTAGTCGCTAATTCGATTGCTTTCACATGAGGTTCATCTACGGTAACATCCTTGAATGTTATAGCAGGTACTGAATTGGCTTCCTCTACCAAAACCTTGATAACATCGATGTTAACCTTTTCATTATAAAAAGGTTTGGCTGTCGGCTCTGCCGTTGATGTTGTTGGCGGAACAGAAGTAGGTGGACTCGGCGATGTTGGTGGTGGTGAAGGTGCCGGTGTTGATGGAGCTGGCGACGGTGTAGATCCTCCGTTTGAAGGCGCCAATTCTATAATCTTCACCGTTCTGGTTACCCGCTCAGCCGCATTTCCAGCTCGATCGTTTACGTCATAATGAATCGTATAGACTCCTGGTTTACTGGTATCTATTGAAGCACCTGATCTTGTCACTTTCGAGCTTATATCTCCATCATACTCATCGAAGGCTCTCACTCCAGGATCGACAAACCCGGTTCCGCTATTTATCTCTACAATGGAATTACCAACTAGAGTTATTGCAGGTTTATTACGATCAATCCATGTTACTTCAACTTGTTTCACCATTTCATTTCCGGCAGCATCTTTCACATAGACGGTGTAGGTTCCGTTCTCCGCAACACTGAAACTGTTGCCGCTAAACGCTGTACCACCAGCAACGAAATAGGAGTTATCATGACTTCCCTCTGCCCATTTCTGTAACGCAATCCCGCTATCCTCATCAGAAACCTCAATCGTAATTAATACTTGCTGATTCGTAGGAGCAGTTGAACTGACGTTTAGTTGAATAACGGGCAGTTTTCGTTCTATATGGAAAGCATTCGAATGATAGAACGTTTGATTACCGTTATCTTCTATGGTCTGAACATGTAAATACCACGTACCTTCATCTAACGGTGTGGGAATCTGAACGGTTCCATCAAACAGGGTCCAATCGTTGGCATCTTGTTCGACAGTCGTCTTTGTCCATTTGTAACTTTTCACCGCAGGAATGTATGAGGTACCTGTTAATTCTGTGGTTGGAGCATTCGTCCAGACTGCACCATCTGGATTAAAGCGGACGTTAATCATTTTTTCATAAGTCAATTGAATTGGGTTATTCGGATCGCTGTTGTTCGAATTCACAAACTGTTCCGCATTTTCATAGCCAGTAATTTTAGCTAAATGATCGTTATCCAAAAACCAATCAGAGGCGATCACCAAGGATCTCCCTTCAAAAATTACGTTCTCTAATTCGTTTTTCATAAAGGCCATTTGTCCAATATAAGTAACTTGACTTGGAATGGTGATGCTGGTTAATTTGTTGTAGCTAAAAGCTAAATAGTCAATAGTGGTAACACTTTCGGGTATGGTCACATGGGTTAATCGGTTATCCGCAAACGCATTTGACCCGATACTAATGACACTATCCGGTATGGTCACACTTGTGAATTGATTTTTGTAAAATGCATTGGATCCGATGTGGGTCACGCTATCGGGGATGGTAACACTGGTTAATTGTTTGTTTTTAAAAACTTCACGTCCGATGTGGGTCACTTCGTGTGTATCTAACATACGAGGAATATCAACTACCAATTCATTGCCTGTAAACCCCGTAATTGTCGCTGTGCCATCCCCATTAACGGAATACCCCCACTCTCCGGAGGTCGCTGCACTCGCTTTCTGAATGTTCGAGAAAGTCCAACCTCCTCCCATACTCACAGCCAAAATAATTAGGCAGATGAATAACTTCTGCACTCCTACAGAAAACCATCTCATGTGTTAATTTCCCCTCATCGTTAAATTGATTGGTATCCTTTTTTTGTTGGCATTATATGTCGAAAATGCTCACACGAGAAGTGTATTGGATACCACCTTATTACTCAACTTAACTCTGTCTTAATTCTAGCTTAACTTTAAGAATTTAAAAAAGAATATTAGTATCTCCGTACCTCATCTTCGAATAGGTTCAAGTGTTTAAAGGTCATCGTGGTTCGTTAACACAACAAAGAACGCCATTACATAACGTGACGGCGTTCTTAAGGTATGGAGCCTAGGGGGATCGAACCCCTGACCTCATCGCTGCCAGCGATGCGCTCTCCCAGCTGAGCTAAGGCCCCGGGATATGAAATAGATAACTTGTCCAGCACTGCTACGTTCCGCAGGCGACTTCTATATCATATAAAATCCAGCTTTCACTGTCAATCCCTTTTTCATGGTCCTAAGTGATTGGAGAAGAACAACTCATTTCTCTTGTACACACGGACTGGAACTCCAGACTGCTCTTCTCCCTTTCCCCACTTCACTAATCCTCCAGATTGTCTTTGGATAACAGGGATTTCAGTTCTTTCATGAACATATTGATATCTTTGAACTGGCGATATACCGACGCGAAACGGACATAAGCCACTTCATCGACTGGAAACAACTGTTCCATCAATAGCTCACCAATCTGGCGGCTCTCCACTTCAGCATCAGCTGTATTACGCAGAGATTTCTCGACTTCAGATACCATCATCTCGAGCGTCTCAACAGAGACTGGACGTTTCTCACAGGCACGAATAAGCCCGCGAAGAATCTTGTCCCGGCTAAACTCTTCCCGGCTGCCATCTTTCTTGATGACAATCAATGGAGTCTCTTCAATCATCTCAAACGTTGTGAATCTTCGGGCACACTGCTCACACTCACGGCGACGACGAATGGATTTCGCTTCGTTGGCCGGACGCGAATCAAGTACTTTGGTACCCATATAACCGCAATAAGGACACTTCAAATCAGATCACTTCCCACGTTTTACTTTTTACCACATATTCCCTGTCTTGATTTTGTAATGAAAAATGCATTGCCGAGACATAATACTTTTACCAACTCACGAGGAGGTGAACAGCAATGGCACAAAGCAACGGTAACTCCAACAACCTGGTGGTAACTAAAGCTTCCGCAGCACTCGAGCAAATGAAATATGAAGTTGCTCAAGAACTCGGAATCAGCATCCCACAAGACGGATACCAAGGTAACATGACTTCTTACGAGAACGGTTCGATCGGTGGATACATCACGAAGCGTCTGGTAACAATTGCAGAACAGCAATTGGCAGGTCAATACCAATAATATCTGCATCGTAATACGCTACACAGAGGAGCATGGAGCGGCCGGTGAACAACCGGCCTGCTCTGTGCTTCTACTTATATACTTAGAACGTATTATAGATCTTTACATACTGATTATAATAGTAAATGACCCTTTGTACATAGTGACGCGTCTCACCAAACGGAATATCTTTCACCGTATCGAATGAACCATCCCATACACCATCTCGGAGCCAGCTGTTTACCTTGCCTGGACCTGCATTATAGGCAGCAATCATGACCACTTCATTGCCCTCGAATTGATCAGACAGATTACGCAGATACCATGTACCTAACTGAATATTGCGTTCAGGCTCGTGCTTCAATTCTTCCAGCGAAGTGTCGGGAATTTTGGCTTGTTCAAGTATCCAGTTGGCCGTGTCTGGCATCAGTTGCATGAGCCCGATTGCACCGCGTTTGGATTCCTTGCTTGTCTTGAAATTGGTCTCCACCTTAATGATCGAAGCAATCAGAAACGGATCAACCTCATAGCTCTGAGATTGGACACGAATCTCGTCCTTATAATGTATGGGATAGAACCATGCCATCCAGTTTGTATTCAGAAATAACACCAATACAAAGGACACAAACATCAACAGCAGTACTCGTTTCTTGCGTAATATTCTCATAACAAACCCTTACGCTGTAGATATGAGTCAATTTGCTGCTCCGTCTCAGTCCATAAACCACTGTTGTCGATTACAATGTCTGCCAGCTGCTTTTTGCGCTCAATATCCATCTGTACATCCATCCGGGCCTCAGCCTGTTCTGCAGTCATTCCATCCCGATTCATCAAGCGATCGCGTTGAACCGCTCTCGGTACATAGACAACCATGACTTCCTCAAAACCGTCTTCCAGACCCGACTCGTAGAGCAATGGAATATCAGATACCACAAGTTTATCCGGATGTTGCAACGCGTATGCAGCAGCCCGTTCACGCATCTCTCTACGGATCGCCGGATGTGTAATAGCCTCCAATGCCTTTCGTTCTTCTGGTTGTTCAAAAACAATACTTCCAAGCTTTTTCCGATCCAGTGTTCCATCTTCATTCAGTATGGCTTGTCCGAACCGCTTAACAGCGGCGGCCAACACGGGATGCCCGGGCATCATAACTTCCCGGGCAATAACGTCTGCATCGATGAGCAACGCTCCCTTACTGGCGAGATAGGCGGAAACACTGCTTTTGCCTGTCGCGATCCCGCCGGTTAAGCCTATATTCATCGTTTCACCTCATAACAGCTTCATTATTCCCATAATCATTAACAATAGTGCTGGCAATACAGACAGTCTTCGCATCCAGCGCAGCGCTGAGAATCGTAGACCAACCTTCATGCCGAGTGACAGAAATGCCCCACTAAACAGTGCAATAATGAGTGCTGTCCATAGTGTAGGGAATCCCAGAAGTGCCGCGCCCAAACCTGCTCCAAACGCATCCAGAGACAGGGCAATACCCAGCCACATCGCTTCCTGAGCAGATATACTTCCCGAGTTATCCATATCTGCCTTGGAGGGACTGCGAAGGATCTGAATGACAACACCCAGCTTACGCAGCTCCAGTGTAAATACCATGCGTTCCAGCGACCCACCTGAAGCCGACTGCTCCAGATCCAGGGCAAGCACCTGATTCCGGCCTCTTGCATCCGTCAGTGTCTCTTGTGTTTCACCAACACCAGTTACCTTTGTTTCTGTTCCCTCACCCGATCTAGTGTCTGTTTCCAGCTGTTCTTTGCCTTGCTTTCGAATAAGTTGCAACAGTGACCATGCACCAATACCTATCAATATGACGGCTCCCACGATCGAAGCGATATCCGGTGACACCACATGGGACAACAACACACCTACTTGCATCGACAAGGCAATAACCAATCCCGAACAGATCGAAATAACAGCGATAGATAACAGGGGAATCTTAGTCCTCCGTAACCCATATGTAATCCCGACTCCAAAACCATCTAAACTAAGCGCCAAAGCAAGCGCCAGCAATGAAATAAAATGATGCAGCACCCCGGACTCCTCCTCTGTGCGGTACTCGTGCCAACTGAAGATGCCAGTATGGGTATACGCCCGCTTATTTCTGCCATATCAGTATATGGAGGGAGGAATCCAAGGGTGCTATGATTTCATCATTTCGTTCATTCAGTTCATGTTCAGCCGCTGACAGTTCGGACAAAAATGCGTACCACGGCCACCTACCACCGTTTTTTCGATTAAGGTACCACATGTTGCACAAGGCTCTGATTTGCGTCCATAGATTTTCAATTGATGCTGGAACATTCCCATCTCACCCTGTCCATTCACATAGGACTTGATGGAAGATCCTCCTGCATTCACTGCATCTTGCAACGTAGCCACAATCGCTTCATGGAGCACCGTTAACTGAGCTTCGGTCAATGTCTTGGCGATGGTCTCGGGATGGATGCCAGCGCGAAATAGAGCCTCGTCCACATAAATATTCCCGATACCAACCACATATGCCTGATTTAAAAGTACAGCCTTGATTTTGGTTGTACGCTTGCCAACCGCCTCACGGAATGCAGTTACCGTAAAGGCTGGATCAAGCGGCTCCAGTCCAAGCTTCAGCAAAGGTTTGGACACCAGTTCCTCACCTGCATTAAACAGATGCATCGTACCGAACTGACGCACGTCCTTATAGCGTAATTCCGTACCATCATTAAAATGGAAGATCACATGGGTATGTTTCTCCACATCTTCATGCTGCTCGTACACACCGTACCTTCCTTCCATCCGCAGATGGGAGACAAGCACCAGCCCGTCCAGCAAAATACGCAAAAACTTGCCTCGACGCTCCACCCCAATGACGGTATGTCCCGCGAGTTCCAGTGCAAATGCATCTATATCGTCCGGCCGCTGAATAATCCGCGGCAAGCTAACGGTAACATGATCAATCGTTTTGCCCACAATAAGTTGATTCAATGTTCTTCTGACTGTTTCGACTTCCGGTAATTCCGGCATGATGTTCTCACCTCCCCTATATTATAACGGAAGATGACGCTTAGCGGGACCCTTTTCTTATATTGAAAACATGGAAGGGACTAATGTAAAATACCGGAAAAACCGCGCGGCGCTTGATTTATTTCGCTTCGTACCAGTTATCACCAAAGCTGACTTCGGCTTTCAGCGGAACCGACAGTTCCAAAGCTTTTTCCATGACAGCAGGCACGAGTTCTTTCATCAGTTCCAATTCATCGGCAGGTACTTCGAATACAAGTTCATCGTGCACCTGAAGCAACATACGACTCTTCAACTCGCGTTCCCGCAGCGCTTCATCCATCTGTACCATGGCTAGCTTAATGATATCTGCCGCCGTTCCCTGGATAGGGGTATTCATCGCTGTACGCTCTGCGAAGGAGCGCAGATTGAAGTTGCTGGCATTAATCTCTGGCAGGTAACGACGTCGCTCAAGCAACGTTTTAACGTATCCATCCTGGCGAGCTTCTTTCACTATGTCATCCATATATCGGCGCACACCCTGGAATACTTCAAAATACTGATCAATGAACTGCGCAGCCTCTTTACGAGTAATATGCAAGTTCTGTGATAAGCCATAATCACTTATTCCATACACGATACCAAAGTTAACTGCCTTGGCGGAACGACGCATATCCCCATCCACATCTTCAGGCTTCACGCCAAATACATCCGAAGCGGTCTTTGTATGAATATCCATATCGTTGACAAATGCTTCCTTCAAGCGCTCATCGTCCGAAATATGTGCCAGAACACGCAGTTCAATCTGGGAATAGTCCGCTGCCAAAATCGACCAACCAGGTTCGGAAGGAACAAATACCTTCCGGATTTTGCGACCCTCTTCCATCCTGATCGGGATGTTCTGCAAGTTCGGAAATTGACTGCTAAGTCGTCCCGTTGCAGCAATGGTCTGACGATAATACGTATGCACTTTTCCATCTCGATCGGAAATTTCTTTGAGTAGTCCTTCCACATAAGTGGATTGCAGCTTGGCAAGCTGACGATATTGCAGAATATGCTTGACCACATCATTATAAGGAGCCAATTTCTCCAATACTTCAGCATCTGTTGAGTAGCCTGTTTTTGTTTTTTTCACCACTGGCAAGCCCAGTCTATCAAATAAAATCTCACCCAGCTGCTTCGGTGAATTCAGATTAAATTCCGTTCCTGACAACTTGTAGATCTCAGCCATCAACCTGCTGATATGCTCTTCAAACTCGCTTCCCAGCGCCTGCAGATCCGCTGTATTGGCCTTGATGCCCTGTTTCTCCATGTCCGCTAATATACGCGACAACGGCATCTCCAGCTCGTGGAAGAGCGAGTTCATCTCATCGCCTTCTAGTGCCTGTTCCTGAAGGGGAATAATGGCTGCGACTGCAGCTGCTTTGCGGCACAGGAAATCACCCAGTATCTCTGCTTCCGGCACCTTGTACTTGGCCCCTTTGCCCATAACCGTGTCATCCTCCACGAGTGATGGCAGACCATACTTGGTCGTGAGTCCACTAATCGTCTGGTTGGATTCCGTTGGATCAAGCAGATACGCTGCCAGCTGTACATCAAATGATGCGCCAGCGAATTCAATACCATGTGCATGTAGAGCCAGGTCTACACGATGAAGATCATACCCGCGCTTCGGTTGCTCTGAATTACCAAGCCATTCCCGCACGGGAGCAGCAGCATCGGAATGAAGCACTTCGGGAGATATGAACGTGTAGGTTCCACCGGAACCTACAGCAAGTCCAATCAGTTTCGCCTGGTGCGGGTTATCCCCATGTGTCTCCACGTGCAGTACATCAATGGAATCCAGAGAACTAAACAGTTCACTGATGTTGTCCTCTGTTGCAATGGAGGACTCTACCTCGGCAGCAGGGACCGCTTCCTGTTCAGAACCAATGCTGCCACTGAACGACAGGCGTTCGAGCAAGGATTTGAATTCCAGCTTGGCCAGTGCAGGGCCAGCCTGTTCTTCTTTTAATCCGGCAAATTGCATATCCTCCCACGTCTGCTCCAGCGGAACTTCCCGATGAATCGTCGCCAGTTGTTTGCTCATCCGAGCATCTTCGGCATGGGCCTCGATCTTTTCTTTCATCTTGCCTTTCAGTTCACTCGTTCCGTTCAACACATCTTCTACCGATCCGAACTGGTGCAGCAGCTTTAACGCTGTCTTCTCTCCAACCCCGGGAATACCCGGAATATTATCAGAGGCATCGCCCATCAGACCTTTGAGATCAATGATTTGCAGCGGCGTCAGACCATAACGCTCCTTAATCTGAGCAGGGTCATACAGTTCGATATCGGTTACCCCTTTACGTGTCAGTCCGATATGTACATGTTCAGAGGCAAGCTGCAGCATATCTTTGTCACCCGATACAACAAGCACCTGTCTGCCCGCTTCATCTGCGCGTTTGGTTAACGTCCCGATGATGTCATCCGCTTCAAAACCAGCCAGCTCAAACTGAGCGATACCAAGTCCTTTCAGCAGTTCTTTGAGCAATGGGAATTGTTCTGACAACTCGGGTGGTGTTTTCTCCCGACCACCCTTGTATTCCTGATATCCTTCGTGGCGGAACGTGACTTTGCCTGCATCAAATGCAACCATCACATGTGTAGGTTTATGCTCTTCAAGCAGTCTCAGCAGCATGGTGGTGAAACCATATACCGCATTGGTATGCAGACCTTTCGAGTTGGTCAGAGGCGGCATTGCAAAAAACGCCCTGTAAATAATGCTATTTCCATCTATGAGAATAAACTTGTCCATTCCAGCACCTCGCGTATTATATGGTCAACCTCTTCAAATTGCATCTACTCTCATGATACCATACCCACTTGTCACATCAAAAAGAATAGCCTCTTTCACTTCATTTTTAATTGCAAAAAAGAACCTTCTCCGCAGACAGCTGTACACAGCCTACCTGAGAGAAAGTCCTTTTCCATTCATATAATTGCATTACTTAATCAGCACTGAATCCCCAATTCCATAGCAACGCTCTTTCTAATCCATACTCTTCCTATTGATTCAGATCCGGACGTTTACCTGTTACCAGGTATACCGTGCTCTCACCAATGTTGGTCGCATGATCACCAATACGTTCAATGTAACGTCCAACCATCATCAACAGCATTGCCTGTGAAGCCTGATTCGGATGCTCCGTCATTAACGTGTAGAGATCACTGATCATATGGCTGTACAGTTGATCGACTTGATCGTCCGTTTGAGCCATTTTATAAGCCAGGTCTGTGTTTTCTTTCAGGAAAGACTCAATCGATTCATCAATCATGGATTTCACGATTTCTGCCATTTGCGGGATATCCACCAGAGGTTTAATCAGCTTCTGGCCATCCATCCGGAGTGTCACCTTCGCCACGTCGAGAGCAAGATCTCCCATACGCTCCAGGTCACTGGAAATTTTGAAGGCCACGATAATACGTCTGAGATCCTTAGCCACAGGCTGTTGTGTGATGATCAGTTTGGAGCCAAGTTCCATAATTTTGTCTTCAAGGGCATTCAGATTCGCATCATTCTTGATGATGACCTGAGCTTTCTCGGCGTTCATCGTTTGTAAACTTTCAATAGCACCATCCAGTGCTGCTCCTACATGTTCACCCATTTGTTTGAGCAAGGTACGCAGCTCTTCAAGCTCCTGATCAAATTCTTTTCTGCGAATCATAGATTTCATGTCCTCCTTATCCATCATCTCCGGGTATGCCGGGATCATTCCAACTCAGCTCGCTTAACCGAACCTTCCAGATATATAATCCTCGGTCCGGGAATCTTGCGGTGTGGAGAATAACGTCTCCGTATCAGCTGCCTCCACCACTTCACCATTCAGGAAAAATACCGTGCGTCCAGATACCCGTGCTGCCTGGTGCATATTGTGGGTAACCATAACGATGGTGTACTTGTGATGCAATTCCTTCACCAGTTCCTCAATCTTCAATGTGGAGATCGGGTCGAGTGCGGACGTTGCTTCATCCATCAGCAGAACGTCAGGCTGCACAGCAAGCGCCCGCGCAATACATAGACGCTGCTGTTGTCCACCGGACAAACTAAGTGCCGACTTTTTCAATACATCCTTCACTTCATCCCAAAGGGCAGCATGAACAAGACTCTGTTCCACCAATTGATCCAGTTCAGCCTTCTGGGTTACCCCGTGCAAGCGCGGTCCATAAGCCACATTATCATAGATTGACTTCGGGAACGGATTTGGTTGTTGGAACACCATGCCCACTCGTTTGCGCAGTGTCTCCACTTCAATCTCATTACTGTAGATGTCAGAGCCATTCAGCATAACCTGTCCTTCCACACGAACACCCGGAATCATGTCATTCATCCGGTTTAACGTGCGAAGCAATGTCGATTTACCACAACCTGACGGCCCGATGAACGCAGTAACGGTTTTTTCCGGCAGATCCATCGATATATTTTTAAGCGCATGATGCGTATCATAGTATAAATTAAGTTTATCAATGTGAATGAGGTCCTTCATGGATGTTCACTTCTCCTTCGCTGCAGGGACGCGGAAACTCCCTTTACGTTGAGACCGATGCTGATAATCGCTCATCGCCGCTCGGCCATCTTTAATATCCTACCCTTTCATTGTAAAAACAGTATCACTTTCATGTTAACGGAATGTAAAAAGACATCCTAAACCTTCATGATCTGTTTGATGATCAATCTGATTCCTGATGCCTGCCTTTTGGATTGCCTTATATTTTACTCGCTACTTCGAAACCATCTCATCCAGCTTCGTACGAATATGCTCTGCCACTTCTCCAGCTTTACCGCCTTCCATGGCGATTCCCTCTGCTATACGGGACAGATCTCTCACCGCACGGTTCATTTGTCGGAACGTTGCTCCCCCCGAGGTAACATGTATCGAACTGTCATCAATCTCCGTTCCACTTGCCTTGACCAGCTCTACCGTCTGAAGGGTCAGTTCGCCGATATTCTCAAGCAATGAAGACATACTGCCTGCGACTTCACGGGTCTGTTTGGCGAGCGCGCGGATCTCCCCTGCAACAATCTGAAAGCCTCGTCCATATTCACCCGCATGAGCTGCTTCAATGGAAGCATTCAGCGCAAGTAGCCCGCTCTGATCTGCTAGGGTTCGAATGGAATGTGCCATGCCTGAGCCTATTTTGATGGAATCCAGCATGTGATCCGCATGTTGTCCTTGACTCTTCATATGCTCATGTACCCGGTTATAGGAAGTATCGACTTGCTTCAAACTCTCTTCGCCCTGCTTGGACAATGCCATGATCTCACGGGCCTCATGAACGGTCTGATTCGCTGCATGCACCAGCTTGGTAACTGCATCATTAATTCTAGATATCTCCTGCCTGCTCTCGGATACCGTACGTACCCGTTCTGCCGAAGAAGCTTGCTGCAATCTGCGGGAAAGGGACATCACATCACGCATCGTCAGCACACCGAGCAGTCGATCCTGATCGGTAACGAGTAGACAATCGTAGAAATGTTGTTCATTCCGTCCAAGTGCGATATCAATAATCGTTGAGGCTTCCATATGAATATCTGCTATAACGGGAGATGTATTCACTACTTGGATGACCGGCTTACGATAGAATAGATCTGCGGCAAAACGGCCATTTAACATCCGATATAACGTCTCTCGCATTAACAATCCAGTGGGTTTCATCTGCTCATCACACAGTACAATACATGGGTGCTCCTGATCCTGATTCATCATCGTCGCAGCTTCTCCACAGGTCGTATGGACCCCGGCGACAGGAACCTGACGATAATAGTCATACAGATGGATTACAGCTTCTTTAGCAACCACCGTTACTTCATGAGGCTGTGGGTCGGGTGTCGCGAATTCTTCGTTATGTAAAACAACATGAGGCTGGTCAGGTTTCACTTCGAGCAACATGGGCATAAATGCGCAATCTCCTTTACGTATTAGCTCCGTCTTAAGATAGATTATGTAGGTATAAAGTATCACCCAGATAAATCCATGCTACTCCCTCTTCGTAAAGGAAAATCTTCCTTTATGTTAAAAGAACGTAAAATAAAACTCCCCGATCATTGCTAACTTGAATGATGGGGAGTTTTTCTTTTGACAACCAATTTATAACCAACACCACGAATGGAATCAATGTGTACCGATTCCGGGTCCAGCTCCAGCTTTTTACGTAATGAGCTGACGTGAACGTCCACGGTCCGTTGACCTCCAATATAATCGAAGCCCCACACCGCGTTCATCAGATCATCTCTTGTCAGTACCACACCCGGCTTTTTGGCCAAATATAACAGAACTTCGAACTCTTTCGGACGCAGACTGATGGATTGTCCACCCAGTGTCACTTCATATTTCAGAGGATAAATCTCCAGCTCTCCCAAAATAATGCGTGAGCCATCTTTGTCCTCAGGTTGTGGTAAGTCTTCGCCATTGGAATAACGTCTTAATACCGCATCCACTCGGGCTAATAACTCAGATACACCAAATGGTTTGGTGATGTAATCATCGGCACCCGATTTCAGTCCCTGTACAACCTCAGCTTCACCATTCTTGGCCGTCAGAATGATAACAGGTGTACTGACACCCTGTATTCTTAACTTGTTCAGAATGTCCAGACCATTCATGCCCGGAAGCATCAGATCCAGTAGAATGAGATCAAATTCCTGGGACAAGGCCCGATCATATCCTGCAGATCCGTGATCTTCTGCCGTAACGTCATAACCTTCCTGTGTCAGGTTATACGTGAGTAATCTCGATAATGTAGGTTCATCTTCAATAACTAGCAAACGCTGTGCCATGATACCCCTTCTCTCTTCATAGGTTGTCTGTTGCCACAACACTTTTTCTATCATAGCACTAATTTGTTAACGCGGTGTAAAACAAAACAACCTTTTTACATTTTGCTACTTCATGTCTAGATCTCTTCATCTTGAATGAATGGAAGAATAACACGGAACGTTGTCCCCATGCCCAGCTCACTCTCTACAGACAATTTGCCATGATGCAATTCCACCAGATGTTTAACAATGGATAGTCCAAGGCCTGTTCCCCCTGAATTACGAGATCTGCCTTTATCCACGCGATAGAACCGTTCGAAGATTCGCGGCAAATCTTTTTTCGGAATGCCAATTCCTGTATCCGATACCGCAAAGACCACTTCATCATCGTTATCCATCGATACCTGTAACTTCACTCGTCCACCATCCGGGGTATAGTTGATTCCGTTGGATAACAAGTTGATGAATATCTGCTTCATCTTGTCCTCATCCGCTTCAATGTACAGTTCCTCGGGAACATGCATTTCCAGACGAATCTGCTTTTTCTCCGCCACCTTGGACAAGGTGCCCAGCACCATTTCGAAGAAAGAGTGTACATGAACAGGTGAGCATTGCAGCGGCGCGCGTTTGGATTCAATTTTGGATAACTCGAGAATATCTCCAATCAATCGGTTAAGTCGATCTCCTTCATCATAGATGATTTTTAGGAATGAACGCTCCGTCTCCTTATCCTGTACCCCGCCACTGAGCAATGTTTCGGCAAACCCTTTGACCGCCGCAACAGGTGTCTTGAGCTCATGAGAAACATTCGCAACAAACTCACTGCGCATGGACTCCAATCGACGAATCGCCGTGACATCCTGCAACAGGAACAACATGCCCCGATACCCGCCATCATCTTCTGACATCGGTACTCCATCAATACGGATCAGTTTTTCCTCCGGATTGAACACACTCACTTCTTCATGCATTCGTTCTTTCAATGCAACACTCTCTTCAACGGTACGTGTTAATTCATAGTGTCTTTTCAATTCAGTATAAGGCTTACCCGTAACCTTTCCTGCCTGAATACCAAGCATACGTTCCGCTTCCCGATTGACCAGTGCAATGGATTGCCCTGCATCGATCATCACAATGCCTCCAGTCATATTCGCCAGGACACTCTGTAGCAACGCTTCATTGTCACGTATCGTCTTCAGTTGGGACTGCAAGCTGTCTGCCATTCCGTTGATCGCAAGCCCTAGCTGTCCGATCTCATCTCTACGCGTTACATCAACTCTCGCATCGTATTCCAGCTTGGTGATCCGATGAGCCACTTTTGTAATATGCTCAATCGGAGAGGTTAATCCGCGTGCAACCCGATAACTGACAAATGCGACGATCAGAAATAGCAGTCCAAGCGCGGCAAACATAATCATCCAACCACGCTGAAGTCCCTGATCAACCGCTTGCAGACTCATCGAAAGGCGGATGTAGCCATCAAACTTGCCACTGGGCATTTCAATCATGTCACTTTGATCCGAATTGACAGGTAACGCTACATACAGCATGTCCTGTCCCAGTGTTTCACTGTATCGTATGGACTGCCCGTATCCATCTCCAACCGCACCCAAGATTTCCTCCCGGTTCAGGTGATTATCCATCGCTGCCGGATTACTCTCGGAATCTCCAATGACCGTGCCGTCTTTGTTGATGAACGTTACCCGGGAATCTGTCAGACGATCCAGTTCCAACGCCCGATCTGAATAATACTTTCGTGTGGCTTCCGAGGTGGGGTCACTTGCATCATGGAATGGAAAAGTGGCTTTGAGCAGATTAATCTCCCTTACCATGGTTTGTTCCAGTGCGGTTATATGCGTAGTCTTAAACACTCTGCCCATCGTATATCCAGCTACAATGACGGATACACCGATCAGCACCATCATAATGATGGCAAGGCGAATTCGGAAAGGTCTCATCTATCTCTTCCTTTTATGATCAGATTAACAGCTAATGACTTGCTCTACATTGAATCCATTTCAATTCGGTCCCCACGAGTGCCAGGATTGGAAATAACGAGAAACTCCACTTCTTCGTTGCTTCGATTCATCATCTGATGCGGCATTCCGGGTGCAATCTCTATTCCTTCATGGGTTTCCAACACGAAATTTTCTCCATTAAGTTCCATACATGCTTCACCGCTGAGGATGAAAAAAAACTGACGGCTTACCGAATGGTAATGTCGTATTTCAGCTGTTCCTGCAGGCATTCGCTCATGAATGATGCTCAGTTTATCGTTTTGAACAAGGTGCCAGCCATCGCACTGTCCACCCCATATATAATGCGCTGCATTCTGTTTGCTAATTTTCATATGACTTGTTCCTCCGCGTATAATTTGCTCGATCTATCATATCACAGATTAGGGAGTTTCCAGTTAGACAAGGCTAATAATAAATTATCATAGTTGTATCAACAGAGATACCGACTTTTGTAAACAGGTGCTAAACCGCATCTTGGACTTACACATTGCCCTAATATAAAAAAGACGCACCGCTCAGCCATGCTGAAAGCGATGCGCCTATATATAATCAAACCTATACGGATTCCAAACCGTCTTAACGAATTATCCGTTCACCACTTCGCCGCCATTCACATGCATCACCTGTCCGCTTACATACGAGGAATCATCTGAAGCAAGATATACATAGGCTGGGGCCAGTTCATCCGGTTGTCCTGGCCGCTTCATCGGTTGCGATGCGCCGAACTCGCTTACCTTTTTCTCATCAAAAGTGGATGGAATGAGCGGGGTCCAGATCGGCCCTGGTGCAACGGCATTCACACGAATCCCCTTCTCAATCACATTCATCGATAGAGAACGTGTGAACGAAGTGATGGCTCCTTTAGTGGATGAATAGTCAAGGAGGGTCGGGCTCCCGCGATAGGCTGTGATAGATGTCGTGTTAATAATCGTACTTCCCTTCTTCAGATGTGGCAGGGCTGCCTGCGTCACATAGAACATGCCGAAGATATTGGTACGGAATGTTCGTTCCAATTGTTCTGGCGTAATATCCTCCAGATTCTGCTGTGGGTGCTGTTCTGCAGCATTATTCACGACAATGTCCAGTTTGCCCAGTTCATCCATTGTCTGCTGAACCGACTTCTTGGCAAAGGCATCGTCACCAATATCCCCGGCAATTAGAATGCACTTGCGTCCTTCCTGTTCGACCTGACGCTTCGTTTCCTTGGCATCTTCGTGCTCGTTCAGATATACAATGGCGACATCCGCGCCTTCCTTGGCATACGTAACGGCAACAGCACGTCCGATCCCACTGTCACCCCCAGTAATGAGCGCTACCTTACCCGTCAGTTTACCTGCTGCCTTGTATTCAGGCTTCTCAAACTCCGGTCTGGGATGCATCTCCGATTCAATTCCTGGGCGTTGATCCTGGTGCTGTGCTGGCATTGTTTTTTGATTTTGTTGTGTATTGGTTGACATCTAACATTCTCCTCTCAAAATGTGAACATGTTTGGATTACAGAAGACATGGACTTCAACTGTGTCCTTCCTTGTCTTTCGTTCTCTGAAAAAGTCTCATTCTGTAGGATGGCATGAACAGTTCAGATTATTCTTCTACGATGAACAGCAACTTAAGCCTCAGCATGCTGTCTCTATCAGCGTCCTACCTTCTATTCGTTATTTACCACTCTCTTTGGATATCAAACAACGTTTTTCTCCAATGCCTGTTTTGCCAAAATTCGAAATTTATTCGAAATTAGACTGTTTCATGATACAAAGTGTATTCCTATGCTGCTTGGGCTGATGTACAATGTACAGTATACTGATGTGTTTTAACTCTCATTTTTATTGGTTTGATCATTCTACCTAACATGGAGACCTGACAATGGAATCGCATATTAATTCATATATAACACTCGTAGCCACTTCAGCCGTGCTGAATGTCTTTTTGTGTTTATATACCTATTTCAGAAGATCCGAGATCCCCAGCTCCAAAATATTCATTCTCTACACAGCAGCACTCTCCATTTACACGTTCGGTTATGCGATTGAGCTGGCCAGCAACTCACTGGAGCAGATGAAGTTCTGGACCACCGTGGAGTATATAGGCATGCCTTTCTCCGCATCCCTTGGCCTCATGTTGATGATAACGTACACAGGCAGAACGTTATCCAAAAAGGTAACCGCCGCATTGTTTGTAATCCCTTCCATTACACTGGTTATGGTTGCAACCAATGACTTTCACCATCTTTTTTATAAAAAAGTATGGCTGAGAGAAGATAGTCCCGTTCCTCTGATGGATATCGCAGTGGGTCAATGGTATGTTGTACACGGTGCATTTACGTTCTCCTGTCTGTTATGTGCCTGCCTCATTCTGATTGCACAATGGAGACACACCAAGAAGATGTATCGTCGCCAATTGCTTACTCTGATTACTTCACAGATTATTCCAATGGTCGCAGCTTTTCTGTATTTGCTTGGTTTGACTCCTGGCGGAATGGACCCCGTACCCGTACTCATGTGTATCACATCTGCCATGTATATCTGGGCCATTCTATCCTCTCGTCTCCTGACCATCGTACCCATCGCCAAAGACAGTATTTTCGAGAGCATGCGTGAAGGTGTTATTGTACTGGATAGTTCCAATCGACTCGTTGATTACAATAGATCTCTGCGTGACATGTTGCCAGAGCTTAACACAACCATGGTTGGCCAACTCTTGGATGAACTATGGCTTAATCTTGCTGGAGAGACGTTCCCCGTCGATTACCACAAGGAAGGTTTGCAGACCGATCTGTACTGGCAGTTAAATGGAGAGACCGTCTGTTACCAGGTCCGAACATCTTACGTGTATAACAAGGATGCACAGATTGTAGGCACTCTGATTATGCTCATTGATATAACGGAACAACGGTTCTTGCAAGAACAGCTGAAACAACTGGCTTATTTCGATGGTCTGACCAAAATCTATAATCGCACTCAATTTTTGCACAAGGGACGGGAGATGTTGAGTGAAGCTCAACTTAATCTGCAACCTGTCTCCTTTATTTTATTTGATATTGATTACTTTAAACGCATCAACGATACGTACGGGCATGATGTTGGTGACCAGGCCCTTATTCATGTGGTCTCCGTATGTAATCGTTTTTTGCGACATGAGATGTTGTTCGCCCGTTATGGAGGAGAAGAATTCGTCATCGCTCTTCCGAATACCTCGCTCCAAGAAGCCGAGAATCTTGCCGAGCAACTGAGAGTTGCCTTGTTGAATGATCCCCTAGATGTTAAGGGAGTTCCGATTACGCTGACCTCAAGCTTTGGTATTGCCCAGTACAACGGAGGGCATGATTCGCTGGAATCCTTGTTACGCGATGCTGATACTGCCCTGTACGAATCCAAGCGCATTGGTCGAAATGCAGTGCGTGTATATTCTGTGAGTACAACCTAACTCGTGTAGACCGTGTCTGATGGAAGTTGTACGATGATATGTATAGTAGTGATTGCTGTAGTTTCAGTTCAAATAAACCGAGGATTGCCGATCTCATCTTGGTGATAACAAAAATAGACAGCCACATTGGCTGTCTATTTTTCATTCGTTTCCACGAAACGCCATCTTACATTCTGGCTTGTCCCAAACATGTCTGCAAACGCTTAACCAACAACTACGAATACATCTATATAGCATGGATTAACCGTCCACAACACATTTAGATTACCTGATTATTCACCATCAGATACACCATAATTAACAAGAATACAGCCAGAATTGTACTGAACATACGAATCTTGCTTTGCTCAGGACCTACATCACGCTTGTTTTTCACACCTTCTGCAGCGAGTCGCAGCGGTTTGCCCATAATTCCTCCAATAGCCGCAATCGCCAAGAGCAGAACAACAACGACAGCCATCCAGATATGAGAGTACTCCCCTTTTGTCATCAGGTAACCACCCGTAAGAAGTTGGATTACGAGTCCATACTGCGCAACTTTGTTCAAAGAACGAAGCGACGCAAAGGCCCCCTCTTGTGCTGCAGCACTCAAGGTACGGATTTTACCGACGACAAATGGCAGAATCAAATAAAATCCCATTGCCAGTGCTCCAACAATATGGAGCAAATACATAATCATTGTCAAAATTTTCATCCTCCTCAACATTTTCGGTGTGCTGTATATCACATTCCATTATACTGGGGAACTTATCCAAAGAAAAGAAAACCTCCGGGTTTACCGGAGGTTTTCTTTTGGCTTCTGTTCAAAAAGTTTTCAAACTTACAGGTTTACTACCGAAATGACGTTGCGAACTGAATCAGCAGATTTATCCAATCCCGCTTTTTCTTCCGTTGTCAGATCAAGTTCGAATATTTTCTCAATGCCGTTACCACCCAGAATGGTTGGTACACCGAGGAACAGATCATGATAGCCGTATTCACCTTCAAGATAAGCGATCACTGGAATAATACGTTTCTTGTCCTTCAAGATCGCTTCGGTCATCTGAACAAGTGAAGCCGCCGGTGCGTAATATGCACTGCCGTTACCAAGCAGGTTCACGATCTCACCACCGCCAACGCGTGTACGCTGTACGATCGCTTCAATTCGGTCTGCTGGAATTAACGTATCAATCGGAATGCCTCCCACGCTCGAATAACGAACGAGAGGCACCATATCATCTCCGTGACCACCCAGAACGAATCCACGAACATCTTCAACAGATACGTTCAACTCTTGCGCAATGAAGGTACAATAACGTGCTGTATCCAGAACACCTGACTGACCAATAACACGGTTTTTAGGAAAACCAAGGGTCTGATAAGCAGCATAAGTCATCGCATCCACCGGGTTGCTTAGAATAATGACGATGGAATCAGGGCAATATTTTTTCACATTTTCACAAACGGACTTCACGATACCCGCATTCGTATTGACCAGATCGTCGCGGCTCATCCCCGGTTTACGGGCGATACCAGCGGTGATAATTACAATCTCAGAACCTGCAGTATCTTCGTAGTTGGAAGTACCGACGATATGACTGTCAAACCCTTGAACAGGACTTGCTTCCATCATATCGAGTGCTTTCCCCTTCGTCGGGTTCTCCAGTTGAGGAATATCAACCAGCACAACATCCCCGAGTTCTTTTTGGGCAAGCATTAATGCGGTCGTAGCACCGGTAAAACCGGCGCCGACTACTGTGATTTTTTTGCGCTGAATAGTCAAGATTCACATCTCCCCTTACAGGTTTTTAATGATTTGATCCGCGAATTCAGAACATTTCACTTCAGTAGCACCGTCCATCAGACGTGCAAAGTCATACGTTACTGTTTTATTGTTAATGGATGTTTCCATACCTTTGTAGATCAGGTTAGCTGCTTCTTGCCATCCCAAGTGCTCAAGCAACATTACTCCGGACAGAATAACGGAACCAGGGTTCACGACATCTTTGTCCGCATATTTAGGTGCAGTACCGTGCGTTGCTTCGAAGATAGCATGTCCTGTTACGTAGTTGATGTTCGCTCCAGGAGCGATACCAATACCACCCACTTGCGCTGCAAGTGCATCGGACAGATAGTCACCGTTCAGGTTCAATGTTGCGATCACATCGAATTCGCCTGGGCGAGTCAATACTTGTTGCAGAGCGATATCGGCAATTGCATCTTTTACGATGATTTTACCAGCATCTTCAGCGGCTTTTTGTGCTGCATTTGCTGCATCTGTACCTTCGTTATCTTTGATGATGTCATATTGTGCCCAAGTGAATACTTTGTCAGCGAACTCTTCTTCAGCCACTTCGTATCCCCAGTTTTTGAAGGCACCTTCGGTAAATTTCATGATATTACCTTTGTGTACCAAGGTAACACTCTTACGGTTGTGATCAATTGCGTATTGAATTGCTGCTCGTACCAAACGTTTCGAACCTTCGGAAGAAACTGGTTTGATACCAATACCAGAAGTTTCAGGGAAGCGGATTTTGTTAGCACCCATCTCCTGTTGCAGGAACTGGATCACTTTTTTCACTTCTTCAGAACCTTCAGCATACTCGATTCCTGCATAGATATCTTCCGTATTCTCACGGAAAATGACCATGTCTACCAGCTCAGGACGTTTAACCGGAGAAGGTACACCGTCGAAATAACGAACAGGACGCAAGCAAGTGTACAGGTCAAGTTCTTGGCGCAGGGCTACGTTCAGGGAACGGATACCGCCACCGATTGGCGTAGTCAAAGGTCCTTTGATCGCTACGATATACTCACGAATGGCTTCCAATGTATCATTCGGCAACCACTCACCGTATGTATCGAATGCTTTTTGTCCAGCAAACACTTCATACCAAGCGATTTTTTTGTTGCCATCATAAGCTTTTTCAACAGCTGCATCCAATACACGTTTGGAAGCTTTCCAGATATCACGGCCTGTACCGTCACCTTCGATAAATGGAATGATTGGGTTACTAGGTACTTGAAGTGTACCATTATCAATTTGAATTTTTTCGCCTTCAGTTGGGTGAGCAAATTTTTCTAATTTCATAGTTAAAATTCCTCCTAGGTTTCATATATGCAGTATTCATCATACCACTAGTCTTGTTGAGAGAAGGGTTCTGAGAGCTCAAGCCAGTAACGCCTCAGCTTTCCAACCCTTCACCTCGTCCATATTATTATACTGTTTTTGCGGCTATTAGCGAAGTTCAATAGAAACGTATTTCTGTTCTGCAGGGCCAGTGTACTCCGCACGTGGACGAATGATGCGATTGTCCGCAAGCTGTTCCAAAATATGCGCAGTCCATCCAGACACCCGGCTAATAGCAAAGATCGGAGTGAACAATTCCTGTTCGATCTCCAGTTGGGTATATACCGAAGCAGAATAGAAGTCTACGTTAGGCTTCAGTCCTTTTTGTCCTGTTACCAGTTCCTCGATCTTCACTGACATATCATACAAGCGTGTATCATTGTTCATCTCGCCAAGTTCCTTGGACATCTTCTGTAGATGTTTGGCGCGTGGATCACCGTTCTTATACACCCGATGTCCAAAGCCCATGATCTTTTCACGATTATTCAATTTTTCCTGAATTGCCGCTTCAAGACGATCAGGCGTACCAATCTCATTCAACATTTTCATAACGGCTTCATTAGCACCGCCATGCAGTGGTCCCTTCAGTGCGCCAATGGCGGAAGTTACACCGGAATAGATATCCGACAGCGTAGCAACCGTTACACGGGCTGCAAATGTCGAAGCATTTAACTCGTGATCCGCATGCAGGACAAGGGCTTGATCCAATGCTTTCACTGCGGTCTCGGATGGTTCTTCACCAGTCATCATATATAAAAAGTTCTCTGCGATGGAAGCGCCTTCTTTTGGAGCCACAGGTTCTTTGCCCTGACGGATACGGGCGATGGCTGCCACAATCGTTGGCAACTGTGCTTGCAACTTAACCGCTTTGTTCTCATTCGCTTCCGTTGTCATCTCATCAGCTTGCTCGTCGTACAATGCAAGTGCAGAGACAGCGGAACGAAGTGCTGCCATGGTACTGACATTTTTCGGATACAATTTGATTTGTGCAATTAACTCGCTCGGAATCGGCGCGTAATCGCTCAGGCTTTTACGAAGGGATTTCAATTCATCTGTTGTTGGCAATTTACCGAACCACAACAGATAGGCAACTTCTTCAAAGCTGGCATGTTCAGCCAAATCGTCGATATCGTAACCACGGTATGTAAGCACACCGTCTACAATAGAACTGATCGAAGAGGTTGTTGCAACGATGCCTTCCAGACCTTTGGTAGCTGTCATATTACATCTCTCCTTTAATAAGCGAAATCAGGAACCATTCCAGAGTGCATATAAGTGCCAAAGTGCACCTATTCTCTTTTTGTAAACATTTTCATTTTAAAATTAACAAATATTTCAAAATGCGGTTTCCCTATCTGTCAATCGGTATTTACTTATAACATCATACTGGATTTTGTCGTTTATGTGAACATGATGAGAGTTCATTCGCACATCAAACTTCTTTATCGGACCGATAAAGAAGTTTTGAAAACCTTTACAAAAACAAGGTTTACATTTAATGTTTTTAAATCAATCTTGTCGTATGACGAACTTCCTATTGCTATATTCTGTAATACTGAGGCATACTCTAGGCAAAAGAAAGAATCCAGGCGAAGCTTGTTCAATAATCAGCTTTTGAACACACTTTGGCAACAGTCTGGCGTTTCAAAACATGGTAAATGCTCTATATTAATTAAGATAGCCATCTCTGCCTTATGGATCATACATAGGTCGGCTTAATTGAAATTAGGAGAGTTGATGCTTGGATAAAATCATACTGAAACGTCTACTCCGCGGCTTATGGGTTATCATTGCGACCATTTTGATTGCTGTTGCCATATACTTGCTATTCCCGCTCCTGTATCCGTTTGCGATTGCCTGGATTATCGCCTATGCCATGAATCCATTAGTGAAACTGCTTCAGAATCGAGCACGATTCCCCCGCTGGCTGGCTGTGACTCTTTCATTGATCCTATATTTTGGAGCTATTGCGGTGGTACTGTCTGCAGCGATTACCCGTATGGTAAAAGAAGTCATTTCACTTACCACAAGCTTCGATCTTCATGTGGATGAGATCAAGGACACGTTTGTGCGCTGGACCGAGAATGACACCATTCAGAGTTTGATTGCGCAGATTAATGAGTTTTACAAGGAGAATCCCAACTACCAGGAAACCATCAACAGCAATATTAGTAAAACAACCGAAACTGTAGGTACAGCCGTGACCGATCTGGTCACCGGATTTTTCAATATGGTTCTGAGTCTCCTGACTTCCCTGCCGAACATGGGTGCCGTATTAATTGTGGTTCTGCTGTCTACATTCTTCATTAGCAAAAGTTGGACCCGGCATAGCATCACCGTATCGGGCTGGGTGCCCTCTTCCATTCGCAAGCCCATATCAGACATATGGACTGACCTGAAAAAGGCTTTGTTTGGGTACGTGAGAGCACAATTGATCATGATCTCGATTACAGCACTATTCGTCATGATTGGACTACTTATATTGCAAGTAAAGTCAGCCTTCACTATCGCTCTCTTTATTGGTCTGGTGGATCTGCTACCTTACTTGGGTGTGGGTCTGGTCATGGTACCTTGGGCAGCATACCTGTTTATGAACGGGGATCTGTATCTGGGCATAGGTATTAGTGTTATCTATCTGATCTTACTAATCGCCCGTCAGATTATTGAACCGAAGGTACTTGCAAGTAGTGTAGGGCTCGATCCACTCGCCACGCTGGTTGGCATGTTCGTGGGTTTGAAACTGTTCGGTGTACTTGGCTTGATTATCGGTCCGGTCAGCTTGGTCATCCTCGATGCGTTTAATCGGGCTAACGTATTGCGTGACCTCAGAACGTACATCATCAACGGACGTGTCCGATGAGGCATCATCCTATGCGATGAGTACACAGGAAAAGCGGAAAAGGCTTCGTTCAACAGAATTCATCTGCTGAGCGGAGCCTTTTCCTTTTTGCTTAATAACTGGTGTTTCATTTCGGACGACGATAAAATGTAATTTTGCCACTTTTCATTTTTTTCTCCAGCCACCCCAGTAAGAACAGACGGTATACCGGACGTGTTAATGGAAATACCAGTGTAAATCCGATCAGATCTGTTACAAAGCCTGGAATCAAAAGCAGGAAACCACCAACAAAAATAAAAAGACCATCGACCATTTTTCTTCCAGGTACCTTGCCACGCTCCATCTCGGATCTGGCGTCCACAAGTACCTTCCGCCCTTCAAACTGCAACATTGCTATACCAATCAAGGACGTGAGAATCATGAGAAGCAATGT
Organism: Priestia sp. FSL H7-0729; assembly: GCF_038005685.1. Taxonomy (NCBI): domain Bacteria; kingdom Bacillati; phylum Bacillota; class Bacilli; order Caryophanales; family Bacillaceae; genus Priestia; species Priestia sp. FSL H7-0729. Next base: position 306,165 of record NZ_JBBOTQ010000008.1, read on the forward strand.
CTTTCCGGCTCCGATCCAGTCACTCATCAGAATAAAACCAAATAATTCAATCACCGGAATGATTAAGAGTAAAGCCCACATCCATTTTCGCATTGACGTATTACCCCTTTCCCGAAAGCCACACCTTTTCAAGCGCGCTGTATAGCTCAGAGGCTGCCTTATCCAGCCGAACTGGCTTCCAGTCCCCATTCACCCATACATGCTGGGTAGAACCTGTAACTAGCCGTTCACCGGGGAGTGATTCATCAGCTGACCATACCCGTTCTCCAATCGCCATATGCTCATCAGGTTCTTCAGACATGCGTCTTATGTCATACTCATAGTTCAGTCGCAGACCACTAAATGCAGCAATACGGGTGAAAATGATAATCTCATCATCATATCGAGCAGGCTTGTGATATTTCACATCCAGTCCGGTTACGGGAAGCAGTAACCCCTGTTCCTCCATTTTACGATATGTATACCCCATTTGGCGAATCATCTCAGTTCGACCGATTTCAAACCAATTCAAATAGTTCGCGTGGTAGACCACGCCCATCTGGTCACTTTCTTGATAGCGTACACGAAGACGTGCCGCATACCAGCTACCGTTAATCTGTTCTCGCACGTGATCGGCCTCCTTCGCTCTAACAATCTTACGTGTTACATCGTTACAAAGTGTCAATAAGATGGAAAAAAAGCAACGGGACAATAACGCCCCATTGCTTCTTTCCTGTTGCTTCTCCATCCAAGACGCTATTAAGCGTTGTTTGGAATTTGGCTTACTTTAATCAGGTTGGTAGAACCGGAACGACCCAAAGGTACACCAGCTGTGATCACAACCAGGTCTCCTTCTTTAACCAGTCCGGATTTTACGCCGCCTTCAATTGCGTTTTCGAACAAAGCATCCGTGGAATCAACCAGTCTTCCTTTGACAGGAGTTACACCCCAAGCCAGAGCCAAACGGCGGGAAGTTCTGTCTTCCGTAGTCACAGCGATGATTGGAGATTCTGGACGATACTTGGAGATCATACGTGCAGTGTGTCCTGATTCAGTTGAAGTGATGATCGCTTTTGCGTTCAAATCTTGAGCTGAAAGAGCAACCGATTGGCTGATTGCTTCTGTCACTGTTGTTTGTTGAGCAACACGTTGTTTCAGATACAGCTCTTGGTAAGGCAGAGCAGATTCTGCTTTTTCAGCAATACGGGACATGGTCAGAACGGATTCAACCGGGTATTTACCCGCAGCTGTCTCACCCGACAACATGATAGCGTCCGTACCATCGAAGATCGCATTCGCCACGTCACTTGCTTCCGCACGTGTTGGACGCGGGTTACGTTGCATGGAATCCAACATTTGTGTAGCTGTGATAACCGGTTTACCTGCAACGTTACATTTTTCGATCATGCGTTTTTGTACCAATGGTACTTCTTCCGCAGGAATCTCAACACCCAGGTCTCCACGAGCAACCATCAGGCCGTCAGACACTTCAAGGATCTCGTCGAGGTTATCGACACCTTGTTGGTTTTCAATTTTGGAGATGATTTGGATATGTCCAGCATTGTGTTTTTCAAGCAATTCACGAATTTCAAGTACGTCACTTGCTTTACGTACAAAAGAAGCCGCGATGAAATCGACACCTTGCTCAATACCAAATACGATATCGTTAGCGTCTTTTTCAGTGATACCCGGCAGAGAAATGGCAACGCCCGGAACGTTAACACCTTTTTTGCTTTTGATCGATCCGCCGTTAACGATACGGCATTTGATCTCGGTGCCTTGCACTTCCACCACGGTCAGTCCGATCAGACCGTCGTCGATCAGAATTGTAGATCCCGGTTCAACATCACTCGGAAGATCTGTATACGTAATGGAAAGACGTTCTTTGGTGCCCAGAATTTCTTCTGTTGTCAAAGTGATGTACTCGTCTTGAACCAATTCGATCGGTTCAACTTCGAGTTTACCTGTCCGAATTTCCGGTCCTTTGGTGTCCAGCAAAATCGCTACTGTTTTGTTCAGCTCTTCGCATGCTTGGCGAATCGCAACGATCCGTCCGCCGTGCTCATCGAAATCACCGTGGGAGAAGTTCAGACGGGCCACATTCATACCGGCCATAATCAATTTTTTGGTGTTCTCCAGAGATTCACTGGATGGACCAATGGTACATACAATTTTCGTTTTACGCATTTTGGGTTTCCTCCGATTTTAAAGGTATTACTCTTTATCTATTTTTCTTTTTCCAACTATTAAATTTACTATACTTTTGCTCATTTGTATAGGAAATTCGTCACATTATTCAGCATTTCCCGACAAATTACTCGCCACATCGACTTCTACAAGCTCTTGAGGAGCTTCAACGGATGCTTGAGGTTCAAACGTGACCGATCCAATTTTACGGAATTTCTCATAACGATCCTGTTTCAGCTGATCCCCGCTCCACCCCTTCATCTCTTCGAGATGACGGACCAACGCTTCACTGATGAAAGCAGCAGACGCTTCATAATCCCGATGAGCACCGCCGCGTGGCTCAGGGACAATCTCTTCAATGACTTCCATCTCAAGTAGGTCTTTGGCTGTTATTTTCATCGCTTCAGCCGCCTGATCTGCTTTGGAAGCATCCTTCCAGAGAATTGAAGCCGCCCCGTTCGGAGAGATCGCAGAATAGATCGCATGTTCCAGCATCAACACACGATTACCCACAGCCATAGCGAGGGCACCGCCGCTTCCACCTTCGCCGATGACCACAACAATAACAGGAACCGAAAGCTTAGCCATTTCCATCAGGTTACGGGCAATAGCTTCCGATTGACCTCTCTCTTCTGCAGTATTACCCGGATAGGCCCCTTTAGTATCAATAAACGTAATAATAGGACGGCCAAATTTGTTCGCTTGTTTCATCAGACGAAGTCCTTTACGGAAACCTTCCGGATGAGCGCTACCGAAAAAGCGGGCGATATTATCCTTCGTATCTTTCCCCCGCTGTTGTCCAATTACCGTTACTGTCTTTCCATTCAACTTGGCAAGCCCGCCAACAACCGCAAGATCGTCTCCGAACATGCGATCACCGTGCAGCTCAATGAAATCCGTAAATATCAACTGAATCAGATCCAGCGCCGTTGGGCGCTGCTGATGCCGGGCCAGATGCATTTTCTGAGCTGCCGTTATGCCAGTGTAGATCTCTTCTTCAAGTCTATGGTAACGTTCTTCCAGGCGGGCAATCTCGTCGGTGAAGTCGATCCCTTTTTCCTGTCCAAACTGTACGAGTTCATCAATCTTTTTGCGCATCTCAACCAGAGGCGCTTCATATGGCAACTCACCCGCCATTTAGACCCCTCCTTTTTCACTATGCATATCCAGAAGCTTGCCAAGAGTGGCCCGAAGTTCTTTCCGGTGCACAACCATGTCCAACTGACCGTGTTGCATATTAAATTCAGCCGTCTGGAAATCATCAGGTAACTTCTGACGGATGGTTTGTTCGATAACGATTCTGCCGGCAAAACCAAATACAGCGCCAGGTTCAGCAATATTGATATCGCCCAGACTCGCAAAACTTGCCGAGACTCCACCTGTCGTTGGATCCGTAATGACCGAAATGTACAAACCGCCCTGTTCATCCAAACGGGATAAGGCAGCGCTTGTTTTGGCCATTTGCATGAGGCTGAGAATACTCTCCTGCATACGTGCACCACCTGATGTGGAGAAAATAATCAAAGGCAACCGTTTTTCTGTTGCATGCTCAACGGCACGGGTAATTTTCTCTCCTACAACAGAACCCATGCTGCCTGTGAAGAAATCAAAACTCATGACAGCCACAACTACAGGCAGGCCCTCAATGGTTCCTTCCCCTGTAATTACCGCTTCCTTAAGGCCCGATTTCAGACGCTGTTGTTCCAATTTGTTGCTATATCCAGGAAAGCCAAGTGGATCAACCGATATCATATCCGCGTCGAACTCAACGAATCCTTGATCATCAAGTACCATAGCAATGCGCTCCATAGCGTTAAGACGCATATGGTAACCGCAAGCAGGACATACTTTCAGATTTTTCTCCAATTCCTTGCTATATTGAATGGTGCCGCATTTGCTGCACTTGTTCATAAGCCCTTCAGGTATTTCACGTTTTGGGCGTTCTTGGACTTCCTGGCCTTCGCCGGGAAGTGCACGTTCGGAAGGTATGGTAGCGTACTTCCGTTTCTTCTGGAATATATCTTTGAACACAACTACACCTCTCCAGCCGTTGATTTGATGGCCGCAACCTGCAGTGCGCTGCTTGTGGCAGCTTCAACCGCGTGCTACGGTAAACCGCTTACGACCCACACGCTGCCATGGGCCTTGTCCAGCATTCACAACAAAAAAATCCGCCGGTACAGGGCAAGGATCAGCGGCTTCTGTCAGCACGATTGATGTTACCTGCAATAACCGAAAGATTGTTGCGCCGATGTTTGAATCTATCTTGGTAGGGTCTCTGGGAGCAACCAGGTCGGTCCTTGTCCTAACAAAAAAAGAAGGAAGGACAGCAGCATACAATACATGCAAGTCGATTCCTCTCTCCGCTTACGCGATTAGTCCCTTATGTACCGATGGTACTTCTTCATCTGCCAAGGCACGTCGATGTCGAACGAATCAGGAATGCAGAATGGAATTCAGCACTTCCTGGACCTCTTCCAATTCCCCAGAAGGGACGCGAATCTCAAATTGCTGCTTGGATAAACTGATGGGACGGGTCTGTACCAGAAAACCTTCTTCCGAAAGCTTGGTCTTGATCTTGTCCGCAACCTTTGCTGTCGGTGCAATGTAAATCACCGTCCACATGCCTTGTCCGCCCCCTAAGCTAATGTTCAGAGCCCGTATATTGGACTAATGATAACATACCTCACTTTTTTTCTGCAAGAAAGGGTTCGGGACCTTGGGGGAGAATTCGGGATCATGAGGGACATTTGTCCCCCACGAATAACTCATATGGTTGACGAAATCTTCTTGTTCATGCCCTTCATCAAGCAGTATCAAGCCTGCCAGGGCAGCCTTAGCCGCCCTTGATGACTTCATATGAGCCATTGAAGAACACTAGTATAGAAGTATGGTAATGCAGGGGGTTACAGGTCTGAGGGGTATTTTTTGGCTTTAATATTTTTGTGTGCTATCCGGGCAGAAGCAGCTGCTGCTACCCCTGCGACCAGATCATCCAAAAAGACATGAATGGCTGAGGTGTGTTCGTTCAAATCATGAATCACACCTATTTTTTCTTTATCCAGATAACCAAAGCTGGTTAAACCGATCATACCATACACATGAGTAATGCCAAGAGCCAGAGTCTCGTCCACTCCATACAGGGATTCATCCGCTTCCATAATAGCTTGTAACGGTTGGGGCAAGAGTTTTTTCTCCGCAAGTTCGTCGAGCGCAATACCGGTGTAGAGGGTATATTGCACCTCTCGTTTCTGCAGAACGGATTTCACACTGGTTACACAGTCGTCCATGGTCAGTTCGGGGTGGTACCCTTTTTGCAGACGGTATACAATTGCTGCGATGGCATCAATCCGTACACCCCGCCGGGCCAGCATGGCTTCTACGATTTCATATGACATATCTCGACCTCCCGCATCAATCCCCCGAGGACCGCGAGGTCCTTCGGTGTTCTCAAGTGTATGCAGCAACCTGTTAAAATGTTCATAAAATGTGCGGATGGTTGAAGCCAGGAACCCACGCTTAAACAATTACAAAAACCTGTTCAGCATTTAGCCAAACAGGTTTCATATTATGAAACGAGAACGATCCCTTATGGGATCAACTCTTATTTAATTTTGACCGTACCTTCACCCAGCATCTGCTCCATAGCGGAGAACAAGGTTGGTGATGGCTTAATCCGATAGGCATCACTCAGCGCAAGCAACTTCTGTTGCTGCTCATAGAAGAGCACGGTTGCCACAGGTCCGGGATGTTCCTGAAGAAGCTGTTTCAGTCGTGCCAGAAGCTCTGGCTTCTCCGCATGCGGGGCAATCTTCACAAACACCCGCTTCTCCACCGCCCGCAGT
>NZ_JBBOTQ010000009.1:0-233604 GCF_038005685.1 Priestia sp. FSL H7-0729
ATGAGTCGCCCGGCCGGCACAGGCCGGGCTATGACTCGCGCGGCGGCTGTCAGCCGCTCCAATGCGTACATGCCAACAATGGCACCGTACGCATTAGGGTACTGCAATAATCCGCCAAGCCGGGCTCCGGCGGAACTGATCTCGGGGTCAGCAGTCCGCATCACCCCGAAGGGCAGCGGCAATACTCCGCACACAGCAAGAATGCCGCTTAGTACAAGCAAGCCGCCTGCCATCTGCCACCCGCAGGCTAACCAACGCGTACCATCCGTACGTGCCGCCAGGATTGTGGTGAGCAACGTAAACAGCGCAAGCATGCTCCATCTTAGCATTTCATCCATGCTACCCTGTTTGCTCACCGAGCCTGCCCATGCATGTAATCCAAAACAAGTCATCATCCCTATTGGCCACAACACCCGCCACATTCCCGGGATTCGAAGCATTCGCCCAACCATTCGTTCATTGTTCCCTAGCCAATATACCAGTGACAGGGGTACTTGTTTTCGCACTTGCCCTTTCTCTTTCTCTTTCTGTGGACGAAAGACTGTAAGCAATAGCACGATCATGATCAAGGTGCTTCCTGCTGCGATCAGAAGGACAGGATACAGATCGGTCGAATAGTACAGCCCCCGACTCAGACACCCTGCGAGCAGCAAGACAATGGCGAGTATACCCAATCCAAAAGTCCAACCCGACCCTGAATAATATTCATTCCTCAAACTTTGAGAAGAACTGCCTGCCCCCTCCGTTTGGATAACTCCATTTGAATGATATGTCTCATCTTTTTTATACATATCATCTTCGTTGTATGTATCTTTCCTATTATATTTACTGTCTCTACAATCCCTGCTGCCCTGATTACATAAGTCCCTGTTATCTACATATCCTGTATCATTTGCGTGGTGAAACCCCTCAAACGCCCGTTCCATCAGTTCCTCGCTCGCCACATAACCTCGTTTATACCTTACAATTCCCTTATCCATTATCCTATTCTCCATCCCTACCCACCCTCCTTCCTTACACCGCTTCATATCCATAACAAAACAAAAAGACAGAAGTTCCCGATATCGGGTCCTTCTGTCTGATACATACCTGACAGTTAAGATGTTACTTGTTACAAAGTATGTGCATAGTATTGAAGTTCACATTCAGGGACCCTAATTGCAGTATGTCCCTCGATTGGCATTAGCACACTCAGCAAATGTCGCAATTCGTGGAATCTTGAACGGTTTCTTTGTTCGATTTTGATTTCCCCATAACCTGCTTGCCATCGCCAGGAAGCAAATCCGCACAAGCCCGCTCCAAATAGGGATCGGCATGAATAAAATCACGGAAAGCCGTGTATTCATTCCACATCTCCGTCACTTCACCAGCCTGACCGCGAACAGCACGAATCAATATGTTTTTAGGTGTATTCTCCATATCGATGAATTCAAGTAATTGTGTCTTGTATCCCATCAGATCAAGCAACTTGGCACGAATCCCATCCGTAGCCAGTGCGGAGAAACGTTCCTTGAGAATACCGTGGGACAACAAAGGATTCATCACAGAAGACTCGACTTGCTCAAACAGTTCATGCTGACAGCAAGGAACAGACAGAATCACAGAAGCCCCCCAACGAACGGCCTTCTCCAAAGCAGCATCTGTAGCTGTATCACAGGCATGTAGCGTGACAACCATATCCACTTCGTTCAATTCATCGTAGTCCGCGATGTCTCCAACCAGAAACTTCAGATCGCCATAATGCAATCGATTAGCCAGATCATTACAGTGTTCAATGACATCTGCCTTTAAGTCCAATCCAATAATCTTGAGTGAACGCCGTTGTTGTACGGAGAGATAGTGATATAACGCAAAGGTCAGATAAGATTTGCCACAACCAAAATCAACGATGGTCAGCGGACGTCCCTCCGGCAGATGTGGAATAACATCCTGCACCATTTCGAGGAAACGGTTGATCTGTCTGAACTTGTCATACTTGCGGGCCAATACACGACCTGCTTCGTTCATAATGCCAAGTTCAACGAGGAACGAGACAGGCACTCCCTCTTCCAATACATATTGCTTCTTGCGATTATGCGATAGATCCACCGCAGTCTTGGAAGCAGATTTGGTCAGAATGGATACTTTATATTTTTTGCTGATCAAAATTTGATAGTCTGCCTCAGTCGTACAGAGCAGGCCTTGACGAAACGTCTCTTCGCATAGCAAAGTCATGCGCTCAGCCGCTTCAGCCGGAGTCAAATTCTCGTGCAGCACTTTGTTGTTATAATGAAATGCAAATTGATAATGCAGCTGATTCTTCAGTGTCACCGGCTTGACTTGCACTTTGGTATACGAGACATTGTCCCGTCTGCGCAGCTGGCTCCAGGTCGCTGTAATCAGCGAATTCTGTTCAAAGATGTCTTGTATAAGCTTTCGCAATGAATCCACGGGGTACATCTCACTTTCGGTTTGGTTTGGTCAACCGTTACCATACCACAATTCCGTTTCCTCTCCAAGTAAAGGCATGTAACAAGCATTGATCCAATCCATATTTTATGAGTTCATCTCTTGACGACTTAGTTCAGTTAGTCCCTCTCCAACTTCGTTCCGTGGCAGACCGCCCTGCTCCAGCTGTTCATCCGTGAGTTGGCTCAACCTTTCATAGAACGCCTGTACATCATCTCGGTAGCTCACCGGGAATTCAGCACCAAGCTGGAGCAGCCTGTACCAGCTGTTCTCTGCCTGGTCATAACGCCCTTGTTGCTCACGATAGAGGGCAAGCTGTCTTTCAGTCCGGGCAGGAAGCTCATATTCTTTGGTGAGTCCCAATACACCCTCCACCCGTTCCGGTCCATTCAATAACTGAGGATTAGCGCCATGGTTCAAGGCATACAGGTAAAAATGAAGTGATCTCATCAATCGAATGACAGCCTCATCCTCTGCGTCCATTCTCTCCTGATCCTCTATGCCTTCCACTTTGGCCTTCTCTTGATAAATATAGGCTTCTTCTTCAATCAGCCTGGCGGCATGCTGCAGATTGTCCACTTCAATCATTCCGCGAAAACGGAACATTTCAATAACATCCTCTGCTGGCATTGAGTTCAGTAGAGATAAATTCAACCCAAACTGCCTGCGCATCAGCTCATCCAGTTCGGACAAAGCCTCGGTGTGCTTGCGCTGCTGTTTAAGCGTGAACACTTTGCCAATAGCTTCCGTCATTTCCTCCATCATACGGAGCAGATAATCTTTTCTGAACATACTGTATGCCCCCTCATCATTCGACCCTATACATCCAATCGTTCTCATGTCGTTCCTTTATCGTTATTTTAATTCATGACATGACAAAAAGCCAAAAAACAAGACACGCACGTCTATGCTCCTGTCCATAAACACACTGAACCCCTGCTATCCCAAAGGGACTTTACAGGGGTTCAGCTAGAATGGAACTGGGTCCCCCTCTTCCACAAGAGAGTAGAATCATCCAGAAACCAAACTATATTCTATTAAAATCAATATAAATTTACTTTCATCAATTACTTCGATAATCCAGCCATGAATTGTTTAATGACCTGAATTAACTCTTCAGGAGCTTCATACATGCTCATATGACCCGCACCCGCAATCACGGCTTGCACGATATGTGGCTTGTCACTTGTAAATGTACGTTCTGGCGGGATAACCGCATCCTTCTCTCCCGCAACCAGCAATACAGGTAAAGGTGTAGCCGATAACACATCGCGGCGATCCGGGCGTTCTCGCATAGCAAGCGCAGCACCAACAGCACCTTGAGGAGCAGTCTGGTATCCAATTTCCTTCACACGTGTTACATCCTTAGATAGCGATTCCACATGTTCCTGTGCAAACAGTCCCGGGACCAGTCCATCTACAAAATTCACGATACCATCCGTTTGAATGGTGGAAACGGCGCGAAGACGTTTCTCCTTGGCTTCTTCACTGTCCGGGTAGGCGGTGGAGTGAATCAGGCCAAATGCATTCAAACGCTCCGGGTGACGTTGTGCGATCGAGAGCGCAATATATCCCCCCATCGAGTGTCCCAGAAGGACTGCCTTTTCCACTTTCAACTCGTCCATCAGCTGTAATACATCATTGCCCATCTGTTCGATGGTATAACTCCCTACAGGTGCATCTGTTTTTCCGTGTCCACGCAGATCAGGTACGATACAGCGATAGCTGCGTGCCAGTTCAGGTACGACCTCATCCCAATACGAGGAACTACCACAGTATCCGTGGAGCAAAATGAGTGCTTCTCCCTTACCTTGTTCGGCATAACAAATCGTCGTTCCATCACACATCACTTTTTCCATATGAATCCCTCTCTCTGCGCGAATTAAATAATTCAGGTTGTATATTATTAAGCCTACATATCATGAATGAAACGTTTGTCTCCATTTCCATGCTTCAATTGCAGCGTCTGCAATCGTTCGGGACATCTCCATGACCAAGTGAAGCGAGGTCATCTGCAATATGGAATAAGGCCTTGGTCCATTGGCATTAACCACAGCTGCCAGACTATATTGTCCGACAGGAGGAAGCTTGCCTCCAACCGATTGGGCTGGAATGAGTGGGTTATTCGAGAGATAATATGTACCTACGGCATTCTTGGGACCCAGACACGCATCGATCGCTATGATGGCATGGTGTGCAGGAATAAGTGCCAATTTCTTCTCCAGCGTATCTGCATCACAAGGGGAAGACAGCGTGCCCATCACGTTTCCCATTCCGTTCTCTTGGAGTAAGCTTCCGGTCAGGGGACCCAGAGCATCCCCGGTGGAACGATCGGTACCAATGCAGACCAACGTGATTTCATCTGGAGCATGAAGTTTGAGGATATTTTTGAAAAATAAAACCAGATTCTCTGCAGGCACGCCTTTGCGGACTTCTCTTCCTTGATGGCGAACCATTTCTCGCTTATACGCTGCCAAGCTTCGTTCCCTCCAGTACACCCAGGTTTCCATTAAAACCTGTTGTTGTATCCATCATTGTAACCGATGCTTCGTTTCCCCGCAAAAGCATTGGCCTGACCACTTCCAATCATGATACAATAACAAGAGTTTCCGATACGGAAGGGATGAACTTAACGATGGATTTAACACAAGCAACAGCAGCCAATATGGAATATATGATTGAAGCGATCAAAACCAAACTTCGTATGGCAAGCGGTGCCGCCATGCAAGCTTCTTCATTCCCACTTGAGAAATATGAAGATCTGTTTGACCTGTATGAAATGATTTTGAGCAAGGAACATCTCAGTATCTCCGAAGTGGAAGCTGTCGCTTCTGAACTGGGTAACCTTCGTAAATCCTAGTCCAAGCAAGCCAAAAAAAGGACCTGTCTTCCACATCAACGTGGCAACAGGTCCTTTTTGCATGTTTATATTTCAAGACGATCTTTTACGGAATACCTCTGATCCTTAAGGCAGGTCAACCAGAACAAATTCGGCAGGTTCACTGTCTGTACTCGTTATTTGCAGATCGCAGCTTTTACGAATTCGTGCAGCATCCCCCGGCTTGAGGTTGAAGTTGCCATCCGAGCAATGAATCTCCACATGTCCACTGATCAGGAAAAGATGTGTCCGTCGATCTTCATGTTGTGGGTACATCAACTTCTTCCCAGACTCCAAATGGGAGAGATAACAGGTTACATCCTGAGAAATAGGCAATGCGCCTTCGGTTCCCTCGCCCCCTTGCCCGGATACAATCGGACATAGACGATTCAAATGCTCCTGCGGCTCTATTCTCCGATTCGTATAGGATGGTTTCAGCATACGCTCTGATGGCAAAAACCACATCTGGAGGAAACGTACCGGTTCATCCGCTGACGGATTGGTCTCGGAATGTTCCACTCCCGTTCCCGCGCTCATCACCTGGACCGTACCCGGTTCGAGCAATTGTTCTGTTCCCATACTATCCGTATGTTTGAGTGTACCTGATATGACATAACTGACAAGTTCAAGATCATGATGTGGATGTTTCTTAAAGCCTTCTTGCGGCATCAGCGTGTTTTCATTATGAGCCAGCAGACAGCCAAAATGGGCGTTACTCGGATCATCATAATCCGCAAAGGAAAAGCTGAATTCGCTGTGTATCCAACCTCGATCCGACGTGTGCCTTTCTTCCGATGTCACCACTTTAATCATGTTCATCCACCTCCAAGGGTTTAGAGCTACCACATTACTGCGGCAGTCCATGCGTGTATATGAATTGTTTAGATAAATACCAGTTGGTATGTCATCTTTACCCGGGGTCCGGCAACTCTAATCACGCCCCTTCTTAAGGTTATACGCTATCTTCCAGTGAGTGAAGAATGAACTCACTAGCTGCATGACCTACAAGGGTACCTTCATCATTTCGGATATCGGAAGGGAACACTTCAGCCAATCGTGCAAGGGTTCTATCATTGGAATAACCAATCTGTTTCAGGATGGATTGGGTAATGAAGGCCCACTCTTCCTCGGAACCATCAAGTACCTTGAAGGTGATTCCCAATCGTTCTTTTTTCAGACCAAAACCGAATACCCCTTTGAATCCACCTTTCGCTACAATGTTACCGTCTTCCAGCAGTACTGAATCTACACGCTCCGTGCCACCTACCATTAACGGATGTTCATTCATAGCTGATGTAATCGTCTCTACAGCTGTTCTTGTAGAAGCATCGGCGATGAGGTCCGGACAAGCGAGCTTCAGATAGGCGTTCGACAATGCCGACAACGGCAAAGAAAATACCGGAAAGCCGCAGCCATCCGTCCCCAGCTTAATCTCTTTTTCCTCAATACCTGCCAGGTCGGCAAACGTTTCGAGAATTTCACGTTGCACCGGATGATCGGGTTCAGCGTAACTGCCCAAATCCACCTGCTTCATCTGACTGTACCCCAGAATTCCCAGATGTTTTCCGGAGCAGTTATGCAAGATGCGACGTTTCTCCCCTTGTCCACGTATCCATTGATTACGGCTTTCTTCATTAAGCGGGTAGCTTGGTGCACAGATCAGGCATTCTTCACCCAATCCGATTTTACCGGATAACTGCTCCAGCACCCGAATGTGTTCCGGTTCCGAACGATGCGAAGAGGACATAATGGCAATCTCCTGTGCGGATAGGCCATAGTGACCGACAATCCCTGCCCGGATTCCTGGAATAGCTTGAAAAGGTTTGGCAGATGAGCGAGTGAACGCTCTAAAATGAGGGTCGCCAGCCGAGTATACAATTCGCCCATACTCATCCGTAATACTTATGTGTCCGTAATGGGCGCATTCCATGACGCCTGCACGGTATTCTTTAATTAACAAGGCACTCTCCATGCGAGTTCTCTCCTTTGTGCTCCCGATTTCATCTCTGCTTTGCGTCACGACGCCGCATGGGATATCTTAAATAGTATAGTACAAAAGCGACGTTTTTACAGTTTTTTCGACATGCATTTCGGGTATAGCATTATCATCTATGTTCATGACTACCATACTGAAGGAGAAACCCACTATGCCACGTAAAATGTCTACACCATCCTTATCAGGATCGACCCCTGGCATGTCGTTACGCCCCCTCTTCAACTGGAGTTTGGCTGGTATGGTTATCAGCGCTACGGTTGTATTCATCCTGGCAGGTCTGGGTGCCTGGTTGGGCCATGATTCTATTATTCGTCTGGATGATGAAATTCAGCAATTATTTTATCTGAATTCAGATTCACGTCTTTATCTATTGCCTTACACTGCATTCATAACCGCGCTGGGCTCATTCAAAATCTCTGCTGTAGCTGCAGGAGGTTTTGCTCTTCTTTTCTTCATACAACGCAGCCCAAGGTTTGTTATATATGGATATGCGATCACGGGAAGTTTTGCCATGATGTGGATTCTGAACACGTTATTGAAAGAATTTTTCAGACGAAGCAGACCTGAACTGGATCATCTGCTGGTCGTTCACGGGTACAGCTTTCCCAGCGGACATGCCATGATCTCTATGGGCTTCTATGGCATGCTCTTTGTCATCTGGGCCATTGAGCAGCAGCGACATAACTCTTCCGGAGTGTGGCTTCCTGTTCTATGTGGTATCAGTTTTATTTTCTTGATTGGCCTCAGCCGCATCATGCTCGGCGTACATTATCCTACGGATGTATTTACGGGATTTGCCGCTGGATTGGCATGGATCTTCTGCATGATTAAAGGCATTAAACAGAGCCGCTAAAGAATGAATTCCTCTGATTTCCAGTGCATTCATCCTCATCTTTATTGTTTCACAGGGTTGCACGGCGTTTATATACGAAGTAAGCAAACGCGAACAGACAACATCCTACATCAAGTTTAAAGGAGGCGGTTGTTATGTGGGGCATCATTATCAGCATTGTGATGGCTGTCATCATCGGATTGATCGGAGATGCACTTGCCGGTCACAACATGCCTGGAGGCATAATCGGTGCAATGATTGCCGGATTTGCCGGAGCTTGGCTGGGTGCACTTTTGCTTGGTAACTGGGGACCCGTTATCGGCAACTTTGCCATCATCCCTGCCATCATTGGTACAGCGCTCTTTGTTTTCTTGCTGGGGCTTGTGTCCAGACTGCTAAGACAGGCTGCCTGATTCGGGCAACAAGGTGTTCGTTGTTTCGTATTTGTTTCCTAATTTGAAGAAGGAGTGATTAGACATGAATAAAGCAGAAGAGCAATATCCTGTACAGACGGGTTCGACTTTCGCCAAAGGGATTTTCATCGGAGGTTTGCTGGGGGCTGCTGCGGCACTACTCTTTGCGCCTAAACCGGGACGTGAATTGCGTGGTGACCTTTCCGAGAAAGTAGGCATGGTTACTGACCGCACAAAAGAAGTTGCAACCGTTGTAGGTGATAGAGCATCTGAACTGGCTAAAACGGTCTCATCCAAAACTTCCGACATTGCAAAAACAGTGAACCAAGGCCGCAATGATGTCATGGACTCTGTGAGAAAAGCATCCGCGGATGTGGCTAACGAAGCCTCCCGTGCATCTGAAGAAGTGGCTGCCGCTTCCGTAGAAGCGAAGGAAGATGCACGTAAAGAACTTAACTCGACTAGCCTGTAAGGCGATACAGATCGAGTGACCAATAGCCAGCTGCACTCCAGCTGGCTATTTTTTATCCAATGCGAGTTGAGGGGGAATAATCATGAGTAAAGTTACAATTAACGGTAATACTCCAATTACGGGAGGAACACCGGCACAGCAGTATGATACAAGCGAGCATCCTTTTGAATTGCGACACGAGGTAAAGCGATTGAACACACGTCTGGACCAGATTGCGGACAGTCTGGAGAGAGCGCAGATCAAAGACATTATTGAGAATTACAGCAGTCCCAAAAAGCGGATTATTACCAACTTTACAGCAGGTATGGCACGAGGACTTGGGCTGACCGTAGGTACCTTTGTTGTTCTGGGTCTGCTCGCATTCATTCTCAGCCAATTCGTCAATATGCCGATTGTGGGACAATATATCGCTGACTTGCTGGGCTATATTGAAGATTACAAAAACTAAGAGGATTGGCCAACAGTAGGCTACCGTTTACGCTTTTCTGTTGCTCCATTTTTCTCTGTCTCCTCAGCTGAAGGCTGTGAGGATTTCACTTTGAGCAGATCTCCTGTCCATCCTTTCATCATCAGCCATACATACATGCTGATCATGCTTAAGATAATGACAACAAGGACCAATACAACTCCCCATGATTTATCGATAAAGGGCAGGTTCTCAAAGTTCATCCCCCATATCGCGCCAGCAGCGGTCGCGGGTATGAACACAGCGGTGACAATAGTCAGTGTTTTCATAATCTCATTACCACGTACACCAGAGATTGCATTATCAATGGAGATTAACGTATCAATCTCTTTCTCATAATGACGAAACAATCGTTCCATTCGCTCTACTCGATGTTGGAGCTGTTGGAAGTATCGATTTTCATCTATTTCGTCAAGGTAAGCCTCATGTGAAGCGGCCATTAGTTCCGAGTAAGGGATGAACAGATTACTCCAATACAATAATTCAAATCGAGCGGCGAGAATCTGGTCCATCAAGGTGCGTGCATTGCGGGATTCCATCTTCCGTTCCAGATCACGCAGGTTCATCTCAAAATGATCCATTCCCACATGGTAGTAATGCAGTATAGCTCGAAAGAGTACAAACATCCCGTCCCTAGCCTCACTACATTGCTGTAACATATGGGCACGTTCATCCGTCTTCATAATACCTCGTGTATTGTCATCCATATTCAAGGTAACCAGGTTATTACGATCGACATAAAAGAACATCTGATTATCTTTTCTTTTGTCATCTCTCTCATTCTTGATCGCATACAACAATGAACCAAATATGACTGGTTCTTTACCATTCACGAAACGGACGGACAAATAATTCGATTCTACTTCCGGAATTTTATAAAGCCAATACCGCATATCCGGAAACGCCTCTGTCAGCTCCTCCAAAGCATCGTTCATGCTATCGGTGTCAGGTGCAACCCAATCCCACCATTGCCAATGGTCCGAGCAAGATAACTTGTCACGGCGAGCTTCCAACTTGATTTGGTTCACAATCACTTTATCCACTCCTGCACTCATGTTCTTCATTGCATACCCATCTTTTTGATCCCAAAAAGGACACGTATGCATTTCAGCGCAATAACGTGTCCTTCTTTATGCCGTACTCAACAACATCAGGGTTCCATTTTTCATAACATTGAAGCATTCGACATGATCTGTTTCAATTTCTCTGTAGCCCTCTTCTGAATACGAGATACACTCATCTGTGAAACACCAAGCTTCTGGGCAATTGCCCGTTGAGATTGGCCATCCTGAAAGGCTAGAATAAGTACCTGTTGCTCTTGTTCCTTCAATTGTCCCAATGCCTGTTGCAAGTCCATCCGTTTTTCGACCGAATCATAGTCATTAACATCTGCACTGATCAGTTCACCCAATGTTGCTGCACTGTCATCCTGAGATAAAGGAGAATCCAGTGACACATAGTGGTAACATTCCCGACCAGCCAGGACTTCAATCGTCTCTTCTGCAGTCAAATCAAGGTATTCAGCAATTTCGTTCACACCAGGTGAGCGCTCCAGCTTCACGGTTAACTCATCAATGGCATGTTGCACAAGTGCTCCCTTTTCCTTAATCCTCCGGGGCACCTGAATATACCAGGATTTGTCTCGCAAGTAGTTCTTCATATGACCGATCATACTCTTCATAGCATAAGGTTCAAATGGAATACCCAGGTTGATATCGTATTGCTTAAGCAAACGAATCAAGGCCATCTGCCCGGTCTGATACAAGTCTTCGTATAGATCAGGGCGATTCCGAGCAATTTTACCTGCTGCCATCTTAACCATCGGTTCATATTTACGGATGAGAACTGTTGCAATTTCATTATCTTGGGTCTGCTGGTATTCCCAGATCAAACCTATAGCTTCAGACATGGACTCTGGGGGAGTCACTTTTTCATTCATACTTTCTCCTCACTTCTTGCAAGACGTTTTACGAGTACTACCTTCGTACCTTTGCCCGTCTCACTTTCCACACTGACATCGTCCATCAAGGCTTGCATCAGGTAGAACCCAAGTCCGCCAATCTGCGCTTCTGTCAGTTCTTTGTCGTGAAGACCAGCACGTGACACAGCAGGGTTCATGTTCTCGAAGCTGGCACCTTCGTCCTTAACAGTAATGGACAATGTTTCGCCTTCGACTTCGAATACAACTTCAACCATGCCGCCTTCGTGTGAGTAAGCATACAGTACAGAGTTGTTACAGGCCTCGGATACAGCAACTTTCATATCCTCAATGTCTTCATAAGAAAATCCCATTTTGGATGCTACTCCATAAAGATTAAGTCTTACAATATCAACGTAATCAGCTGTCGCCGGTAAATTAAGGGTGACTCTTTGAACTTCTGCATTCATTCCTTTTTCGATCCTTTCCTATTGGGAATTCTTCTGTGTGACAAAGAATTTGGCGATGCCCGTCATGTCAAAAAGTTTCTGGATTTGCGCAGGAACTTCCTGTACTTCAAAGCGAGCTTCCATTCCATGTCTGGCCTTCAGAACAGATAACAGGATACCAATCCCTGTACTATCGATATACTTCAATTCTTTCATGTTGATCACAAGATCCTGTTCCTTGTTATCCACTAGCGGCTCCATCACCAAGCGGAAGTCAGGAGCAACCGACAAATCCAGTTCGCCAGTCAGATACACCGTGCACACGCCGTCCTGTGTTTCAGTTCTTGCATTGAATTTTTCGTTTTTGTTTGTATTCATTAGACATCTCTCTCCTGATCAATGGTTTCCTTACCTAATAACCCAACTTAGGCACGAGTGAAACAAAAAGAAGTTTGGAAAATATTTCAATTGGCCTGATTCATGGCTGAAGGGCCTGAGTCTAACATTTGTCGTTGTTTCTGAAACTGGGCTATTTTCTGTTTTACATTGCCCATTTTCACCGGCTTACTAATATAATCATCCATGCCTGCAGCAGTACAGCGTTGCTGAATACCTTCCATCACGTTAGCAGTCATAGCTATAATGACCGGCTGATCGGACTGGGACAGGCTCTCCCGAATCCGCCGTGTACATTCCAAACCGTCCATAACAGGCATCTGCAGATCCATGAACACATAGTCATAGGGATAGCGGCTATTATTTACCATATCGAGTGCGCTCTGTCCATCCTCAGCAATATCTGAGAGCAACCCAAGTTTACCAAGCATAATCGCCATCAACTTCTGATTAATCGGATGATCATCCACAATTAATACCGTTGGGGGGTTATTCTCATTTTTCACATCCGTCAGCTTCTCTTCCCCATTCATCTGGACCAGTTCAGTTTCGACATAGCGTTTTGCCTGAATTGTAAATACAAACGTCGCTCCCCGTTGCTCTGTTGTATCCAGATAGATCTGTCCACCCATCATTTCAACCAGAGTCTTGCAGATTGCCAGTCCCAAGCCGGTTCCACCGTATTTACGAGTCATTGATGTATCCAGCTGGGAAAACGGCTGAAACAGGCGATCAACCTTGTCTGACGCAATGCCTATTCCCGTGTCCTTGACGGCAAACTCTAATGCCATTTGCCCATCCTTTTCTTCCTTAACTGACACGATCAGATATACTCCGCCATGGTCGGTGAATTTGATCGCATTGGCAATAAGATTCAAGAGAACCTGACGTAGCCTTGCCATATCTCCATAAATTAATTCAGGAACAGAATCTTCCAGGAAATAATCCAATTCCAAACTCTTTTTGCCTGCTTCTGCAGCAAACAATCCCAACACTTCCCGAATGCAGGAGACAATTTCAAAAGGATGCTCTTCAAGCTCCATTTTGCCTGATTCCATCTTGGTAAAATCAAGAATGTCGTTAATAACCGTGACAAGTGCATCCGCGCTGCGACGAACGATGTCTGCATATTCCTTCTGATCTTCCTTCAGTTCCGTCTCCATTAGCAGATCCACCATACCGATAACTCCATTCATCGGTGTACGAATCTCATGACTCATCATCGCTAGAAATTCGGTCTTTGCATTCGCTGCAATTTCCGCTTCTTCCTTGGCCTGAATGAGTTGTTGGTTCATCTTCTCCAGTTCCTGTGTCTTCTGGTGAAGCAGCATCGTCTGTGTTTTCAGTCGTTTGTTGGTGATAAACATCTCCACAAAGCCCTCAATTTTGGATTTCAAAATCTGAGGAATAAATGGCTTAACCATGTAATCAATGGCCCCGGCTGAATAACCTGCAAACAAATGCTCAGCTTCTCTGCTATTCGCAGAGATAAATATAATTGGCACATCCTTGGACTTGTCCCGTGCCTTAATTAACTTTGCTGTCTCAATTCCGTCCATACCAGGCATCTGCACATCGAGAACGATAACCGCAAATTCGTCTTTTAGCAGACAGCGGAGTGCCTCTTCTCCGGAAGTTGCCTTAACGAGTTTATATTGTTCCGATTCCAGAACTGCTTCAAGAGCAAGCAAGTTCTCAGGGCGGTCATCTACCAACAATATGTGGATTGGTTCATTGAGCCCCATGGCTAACCCTAACCCCCTATTTGATCTTCCGGTATATTTTTTCGGTCCGGTCTAACGGCTCATAGGTATCACTGAACTCTGTAAAATGTATCGATTCCTTCGACCCCAGAACCAGAATACCAAAGTGGCTCAAGCTCTCGTGAAACAGCCCATGCACATGATTTCGCAGTTCATCATTAAAATAAATCATGACATTACGGCAAAAGATAACATTAAACTCGTTAAATGACCGATCTGTTGCCAGGTTGTGCTCGGCGAAAATGATGTTCTTCCTTAAAAAAGGATGAAATATCACCGAATTGTATTTCGCTGTATAGTACTCGGAGAAGGCTCTGGTACCCCCTGCCTCCAAATAATTTGTAGTAAATAGTTTCATTTTCTCAATACCGTATACGCCCTCTTTGGCCTGTTGCAAAGAACGATCATTCATATCCGTTGCGTAGATTCTTGCCTTGTCATACAGTCCTTCCTCATGCAACATGATCGCCATGGAATAGACTTCCTCTCCCGTGGAGCAACCCGCATGCCATATTCGGATATACGGGTAGGTTCTCAGGATAGGAATAATCTTTTCCCGAAACATTCGGAAAAGTGAAGGATCTCGAAACATTTCCGTTACAGGGATGGACAAGTTCTGGACAAACCGTTCAAACGCGGAACGATCATGAAGGACACGCTCCTGCAAGCCGGATATAGTCTTAACCCCTTCTGCATGTGCATGATGCCATATTCTTCGTTTAAGAGATGGCAGTGCATAGTTTCTAAAATCATATCCATATAAACGGTGCATGCCTTCCAACAGCAGCTCAATCTCGATCAGCTCGCGCTCTTCATCTTGCGGCATACGGACCAAATCTGCCCCCGTCTCGGTAGGTTCCCACGCTGTCATAAATTCTCTCCACTTCTTCATTTGTTACTTGCGTATTCGTCGTATTGTCTTTCATTACCCAAACCATGAACATCCGAATAATGAACTTACGAATACAGCCATACGCGCATTAAGGATAACAATTGATCTGTCTGGATCGGTTTTTTCACATAATCAGATGCTCCCGCTTCAATACATTTGCCGCGATCCTCTTTCATCGCTTTGGCCGTGAGCGCAATAATCGGCAACTTTTCAAACTGCGGAATTTGTCTGATTCGTGTCATCGCTTCATAACCGTCCATTTCCGGCATCATCATATCCATCAGTACCAGATCAAACTCCGGATTTTTCTCCAAAATCTCCAAAGCCTCTCGGCCGTTCTCTGCAAACGTCACATCCATCCGATAACCTTCAAGGACACTTGAAAGAGCAAATACATTACGAATATCGTCATCAACAAGCAATATCTTTTTGCCTTCAAACAACGTTTCCTTGTTGTGTAACTTCTGCAAGATGCGACGTTTGTCTTCCGGTAAATTGGCTTCTACCCGATGTAGGAACAAAGTGGTTTCATCCAGCAAACGTTCTGGTGACTTCACATCCTTGATAATGATGGATTCCGCATATTTGCGCAGCTTCATTTCTTCCTTGGAATCCAGTTCTTTGCCTGTATAAATTATAATCGGCAGATCGTTCAGATATTCATCATCCCGAATCTGGTCGAGCAATTCGAAACCAGTCATGTCCGTTAACATTAGATCCAGTACCATACAGTCATAACGCTGGCTGTGTAATTCATTCAATGCCTCGCTACCTGTAGATACTGCCGTGATTGCCACATCATCATGACCAATTAATTCAATAATAGCTTTACGCTGAATTTCATCATCTTCGACAATCAACAGTCGTTTCAGCTGATTCTCGGTATAGGATTTGATATGCGAGAAGGCTTTATCCAGTGAATCCTTGCTCGAAGGTTTTTTCAGATAAGCAATGGCACCCATCATCAGACCTTGCTTCATATCATCAATTACAGAAATGACATGTACCGGAATGTGGCGTGTTGCCGAACTACTCTTCAGCTCGCCCAGAATGGTCCAACCATCCATCACAGGCAATTGAATATCCAGGATAATGGCATCAGGCAGATATTGACGTGCCATCTCAAGTCCTTTATCCCCTTGAAGGGCAACAAGTGCTTTGAATCCTCTTCCACGCGCCATATCCATCAAAATATGTGCAAAGTTCACATCATCCTCAATAATGAGAAGGATTTTGTCACCTTCCATGAGATTCTCTCGATCATCTTCAATCTGGGTGAGATCTGGAGTATGGGTAGGAGACAGATCTTTACCCACGCTCTGCTCCGGATCAGGAGAGAGGATGGACTGATGACTTGAAAGCATGGTCCGTGCTTCGCTGGATTGTTCATAAAGATCCTCTGAGGATACGGCTGCTTCTCTTGAAGCCCCTTCCTCCGCCAAGGCTTCATCTTCATGATTATCCGGCAGGTATAAGGTAAAGCAGCTGCCCTCACCTTCAGAAGATTCCACATGTATTGCACCACCAAGCAAACGTGCCAGTTCCCTGCTAATGGACAATCCAAGACCCGTTCCACCGTATTTCCGACTTGTTGTACCATCTACTTGCTGGAAAGCTTCAAAAATCAGATCCGTCTTGTCTGATGGAATACCAATGCCAGTGTCTTTTACACTAAATCCGAGATACTCCTGATTGGTGTTCATATAACTCGGCAGTTCTTCCGGTTTCATCCTTCTTCCAATCAGACTGACCGAACCACGATTGGTAAATTTGAACGCATTCGACAACAAGTTCCGCAGGATCTGTTTGACACGATGGCTGTCGGTGTATACCCATTTTGGTAGATCGCTGTCGAACTCGATGTTCAGGTTCAGTTCTTTTTTATTTGCCATCGGCCCAAAGTTTTGCTGAACAAAGCTGGTCAGCTCTTCCATTCGAACCGTCTCATAATTGATATCCATCTTGCCTGCGTCCACTTTGGACAGATCCAGAATCTCATCAATCATCTTCAGCAGATCCGCACCTGACATGTAGATGGTTTGCGCATATTCTTGCTGCTTGTCAGTCAGATTCCCACCTTTGTTCTCCGACAACAACTGAGACAGAATGAGCAAACTGTTCAGTGGAGTACGCAGTTCATGCGACATATTTGCTAAGAATTCGGACTTGTATTTGCTTGTCATCGACAGCTGTGTAGCTTGCTGTTCCAGCTGTGTCTTTGTTTTCTCAATCTCGTCATTCTTCTCTTCGACTTCACGTACCTGCTCTTCAAGCGCACGTGTCTTGGCAATAAGCTCGGTATTAAAATGCTCCAGCTCTTCCTGCTGACGCTGCAGCAATTCCTCAGAACGTTTAAGCGCCTCTGTCTGCTCCTCCAGATTCTCATTGGAACGGCGCAGTTCTTCTTGCTGTGTCTGCAACTCTTCCGATTGAACTTGCAGTTCCTCTGTGAGTGCCTGGGATTCACGAAGCAGTTCCTCAACACGTAAACGACGACGAACGTTGTTCAAGATAACGCCCAAGTTCATGATCAGTTGGGCAAACAATTGTTTATGCTGTTCATTGAACCCTTCAAAGGAAGCCAGTTCAACAACACCAATCAGTTCATCTTCAAACACGACAGGATAGATCATGATACCTGCAGCACGTGTTGAACCTGAAGCTGATCCAATATGCACATAATCCTCTGGCGTATTCTCCAGAATAATCGGTGTCATATCCAGTGCGGCCTGACCAATAAGGCCTTCACCGATCCGGTACATTTCCTTTCCAACGTCTTCGTTCTCTTCGAATGCGTATGCACCGTAACGTCTCAATTCGTCGGGATGTTTCTCCTCATCAAGCAGATAGACGACGCCCAGTTGAGCACCAAGGACCGGTGTGAATTCGCTGATAAACATTTGTGAGATTTGACGAATGGAGCCAATTCCACGAAGTAGCTCAGGAACTCTTGCAATGTTCGAACTCATCCAGTTTTGATCTTGCTGAGCCTGTACGTAAGCTCTCTCGATCTCCAGTTTTTCTTCCAGATCACTGGATACATCTTTGAACACACTGGCAATCTGACCAATCTCATCCGTTGATTTGACCTGAATACGCCGAATGGTACGGTAACGACCTTTACCGAAACTGGTAATCATCATGGATACCGTATTCAAACCTCGGGTGATGCTTGGCAGTACCCACAAAATCACTCCCAGAGCAAGCAACAATCCCGCAATCATGATGCTTATCGTAATCTGCACTGCTCTTGTATACGCTGCGTTAGCGCTCTTGATCTCGGCATCAATCTCTTGATCCTGGTATCGGGAGAGGGCATTCAAACTATCTACGGCTTCTTTCTGCACCGCGAGCCCTGTTGAATTGCGGTAGTTATTTGCATCTTCTGCCCTTCCTTGAGACATCAGACTAATCTGTCTCGTGGCATAGTCTGTATACGCGCCCCATGCGGTATTCACACGATCCACCAACTGATGTTCAGGTGCACTGTCCGCACGGTTTCTTACCTCTACGAGGTAACCATCCCCCCGATCTTTCATGTCTTTCAGGTCACCGTCCGCAGCAGCAGTCGAATTATTGGGATTCAACAACAAGTTAGCCAGCACTTTAGCAATGTCATTAACCTCTCCGCGCGCTGCTGAAGTGAACCGTACTTTGAGATAACGTTCCTGATACATCTGATCAATCTGTTGATTACTGCTGTTTAGCCGTTCATAGCTCACAAACGTGAGTACGATCAGAATAGCCATCAGAGCGGTAAAACCAATCAGTAGTTTATTCCTGATCTTCATTCATCCCCCGCCCCTTTATCCAGAGTAATCCAGACCAGACATTTATCATCATCCCGTTCCTGGGGAATTTCGTCGTCAAAAAATAGTGCCTGCATGGCAGCTTCATTCCATTGATGTGAGCCGGTCAGTTTTTCGACCAGGAATTCATGCTGTTCCTCCTGCGAGCCCTGAACAGCTTCCAATAATCCATCCGTATACAGTGCAATATGTCCGTCACCCTCGTAATGAATCGTTTGTGGTTCAATGTCCATTTTGTCAAATAAACCAACAGGACAGCAATTGCTGTCAAATGTGGTGACACTGCCATCGTTTCGGAAAAATAAAGCAGGTGGATGCCCTGCATTAACATAATCAATACGTTTCATCCGTGTATCAACGACCAGGTAAATGGCCGTGAAATAATACTGCACCAACTGTTTCTCCAGATGGAGCTGGTTAAAACGACGGTTCAACTCCTGAATGACCTTCTCTGGATCGACATAGGTGGTCACTGTGTCTTTCAACACCGAAGCGATAAACATCGTAAACAGGGATGAAGATATCCCGTGTCCCATCATGTCGAGCAGCAATACTCCGTAACGGCCTTCCCCAAGGGGATACCAAGAATATAGATCACCCGCAAGCTCGAAGGAAGGTTTATAGATGGCATGTACTTGGAACAACGGGTCCCTAATCGCCGGACTTAATACGGCATTTTGGACCATGGCTGCCAACTTGAGCTCATCCTGAATGCGTTGATCACGTTCTTTGTGCCAATCCTTCTCCTGTTTCAAACGAAGTGCAAGTCGAATTCTGGCCATCAGCTCGACTTTATTAATCGGTTTGGTCACATAATCAGATGCACCTGCATCCAATGCTTCGGCAAGTTTCTTGGAGTCTCCGATGGCAGTCACCATAATAATCGGAATATCCTTCAGGTTCTCAAATTTTTGCACAATACTGCAGGCTTCGATGCCGTCCATCTCAGGCATCATCATATCCAGCAAAATCAGGTCAATATCCGACGGTCTTGGACGAGATTCGTTGCTTTCCTCCCCAATTCCCAACACTTCGAACATTTCCATGGCGGAACTCGCCGTTACAATGTCACGATAGTTCTCTTTTTTCAGAATTTCTCGAATGATAATGACATTCGTCGGATTGTCGTCAACAATAAGTATTCTCATTGATATCTCCTTATCTGTGGCGTCCGGGTTTGTCGATTCTTATTAATTATTACGAACGATGATTATACAAATTTTGCATACAAAACGGCAGTAGACATAATAATTCCTAGTATAACTATAATCGTAAAAACAAAAAAACTCTATCAGTAAATGGCACCATCACGGGTAATCTTCTCCGCTTTCGCCCTGTTTTTGCAGCGTCCTGATCCCGCTTCCAAACTTGCAAAAACATAGATAAGGAATGGGGAAAGCCCCATTCCTTATCTATGTTTTTGATTAAGCATTTAACACAAGTCATTCAAAAGTTTGTCCATGTTCAGCAAACTTCAACTTGCAATGTATATCGGGTTAATCTTTCTTTTTGGCAATTACGAGTACTTTACCTTTGTCTAACTCACTTTCGTAGAAGTCAGCTTCGGCTTCGGTAAAGCCCATCGAAACAATTTTGGCCCGGAGTTCATCACCACGTGAACGGAACAGATTCGCCAAGGAATCAAACACGCCTTCTTCTTTTATACCAATTTCTTTGGCATCGGCTGTATCGGCAATCCGATCTGTACGATCCTTCTCATGAGCGAGAACAAAGATATGATCAGCAAGGTATCCGGTAATCTGCAATTCTTTCACCGCTTCTACCGCCTGGACTCCGTTTTCTACCACTTTTGCATAAGCTTGCTCATTGGTTGAATTCATCGTTTCCACTCTCCTCTGATTTAATCTTCTGTATCGAGCTACTTAATATATAACCATACTATATGGGATTGAAACGATTAGGTAATAACCATTTCTAGGAAAGCGTGTCATCAAAAAGATCAATGCCTTCAATCTGCTGAGAGCCTGACTTCATATATACTTTCAGAGCCTGGTCTCCACGCAGAAACACTTCTCCGTCCTCTGCCACATAATAAGGTTTCCCGAGAGCGTGATGGATCGCTTCAATATTCATCTCAATTCTCTTTCCGTTTAACATGATGTGATTCTCAGATGGATCGATATGCACATATTGAATGACATCCGTATCTTCACACAAACCAACTTTTACATCATGAAATTGATATTCAGGGCATCCCAGATAAGGATCTTCCTGTTTATACACCGGTTGGCCTTTCTTAGCCAACAAATCGTCCATGGTGTCATCCAGAGAAATGCCATTCAGAGTCCGAAAATGCTGGAAAGTCTCGGATCGATCAACAGCCAGAGTCACCTCTGACGCCTTCTTTTCCATTACCGTCCATTGCATATCGTGAGCAGCGGGTACCGCTGCCGGTTGAACGGAAAAGGGAGAAATTACGCTAAACATCACAAGCAGTAGTTTCATCATGATTCTCACCCTTTCATCAGGTTCATCACCGCTCTGAAGGTTTCTTTATGGATTACAAAGCGATCATGTTATTTACGCATTCGTTGCCATACATTCGCCGCAACATCGACATACTTCATCCAGTTCTTCCCGCCCTTAGCATCACCATTATATGTAGCTTCATAGGATTGCAGGGTACGATCCGTTGATGTAGCAGGTGGTGCCGTTACATGAGACGGTTCAGCGTGCTTTGTATCTGCGGCATGGTTTCTTTTGGTCTGAAATCTGGCCATCAGCGTTGTGGAGACTTGCTTGGCTGCCGCCGTCACTTCGTTCAACACTTCTCCGAGATTTTCAACAGATTCCATTACAGGATCAATTTTTTTCATTTTGTGCTGTACATCCACCGTAATATCATTGGCGTGTCTTACCGTTTGCTTGACTTCATAACTAAGTTCATCAATGGTCTTCTGTACCTCCTGTAATGTCTGAGAGACATTGTCCAAGGAACCCTGAGCGGATTTCAAGGTACGAATTAAAAAGAAAACAAGGACTGCAAATGCCATTGCAATCAAGGCCACGCTAATTTGATAGATCATAGAAGAACCTCTCTTTCCATATGTGCATCAGTTTGTTATTGCTATAGTTACCCGGCGATTTCCCGGACGAAACAATATGATCTATCCCTTCATATATGCCTTCGCTTGGAAAATAAACCAATGTTTCAACTGGATAACCCCCGGTTAAAGTTAAACTACACAAGGCGGTGAGGTGAACACAACTCACTCCATAATCAAGTAAACGAAAGGATGAAACCTCATGTTGAAATGGTCTGTATTATTTCTAATCATTGCACTGGTAGCAGGTATTTTTGGATTCTTCGGTATTGTTGAAGCAGCTGCTTCAATCGCGAAAGTACTCTTCTTCATCTTTGTTGTACTGTTCGTCATCTCCCTCATTACGGGACGTAGCCGAATGCGATAACTTCGGCTCTGATCTGACTGATTCTTAATTAACGAATACATACAAAAGCCAATCGTGCTTCCAAGCCGATTGGCTTTTGTGCGTTCAGACATAGGTCAACTTTTCTATATTATGTATTGCACTCCCTTCTGCTTTATTCCAATCCGGTCTCGTATGAATCCTAAAAAAACAGGACTTTTTTGAGATAGCCAACCCGGTTTTATCCCACCGAAGTATGATATTTACAGGCTTGCTATATACCCACATATGCGCCAGTTGACACTGGAGAATGCAAGAAAATATTGTTATAATTTGTGATTCATAAGGTAGCTCGCTTGGTTACTTTTATCACAGGACAACAAATTACATACCTAAACCGAGGAGGAAAAACAAATGAAAAAAATCGTAAGTTTTGCCGCTGCTTTAACGTTGATGGGTTCGATGGCTGCTGCTGCAGGTGCTGAGGAAGCGGTTACCGGAACGGTAGCTCCAGAAAAAGGAACAGAAGCTACGACAACGACAACAACTCCGGCTGTTGAAGTAAACAAACCTGCTGTAGACACCGTAGAAGGTACTGCTGAGACAGTAACCGGTACAACAACAGACACTACAGGTGCAGAAGGTACTTCGACAACAACTGAAACTCCAGCTACAACTACAGATGATAAAATGTTTGAAGAGCCCCTTGTAAAACCAGGCGATGAAGTTCTGGCACCTACAATGTTGCTGAACCTTCTGGAGCGCACTTGGTTCTATGATGCACCTAACGGTAAACCAATCGGTGCACTGGGCTCCCAAGTCATCGATACAACAGGTGAAGTGGTTGACGGATTCGACGGTGGCGAGTGGGTGCAAGTGTACACTTGGAAAGGCAAAGCGTGGATCCACGTTGCCATTCAATAACATCGTATAATCGTTCTAACGATAAGTAAAGAGGACAGCCCGCACAATCGCGGCTGTCCTCTTTTGATTTTCCAAGATGTTCACTCCCTGTTCAAGAGTTCCCTGTCACTTCTCCTGTCTTCGGTTCCACATGTACATGTACATGCATGATGTTATGCGATCGCTTCAACCGCTCTTCCACTCGATCACAGATCTGATGGCCTTCAATCAAACTTAAGCTTCCGTCCACTTCAATGACAACATCCACAAGTACATGACTGCCATGCACACGTGCCTTCACATCCTTAATCATTTCAACACCCGGAACGCGAGCTACGGAGGATCTGAGATCCGTCAGCTCCTTCTGATCAAATCCATCGGTAAGACGATGTGTAGAATCCCGAAAAATCTCCCAAGCCGTCTTACAGATCAACAGACCCACTGCAATCGCAGCCACTTTATCCAGCCATGGAAGTCCGAACTGCGCACCAATAATTCCAACTGCAGCGCCTATGCTGACCCAGGCATCCGAACGATTATCTTTCGCTGCTGCCATCAGAGCCTGACTATTAATTTGTTTAGCCAGTCGGTGATTGTAACGATACACGCCTAACATCACTACAGCACAGATTACAGCCACCGCTGCCGCCCACAGGTTTGGAGCAACAAAGGCTCCCTCATACCAGGAGCGAACGGCTTCAACCAATACTTGCAGCCCAACCATAGCCATAATAAAGGAAGCCACCAAGGCAGCAACAGTCTCCGCTCTAAAATGACCATAGGCATGATCCGAATCAGGTGGTTTCTGGGAGATTCGCAGCCCGATCAATACAGCAACAGATGCCACAATATCTGTAAGGTTATTAAAACCGTCGGCCAGCAAGGCGCTGGATGCAAATACATATCCACAGATCAGCTTAAAGGCGGACAAGACGAGATAGGCGACAATGCTAACCCAAGCCCCTCGCTCCCCTTTTCGAATTTCTTCATAAGCGTTCAAACCGGGCGACACTCCTTTAACGTTTCATATTACGGTTTTTCCATGTTACCAAATGCGGAGCGTGTGGGTCTACAGAAACAGTGTTGCCAGGCTGCATTGCTGTAGGCAAGCCGAAACAAAGTTGCCAGACGGCAGGGCTGTAGTTAATGAGAAAGAATGTTGGCCTGGGTAAAACCAAAGGTTTGGAGCATTTTATCAGGTTGCCCTTGTGGGGCTTTTATAAAACGTATAAAATAGGTACATCCCGTCCAATCTGGACGGCTCACTGTAAGACCGGGAGGGAAATAACGATGAGCGAAAATAACGAACCGAAAAAGGTCAGTTTGCAGGATGCTATACGCCAAAAGCTGGCGCAAAAGAAAGAACAAGCAAATTCCGGTAACCAATCCAGCGCCTACTTTGAAGGCGGACCTAAAGCGATGAAGAGTCAAAACAACAAGAAGCCTAACAACCAACGTCGCCGTACTGGTGGATCTTAGGTCTTAAAGCCGCAGAGAAACCCATTGGATTGCAAAAAGAACCGCAAGCCCTCTTCAGAGAGGCTTGCGGTTCTTTGGTGTTCCTATAGTAATGTGCCGTAGATGATGCTTCGTTTAAGCTTCTACTGGATACATTTTATTGCGCAGTTCTTTGATTTCGTCACTTTCCAGATATTCGTCATAGCTCATTTGGCGATCGATGATGCCATTCGGCGTAATTTCGATAATCCGGTTAGCAATGGTTTGAATGAACTGATGGTCATGGGATGTGAATAGCATTGTGCCGTCAAAATCAATCATACCATTGTTCAGCGCTGTGATGGATTCGAGATCCAAGTGGTTCGTAGGCTCATCCAGAATCAATGCGTTAGCACCAGTCTGCATCATTTTCGCCAGCATACAGCGAACTTTCTCGCCCCCGGAGAGTACACTTGCCTTTTTCAAGGATTCCTCACCTGAGAACAGCATACGTCCCAAGAATCCACGCAAATACGTTTCATCCTGATCTTTGGAATATTGACGGAGCCAATCCACGAGTGTCATGTCCACACCGTCAAAATATTTGGAGTTGTCTTTCGGGAAATAAGCTTGAGTTGTGGTTACACCCCAAGTGTATTCGCCACTATCCAATTCCGTTTCACCCATCAGAATATCAAACAACAGTGACTTGGCATTCCCGTTCGGTCCAACAAATGCAATTTTATCCCCTTTGTTCACGACAAAGCTGATATCATTCAGCATTTTCACACCATCAATGGATTTGCTGATGCGATCCACGGTCAACAATTGTTTACCGGCTTCACGCTCAGGTTTGAAGTTGATAAACGGATATTTACGGTTCGATGGACGAAGGTCATCCAACGTGATTTTGTCGAGTTGTTTCTTCCGAGAAGTTGCCTGTTTCGATTTCGAGGCATTCGCAGAGAAACGTTGAATAAAGGCTTGCAGCTCTTTAATCTTCTCTTCTTTTTTCTTGTTGGCATCACGTTGCAACGCAAGTGCCAATTGGCTGGATTCATACCAGAAGTCATAGTTACCTACGTATAACTGGATTTTACCAAAGTCGATATCCGCAATGTGCGTACATACTTTGTTCAGGAAGTGACGGTCATGGGATACCACAATAACAGTACCTTCATAGTCCATCAAGAAGTTCTCCAGCCATTGAATGGATTCGAGATCCAAGTGGTTGGTAGGCTCATCGAGCAACAGGTTGTTTGGACGACCAAACAATGCTTGTGCAAGCAGGACACGAACTTTTTCGTTACCACTTAGTTCATTCATTTTCTTATCGTGCATGTCACGGTCGATACCCAGACCGATCAGGAGTGCCGCTGCATCCGGCTCAGCATCCCAGCCATTAAGCTCTGCAAATTCACCTTCAAGCTCACCTGCGCGCAGGCCGTCTTCTTCTGTGAAGTCTGCTTTGGCATACAGTGTATCTTTTTCTTTCATAATGGCATAGAGGCGACTATGGCCCATAATTACCGTTTCGAGAACCGGATACTCATCATATTCAAAGTGGTTTTGCTTCAAAACGGCCATACGTTCGCCCGGGGTGATGTGCACCTCTCCCGAGTTGGACTCAATTTCACCGGACAAAATTTTCAAAAATGTTGATTTACCGGCTCCATTGGCGCCGATGAGGCCGTAACAGTTTCCTGGTGTGAATTTGATATTTACATCTTCAAAAAGTGCACGTTTTCCGTAGCGGAGCGTGATGCCGCTTGTACTGATCATTAAGCATACCATCCTTTATTGGTTAATCTGCATACTGCATGAATAGCAAGTTGCGTAAATCATGGATTCAATATCCCGATGCCTATTCTGGCACCATATTATAACACAAAAAAGCGGCAAATTCGAAAATTGGCCGCTTTTTACTTATTAAAGATTTGGTAAATGTACTGTTCATGCAGGCGTATCCCTACATTAACATATTTGACTCGATTTTGTTAGCCCTGTTTGCTTTTCTCATGCCGGATGCGAAGCGTTTCGCCATGACCCAGCACCCGAATCCGCTCTTTACCAATGCCCAGTCGTTCACGTTCGACTTCCAGCCGATCCAGTGCTTCCTTGGGTGTATCATCCGCCAGTTTGAATGTGCCATAGTGCATGGGCACCATAAGTTGGGAGCCGGTTTCAACGAACCCCTGCAGTGCTTCTTCAGGTGTCACATGCTGAGAAGTCATGAACCATTCCGGATCGTAGGCACCAATGGGCATCAGAGTAATACCGATGTCAAAGCGCTCTCCAATCGTTTTGAATCCTTGGAAGTAACCTGTATCACCCACAAAATACAACACAGGCGGGCCACCCGAATCTTGGGGTGTTTCATTCTTCCGTGATTCCGCGGTGGATGAACGATCCTGATCGCTCGTTGTTGCAGCACTTTCCGCTGCAGAAGTCGTCGCCGAATGGTTCTGTTCCAACACGTAACCGCCCCAGTGGGACGTATTGGTATCAAACAGCGTTCGGCGTGTCCAGTGCTGCGCCGGAACAAAAGTGATTTTGACTCCGCCAAGTGTAATATGGTCCCACCACTTCATCTCTTGGCATCGATGGAATCCTTTGCGAATCATCTTGCGCTTCAGACCATCGGGTACGATCAGCAACGTCTTGGCGGTAATCAGCTTACGCAAGGAAGCCAGATGCAGATGATCATAATGGGAATGGGATATCAAAATGACATCCAATGGTGGAATATCCTGAATCGGAATGCCGGGGGCACCGAGCCTTCGTTGAAATCCCATTTTTTCGGCCCACACCGGGTCAGTCACGATGTTCAATCCATAATATTGAATGAAAAATGTGGAGTGACCAATCCAGGTAATACTCGTGTCCTCCCGATTGGCATGCAGATAATCCAGTTCAGGCGGGTGTTTGGGCACAGTGTAGGAGTAGTCCTTCACTTTATTGCGCCGCTGCTCCCTCCATTGCTTGAATTCCTTCAGCGTTTTGTCCGTACTTACATTATCAATGTTGTTATAACGGATTTTAGGCATGAAAGGGTCATCCTCCCTTCCTGATTTCTTAACAACAGATTACCCCAAACGGGAATGCACGTACCAGTTAATCAATCCTTCGGATTTTTGCATACGGCCAGATATATGAACAGAAAGACAATCGCAGCCATAATGATAAGTGGCGGGGCGTACATAATCGTGAATGTCTCAAAAAAACTCAACCCGGTTATACCGGGTATTCCCGTGACACCCTCAGTAGATAGTGGATGCAGCAAGGGCGTCATGAGTAAGAACATGTTCAGCAGCATGGACAGACTCATCCTTTCTTTTTACCAGGATTACCGCGTACATAATTGGCATCGAACAGGAACAGCTTCATAATCAGCACAAGCGACGGAATGAGCACGAGCAGCCCGAGACTGAAAGCCGTAATCAGCGCAATCCCCATTGTACGATTCGTAAAGCTGTCATAGATATTAATGTAGGGGTACAGGATATACGGAAGGTGGGATCGCCCGTAACCATACCAGGCAAAGGCAAACTGAAGCATGACAGCGATAAAACACCAGCCCAAATATTTGCGTTTCCACACCAACGACACCGCAATGACAAAACAGATAAACGAAGCAATGAACATCCATGAAATATTCACCATCTGCTCAAAATGTACGGGATTCTGTTTGTTAATCTGCAGAAATGCCAGAAAGCTCGCAAAAATGGTTGGCAAGCTCCACAGCAATGCATACTCTCGAAGCACCTCAAATGCCGGCTCATCCCCTGCCCGTTTTGCATAATAGGAAAGAAACATCGCCGAGATGTACAGCACACTGACCAGTGCAAGCAAAACAACCGACCAGGTATAAGGATTCGTCAAAAATTCACGCCAGCGAAAAAACACCTGTTCGCCAACCTGCTCAATGATTCCACCTTCGGATATCGCCAAAATCGTGGAGAATACCGCCGGAATCAGCAATCCCGTCGCTCCGTACAATGCCATGTAGATCCGGCTGTTCTGCCCATGGTTGCCATAAGTATTGTAGGCGTAATACACGCCCCGGATGGCAAGCAGTACAATGGCCAAAGAACCCGGCACCAGCAAGGCAGTCCCGTAATAGAAGGCGCTGTCCGGATAAAACCCGACCAATCCGACCACAAAAAAGATCAGAAACACATTCGTCACTTCCCACACGGGAGACAGGTAGCGCTGAATGATGTTATGAATTTTGTTCTCGTGCCCGGTCAAAATGCTGTAAAAACTGAAGAACCCGGCGCCAAAATCAATCGAAGCGACAATCAGGTAACCGAACAAAAACGTCCACAATATCGCAATGCCTGCAATTTCGAAGCTCAATGCACAATCCCTCCTTCAAGCCCCAGAGACTCCAGTTCCTTCTCTGCTTCCTTGTTGCGGAACAGCTTACTGAGTACCCGAATGCACGAGAAACATAGAATTAGATACAGCAAAATGAACAACACCAGCATCCATCCTACCGAAGTTGACGTCGTCGCTGCTTCCGACACCTTCATATACCCGCGTAAAATCCAAGGCTGCCGGCCAACTTCGGCGAACATCCACCCCAGCTCGATGGCAATCATGGCCAGGGGCCCCAGCAAGACAATGCCGAGCAACAGCCATTTCGGATATGGCTTGCGTCCTGGCAACCACCGCCGCAGCACATATAACACAGGAATCATCAGGATGATCACTCCGGTTGTGACCTTCAGGTCGAACATATAATGAATGGACAGCGGTGGTCTCAGATCCGC
Organism: Priestia sp. FSL H7-0729; assembly: GCF_038005685.1. Taxonomy (NCBI): domain Bacteria; kingdom Bacillati; phylum Bacillota; class Bacilli; order Caryophanales; family Bacillaceae; genus Priestia; species Priestia sp. FSL H7-0729. The sequence goes on from NZ_JBBOTQ010000009.1 coordinate 29,238, forward strand.
AGGAAATTCTTCGAGACCTTTCACTTCGGTATCGGGACGATTACCCGCCAAAATGCTAAGAGCATAAGGAATCTCAATAGCGTATTTCACTTCATTGTTCTCATCCAAAATGCCGCCATAGACAAGCGGCGCCTCTTTCATCGTCTTGAAATGCCATTCTGCGGCAGCCAGCTTCTCCGGCTGATATTTCGCCAGGAATTTACCCGAGGAGTCGCCGATCATAACGGTACTGATGGCAAATACAAGCGCAGATATCGTCGTGAGTTTCAGTGCTTTTTTGTAATACACATGATCCCGTCCCCGAAGCAAACTGAAGGCGGCTATCCCTGCCAGGATACCTGCGCTCAGGGTGTAGGATGAGGCGAGTACATGGGACACCTTGGTTGGTGTTGCCGGATTCAACATGGCTGCAATCGGATGAATGTCCTTCATGATGCCATTAATCAGGGTGAATCCCTGAGGCTGGTTCATGAAGGAGTTCACCGTCGTAATGAAAATCGCGGATGCAGATGAGCCGAGAGCTACCGGAATCAACAGCAGCATGTGCGTATATTTCTTTTTGAAACGGTCCCACGTATAGAGGTAAATGCCAAGAAAGATCGCCTCTATAAAAAAGGCAAACGTCTCCATGAACAGCGGCAGGGCGATGGCCTGACCTGCTACCCGCATAAACATGGGCCACAGCAGACTAAGCTGTAATCCGATCGAGGTGCCTGTAACGACACCAACGGCAACGGTGATGACAAAACCTCGCGCCCATCGGCGTGCCAGCAAGGTGTAATGCATATCATTGGTTCGTAGCCCTCGCCACTCGGCCAAGGCAATCATGAGTGGAACACCTACACCAATAGAGGCAAAAACAATGTGTACAAACAGGGTAAGACCGGTTAGTATCCGGCTGAGCAAAACAGGGTCCAGAGATGACATGGTTACACTCCTCTTTCACATAATCGTTATGTACAACAGCAGTTCCTCTGCTTGAACGTGAATCTCAATAACTCATGATTCGGATGATGCTTTTCACAACGGCATACAGCACAACCACAGCTGCAACCAGACAGACAATGATAAGTGTTTTCTCTTGTTTACGGAACATATTCCTGCCGTCCTCCTTTTGCATGAGATGCAAATTATGGCTCTATAGACAGTTTGCAAAAGAAGTTGTTTTTTTATCCGGGAAATTGAAAAACAAAAAAAAGCCTTTTCCCTTATCACGCTTACGCGCTGAAGGGCAAAGGCTCTATTCGTAGGTCTCATACACAGACAATGAACATAAAAAAGTGAAATGCATCTCTTCATCCATCATTACATTTAAACCAATACGTCCTGCTTGGGCAGCCGTACCTTGAACGTACTTCCCTTGCCCGGTGCAGATATAAAGGTCAGCGTTCCTTTGTGATCCTCTACAATTTTACGAGAAATGTACAACCCGATTCCTGTTCCACCAATTTGCCGATGATCCGAATTATCCACTCGATAGAATTTGTTGAATAACATGTCCTTCTCTTGCTCCGCAATCCCTATTCCGTAATCACGCACATCAAGACATAACCATTCCTCTTCTTCCCATAACGTAACATCAATACGATCAGCTCCCGGAGAATACTTGACTGCATTGCCCACCAGATTATGCAGAACCTGAACCATCCTGTTCTGGTCAGCATAAGCAAAAAAGTCTCCATTAAACGTATGCACGTAGATACGTTGAGCGGACTTCATATTCCACTGTTCGGCAACTCCTTCTACCAACTCGATCAGCGGTACATACGTCATATGGTAAGCCATGCCTTCGTTATCGAGGCGCTGAATATCGAGTACATCATCGAGCAAACTGCTCAGCCGCTTGCCCTCCGAAGCGATGGTCTGCATGAATTCCTGCTGCTGAGCTGCCGGAAGGTCATACATCATCATTAATTCCACATACCCCATAATGGTGGCTACAGGCGTTCGAAGCTCATGAGATACCACGCTGATCAGTTCATTCTTCATCCGATCCAGCCGTTCTTCTCCTGTCCGGTCACGGAACACCAGTAGAAACCCATGGTTTTTGCCCGGTACATCCATCTGCTTCATATATAACGAAAATACACTTTTCTCCGCATTGTTAAATATAAATTCAGTCTCAATAAATGCTGTTTCGCCATCCAGAAAGGCTCTCGTCTGTTCCATAAGGTTGAAGTTGTCCGTTAATACCATCGTATCAATTGCCTGCGCCAAATCTTCAATAGATCTGCCCAGAAAATCACCCAAGCCAAACATCTCTTCTATCCTTCGGTTGACAATGGTTATAGTCCCTGATCGATCAGACATCACGAGCCCTTCCCGTACGGATTCTATGAAGTGCTCACTGATATCTCGCTGTTCCTGAATGGCAATCTTTTCATTGAACAGCTCGGAGTTGAGCTTCTCCAGCGCAAGAGCATGACGCACACGATCTTCTTCTGCCCTGGTCCGCTCCGTAATATCCTTGATAAACAGGTTATATAACGTCTCATTTTTGCCGAGTTGAATCTCAACAATTTTGTAATCAATCGGAAAGACGGAACCATCCCGGCGAATTCCCGAAATTTCATCTACGATCGTGAATCTTTTACCTTCAAAATACTCGAATCGCTCTAACAATTTCTTGATCTCCATGCAACTTGCCCCTTGGAAAAGAGACGGCGCTTCCTTGTGCAGGATCACTTCTTCCCGGCGAAATCCAAACATTCTTTCGGCCTCCGGATTAAACTCAACGATTATCCCATTCGAATCCACAGCGATAATCGCGTCAATAGAGGATTCAATAATGGCACGTTTGACCTCTTCACTGTTCTTGAGTTCCTTGGTCCGCTCTATGACCCTGTCCTCCAACGTTAACTTGTCGTGACGAATCTGTTCGAATTGTTCCAGCAGCACATCGGCCATTTTGCGCAAATTACCAATGAGAATCTGTACTTCGGTTACATGGCTGGTTGGCCACTCCAGTTTCCCATTTCGAAACAGCAGTCTCGGCAGAGAGCCTGTCATCCTGGTCAGCCTTAACAATGGGCTAACGACCTTACGGCTGAGCGGAGCCGCTACAATCATTGAAGTCAGAATGATGATGAATAGAGATTGCAGCGTAGTCAGATAAATCGATTCGATTCGGGGGTAATACTTGGACGAGTCGGTCACAATGAATACCCGATAAGGTGTTATTATTGTCATTTCTGCTTCATAGATAAAAGAGGCTTGTTTCCAATGATTCAATACATCACTGTAATGGATACTCGCTGAACTTAACAGAATGAGGTTATCTCTCGACTTCAGGAGATTGAATCTGTCCATGTCCAGGTACTCGCCTGCCTGGAGTGTATTCAAACCAGAAGCGACGACGGTATCATCCCGATTCAGCAGTATCACATTCACACCCAGTAGATGATGATAACGCGCCATATTCTGATCCATATTCTCGGAGGTAACATACCCTTCATCAAGATCCTGAGTAACCGCACTCGCTGCATATTTCATATCACGTAATATGGCATCATTCATTTGAGTCAATTGTCTGCGGCTATCTGCGGATAAAAGCATGAGAGAAACAAATACCACAAAGGCGACTACGTATTTAAACGCGATTCTTGTGAGTGGAATGGTTCCCGTCCGCTTGGATTTGTGTTCACCCGTGGTGATCCAGAAATCGACTACAATTCCCGCAATCAGCGCATTCACCATACCAATCACAGCAATATACATATACTCATATTTCAAATCGTTTATATTCAAACCCAAAATTAAATGCCCGGCATAGACCGCGGGAAGCAACATGACTACCCAAAAGACAGCATTAGCCTTGATTAAGCTGCCATTTTTCCAACGAATCTGCCAAACGAACATCCAGATCAATTCCAAGAGGTGGGCAAGCATTATAGATAAGTTGTGCGGCTGGAAGCCAACACAGACAGTACTCAGCAGATGGATGACTGCAAGGGTAACAAATCCATAGATGGCCCCATGCAAACGTAGAGCAACAAGTGCTGCTGCACTCCCAATCATAAACTGTACACCGTAGAATAAAGTTAACGGAAAAATAGTGCTTAGTGATCCCAAAATAATTAGTATAGTGGTCCCAATCCAGGGTATTCTCAGCTTCAATACTACCCAATCCAGCGTTCGTCTTGCCTTTATTCGATCCATATGTAGTTGCCCTCATAGATCATTTTTTCTTCTGTTTTCAACAACAACATTGCTTCCCCCTATAAACTTAAGCGGATACAATCTACTTTTTTCCCCTTAAATCGTTCTGATCCATTATACTGTAATTAGTAGCTCATGTAGCTTTGGGAAATTCTGATTGATCGGCAACCCAACCACATCCATGCTAAAATATTGAAGTTCGTTCAAAAAGCTTAGTTCTTCTCTACATATACACCCTATATTTTGGGATAGAAACATTAAAAAATTTGCGGTATTTATTCGCAATTCAGTTTGTTTTTTTAGTATTTTCTTAACATATTATTTATCACCAGGAGTGTGACCCTATGACGATCAAAGTACTTCTTATAGAAGATGAGAAAAATTTGGCCGACATGATTGCTTTCTTTCTTGAGGAGGAAGGATACATCACTGAACGGGTTCATCATGCCCGCGAGGCACTTCAACTGTTTCCAGAATTCCAACCGGATATTATTGTCACCGATCTCATGCTTCCTGAAATGGATGGAAATGATCTCGTAGAAGCCTTTCGCCAGCACTCCACTGTGCCCATTCTGATGATCTCGGCAAGTACCATGCTGAATGATCGACTTCGCGCATTGCATAATGGTGCAGATGATTTTCTGTGCAAACCATTTAGTTTGAAAGAGTTGGATGCCCGGATTAAAGCACTGCTGCGAAGATCTATTATTTCCTATCAGGATAAACCGGTAAAAGAAGACAAGCAGGCAGAGGTCACTGGACATGTGAATGTGAATGAGTACAGAAGAACCCTGTTTGTGGATGGCATTGAAATCGAGGTCACTCATATTGAATTTGAGATTATGAAGGAATTGTACCGAAATCCGGGTAAAGTGTTCACCCGTAATGAACTGATGGATCGGATCAAAGGCTCCGAACGCGCCTATCTGGATCGTACCATTGATGTTCATATCTCAAGTCTGCGTAAAAAAATTGAGCCTGACCCCAAGAACCCGCGTTATATTAAAACGGTTTGGGGAACAGGCTATAAATACGTGATCTAATTCGATCGTAGTGATTGATAGTTAAGAACCTTTGGCCATATCCCTCTCTTATCTCATGGATAAGATGGGCGGTATGGCTATTTGTGATTTATGGGCAGACGATGAATGCAACCAGTGCTCCATATCTTTGATGAGATGATCCGGGTCTTGCTCGCTCCAGAGAATCATCTTCATCTCCCCTGTGCCTGTAATCTGTTGCAGGTGGCGCTTCCGAATAAGGGATTTGAAATCCGTAATGACAAGTAACGGAATCTGGGGCATAAAGGCACGAATGGCATTTGCTGCTGACACCGCTTCTTCGGCTATCTGATAATCAACAATACAATAACGGGAGTTCTCCCAACTTCCCCGATGTGTTTCTATCGTAGAACCAGAAGTTGAGTCCTCAATCCAGTTCCTGAACAATTGAACAATATTCTCATATGCAATACGACGTTTTCCATCCGAGAGCACGGTAATGGGTTCCATAGACATAACCTCCAGTTGATTCTTATCTTATATTGTGCCAACTTACGTTTAAGAATGTTTGTGCGTGAACATGAAAGAAGTGTTAACAAATTTCGCACTTCTTCACATTACGTGTTAGGAGTCACGTCCTCTCCACTTCTGGATGATTTCGCAGATTCCACACATTGATGTAAAATAGAGAAATACCCGTGTGATTTAATTTACGGGGAGTGAAGGATGAATCTGGTATTATAGGAGGTTACACTGATGAATATTGTATCCATTGAACCAACACCCAGTCCAAATACGATGATGCTGCATCTCGATGAACGTCTGGAAGACGGAATTCGCAAAACATATACACTGGACAACGAACGATCCGCTCCGGCGTTCATTCGCCAGATGCTTCATATTCCCGGTGTAAAGAGTGTGTTCCACACGACAGACTTCGTGGCACTTGATCGTAAAGGGAATGCCGACTGGTCCGTTATCCTGGGCGAAGTCCAAAATCGCCTTGGACAACAAGGCATCGATCTCGACTGGATTGAATCCGAAGATGGTTCAGGCGAACACTTTGGGGAAGCACAGGTATTCGTCCAGTTCTTCCGTGGCGTACCCATGCAGATCAGGGTCAAGGCCGGCTCCAAGGAAGAACGAATCTCACTGTCCGACCGCTTTGTCAAAGCCGTAACGGAAGTCGCCAGTGCGACGATGATCAAAGAACGCAAACTGAGTGATTACGGTGTTCGATATGGAGAGTTACCCGACATCGCACGTGAAGTGGAGCAGGAATTGGAAGCGGCTTACCCTCCGGAACGACTGGAGCAGGTTATTCAACAAGCCATTGAACATGGTAGCAAATCCGAGGAGTTCGTCGAGCGCCGTCGCGAATTGGACGGAGTTGAGCTTGAAGAGGCTTTGCGGAGCGAGGACTGGAATGTTCGCTATGCGGCATTTGACGGCATGGAGCCTACAGCTGAAAGACTGCCTCTCGTAGCCCATGCCCTGCATGATAACAAAATGCAGATACGTCGCTTGGCCGTGGTATATCTGGGTGACATTCGCACACCGGAAGCGATGGAACTGCTGTATGAAGCGCTAAAGGACAGTTCTCCTGCGGTACGCCGTACTGCTGGTGACACCTTGTCCGACATCGGTGACCCTGCCGCCACTCCAGCTATGACAGCCACGTTATCCGATAAAAGTAAACTTGTACGCTGGCGTGCAGCACGTTTTCTCTATGAGGTCGGTACTGAAGAAGCTGAGCAAGCGTTGCGTGTTGCAGCTGATGATCCCGAATTTGAAGTCAGCCTGCAGGCCAAGATGGCTCTGGAGCGAATCGAATCGGGCGAACAGGCTGCCGGAACGGTATGGCAGCAGATGGCTGGCCGGAACAAGAAAGAGGAATAGTCATCCCTCAAACCTTACATCCAACAATTGTTATTGCACTGGAAAACCATGCGCGTTATACTGATTGTCTGTTTACTAAACAGGACACATCGTGTTAAGTTGTGTTGATCATAATTTCATAGACAATAGATACACCTCATCCATTGATGGTGAGGTAGAGGTCGCGGGTGCGATCAGTACGCTGAAGGAGGCGCTAAGGAGCCGCTTATGATATCAGCCGAAAGGTGTACCCGCCGAAGCTCACTGGACGTTCCTTATATGGTCCGGTGGGCTGGGGCTGCTGTCGAAAGGCGCAGAACTGTCACGGAAGTACATTTCCTTTATAAAAAGGTATGAATTCTTCTGTGTTGAGCTATCTTAATCATCTGGGACATGGTGCGGACATTGAAATATTAAAGACCGCAGGCTGATGCCTGTGGTCTTTTTGTTTATGAAGCAATTATCGCAAACATCAGTATATCGAATGAAGGAGTGTTTCCATGCAAGACCGCAGTAACCCAACAACAACAACAACAACTGGACCTTCCCTGAAAAAAGGATTACGCGCACGCCATATGACGATGATCGCCCTCGGTGGCTCGATTGGTACCGGGTTGTTTCTCGCAAGTGGCACCGCCATCTCAACCGCAGGCCCTGGTGGAGCATTAATTGCCTATGCGGCCGTTGGCATCATGGTCTATTTCCTCATGACCAGCCTTGGTGAGCTTGCTACCTTTATGCCGGACTCCGGTTCATTTAATACGTATGCCGCACGTTTTGTCGATCCTGCTCTCGGGTTCGCGATGGGCTGGAACTTCTGGTACAACTGGGCGGTAACCATTGCAGCAGAGCTTGCTGCCGCTACAGTCCTTATTAAATACTGGTTCCCCGACAGTTCATCCATGTTATGGAGCTTACTGTTCCTCGTACTGATCTTTGCCTTGAACGTCCTGTCTGTCAAAGGCTACGGGGAGTCCGAATACTGGTTTGCCATTATCAAAGTCGCTACTGTGATCATCTTCCTGGCTGTTGGTGTGCTCATGATCTTCGGTATTATGGGTGGAGAAGCGGTTGGTTTCAGCAACTTCACCATCGGTGATGCACCCATCCATGGCGGATTCTTCGCCGTGTTAGGCGTATTCATGGCTGCCGGATTCTCATTCCAGGGTACCGAGCTGATCGGGGTAGCTGCCGGGGAAAGTGAAAACCCGCGCGAAAATGTACCTCGTGCCATTCGTCAGGTATTCTGGCGCATTCTGATCTTTTACATTTTGGCGATTACCGTGATCAGTCTGATCATCCCGTATACTCATCCGAATCTGCTCAAAGGAGATCTGGAAAATATCGGTGTCAGCCCATTTACATTGGTGTTTGAAAAAGCAGGACTCGCCATTGCGGCTTCCGTCATGAACGCGGTTATTCTAACTTCCGTACTCTCTGCCGGTAACTCAGGCATGTATGCTTCAAGCCGGGTTCTCTATGCCCTTGCCCGAGACGGTAAAGCCCCTCGTTTCCTCGGTAAGCTGAACAAAAAGGGCATTCCGATGAATGCCTTGCTGCTGACAACAGCCGTTGGTATGTTGGCATTTCTTGCCTCCCTGTTCGGCGATGGCATTGTATATACCTGGTTGCTGAATGCATCCGGTATGTGCGGATTTATCACTTGGCTAGGTATCGCTATCAGTCACTATCGCTTCCGTCGTGCGTACGTTGCACAAGGCAGGGACTTGAACGATCTCCCTTACCGTGCACGTTGGTTCCCGTTTGGGCCGATCTTTGCTTTTGTCCTATGTATTATCGTAATCATTGGACAGAACTATCAGGCATTTACGGGTGACACGATTGACTGGAGTGGAGCCATCGTTGCCTACCTGAGCGTACCCCTGTTCCTGGTGTTATGGCTCGGTTACAAATGGATCAAAAAGACCAAAGTGGTGCCACTGAAGGAATGTGATTTCACACCTACCGATGCACCAGCTGATACGATTTAACTTCATAATAAAATATTAAAAAAAACTCCCCGTGGCGTTGCAGTTTTCCTACTGTAGCGAAACGGGGATATTTTTTTGTGACGGCCCCCTTCGAACATTCCTGTACCCCCTCGTCCTGTCGTCCCTGTCCATATTTTGTATAGGTCCGTAAGTAAAATAGAGAAAGGTATACTATTTTTCTTTGGACAACGGGAGTTGATGCATAATGAAAAAATTCTCTATCCTGATCATCCTGCTGGGCATCCTGATCATCAGCTTTCCTTTCCTGCGGGACACGTATTATGACTGGCAGCAAGCCCGTGTGATGAACGATCTGGAGCAATTGCAAGACGGCTTGTCCAAGCTGAATCACGCCTTCGAACAAGGCATACAGGATAAGGATACAGCTTCCGCCGAGCCAACTACTGACAATACAGATATAGTGCAAGAAGCATCTTCGGATACGTTGGGGGTACTCTCCATTGACAAAATTGATGTCCGCTTACCGATTTTGGAGGGTGCCACGGAGAACAACATGAAGGTAGCTGCAACCCATCTTGTCGAAACCACTAAGATTGGGAACAAGGGTAATGCCGCCATTGCCGCCCATCGCGCCCACAAAAAAGGACGACTGTTCAATCGTCTGGGAGAATTGCAGATTGGCGATTCAATGAAAGTCACCCTGGCAGATCAAACGATGATTCAATATAAGGTGGATCAGATCTCTGTTGTGGAGCCAAATGACTTATCTGTGCTGGAAGATCCCGGACTTGGACAGGTCCTTACCTTGATTACCTGTGACCCACTCGTCAATCCAACACATCGGCTAATTGTAAGAGCTATTGAAGTGAAACCGGAGGTTGCCGGATTTTAATCTTTTCTCAGGCTCAGCAGAAATAAATAAAACACCCTCTAGTATATTCACACGTTGACTCTGGGTCACATGTGAAAGCTAGAGGGTGTTTTTATCTAAATATAATTATCGGTTCCTGCATTACGTGCTGCGATCTAGCGCTGAAGCCGTTGTCTACGTCGGAAGTAAACGTATCCCAGACTACCCAATGCCATCAGCATCATGCCTGCCACAGTGAAAGCCCATGTGCTCTCTTCGCCTGTCTTCGGCAGCATTCCCTGTGATGCAGAGTTTCCGGTCTGCTGTGATACAGCATTCCCAGTCCCCTGGGATCCATCTGTATCCGTTCCAGCAGGAGGTGCCAGTGCACCATCCCCATCCGGTGTCTCTGTATCCCCCACTGGAGGTGCAGTGTCGTCACCGTTGGAGACGCCAGGTGAAGGAGGAGCAACTCCGTTATCTTCATCTGATGGAATTTCGGTTCCGTCTTCAGGTTCAGTAGGACCAGTAACAACTGTGCCTGGGATAGACGTTCCTGGTGTTTCCGGTCCCGGTGTTACTGGTTTCTCCGGATCTGGTGTTCCTCCTGTAGTAGGTGTTCCGGGATTATAAGGTCCACTCGATCCACCACCCGATACCGGGATAGCCTGATTTGTTTTTTCCACAACTACGGCTTCCGTTTGTGTATTCGTAATTTCAAATGGTATGGGTGTCGTGTCTAAGACATATCCGTTAGGTGCTTTTATTTCAACCAACTGATATTTATTGATATCCAGGTCTTTAAGTACAATTTCACCTTGTTGATTGGTTGTCAGTGTAGCTTCATCCAGGCCTGTTACCTTGTGGAACTCCCAATTCCCATTTGCATCCATCAATGCAGTCTGAGCCCGTAATTCAAACACTGCGCCTTGTAAATGCTGAGTTCGACTTGAATTGGTTTTAATCAATTTCACGGAACGATCATTTTCTTTATTTTCAATAGTCAATTGCGTTTCCGGTTTGATAATAGATACAAGCGTCTCCGGCTGTTCAATGACAAAACCTTCTGCCTTGGTCTCTACCAATGTATATGAGCCATAGGTTAATCCATCGAATTCAATGACCCCGTTCAGATCCGTTACTTTCGTATCAATGATCGCATTGGAGTGATCACGCAATTCGAATTCAACTCCACTTAATACGGATTGATCCTTCGCATTGACTTTGGTAACGACAAGTTTACCACCCGTCCCCATTTCATTCGTCTTCGTCAGTGAAATAATCTGAGTCTGCTTCTCTACAATGGTGAAGGGAATCGGGGTAGCATCCAACTGATAAAACTCGGGTGCCCCAACTTCGACCAGTTCATAATCCCCAGGCAAGAGATCCCCTTTGGCGATTTTCCCATCTTCCCCTGTCGTCAATTCGTCTATTTTCTCTCGGGTTACGTCATTGTTCAAGTACAATTCAAACGTTGCACCCTGGAGCTTCTTGGATGAGTCAATTGCATCTACCTTGGTTAATTCGAAGCCTTGACGAATCTTTTTATTTTCAATTTCAAAGGCGATATCCGCATCCTTGAATTCAATCGTTTTACCTGAGGCAGAGCCATACTCTGGATCAACCAAGTATCCTGCCGGTGCAGATAATTCTTTTAACGTATAAGGTACACCGTTCGTCAGATTGTTCAAACGATAGTTTCTGGAGCTTTCGACTACTCCGTTCTCATCCGTTGGTTTCAATGTTTCCAGGAGCGTAGTTCCAGACGCATTATAGATTGCGAATATCGCACCTTCCAGTGGAAGCCCTGTATCACTGACTTTGTGAATTCTAATCTTGCCCAGACCAGTGGAAGCTCCTCCACCCGCTCCAGCCAATGAAACTTTGATGCCTACCTGATTGCCTTCGCCCACCACTGAGGAAGACTGACCTGCGAATTCAACTTTATTCTCAATTCGAGCGCCATGATCGGCATTAATATAGGACTGATATTCCAGAATGAATGCCGTATGGATATCTTTGTTGAAGGTGAAGGTAAATGTATTGCCTTCCACGATCAATTCATAATCAGCCGGATCAACCAGTCCAGCTTTGTTGGATACATTGCCTGAATTGTTAGCAGGCAGGTTCGTTGCATATAATTTCAATGAATCGGCCAATAAAATTTGGTTCTCCGACAAGGTATCCGTTAATGATGTACCCGCTGGAACATAAGATTGACTTGGATTGATGTTTACCGTCCATGATGCTTTATCCGTTGTACCGATCTGTTGACCTGTTTTTTGTACATACACACCACCGTGAGCTGGCGTGACGCTCGCTGATCTGTTAAAGCGCTCTTCACCGCCCTCACCATCGGTTAGTACAGCCTGGTTGGCATACGTGCCTTCGACGGAATAAGGTCCATCCAGGCTCGTTTGATACTGAATGCGATAAGCTGTTTTGCCGATTTTACCCAGATCCAATGCAAAACCTTTACCGTCCGTGTTCAGCTGGAATTGTCCATCTGTCAGCGTAACCTCGCCACCGATTGCAGTAACATTATTTTCTCCCTGCAATACCAGCTCATGAACCTTCAATGAACCATCTACAAAAGATTGGTTACCCGTGTAGGCATCCTTGAGGATGGCTTCGTGTATATCGAACAAGTTGTAGTTTACATCAATTGTCCACGTGATCGTTTTGTCTTTGGCGCTGTATTCGCCCTTCTTGTTACCATTCTGAATGGTGTACTCCTGCGGTTTGACCATCGCCGATTTGGTAATCGCTGTCTGTGCTACATCGGACTCTTCCCAATTAATCTTGGCCGAGTTGCGATATTCATTATCCGTTGGCATACCTGCCGTCGGATCAAAAACTGTCGTGTAGGTAATAACATGTTCCGTGTTAATAGTAACGCCGTCCTTCAGGCGAACGGAGAATCCTTTTTCATACGTTGGATCTGCCGGGTCTGGAGTCAGTTCAAAGTCGTCTTTATTAACACCACTAATTTGCAGACTACCCGGAATTAGCTTCATGTGTTTACCTTCGTAATTGTCGGTAATGAAGATATCCGTCATGTCCTGCAAATCACGGTTCAACACCAGCTGCCATTCGATTTCTTTTGTGTTGAAGTTTTCACTTTTTACGCTTTTGGCAAAAATGACTTCCTGAATGTCTTTCCGGCCTGTTTTTGAAGTGCCATCATACATGTTCACTGTGTTCGTAATGGTGTCATTCGTATAAACACGATGAATGGATTGCGTGGCATATTCGATCTCATAGGCCTTGTTAATGTCGTTCTTAAAATGCAATCTGAAGCCGTCATCAAATCCTGTATTTATCGCTTCAAGTGTGTACTCATTTGCGTTGATTAACGTCCGATTCGAAGCGGCTCCACTTGCATTAATGTCCACTTGGTACACGTTGACGGAATTGTTGATCAGTTGCTGCTTGGCCGTATCAAAACGGTCTTCAATCCATGCATTCGCTTGCATAATTTCTTGCTGATTATAGTTATATTGCACTTTCCATGTGATCGTCTGTGTCACTGGATCATACGCACTATCTTGCCCTGACTTGTTCAAAGGCTCATTAAAGCTCACTCGAACTCGGCCAATATCTGTTTCGTCGTGCTCGCTCTGATCCGTTGTAAGCGCAAACTGGTTTTGATACTCGACGTTGGTGAACGGAGCAGTGGTTGGTGCTTTAACACTCGTCGTATAGGTTACACGATAGGCCTTATCTGTGTCTCCTAATACAATTGGAAACTGTGGTTCGGTTTTAACGACTGGACCTTCTTTTACAGATCCATTCAATTGCACTTCCAATTCGCGAATTTCGATATTTCCCTTGAGTTCCAGATTTGCTGGAAAAGTATCTGTAAGAACCGCATCTTTCAATGCCTTCTCACCCTGGTTAAAGTCTACGGTCCATATAATTTCATCCGAGTTAAAGTTGTTTTTGTTCGCGCTTCCCGATTTCTTCAACTTATCTATGGCTGTGTTGGCAAAATGCACATTAATGATGCCCTGCCCCACAGAGCTAAAGTCTATCTGTTGTTTCAATCCATCTTCCATCTTGCTCTCATCAAACTTGATCCACACATAGAAGTTGCCTTCCAGCTGCGCATGCTCGATCAGTTCATTAAAGGTAAAGATGATTGTACCATCTGGATTCACCACATACTCCCCAACACCGCCATCCAGATCCCCTTTAAGCTGTGATCCTATGATGAATTTATCGGGCAAGTTGAAGGTGTACGTGGAACCATCACTGTAGTTGTGGGTGTCATTTGTAAGTCCCCATGTAAAAACGACAGCCACCTCATCCTGAACACGTGGACGAATATCCTCAATCTTATCGCCTTTGATTTCAATCGTTCCGTTTCCATTGTCTTGCGGTGCCTGATTGTACATCTGCACACTGGTAATTAATTGATCTGTAATTACCGGACCTGCAGCTGCACCAAGCAGATGCATCGTGTTATCCTCCTGATCTTCGGGAGTACTGGCATCCTTATCTTCTACCGGAATGGCAGGATCTTCTTTCACTTCTCCCGAACCTGCCGAATCGTCTTCTACCGCTGTATCGCTCATTGCACTGGCTGGCAAATTAGTTAATTCATCCTGAGCATGCATCGTTGGTGTAAATATCCAACCCTGCATCATTTGCGTGACCAGCAACAGAGCAATGATCACTATGCTCACTTTTTTCCTCATTTTTTGCATATCCTCCTCGTACGTAGTGTTGGCATGCGCCGAAGAATAGAATAGCAAAGCGACATATACAAAAAATAGACAACACTAAAACCCTCGTCGTTGAACACAAATTGAATGCAAAAAAGGACACTCCTCAAGCGGAGCATCCTGCTAAAAACGTCGGTTATAACGTCCAGTTAATTTTGACACGCAGATCTGTGGTACCTTCCATCTTGGACACATAGTAGGATATCGACTTCATACCAAGCTGGTACAAATCCTGCAAATCTTCAATCAGTCCAGCCTCCGTACCCTTGTACCTGAATGTGAGCGAGGTTCCACCTTCCTTCAGTGTACTTTGAACCTTGGTCTTCAGCGCAGCATGGCCTTTAACCGCATCCTGTTCATCATACAGGGAATAGTCCAGAGCATGGTACAGCTTCTGATAAGCGGCTTTTTTGCTATCTCCGGCCTTCACCAGCTTCAATAAAGCTTCCCGATACGGGGCTGGTGCAGCAGGGTACTTGCTTTTGCCTGTCCAGATATGGTCACGTGCCATCTCATCATCGCTCAGCAAATAATAGCTGTGGCTTACCTTACCTTTCCGGTCAGGGGTAGGATCATCCCAGGTGGTGTCCATGTGATACCACTTGCCATCCAGGTTCACGATATTCCAGGCATGAAGCTGTCCCCCTGCAGTACCTTCCACAATCCGGTTATCGATACCTACTCGCTCCAGCATACGATAAGCCAGCAATGAGTATCCCTGACAGACGGTACTGCCTGTAACAAGCCCATCGTAAGCCGTATATTTCTTGAGCGAAGTATCGTAGGAAAGGTTAAGCACAATCCAATCATGGACGACTTTGACCTTCTCATGATCCGTCATGCCGGGTTTGATGATTTCTTTCAACACATTCGTGACTTTACGATTCACATAATCGGTCTGTTCCTTGGTCTCCCGGTAGGAGAGCGTCACATGGACTTCGGCGGATACATTGGAGCCTTTATAATTAAATGCATAACTTTTAACGGTATATTGGATATAGGGGTCACTCTTCATTGCCTCATCGATGGAGGTTTGTAATTGTTTTTTGAGGCCCTTCACATTGCCTTTGTATGTAAAAACAAGTTCCTCCGTCCGCTGTGACATTGCGGTAAGCAAGGTCTGGCGCAAATCCGTTGCCGTGGATATATCCGTTGTTCCTGATGCAGCATACAGTTGATCCAGATCAACCGTACGTGGTAACGCTACAGCAATCAGACAGCCTGCCAGCAGTATGGTGATAATTCGTTTCCCGTTCTTACCCATGAAAGGAACCCACCCTTCTTTGCAAAGTTCTCACGCCCTATTGTATCACAAAAGGCTCTGTCGTCATTCTTCTATATAATTTCAACTAAAAATATTTACACTAACACTCCGATGCCAGAACAACTTTCCGATCGCTGTTATCCCCAGATTTTTTGATTCTTTTTTCAAATGGGGAAAATCCGGTGATAGCATATGCTTCCGATGCAGCTTTCTTTCAGAAAGCTTTTAGGCGCACGCTTCGCTTCCTCAAGTTATTTCTGCCCTCTCCGTTATCGTGTAAATGTTTAGTTGAACTTATATAATTTTTGTAAAATCAAAAGAGACCTTCTATGGAAGGTCTCTTTGATCTTCAGTTCAATGAACCCGTTATCTTCAGCTTATGATTCACACGGGCATAATATGAGTGATATCTCGTCTAATACAGACGATTACCGCTCATAAACGTATCTGTCTTGCCTTGAAGCTTCGCCAGCCGTTCCAATACCTGTGATGCTTCAGCTACGGTCACTTTGCGTGCAGGCATGAATCGTCCTTCAATCGAAGGAAGCAATCCCAGCTTCAAACTCAGGGAAACAGCCCCTTTACTCGAGATGGCACTGGCATCCGCGATGTTGGGAAGATCCGATGGCAACGTGTAGAATCCAGCCAGCTTCTCATAGCGTAAAATACGTACAAGCAGCACTGCCAATTCTTCACGCGTCATCTCTTCCTGCGGGTTCAGATTCTGCTCAGGGTCCGCTCCGGCAAGCCAGCGTTGATCGATTAACACCTTGATTGCCTTATAATACGGGCTATCAGGTGTCACATCAGCGTATAGCTTGTCTTCTCCGTCCCCACTGTAGTACAGATCCATATTGGGATTAATCGCTCTTGCCAGATAGTTAAACCAATCTCCTCGGGTGATCACACGATCCGGGAATACACGTCCCTGCTCATCTGCAAGCAATACGCCATGCTGTGTCATATTGCGGAGAGCTGCTTCGGCCACATGACCCAAGATATCCGTAGGTTCAGCCTTGGCTGCAGAGCTGGTGTCTCCATATAAAAGCGTCCACTTTCCTGTGTTCGCATCGAGTGCTTCATAGTTACCATATATTGCATTTTCATCACGTGTAGGCATGTAAGCTAGCTTTACTCCCACCGGGATAACTTCACCACTATTCGTACTCCATCCACCGTAACGGGAATAGGCAAGAATCAGCTTGAACTCCTCCAGATAGATTGCCTTGGCCTCTTCATAACTGATGGCTGGCTTAACATCTGCCGGCAATTGTTCAGGCGTTGCCGCAATACGTGTATAGAACTCGTTAATCGTACCGTTGTTCAGCACCTGTACTTGTGCGGTATCATCCTTAACCGGAATCCCGTTAAGATAACGCTGGAACAAAAATGTACGTGCACCGTCTACCTCAATAACGTTACCAAGTCGGAACTGCTCCGTTGCATCTGGAATTAGCGCAATGACTGTGTTCATCGCCAGTTTCTCCGCCTGCTTCCGCGTTACGGTACTTCCTTCCTTCTCTACAGCCGGCTTCTCCTGTTCCATCTCCGGTCCCATTCGTTGCATCATCGTATAACTGTAGATCTGTCCAGTGACTGCATCGACCTGTGCTGAGATATCCCGCATAAACATATAGGACATATTGGCACTTCGATCACTCCAGCTCAGGCTCCATACCTGATTGTTCGGACTTGAGTAATTTCCCTTGCTCAACTGGCTATGTTCCAGCTTGTAACCCTTTGGAATATCAAAGTTCGTTGCGACCCGATTGGCGGCCTGCTGAACATTTAATCGTGTACCAGTGGCCGGGACAAAAGGAGTCACATCGCCTTTCAACTTCGTATCCTGCTGTAAAGAGTTCTCATCTACAGCTTTACCTGTTAATGTATTAATCCGTTCCAACGTATTGGCTTCAATCGGAACGATACTGATCTCTTTCGGTGTATATGCAAGGTAGTACTGCTGACCCTGTTTGGAAGATAGACGATCTTTGGAGATATAAGCCAGTTCCACATCGAACTGTTCTTCAAACTGCTGTCTGGCCTTCTCTTCTGAAGCTGCCGGTTTCGATGAGGGATACTTGGCTGCGGTAGTACCTCGCGAGTAGCCTGTCACCAAACCACTTTCGTCCACATTGATGTAGACCGTCTCTGCGTCAGATAACAATCCGCCATGTTTTAACTGGTAACCATATCGATACTCTGTTCTGCCAAACAATGACTGTTGTTCGATAGAAGAATACAGATCTCCAAGCGGAGCATATTCATTGTCCTTAAGACCTGGAATCGCTTGATACAACAATGCCACGGCCTTTTCTTCGGCTTCCGCTTTGGTTAGCTTCACATCCGATTCCGAGATATGTTTATCCATGACATCCGATGGCAAATGTACACTTAGCACTTCCCCTGTGCCTGCATGTACAGTCGCACCGAATCCTGATGTATGATTGCCTTGGGTAATCTGGAATCCAATCTCCCATGCCTTGTAGTCGGGCGGTGGATAGGAATTAGATGCATCGAATCGTGCAGATGAGATCGTTGCCTTTTTCAACAATGGAAATAATTTAAGTATATTTTCACTGGCTTGCCTGGATGAGATTTTCGCTCCCTCCGGCACGTCATTGCTGGTTGCGTCTAGTTGTTCATTTTCCCCCGTTGTCGCTTCGTTCACCTGCTCTGCTTGCGCGGCTGATGCGCTGCCTGCAAAACCTGGTGTTTGCGAAGCAAGCAGCAGTGTTGCCATCGCTGCAGTTGTTGCTTTGGTTGCGAACATTTTGATACGTACGTTGAACTTCCAATTCAAACTCAAATCTGGACCTCTCCCTTCAATTTCATACAAAGAAGCATAACAAATAACCTCGCATGAATATTGCCAGTCTATTCTATGATACCATAAGCTTCCTTTTTAATCGTCGTTTTCCGGGTAATTTTACAATTGTGAATTTTTGCATATTGCCCATAAAAGCAAAAAAACGCCAACCACGTTGGCGTTTTTTTGGATAGCCTGCACACATATGTAGGCTGAATCTACCCTGTTAACTACTCACTTTAGACGAATCGTTCGGCTTCGCCTGACAGTGGACATGGGTTTTTAAAAAGGGAATAACGGTATCCCAGAAGGCGGGATCTTCCTCGGAACAACTGTGTCCTCCGCTGTTGACCCATAGATGTTCCACAGGTGGATCGGCTTTGGACATAAAATATTCAAGCTCACTCGGAGGAATGAAATTATCTCCCTTGGAGTGCACCATCAGCATCGGCAGTTGCATGCCCCTGCGCCGTTCATTCAGCATCATTACCGGATCACGCTGACGATAGGATTTCAGAGATTCACCCAGTCGCCAGAACCAGATTCTCGGAATTAACTGGGCCAGTGGAAACAAGGGCAGATGTCGGCGTCTTAGCTCCGAACTGACGATAACCTCAAATTGCGATGGCATTGAATCCGTAATCACTGCTGATACAGGAATTCCTTCTGTCACAGCAAGAATTGTACCCAGTCCACCCAGAGAATGTCCAAGCACTCCAAGGGCATCGGCATCAATCTCTGGTCGTGCAGTCGTATACTGCAACGCCGCGAGCAGATCATCCCGGAACAGGTAGGCAGATGCAGCACGAACCGGATCACTGGCCCCATGACTGCGGACATCATACATAAACAAAGCATATCCCGCTTCCCAGATCGGTCTTGCATAACGAAGAACACGGGAGCGATTGGAGCCCCAGCCATGTGCAATAATAACGAGCGGCCATGGTTTCGGAATGTCGGCTCTGGCCGGGATGAACCAGCCATGCACCCGACCTCCCCCGCTGTCAAAGGTCACATCCTCAAATGGCATTGGAGGTGTCAGGGTGATGGGGATTTTCTTGGGCGTTTGGCTCTTTACCGCCGCCTTCCATAATCCACCTGCCGTTACTGCGGCCACGGCGAGCATGCCGCCTATCATTGTTTTAGCTTTCACAGGGCATCTCTCCTCTCCGAATTCTGGCATACATCCATCATAAAGCAATAGAATGAACGGCACGTTAAACGACATGGGTTTTTATGATAAAGATTGATTCAAAAATAATCTAAAGGCACCCTTATATATACCCAAATATACATATTTCTCATCTGATACTGTAGTCTAGGCTTTAGCTGCTTCCACAAATCTCCGTGCACATGCTGCAATCTGCTCATAATCTCCTGCTATAAGGGCTTCTCGTGGCAAAAGTGCACTTCCCAGACCCACTGCAGCTGCGCCCGCTGCATAATAATCAGCAACATTCTCCAATGTGGCACCACCTGTTGCCAACAGAGGAATATGGTTCAGTGGAGCTTTGATCTCCCGCAGATACGGAATACCCAGACTTGCCATCGGAAACAGCTTCACAACTCGCGCTCCCGCTTCATGGGCAGCGACAATTTCCGTGGGTGTCATGGCTCCAGGCCAGATCTCGACACCATGTTCTACAGCATATTCAATGACAGAGAGATCGACATTGGGAGACACCAGAAATTGTGCACCTGCAGCGACTGCTTCCTTCGCCATCTGCACATTCAGTACTGTACCCGCTCCAACGTAAGCCTTTCCTTCATGCTGTTCCCGCCAGTCTGCAATAATATCATGTGCTCCAGGTGTGTTCAGTGTGACTTCCATCAGTCGGATTCCACCACTTGTCATACCTTGTCCAGCTGTTACTGCCGCTTCACGGCTAATACCGCGCACAATCGCGACCAGCCTTGATTCCAATAATACTTCCGTGAGATTCATATCCAATTCCCCTTGCTTCATCAATTCGGCAGCCGAAGACAGGTAATCATGTTCACCGCTTTTCCGTTATTCATTATTGTAAAGCATATCCTCCCCTGGATGAAATACATTAATCCATTACTGAAGTAAGTCCGAATTCGAGAGATACTATGAAATGATTGCATTTCAACGTAAAAATACCTCTTCATGGAAATGGGGCTGATTCACCCATTCAATTCCACGAAAGAGGCATCATTGCATTGCTAACGAAATACTAAGCATTTTCCAATACGTTATCCTTCTCCAAATCTTTAAAGTAACGATCGTTATATAACATGCTCGGATGTGTTGGATGATAGGCAAGTGCGATATCATTATGTTCCCGGGCCTTGGCACGATTACCCATCCGGTCATAACAGACACAGAGTTGAAGATGCGGCATCCAGGTCCAGGCTGCTTCATTCAGCACCACCATAGGATCGTCAGGACGTACGGCGCGAGTCGCCTGTTCGTACCAGAACAGGGCTTTGCGATAATCTTCACGGTCGGCAAAATAACCACCCAATCGACAGCAGATCTCGGCTCTTGGCAAATCATAGGCAAACGATCGGAACAACGCTGTTACTTCCTGTTCCGATCGTTTAAGTGCGGCTTCGCAATCTGCAATTTTTTGGCAAGCAGCAATCTGATCTTCCACCCAACCCAGCCCGGTGTCCAGAAACTTTTCGTAGTACTTCACCGCATCCTCATGCTGTCCATGGTCCTTCAGTTCATTACCGAAATAGTACAAGTCACGCGGTCCGAATTCCTCTCCGGCCTGTTCTCTTTTGCGATAGATCCGCAGATTCCGATCGGTATACTCCTTATCTTTCTTATGAGTAACCGCAATATCACTATGCAGCAGATTGCCCGCTACAGCCAGATATTCATGTACCGCGCCAATCCAGCGAAATTGTCGGTCCCGACGCACCAGGCGATTCCGGCGCAGACTGTAGGCGACCTTGCCATCTGCCGTGAATGACAGATTGTAATCCATCGTGACACTATCGACATCCGGGTCCAGCGAACGTTTCAAGGCGATCAGTTTCGCCCGATCTTCCAGTTCGAACACATCGTCGGCATCCAGCCAGAGAATATATTCGCTCTTCGCCTGATCGAAAGCAAAGTTACGTGCTGCTGCAAAATCATCCACCCATTCAAAATCAACGATACGATCCGTATATCTGGCAGCAATCTGACGGGTACGATCCGTCGAGCCGGTATCAACGATTACAATCTCATCGGCAATACCGTTAACCGAGTCCAGGCATCTGGCGAGGGAAGCTTCTTCATTTTTCACAATCATACACAGAGTAATACTGATCGTCTCTTCGCCACGTCTGGCCCTCCGATTAAAAGCAGCTACCCCCGGCAGTTCAGACAAACGATAGATATGGTACGCCGGGAAATGAGTATCAACGAACAAACGAAAACCCATTGCCTGAGCACGGATGCAAAAATGACGATCTTCACCCCAGAAGGATACATTTGGAATCTGGTCATAGGAAACTCCTGCTGCCAGCACATTTTTGCGAATAAGGGTACATGCCCCTAGCCCTCCAACTTCGTAACAACCCGGGATCCGCAGCTGATTCAGAAAAGCAGTCGTTTGTGTGCCCTCATCCTCCGCCTCGGTTCCGTCTAATGTTTTGCCACCGCGGCGATACAATGCATACTCATCTTGCAACCATACCTGTGGCATTTCCCTGGCATCCGGCTGCCAGCGGGTCCAAAAGATATTGGATACAATGTCTTTGCCACTCGATACAAGTTGCTCCAGCGTCCGTGGATGCAGCACCAAATCAGAATCAATCAGAAAGACCGCATCGTAGTTGTTGTCGCGTGCATATTGCAATATGCGATTTTTCAAACCAGCTACACGCCAAATCTGCTCACCCTGCCAATAGTGTCCTCCCTCATCCTTGGTGTACACCCCTTTATTGTCAGGACTACCGCTGCCATGTTCATCTGCTTGAATTACCGTTCCCTCATGCTGAAGCACAAATTCATGCAATATATTCGATGCGGCCTCTTCCACGTTATCGTCCACAAACAGATAGTCCGTCTTCACCGTTGTTCGTTCCAGTGCATGCAGAGAATCCAGAAATTCACGGAGTACCGGGGTTGTCTGGCGAACCGGGCTGGCAATCAGTACTCTCTCCTGACCAAGCGCTTCATGCTTTTCCGATTGGCGGGTTTCCTGCGATTTTGCAGAACGTCTGGACGGTGTATGGTTGCTCTGGCTCTCTTTCTCGTTTGGATGTTGGCTTTGATGTTGGTTCTCATGTTGCTTCTCTTTCTGATTCTCATTTTCTTTGGCGTTCGGCTCCATTTGAGGTTTGCATTCTTCTTGCAATGTGTGTAATGGGTCTTTCTTCAACGTGTTCACTCCCCTCTCCTTATTCGAGCCATGCCAACAGTCGTGGCTCTTGATCCAATATCGATTCGTACTGTTCCTTCCAACCATATCTTGCTTCAGGGTCCAGTGCTTGATAACGTTCATATTTGCGGATACGGTCTTCTTCGCGCGCCCAGCCATAATGCTTCACCCGCGGAGCATGACATCCATAGGACCAGTGCTGAATCGTTAACGGAAAACGCCCACAATGCTGGGGTGTCTCCTTCCATTCGTAGTTCATCCCCGGGTGATACCGAATCAGAAATGGCCGATAATAGGCATGCGCCTGCCAGAACTCATCTTCCCGGTAATGCGTCTCACTCCACATATCAAACAATCTGAAATAGATCACATCTTCATTGCCACGGAGCAGCAGATCTCGTAACACCCCAAAGTCACTGGTTAGAATCTCATCCGCATCCAGATTCAAAATCCACTCCGGATCGGTCGCCACTGTCTCTTCCCATTGTTGTTTCCTCAGGCTTACCTCATCTGCAAAACGTGAAGCTGCGTTCTCTACCAATACGAGTGGAATACCGTCCAGAAGTTCCCGACACATCGCAACCGTTCCATCCGTGCTTCCGTCATCAATGATTACCGCTCGATCAATCCAGGGGCGATGTGTCTCCAAAGCCTGCCTGAGATAACGATTCTCCTCATTACGAACGATCATCGATAAGGTGATATGTGGTCTTCCATGCTCCTTATGTTCATCCAAAGCTTCACCCCCACGCTCAAACTTCCACCTATTAAAATCGTCAAACTCCCGATGTCTGGACAGATCACAACCCTCTATTCTCAATCTATGCAGAGCCGGAATGCGGATATGCAGCCAAGGAAACCTTTCATGGGGTTAATCTTAATGAACGACAAAAAAGCACCCGCCTTCGCGGATGCTTTTCAAAAGATTAATGTAGTGAAGTTAATGAATTAACGGTATTCAGCCAAACGATCATTGAGACTACGTGTCTGTCCATAGACTTCCTGGTACAGTGCAAATAGTCCATCATAGATGGCAACCGTTTCCGGGTTCGGTTCATAGGACTTTGCTGGACGAATAAACGCCGTTGCACATTCCTGCAAGGACGGGAACCAGCCACAGCCATAGGCAGCCAGCATCGCTGCACCCATCGCAGGACCCTGTTCGCTCTCCAGCTTCACAATCGTGGCGTTAAAGACATCTGCCTGCATTTGCAACCAGGCTTCATTTTTGGCACCACCACCAATGGAGATGACTTCATTGACAGTTTTACCTGCACCGCGCAGAATATCAATGGACTCGCGCAGGGAGAAGGTAATGCCCTCCATTACCGCACGTCCAAAGTGCTCCAGCTTGTGTCCCGCATCCATACCGATGAAACTGCCACGGATATTCGCATCCGGATGAGGTGTACGCTCCCCAACGATATAAGGTGTGAACAACAATCCGTTGCTGCCTGCCGGAATCTGATCAATGCCCTGCAAGAGCACATCAAATGATTTGTCCGCGGCAAACGTATCCTTGAACCAGGACAGGCTATATCCTGCGGCAAGCGTTACCCCCATAATATAGAAGGCATCTTTCTCCCCGTGATTAAAAAAGTGGACTTTGCCTTCGAAGTCGAGATCTTTGCGCTCTTCGTAGGAAAGCACAACCCCGGAGGTTCCGATGCTGCACATCGTCTGTCCTTCACTCAGAATGCCTGCGCCAATGGCACCACACGCATTGTCCGCACCACCTGCGTATACTTTCGTCGCAGTCGCCAGACCCGTTTGATCCGCAATCTCAGGCAACAAGGTGCCCACTTCCTCAAACGATTCCACAAGACGTGGACATAGAGAGATCGGCAGCTCGAATGCTTCTGCAATCTCATTGCTCCACTGCTTGCCTGCAACGTCCAGCAACAAGGTGCCCGCTGCATCGGAATAGTCCATGGCGTAATCCCCTGTCAGGCGATAACGCACATAGTCTTTCGGCAACAGGAACAAGGATGCTTGCTGCAGCAATTCAGGCTCGTTCTCCTGAACCCACAGAATTTTGGGCAAGGTAAAACCTTCAAGTGCACGGTTCCGGGCAATGCTTAACAGCTTGCCATCCAATACTTTTTCGATTCGGCGGCACTGAGCTGTTGTGCGTGTATCGTTCCACAGGATTGCGTTACGCAGTGGTTTACCTTCTGCATCCACCAAGACCAGTCCATGCATCTGGCCGGAGAAGCTCAACCCCTCGATTTCGGAAGGCTGAACGCCAGACACTTCAAGCAATTTACGCAGGGAAACAATGGTCTGCTCTACCCAATCTTCGGGATTTTGTTCACTGTATCCAGCCTTGGGCTGATACAACGGGTACGCCTCGGATGCTTCAAATGCCACTTTCCCTTCACGATTGACCAGCACAGTTTTCACCGCACTCGTTCCTAAATCGACGCCAATTACGTAACTCATAGGTTAACTCCTCTCGTTTATCACAAATTATATCCACGAAAGATCCAAACACGCATGAAACTCACTCCGTGATCAGAAAACCCTTGGATCGCCGTTACCCCCAGATTTCCTTTAATCCCTTTAGCAAGGGAGAAATCCGGTGATAAATGCGAACGCTTCACTTCCTCGGGTCCTTTCTGCTCACTCCGTTCTGCATGCATGATCCTGGACACACATGGATATGAAACGAGTAAAAACTACTCGTTTCTGTAGCAAATAAATTGATCCAATGACCTTGATTCGTCATTGGTTATAACATTTATATCAAAACAGTAAAAAACCACATTGTTTGTTTAATCAAAAAACCGCCCCCGCCTTCCCAGGGGAAAGTCGGGGACGGTCCGAATGTCATGCTTGTTCAGGCGTTCCGTGGTACAAGCTAATCTTGTGAATAGACTGGCTCGGATACTCATGTCCAACGACTATGTATAACCATCGATGGTCGACTTGCATCCAGCCTGCCTTACCCACTATTAGTCAGCCAGGATGTACTGGTTGAGTTGTGCTCTCAGCAATTCCTGACGTCCGGATTGGTTTTTGCGTGGGCTTTCATTGTTCAATGCATACTCAGCAAGGGAAGCCAGTGTTGCTTTACCTGCAACCACATCTGCACCAATGCCTTCGCTGAAGCTGCTGTAACGTTTTTCGATGAAGTCATCAAATACGCGATCTTCAATCAGTTTTGCTGCTACTTTCAGACCTTTGGCATACGTATCCATACCTGCGATGTGTGCCAGGAACAGATCATCTGCTTCAAAGGAACCACGACGTACTTTCGCGTCAAAGTTCACACCACCACGGCCGATACCGCCGTTTTTCAATACTTCATACATCGTCAATGTCGCATCGTACATATCAACTGGGAACTCATCCGTATCCCAACCAATCAGCATATCACCTTGGTTCGCATCGAGGGAACCGAGCATGCCGTTGGTACGAGCAACGCGGATTTCGTGATCGAATGTATGACCAGCCAGTGTAGCGTGGTTTGCTTCCAGGTTGAGTTTGAAGTGTTTGTCCAAACCGTATTTTTGCAAGAAAGCAATGGAAGTTGCTGCATCATAGTCATATTGGTGTTTCGTTGGCTCTTTTGGTTTAGGCTCGATCAGGAATTGTGCGTCAAAGCCAATTTCCTTCGCGTAGTCTACAGCCATATGGAACATGCGAGCAATGTTATCTTGCTCCAGTTGCATGTCTGTGTTCAGCAATGTGTCGTAACCTTCACGACCGCCCCAGAATACATAGTTTTCAGCGCCCAGACGTTTACCCACTTCCAGACCTTTCTTGATCTGTGCTGCAGCATGAGCATACACGTCTGCGTTACAAGTCGAAGCTGCACCAAACATGAAGCGTGGGTTCGAGAACATGTTCGCTGTGTTCCAGAGCAGTTTTTTGCCGCTGGATTTCATGTGATCTTCAATCAGATCAACGATTGTATCGATGTTGCTGTAGAACTCGCGCAGGTTGTTGCCTTCTGGTGCGATGTCCACATCGTGGAAACAGAAGAACGGAAGATTCATTTTTTCCAAAAATTCAAATGCCGCTTCCACGCGAACTTTCGCGAGGTCCAGACCCGAGTATTTATCCCACGAACGAACAGCTGTCTCCGCACCGAACGGGTCACTGCCGCCTGCAGTTAATGTATGCCAGTAAGCCATGCCGAAACGGAAATGTTCTTCCATCGATTTGCCGGCTACCACTTCTTCTGGATTATAATGTTTAAAAGCAAAAGGATTCTTGGAATCTTTACCTTCGAATGAAATTTTATTAACGGATTCAAAATAGGCCATGTGTAAAATGCCTCCTCAATAGTTTTAAGAAATCGTTTACACCGTTATCCTATCACATCGAATTTACTTTGTCTATTGGTTAAACAAAGTAAAATAAAATTGTTTTTTACATGTTTGTTTACGCTATAATAGTCGAATAACTTGTTTCGGATGTGGGTCAGAACCCTTTTATCAGAAGAATAGGAGTGCCTTAACCATATGAAAATTACCGGAGACCAGATGCTGGTCAAAAAAATAAACAAATCGATCGTTCTGGATACGATCCGGCGCCATGCCCCTCTTTCTCGCGCGCGAGTGTCCGAAGTTACGGGGCTGAACAAAGCAACGGTATCCAACCTGGTTGCCGATCTGATCAGTGATGATTTGGTGCAGGAGATTGGACCGGGGCAATCCAGTGGCGGGCGCAAACCGCTCATGCTGCTGTTTCGAGGGACGTCAGGTTATGCAGTCGGCCTGGAACTCAGTGTGACCCATTTAAAAGGCGTGCTTACAGATCTGGAAGGAAACATCATTACAGAGTACGCAGTGACCTTGGAGCATCATGACGTGTCCTCTGTATTGGAGCAATTGAAATTGGCAGCAAAACAGCTCATTGAAGCAGCTCCTGCTTCCCCTCACGGTGTCATAGGCATCGGTATTGGAGTACCCGGCATGGTCGATGAGGCAGGAACAGTCCTGTTTGCACCCAACTTGGGGTGGGAGAAGGTAGCACTGCGCTCCAAGCTTGAAGAAGAATTTGAACTGCCTGTCACCATCGATAATGAAGCCAATGCTGGCGCTCATGGAGAGTTGAATTTTGGTGCAGGCATCGGTGTCCGTCACATGATCTACATCAGTGCAGGCATGGGGATTGGTTCAGGCATCATGGTGGATGGTGAATTATACAAAGGTGCTTGGGGCTACGCAGGGGAAACAGGCCACATGTCCATTGAAGCGGAAGGTCTGCCCTGCTCCTGTGGTAATCGCGGTTGTTGGGAGTTATACGCATCGGAAAAAGCATACGAACACCCGGATCATCAGTTAAAATTACCTGCTCATACCACACGAGAGCTGATTCATTATGCAGAGCAAGGCCACAAGAATGTTCAGGAATTATACGACACGATTGGACGAAAACTGGGGATTGGCATTACGAATATCGTTAACAGTTTTAACCCGGAACGTATTATCATTGGTGGTCCGCTCTCTGAAGCAGGTCCCTGGATTGAAACTGCGCTAAAACAGGTTGTTGAGGAACGTACATTACCTTATCACCGTCGAAGTTTGCAGATTGAATGGGCAGCTCTGGGCAGCCGTTCTACCCGTGTTGGTGCCGCTTACTCTGCAATTTCCCAGTTTCTAGGAAAAATTAGAGTTTCCGTCTAATAACAGATCAAAATTGACA
Source organism: Priestia sp. FSL H7-0729 (assembly GCF_038005685.1). Lineage (NCBI taxonomy): Bacteria > Bacillati > Bacillota > Bacilli > Caryophanales > Bacillaceae > Priestia > Priestia sp. FSL H7-0729. The sequence continues at coordinate 57,875 of NZ_JBBOTQ010000009.1, forward strand.
TCATTTCGCCCCATTTCCTCCCTTTTTGTTAAAGAAATCCAGATGTATAATGGGGTTATGTGATTTTTGTCATGGCTATGTGAATGAGGCTGTGTTAATTCCGATAACGAAACGGAGTGAAAAGAAGCGTGACCTACGTGGATACTTCAGATATCTCGGCGCCAGTATTTGTCACCGTCCTCCTGTTCCTGATTGTGCTTGCGCCCCTATTCAGCCTTGGCATACTCCGATTGTTTCAGAGCAAAAAGAAGGCTGGTTTCATGTACATGCTGTCAGGATTGCTGGTGTATGTTGTGTTTCAGACTTTCATGAGTATTTTTTTCTAAAGAATATATTTAATTTAATTGCAAAATCCCCTTTCGCAGTAATTCCTGGAGTCCATGTTACCATGTGCTCCACATTACAACGGCAAGGGGATTTTTCACGTTACCTAGTTTAAATCACTACTTTTTAGATTTTTCCAGAGCACGTTCTTCCATCATGTCAACAATATCCTGAATCTGACCCATGACTGAGATAGGGTCGGAGAAATAAAATTTGTAGCCATCAATTTCGTATAATTCATTATTTTTGACTGCGTCTAACGTCCCCCACACCGGATCGCTCGAATAGTCAAACGATTCCGCTTTGGCATCCACTGCCATAAACACACGATCACCGGCGTATGTCTCCACAATTTCGCTTGAGATTGTAGCCCAACCCACCTTCGGATCAATTTCTCCTTTCACCTTTTCGTTCATGGGGATACCCAATTCACCATGGATACCTCTGCCTGTATAAGCATTACCGTAGAGCGTAATGTTCTTGACAATTCCCCCGGCAAAGACCGTAGCCGTTTCTCCCTCTTTGATAATGCCGCTCAAACGTTCCTTGGCTGAAGCAAGATTCTTTTCAAACTCGACAAGCCATGCCGATGCCTCCGCCTCTTTACCAAGTATGACTCCAAGTTCCTTGACCTGATCACGAACGGGTGCCGAGTTGTCCATATAGACAGTTGGTGCAATTTTGGAATATGCCTCGTACGTTTGAGCATCGCCTGTAACAATTAAATCCGGATTCAGACCCGTAATTGCCTCCAGATTATCCGAAACATCCTCAATACCCGTAACTTTTCCCTCTAAATAAGGATTTTGCATGAACAGGCCATTACTACCCACGGGCTTAACGTTCAATGCCAGAATATGCCCCAAGAAGAAATCTGTTACGACACGCTGCGGATTAGCAGGCACTTCGACCTCACCCATGGAAGTATTCACTTTACGAGATATTGCTTGGGCATTTTCATTTGTATTATTTTCGCTTGAACTGTTGGCTTGGGAAGCTAGTGCTTCAGATTGAGCTGTCCTTCCATCTCCTGTTGCAGCCCCTGTATTCCCTGAAGAACCAACACTACATGCACTTAACAGCAACCCAAAAGCCATCAGCAAAGCCATCGGGACTCTCTTTATATTTCTTAACATTTCATCAGACCCTCCACCTATATATTGATAATAATTATCATTATCATATAATGGAATATAACATTGGTCTGGATTGCCAACAATATGATTTCTTCCTGCTAAGGATGTAACATCTTCCTCTACAAATTGCTTACGATATTTATGCGGGGAAAGCCCCATATACTTTTTGAAGGCATTGCTGAAATAGTACCCATCCTGATACCCAATAGCCGACGCAATCATTCGTAAGGGAAGCCTCGTTTCGGTCAATAGCTTGCACGCTTTTTGCATACGCAAACGGATTAGACAGTCAATGGGTCCACGATCGAGCACTTGTTTAAAACAATTCGAGAGATGCCCCGAACTCCGCCCCATTGCTGTCGCCAAAGAGTCCAACGTATGCGATTTGGCATAGTTCTGCAACAGGTACTCCAGAGTCTGGATAACCAACTCCACGGGGCTGGAGCCTTTCACACCCAGAGGCTGTAGATCATACTGCTCCACAAGGTGATAAACCCATTGGTAGAATGATGCTTTGAGTTGCAGCGGAACCGAATGTGACTCTTGCCGCTGAGCCTCTAGCATGCGCTCTGCAATTTCATATAAGATCAATGGCTGCGTAAGTGTCACACGATATGTAACGTCAGTTGGATATCTGTGTTCATCTACCATCATCGGCTCACTGCCGTGCGATGGTCCCGGTTCTGCTTTATACGAGATCAATATATACTCTGCTCCGTCTGGACCTGCGTTAACTTCAAACAGACTTTTGGAAGGAGCATGAATAATCTCAAAATGATGGATAGAATAGGTCTTCTGATTGAGCAATACTAGCAAGTCCCCTCGCTTCATACAGAAAAAACTGCTGGACTGCACCGTGAATAATGTTCTTTCCCCCTTTGCAAGAATGACTCTTTCAACATGGATGTCTCGTATACCCGCCTGCTCCCAGAAGCGAAAATGCTTCTGCTGATCTACAATCATGCTGCTTGTTCACCTCATTTATGCTCCGCGACTTAAGAAAAGGATATCGTACTTCTGGGCATTGGACAATTCCAAGCGATTATTCATTGTGACATCACCTTACAACTTCAAGGTGTCTGCGACCAGCTCCCAATCCATCCAATTTACTCAGAGTAAATGCACAAAAAACCGTACCCTTCCGGGTACGGTTCTTTCTATATCCTAACGGCTCGCGAAAACCGGAATTGCATATGAATCGAAACGTTCTTCAACACATTATGTCCCAGATCATCAGCCTAACTTAAGCGTCCAATGCTTTAGCGAATTGGGTTTTGTTCATACCCAGAATGCGGTGTTCACCAATTACAGTCAATGGCACGGCACGTACACCCATGTCCCACACTTGTTGTGCAAACTCATCGCTAGTTTCGATGTTGCGCTCTTCATAAGAGATCCCTTTGTCAGCCAGGAACGTTTTTACGGATTTGCAGTTCGGGCAGTTCGTTGATGTATATACAATTACGTTTTCCATGTTTCATTCACCTCATATGGTTTTATATTAATCTATAGTTTGGTTGGAATCAGCTCATTCTATTACAGAACAACTGCGCTGTGCTCCAAGCTTTCAATATATTTCTCAGTATCCATAGCAGCCATACATCCGCTACCTGCAGCTGTAATCGCTTGTTTGTAACGTGTATCCTGAACGTCACCACATGCGAATACGCCTGGAATGTTTGTCTCGGATGTACCTGGTGTAGTCAGGATATAACCGTGTTCGTCCGTAGTGATCTGTCCGCCAAGGAATCCCGTGTTTGGTGTGTGACCAATAGCTACGAATACGCCGCTTGCCGGAATCACTTCTTCTTCACCTGTTTCGTTGTTCAACACTTTCAGTCCGGTTACGCCGTTGTCGCCAGCAAGTACTTCGAGTGGTGTACGGTTCAGAGCCATTTCAACTTTTTCGTTGCTGCGTGCACGATCCTGCATGATTTTGGAGCCACGCAGTTCTTCACGACGGTGTACCAGCGTTACTTTGGAACCGAAACGGGACAGGAAGCTTGCTTCCTCCAGAGCAGAGTCACCACCGCCGATAACGATGATTTCTTTGTTACGGAAGAAGAATCCATCACATGTTGCACATGTGCTGACACCACGTCCTACGTTCGTTTCTTCACCAGGGATACCCAGGTATTTAGCAGTTGCGCCTGTGGACAGGATCAATGTTTCGGATACGAGTTCACCCATACCTTCAACTTGAATCTTGAATGGACGCTCGCTCATGTCGATGTTGTTCACCCAGCCTGTGCGGAATTCAGCACCGAAACGCTCCGCTTGTTTACGCATGTTGTCCATCAGTTCAGGACCCATAATGCCATCAGGGAAACCTGGGAAGTTCTCCACTTCCGTCGTTGTTGTCAGTTGGCCACCAGGTTGTGGTCCTTCAATAACGAGTGGATTCAAGTTAGCACGTGCCAGATAGATTGCTGCTGTCAGCCCTGCAGGGCCTGTTCCAATAATAATTGATTTATACATGTATAGTTCCTCCCCCGGGTTCTGCAAAAAGGTTAGTCCCTCCGGCATCAAAAGCTGTTGCTTTTGCATACACTAGAACGAAAAGCCCACATCATGTCCACAAGACCTGCCCGTGTAATGACAAATGCCCTATGCAGAAACGGAATTCTAATTTATAATCATTCTAATCTGTTGTTCATTATGATCTCTTTTATGTACGGTGTCAATGCTCGGCAGCGATTATGAAGAAGTCTTCATCAGGAGGGAAAATGGAAGCATGAACGATGCACTCATTGGCAGTATTATATCAGCCATGTCTACCGGCCTAGGGGCCGTACCGATTCTATTTATGCGCAAAATATCGCACCGTCTGCGTGATATCTTGCTGGCATACGCTGCAGGTATTATGACCTCAGCCTCGGTTTATAATCTCATTCCGGAAGCGCTCGGCCAATCGAATCTCTTTGTACTTGCATTTGGTATTATGCTCGGTAGCCTGGTTCTACTGGTGCTAGAAATGAAGATTCCACACGTCGATCTGGAAAATCCCGAGAAAATGCCTTTTAAAATTGAAGCCAAAGCCTTCATGATTATTGCAGCCATCACCATGCATAACCTGCCCGAAGGATTATCCGTCGGAGTCAGCTATGCAAGTTCGGATGAGAACCTGGGCAATCTCATTGCCTTCTCCATCGGATTGCAGAATGCACCCGAAGGATTCCTGGTCGCCCTCTTTCTAGTGAACCAGAATATTGGCCGCTTCAAAGCACTGGGCATTGCCACCCTCACCGGAGCAGTAGAGATTATTACAGCGATGATTGGTTATACATTAAGCAGTCTCGTATCCGGCCTTGTCCCTTATGGTCTGGCATTTGCAGCCGGTGCGATGATGTTCATTGTCTATAAGGAGCTCATTCCAGAGAGTCATGGTGACGGCAATGCACGTGTAGCGACCATCTCATTTTTACTCGGACTCATCACGATGATCGGTTTGACCGAACTGTTTTAATTGAAGACTAAAGAACCCGAGCGGACAGCCTAAAGCTGTCGACCGGGTTCTTTTTTTAGCCACAAATGAAGATTCCATGAAATTAATGGGATTGCCTGTCAGAGACCTTACGCCCTCTCCTGATCAGGATTGAATAAATCGAATCAGTTCCGAATTGAATTTTTCCAATTCATCATAGAAAGCACCATGACCACTCTCTTCAAAAGCAATCAATTGAGACGAAGCAATGCCTTTGTGCATCTGCTCTGCGAATTCGAACGGACAGATCTCATCCTTTTTCCCGTGCAAAATGGCTGTCGGCACCTGAATTGAACTCAGGTCACCTCGCAAGTCCTCATCCCGCAGAGCGATTGCACTGCGAATGGTACCATAAGATGAAGCCTCCATGCCAAGCGCGTGGAACCAATCCATGAATGGCTGGCTGTGTTTCTTCGCAAAGAACATGCCGCCGAATGTCTCCAGCAACTTCGGACGATCTGCAAAGATCGGCTCAATGATCTGCTCGTTTAGCTGCTCTGGAGTCAATCCATACGGATAACCTTCGCGCTGCGTGAACACAGGGGCTGCCGCAGATAACAAGGCCAGTTTGGAGACACCATGTCCCTTATGGCGAGCCATGTAATGTACTGCAATCGCTCCACCCATGGAGAACCCTGCGAGTACCGCGTCTTTCAGCTCCAGATCATCGATCACGGCACGAACATCGTCTGCCATGCGATCATAATCATATCCTGTAGAAGGCTTATCCGATAAGCCATATCCTCTAAAATCTATCGCAATGGCACGAATGCCATGGTTCGGAAGTACGTTCAATTGGTATTCAAACATTTTATAGTTAACAGGCCAGCCGTGCAAAAAGACAACCGGAGTGCCTTCACCGATATCTTCAACGTATACTTTTACATTCGGTTCCACTTGTACATAACGTCCCATCTTTCACAGCTCCCTTTATCCTCGATTGATTGCAACTTTCTCTTCGAATCATTACCCGCTGACCCAAGGTTCAAACGTGAGCCGTTCAACCAACCGCATACTAATCGCTGTACCAATAAACCATTCTTCTCTCCAAATCTGATTACCGTAGCAGCCTAAGTCCATTCAGGATAACCAGAATTGTACTGCCTTCATGACCTACCACACCCAGAGGCAATGCGACATCTTGGAGGAAGTTACCCGTGATTAAGGCCAGAATAACGGTGATGGCAAAACACATATTCTGTTTAACCGTCCGCTGTGCTCGGCGTGCCTGCCCAATCACCCAAGCGATCTCTTCGATATTGTCGTTCATCAACACCGCATCAGCTACCTCCAGTGCAGTTCCGCTACCCGATAATCCCATCCCCATACCCACAGTGGCTGCTGCAAGTGCCGGGGCATCATTCACACCATCTCCCACCATTAGCACTGGACCATACTGTTTGCGGAGCGCTTGGACCTGCTTCACTTTATCTTCTGGCAGCAAGTCAGCGTAAACCATACTTACTCCCGTTTCATGGGCAATTACAGAGGCCGATCTGGCTCGATCGCCTGTTAACATCGCAACTTTAACCCCCATCGCTTCAAGCCTTCTCACTGCAGCTGCTGCCTGAGGCCGTACCGTATCCCGCATGGCGATGAGCCCAGCCATTTCACCATCCGCCATAACAACGGATACCATTTTTCCCTCCCCCTCAAGACGGGAGCGCACTTCGTTCCATTCAGAAGACTCCATCGATTCCAATCCATTTGTTTTGCCAATACGCCAGAGCACATCGTTTACCGTTCCTTCGATACCCCAGCCTGTTAGCGCCTGTACATGCTCCGCTTCCTGAAGGGTAATGTTCTCCTTGTTCGCCTGATCTACGATGGCACGAGCCAAGGGGTGCATGGAGATGTTCTCAATCGCTGCTACCGCAGCTAACAGCTGGGCGCGATCTATATTTTCAGCCGTAATAATATCTGTAACTTGCGGGGTGCCCATGGTCAATGTACCTGTTTTGTCAAAAGCCACGACACGCGTACGAGCCATATTCTCCATATGGGCACCACCCTTGAAGAGAATGCCACGGCGCGCACTGCTGGACATCGCGGACAGCATGACAGGCATGATCGAAGACACCAGTGCACAAGGCGAAGCAACCACCAGAAATACCATTGCTTTATAAAATGCTTCATTCCATGTCCAACCAAGGAGTAGTGGAGCTCCTGCAATCACAAGTAAAGTCACCCCTACAACAATACGAGCGTATATGCCTTCAAACCGCTCCATAAAACGCTGGGAATCCGGCACTTCTGCCTGAGCTTCTTCCACCAGTTTAATGATTTTGCCGAACAGTGACCCTTCCGCCGATTTGGTGACCTCTACGTATAATGCGCCCTCCCCGTTTACCGTACCTGCATAAACTTCGTCCCCCGCAACTTTGTCCACAGGCAGGGATTCTCCGGTGATGGACGACTGATTGATAAAAGAACTCCCCCGGTACACGACACCATCTGCCGGGATGAGTTCTCCCGGTTTGACCAACAGTAAGTCACCCGGCTTCAGATCATCAATAGCCACAAGGCTCATCTGTCCGTCCTCAATCCGCAATGCAGTCTCTGGCTTAAGCGCCAGTAAAGATGAGATATCCTTATGGCTGCGCTCTGTCGCATAACTTTCCAATGCACCACTGAGTGCAAAAATAAAGATCAGCATGGCGCCTTCATTCCAGTAACCGATGGTTGCTGCCCCAAGGGATGCGGCAATCATCAGCAGATTTACGTCCAGATCACGGTCTTTGACCAGTGTCTCGATGCCTTCCTTCGCTTTGGTCCAACCGCCTACGGCATAAGCCACAATGTAGAGCATGATGGATAAGGTACCAAAATAAGGTGCGGTTCCCCAGGCAATCAACATCAACAACCCGCTGCCCAATGCAGATTGCATCTCTTTATTTTGCATCATGGCTCGGAAATCAGGCTTCTTGCCGCGATTGGGGCCAGGTGGCTGGGACGAGCGTTGTTCTGTTTGTTTGTGTCTGTGTAAGGGTTGATGTATCGCTTGCATATGAATCACGATCCTTTCGAATGTTAGGTTTGCGGGAGGGGGGGGGACGAGACTGCCCCATTCCGCTCCCGATAATGAAGTTGTATTGAGAATGAGAGCCATTGTTAATGCCCTAAAAATGACACATGCTGCTGCGGGAATCCCGCAGCAGCATGGTTTTGTGAATGATTTTGCAATAATTCTCGAATGAGAATGATAATCATTTTTGTACTTATGCAATTATTTTTACCCAATACAACTTTTAATCAGTATATGCCTGTGATCCGCATTTGTAAATGGGTATTTTTCGACGTTTACTCCTAAATGCGTGTTTAAAAAGGCAAAAAGCCGCTGTCCATGGGGACAACGGCTTAAACCATCTATTGATAGGCGTTTGACCATTTTTAGACATAACACTTAAGTGATTGTTTACACATCCACTCAATGCCATTTACGCGCCTACACTTGCTCCCTGACTTGCTTTGATCGCTTGCTCCAGATCATGGATAATATCTTGAATGTTCTCTGTGCCAATAGACAGACGAATCAACTCCGGATTAACCCCTGCGGCAGTTTGTTCTTCTTCGGTCAATTGCGCGTGAGTCGTACTTGCCGGGTGAATGATCAGTGACTTGGAATCGCCCACGTTCGCAAGGTGAGAGAACAGTTTAACATTTTCAATCAATTTACGACCGGCGTCCGCACCACCTTTGATTCCAAAGGTCAGAATGGCCCCCTGCCCTCTTGGCAGATACTTCTGTGCAAGCTCGTAAGAATCATGGCTCGGCAGACCTGCATAACTTACCCAAGACACATCCTCATGTTTCTCAAGGAATTCCGCAACCGCAAGGGCGTTGCTGCTATGACGCTCTACGCGCAGATGTAATGTCTCCAGTCCTTGCAGCAGCAACCAGGAGTTAAATGGAGAGATCGTTGCACCCAAGTCACGTAGAAGTTGTACACGAGCTTTGATAATATAAGCAATCGGTCCAACCGCTTCCGTATATACTACACCGTTATAACTGGCGTCCGGCTCCGTCAAACCCGGGAACTTGCCACTTGCTTTCCAATCAAATTTTCCGCTATCCACGATAACGCCACCAATGGATGTACCATGACCCCCAATAAATTTCGTTGCAGAGTGAACGACAATATCTGCTCCATGTTCGATTGGACGAAGCAGGTACGGGCTTGGGAACGTATTATCCACGATCAAAGGGATTCCATGTTCATGAGCGACCGCTGCGACCGCTTCAATATCGAGTACATTGCCTTTCGGGTTACCGATCGTTTCGGCATACAATGCTTTCGTTTTCTCCGTAATCGCTGCACGGAAATTTTCAGGATCACTGGAATCCACAAATTTCACGTCCAGACCCAGTTTCGGCAAAGTCGTCGAGAATAGATTGTATGTACCTCCATACAAACTCGCCGAAGACACGATTTCATCCCCTGCACCAGCAATATTCAGAAGTGAAAACGTAATGGCTGCTTGACCAGAAGCAGTAGCCAGCGCACCAGCTCCGCCTTCCAACGCAGCAATCCGTTGCTCAAACACGTCAGTTGTTGGATTCATCAGACGAGTATAGATGTTGCCAAACTCTTTCAAACCAAACAGATTAGCTGCATGCTCGGTGTCCTTGAAGCCATAGGATGTTGTCTGGTACAAGGGAACTGCTCGTGCGTTGGTAGTTGGATCAATCTCCTGACCTGCATGAATTGCCAATGTTTCAAATGAAAGCTCACGTTCGTTTGACATAAATCTGAATCCTCCCTTGATATATACGTTCTATAAGTTCATGATGTCTTGACATGGTGGCGTATGTTTTCCATATTCTCTCACAAGATGTCGCATTTGAAAAGACTTTATTTCCGATTTTTCCGATGAGAAATATTAAATATGTACATTATCATCTCTATACCAAAAAAACCTTTGCCCTCGCAAAGGTTTTTCGGCTGCTGCAGATGCGTTGCACCACTTTTCAATCCGGTAGTCTCTTAGACTCGAACTGCACTCCATACTTCACGCAAATGTTTGGCCGCAGGTACAGCTTGCTCCGCAGTTACGCCTTCAAGTGAAATATCGATATGTGGCTTATGCGTTTTTAGCAATTCAAAAAATAACGGGTAATCCAGTATCCCTGCCCCAGGTACCGGATTGTACTTCTCTCCCTGTGCATCAAAGGCTACATCTTTGGCATGGATCACAATCATGCGCTGATACAGCGATTCCATCACTTCGCGTAAGAAAGCCCCTTGATCTGCTGCATGTGGTTGCTTGATCAGATTACACGGGTCGAACAGCATCCCCAGATTCGATGAAGGAATCTCTTCAAACAAACGTGTCATATGTTCATAGGTATGAAGGGTATGTGTGGACACAGGCTCAATCGCCGCATGCACGCCCCATTTCTCCGCTTCCTCAGCCAACTCCTCAACCGTTTCTTTCAGCACACTCCACGCCTTCTCTTCATATCCATCCGGATGTGTATCCTGATAGGTGTCCAAGCTTCCGGTCTCCGTTGCTACCATGCTGCAACCGAAATCCCGGGCATAACGCAGATGTTCCTTGAATCGATCAATATCCGCACGACGGCTTACCGGATCAGGGTCAATCGGATTAATATAACAGCCCAGTACCGCAATCTTCACCCCGCGCTGTGCAAATTGATCTCCAATCTCATTCGCTAGCCCTGGGCTCAGTTTGCCATTCGATGAGTCCACATCGGATAATGCTTTGGCCAGCGCCAGCTGTACGGAATTAAATCCGTTATCCGCAATTGTCTGTGCAAGCTGTGCTGTAGGCTGTTTGCCAAATGTATGCGCCAGAATACCAAGTTTCATCTCACTGCCTCCTTATTCTAATCCAATGATCAAGTGATTAACGTGCCATCCAGCCTCCATCGACATTCAGCACATGACCATTCAGATAATCCGAAGCAGCGGATGCCAGAAAGACAACCGGGCCTTTCAGATCTTCAGGAGTACCCCAGCGTCCCGCAGGAATGCGGGCTGTAATATCCCGATAACGATTCTCGTCTGCACGGATCTGGGTCGTATTGTCGGTTTCCATATAACCAGGTGCGATACCGTTAATCTGGATTCCCTTACCTGCCCATTCATTGGCGAGTGCTTTGGTTAAACCCGCAACACCATGTTTACTGGCTGTATAACCAGGTACATTAATTCCACCTTGATAGGACAACATGGATGCAATATTGATGATCTTGCCGCTTCCGCGTTCAATCATATGTCTGCCAGCCAATTGGCTCAGGAAAAATACCGTGTTCAGGTTGAGGCCGATTACATCGTGCCAGTCCTGCCCTGCATGATCAGCCGCAGGTGTGCGGCGAATGATTCCGGCATTGTTGACGAGAATGTCAATTCTGCCCTGGAACGAAAGTGCCTGTTCGAACACAGCCGCCAACTCATCTTCACGACTTAAATCCGCTTCAATCACATAAGCTTTGCGTCCGAGTGCTTCAATCGCACTTGCCGTTTCCGCAGGTCTGGAATAAGAAACCAGCACCACATCAGCACCCGCTTCCGCCAAGCCAATGGCCATCCCTTGTCCAAGTCCTCCCGAGGTACCTGTCACCAGTGCAACTTGTCCGCTTAAATCAAATGGTTTCATGAGTGATTCCCTCCGCATGGTTGTAATATGCAATTCATCGATCTGTCCGTTCTTTAATCCCATGAATCATGAATGAGGTTAACTTTGATAATCCACTGTGACACCGCTCTGCTCGTATAAGGCAACTGTCTCTTCATCCAAACGATGATCACTGATAATATAGTCCAGTTCCGAACACTGGGCGAAAGTTCGCAGTGCAAATTGTCCGAATTTATAATGATCCACAACGCCATATACCTGCTGCGAGGCAGATATCATTGCTTTTTTCAAAGGAACCAGATCTCCCGTGTATATGGATAATCCAAATTCCGGATGAAGGGCTGTCGTGGATATAAAGGCTTTATGAATGTTAAGACCGGAGATAAAGGCAGCTGTATCATCCCCCACCAGCATATTCCGTACACGAGCCCCGCCAGGCACAACCAGTCGTACTTGCTCCTTCTTGGTAAGCTCCGCAACAATGAACAAGTCATTGGTCACCACCGTCAGCGGCTGATTGTCGAGACGTTTGGCCATCTCCAGCGTGGTGCTGCCACCATCAAGAGCAACGATATCTCCAGGTCGAATGTAAGCCAGAGCACGTTCAGCAATCTCCGTTTTCTCCGAATGATGCTTCTCGGTAACTCCGCGGCTATTCAGGATGCCATATTGGTCATTCTGGGCCAACATAGCACCACCATGGACACGTACGAGCAGTCCCATACTCTCCAACTTGTCGAGATCCTCTCGCACTGTTTTCCCAGTCACCTGCAACAATTCACTCAGATCACTGACGGTTACCTCCTGGCGCTCCAGAAGAGCCTCCATGATTTTTTCATGTCTTTTCAATGGATTCATCCTAATCAACTTCCTATACTACCTGAGTTAATTGAATGAGTGTTCTAGTGTCTACTCTGCCAATTAACTCAGACATCTGTAATTTATTATTTCAGGTCTTTCATCGCTACGCCGTCCATATCTTCGAACGTCTGGTTCTCACCAGCCATGGCCCAACAGAACGTGTAATTGCTTGTACCCACACCACTGTGAATGGACCAGCTTGGGGAGATGATTGCCTGACGGTCGCGTACAACCAGATGCCGCGTTTCGTCCGGCTCACCCATCATATGGAATACAACGCCATCCTCAGGCAGATTCCAGTACAAGTATACTTCGGAACGACGGTTATGGGTATGTGCAGGCATGGTGTTCCACATGTTACCCTTGTCGAGTTCGGTAATGCCCATTACCAACTGACAACTCTGAATTCCACCTTCTCCTTGGTGAATGTAACGATAGATTGTACGCTCATTGGAAGTTTCGATGCTGCCCAGATGATTCGGCTGAGCTTGTTCTTGTGTTGCTTTTACTGTTGGATAGGTGTGATGAGCCGGTGTGGATACAAAATAAAATTGAGCAGGTTGAGCCTTGTCACTGCTTGTGAACACAACTTCCTTCACACCTCTTCCAATGTAGAGACATTCCTTTGCTCCAATCTCATAACCTTGGCCGTCCGCTGTCACTGTTCCGTGACCACCTACATTAATGATACCGATTTCACGACGCTCCAGGAAAAAATTCGTTCCGATATCCTTCAGGTTCACTTCAAGGGTAATGTCTTTGCTCTCAGGTACAGCCGTTCCCACAATATAACGATCCACATGAGAATATACCGTTACCAATTCATCGGTTGCAAACAGTTGCTCCATCAAAAATTCCTCACGCAGGCGAGATGTATCATACGTTTTCACTTCATTGGGATGTGCAGCATAACGATTTTCCATTATTAATCCATTCCTTTCGTCATTTAAATTAGTTGGAATTGAGTTTGAACATGTTCATATAAGTTCATTTTAGTTCATTATGTATCTTTTGTGTACCTTTATTTTAAAAAAAAGAATTTATGTGATAAAAAGTTTATAATTCTAACCGTCTTCGAACAAGACATGGTCAGTCAAAGGAGAGAGGTACGCTATGAATTACCAATCGTGGATCGGAATAATTACTGTAATAAGAGAACCTTTCCCTCGATACCCGATTCAGCCGCTGCAATGGCCTGTTGTACATTCGTTAGTTCATACGTCGCCCCAATGTTTGCCATCACAAGCCTCCCTGTTCTGACCAGCTCCATCACCTCATGAAATACCTGTTCCCAGCGTTCTTGCGAACAGCGTTCCACCCAATGCTTTAACCAGAAAAGTTTCACATGTACTTGTGTTCCCCGGGTTACTTCATGCCATAACGGTGTAAACCCCGAAAGCAGTCCTACACTGATGACCGTACCATTTGGCTTCAGACAACTGACCAACTGTTCCCCATCTCTCCCTCCAATACAATCCACGGCTGCATCAGCACCGCACCCCTCTGTTAATTCCGCGATTCTATCCTGTAGCAACTCTTTCGTTGTATTGATAACAGAAACTGCTCCAAGATGATACAGTTCAGCAGTATGACGATCATCTCTCGTAAGCGCAATTAATTTAAATCCATTGATTTTTGAGATCTGTGCAAAGATTCGTCCGATTGCAGATCCCCCTGCATTCACAATCAGGGTATCACCGTACGTAAGCTTAAGCACCTCTGTACAGATCAACCAAGCCGTAACCGGATTAATATAGAGCTGACTGGCTGATTGATCATCGATATCATTCGGCATGATGATTGTATGTCGCTGCATGGTCTTCACGACGTCCTGCCAAGTATTCTCACCTTTTAGCGGCAAAACGCGGCGCCCCAACATTTGATTGGATACTCCCGGCCCTACTGCTTCTACTCTCCCCACACCCTCGAACCCGGGAACAGCTGGTAATCGGGTACGATGCGGGTAAGCTCCTCGAACAGGAATAATATCGGAGGGATTAATAGGCCGAGCATACATCCTCACTGCTAATTCACCGGGGCCAGGGGGTATCACATCTTTTTCTTCCATACATAACACTTCACTTGGTTCGCCAAAACGATAATAACGGATTACCCTAGCTTTCATTGGTACATCTCCTAGAATAAATTTGTTGAAATAGCTCTAACCAAAATATTGAATATATTTACAGAGTGTATAACAATAGTATCAATGGTAATTTATTTCATCAACGACTTATTATGATATAATCCAACTTTTTTTTCATTAAATTATGCGATAACTTCTGCTTAGAAAAAAAAAAGAGCCTCACAACCTTGAATTCCAAGGTCGTGAAGCTCTTTCATCCTATGAATTAATGTGCAACAGCGTTGTTAAGCATGATCCAGATCGAACCAATTACGATGGTCATCATAATCAGCAATCCGAAAATAAGTGCCATTACATTCCAGCGTGGTTTTTCTGTTTCACGGATATGCATGAAGAAGAAGAGTTGAACCACAAACTGAAGTGCTGCTGTACCCAGAATCACAATGAGTGTTCCTGTTTTGCCCATCATGTCGTTCAGAACCACCACAAGTGGAATGATTGTCAGTACGACGGACAGAATGAAGCCGATGACATAAGACTTCAGTGAGCCATGTTGTTCATGGCCGTGGGAATCATGTGAGTTGTGCTCTGCCATCTACATCACCCCCATGAGATAGACGATCGACAGGAGGAAGATCCATACGACGTCCAAGAAGTGCCAGTACAAACTGATAACGTTGATCTTACCGCGAGTAACGTCGGTAATCCCACGTTTTTTCAGTTGGAACATGAGTCCGATCATCCAGATCAGACCAAGCGATACGTGAAGTCCGTGAGTACCCACGAGGGTGAAGAATGCACCCGAAGCTGCACTCGTCGTGTAACTAAAGCCTTCGTGAACCATCTCAATAAACTCATAAACCTCCAGGGCGATAAAGCTTGCACCCAGAACAGCTGTAACAATCAGCCAGTTAATCAATTGTTTCACTTTACCCTGGTTCATTGCCAGAACGGCAAGTCCGCTCGTAAATGAACTCGTGAGCAAGATAAATGTCTCAGCGATAACGCCAGGCATTTTGATCAGTTCGGACAAAATCGGTCCGCCCGCCGTGTTGTCACGCAACACAATGAAGGTTGCGAACAATACGGAGAACAAGATAACGTCGGAAATCAGGAAGAACCAGAATCCGAGAATTTTCATTTCCTGTGGATCATGGTGGCCATGGTCATGACCATGCGCATGATTCTCACCGTGCTTAGCGGCTGCTTGAGCCATCTATACCGACCCCCTTAACGACGCTTCGGTACGCTTAATTTCGTCGACCGGAATGTAATAATCCGTATCGTAAGAGAATGAACGGGCGATCATACAGATGCCTACGCCAGCAAGTCCGAGAATCGCCATCCACAGCCATCCGAATACGAAGCCAAAGCCGGCTACAAACCAGAAGACAGACATAATGAACGGAATCGAAGAATTCTTCGGCATATGAATTGGTTCATATACAGGCTCAGGCGGATGAATGCCTTTCGCACGACGTTCTTTCTCTTCCCACCACTCATCAATATCATCTCCGCGCGGTGTAACAGCAAAGTTGTACTCTGGAGCTGGTGAAGGAATCGACCACTCGAGCGTACGACCATCCCATGGATCGCCGGAAGCTTTAAGTGTTTTGTATTTGCGAATACCGTCTGCAATTTGTGCAACTTGGAACAAGAATCCGACACCCATCAGGAATGCCCCGATTGTGGATACGAAGTTAAGTTCCCACCAGCCAGTATCCCAGCCGTATGTGCTCAGACGACGTGTCATACCCATCAGACCGACAGCGTACTGCGGCATGAAGCAGACATAGAAACCAATATTCCAAGTCCAGAATGCCCATTTGCCCAGTTTCTCTTCGAGTTGGAAACCGAACATTTTAGGCCACCAGTAATACAGACCAGCGAAGTATCCGAAGACAACGCCACCGATCAATACTTGGTGGAAGTGGGCAATCAGGAAGTAACTGTTATGGAACTGGAAGTCAGCAGGAGCAACGGATAACAGAACGCCTGTCATACCCCCGACAATAAAGCACGGGATAAAGGCAAGTGTCCACATCATCGGAGTCGCCATGCGAATCCTTCCTCGATACATGGTAAACAGCCAGTTAAATATCTTAACCCCTGTTGGAATAGCAATCAACATCGTAGTTACGGCGAAGAATGCATTCACGTCCGCTCCTGAACCCATCGTGAAGAAGTGATGCGCCCATGTAAAGAAGGACAGGAAGCTGATAATTAACATTGCAAATACCATTGACTTGTAACCAAACAGTTTTTTCCGCGAGAAAGTACTTACAATCTCGGAGAACACACCGAATGCCGGCAAGACGACAATGTATACCTCAGGGTGACCCCACATCCAGATCAAGTTGATATACATCATTGGGTTACCGCCCAGATCAAGTGTGAAGAAATGCGCCCCGGCAAACCTGTCGAGGAATAACAATGCAAGTGTCACGGTCAAGATCGGGAAAGCAAACAAGATAATGATACAAGTGGAGAATACCGACCATGTAAACATCGGCATTTTCATCCATCTCATGCCTGGCGCACGCATTTTAATGATGGTAACCAGGAAGTTGATACCGGTAGCCAGGGAACCGATACCCGATATCTGTATACCCCATATATAGAAGTTCTGTCCGACCCCCGGACTGTGTGACAGTTCCGATAGAGGTGGATAACTCAGCCATCCTGCATCCGGTGAACCACCGATAACGAAGGACAGGTTAAACAGCATTGCTCCCAGGAAGAATAACCAGAAGCTTAATGCATTCAGAAACGGGAAGGCAACGTCCCTTGCTCCGATCTGTAATGGCACGATAACGTTAAATAAACCAAACATAAATGGCATCGCCATGAACAGGATCATGATCGTGCCGTGAGTTGTAAAGACCTGATTATAATGTTCAGGATGTAAGAAATCCATGTTAGGCATAGCCAGCTGCAGACGCATCATCAATGCATCCACACCACCACGGAACAACATGATAATGGAAGCAATGATATACATAATACCGATCTTTTTATGATCGACAGTAGTTAACCAGTTACGCCAGAGCCAGCCCCATTTTTTGAAATAAGTCAGCACCGTTACGATCGTAATCATCGTAATACCGATGGCCACGTCTGCTCCATAGATCAGCGGGTCGCCAGTTACGAAAAACTCCGATGCAAACTCTTTAAGTCTCTCTAACATTGGGGGCCTCCTTTCGAATCTTTAGTTAGCACTCTTGTCCTCATCTTGTTTGGACACATCGGTTGGACTTTGAATGGCTCCAGAAGCTTCACTTGAACTTCCATGCTTACTGTGAGCACTTTGACCATCTACAACATACTTGGTCACGATATTTTGGAACAATCCTTCTGGGAACGCAGAATAATAAGCCACATTGCTCGTTCCTGGTTCAGCAAGCGCTTTGTAACCTTCTGTAGTCAATTCCTGAGAGTTCTGTTTCACTTCAGTTACCCATTTGTCAAAATCTTCGTCTGATGTAGCATTCACATCAAAACGCATTTCTCCAAAATGCTCACCTGTGAAGTTAGCGCCTGAACCCCAGTACTTGCCTTCATGATCTGCCTGCAGATACAAGGTCATCGCCATACCCGACATCGTATAAATCTGTCCTCCAAGTTGCGGAATCCAGAATGAGTTCATCGGTGAATCCGCAGTGAGTTCAAATTTCACGGGCCGGTCTGCCGGAATATTCAGCGTGTTAACCGTTGCAATGCCTTGCTCAGGATACATAAACAGCCATTTCCAGTCCAGTGAAGACACTTGGATGGTAATTGGTGCTTTCTCGTGAGCCAACGGCTTCGAAGGCTCCAGATCATACGTGTAACGAATCGTTACAATTGCTAGTATTCCAATAATGATAATTGGAACTGTCCACCAGATTGCCTCCGCCTTCGTACTATGAGACCAGTTAGGCTCATAAGCAGCTTTGTTATCCGGCTTGTCGCGGTAACGCCATACGATTACGGCAGACAAAATGAGTACTGGCACAATGATGACAGCACACAAAATTGTCGAGATGACAATCAAATCTCTCTGCGAAGCGCCAATTGGCCCCTTCGGATCCAGAACAACGTACTGCCCGCCTGCCAGCATTGGCCAGACAATCAATGCAATTGTAACCAACGTCAGGACAACCGGAATGATAATCCGGATTAGCGACCTAGGTTTCTTGTTCATTTTGATCCCCTCTCCTTAAATTCGCTCATACTGAAAAATCAGTATACTACTCTCTTCCTACTAAAGATATCAGAAATGAACAACTTTTTTGTTCTTGTTAACAAATTTGTCGATTTTACACCTTAAATGTGTGAATTTTTTCTCACAAATCGCTTGCATGGTTGATATTTGCTTATTGTAATCTTTACACGTCAAGTCACAAAATAAAACCCTTTGCAGTCCCCGTTGAACAGTGTCAACGAATCCGCAAAGGGCTTTATTGACTGGATTCCGGGTACTTATCCAGTCTTATTATGGACGAAATAACGCAGGATTATAATCAATCGGCGCCTTCGTCTTCCCGGCGTGTATGAACAAGGCCAATCGCTTTGGCAATAACGTAAATAAACACACTACCTACAAGGAATCCAATACCGACCATCAGACCAAGATTACGATCATTAAAGTCATTCAAATTGATTAGACACATGACCACTCCCGTAATGAGTGCGACCCATGCCAGAACTGTCATCGTCAAGACGGCGCGCCGCATATTTTTGTCTTTGCGCTCCAATTGGCTGACCATTGCTGTCTTCGATGCCATAGTAAACACTTCCTTTTCCCTTTTTGTAAGTGCTTTCCTTATACCAATATACCACATCAGTATGATTTTTAGTCAACAAATGTTCAAATTTCCTTCGCAATTTGGACACTTTATTTTCGAATTATCCGTTGACAAAACATTATCGAGTTCTTCCTTACTTCTTATAACCCAAAAACCGCCTCTTCATAACAGGAAAGACACTTGACCTGATGAAACCTTTATGAACTACTCATTTTCAACTGTAAAAAAATAAAAAAAGACGGTGCATTGGAATACTCCAATGCTCCCGTCTTTCCCTTCAATAATAAGGTATCCATATATAATGAGGACCTGCTTTTCCCTTTAAACAAGATTGCATCTATTGGGGATTATGTTCATTCCGTGTTTCCAGCCAATTATTCTTAATGACATTCTGATACCAGTAATAGCTCTCCTTCGGCGTTCTCACAAGTGAACGATAGTCCACATGAACGAGACCGAAGCGCATACGGTAGCCTTCTGCCCATTCGAAATTGTCCATTAATGACCACGCCATGTACCCTTTCAGGTTAATGCCGTCGTTAATGATGCGGTGAATTTGAGCCAAATGCTGTTCATAATAGGCAATTCGGCGATCATCATTAATTTTGCCATTTTCCAGATCATCATTGATACAAGCACCGTTCTCCGTGATGTATACATCCACATTGCCGTACTTTTGCAAGTAATGCATGAACTCATACAAACCGCGTGACTCCACTGGCCAGCCGATATCCGTCTTGGTTAAGCCCATATCCACTTCTTCCGATTGAAGAACACCAGCTTCCGGATTAAAGCGATTAATTCCCATCGTGTAATAGTTAATGCCGAGCAGATCGATCGGTTGCGAGATGATCTCCATGTCACCTTCTTGAATAGGTACAGTAGCCCCCGCATCTGCAAACCAATCCACCATAAATTGCGGATACGTTCCTTTGTAGATCGGGTCTAGGAACCAGTCGGTATTGAGCGCGATCGATCGGTCACACGCAGCCTGGTCCTCAGGAGATTTGCTGTACGGCTCAGCCCAGCAGACGTTCGGAGCAATACCGATCTGTCCCGTTATACCCATGCGACGGAAGGATTGGACCGCTTTACCGTGAGCAACCAACAAGCCATGAGCAACATTGATTGACGTTTGCAGGTCTTTGTTTCCTGGCGCATGAATCCCGAGAAGATTTGACAGGAACGCGATACACCATGGTTCATTGAATGTCAGCCAAAAGTTGATTTTGCCTGAGAATTCTTTGAAGATCACTTCGGCATATTTTACAAAAGCATCGACAGTTCTGCGGTTGCCCCAGCCACCGTCATCCTCCAACGTTTGTGGCAGATCCCAGTGGTACAGCGTGAGAAACGGTTCAATGCCAGCCTCCAGCAATGCATCCACAAAGCGGTGGTAGAAATCCAGCCCTTCCCGATTGATCTCACCATCCCCATCAGGAATAATACGTGGCCAAGCAATGGAGAACCGGTATGTATTAATCCCAAGTTTCTTCATCAGTTCGATGTCTTCCTCGTACCGATGGTAACTGTCGCACGCGACATCACCATTGTCTCCGTTATATACTTTGCCAGGAGTGCGAGCAAACGTATCCCAAATGGATACCCCGCGTCCGCCTTCCTGTGCGGCTCCTTCGATTTGATAGGAAGCTGTTGCTGTACCCCAGCGAAAATCTTGCGGAAATTTAAAAATCGTCATGGTTTACTCCTCCGTCTCATAGTGACACGCGGATCGTCTGTCCTGCGGCCATGGATAAATGAATTACATAATCGCCCTGAGGCGTGAGTTCTGCCTTCGCTTGTTCCTGTCCGTCCACCCGCAGCGGATAAGCACTGCGAAGAGACAGCGAGTCATTTCGGTCTGCCTTGATGACCGCTGAAGCAAGCTTGTGGTCTGCCCACGTTATGCCCACCGTATAACCACCTCTTGCACGAAGCCCTTCAACACGACCTTGAGTCCAGAGATCAGGCAGTGCCGGCAGTAAATGTAACTCGTTCAAGTGGCTCTGCAACAACATCTCGGCCATTCCAGCCGTGCCTCCAAAATTACCATCAATCTGGAAAGGCGGATGGTCGTCAAACAGATTCGGATGCGTAGATCGGGCCAGCAATGTGTGTACAAACTGATGTGCCTGGCTACTATCCAGCAGTCGTGCATACAGATTGATCAACCAAGCACAGCTCCATCCTGTATGCCCGCCACCTTGTGAGATACGACGTTCAAGCGATATTCGTGCTGCTTCCACCAGTTCCGGTGTGTGGACTCGATTGATCTGCTCCCCGGGATACAGTCCGTACAGGTGAGAGACGTGACGATGCCCTGGCTCGGATTCGGCAAAATCCTTAAACCACTCCAATAATTGTCCTTCGCTTCCAATTCGGAATGGATAAAGCTTCTCTAGAGCCTCACGCCAGTCACTTGCCAATGGCTCATCTATATTCAGTTGCTTCGCGGCTTCAATACAGCGGCTGAACAGCTCACGAATCAAGCTCATATCCATGGTTGAAGCCATCGATATACTCCGTGCCTCTCCAGCATCAGTGAGAAACTTGTTCTCTGGTGAAGTGGATGGAATTGTAACCAGATAACCATCCGGCCCTTCCACCAACCAGTCGAGACAGAAGAGTGCAGCCTCTTTCATGATGGGATAGGCACGTTCCTCAAGAAAACGCTGATCACCGGTAAATTGGTAATGCTCCCATAGATGCGAGGTCAGCCACACGCCACCCATCGGCCAGAATGCCCAGCTTGCATCACCGCCTGTCGGTGTCGTGGTTCTCCAGATGTCCACGTTATGATGCGCTGTCCATCCACGGGCTCCGTAGAGAATTCGCGCCGTTCTGCGCCCTGTATCACTGAGATCGGTCAGCATATCAAACAGTGGCTCATGACATTCACTGAGATTGCAGACTTCTGCCGGCCAGTAGTTCATTTCTGTATTGATATTGATCGTGTAATCACTGTGCCATGGCGGTTCTACCTGATGGTTCCAGATTCCCTGCAGATTGGCAGGCTGGCTGCCCGGACGCGAACTGGCCATTAACAGATATCTTCCATATTGAAAATAAATTGCCTCCAGTCCAGGGTCTTGTGCCCCTGCCTGATAGGCCTGTAGCCGCTCATCCGTAGGCAATTCAGCGTTAGCGGATACACCTAGATCAATAGATACCCTGTTAAATAACGTATGATGATCTTGTACATGTCGTTCACGAAGCACATTCGCGCCATGTGTGATCGCCTTGGAGATGACATCCACGCATTCCTCTTTAAGCGCCAGGTTATCCTTCACAGGCAATACATCGTAGCGTTCAAAAGACGTAGCCGCTGCCAGATAGAAAACCACCTGATCAGCACCCTGAATATGTAACTTGCCTTCCAGATTGGAGACCTTTGCCTGCTGGCCTATTGCCGTAACTGCCAAACGAACAGCGTAAGCGGTTCCCCGATCCTCTTCATAAAGAACAGATTCCGGGTGATCCCTGAAATAATTGGACTCCACATGACTTGGGCACCGACTGAACATGGTTAGTGCATCTCCTGTTGTCTCAATGCGATAAGGATGTGGACTGTCCAGAGTAACACTTACACCCACAGCGCCCTTCCGATCAGCAGTTAATGTGCAGACCATCAGATCATCAGAAGCACTGGAATACACTTCACGTACATAACGAGTTCCTGCCCATGAGTACGTTGTGGTCGCAATACCCAATTCCAGATCAAGCTCACGCTCAAATGCATCATACGAAAGATCATCCAGACCCTCATGGTGCAAAAGAAAATGACCCATCGGCTGGTAGGCCTCCACATCACGACCGAGCATTTCACGGTTCAACAAATCCTCAGCTTCACCATACTGTTCAGACATAATCAACTCACGCGTCTGCTTCAAATACCGTTGACTACTGTATTGAATCGTATCCCGTGGAAACCCTGACCATAACGTATCTTCATTGAGCTGTATTCGTTCATTCACTGCGCCGCCGTACACCATGCCTCCAAGACGGCCGTTTCCGATGGGCAACGCTTCTTCCCAGCGTTTTGCCGGTTGTCGATACCATAAACGGTTAATTTTAGTTTGGTTGTTGTGTTGGGACATGATTAGCTCCTGTTCCTCGATCGGCTTTAGAATGCTTAAGATGATTTCTTCATTTTATAAAACGTTTTCGGTAAGTGCTTACAATAAGGAAATTATATGTGATTTCCAAATTTGCGTCAATGCAAATCATCACACATCAACCACATAAAAAAAGGCCCTTCGCAGGGCCTTCCTTGTTTTAACCATGGATTGCAGACAATCCATATTATTTTACGTCTTTTCCAGTCCACAGGGAGACACGTTCCTTAACCCAAACCGTAAATTGTTTCTCCATTTCAACTGCACCAGCTTTGTCCAAATCAGCCAGTAAAGCATCATATGTTGCATCAAAGTTTGCTGGTGTAGTCAGAACAGCTTCCGGAATCCGCTTACGGATGATATCCTGCGTTTTCTGGAATGTTACCTCATAGTCTGTACCGGAAGGTACTGACATGTTATATGCAGCGCCCCAGTCCTTAACTGGCAGATCTTCTTCAGCCGGATAGAACTCTTTCCAGGTCGTGATTCCATAAGCTTTCAGTGTTTCTTTCTCGGCAGCTGTGTAACCAGCTACGATCTGCTCTGGGAAGTTCGTTGTGTAATAGTTATCCGTAGAATCTTTTACACCATCACCGTATCTTGCGCTAAATATGTTATACATCCCGATTCCTGTTTCTTTACTGAAATTGGCATTGTCATTTGTTTTACGATCTTGAACTTCATCTGGAATCACACGTTTTCCATCTTCTACGTTATAGTGTTCGCCTTCAATACCCCAGTTTCTCAGGACTTGTCCTTCATCGGAAGCAAGCCAATCCATGAATTTGATGATACGCACTGGATCTTTGGCTGAAGTTGTAATCCCGATACCATAACCGTCAAATCCTGCTGGTTGGAACGTGTGATCCACAATTTCATCGTTAAGTGATACAGAGAAGTGAGCATATGTGGCATCATCCTTGCCCGATGATTTGAGTGCGTTCTCCGCTTCTTGATAGTTCCACTCTTGGTCAATCAGACCGAGGACACGGCCACTGGCAATTTTAGACTTATATTGATCATC
The DNA here is from genome assembly GCF_038005685.1 of Priestia sp. FSL H7-0729. NCBI lineage: Bacteria > Bacillati > Bacillota > Bacilli > Caryophanales > Bacillaceae > Priestia > Priestia sp. FSL H7-0729. The sequence continues at coordinate 82,291 of NZ_JBBOTQ010000009.1, forward strand.
CTTTTGAACAAATGCATCTTTGTCCAGTAGGCCTTCATTGTACATTTTGTTCAACCAGCGGAAATATTCTCTTTCCTCTGGACGTTTGTAGTGCAGCTTTGCTTCATACGTTTCAGGATCAATGTAATATTCACCATCATCCGGTGCACCTGTTGCCTGGAAGGCCGGGTTCGTTACCGTGATCATGATCTTCCAGTCATCTGCATTTAATGTCAAAGGAATGGTTGGCTGACCATCGATCGTTGGATGTTTTTCATAATAAGCTCTCAGTACGTTCTCGTAATCCTCAAGTGTCTTCACTTCAGGGTACCCGAGCTCTTTTAATACTCTTTGCTGAATTTCGAATCCACCTGTAGCGTCAAATGTAACGTTATCGACACCCATATTGGTTGGAATGGTATAGATTGCTTGATCTTCGAGACTGTATTTCAAACGGTTCATCTGTTCCCCATAGATTTTTTTCAAATTGGGAGCATGCTCTTCAATCAGATCCGTGAGATCCAGCATCGCGCCCGCATCCACAAGTTTGGACAAGTTACCTTTAGGGTAGATCATATCAGGAAAGTCGCCACTGGCAGCCATCAATGCAATCTTCTGGTTACCACCATCGTTTACATCATATTCAGCTTCAATTGTAACGCCTGTTTGCTCTGTGATCTTTTTACCGACAGCATCTTGCATCTTGTTCCAGGTTGGACTTGCATCCGCTCCGAAGAACGTCACTGTTATTGGTTCGGTACCGCTGGACTCTGTAGTCTCTTTGGAGCCCGAATTCCCACAGCCAGCTGTAACCAACATTGCACTTGCGAGCATTAACATTGCAAACGTCTTGGGTGTATTACCTTTCATTTTGCCTCTCATTGTCTAGTTCCCCCTATTATTTATGAAGGTTTTATCTGTATAACAGGCTTTTTGCCTGAGGATACCACTTTTTTGAATGCGCTTACGATACGTGCTGTAAAAACCAGATTTTTGGAGCTCGACAGTCAGCAGCACTCATTTTAACTTTCTTCTTCTAACATACATAAAACGTTTTCGAAATATACTATAAAACGCTTACTGAAAGTGCTTACATGATAGATTATAGGCTATTCGACACCATACGTCAACAATAAAAAAAGCCCTTTTTCAAGGGCTTTTTTCGCTATGAAAACCATCACTTTTCCTGCTTGGTTTTCAGTCTTATTTCACATCTTTTCCAGTCCAGAGTGCTACACGTTCCTTAATCCAAATGGTGTATTGTTTCTCCATCTCCACTGCACCCGCTTTATCGAGTTCAGCCAGAAGTCCATCATATACGCTGTCGAAGTTCTCAGGTTTGGCAAGGATAGCCTCTGGAATACGTTTACGTACGATATCTTGTGTTTTCTGGAACGTTACGTTGTAATCCGTATCAGAAGGTACAGGCATATTGTATGCTGCGCCCCAATCTTTCAGTTTCAGATCATCTTCGGAAGGATAGAACTCTTTCCATGTTGTAATACCATACGCCTTCAGCGTCTCCTTCTCAGCTGCTGTGTAGCCTGCTTGAATCTGTTCAGGGAAGTTCGTTGTATAGTAGTTATCTGTGGCATCTTTCACACCATCACCGTATCTGGCACTAAAAATGTTATACATGCCTACGCCAGATTCTTTCGTAAAGGCAGAGTTATCATTGGTTTTGCGATCTTGTACGTCAGCCGGAATAGTGCGTTTGCCATTCTCTACTTGGTAGTGTTGGCCTTCAACACCCCAGTTTCTCAGAACCTGACCTTCATCAGATGCAAGCCAATCCATGAATTTGATGATACGTACCGGATCTTTGGCCGAAGTCGTGATTCCGATACCATAACCGTCAAATCCTGTCGGTTGGAACGTATGATCCACAATATCCTTGTTCAAGGAAACGGAGAAGTGGGCATATGTTTTATCGCCACCGTTAGACGATTTCAAAGCATTCTCTGCCTCACCATAGTTCCACTCCTGGTCGATCAGACCGAGGACACGGCCACTGGCGATTTTGGACTTGTATTGGTCATCCTTTTGAACAAATGTATCTTTGTCGAGCAGTCCTTCATTATACATTTTGTTCAACCAACGGAAATATTCTTTTTCTTCAGGACGTTTGTAGTGGAGAACGGCTTCATAGGTTTCAGGATTGATATAATACTCACCATCATCCGGTCCACCCGTAGCTTGGAACGCTGGGTTCGTTACCGTGATCATGATCTTCCAGTCATCTGCGTTTAATGTTAACGGAATAGTTGGTTGACCATCAATCGTTGGATGTTTTTCATAATACGTTCTCAGTACGTTTTCATAATCCTCAAGTGTTTTCACTTCAGGGTAGCCAAGCTCTTTTAATACTCTTTGTTGAATTTCGAATCCGCCTGTAGCGTCAAATGCAACGTTATCCACACCCATGTTGGTCGGAATCGTATAGATCGCTTGATCTTCCAAACTATATTTCAGACGGTTCATCTGATCACCATAGATTTTTTTCAAATTGGGAGCATGCTCCTCAATCAGATCGGTCAGGTCCAGCATCGCGCCTGCATCCACAAGCTTCGACAAGTTGCCTTTAGGATAGATAATATCAGGGTAATCACCACTCGCAGCCATCAAAGGAATCTTTTGATCTCCACCATTATTCACATCATACTCAGCCTCAATTGTAACTCCCGTCGCCTTGGTAATCTCTTGACCGACAGCATCCTTCATGTTATTCCAGTTCGGACTTGCATCTGCACCAAAGAATGTAAAGGTTACTGGACTGGTTGTGTCACCGGAATCAACCGGCTTTTCTGAAGCGTTAGATCCTCCTCCATTGCCACTGCATCCTGCTGTAATTGCAAGAGCACTGGCTAACAGAAGCATTGCGAATGTTTTTGGTGTTTTGCCCTTCATGTGTAATCCCCCTTATGGATATAATGAAGCTGTATATTTGTATAACAGGCTGACCTGCGCATACCGTGACCAGATGAAGCGAATGTCATTTTCTTGTTTTTATAACATTTGAAGCGTTTTCCGAAAAATAAAATTGTTCTTCTCTTGCCTTATTTCTTCTTCAGTCTTGTACCTTTTTACTTTGAGCTTCAGGTGATTATCACAAGCTGTACAAGTTAATGTAAGTGCTTTCATAATTGAATAATAATCGCTCCCATAGTCCTTGTCAATAGTGAATTTGTAAAATTGAAAACGTTTTTTAGAAAACGTTTTAGGTATAAGAAAAAACCCGGCTGCCCGGGTTTTTTCTCGGTTAAAATATGACTATTCAATACACTTACTTAGCCTCTTCACCGCTCCACAGTTGAACACGGTTTTGTACGAGCTCTGTATATTGTTTCTCCATATCTTCCGCGCCTGCTTGGTTCACTTCTGCAATCATGCCGTCATAAATCGCATCGAACTGTTCAGGTGTACTCAGAATGGCTTCTGGGATACGTTTCCGGATGATATCCTGTGTTTTCTTGAAGATGACGTTATAGTTAGAGTCACCTGGTGTTGGCAGATTGTATGCTGCTCCCCAAGGTTTGATTGGGAACTCGTCTTCACCCGGGAAGAGATCTTTCCATGTTGTAGCGCCGTAAGCTTTGAGTGTTTCTTTCTCTGCATCGGAATATGCCGCCACGATCTGTTCAGGGAAATTCGTAGTATAATAGTTATCCGTTGAGTCCTTCACACCGTCTCCATAATGACCAGACAAATTGGTGTACAGCCCAATACCTGTTTCTTTCTGGAATACGGCTGCATTATTGGTTTTCTGGTCTTGAATGTCGGCAGGAATGACACGTTTGCCGTCCTTCACTTCGTACTGTTTACCTTCAATTCCCCAGTTCATCAGCACTTGCCCCTCTTCAGAAGCCAGGTAATCGAAGAATTTGATCGTACGAACCGGATCCGGATTGGTCGTTGTAATCCCTACACCCCAACCGGATACAAAACCAGGATCCTGGAAGGTTTGATCCTTGATATCCTCGGACAGGGTAACCGGGAAGTGTGAATACGTTGCTTCAGACTTGCCCGCGGATTTCAATGCATTTTCTGCATCGGAATATCCCCAATCCTGGTCAATGACACCAAGAACACGCCCACTTGCAATTTTGGATTTGTATTGGTCTGTTTTCTGAATGAAGCTGTCCTGATCAAGGAGTCCCTCATTGTACATATGGTTCAACCAGCGGAAGTACTCTTTTTCCTCTGGACGCTTGTAATGCAGACGTGCTTCATACGTCTCTGGATCGATATAGTATTCACCGTCATCCGGTGCCCCTGTTGCCTGGAAGGCCGGATTCGTTACGGTAATCATGATTCTCCAATCATCCGCATCCAACGTTAACGGGATGGTTGGCTGACCATCAATCGTTGGGTGTTTCTCTTTGTACGCCTTCAATACATTCTCGTAATCCTGAAGTGTACGCACTTCCGGGTATCCGAGTTCTTTCAGTACACGATGCTGAATACCAAATCCGCCACCTGCATCAAAGTACTTCTGGTCTACCGCATAATACGTCGGCAGCACATAAATAGCCTGATCCTCATTACTGTATTTCAACCGGTCCATGTAATTACCATATAGCTTCTTCAGATTGGGAGCATATTGGTCAATCAGTTCCGTTAGATCGAGCATTGCCCCGGCATCCACCAGTTTGCTAAGTTCTCCTTTGGGTGAAACGATATCCGGATAGTCTCCGCTCGCCGCCATTAAGGAGATTTTATCCTGACCACCACTAACGGCAAATTCACCGTTAAGCGTTACGCCTGTTTTTTCTGTAAGGACTTTACCCACTTCGTCCTTCATCCCATTCCAGTTCGGACTAGGATCCACACTAAAGAAATCGAATGTAAGTGGAGTAGTCTCTGAACTTGTATCCTTAAACGACGTATCACCGCCGCTTCCACCACCACAACCTGCGAGCAATGACATCGCAAGCACTGGAGCCAGTGCAATCTTCATTTTGGAACTTGCCATAATGGTAATCCTCCCTGTTTCATATGTCTGTCTTATCCGGGACTTTTTTGTCCCTGTCTATAGCTTCATGAATACCACACCGCAGCCCTATACGGTGAAGCGCAGACCATATGGCTGCGCTTCGGGTATCCTGATGCTTCATTTGTAGATGTACGGCCGCTCTATGTGGCAGCCTGTACCCACTTGTTTAACCTTTTACTGCGCCCAGTGTCATACCGCCAACAAAGTACTTCTGAAGGAATGGATATACAATGAGGATTGGAACCGTTACAACGATCGTAATCGCCATTTTGATCGATTCCGGTGAAATCTGTGTCATTTGCTGCGCCATATCATTGGCATTTCGTCCAGCACCTGAGCCCTGCTGTGTACTTTGCAATACTTTCATCAGCTCGTATTGGAGCGTGGTCAGATGTGCCTTCGAACCATTATACAGGTACGTATCGAACCACGCATTCCATTGACCTACAGCCAGGAACAATGCGATGGTAGCAAGCACTGGTTTACACAATGGCAGGATGATTCTGTAATAGATTGTAAAGTCATTCGCTCCGTCCAGCTTCGCGGATTCCTGCAATGAGTATGGCAGGCCATCAATGAATGAACGGATGATGAACACGTTAAATGCACTGATCATGCCAGGCAATACATATACCCAGAATGTACCGATCAGGTTCAAGTCACGCATCAGAATGTACACCGGAATCAGACCACCGGAGAAATACATCGTGAGGGCGAGCGTTGTGGAAACAAATTTTCTAAGTCCAAAATCAGGTCTGCTCAGTGTAAAGGCGATCATGGATGAACTGATCAATCCGAGCACGGTACCTACAAGCGTACGCAGAATGGAGATCTGCAAACCTTGTAACAATCCATCATATTGGAAAATCGTTTTGTAGTTCTGTAATGTGAATTCGCGAGGCCACAAGTAAATTCCACCACGTACTGTATCTGTCGAGTTATTGAGTGAGATGGCTAGTACGTTAAGGAATGGATAAAGTGTTACAACCAGCACCATGGTCATCGCGAGGATATTGAATATATCGAACAGTTTATCGCCCCGAGTAGCATTGAATGCTTTGTTCGCCATAATGTCGTCCCCTCCCTACATGATGCTTTCTTTTGTGAATTTTTTGAACAAGCCGTTTGCAGTAAACAGAAGGATGATACTGACAACGGAGTTGAATATACCTATGGCTGTACCATACGAGAATCGTCCCATATTCAAACCATAATTGAGCGCGTATAGATCAAGTACTTCCGAGTAGTCTGTGACCAGACTGTTGCCAAGCAAGAACTGCTTCTCGAAACCGATACTGATAAGATGTCCAATGGACATGATGAACAGTACGGAAATCGTGGTCCGTATGCCAGGCAGCGTAATATGCCACATTTGTCTCCAGCGGTTAGCTCCATCTACACGGGAAGCTTCATACAGCTCATTGTCGATACCTGTAATCGCCGCCAGATAGATAATGGCATTCCAACCGGTTTCTTTCCACATATCTGAAGCGGTTACAATGTACCAGAACAAGTTCCCCTTGGCCATGAATTGGATCGGCTGATCGATAATGTTCAGCCCTACCAATAGATCATTGATAATCCCTCCATCGGTGGAGAGCATCTTCGTAATGATCCCGGCTACAACAACCCAGGATACAAAGTGAGGCAGATATGATACCGTTTGCACGGCACGTTTGAAGAACATGCCTCTCATTTCATTCAGGAGAATAGCGAAGAATATCGGTACGATAAAACCGACAACTAGTCCCATCAAGCTCATTGCAAGCGTATTCCGAAGTACCAGATAGAAACGATCATCACTGAACAGCTCTACAAAGTGTTTAAAACCAACCCACTCTTGATCACCAAACGATCTGGCAGGTTTATAGTTTTGGAAAGCCATCGTCCATCCCCATAGTGGCAGATAGTTAAATACGAAAACCCAAGCTACGAATGGCAATGACATGAGATAGAGATATTTCTGCTGTTTCATTCTGTCCCAAATTCCGTTCCGCCGATTCTTTAAAGGCGGTTTGGGGTCACTGCTTCTGTTCGCGGAAGCGGATTTTTTTGTTAGCGTTTCCATCTCCGTTCCCCCTCCTCTGTTTTATAAAATAATCATACTCGATAGAGCGTTTTCAAAATACCATCTGGATTTTAGAGAAAATCATATAAAAATTAGATATAGGCATATATAATCCGACATTAATTAGTTAAAATCAGTGATAAATTCTACTTTCAAAAACAATAAAATCAATATAAAGGGAAAATTGAGTTTAAATGGTTAATGACGAAAACGTTTTATAGTAATCGTTTACTTCAAATACATAACATGCAAAAGAGACCCTTGCGGGTCCCCTATGATTACAATGTAAATTGAATGGTCTGCAGTTTAACGATCCCAAGCAACTGGGCTACCGATATGGAGGTTGCTGGACGGAATTGATTCCCGTTCAGATACGCAAGTATCTGTTTAAACAAGTAGGCGGCTTCCGGGCGCTTCATTAACGCCAGATCAGCAAATGGAAGTGTGGATACCAGAATCTTGCCCTTCCCTACTTTTGCCTCAAAAGCATAAGCCAGCCGTTTGGCCCGATGGAAATGATCCACCACTTCAATCAGCGGTTCCACCCCCGGCAACGTATCTAAACAGATGGCTGGCGTACCGTTCACCAAGTGATACCAATGCCAATCTGAAGCCCTATCATGCGGGAAGGAGCCCAGTAGTGCTAACTGATCTCTCAAATACATGCCCATTGTTGCACCAGGCTGTGTAGCAAACATCAGGTAATTCCAGAATACAGGCAGATACTTGGTATCCACTGAATCATATAACCCTTCTGCGGTTGACTGTAGCCAAACACTCCCCCCGTTGACCACATAATCAACGACATTAGGTGTTAACGACTGAACAATAACCAAGTCAATCTCCCGATTTTTCAACAACTGGAATCCATCGATTCGATCTACGCAATCATCATGTGCTTGACCCAGGAATGGCTTCAACTCTGCCACGGTATTCCAGAACCGATTCGAACCCGGATGAGACTGATAAAAAGGAAACGACCAGCCATGCCATACATTCGCTACAGTTCTGTCCAAATCGCCTGATCGCAGCTCCGCTTCAATGCGAAAAGCTGCTGCCCCTTCATGAGGTGCGGTAGCGACGATGCTTCCCAGTGACTTGACGCACCCACATTGAATATCTCCGGTCTTCCATTCCCCTTCAGTAAGTATCACATCATCACTAATTAACTTCCACTGTATGGATACATCCTTGAGTGGGTCTTTACCGTAATGTGAGATGCCTACATCGACAAGAATAGGTTCTCCGGCGTAGAATGTGCGCTCCTTGCAGCTTAGCAACAGCACCACATCTGCGTTGAAACACATAAACTCTTCAGGTGTTGTAATGCCCTTGTCATCCCAAAATACATCCAGAATGCCCGTCGTAGCATGTCCCTGCCCTGGAAAATCGCGAATGTCCAGAAGCTGTACGCCCGCAGCGTCCGGTGTACGCCGTATTCGCTCCATGGCTTCTTTGAGGGAACGTAAAAGATGGGTACCACTGACCTGTTGAAAATGCTCCAGATCAGCCATCATGCCTTTGTTTGTCAACGATTCTTCGATCGGTCGTAACCAGCTAGGACGCAATACGCCAGTATACTTGGCTCGCTCTTGGGGCCGCACATACATGGTGTACTGTGCATGTTCGTGTCCTATAACAGGATGCTCCGCGAGCCGAGTGACTGCATGATAGTCTAGCGTGGTATCCGGCACAGCAGAATATGCGGATTCCAACGGGGGATGCCAGTTCAACGACTGAATATAATAATCACCTTCCCGCCCTTGCGGCGGAAGTTGCCCAAAACCTGTATTATCCGTATATAAGCGGGTCGGGTCCATATCCCTTGCTCTCGATACCAATGCATTGAGTTCAGGGTGGCCATTCGGACCAATGAGTTCATTTCCCATGGAGAACATAACGAATGAAGGATGTCTATGCAGCGACTGAAGCAACCCGTCCAGTTCTTGTGTCAGATAGGACAATACCTCAGCTGGCGCAGACTGATTCGATTGCTCAAAGAAACGAGACCAATGTGGGAGTTCAGCCTGCACCAGCATGCCAGCTTCATCAGCCGCGTCCCAGAAAGGCTCAGGCGCGCTCCACCCATGCAGACGGACGTGATTGAAGCCGTATGTTCTGGCGATTCGAAACTGCTGAAGATAATGTTCCTTATCCCACACAGGATAACCTGTCAGTGGAAAGATACAGCAATCAACGTATCCGCGCAGATATACTGGTGTCCCATTCAATTCAAGCTGCTTCCCGTTTGTTGCAAAGGAGCGTACACCAAATGATTGGTCCAGCCGATCCAGCTCCTGTTCACCGTTATGCAGACGGATCACTGCCTTATATAATTCAGGAGATTCATCCGACCATCTTGCAATAGACTTGCCTTTCCCCAGATCCAACCGCATCTGATCTATTAAAGTGTTGCTTTCAGTTAAACCTGCTGAACTTGTATCCCCATTTGCTTGAACACTCAAATTCACATGACAACTATACCGATCAAGCCATGTGCCGTCTGGATGCCGGATATCCACATGCACTTGCATCGATTCAGCCGATTCATTTGCGGGAGCGCTTACAGTACAATCAATCAGAAGCATTCCATTCTCAGCATCTGGTTGAATCCGTAACATCTGTAATCGGCATGGAGGCAGAATGTCCAGATAAACACCACCCGTTATTCCACCCCAGGCTGTGGCCGTATGCAGTGAATGAATATGGCTACCCGCCAGCGGAAGTTTCATCGTATTATCCACACGGATCTCCACCCGATTCACTTCTCCCTGCTTCATCAACGAGGTAACATCCCACTTTTGTTGATTCACCAGACTATCCTGCTGCCCGGCATACTGTCCATTGATCCAGAGATTCGTTGTCCATCGGACCCCTTCCAATCTGAATACATAGTGACATCCGGGATCGTCTGATGGAACATGAACATCCTGAGCATACCAGGCTGAGCCTTCATACTCGCGTACCTTGGTCCAGGTATCTAGCCTTTCGTATTCCGGCTCATCTCCGTATCCTTGCTCTTCCCATGAACCGGGAATCTGAATGGTCTCCCATGATGTATTTCCACACTGTGAAGGCGGTATTCTCTCTTGTTCAACGAGTTCAATGGACGCCGGATCCAAACGAAACTGCCATGTTCCGTTTAAGTTCAATGTACGACGTGCAGAACTTATATCAGACAAATTCATATCGTATAGCCATCCCTTCCTCTGGATTCTTGTAAATCCAGTCTAAGATGTGAAGCATGCCGTGACCATTGCTTATCATGGGAAGTGCATGGACAATATAATGAATCTGTACATTTACCAGGGTTAACGAAAACGTTTTACACAATAGGCAAGGGCAAGGCCCATTACTCCTTACTTATTCCTCGTTGGTACCTGTATTCATCCCTTTAGGAGAGGATTGGGTTCTGGCCTGTTTGTAAGCCGAAGGGGATTCCCCTACATATTTCTTGAACTTACCGTGGAAGTAGTCCACATTCGCATAGCCCACTCTCGCCGCGACCTGATGGACCTTCAGTCCTTCATCCAGCAATTCCTTGGCCTTTTCCATACGGACCTTGTCCAGAAATGCATTGAAATACTCTCCTGTATGATTCTTGAACAACTTACCCAAGTAACTGCTGTTATAGTTAAACACTTCAGCAAGGACCTCCAGCTTGAGATTTTCGCCAGGATTACGCTGGATGAATTCAATCATCTGTTTCAATACAGTATCCTTGCTTCCCCCACCCATACGTTGAATAAGTCGATTAAAATGTTCCGCGGCTATAACTTTGAGGTCAGACATCGTAAATTGATGATAGACTTCGTTAATCAGAACCGAATGTTCCTGCATGATGGAGTGCATATGTTGGTTCGTCGCTGCAAGCTTGTTGAACGCCAGGGAGAATACCTGTGAGAAGGCCGTTTTGATCGCTTGCTCTGTTCGGTGATACGGGACCAGGCGCTCTTCCATCTCACTCAGTACTCGCATGACTGACTCACTGCTGCGGATGTCTAACGCATAATACAGCTTGTCTGCAAGTTCGTCCTCAACTGGCTCATGTGGTGCTCCGTCGACAGCTTCAACTTCTGCCTTAACAACGCCCTCGCCTTCACTACCTTCAGTCCACAGCATGATGCGGTGCTCCGTGAACAGGAAGCGTTCACCGAGTATACGATTCGCCTGCGTATATGACCGCGCAATTTCAGAAGTGGAATGTACGGGTTCACCTGCAGCACCATACATGTGGACCTCCCATTCTCCCAGAAGTCCTTCCAGCTCATCATACAGATTTCTTGCAGAGGACTCGGATGTGATTGTTTCCTTGATTAACAGCCCCAGACCGGAATGGAACGAGAACACAATACCTCGGTCCTTCTGGTCAAATGCTTCAATCAGTTTGCGTTTCATTACACTTCCCCGCTGCAGATCTGGGGCCGCATGCATCTCAAGCAGTACAATCTGATAGTGAGGCCAATGCAGCCCCAGGCTATCTTCTTCCATGCTGCCCGCGCCCTCTAGACTGTCAAAGAGCAAAGCCTCAATCTGATGCTCCCTAAAGACGGTATCCTCACCAGCTTGTCGAGCCATTGTCTCCCGTTCACGGTTCAAAATCGTAGCAATCCGTTCCAGCTCACCAATCATCTCTTCTTCATCCACCGGTTTGAGCAGATAACCATCCACACCGAAACTGATAGCTTTCTTGGCATAATCAAAATCCGCATAACCGCTCAATATCAAAAAGTGTGAATCCGGATGATTCCGGCGTACTTCTTCAATCACATCCAGCCCGGTCATACCGGGCATGCGAATATCAATAATCGTCAGATCAGGCTCCAATTCTTCAAACCGGGAGATGGCCTCACGCCCGCTGGCAGCTGTAGCAACGACCTGGAATCCGTATTTTTCCCACTCAATAATGGTAGTCAGTCCCTCACGTATGCTCGGTTCATCATCCACCAAAAACACTTTATACATGTTGGTCCCCTCCTGCTGGCAAAGTGAAAGAAACCTCTGTTCCTTCCCCATATACACTCTTAATCTGCAATCCATATGGCTCCCCGTACGTCAATGTTAAGCGTTGATGTACATTACGCATGCCGATCCGACTCTTCTCCTGTTCCTCCGGTCCGCAGATAAACTGAATCACCTCAACCAGTCGTTCTGGCGTTATGCCTGCACCATTGTCATCCACACGGATCTGCACAATGTTTTCTACTAAACGAATACTTATATGAACACGGACTGTACCCTCTTTATTTTCCAGACCATGGACAATCGCATTCTCAACCAAAGGTTGAATAATCAGAGGCGGAATGTACATCTTCTCCACCTCGGGATCGATGTCGATCTGGAATGCAAGGCGGTCGCCATAACGGAATTTCTGAATTTCCAAATAGGAACGTACCATTTCAAGTTCAGCCCGGAAGGTTGTTTTTCCACTGCCAATCTCCAGACTCTTACGCATCAGCTTGCCCAGCAACCTGACGATGTTGGCAATCTCTGCTTCTCCCTTAATATGCGCTTTCATCCGAATGGACTCCAGTGCATTAAACAAGAAATGTGGATTGATCTGGCTCGCCATCATTTTCAGTTTAATCTCTTTTTGGGCGATTTCCAATTGATTGTTCTGTTCTGTCGCTTCTACCACCTGCGTCATGAGTTCATTGATACTTTTCACCATATAGTTGAACTGTCGTGACAATTGTCCAATCTCATCGTTTCCATCAATCCGCGAGGTCACGTTCAGGTCACCTAATGCCAGCTTGTTGAGGTGTTTGCTCAGCCGGAGCAATCGGTTCGAAGTGAGGAACGAGATAATATATACGAATAATAGGGCGATAACGAGCACAAGGATAATGAAAATCATGCCGATCATGCTCACTCTATTGGCATCCTTGACTATATTTTTGGTGGCAAAAACTGAAATAACCTTCAGGCTGTTCATACTCGACCCAGGTCCCAATTCATCAATAACAATATTGGATGGCTCACCGCGAAAATCAGCTTCAATGGTGCCTTTGGCCTGACTCTGCAGATCAACGCCAAAATCAAGCTTGTCCAGCGTTTTTCCTACCAGTTCGGTATTCTTGGCTGCAACCACATAACCCTGCTCATCCGTAATCATCGTCTCGAACTGTTCCTGACGGAGCAATCCATTCAGCTCATCCTGATTGATCACAATCATCAACACGCCCTCGGTCCGATATTCGGCAAAAGGTACTTTGCGTACCAAACTGAGCTTGTGTACAGGATTATCTTCCTTGTCCGGAATGTAGAACCACCCGATGCTGGTTGTTTTCAGTGCCTGTTGGTACCAGTAGCTCTCTTCCGTTTGCTTGTCTACTGGAATGAATTCAAGGTTGTTAATCAATGTTGGGTTAGTGGAGTAAAAGCGAATACCCGCTATCTCACGGTACAAACGCCTGTATTCCTGAAAATCTTTGTATGCAAGATAAGCCGAGGTTAGTTCCACAACGCTCTTATACCGTTTATTCACGATCTCCTTGAGATCCGCATTGAACATCAAAAGGTTGGATATATCTGTCGGTACACGTAACATCGTCGCCGTCTGGCTCTTAATCTTGTCCACATTGATGATGGTCTGTCCTATCGCATTGTCCAAAGCTTGTTGGCGAAAATAACTGGTCACAGCCAGACCTACAATCAGGACCGGAATCATGACGACCAGGACATAGGAAATAAGCAATTTATGCTTTAATTTGAGATTATTAGTAGTTCGTATCAACCTTTTAAACATGTCGCACCTTCCGTCATCTGTATAAGCGCTTACATATAAAGAGCAGGATTAGGATGTTCTGTCCTCTGAATTAATCATACCACATAACCGCCAGAATTCGGATTGTCTTGAAATGGATATATCTATTGCCGGGGCATAACCTCCAACAAAAGGCCGCCATTTACATGGCGACCGGGCTAACCGAGTTATTTTTGTTGACAGATGTTTAGTGACTCCTGGATGGGCGAAATCCATATCCTTTGGCACGCCATGCAACAAACAAAGCCACCAATGTTAAAGCCAAGATGGCCCAGTTAAATGACGAAGCTCCCCATTGATTCAGAAGAACACCTCCCGCCATTCCCCCAAGGGCAATAGCCAGATTCCAAACGGTTGTATTAATCGGCATGACAAGATCAACACCTTGTTCGCCCGTAGCTTGAGCAAGTCCGGTCTGCAACAGGGTAGCCGCACCGCCAAATGTCAGACCCCACAGCGCAACAGAACCGAAGATGACTATAACATGCTCACTCCAAAGACCTAATACAAGGGAAATCAAAGCAAAGCCCGCAAGGCTCAGGAGAACCAGCCTACGTAACCACCGATCAATGAAAATACCTGTAATCCAGATGCCCACCAATGCCATCAGACCAAATACAAGTAAAATGAGTCCAACCTTGGATTCCAAACCAACATCGGTGAGAAAAGGAGCAATATACGTATATAAAATATTATGAGCCAACATCCAGGCTAAAACGACAGTTAAAATGGGAATTACACCGGGGGTGAACAGGACTTGCTTGACGGAGATCCGCTTATCCGCTGACTGCCCCGGATAGTCGGGTACTTTCCAAAGCACCCAGAAAATCAGTATAAACGCCAGCAATGACATCAGCCAGAACACCGAGCGCCAGCCCATAAATGAACCAAGCAGCGTACCTGCCGGAACACCAAATGATAAGGCAATCGGCGTGCCAATCATAGCCACAGCCATCCCCCTTCCCTTGAGATGCTCAGGTACCATCCGTAATGCATAGCCACCGATCAGGCCCCAGGAGACACCCGCTGCAACACCGGCCAAGAAACGAGCGAAAAGTGTCAGCACATAGTTTGACGAGAGGGCAGTAATGGTGTTGAAGACAAGAAAACCGATAATGGACAGGAGTAAAAGCGGACGCCGCCGCCAGCCCTTGGTCAGCACCGCCACTGGTATGGCAGCGACCAGCGACCCAACAGCATAAAAGGTGACAAGCTGCCCCGCCCCTGCCTCAGAGATCTGTAGCCCTTCTTTAATTTGCGGCAGCAACCCCGCAGGAAGTGTTTCGGTCATAATAGCTATGAAACCCGCCATAGCCAGGGCCAGCAACCCTAACCACGGAAAACGATGAGAAGATATATTCGACATCTGTACAGCTCCTTTTAAGGTAGTGTAGAATGAGTAATCAAATTATGGATCGATCATTCCTTATATTATTCAGACTACTTCACCTTGTCAATGACTTTTGGATCGATTAGTATATAATTAATAAAAAGGGGGGAATCTCTTATGGCAAGAACGGGACGTCCGCGCATTTTTGATCGGGATGAAGCCCTATTACAGGCGATGATGCTCTTTTGGGAGCAAGGATTCGAGGCCACTTCATTACTTCAGCTCCGAGCAGCCATGGGGGATATTTCAGCAGCCAGCTTTTATGCAGCCTTTGATTCCAAAGAAGCGCTGTATAAAGAAACAGTAGAACGATATATGAATACGTTTGGACGTGTGACGGAAAGTTTCTCGGATCTCACGCTGTCACCAAGAGAAGCGATTGAAACAACACTAAGAAGTACCGCAAAAATGCAAACAGACAGCACGCATCCATCCGGCTGTTTAATTGTGCTGTCAGCCAGCACATGTTCTTCCAAAAACAATCATATCCGTGACATTGCCGCTGAGAAAAGAAAGCTGACGCGCAACCGCCTGCAGGATTGCATCCGGCGTGCCGTGGATAACGGTGAAATTCCTGCTTCCACGAATGTAGACATGCTAACCACCGTATTTGATACCTTTATGCAAGGTATATCTACACAAGCCCGCGATGGCGTTCCTTTTGCAACGATCGATGAGGCTATCACGGAATTCATGGGCATCTGGAACCTTGTTCAACATTCAGCCTGACTTTATCTACGAACTATATGGATCGGTTAAAAAAGCCAAAAAAGGCACTCCCACAATTGGAAGTGCCTGCTCAGTATAAATTTTATGCGCGTGCTGTTAAGGACGAGGTGTGCTTACGCCGTTCAGGATCAGCTTCGGATGAATGTCGGCGTTCAGTGAAGCGGAAACTGCACAATATTTTTCCTCAGCCATCTGAATGGCTTTCCAGATACGGTAATCCGGGATATCCCCATCGACTTTGAAGATCAGATTAATGGATGTGAAGCCTTTCGGCATCTCTTCGCTGCGTGTCCCCTGCGCTTCAATCTCAATCGACTCAATTTTGTCCAGGAATGCGTCCAGAATCATCGTAATATCGATTCCCATACAGCCGCCGAGACCCGCCAGTAACAATTCCATCGGGGTCGCACCCTTGCTGTCACCACCATAAGCAGCAGTGGCATCCATGCCAACGGCATAGCCAGAGGGTCCTTCGGAAGTAAATGCGCGTTTGCCTTTCCATACGGTTGTTACATTCATGATGTTATCCTTCTTTCTTAAAATAGGTTAAGTTCAAGCGAAAAAGGTTTGCACTTGCCACTCCGATGACAGAACAACCTTCCGATCGCTGTTATCCCCAGATTTTTTTGATTCCCTTCTTCAAGGGGAAAATCAGGGGATAAAGGCGCACGCTCCGCTTCTTCAGGTTTCTTCTGTCCTCTCCGTTCTTGTGCAAAAAGTTTAGTTGAACTGATATCGTTCACGACCTTAAATAGCGGCTCCGGGTACGTTCTTTCTTCCGATCGCTATCATCTTCATCAAAATTCAGTAATTTGTTGCAAGAAACGGCGGGTGCGTTCTTGCGTCGGATGTTCAAAAAAGGCCTGTGGACTTGCCTCTTCCACTATCGATCCATCTGCCATAAATACGATTTTGTTCGCCACATTACGGGCAAACTTCAATTCATGGGTCACGACCAGCATGGTCATGCCTTCCTCAGCCAGTTCCTTCATGACGGAAAGTACCTCTCCAACCAGTTCGGGATCAAGGGCAGAAGTTGGCTCATCAAACAACATCACTTCCGGCTCCATCGCGAGTGCACGTGCGATGGCAACCCGCTGTTGTTGCCCACCGGACAATCGGGACGGATACTGGTCTTGCTTGTCCGACAGACCCACCCGATCCAGCAGAATCCGGCCACGTTCGGCCGCTTCGTCACGCTTGATTTTTTTCACCGTCACAAGACCTTCCATTACATTGCCCAGCACCGTCTTGTGCGGATACAGGTTGAACTGCTGGAAGACCATGCCGGTCTGGCGACGAATCTCCAAGACCCGGGCACGCTGGACCCGCAGCGGATCAGCACTGTTCACCACTACACCGTTCACTTCGATCTGTCCGCCAGACAGCTCTTCCAGTCCATTCAAACAGCGAAGCAAGGTACTCTTGCCTGAACCACTTGGGCCAAGCAATACAACAATATCTTTCGCATCGACATGCAGATCTATATTCGCGAGCACTTCATTTTGTCCAAAACGTTTGGTAAGTCCGGTTGTTGTAATCATCGGTTCTCTCCTCCCATTAGTAAGCCCGGGCCAGCCGGCGCTCCACTTGTTCCAGAATGGCCGAGAAGCCGATACTCATAATCCAGTAGATTACACCGATGGCCAGATAAAACGGCATGTTCAGTGCATACTGCGACACCAGCAGCTGTGCGGAACGCAGCAACTCGGTAACACCAATCGCAGCCACAAGTGACGTTTCCTTCAACATGCCAATAAACGTATTCCCCATCGGCGGGATGGCAATGCGCACAGCCTGCGGGAAAATAATCCGTCTCATCGCTTGAGCCGGGGTCATACCCGTTGCATATGCAGCTTCGGTCTGCCCTTTAGGTACGGCCTGTATGGCTCCACGGAACGTCTCCGACAGAAACGCACCTGCATTCAGACTCAGTCCCAGACAGGCAGCCGTGAGCGATCCCAAGGTCACTCCATAATCAACCAATCCGTAATAAATGACGAATAATTGCACCAGCAGCGGGGTTCCCCGCATGATGGATACATAAAACCTTGCGATCAACCTGAGCCACATCGGTCCCTTCAAACGAGCGATTGCTACGAGGACCCCGATAATAAACGCAAAAAACATGGAGATCACAGTTACGTATAACGTATAGTAAGCCCCCTTCAGAAAGAAGGGGATATTCTCAAATACCAGTTCCATGGGTCAAATCTTCCCTTCGCCTTGCCAGTTCATTATTGCGCAGGCTCTTCACCAAACCATTTTTTAAAAATGGTATTGTACGTGCCATCATCCTTCATGCCTTTGAGAGCATCATTCAGCGCTGCTACGAGTTCCGGATTGTCTTTGCGAACAGCGATACCTGCCTGGTCACTCTTGATTGCTTCGCCCACAGCTTTGATCTTTAATCCGTTGGCATCAACAATCGGTTTCAGTGCGTACATGTTGTTGATTGTGGCGTCAATCCGTCCAGCATTCAGGTCTTTCAGTGAAGAGATGACATCGTCATAGGTTTTAATCGTGAAGTCTCCCACTTTAGGCAACACTTCATTACGCAGATATGATTCATCGTTCGTACCCAACCCTACGCCAATTGTTTTCCCTTTGAAATCTTCCAGCTTGGTAATATCGTTATTGTCTTCTTTGACAATAATTTTAACTTGGTTCGTAATATACGGATCACTGAAGTCGAGTACTTTCTTACGATCATCAGTAATCGTCATCTGGCTGATAATGGCATCCAGCTTTTTGGCTTGCAGACTCGGTGTCAGACCAGAGAACTCCTGGGATACAAATTCAACTTTAACCCCAAGACGTTTCGCAACCTCACGTGCGATATCTGCATCGTAGCCGTCCATTTCTTTTTTATCGTTCAGGAAGTTGTATGGTGCATATGTGCCCATCATGCCTACTTTGATCACGCCAGCAGACTTGATCTGCTCCAGTTCATTGCTTGCCTCTGCACCATTCGTACTTCCATTGTCTGTCGCCTTACTACCACAAGCACTAAGTACCAGCACGGTCATCAGCAGAATCGCTGTCAGAGACCAGCCTTTACGCGTTTTCGATCCATATGTTTTGTTCATTACGTTAACTTCCTCTCAGTCATGTATTGTTCTGGATGTACATTTGGTTACTTTATTGTGTGACTAAACTGCAGTTGTACCCATTATTCCCTGCTACCTGTTTAATCATGTGAATCTCTGGTCTCTCGTTTGAAAAATAAAGCTGCGAACTCTGCACATGACTTATGTGCCCAATAGTCCGTAAAACTCAAAGCTTGCTGCCTCAGCTGCTAGCGAAGATGCTGTCATGGCTAAGAACTTGCTGTGCAACTCATCGGAACCGAACAACCAGCGCGATATCATGCCTTCAATCATGCTTACCAACAGCGCTGCTCGAAGCGGTACATCCATGCTCTTAGGCAACATGCCGAGTTCGATGGCACGTTCCATATTGTGACGGAACGCCGTCTCGACAGCATTACGTGTCTCCTCAACCAAGCGTTGTACGGATTCTTCCGTCACGATGCCTTTCAGCAACAGCTCCATAAAATAACGATTCTGCGCGGCGAACATGAACAGGTCAGTGAACAGCCTTTCCGATGCCTTCACCATATCTTCTACCGATCCAGCATCCTTGCGATACCCTTGTCCAATCGACTCAAGTAGCTCCTCCTTGCCGGTTAAGACAATCTCCGAAGCAATCGCTTCTTTACTCTTAAAGTGCCAGTAGAACGTTCCTTGCGCCACACCAGCTTCACGAACGATATCGGAAATTTTCGTCTGATGGTAGCCTTGGGTTGCAAACCGCTCCATCGCTATGCGAATGATCTGGTCCCGGCGTTCTTCACCGGGTTCCAAACTGTTGATTTTGGTCATTCCTGTACCCTCCCGATTGATCAGTCAGTCAGTTAAGTTATATCCTATGGGATAACTAGGTTTTTGTCAATATAGTTTTAAACAAATGATTACGAGCATAAGTTGAAGTTGAGTGCATTTGTGATCATAATAGGGGATAGCCTTGTTCAAATGAACAGGCATGGTCAAGCAGGACAGCCTGTGCTGTCACCTGCATTTCAAGGAGGAAGAGAATTGGACATTATATCATCCATTATTATGGGCATCATCGAAGGTTTGACTGAGTTTTTGCCCGTGTCCTCTACTGGACACATGATTCTGACTGCCCACTTGCTGGGTTTATCGGAGGACAACGAGTCAGTCAAAACGTTTGAGGTGGTTGTTCAACTCGGAGCTGTACTTGCTGTTGTTGTACTGTACTGGAACAAATTCATTGATATGTTCCGCTTCACCGGAGGTAGTAGACCTTACTCCCGCCGCCTCAATCTGGGACATATCTTCCTGGCGATGGTTCCTGCCGTAGTTATCGGACTTGTATTCCGTGATTGGATCAAAGCACATTTGTTTGGTCCGGAAACAGTGCTGTACAGCCTCGTTATAGGTGGTATATTGATGATCGTTGCCGAACGCTGGAGCCGTAAGAGTGAACGAATTACTACCCATGATGTCGATGATATTTCCTACAAACAGGCATTCGCGGTAGGTCTATTTCAGATCTTGGCATTGTGGCCAGGCTTCTCCCGTTCCGGGTCAACGATCTCAGGCGGTCTCTTTGCAGGGGTAAGCCGTGTAGCCGCTGCAGAGTTCACATTCCTCGTGTCTGTGCCGATTATGATTGGTGCTACGGGATATGACCTGTACAAAAGTATCGATCACCTGAACGGTAGTGATTTCCCGATCTTCGCGATTGGATTCATCGCTGCTTTCATCGTCGCCATGCTTGCGATCAAGACGTTCCTGTCCATTTTGAAAAAATTGAGCCTGACCGTCTTTGCTGTGTATCGCTTTGTCTTGGCAGCCGTGTTCTTTATTATTTTGATGTAATCATTAGAATCAAATAAACTGCACAGGCAAAATCAATGGCGGCCTCAAGTTCCATATGGAACGAGGCCGCCATTTTTATGTGTTATACTATACTTCCTTTACATCAAGATTCTGTTGATTTAGGTTTCCTTTTGCTGCCTAGACACAGGAATATCTGTAATTAGAAGAAGTCTTACTCCTCATGACTTCCTTCTAAGCTGGGTTGAATCATTGGTGATGCCGACTAGGTAACTATGTATCATGGACATTCAGATGTATATTCACTTCTAGAGAACTTACTGGGTTAGGACCATTCTTTCACTTGAAAGTTCCGGTGTCTCTTTCGATATTTCAATCTCTCACGCAGATTATATCTATTCTCCTTTTGCTCCTGCAACAATTGCTTTACCCCGATCATCAGCAATCGGTATCTCCGGTCATCATTGTGGCTTAGTTGATGCATTTCCTCAAAAATTTCATTCTTCATACGGATCTTGTTCACTCCAAATATTCAGTTTGTTCTCACAGTATACATGGGAGCACTGAACAAATTCTAAACAAGCGTTGGTCCTCAACTTCAGTTCTTCGAATGCACATTATATGTGCTGAAATGAAGCAGAAAAACCCCTTCCTGTCGTAAAACAAGAAGAGGTCTCCGTAGATAAGGTAATGATCAAGCTGCTTTTGCCCTCTTACGCTTAAACTTTGGATTCAAGCGTCTCCAGATACTCGGAGATTTGAGCAGGTGTTTTAGCCCATTTGCTATGCAGATGTGCGATTTTCTTGCCGTTCTGGAAGACGAGCAGGCTTGGAATGCCGCGTACACCATTCTCATCAGCAAACGGTTGGAATTTTTCTGCATCCAGGGCATAGAAGGTTTTGTCCGTATGTTGGTCAATAACATCCCCAATAAAACGATCCAGGTTTTTGCAGTCCGGACACCAAGTTGTATCAAATTTAATGACGGTAAAACCATCAGAGTTGATTGTATCCAGATATTGCTGTTCACTTTGAATTCTTTCCATATGTCTTCTCTCCCTTATATGTTCCTTTAATGGCTGATCTTCATTGTACCTTGTATAGTTACAATTGAAAATAGGCTTAATGGCGTTACCTATGCTGCTTGTACAGATTAGCGGGACTAAGTTCTCGTATTTCCTGAATTTCTGTATTGGTAAGTGCAGGTGAATTCGAAGCGGCAATATTGTGTAGCAACTGGTCTCTCGAACTGGCACCAGGGACAACTGCTGCTACCGCAGGATGGGATAACGCATAACGAATTGCCGTCTGAGCCATGCTGCGTTGGTCCGTAACAAGACGACTTAACCCTTGCCGAATGGTATATAGTTGCTCTGGCGTATAGTCCAGATAACCTTTGTCTGCCTTGGCAGAACCGGAATCGGCAAGCACACCGCTGGCTACGGGCCCACGGGCAATTACACTGATCCCCTTTTGTTCCAATAAAGGCAGCACTTCTTCTTCCGCTCTGCGGTCAGCAACACTGTACTGGTTCATCACACTGACGATGGATGCCCTCTTTACATACTCCCGAATCACATTGGGACGAATGGAGGAAATTCCGTAATATCGGATAAGTCCTTCCTTCTTCAGTTCCTCAAATGCTTCAATTGTCTCTTCAATGGGGTCGTCTAAGGTCCCCCCATGCAGCTGATACAGATCAATGTAATCGGTCTGCAACCGCTTCAAACTTTCATGTACAGCCTGCTTGATGTAGGCTTTGGACGGGTCCCATGACCAGCCCTCTTTGCCAGGCATACGACGATTACCTACTTTGGTCGCCACAATGACTTGGTCTCGACGGCCCTTAATAGCTTGCCCCACAATTTCTTCATTACGCCCTGCGTCGTACAGATCGGCTGTATCCAGCAGATTGACCCCTAGATCCAGCGCCTCATGAATCAGGCCCATAGCAGGCTCCACTTCGGTTCCAAGGGACATACATCCCAGCCCAATCTCCGACACCATTAGTTCGGATGTACCCAGACGATTTTTCTTCATATGTGCATCTCCCTCCATACATTCTGCAAGTATCCATTGTATCATTCTTGCTGGCAAAAATCGCATTACACATGAAAGCAAGGGTTTGCCTTCGATGGCACAAAAAAACCTGGATTGACTTCATCTCCAGGTTTCTCATAATCATTTTAATTCAACCGATTTAATTCAATCGATAAACGAACGCCCGATATCTATTTCACTTCCACGCGTGGTCTGGCTTTACTGGTTCCATTGGACGAATTGGAGCTTTTCATCATACCCGATACCGTGCTAAACAGCTTATCTCTTGCTTGTTTGTTCCTCATCAGATAAGTTACACCTGCGCCGATAGCTGTCATCAGTATTCCTCTTCTTTTAGACATGTGCTTCTCCTCCTTCAGGATAAATGTACATCGTGTCTTGTTTGACAATTACCCTGTGGGAGCAAAACGAAACGAAGTCCAAGCTTGATTGGTCAAAAAAAGATGACCTCCGAATTAAAATTCAGCGGTCATCTTCCAATCATCCTGGTTGAAACATCAACTGAACGAGATGAATCAAACAACAAGATTTCGTACAATCAAGACCTATATTCAATACCCATTAATCCGAAGGTGTTGCCACATGGGTCATTTCTTCATGTTTATAGGTCGAGCCATCGGCGGTCAGATAGAAATGACCGATGGGATGCAGGTCTTCGTCCAATTCGTAGACAAGCGGAATGCCCGTCGGGATATTGAGCGCCATTACGTCTGCCTCGGACAGTTGGTCCAGATGCATGACGAGTGAACGAAGCGTGTTACCATGCGCAGAGATCAGCACTCTTTTGCCAGCCGATACCATCGGTTTAATCTCCGCATTCCAGTACTCCAGCACTCGCTTCGATGTATCCATCAGGTTCTCCGTAAACGGGATCGTGCATCCTAGCCGCTTGTACTTGTCTAAATCCTGCACATATCGTTCATCGGTTTCATCCAATGCGGGGGGAGATACGTTAACGGAGCGTCTCCATTCCTTGACTTGGTCCTCCCCATACTTCAGCGCAGTCTGCTGTTTATTCAGTCCTTGCAGCGCGCCATAATGGCGTTCATTCAGCTGCCAGGTCTTTGTAATAGGAATCCACATGAGGTCCATCTCATCCAGCGCGATGTCAAGTGTACGGATGGAACGTTTCAGGACGGAGGCATAGGCATAATCAAAATCAAACCCCTGTTCCTTCATGATCTTGCCTGCTTTACGAGCCTCTGCGTAACCATCCTTCGTCAGATCCACATCTGTCCAACCGGTAAAACGATTCTCTACATTCCACATGCTCTGTCCATGGCGAATCAAAACAACTCTGTACATAACCGTGAACCCTCCTTCCATGGAAACATTACCCGCAAGTCGAGCAAGATATGCTTAATTACATTAATAATACGGTGCCATCATCAGGTATACCACGACACCTGTGGAACTGACATACAGCCAAATTGGCATCGTCCAGCGTGCAATTTTGCGGTGTTTCTTCAATTGATTCGTCCAACCCCATACAAGTGTGAACAACGCCAAAGGAACGATCAGGGCTGCCAATATACTATGGGTGATCAGAATGAAGAAATAAATGGAACGAATGATGCCCTCGCCGCCGTATTTGGACGTCTCTGGTGAGAGGTAATGAAACGTCAGATAGGTCACGAGGAATAACAAGGTTGTAGAGAATGCAGCAAGAATAAATCGTTTGTGCAGCTTCACATTCCGCTTGATAATAGCAATAAGCGCTGCGAGCAGGAAGATGAAGGTAAAGCTGTTAAACACGGCATTAAACCGTGGCAACACCGTAATATCAAAGGTCACATCACCTTTGTAACCAATGGACGGTGCGAAGAACAATAATAAAATAATGACATTAGCGAGAATGGAAATCGTGATAATGATGCCTGCGAAATTTTTATTGCTCGTCGGGGATGGAATGTTCGGTTCCCCTTTGTTATTTTTGCCCAATGCAAAATCCTCCTCATATCCTAACTTCTATGTTCTATATCATTATATCTCGGCAATTCCGGGCTGTTAAGTGACAACACTCTGAACAAAAACCGCTGCACTCCCCTATAAAATGCCCCTTTGCGGCTATTTTCAATCAAATCTACACCAGCTCCCATTTACCCAAGTCTTTAGATGTGGTATAATTAATGCAATTAATCACATACGCGTTGAAACTGGAGGAGCCTGTCACCAAGGGCCCCTCTTTGTCTTTTTTAGGCATATAAGCGGCACTCTTAACAAGTGCTGTTTTTATGCCTTTTTTTGTTCTAAAGGCTTGGAATGATCCCCCCTTGGGCAGGTAAACCTATAAACGCTACTGCTGGAGAGGAGCACACTTATGGAATTTATTTTGGTTCTTGCACTTATTTTAATCTTTACCAAACTTGCCGGTGATCTATCCGTCAGATTGGGCCAACCTTCGGTACTGGGGAAACTGATTGTGGGTGTCATCCTCGGACCTGCTATTCTCGGTTGGGTTCAGCAAAGTGATTTCGTCCACTATATGGCCGAAATCGGAGTACTATTGTTGATGTTCATCGCTGGATTGGAGACCGATCTGGAACAATTGAAGAAAAACTGGAAAGCAGCCTTTGCCGTTGCTGTGGGTGGTATTATTTTACCATTCATCGGAGGATACAGTTCGGCCATGGCGTTCGGTATGTCACAGACACACGCATTGTTCTTTGGACTATTATTCTGTGCCACGTCCGTCAGCATTTCCGTTCAGACACTCAAAGACATGGATCAACTCAGCTCTCGAGAGGGTACAACAATCCTTGGTGCTGCTGTCGTCGATGATGTCTTGGTCGTTGTCATTCTTGCCGTTATGATGAGCTTGCTGGGTACAGGCGGAGGTGACACTTCGATTTCTCTGCTTATCGGTAAGAAGCTGTTATTCTTTGTTATTATCATCGCTGCCAGCTGGTTCCTTGTTCCACGCATCATGAAGTGGATGGCACCGTTAAAAGTAACCGAGACCGTCATTACTGCGGGGCTGATTATTTGCTTTGGATTCTCCTACTTTGCGGAGTGGATGGGTGTTGCCGGTATTATTGGTGCATTTGCCGCTGGGATCGCCATCTCCCAAACCAACTTCAAACATGAAGTTGAAACCAAGCTGGAACCGATCGCCTACGGAATTTTTGTTCCGGTGTTCTTTGTCAGTATTGGTTTGAATGTCACGTTCGATGGTGTGGGTTCGCAAATTTGGTTCATTGTCGTTATAAGCCTCATTGCTATTGTAACCAAGCTCATTGGTGGCGGAGCTGGTGCACGACTGACTGGATTTAATATGTCATCTTCACTGGCCATTGGCTCAGGAATGATTTCAAGAGGTGAGGTTGCTCTCATTATCGCATCAACCGGACTTGCTTCCGGATTGCTTGATTCGGAGTACTTTACCAGCGTCGTGATCATGGTTATTGTGACTACGTTGGTCACTCCACCTCTGCTCAAAATCACCTTTGCACGCAAAAAGGGTGAAAAGCGAGTCGAAAGAGGAATTGAAGAATCACATTTAAGCGGGTAAGGGTATGCCACCGTTCAAAAAGATTCCAGAATAAGACGTCTGAGATTCCTTAGCTCTTATTGCTGCCGACCAAGGCTTGAGATATGGTCTAGTTAAAAGGTATTGTAATCATTCCATATTGAAAGCTATACTTGATCTAGAAATGTAATATATCGGTCGTGAAGCACACGCCGCTTTGATCTATTCTTCCCCTTCGACATGAAGGTTGGAGATGGTCAGAGCGGCTTTTTTCGTATTTTTACAAGTCATACGTATTCGTTACTCATTCAAGTTCGCTATATCGTAGAAAACAAAAAAAGACCACCTTACACTCAAGAGGTCTTCCATCTTTGCCCGTTGTTACAACAGGCTGTCCCATTTTAAGTTAACACGCCAACATAAAAACCAATTGAGATAAAGACAACACACCAGACGAAGGCACCGATGCTGGATACAACTACGTATCTGCCAATCGCCATGCGGCTAATCCCGGAGAAACAACACATCAGATGGCGAATACCCGGAATGAAATAACCAAGGATAATCGACCAGGATCCATATTTCAGAAACCACGACTCCACCCTGCTAAATCGTTTGGCATTCACACCAATCCACTTGCCATACTTATCGAACAGCGGCCTGC
The DNA here is from genome assembly GCF_038005685.1 of Priestia sp. FSL H7-0729. Lineage (NCBI taxonomy): Bacteria > Bacillati > Bacillota > Bacilli > Caryophanales > Bacillaceae > Priestia > Priestia sp. FSL H7-0729. Next base: position 109,275 of record NZ_JBBOTQ010000009.1, read on the forward strand.
CCGCTTTCTTGCCAATCATGTAGCTGAGCAACCCACCGGTAAAGGCGCCACCGAAACTGACGGCGATGGAAACGGAGTAATTCAATACCGAGATGGAGGCGAGATAACCGACAAACGTCATCATCACCTCATCCGGAATCGGCATACCAATAACGCCAAGAGCCAGTAGTCCGTATATTGCGAAATAACCATATTGACCAATAAATTCTTTTGCAAATTCCATACTGACTCGCTCCTTATTTCGGTTCCACAATATCCTTCTCATGTGAAGCTAGCACTTGTTTTAGAGATGGGAATCGGATTTGGCTCACCATGAGACCGGATAATACAATAATGACAAGATAGGCTACACCATGTGTGAAATAAGGACTCCAGAGCGCGAAAAAGGACATCAGACCCCCGGCAAATGTAATCGGCATTCCAACAAAACCGCTGCTTGGTGTCTTCTGACAGTTATAACGGGCCAGGCGCAATGCACCGCACACCGGAAACAATGCGGTCAGTGCCATCCCCAGCACACTCACTTCATTCATGGAGTTCAGATACAGAATCAGCACAGGAGCTGTTCCGAACGAAACTACATCTGCAAGCGAATCCAGGGCTTTACCGAACTCACCCTCACAATGCAATTTACGGGCTGCATAGCCATCAAACAGATCAAAAAACATCGCTACCCATATCATCATCACAGCCAGGGCAAATTCACCATGAATAGCCATAATGACTGCCAGCATGCCTGAACTCAGATTCCCCAAGGTTAAAATCGATGGTAAAGACTTCATAAGATTTGACTCCCTTTCGTACTAGGCTTTAGGAAATATAATATAAAAACGGACTCCATCCAGTGTATTCTCCACTCCATAATTGCACCCGTGCAGATCAAGAATCTGCTTCGCAATGGCCAGACCGAGCCCGGTTCCCCCCATTTTGCGATTGCGTGAGCGCTCTACCCGATAGAACCTCTCCCATATATACTGACGCTCAGCTTCAGCAATTTGCTCGCCCTTGTTCTCAATGGAAATATGGACAAAACCTTCACGCCTGCTGATCTCAATAGTTATATCGGTATGCGGTATCGCATGACGTATAGCATTCATCATGATGTTGAAAATAACTTGCTCCAGCTTGCTTCGGTCACCCTCAACCGTCTGTTCTGTTGTGGATACAAGCACCACATCCAAACCTTTATCCTTCAGTTGCGGCCCCAGACGGCCGGCGATATCTTCAATCATGTCAGCTAGTGCAACAGCATCCGTATTCAATTGAACCGCTGAGGATTCCAGTCGCACCAGATCCAGCATCTCTTCAACCATCGTTTCCATTTTGATCGCCTCATCGGCAATGATCTCAATATAACGCTCCCGTTTGCTCTCACTCACGCCATCCTTCAGCCCTTCGGAATATCCCTTAATAATACTGATTGGTGTCTTGAGTTCATGGGATGCATCGGCAAAAAACTTGCGCTGACGCTGTTCAATCTCCTGCTTCATTTCCATGTCTGTGCGCATCTGCGTGTTGGCCTGCCTCAGCTCTTCCAGTGTCTGACCCAAGGTTCCCGATAAGGCATTCAGACTATTGGACAGGCTGCCGATTTCATCATTACGCCGAATGGGTGATTTCACTGTGAAATCCAGCGTAGACATTTTCTTGGCGACATGGTTCAAGGCCAAGAGTGGCTTCGTTACAATTCGGGACAGGAGCAACGCCAGCAACAGAATCAATATAAATGCGCCGATGCCAAAATACCCATAGAACAAACGTGTTGCTTCATTCGCTTCCCTCATCTCCTGAAGAGAGGTGAGCGAGAAAATCAGTTGCTGCTCGGGTCCGGAACGATGCACTGGAGCAATAGTGATGACATTGCGAACACCACTCCAGCTATCCATCCATTCTTCATTGAGCATTTTGCCATTGGCCAAGGCAAGTTGGTCTTCCGTAGACAAAGGGAACCGGCTATCCAGTGCTTGCACCAGCAATCCCTGTCTCTGACTCCACGTTGCCAGATTGGGAAGAACCACCTCGGTCAACACACCTGACCATTCCTTTACTGGCTCAATGGATTCCTGAAAGCTTTCTGTTCCCCAGGCGGCAGAAGTGGCATCCTGGATTTTGAATGGGTAGACCATGGACCCGCTGGCCGGGCCTTTCACCGTCAGTTTCTGTCCGTATTTCAGATGGGATGTAATCCAGCCAGCGTTCTCACTATTGATAAACAAGGACAAGGACACTTTCACGTGACTCCCATCATCCTGAAGTAACGTAATGTGGAATGGGTCATCAACCAGTCTTCCAGTATTCGTCAGAATGACCAGATGTGACTGGTTCTGACGCATGAATTTGCCAGTCTCCTTAGCGAGCTGTAAATCACTCCAATGCCCATTCGAATATTGCTGTTCGAACTTGGACAGCTTTTTCTTCATACTGCTTACCTTCTGGTGCTGATAGAAGTCGGGAAACCAGACCAACTGGGCAAATACCGTCGTCCCATATAGAAGAACCAGACACCCTGCCATCACCAGGAAAAGCTTCATCGTTACGCCATTTCTTCTCATGCTTCTGCCTCGAAACGATATCCGGTGCCAATCACTGTCCGGATACACTTGGCTTCGTCACCCAATTTGCTACGCAGCTTCTTGATGTGAGTATCCACAACACGTGAGTCTCCTTCAAAATCAAATCCCCAGATCCGATTCAAAATGGCATCCCGGGATAATACAATGCCTGCATTTCGAACCAAATAGAGCAACAGATCATATTCCTTTGGGGCAAGCTCCACTTCAATTCCGTCCTTCTCCAGCCGCCGAGCCCATGGATCAAGAGTTACCTGTCCGAAGCGAACCACACCCTGCTCTCGTCCCAATGCGCCTTCAACACGCTTCATTAATGTCTCTGCACGTGCAACTAGCACACGTGGACTAAACGGCTTGGTGACGTAATCATCAACGCCCAGCTGAAATCCATGAATTTTATCGTCATCCTCGGACCGTGCAGTCAGCATGATAATAGGTACGGTGGATTGGGATCGAATATGCCCACATAACGTCCATCCATCCATTTCAGGCATCAAAACATCCAGAATGACCAGATCCACCTCATGCTGAGCCAGCAGTTCCAATGCCTGTACTCCATGTTCTGCTTCTATGACGTTCCATTGTTCTTTTATGAAATAATCGGCCACAATCTCACGAATGCGGCTTTCATCTTCCACCAGAAGCACTGTTCTGATCATGACCGACTCTCCTTTTAAGTTTCTGATCATAACATACCTATTCCATGTGTCGTTCATGTGTCCAGACATGTTTTGGAATGAACTCCATGATATATACGATTAATATAAGCCAAAAGTTACTAATTTTTATCAAAATTCGCACAAAAAAGAAGCCGTCAACGAGCAAAATCCTGCTCATTGACAGCTACTTGAATGAAATCGAGTTGTGTTATCAAGAAGTGATGCGCTACTGCGCACTCACTAGTAACACTTAGCGTTGTTGTTCCAGACGGTGAGCCACATGAAGTGTAGGACCAACAAAACGATTCAGCGGGAATCCGCCGGCAATCGCTTTGGTCACGAAGGCCTTACCTTCACGAACAGCCTCTTTCACTGAAAGACCACGAGCTAACCCTGCAGTAATTGCCGCAGACGTTGTGCAGCCCGCACCATGCGTATATCCGGAACCGACAACATCGGCTTCAAACCATTCGTAGTTAGTTCCATCATAGAGTAGATCCATTGCTTTACCCGGGCTAATTACACCTCTGTCCTTAATCAGAACGTGTTTCGAGCCATGGGCATGAATTGTTGCTGCCGCTGCTTCCATCTGTTCCTTGGAACGAATCGGTCCACTCTTCGCCAGCTGAGATGCTTCGAACAGATTAGGTGTAACCAGATCCGCACCTGGCAACAGGAATTCGATCATCGCTTCCGTATTTTCCGGTTGCAGTACTTCGTCAGTACCTTTGCAGACCATTACCGGATCGATAACGATCTGTGGCAGACCGCTGCGGCGAATATGTTTTGCTACCAGTTCAATAATATCTACAGAACCGAGCATACCTGTCTTCATGGCATCAAAACCGATGCCGTCAAGAACAGTGCGAAGCTGCGCTTCAACTACATTTAATTCCACAGGAAAGACCTGGTGATCCCATGTTTCGGGCTCCATTGCCACAACCGTAGTCAGTACGGTCATGCCATACACACCCAGCTCCTGAAAAGTTTTCAAATCAGCTTGAATACCTGCACCGCCGCTCGTGTCCGAACCAGCTATTGTTAATGTCTTTGGAATCGTCATGATAGTTGCATTCTCCTTCGTGTCTCAGTTGACATTATCCTATCCCTTGTACGAGCGGATGTCAATGGCATCTGAAGCCATACGGAGCATGGTTTTCAGGATGATTCAGTTCACATCTTTGGTCTCCAGACGAATCATGGACATGAAAGCAATCCATATCCCAATAGCTCCAAGGGCCAGAGGGATAATAATAAGTGAATGAATGGAAACTTCCGACCCGTTGAATCCGGAGCAGACAATCAAAACCAGCAAAATGGACGAGACCATCGTAGTTGTAACCGATAGCTTCCGCATACCGAAGAATAGGGGAATGAGTGCCATACACGCAGCCGATAAAGAACTCATACTGTACTTCACCAGAAGTCCCAATATATCCTGATTCGTCAATGATCCAGGAATAAAGGAGTAGAAATGATTAACAATCAACAGCAGCGAACCCATTAACAGGTCGGTAACCATAATCATCACAAATGTAAAACCAAACACGATAATCAATTTGGCAGCAATGATTTTATGACGCTGGATCGGATAGGTGAACATGACGTTCATCGTTTTATTTCTATATTCACTAATCACCAGCTTGGATAATAAAGCTCCTGCAAATATGATAAAGGTCGCTCTCACAAACGTATCGATAATCATAAAGGCGGTCTGGTAATCAGCATAGGCATAATCTTCTGCTCCCATGTCCACAAATCCAATCATGATCAGAAAAAGAAGAACAGCTATATTGGCAATACCTGCACTTGCAAAATTTCGTGTAAAACGGTGCTTCCGCATCTCAAGCCTGATCAGTTTAAGCAACGTCTTCATCCCCTTTCACAAGCTTCATGAAGTGTTCCTCAAGGGAATGAGACCGTTTGGATAAGGATTCGATCTCAATGCCATACTGGATCAGCTTGGTGTTTAGTTCCGAAGGAATAATTCCCGGATCATAGATACGTAACGTATGGTCATCGACTAGTTTATAATTACTCAAACCAAGCTGATGTTCAATGACATAGGTCGCTTTGCGGATATCTACAGCCTGTAACTCGATGTACTCATTTTGACTTCCACGAATGCTCTCCATCGATACTTCTTCGACCAAGCGACCGCCGCGAATAACACCAACTGTGTCAGCAATCTGCTCTATCTCGCCAAGGATATGACTTGAGACCAACAGGGTGATGCGATACTCTTTGCTAAGGCGCTTGAACAAATCTCGCATCTCCCGAATCCCTACAGGGTCCAATCCATTGATCGGTTCATCCAAAATGAGCAGTTCGGGTGTGGTTATGAGTGCACGAGCCAGCCCGAGTCTTTGCTTCATGCCCAGAGAGAAGTCCTTCACAGATTTCTTGCCGGTGTCCTTCAAACCTACCATTTCCATCGTGTTGTCGATGATCTTTTTGTTATAGAATCCCATGTATTCACAGTGAAGTTCCAGATTCTCCCGAGCTGATAAGCGATCGTAGAAAAAAGGATATTCAATGATGCTGCCCATTCGCTTCAGCACTTCATAGGAGGTCGGCGTAAGCTTCTCTCCAAAAAGTTCAATCTCTCCTGTCGTTGGTTTGACGAGATTGGTCAGCATCTTCATGATGGTTGTTTTGCCTGCACCATTCGGACCAAGAAATCCATAGATCTCACCTTGCTTAATATTCATATTGACGTTGGATACAACCTCTGCCCCTTCATATACTTTGGTTACATCTATCGTTCGTGCGATATAAGTCATCGTCTTATTCTCCTTTACGTCCCCCGACCGGGTTCCTATATCTGTATTGTAAAGAGAAAAGTCTTCTTTTTTATTAATCAAATCTTACAAAAACCTTAAGCTTCACCGAAAACGCAATTAATAACCTCTACCTGGCCTGTAAGGTAACCGAAAATACAGTCCGTTGATGTGGAACACTATGTAAATGGATGCTTCCACCCATTCGCTCAACCAGCCGCTTCGTAATCGTCAGACCAAGCCCGCTGCCCTGATAGAGACGATTACGGGAATCCTCCAACGTATACATACGTTCGAACACACGACTATGCTCGCTTTCAGGAATCCCCTTTCCTTGGTCCCAGATCTGCAGCGTCACAGGTCCACCTGTCGAATAGTTAAGCGAGAGTCCCAGCACCTTACCCTCTGCTCCATAGTTCATCCCATTCGTGATAAGGTTGTCCAGCACACGGTCCAATGCTTCTTCGTTCGCTTGCACGAAGATATCAACTGCAGGTATTTCCAATTCCACATGAAGCCCAAGATTCGTCAACATTTCATAAAAAGAGAGCATCTTCAATCGGCATAACTCGCTTATATTCACTCGACCAAGCACCAGCTCCGTGTCTCCGGATTCCAGCTTCGCCAGATCAAAAAAGGAATGGATCAAACGCAAAACCTCCTGCGCCTTATCTTGTATTTTCTCCGTCATAATCTTCCGTTCCTGATCGTTCAACGATGAACTGTGCAGCAAGGTCTCACTATAGCCCAACACAACTGTAAGCGGGGTTTTCAGATCATGCGAAATGTTGGAGAGCATATTGCGCATCTCCTTCTCCTGATTCGTATAACCCGCTCTAGCGCGATGCGCATGGTCCAACAGTTTGTTCATGTCTTTCAGAAGCTGGCTAACCTGCTCATCACTGTTGAATACGAGCAAACGCTCAAAGGTGCCTTGATCCAGAATTGCAGATATTTTCTCATGAATATAAGACAGGTGTTGGCTCCGTTTACGCAATCTCATCCACATTCCAAGGACCACAATCGCTAGAATACCTGTTGTACTGGCAAAAATCAGTGTCATGCCTGCTCCGCCTCCAGCTTATATCCGATGCCCCAAAGTGTCTTGATATACTGAGGATCCGAAGGATCCGCCTCCAGTTTCTCACGCAGACGGCGCATATGTACGTTAATAATATTTTCGTCTCCATAATAATGATCATCCCAGACCGAAGCGTAAATCTGGGCCTTGGTGAACACTTTGCCCGGGTGGGTGACCAATAGTTTCAGGATTCCAAATTCCTTGGATGTCAGCCTGACCGGTGTACCTTCGCGCTCCACCTCGTACGTCTCCATGTCGACCACAAGTCCTCCAATGTGAATACGCTGATCTTTAACCACTTCTGCCACAGGCTGAGCAGTATAATTGGCACGACGAATGGCAGCTTTAATGCGGGCGGTCAGTTCGATTAACGAGAAAGGTTTGCTCAAGTAATCATCTGCGCCGAAGCCCAGACCCAGCGCTTTGTCCACCTCCCCATCCTTCGCAGACAGAATGAGCACAGGCACCAAACTCACTGCCCGAATGGTTTGCAGTACATCCATCCCACTCTTGCGAGGGAGCATCAGGTCCAGAATAACCAGATCATACCCAGGTTGTGACTTACTGAACTGGCGTTCTGCCTCTAAGCCGTCATATGCATACGTGACGTCGTAGCCCTCTTTTTCCAGATAAGGTCCGACCATTTCACTAATTGAACGATCGTCTTCAACAAGCAACAAGCGGTGACTTGACACGATTTCCCCTCCAGCATGAACATTTTTCCTATATTACCTCACAGTTTGTTTGAATTGGCAATGACATACGAAAAAACCTGACAGGAAGTACACTTGGGTATAAAGTGTGTTTCCTGCCAGGTCTATGAGCGTTTACAGATGAGTGCTTGTTCGTCTAATTTCTATATCCGTTCTCGCTGTGTATCCAGCATAATCCAATGGTTCCTGCACCTGCATGGATACTTACTACTGGGATGAATGGCATGATTTCGGTCTTTAATTTGGGGAGCAGATTGGCAATCTGCTTCTTGATCGTGACGGCTTCATCCTGATTGTTCGCATGCATAATGCATACATGCTTTACTTTCTCCATATCCAGCTTAAGCATATCCAACATGCGATCTTTCGTTCGCTTGAACGTGCGGATCTTCTCATTCACAACCACTTTGCCCTCTTCAAATCGAAGCAGCAGATGGATCTTGAGCAGTTGACTGATGATCAGCTGTGTGCCGGACACCCTGCCACTGCGATGAAGATTCTGAAGGCTCGCTGGTATAAGGTAGAAGGACATGTTATCAATCATCTGTTCAATATTTACTTTGATCTCGGAAGCCGAACATCCCTGCTTCTGCCATTCCAGTCCTTGCATAACCATCTCACGAAGAGGATAGGCACCTGCCTTTGAATCAATTGCGGTCACCGTCACACCTGCAATCTCTGCAGCCTGCATAGACGTATGCAGCGTTCCGCTAAGCTCTGTAGAGCAATGAATCGTAATAATCTCATCATACTTGTCTTTGAGCGATTCATACAGTTCAATGAACTCGCCAATGGGTGGCTGCGAACTGCTCGCACGTGAAGCCTCCGCAAGTTTCTCATAGAACATTTCAGATGTTATGTCATCGGTTTCCCGGTAACATTCCTCTCCAAATACGATGCGCAGCGGTACGATGTAGATATGATTTTGCTCCGCAAAAACGGGATCCAGTGTACTGGTACTATCGGTGACCCATGCAATTTTCTTCATGACATCCTTCTCTCTTGCCGGATTGTTCAATCTGTATCCTCAATCGTCAGGCAACAGCCCGGCGGTTTATTTAAAATTTTAATATTTCACATTGTAAACGTTTGCGACACTACCCCTCAATTATAAAGGAACGGACAGACCGTTGTCTTGTGGCGCAATCATGAACAACCCTGATAATTCCATTTTTAGCTAAAAAAATGTCTTGCTTGTGAAGGAATATATTGGTATGCTGTTGTCCTTCTCTCTTTTTTCGCCTTGACTGAAGTGAACGGAAACGCCGTTCAATCCACTTATCGGAGGTGTCACATGCTTTATTTCACTCTGGCTTCCAAAGCCTACTCCCGGAATCTGCAATACCGCGGGGCACACATGGTACATAACCTGGCAAGCGCTATGTTTGGTTACATGTACGCCTGCCTCTGGATCGGCATCGGGGCCGACCATTCTCTCGGGGAATACGGGACACAGGGGATGATCAGTTACATTGCGTTCACGCAATCCTCTCTCTGGATCTCGGGTTTTCTCACGAATGGATTGGGTATTCCCCTATCCGTCAGGACAGGGCAAATCGCACTGGATCTGATGAGACCTGTTCATCTGTTCACCCACCTGATGGCACGCGAATGGGGGCAGATTGCCTACCAGTTCGTGTACAAAAGCATTCCGATCTACCTGCTCTTCTCCATTGTCTTTTCCCTGCATTGGCCTTCAGACATTTCAACACTGTTCTATGCCGCACTCGGTCTTGCCGGCGCCGCATACTTGTCCATCTGCATGAACTATATCATCGGTGCTACGTCGATGTGGACCACGGAGTCTTCCTGGCTTCACTGGGGCAACCACGCCATGATGAATCTGCTGGCTGGTTTCTTCATTCCACTGGAATGGCTACCGGACTGGCTTGAACGGCTGGCCTGGCTATCACCTTACCCTTTCCTGCTCTATGTACCTACCCGAATCTATCTTGGTTTCGAAGATGGCTCCTTGTTATGGGGAACCTTGCTTTGGTGTGTCTGTATGACGTTGATCTGTCTTGCGATTACCCAAGTGTTACGTCGTAAAGTGGAGGTACAAGGCGGATGAAGCGAACTTCCTGGTTCAATTTATATAAAATGCTGATTCGAACAAGCATCCGCAGCCGGATGCAATACAAGTTCAATTTCATCATGGCGTCCGTACTGGCCGCTTTAATTCAGATCTCCGAGTTTCTGATGGTTGCTCTCGTGCTGCACAAATTCGGAGCAATTAAAGGCTGGTCCCTCCATGAGATCGGTTATCTCTTTGCCATCATGACGTTATCCAAAACACTGTATCGCACATTCGGAAACGAAGTTCATCATCTGGAAAAATATCTGGTTAATGGTGAGCTTGATCAACTGTTAACACGTCCCATGCCCGTATTGCTGGCACTGCTGCCGCAAAACTTCCGCATCATGGCTGGGGAAGTCCTGCAAGGCGGGTTCATTCTCTGCTGGTCATTGGTAGGCATGATGCATAGCGGACAGATTGGCTGGATAGCCATTCCCTTCTCCCTGTTTATTATCCTGACGGGTGCAGTCATTCTCTTTTCCATTGGACTCGCTACTGCCACACTCGGATTCTGGACCACACGCATCGAGGAATTACAGACGATTACTGAAGATGCAGCACGAACGGCTGCCCAATATCCGCTAACGTTATATCCCAAATGGATGTCTGGCATTCTGCTAACGGTGATTCCCGTGGGATTCGTCAACTATATTCCGTCACTCTATCTACTGCGGGGTGAAGGCGGAGCATGGGTCCTTGTGGCTATTGCGGCAGTTGCCGTACTGAGCTTGGCTGCAAGTCTGCGTTTCTGGCAATTCGGCTTGACCAAATATCAAAGTACAGGTAGCTAAGGAGGCGAAACGAATCATGAACATGATTACAGCACGGCATCTGCAAAAGGAATTCAAAACTCCGGTTATTCGCGAAGGACGTTTCTCCGGATTACGTACGTTATTTTCACGTGAGTATGTGTCTAAGGAAGCGGTACGCGATATCAGCTTTGATATCGGCCCAGGTGAGTTTGTAGGCTACATCGGTCCGAATGGGGCCGGCAAATCTACAACGATCAAAATGCTGACAGGTATCTTGCACCCAACCTCGGGTGAGGTACAGCTTGACGGTTTGAACCCGCATCAGGACAGGCGCAGAACCGTTGGTCGACTCGGCGTCGTGTTTGGACAGCGCAGCCAGCTCTGGTGGGATCTGCCCGTGAAAGATTCATATGATATTCTAGCCGAGATGTATGGCGTCCGTACCGAGGACAAAAAGAAACGGCTGTCCCAGTTCGCCGAGCTGCTCGATCTTGAATCGTTCTGGGCCACGCCTGTCCGCAAGCTCTCGCTTGGACAGCGCATGCGTGCGGATCTCGCAGCTTCCATGCTGCATGATCCGGAACTTCTTTTTCTCGATGAACCAACGATTGGACTGGATGTGAATGCAAAACGGAACATTCGCCAATTTCTACGAACATTGAATGAAACATTTGGCAAAACGATTCTGCTGACCACACATGATATGGACGACATCGAGCAGTTATGCAGCCGGGTCATGGTGATTAACCATGGTCAACTGACCTATGATGGTACGATCCCTTCTCTGCGTGACACTATCGGTCTGCCAACACTTATCCGAGTTACGTATCGGGGTTCATTTCATATGCCTGATACCATACCGTCCGCCATTCAGATTACAGGAGTGGAAGCGCAGATTGTCACTGTCGAAGTTAACCGGAAGGAATGGAGCACAATGGACATTCTGAAGCAGCTGGAACACTGGGGAGAGATTCAGGATGTAGAGATGAAGGAACCCGACTTCGAAGATATCATCCACCGAGTGTATTAGTTGGCCCATTTTGTGAGGAAATGGGATGAAGACCTGTTCTTACGCCGTTACATGAAAGAGGGACATGGCGTACTGTACTAATGGAGGTGAAGCGTCATGCTTGTGACCAAACATGTCCTTGCAGCATCCAGTGTACACGCCACTCCCTATTTCATCGTACGGGGCATGATGCCGGGACCCGTGATGTTTATTACATCCGGGGTTCACGGGAACGAAACAGCGAGCATGGCTGCTGCGCAAAAACTCGCAGATGATTGTGCGACTGGTCGCCACAGCATTCGGCGAGGGCTGTTAATTATTTTGCCACGCGTGAACCAGCAAGCCTACGCTAAGAAAATCAGAGGCAAGCCAGATCTGAATCGCACGTTTCCACGCCGTATGTCAGGCAAGGCCAAGCATCCGCTCGCTGCGGCGGTTTTTCAGCTGGCGCGTGAACATCAGGCCGACTGGTGGCTCGATCTGCATGAAGCTAACGGCCTATCTCAGCTGAGTTCACGTGTCCTTGGACAGACGTTGATCACCAATCCGGGCAGTCGTACTATCCCAGCTTGCAGAAGAGTCATCGAACGGTTGAACCGCTCGATATCCATTCGTGATCGTCACTTTAACCTCAAGCAACATGAATTGCCGGGATCTGCCCGTACAGCGGCGTCAAGACTATTACAAGCCCGTTCCGTCACGGTGGAGACCTGCTGGAGTCTGAAACGCTCTACCCGTATCAAGTATCAGACGGAGATTGTTCACCATTTTCTGCGTGAAGCGGGCATGACATGATGAAGAGCATTACAATAGAATGAAAAGAAACCTCGAACAGAGAGCGCCCGAAGTACATCCTCAGGTGCTCTCTTGGAGGTGTTTTTTTTACCTCTGCATCATTGCTTCCAGATATTCACTTAGTCACCCTGAACGATTGAATATAGTTGTGAATATCATCTTCTGGCGTCTTAAGCAATCTGGCCAGATGAATCTGCATCTGTTCAAGATGATCGATATGCTTCTGAATATCAGCGATTCGGTCACGGACGAGTGTTTTTAATGTATCACTTTCCACGTCCTCCTGGCTGAGCAGTTGCAGGGTCTCTTGTATTTCCTTTAGGGAGTAACCCAGCAACTGGGCATCCTTAATGAATTTGATTTTCACCAGATAATCCTCGGTATACACCCGATATCCGTTGGGGGAACGACGAGGAGCAGGCAGAATTCCACTATCTTCGTAATAACGGAGGGTTGCCATACTCACACCGGTACGCTTGGCCAACGTTCCTCTTGTCATGGTTTCCATACCTACTCCTCCACCTTCTGCGAATTTAGTGTGTTAGTTCATTGCGTATCTTGGTATACGTGGTATCATAGGCGGCCTCGGGAAAGTTAGCTGAAGATCCTTGCAGCAATGGCTGCTCTTCCCCTTTGAGGTAACGGTCAAAGAATGCTAATGTGTACGATCTTGTTATATCCACATTATGTTCTGGCGTCATGCCTCGGGCAAACAGTTTCGGTGAAATTAACGAAATATCCGTAAAGCTCTGATGGAAGAAATTCTCCACCGTCAGATAATAGGTATCATTAAGGCTGCTCGTCATCACTCGATCCAGATCAGGCTTAAACTCCGGATAGGCTACTTTTTCCGTTTCGGTGGCATCCGGTTCCAGACTTCTGGCAGTTCCACCCGACATGATGTACATAAAAGGCTGTTTCAGGGCTGTCGTGGATACCGATCCCCAGAATCCGCCTTCCAAACTCAGTCCTGCCTGGAAACGTTCATCCTGCGCCAATGCTTCAGCTGTCGTTGCCCCGCCATATGAATGTCCCATGATGCCGACGTGATCCAGATCAAGTTTACCTTGGAGTCGTTGATTCGGGTCATGTGAATTCCACTCGGTAAGCGTATCGAGAACAAATCTTGCATCAGCTGCACGAATGCCTATGCCTTCTACATTATATTGATATAATTCCGCTGACGTTGCAAACTCGGGGTCGGCCTTATAGGAAACTGCATGCCCATCAGGGAAAGTCACTTGTGCAGACGTATAAGGGTGATCTATCCCCACGACAATGTAACCGTGGCTGACCAGCTCCTCAATCATCGTCATGCTCTGAAACCGGGCTGAGCGAATCCCCGGCGAGAACAATACTACCGGGTACTTGTTCTGGGCAGCGGACATCTCGGCTCCTTCTACTACATGTGTTGGAATGGTATCCAGATAACTGAACACCTGAGACGGAATGCCAAACACCAGACTGATCGCTTCTCCCAGTTCACTAGGATAATGTTCCAGGGGCAGCCCTTGGGCAGCCTTCTGATCCACCGGGTACCAGACATTAATCATCAGTTCACGCTTGTCCCCGGCCTCGGATGTTTTGGTCTCTTCACGAGATTCATCTACCAGGTGTTGAGAGAATGTGCCGATCGCATAGGCGCCGGTTGGTTCAGGCATCGTAAAAGCCGGCAATAGCCAGGTCAGTATGATTGAACCTGCACTGAAGGCCAGGACGAGAATCGATGCAAGCACCATCTTTATCCATGAATGACGGTTAGGTTTCATCGCACGCTGAACATAATGACCACTGCGAGATGATTTCATGAGTTGAATGATTAACGTAATGAATAATACAAGACTAACAAGATAGGTTGGTAGCATCTGTACACGAAACGAATTGATTAATCCATGCAGAAGCACTGCCAGAAACATAGCTGAAAGTATGCCTACTTTTATGACTCTTCGCTTCGGAAACACCAGCATGAGTACCGTAGCAGCGACGGTTGCCAATACTAAAATCCATTCTAAAATTCTCATTATTCAGCCTCCAATATTCTTGTTAAAAAAAGAATAAACCTTGAAGTATACTTCAAGGTCAAGGCTGTATTTCAGATAAAATTCTATTGGGGAATCCGTATATCCCATTTGCGAAGTTCGGTCAATGTACACGTTCCGGAAGAGAATGCCTTAATACCTGTTGAGTTCGGCCCAGGATATATCCGCCCTGTCATTACCTGCTCTCCCTGCTGAATGAACACCTCAATGGAGCTGACATCCATAAAAATATGAAGTTCCAGCTTCCCGTCAAGCAGTCCCACTCTCGTAGCTCGTTCTCCACCTGGGCCTCGCCCAGCGTGCTCGCGATTTAAGCATAGACGATGCTGCTCTACATCATAGGAAATCACGGTTTCTTCATCCTCACCCGTGCGCAGTTTCAACCCGAAGTGCTGTGCTTGCTCCGCTTCGAATACAGCATACAGTTCGTAACGGTCTCCGCTACCGCCAAGATCAAGATCATGCTCATCACCGCTTAAATGTATTCCATACTGCTCGATTTCATCCGACCTGTACTGTATAAGTTCGGGAAGCGGCTGGAATATCAATCGCTCTCCCCTACGAATGAGTTGTCTCGGTAAGGTCATCGCTCCAGCCCAGGCATGAGACTGTTGTGTCGGAATTTCCGTTTCCCACGTATCCATCCAGGCCACCATGATTCGTCGTCCCTGTGCATCCTCCATCGTCTGAGGTGCGTAAAAGTCGAAGCCACAGTCCAGCGGAACGTACTCCTCGTATTTCAGTACACCTTGGTCTTCATCCAGCGTTCCCATCATATAAACCGTCGAATGCAAGTTGCGATAGTTATCTCCTTGAGCAGGCATACGCTGCGGTGACATGATCAGCACATCTCGGCCATCCAGTGTGAACAGATCGGGACATTCCCAATTATCGCCAAGGGTCCCGTCACTCTGGGCCATAATGTTAACATAACTCCAATCCAGCAAGTCCGCTGAACGGTATAACAGAATGACGCCTTTGCCCGCAGCATCATTCGATCCAAGGACGCAATAGTATACACCGTTTCGTTCAAACACTTTCGGATCACGGAAGTCTTTTGGACTGGTATGCTCTGGGATTTGGTCCAGACGAATGACCGGATTCAGCGCGCTTTTCACAAAATCAATTCCATTGTCTGAGACAGCGATGTTCTGTGTCTGCAAGTAATCGTTATCCTTGTCGGGTCCAGTCACCACATGCCCCGTGTACATCAGCACCAACTTGCCATCCTGCACGATTGCACTTCCAGAGAAACAGCCTCCACTGTCGTAGCTCTGATCGGGTGCCAGTGCAACAGGCAGATATGACCACGTAACCAAATCGCGGCTCACCGCATGGCCCCAGTGCATCGGCCCCCATACCGGTTCGTAGGGATAATGCTGATAGAACATATGATACATCCCACCGAAGTATATGAAGCCGTTGGGATCATTCATCCAGCCCACCTCCGGCATCAAATGATAGGCCATTCGATAGGTTGGATTAACCTGATGTCGATGTTCCTTGATATACGCGTTGGCACGGGCGAGTGTATAACTCTCCTTCGTGTGAGCCGAAGCACTCGTCAGTCCAAGGTCTGTCTCTTGCCTTGAGTCTATTTCCTGTTTCTCGTATCGTTCCTGGTTCATATGTCCTTCACTCCTGTCTCTCTCTATATCACCCAACCGGACTTATTTGATAGCCCCTTGCATGACTCCCTGAATAATGTACTTCTGCGCAAACAAATACACGATCAGTACTGGCAGCAGGGTCAACACCAGACCAGCCATCAATGGACCGTAATCTACGGTGTATGTCCCATAAAAATAAAATGTGGACAGCGGTAGCGTTCGCTGCTCGGATGAAGTCAGCACCAGGGAAGGCAGCAGAAAATCATTCCATATCCACAATACATTCAGCACGCTAATCGTTACGGTTGTTGGCAGTAACACCGGCAGTACGATACGGAAAAAGGTTTGCACTCTGCCGCAGCCATCCATTAGAGCCGCCTCTTCAAGCTCCAGGGGAATACTTTTGATAAAGCCATGGTAGATAAATACAGCGAGCGGACTACCAAAGCCAATATACATGTAGATTAGCGACCACTTGTTATCCAGCAGGCTGAGCGAGCCGTATATTTTAACCAACGGAATCATAATAGCCTGAAACGGAATGATCATCGCAGCTACCATCAGGAAAAAGAGATACTGATTCAGCTTACTTTTGTGACGAACAAAGTAATGGGCTGTCATCGCCGCAAAAAGAGCAATCAGTAATACACCCGCAATGGTAATGAGCAACGAATTGCTGAAGGCGGACACATATCCCATTTTGTCAAACGCATTGACATAATTATCGAATTGAAAGGAGCTTGGTAACCCTAGCGGATCAGAAGTAATTGCCTGGTTAGCCTTGAACGAATTGACGATGAGAAGTACAAACGGAAATACAAATAAAATCATTACAACGATTAATGCACCAAACTTGATCCAGTTGAGAATGCGCGATTGTCCAGCCATCATGCCTCGACCTCCAGTTTTTTGCTGAAATAAACCTGGAGCAGTGTAATGGCGGCTACAAGGATAAACAGCACAAAGGCTTCTGCCTGCCCCAATCCGTAGTCACGAGCAAGAAAGGCCTGCTCATAGACATGCATGGATACCATCTCTGTACTCTTGAAGGGCCCGCCACTGGTCAGAGAGACGTTCAGATCATACACCATGAAACCCCGTTGCAGTGATAAAAAGATGCAGACGATAAACGAAGGAACCATCAGCGGCAATACTATGCGTGCAAGCATTTTACGATTACTTGCCCCATCAATGCTGGCTGCCTCCATAACATCCTTGGGCACATTCATGAGTCCTGCAATGTAGATTACCATCATATAACCGGCATACTGCCAAACCGTCACCACAATGAGTGCCCAGAACGCTTTATCCGGGTCAGCCAGCCACGAGGTGGAGAACAGTGAAAGATTCATTTTTTGTCCTGCAAAGACGAGTACCTGATTAAAAATAAACTGCCAGATGAAACCAAGCACGATTCCACCCACCAGATTCGGCAGGAAAAATCCGGCCCGGAACCAACCCTGCGCCTTCATTCCCCGGGTTACCGCATAAGCGAGCAGGAAGGCAAGCGCATTAGTCAACACAACGGTAATAAATACGTACTCCAGCGTCATCCCGAATGATTTCCAGAACACGGTGTCCTTGAACACACCAATATAATTATCCCAGCCAACAAAGTTTTGATCGATGGCGATGCCATCCCAGTTCGTAAACGTCAAATAAATACCATACAGAAATGGAATAATCATCACTGTAGCAAACGCAAATAATGTCGGGCCAGTAAAGATCAGGCGGGTGCGCAGACGTGTCCATAATCCTTTTTCGCTCAGCATTGTCAACCTCCACTCTATCCAAATGATTAGCCTAACGGTTATGCCGGAAACAAGTCGAACAGACCTCGTGTGGAAGCTGTATATTCATCATCTCCGACGTACCGCAAGTCTCTCTCTATGTGCTGCTCAGGGCTAAAATTAACTCCTTTATTTCACGTTGCTCCAGTATGCCTGAATTTCGCTGGCAAGTCCGGCACGGTCAATGACGTTAGCCAAATATTTCTGCATGGATGCACCCAATTTGGACCAGTGATCCGCAGGAAGTGTACTCATTGATTCCTCGATTTTGCCTGCCTTGATGTATTCACTAATGGATTTGCCAAGTGGATCGGTTGGCTCCAATGTAATGTTACTGAATGCCGGAATAATACTGGCTTGATTCACCAGGAAATCCTGCCCTTTTTCGTTATAAACGATCCAATCCAAAAATTTCTTCGCTGCTTCCTGCTGCGCTGGTGTGCTCTTTTCCTTATCCAGCAATATTCGTTTGGATACCGCAGCAGAGATTTGCGTATTACCGAAATCATCCGCATTATTGCTCACAGGTACCGGGAGGAAGCCATATTTTCCATCCGCTGTATCAAAGCTTGAAATTTGTGGCCATGCCCAGTTGCCCTGGAACCATATGCCAACCTCTCCCTTGCCAAGCACCTCCGGTCCACGCTCATAGGTTCCGGACAGTGGAGAAGCCTTGTCAATATTGTAGGTTTTCATCAGATCAAATGTATCCATCAAGCCACTAAACACGGCGTTGGAGGCAAGGTCCACTTGACCTGCCTTCAGATCGGTAATGAATTGGTCCACCTTCGTACGGTCCGGCGACTGCCCACCATATGCAAGCGCCAGATAATGCGCACCAAGTGACCAATCCATTGGAGATATAATCAAAGGTGATTTTCCAGTAGCAGCGATCTTTTGGAACAGCTCATCAAGCTGTGCAGTGGTCTGTACAGACTTTGGATCGAATGTCCCGCCTACCGCCTGATCCAATACATTCTGGTTATAAATGAATCCATATCCTTCAATAGAGAACGGGAAGGCATAATTTTTGCCATCAAACGTTGTAGCCGCTGTGCTGTTCTCCACAACATCCTTCATCCAAGACTCGGATGTGAGATCCAGAACACGATCCTTGAATTTCTCGACATCCCCTGTATCCAGCATCATCATCGTTGTAGGGCTGCCGGAGGCATACAAGGCAGACGCTTTTTCAAACGGGGACTGTCCACTGCCTACAGGTACAATTTCAAGTGTGACATTTGGATTTTCGGCATGGAAGTCTTTAGCCGCTTGCTCCAGCTGACTGTTAATTTCCGACTTGGAATTGAGCAAGGTGATTTTGACACTCTCACTGCTGCTCCCCTCTGAGGAGGAGTTGGACTCCGTCGCTGTTTTACTTCCACATGCTGACAATACAAGCATCATAATCAAAGACAATACCGATAATTTCATCATCCATCTCTGTTCTCTTTTCATCTTGTTATGGCCCCCGATCAGTAGTTTAAAAGGAAACGCTTACAAATCGAATTATAATGTCAAAGGTTTGACATGTCAATCGTTTGACATACCATTCAAAAAAAATTATTTCGGTTTGATTTCTTCCTGGAAAAGCACGAACAGGGAAAACGACCTGTATCAGGTCGTCTCTCTCTCCACGATGGTAACCGGCAAAATATGCTCCATTCCGATCTTCTCTTCCGCGAGTTGGCTTCGAATCAAATCGATCGCGAGCTTGGCCATAGCCTCCACCGGCTGTCTGATCGTTGTAATACCAGGCACCGTGTACGATGCTGCACGACTGTCATCATAACCTATAATAGCGATATCATTGGGCACTTTGCGTCCACCTAACACGATCTGCTTCAGCGCGTGTACTGCCATCAGATCACTCGTTACAAAGAGCCCATCCACCTCGGGGTGTTGTGCAAGCAGCTTATCCACCAATTCCGTATACTGATGCTGATCAAACACATTCAGGTCGGTTTCATGAATCATGACCGGTTTGACTCCATGAGCCTGCAATGTATCAACGAATCCTGTGGTCCGGCGATTGGACAGCATTTGCAATTCCAAATTACCGCAGATATGTGCCAAATGCCGTCTGTTCTTCGATAGCAGCAATTCAGCAGCCATAGCCCCTCCCTGATAGTTATCAGATGAGATAAACGGGATGTCTTCACCGATCTTACGATCAAAGGTCACGATTGGGGAATGCAGATTCATATACTCATCAACTTCCAGTGTATGGCTTCCCATAATAATGCCATCCACGCGATTACCCTTGAGCATTTCCACATATTCACGCTCTTTGGAAGGGTCCATGTGGGAATTGCATAACATAATTTTAAATCCATTTTGGTATGCATGATACTCAACATAGCTAGCCAGTTCTCCAAAAAACGGATGGGATACATCGGGAATAATCAAGCCTATGACATTGGATTGCTTACGCAGAAGAGAACGGGCAATTTCGTTGGGTCGATAGTTCAGTTCGTCCATGGTTTGATACACTTTGTCCCGAGTCTTCTGACTGATATATCCCCGGTTGTTTAATACACGCGAGACGGTAGTTACAGAAACTCCTGCCCTGAGTGCGACATCATGAATAGTTGCCATAACAGCCTCTTTTCCTACAACATTCTTCATACCTTTAACATTATAAACCTATTGCTAAACTTGAACCAAACCCTTGGTACCCGCCTGCTGCTTCATTCCGCTACAATTCTCGCTCTCGGCATGCTATGCATAGCTCCGTGCGTAACATGGACCTGTACCACATACGTACCTGGTTCTTCAAAGGTATGCTGGATTTCATACAGCCCTTCCTCTGACTCATTGGCAGTAATAGCCCCCTGATTCTCCAGTTCTTCAGCTGTCATCATACCTTGCTCCGGAGATACAGAAGGCGGATCATCAAGCTCATTCCAGATCTGGAATTGCACATGGTCAGCATCGCTTAACGGAGCATCTCCCTGTGTAAGCTTCACCTGCAACCGTGTTGGTTTATGAAGAGTAGCCTTCTCCGGAACGTCAAGTTTCACCCGGACCATCTCTGGCATCTTCCCGGAAGCAGACTGTTCCTCATAGGAGCAGCCAGCGACCAAAAGCATTAGCACCAGAAAGGGCGTGAACCAACGAGCTTGTCCGCTCATCACCATCTATCCTTTCCTATCAAGAAGATTTTGGTGTTTTGCCGATACCCCACAGCATCACAATGATGATAATAAAGGCGATCAGCGCCAGTAGTGGGATGGTGATGAAACCAAACCAGTTCAAATAGTCGGTATAACATGGAACCTTACCGCACGCCACGGCATTGCCTGTAGCCGAAAAGATACGCTGAATCGTTACATGATATAACGAAATGCCGCCACCTACGAAACTAAGTGGGAGTACATATTTCGTGATGCCCACGTCGTCCTTAAAGTACGCAATACCCAGCAAGATCGTTAGTGGATACATAAATATACGCTGGTACCAACATAGATCACATGGGAGAAACCCCTTGATCTCACTGAAATAGAGACTCCCTCCTGTTGCAATAACGGAAACGGCCCAAGCAATAAATAACCGGGTATCCACATTTCTCGCTGGGCGCTCCGATTTTGATGATGTACTCATTCCTCTGTCCCCCTCTTCATTTTGCTTATACCAAATTATCATACATCATTCTGGACTCCATCGGCTATTCAAGCTGTTATGTAGGTCATTACTCGATGATTATACCAAATATTTGAACTTTTGGGTGAAACCAAAAAAAGCTGCCGTATGGGGCAGCTCTTTTGGTTTAGACTGATTTAATTCTACAATTACATCGATTTAGTCAGTGTAATGGAACCATCTTTTTGAGCCCATTTCACGTCCCAGTTCAGAAGTTCAGCAATGAAGCGCAGAGGTACTTGCGTACGTCCATCTTTGTTTACAAATACTGTTGCACCCACGTTTTTCTTAACACCGTTCACTTCCATAACGTTGTTGTTCACCCAGAATTCCAGGGTATCATCGCCAGCCATTACCGTCACTTGTTGTGCTTTTTTGTCCCATTTCACTGTTGCGCCGATACCTTCACTCAAGAAACGCAGTGGAATGTAGGTTGTGTTTTTCCAAAGCACTGGTGTGGTGTCCATGTTGGTTGTTTTGTCGTTAATTTTCAGCATTTTGCTGTTCAGTTGCATCCATACTGTTGTCATTTCTGGTGCTGGTGCTGGTGCTGCTGGCTCTTGGAATTTGTCGTTAAATTGAGTCACAATGGCGTTACCCAAGGCTTGACCTACACCAAACATTACTTTGAAGCCTTCACGATTGGTTGTATAAGAAGCATCATAATTGCCTGCTGCATATTGATTCAATACGTTTTGCACTTGATTTTCATGTGTTGTCAGTGCTTGTTGTCCTGCTGCTTTTGGCAAATTACCAGCTGTTGCGGAATCCAGGAATGTCGCGAATTCTGTTGTAAATCCATCAATACGTTTCTCTACTGCTGCACGAGCTGCAGTATCGTTGTTTTTAACAGCTTTTACATAGTCGCTTTGCGCATTAACGTGATTGGTTACCCAAATTTTCTCGAAAGCATTGGCACCATCGTTACCATAAACGGAAGCGATCGCTGCTTTAAAGTCAGCTGTGTTTCCAGCTTCAGCTGTAATCAGTGCGTTGGAAGCGGCTGTACGTCCATCATATTCCTCTTGCATTTGCAGAGCCGAAAGCGCAAAGTGCTCGGAAGCCAAATGGTTGAGTGCAGATCTCAGATCAGCTGCTTTGGTATCTGCTTTGGTATTTTCGAATTTCTCAGGCAATTGTGTAGTAATCGCAGTGGAAAGTGCCTTACTTACGTCGAACATTTCTTTGAAACCTTCACGGTAAGCTTTGTATGCATCCGCATAATCTCCAGCTACATACTCGTCAAATACTTTTTGCACGAGATCTTCATGTACTTGCAGAGCTTGTTTGGCTGCTGCTTTTGGCAATTTTCCTTCTGTAGCTGTGCTCAGGAATGTGGAGAATTCATCCACGAAACCGTTGATGTTGGCCTGTGCTTGTTTGATCCCAGCCTGGTTGCCCATTTTGGTTGCTTTCACCAGATCATCGGTGTATTTGTTATGAGCGCGGAAGATGCGTTCGAATTCTTTGGCACCTGCGTCACCGTATAGGGAAGCGATTGCCGGTTGCATATCCAGTGCATTCTGGTCGAGTGCTTTGTAGGCTGCATCTGCATCTTTTGCTCCGTCATATGCTTTGGCCATTGCCGTTACTGCGAGTGCAAAGTGCTCGGACAACAGGTGGTCCAGGTTTGCTCTCAGGTCAGCCGCAGGTGTGTTCACGGATGCTTTCATCATGGTCATTGGTGTCTGTGGTGCGGCAGCTGCTCCAGCGATCCCCGGCATCAACAGTGTCAAGCTAAGTACAGGTGCGATAAACTTCTTCATTTTCATTTTCATTACGTGTTCACTCCTCGATTATGTTGTGTGTATAATTTCTTTCCTCGTCGTCGTCTTCATAGGGTGTAACGCAGGGTTCTCTATTCTGGATCACTCTGTGGGCAAAAAAAATCGCAACCTTCAGTGAAGAAAGCTGCGAATGCCTGTTGTATCAAGGTTTTTTAATATTAAAAAATAATAAAATTATAGTGATCTTTCCGATCCAAGACTACATACATACTGTAAGACAGATACTTCATTTCCCTTATTTTCTCAACTAAAGCTTACATCAAAGGTTATCCTGAAGTACAATAAAGACATATCAACTTATTCGCGAAGGAGGTCCATTCATGACCTGGTTGCCTTATGTTTTAATTATAGGTATCGCCTTATTTGGAGGTGTTGCTACCATGATCATCGGAAATTCCAAAGCCAATCAGACCAGCAACCCCGAATATGATCGACGCACAAAGCAAAACCTCAGTAAACTTTCCTATGTATACGTTGGTGCGATTGTACTTGGTTTTGGCGGACTAGTCCTCTATCTGTTTAACTAGAATTATTCAATTCGGCAAAGAATACGTTCGAACATGCCTAGCAGCTTCCGTTTTCGTTCTACATTCTTCTGTTGATATTCACATGTTTACAAGTTGGAGATAATTCAGAATTATTCTGGATATGATCGGGGTTTAATATAAAGCCATAAGGGACAGCGAGCCCATCAAATTAAACCAAACCCCAACTTGAAGGAGAGATATATGATGAAAAAGAACATGAAGAAATCCGTAGCAACGATGATGGTACTGGGCATGACATTAACAGGAGCAACGGGCGTATTTGCCGGAACGCAGCTTGAGAAAATCTCTGCATACCTTAACCATGGAATCAGCTTCAATGTCGATGGAGCGGCTTACTCACCAACCGATGGCAATGGCAACAAACTCGCTCCAATTACCTATAACAACTCTACTTATCTGCCTGTACGTGCCCTTGCCGATGCGCTGCATGTGCCTGTATCCTATGACGGCAAAAAAGGTCAGGTCATTATCGGCCAAGCCCCGAGCAATCCTTCGGCCTTGACGAATGTAACGTATAGCGCAGCACAAAAAGAGGCAATTCAAAAGGCTTTTGCACAATTCGATGGGTTCGAGACAGCTTATGCCCCTCAGCAGATGATCGCAGGTGACACGTTCAAAAGTGTAGGTGCGGGTGGCGACGGCGTCAGCTTTGTTTTCAACCATATGAAAGTGGATGTATCTCCAAGAGATTATTCGGACAGCTATACGAGCAAAGACGTGAAACTGTCCAATGGCGTGATTGCCAAATGGTACACTCCAGACCAAACGGGCATGCTCACGTTCCAACTGGATGATCGCTACGTTACCCTTAGCTCGCCAGATCATAAGCTGAGTCAAGCTCAATTGCAACAAGTCGCTGTCTCTGTTCAAAAGTCTAACAGCAACAATGATCAAGGGATCACTGCATTCGCAGATGTGAACTACAGCAAGCAACAATTGGATAACATGCGCAAAGCATTTGCGAAGTTTGACGGGTTCACAACAGCCTATGCCCCACAACATATGGTTGCTGGAGATACGTTCAAAAGCGTAGGTGCAGGCGGCGATGGTGTAAACTTTGTATTCAATCGTATGAATGTAACGGTATCTCCTAAAGACTACTCGTTCAGCTATGATGGCAAAACGGTAAAACTGCCTAATAGCGTATCCGCCAAATGGTATACACCAGAACAAACGGATATGCTCACGTTCAAACTGGATGATCGTTATGTAACCATCAGCTCACCGAATAACCAATTGACTCACACTCAACTGGAGCAAATGGCGGTATCTGTACAAAAAGTGAAATAATCGATGCACGATTCTTATCATCGGAATAGAAAATAAAAACACACATCATTTCAGTCCCGCTCTATGAGTTGGGGCTGATTTGATGTGTATTTTATCCTTGCCCTTTATGTGTCGCAATGTATTTGCGGAAATATCTTTTAAACATTTTGCTCTCCTTTCTCCAAATGCTTTCTCCCTAGTCTCCAATTCATGAACATATTGATATCTTCAATGGCGTCTAGGATGGTTCCCCTAAAGGCACTATTCTCCCTAAGTTCCTTCAGCACAACAGGCTTTACTAGCCGTTTTTCTAATTTTCCTTTGGTACGTGCCGTATGAGCCAAACCCATGACTGCATTGGCTCTGACATTGGCATTCGGATGATCTGCCACCCGAAGACATATATTCTGTGCGACCTTCCAGTCCTGATGAAACATACCAACGGATAGGGGCAGATATAATAACTCTTCTAACAACTGCCGCTCCATAATGATCTGAATTTCCTCATCCGTATATGCAGCAACAGCTTGATAGATAGGTTTCATCATAATTACAGTGCCACTTCCGGCAAATGAACAACCCTGCGATACACCATCGCATCCATCAAATCCTCCCAGTCGAGTTCACTGGCATTAACGTCTCGATAATAGACCGCAGCAGCAGGCAAGAAACCAACCAGCGGCCCTGTACCACCACATATCAGACTCCCGCCGTCTCCGCCTTTGGGCATCACATCCCCGGACGAATCGAGCGTAAGCTCATATTTGTAGGGATCACCAGCAAACTTTATGCCAAAGAAATTTGGCAGTTCCAGATCATAAGCACGATCATCCTTTTCTTCAACTCGTGAAGAGGCCGTCTCTGCCGATCCATCCACAATTTCATCCATCCCTTCCAGACTTCCAAAATGCCTCAATCTCATCGTATAGTCGAAGCTGTCTCCCCAAGGGAATAACGTGCGACAACCGCCACCATAGATATACTCCCATTCGTCTTCAGTCAGCAGACCAAAGCCCGCAGCTGCTTCCTCTCTCACCACATCTTCCAACTCTATTCCTTCGTTAAACCAGAGGATTCGCACTTCATCTTCACTTTGGCGAATCAGACGGAATTGTTGATGCAATTCATATTCACGGATCTCCGACTGTTTAAACTGCTCCAGTGCTGCCGGAAAATCAGAATCTTTCTGCGCGAAGGCTTCCTCCTCGGACACTTCAATCCATCCCAGCGAGATCAGTTCACATTCCACAAGCATCGGCGCAATAGTAACTTCTCTCACAGGTGACATCTGACTCACGAGAAACGAATCCACGTCCTCCACACCATACTCACTGACCGTTTCATGCAGGTCGGCTGAGGTTTCTTCGTTCATACCATGCTGCCAACGATCCCAGCCGAGGGTTATGCGGTCCCCAGGTACAAATACAAACCTCTCCTCCTCATGCCTAAACACGCCTGTCTCGATTCGCTGACCGAATCGTTCAAATGTCTCGAGACCCTCATATACCATACCTTCCGGTAACTGATAAACCAGCTTACGCATCCAAGCTTCTTTGTCTTGGGCATCTAACCCCTGCCACATGTCTCGACTCAAACCTTCCATAACTTCCCCTGCCTCTCCTAATGCACTTTCAATTCGCTAAAATGCTTTACTGTCTGGCCCAGTATAATCTTACTTGCCTTGTTTGCATTCTATTTCCCTGCGGCCTGCAACAGTTTTAGCAGTAATTCCTTCCGTTTTCCCTCTGCTTTACGACCGAGCGTTGCAAGCTTCTCCACCTTGCCGAAGATTGGGTAAAGTACACGTTCCACTTCGTAATGCTCAAGTTCTTGAATCTGTCTAACCAACCGTTCGAGTTTTTCATCATTCTCCAGCTCAGGCTGAATCTTCAGCTTCAGACTGTCGGTCGAACGACGCAAGCTGGCGACTAACGCAGGTATGGATTGTGCTGTTACACCCTGTTGTTCCACAAATGCCGCAATGAACTTATCCTGAATTAACTGATGCTCATCATCCACTTCACCCATGTAATATTCAACCAGCGGGAAATACCGCTCATCCACGAGCCCCAGCCCAAAGGTTGCATAACTGCCTGGCATACCGCTTTTCTCTCCCTCGGTATCCTCATAAAACTCAAACTCCTGGATAGCCTCACGCGCATACTCTTCCAGGAGTGGATGCAACTCCGGATACGCCAGTGCATTGGCAAAGAATCGGTGGGTATCCGACTTCGCGAGCCCTTTGATCGGCAAATACTGCTTTACGGCAGATTTCAGCTTGATCTTATAACTTTTCGGAAAGCCCTGTTTCAACAAATGAGTGATAAAGGTAAGTACTTGCTGATAGGCACTCGCCTCTTCCTTCCGAATGTGAATGGTTATCAGAGCAAACACATCGTTTGCTTTGCATTCCACTTCTTCCGTTTTCACATGAATATCGTCTTTGGCATACGTCCCGCTGCCTTCCGTCATCATCAGTGCCGCACGTCTGCTGCCGAGTTGCTTCGCGAGTTCCAGGAAAGTCTGACCTTCGGCTTTGCTATAATTCGGCTCAAATCGTAAAATCATCACCGCCGCGTATAACAGCAGATCTATAGGTTGAGTCCCGGGTATTTGCGCCTTCTGCTTCTTATCCGACGATTGATCTGTCTGTGATTCAACATCCCATTCCAACGTCGCTCCTGGCTTAAGCGAATATTCATTGGTACGATATGCAGAAGACTGCACATCATAATAATGTGGCAAAAACTGATTCTCCGCCCATGCCTTCAACGCGCGAGTAATATCACCCCGATGTTCGGCAAGTGCCTCCGGGCGACCCTGATTCAACTCTTGAATCCGGTCATACTGCCTGAGGATCCATGCTACATCCAGCTCAGGAAACAGTGTAGGGTCAAGCAGATGACGCGTCAAAAAGAAGGATTCCAACGGCTTTGTTGGATATGCACCGTTCTCCAGCTTCTGATCAATGTATGTATGAATACGCTCAAGCAACTGCTGCTTTTTCTCTTCATGGATATATTCCAGCAAAGTCAGTTGCAGCTTTCCATCTGTTGTAGGGAATTTACCACGGAAGGTAAATCGATAGTCAATCAACGGGGAATCGGCCAGCTTGTCCAGTCTTCCCTGAACAACCTCTACAAGTTTAGGTCCAATCTCGTTACGAACCTGTTCCTCGGTAAAGGCTCCTGCCTGCTTCGATTTCAGACCATCATCCAAACCCAGATCCACACTGTCTACTGTGGTCCGTCCAGGTCTATAATCCAGCAAAATATCATTGAAAATGCCCATCTGCAGCGTAGTTCGCTTCATAACATTTTCGATGTCATCCCGCTTTTCCTGTTCATCAAACCATTCATGGATTGCCGTCACCATCTCTTCCATTGCCTGGTCATAAAGTGTACTCATCGAATCTCCTGCCTTCCCATGCATCTAATAATGTTCATCAACCAAACTTGAACCTCTATGAATCCCGGATCAATCCGAGGTATCTCTGTTATAAATACGTATTGATGTTCGTATACTACCTATTATTTTACTCTCTCAAGTACATCGGGAACAATAAGGCAGCAGGGGGAGAAAAGGTGGTGAAAGATGCCCATAAGTGGTATATAAGACACGCCCTAGTCAGAGAGATCTACGGATGCCTTTCATATCTATGTAGGCTCTCGGTATGCCCTCGCTATCATCATCCCCACGTTGTATAATCATTGTATTCCTTTTCAGGAGGTTTGACGAAATGAGCTACAGCAAATACTTCCCCTTGGAAAACTATTTGAATCAGGTTTCAATCACCCTTACATATGCAGAGCTTGAGGAAATTCTCGGATTTAAGTTACCTCCAACAGCCTATAATCGCGAGCAATGGTGGGTGAATAATTCCATGAATCATACACAGGCACTATCCTGGTTAAATGCCGGATGGAAGGTGGATAATGTGATTTTAGGAAAACAAGTAACTTTTGTCCGCTGCGAGTCATAAACGATCTGTACGATATAGATTAATAGTTATAACTCCAAGACTCTATTTTTCCATAAATGTTATTCGAGACAAAAAAAGCAGGGTAGACTGATGAACTCATCAGTTCTCCCCTGCTCTGTAAATTAATTAACCGTCTTATACCACTCGTTCACTTCGGCCGTAATATCATCGCCGCCCATGGACTTCCACTTCGTCACAAACGCATCAAATTCCTCAATGGCCACCTGACCATAGATGATCTTGCTAAACGTATCCTTCTCCAGCTTGTCGATCGCGTCTTTCTTCATTTTCATCGTCTCGGTTGGTGCTCCCGTGAACTTGTTCTTGATCGCATTATCTTTATTCGCAACGACCACTTCAGCGGCCGCAAATACTTCAGGTTTGTTGGCAATCTTCGTATTTTTCTCAAAAGGCGTCTCCGGCTCTTTGCCCTTCGCAAGTTCCGCCAGCGTATCCATCATCAGATTCGGAATCCGTGCACCATCATACGTAATTGTATATTTGAGTGGTGATACGCCGTCCTTCACTTCGGCTTCCCCAACCACTTTGCCGTCCACGATGTCATAGTCATATCCTTGCGCAAAGCCATGTTCGAACTCGCTACCGACTTCAGGGTTGGCAAAGTTGTCGAACAGATAATTCTGATACGTGAAGAAAATCTCCGGTTTCGCCATATCCTTGTTAATCAGCACCACCCCGTTGCTTGCCCCGGAACCATGTTGGTGGCTTTCGCCCGTTGGCCCTGTAGGTAAGGCAATGGCCTTATACGTGGCACCGTCCACATTTTTCTTCACATCATCAATCGGCCAGTTTGGCATCCAGTGTGGCCCCACAATAATGCCTGCTTTACCTGCGGTGAACAGTTCTGCTGCCTTAATCTCGTCATAGACACCCGCTTCTTTGGGTAAATAGCCTTTGGACAACCAGTCTTTCATCGTCGCAAGGCCTTCCTTCACACCTGGCTGGATGGAGCCATATTGCAGTGTGCCGTCTCCGGCATCATTCCACTGTCCAGGCATCGTATTGTACATGCCGAAGATCCAGCCGGATTCCGTCATCCAGGTATTAAGCGCATTTTTCATGCCGACGGTCAGACCATACGTATCTTTCTTGCCGTTCCCATCCGGGTCCTGATTCGTAAAAGCATCCATGACCGTAACCAGCTCATCCATGGTTTTTGGTTCTTCCAGTCCAAGCTTCTTCAGCCAGTCTTCCCGGATGAACATGACCGAATCGCCATTGTAGGCATAATCGAAGATTGGAATGCCATAACGCTCGCCCTCATACATGTATGGGTACCATTCTTCCGGTGCCGATTCGGATGCCTGTTTCCATGTGTCCGAAGCATACTTGTCAAACAACTCGCCTGCATTCGCAAATTTGCCGGACTCAATTAATTCCCGGACCAGATTGTAGTCTCCCCGAATGGAGACGATATCCGGCAGTTCCTCGTTAGCCGACAGGGACAAGCGCAATTTTGTGTAAAATGCATCATTGGTCACCGATACGGCCCACGGTGTGGTCAGATCAATGCCAAGTCGTTCCTTGGCCCATTTGGTATGCACATTGTTCTGTGCTGTTTCCCCATTTTTGAATTTCGTATCATCATTCCAGGCCCGCAGATAACTCATCTGTACCGCCGGTTCATACTTCCCGTCTTGCAGAGCAAGCGGCGCAGCGGCTTCCTTCGCTGGTTCTTCCTTGGCCCCCGAACTGCATGCCGTTACGGCAACCATCGTGATTGCGAGCAATGTCGTCATCATTTTTCTATACATGAACTAACCCCTCCTCAGGTAACTTGGATACCCTCTTGTGCCAAATGGATTGTTGCCAAATGCACCTTACATGAAAAGGATAGTGCAGCCGGGGAGGCAAACATATATCACAATTTCAATGTTCATATCGATTTGTTAACCGTTCCGAAAATCTTGCGGGGTCAGTCCATAATGTTTGCGGAACACCTGAATGAAATAAGGGGTATTGTTGTATCCCACTTCCTGACCGACTTCATAGATCTTCATCGCCGTATGCTTGAGCAAATGAACCGCACGTTCCATTCTGGAACGGATAATGTAATCACTAATGCCTTCACCCGTGGATTGTTTGTACATTTTCGATAGATATACCGGGTGCAGATGCACCTCTCCGGCAATGACCTGCAACGACAGATCCTCGCCCAGGTGATGGTCGATCCATTGCTGCACCTGCCTAATCAGCGTGGATCCGGTATCCTGTCCCGCATCGCGGGTGCTCTCGGCCCACTGCTGCATCACAGACCGAGTCCACATCTCCAGACTACGCAGCGAGATACCATAGCCGTCCTTGAGCAACTGCTGGTACTGCTCGCCAAGCACCTCGGCTAACTGTCTTCCTTCCCGATGAGCCATATAGGAGAAGGCCGCCGCCAAATAATGAAAAGCCACATACACATGCTCCGGGAACACACTGTTGGACAGTTCAGCAAAGATCTGATCAATCTTGCGATGAGCATCCTCCATGCGCCCCGCTTCCAGCAACGCTGTCAGACCCGGCGGTTCATACAGCGCCGCAAGTGATTTCAACGTGGCTCCATTGGTTCCCGCTGCCGCATTCAGATGCAATCCTTTGCCCGCCTCTGCCTGCTTGCGAAGCGCACTCACGGCTTGGTGATATAGCTGGGGCACCTGATCTGGGAAACGCCCCATACGACTAACGGACAGGGAAATGGTCGCGTTCAGATACTGCCTTACACTGTGGATTAACCGTTCTCCAAGCCGGCCCATTAACATTTCCGGTTCGGCTTGGGTTTGTTTGGGACTCGCCATAAAGACCAGGTCATCGTAGGCGTCATCCGTATGGCAGAGATGATAGGTACTGCCGTAGATCTCTTCCACCACATTGGAGATGGCGTATTTCATCAGTCGAAACGCTTTATGTGTGGGTTGATGGTCATCATACCGGATGAGCAGCAGTTGCATTTTATCCTGTGGACGGAACCCGATCTCCAGTTGCTCCAGCTTACTTACAAGTTCGTCATTCGCAAATTTATGCCCTAACAATACATCCTTCATCAGCTCCGCCCGCTTCTCAGGCAGATGTTCCCTTACCGAATACATGGCCCGCTGATGCAGCATTTGTTTCTCACCCTCCAGACGAATCTGCACGGCGGCCTGCTGCACGGATTCGATCAGTTCCTCATCCCTGACCGGTTTGAGCAGATAACTGACTGTCCCATGTTTGAGCGCCTGCTTCGCATAATCGAAGGAAGCATGCCCCGATAAAATAATACATTTGGTCTGTTCCCATTTTTGCCTGATATGACTGACCAGATCCAGACCCGAAAGACCCGGCATGCGGATATCCGTGATAATAATATGGACCTGATGTATTGCCATATGTTCCAGTGCCTCTTTGACTGAATAAGCTTTGAATACCTGACCAATCCCGTGTTCTCTCCAAGGTATGGAGACAGCGATCGACTCTACTGCGGAATGTTCATCATCCACGACCATCAGATTCATCATGCGGTTGTTCCTCCTCAAACCATCGAATTTCTACACTAAGTCCGCCATAGGGAATCCCTCCAAAATGAAGCCCGGACGACAGCCCATATCGCGTAACGAGACGCTGATGCACATTCCACGTGCCTGTTCCAATCTCCTCTCCCATCGGTTCATTGATCTCCCGCTCCAATTCGGCTATCTCTTCCGCTGTCAGCGTGACACCATCATTGTCAACAAACAGGCTATATCGGGTATATTGGCGACCCTCAATATGTTCGGGTACCGCCATCCCCGTTACGACGACATGCCCACTGCCCTCCATCGGCTCAATACCGTGGATCACCGCATTTTCTACAATAGGCTGAATGAGCAGTCGCGGAATATGGAGCTGCATCAGTTGCTGCGGCACAGCAATCTCGTAGGTCAGCCGGTTGGTCCGCATCTGTTGAATGGACAGATAATGGTCTAATAGCCGGATCTCTTCCTCCACTGTCGTCATGTCATTCTCGCCCCGCGTAATGTAGCGATAGTAATCTCCCAGACTTAGCGACATGGCAATAACCGCTTCCCGGTTGCCGAGCTGGGTCATATTTTTGATATAAAACAGGCAGTTGTACAGGAAATGAGGATTGATCTGTGATTGCAAATGTTTCAGTGTTGCTTCCCGTGACCGGATACGTTCCTCATATACTTTCTCGATCAGTTCCTGAATCTGCTCCGCCATATGGTTGAAACTCTGGGTCAGGTACGCGAATTCATCACGGGAGTGATCGACTGGAATCCGTGTGGACAATTGGCCTTTGCGAATCTGTTGCAGCCCTCTCATCAAGCGATGGATGGGCACCTGAACTTTTCGATACAAAAGTAATGCAGCCCCGATACTCAGCACGAGCAATAGTAGAATGGAGGTAATAAACATATTTCGGCTCTTATCCATCGGGTTCAGCAGATCATCCAATACCACCGGGTTCACGTACACTGCTTGCAGTTGTTTGGAGTGCACATAACTGACCAGATACTGTTTGTCGCCCACCTCCAGCTGATGATTACCTTCCCTCTCCGGTCCGTTAAAGGGGATATCTCGCATGATCGCTTCGACCAGTTCGGGGTCTGCCGTACGGTTCAGCAACGGATCGTTACCTGGTACGAGCAAGAAAGGGTCTCCGCCCTGTGTTTCTTTGAAATCATCCAACATGGCAACCACGTTCATCGGGTCAAAATTAATCTCCATCACCGTTCGCACGCCTGTGTTCACCGGTTTTTCATTCCACTCGTAGTTATCCGTGAAAAAGTAGGTGAAACTCCCCTGCTCCAGCTGCCATTGGCCAGGTTGCGGGAACGTCAACATCTTCTCATCGTAGACCGTCCGGCTGGACATGGTGGATAACACAAGTTCCGCTTGCGGCAGCACAATGGTAATATCGTTCTTCCAGCGGCTGGTGGACTGGTACAACGATAATTTGTCGAGAATATCCAGATAGATGCTGTTTTTCTCATATTGGCTGGTTGAGTCCGTCATGTAGCGGTAATGCAGAATACTCGGATCTCGCAGCAACGTCAGGCCATACAGCGAAAGCTGCTCAATATTTTTATCTACCTGGGAACTGAAATAATTGAACTGATTTAGACTCGACTGTTGTTTCTCTTCAACGACCATATCGACATTTGCCTGATTCGCGTACGTATAGAGCAGCAGAATGGGTACAAGCAGGCAGATTAAGAGAATGACCGTTTTCGCAAATACTGTGAATTTCATCGTTTCACCCTGTCCCTGAATTTTGAAGTCGTTCTATATCGAAGTCCTATTTTATATTGAAAACCCTTACATTTCTAGTTGATTTTATATTCGCACTCTTTCCTGCAACTTGTAATCCCGTGTTTCCATCAACAAGTTAATATTTCAACATCCGCATTGAAATGTTGTTCTATAGTCCGCCCTTTTCCATTGCTATAATTCAGTTGCTCCACTCTGTGCAGAGGCTTACTCGCCTCATGTTGCCGGGGTTGGACGAGATAAAGGAGGGACCCTGATGGCTATCGAACAACCGTTAACAACCCATACGCCGGTGCGAAAAATGACACCCCATCCACGCAAACGTACCCGCTGGAATTTCAAACGCACGTGGCCGCTGCATCTGATGCTGCTGCCTGCTGTATTGCTCACATTGCTGTTCGCCTATGTGCCCATGGGCGGCATTATTATTGCTTTTCAGGATTTCAAACCGTGGCTGGGGTTCACTGGCTCCAAATGGGTGGGCTGGGACAACTTCCGGTTCATGTTCGAATATCCCGACAGCGTTCAGGTCATCTGGAACACGGTACTGATTGCTTCGATGAAAATCGTGGCCGGACTTCTGGCCCCCGTGGTGTTCGCCATTTTGCTGAATGAGGTTCGAAACTCCACGTTCAAACGTTTCTCACAGACCTTGGTGTATCTGCCCCATTTCCTGTCCTGGGTTGTCCTTGGCGGCATTCTGCTCGACATGTTATCACCGGAAGGCGGGCTGGTAAACCAGGTGCTGGCGGCAGCTGGTGTGGAACCGATCTTCTTTCTGGGGGATGGCGACTGGTTCCGTGTAACGGTGGTTGTCAGTGATGTATGGAAGGAGTTTGGATTCGGGACAATTGTATTTCTGGCAGCACTTGCGGGCATTAACCCGGCATTGTATGAGGCTTCCGAGGTGGACGGGGCAACACGTCTCAGACAGACATTACATATTACCCTGCCTGCACTTGTGCCGATGATTATCGTGGTAGGTACGTTATCGTTGGGCAATATCCTGAATGCAGGTTTTGACCAGATCTTTAACCTGTACAATCCGCTGGTATATGAGAAAGGCGATATTATCGACACCTTTGTCTACCGGATGGGA
The DNA here is from genome assembly GCF_038005685.1 of Priestia sp. FSL H7-0729. Classification (NCBI taxonomy): domain Bacteria; kingdom Bacillati; phylum Bacillota; class Bacilli; order Caryophanales; family Bacillaceae; genus Priestia; species Priestia sp. FSL H7-0729. The sequence continues at coordinate 144,733 of NZ_JBBOTQ010000009.1, forward strand.
ATTCTGAATGGCAAGATGAGCTTTGCGACCGCTGTTGGACTATTCAAATCGTTTGTCGCGATGTTCCTGGTCATCTCTGCGTACCGGATGGCTTACAAAATCGCCAATTATCGTATTTTCTAAAGCGTTAGCATAATGCATTAAGGGGGAATCAAGGTGTATCACAAAACAACCGGGTACCGTATATTCAATGGTTTTAACCTGATATTCATCGCGGCCGTCTCGATCCTGTGCATCCTGCCGCTGATCCATATTCTGGCCGTTTCCTTCAGTGGCAAAGCGGCAGCATCCGCCAATCTGGTGACACTTTGGCCGATTGATTTTACGGTGGACGCCTACACCAAAACATTTGGTAACAGTAACTTTCTCAGTGCACTCTGGATCTCAGTCCAGCGTACGGTTCTGGGCACACTGCTCAGTATGACACTTGTCTTCCTGACAGCTTATCCGTTATCCAAGGAGAGTCTGCACTTCAAGGGGCGATCGTTATATGCGTGGTTTTTCATCTTCACGATGCTGTTTAGCGGGGGATTGATTCCATCCTATATTTTAATCCAGAAGCTTGGACTGATTAATACGATGTGGGCTCTCATTTTGCCGGGAGCGGTGGCTGTCTGGAACCTGATTCTCATGATGAACTTTTTCCGTAACGTGCCAAAAGAGCTGGAAGAAGCCGCATTCATCGATGGAGCCAACCATATCACGACTCTGTTCAAAATCTATCTACCTGTATCCATGCCCGCCATTGCCACGATCTCTTTATTCACGATGGTAGGTCAGTGGAATTCATGGTTTGACGGGCTGATCTATATGAATGATGCTTCCAAATATCCACTCGCCACGTTAATGCAGACTATTATCGTACAGCAGGATTTCTCCAACATGAACGTGGATGCCACACAGCTCCAGAACATGTCTCAGCGTACGGTGAACGCGGCTCAGATCTTTATTGGCGCTCTACCGATTCTGCTCGTATATCCGTTCTTGCAACGTTTCTTCGTAAAGGGGATTGTGCTCGGGGCGGTAAAAGAGTAAGGCAAACACACGGAATCCCTTCATGGGATTCTTCTTCATTCTATACGTGCATTTCTATAAGTTCATTATCATAATTTCATTTGATTCGAATTCGTTCTCGCGCGAGTTGCGTTGTTATATTCATTAATTAACTCATCCAGCACCATGGATTGGCGAATAACCTCCGGATGCCACAGTTCCGGGTATTGAGCAGCAATCTGATAGAGTCTTTGCCGTGCATGTTCGATACATTCCTGAATGGTTTCCGGATTATGTACCATACTCCCGCCCCCTGTTGTCCTTGAATATCATCATCCAAAAAAGACCATCTAATATAATATTCGGAACAAGAGCGGGTTTGGATTACCCCAAAATTAAAATTTTGGTTATTTTTTCTTGTAAAAGTGATGATGAGCATCAATTACATAACCTGATGTGCATATATGTTCAATGCAAATAGACCGGATCGGCTGTAGCCTGTCCGGTTTTACTTACGCTATTCCTCCTATTTCGGATCATTATTCCGATGTAGAAAATAAAAATGTCCCCTCTTCGACCTGAAGAAAGGACAACATTTAGGAAGGATCTGTGCTCGACTGAGCTGCGGCCTGCAATAACGGTTGCAGGAGTCCTGGAAAGCGCGTTTCCAAATCATCGGATCGCAGGGTGAGAAAATGCTGTGTGCCCTGCACTCTGACCCGAATAACGCCGGCTTCCCGCAGCGTGCGAATGTGGTGCGACATCGTGGACTTCACAACAGGTGCATGAAAATGACTACACGGTTGCTCCCCGCTTCTGGCTGCTTCGGCAACAATCCCAAGACGGGTTGGGTCGCTTAATGCATACAATACGGAGGAAAGTTCAATATCCGCGACTTGCGGATGATGTAAAATTTTCATACTGTAGTCTCCTTTTTTCAGACTATGCATTGTATTCTACCACATATCCATGATATATTTCTAATGTTCGACACCAATCGAACTTTAATGATTTCGTTATGTAACCCCTGCTGTCAGGCACGGGATTGACATCATACTACATTTTGCAAATGTTACACACCGTTTCTGAAATGTTGCGAAATACACATCACTTTAGGAGGTTTTTATGAACAACACCGCAACCGCATCATCAGGGGAACGGACCGGAATACAGGAAGGATTAATTGTAAGCTTGCTAGGCTTCACCGTTGTACTCGTTGTTATGAATACAATGATGTTTAATCTGGCGCTGCCCAAAATTGCAGCCGAATTCATGCTTACATCCGTCGCTTCCTCATGGATTGTTACAGGATATTCCATTGTATTTGCCATTTCCTCGATTACGTTCTCGCGTCTATCGGATTTCATACCTATTCGTACCTTATTCACAACCGGGCTTACATTGCTCGGTGCAGCATCCGTTCTCGGATTCTTCAGTAATCATTTCATCATATTGCTTATTGCACGGCTCATTCAGGCTGCGGGGGCTGCTTCTGTTCCGGGGCTCGCCATTGTGCTGATTACACGATACATTCCGAATGATCGCCGGGGGAAATCAATGGCTGTCATCATGTCCGCCAGCTCACTGGGTCTTGGACTTGGTCCCGTCATCGGCGGAAGTATTACTCAGTTTCTGGGATGGCATGATCTGTTTATCGTTACGGGATTAACGTTATTCTTGATTCCTGTATTCTTCAAACTGCTTCCTCGGGAAACACCGCAAAAGGGTTCATTTGACCTGCTCGGTGCTGTGCTTCTCGCCATTGGTACTACGGGTGTGCTGTTGTTCCTGACTTCCCGTCAGTGGTTCACACTTGTCATCGGTGCTGCGGCACTGCTTCTGTTCTGGCTCCGAATTCGGCGCGCGGCAGATCCATTTGTTCAGCCTGCTTTGTTCAAAGACAAAAAGTACATGATGCTCAGCTCGCTGGGCATTGTATCGTACATCAATAACTTCTCAACGTTGTTCCTGCTGCCGCAAATTTTGGCGCACCTGTATGGACTGACCCCTGCCCAATCCGGACTCGTCATCTTCCCGGGTGCAGTCGTATCCATGCTGCTATCCAATCGGATCGGCCGCATGATTGACCGACATGGCAACACGTTGCTGCTGAAGTTTGCACCATGGTTGCTACTGGCCGCGGCCGGATTGTTCGCCTTATTTGCAGACAATAACATCTACGCCATTATGGCTGTGTATGTGCTGCTCAGCGTTGGTTTCTCATCCCTGACCACCAGCGTGTCCAATGAATTGTCTGGTAATCTGACCATGGATCAGGTAGGCGCCGGTATGGGACTGTTCCAACTCAGTCAGTTCTTCAGTGGTGCTTTCAGCGTTGCTGTTACTGGCGTAGCCTTAACAGCGATGCAGAACTTTCCACTCTCCTCGGCGTACACCAATATTTTCTGGGGTATGACCGTGATCGCACTGGCATCCGTTATATTCTCTCAGGTGTATCTGAGAATGCAGTCACAGAAAAAAGCTGCTGCTTAATATGAAGCAAGTCATAGAAAAGGCCCGTAAAGCGAAGTTCGCTTTACGAGCCTTTTTTACTAATTGTCGTAAGATTAGCAATATCCTTAACTGGCAACAAGATGTTTAACCAAGTCATGGGCCTCTTGTTCCAGAGCTATAATTTCTCCGATTTTACCCAGCACTCGATCTAACATGTGATGTCGACGATCCAGATCCAGGTATTGACTTTTCAATGTCATATTAGCCGCGAGATTCCATCGCTGCGCAGCATATTCGTACGTCTCCACCAGTTGGGAAATATCCGGATTGTACGGTATTCCTTCTCTTAGGAAATGGCCATACAAATATCTGTTATTACTTATGCCCGCCAAGTCGCCATACATATTGTCCAGGTATTCTTCCGTCAACGCGGATGAGTCCTGCATATGCTGACGTGTAGAGTTTATATACTTTTCAATGGCAGGCAGACCAACTTGCGGGTTAACCAATTCATACCACTCAACCTGTTTGGTCAGCCGCCCGGATTTTCCATCCATGATTTCATGATTTTGATGAAGCATATCGTAGAACTCTCTCTCTTTCACCTGCTCAACGGCATTCCCAACATCTAATGTAGCATAACGATAACGGGTGCCCTCACGAATTAATGGCGTCTGACCTAGATCAAGCGCTTCAAATAACGTCTGTTCATCCATCTTGCCTTTCAAATGATAAAAGTCATCGATAAACTCAAACTGTCCATCTGCATAGTCCGACAAGACAATACAATGCGACGAATGAAGTAACTGATAGAGTGAATTGTACTTCATGTAAAATACATCAACCCATACAATGACTGCTTCGTTTTGCTGAAGCAACGTCATGATTTCCTGGATAACCTCGGCCCGTTCATTGTTTCTGACGATGTTCAGATCAATATGATGAATGCGTTGAAACTCATTTTCAACAGTCATATATGTGGGGACAAGTTTCGGGGTTCCTCTCTCCGGGTCTTCATGGTACATCATCCCGCATTGCTTCCATACCGCCAGGAAATTCGTGATTTCCTTATAATTGAGAATGCTGCTTACACATAGGGTAAAGCAATCTTCCCCTTCTGTATGTGCTTCTCTTGGCTGAATATTCATATATTCCACTCCTTCCCTAAGGTTAGTGCAAAGATATGCATACATGGATTGTCTGGCATTAGAATCTTGTCAAATGAAATGGGTTCTTCCAGCGTAATCTGCTGAAACCAAATAATAGGCTGTTTGGATGTCAGCAAGGTCCCCTTTTGTGTACACGTCCCACTACATTGAAACATAATCTCTTCATTATAATGTGGAGTCGTCGCGGTCCAGTTGGTCAGATCCAGTGATGCTCTCCCCATCTGCTCTCCAGCTCGTTCAAAACCAATGAATTCATGGTATGAACCATTATCTGCCGCACCCAGAATATATACTGTCGAATATAGATCCAATGGTACCGGAATGTGCTGGCTATCCAGTTCTATATTATTAAATGCTTGTCTGCGTAAAGGGAAATGAAACGGAACATCCTGCCATTGCACATTCTCCTGATCAGGAAGTTCGTCACCCGGGTATGAGGAACCAAAGGTCGTGAAATTCCCAATCTGGTTTGTAGCCAGATAGCTAAAACCATTGTTGTTATAGTGCTCTTCCAAAGGTAGTGGACAATAGATAGTCATGTCATGAACCTCCTAGAATCATTCTATTTACGTCAGTTGACCGTTGACCCGACACCTTGCCGCTGCTCCTTGAACAACGTGTCATACACCTCATGCTGCCCGGCCAGTTCCAGATGAGTGCCCGTAGCAACAATCTCTCCCTGATCAAGCACAATGACTTGCTCGGCATCCTGAATAGCTGAATACCTGTGGGCGATCACAAGCACCGTCATATGCTGTGCGATCCTGCGGATCACCTCATTTATTTTCCGTTCCGAGTCATTATCCAGAGCAGAGGTTGCTTCATCCAGAATAAGCATTCGGGGTCTTGTTAACAGCACCCTCGCAAGCGCCAAACGCTGCTTCTGGCCTCCGGACAGCTTAATACTTGACTCACCCAGAACCGTATTGTACTTGTCAGGTAACTCTTCAATGAAATCATCCAGCAAAGCCATGCGGCAAACCTCTCGTATCTCTTCTTCTGTAGCCCGTGGCTGTACGAGTCTGAGATTATCCATGATGGACATACTGAACAAAGCATTCTCCTGCATAACCACTCCAATATGTTGATAAAGGTATTCTGATCCCAAGTCACCAATGGGCTGTCCGTCAACGAGAATAGCCCCTTGCTGTGTCTCATTCTGCCCTAGAATAAGTTTGATTAACGTGCTCTTACCCGAACCACTTCTACCTACGATCGCTGTGTAATCACCAGGCTGGATGTTCAGATTAATCTCATGCAAGACATCACTTTGATTCTCCTGATAACGAAAGGAGACATTCTTGAATTCGAGATGCCCTTGGAACGCTGGCTGTAGTCCGAGCTTTCTCTGTGACACAACGGGAAGTTCCAGCAATTCAACGATCCGTTCAATGGAAGGTGTCACATCATGAAGTTGAACATTGGAGGCATTAATTTCATTAATGTTGTTAATCATCTGTTGATAGTATGTCAGAAAAACAAGCAGTCCCCCGATTGTTAATTCTCCCTGAAAAATCAGCAACCCGCCGATAAAATAAAGATTCATCTTATTAATAAAGTCATCCTGAAAGGTGTAGTACAGCTCATTGGCATACGTATATGCCAGATGTCGGAATTTGATTTTGCCAAAACGTTTCCAATATCCCACAAACTTGATGGATTCTTTGCGCTGCATATTCAGTGCCTTGATTTCCTTCCAGTGTCTGAAGCTGTTCGATATCCATGTCTCATATTCTCCGGTAGTCTGGCGGAATTCAGAGACCAGTACTTTGGCCTTTTTGCCCAATCGGGAACTGATGACAAAGGAAATGGGAAGCATAATAAAACCCAGCAAAGCCATCTTCCAATTCAGCGATAACAGAATAACCACATACGCCCCTACGCTGATCCATTTGAACGTATAATCAATCAAATGCAAAAAGATAAAGTCTTTGACCAGTGTGACGTCTCCATCCAGCCTATTCTTCAGATCTCCCGCACTATAGCGCTCATATAAAGTTGGCTTCATGCGCACTAGTCTTTTCCACATGTTCAGCTGTAAATCGAGCTTGGTCCGACCTAATAACCGGTTACTGAACAGCGTTTGTAAACCCAGAGCGGTTGTCTCCAACGCAAATAAGCCCAGGTATCCGGCAAGGATATAGGGTAACATTCCAAGCTCCCGTCCAACCATGACATGATCAATGAGTAGCTTGTACAGATAAGGGATCATGAGCGCAATAGCAGTCAAGGCCAATTTCAGTGTACCTAGAATGAAGATTTGACGGTTCGCATTTTTGATAAACGGCTTAATCTGTTTAAAGAGTGCATACCGGGAAGTTGACGGTGTCTTTGTCACGACATCAGTCCCTCCTTCCGGATGAAATCTTCTGCAAATAACTCGCGGTAGTGCTCACTATTCTCCAGCAGATATCCATGCGTGCCTGTAGCCACAATGCGTCCCTGATGTACAACAGCAACCCGATCAGCATTCAGGATGGAGGATAAGCGATGGGCGATGACAATCGAAGCACGATCCTTGCTCAATTGCTGCCAGGAATGCTGGACCGCTTGTTCAGCTTCATAGTCCAAAGCGGAAGTGGCTTCGTCGAATATAATTAATTTGGGTTGCTTCAGAAAAATGCGAGCAATAGACAGACGCTGCTTTTGTCCACCGGAGAACTCCATTCCTCCTGCGCCAATAACGGTGTCCAGACCCTGAGGAAGAGAACGAATAAAGTCTCCAATATAGGCCTGATCACATGCCTCCAGCAATTGTTCATCATCCGCGTGGGCGCTACCAAGCATCAGATTGTAACGGATGGTTTCATGGAATAGAATGGCTTCCTGCTGCACAATGCCTACTCTCTTGCGCAGTCGAGACAGAGAATAGTCATCGATGGGCCTGCCGCCAATTCGAATCTGCCCTTCCTCCGGGGCATAAAAACCGAGCAGCATGTTCACAATCGTTGTTTTGCCCGAGCCACTCTTACCTACAAGCGCAACAGATTCATGGGCACCGATCTCCAACGTGAGACCGTCCAGCACGTAGGGACCCTGTTCCTCATATCGAAATCTCACTTGCTCGAATGACGTCTCCCCATTTTCCATCTCAACTTCCGATTGACCACCGCTCCTCTCCGTTTCTTCATCCAGAAGATCAAAGACTTTGCGGGACTGGACCGTCAGCTTGGGCAGATTCACGACCGCCTCGTAAATCATCATCATGGATTGATTATTCTTGGTCAGATACGACATGATGGCAACAAAGGCTCCTGCCGTAAGCTGTCCCTGAACAATAAGCACACCCGCAATGGCATAGATACACAGATCCGATAACAAAAAAATAAATGCATTGGAGCGAGTAGACATCCATTTCATGACTTCTGTCTGATTGTCGAGACGAATAACGTCTGCGCTCTGTCCCGTGAACAGTGTAGTCACCCTTCTGCCACTCCCCAACAAACGAATATCTCTCATGCCTTGAAGCATCTCCAGCATCCAGCTGACAAAATGGCCGTATTTCCCACGCAAAATGGTCTGCTGCTTGGTCATCTTACGATTAAAATACTGTGATACCCAGACCGAAACCGGAACCAGCACCATCATGGCCAGGGCGATATACGGATTGAGATAAAATAAAAAAACAAACGAAACCAGCAATTTCGTGAATGGAGCCGCCATCTGAAAAATGATTAACTCTATTAACTGCATGACAGAATCCGTGTCTCTTGTTAGACGTGTGACCAGATCACCGGTCTGGGCTTTTTGAAAATAAGATGCTTTAAAATGAAGAATGCGATCAAATAAACTTTTTCGAATATCAAATAGGAATTTAACATTCAGATAAATCCAGATGGATTTAATGATCCAACTTAGAGCCCTTACACCTACATACAAAGCAATATAAGTCAAAATAACATAGCCGAAGAAATGAAGATTACGGTGATAGAATACTTCGTCGATCAAGATGGCAAAAATAAGCGGTCCAATCAGATCCACCACCACCATGATTAGCTCGCAGAACAACATGGTAATCAAGCTGATTCGGTAGGGTTTGGCGAATGTACGGATTCGTTTGCTCAGTGAAATATTCTCCATGCCATCCTCCTCTAGGATATCCAGCTCTCAAGTACGGTCTGGCTCTGGGATTGTACCTCGGTAACAATCGGGAACTCAGTTGTATGGGATAACTTCATCCGCTCCGCCAGCTCCTCATTCCATACACCTTCAGCTGTAATTCGAGTCGTAGATGATGTGGGGTCCTGGCTAACCTCAAGGATCTGGGCAGCGTAACGTTTACCCTGTTCCTCTGTGTACCAGATCAAGGAGTCGCCCTTCTGAAACCCCGTAACAGGTTCTTCTGTAAATTCAGCTATAATGTGTACTTTGATATCTTCCCCTTGCAGAGATTCAGACCCTGCCGTTACCGTTGCCGTCTCACTGCGCAGATAGGAGGTCGTATGGAATTGCATGGCTAACGTCACTAATGCGGTCACAGTTAATCCAATAATGACAAGTGCAGCCACAGGTAATTGAATAGAAAGCCGAAACCAGATCTGTCCTATTCGTTTAGTCCGGCTCATGTTCCGAATCCCCTTCAATGAGGCTGACCAGGTAGTCCCTGAAATCGGCTATGGTGTCGGTTTGCACATATGCCAATTGGTCATCGTCTATCTCAATGTTGAATACTTTCTCCATCTCCACCACAATTTTAATGTAATCGAGTGAATTCGTACCAAGTTCCCCCCAGGTTTGATGCATCTGAATATCCGTTCCATACTCCATAACCTTGTCGATAACCTGTATTATTTGAGTCTCCAATGTCATGATTTCACTCATTCAGATCCTCCCCATCATGTGAGATTTAACCAATTCATCGTAATACTCCCGTTCCAGCACACTTATATTTCTGTATATCTCAGGGAGTTTATGAAACGATGTTGGTTTATATGAAGAAGTAAGCACATACTTGGCCAGCACTGCACGAATGTCACTCCACCCCATGACAATACGTTCACGAATATGTGTCAATCTGGAATCCGCGCCAGTTAAATTGGCACAACGATACACCTCGGCCTTTTTGGCACTAATCAATTTATGAAGCGAAATGACCCAATCCTCAGCTATGGAAGACACCACATGTTGATCCTGAACAACGGCCTCAAACTGCGGCACACTTTCCTCCAGTCTTGCCAGACTGTTCTCCACCCGCTCCTGTTGCTCTTCAATATGATCCACATAGATCTTCCAGTAAGCCTCCAACTGTTTCGAACTGGAATCTCTTTGATGTATCACCGGATAATACTTATTGTAGAACGTATAGAAGGTGTAATTCTCCATATTAAAATGCTCGATATAACCATGATAGCTATCCGTCAGATCCTGGTAACTAACAATTCGTTCTTCATACGACAAGTTATCATGATGCTTATGCTCCATCACGGTAAACGTCTGGTTGATCGGATCAGCACCGTATACAAGCCAGGTATGTGGAATATGCTTTTTGAGATACGTATCCTTGCGTATGGATGTGTAATAGACGTCAACCCAGACAATAACCGGTTCCGCGTTCAGAACCGCCCGACTGACATCCTGTATAATGTCCTCGCTAGCTTTTACCATTTCATAACCAATGCCCAGATCGTCCAGAATGTCTGTATCCTTGCGACAGGAGAAGAAACCATTCACAAGAAATTGCTTATTCTCAGACCATCGATACTCATCCACATGATGGATGAAAAACGGATGTATACTTTTGTTCTGTTGCAACACAATGGGAAATAGAGAATTATAGAAACATAATTTGAAAAAGACTTCGTTAAAAGGTTGATATCCACCGGAATGGATTAGCTGTGAATGCTTCATACCCAATGATGATGACGTCTTATTAACCTTTACCATGCCAGATGCCTGTCCGTTATTTTCACTTTCATATGAATCGTTAAGCTCGGGATTCTCTTTCAGAACCGCTGCAAGCATCCTTATGGTGGGATTGTCATACAAAATGGAAGGCAGAACCCGAATACCGAGATTCTCCAGTTTAACCTCCATTCGGATCACAAGCAGGGAGTGCCCGCCGAGCTGAAAGAAGTCATCGTCAATACCGATTCGTTCCATCTCCAGTAATGTGCGCCAAATTTGCACCAGTTGATGCTCCAGCTCACTCGTGGGCGGTGCATAGTTCATTCCAAAATGTAAGGACTGCCTCTGGTTCAATAACTCTCGTGTGTCTATCTTCCCGTGGACCGTTCGCGGCATATGTGATATTTGAATATATCTTGAAGGCAGCATATATTCGGGCAACAATGACATCAGATATTGGCGAATATCCATGACATACAGTTCCGTATCGGCCACAATATAAGCGGTGAGTATCTTCTCACCTTCGGCCCCGGTCGTCAGTACAACACATTCGCCAATCGGACCGTAACGGTTCAGATGACGCTCTACTTCTGCCAATTCAATCCGATGGCCCCTGACCTTAACCTGCTTGTCCATTCTTCCCAGAAACAGCACGCGGCCTTCCGCTGTCCACATTCCTATATCCCCTGTGCGAAATATCCGCTCTCCTTCAACGAACGGTGACTCCATAAACTTTTGATCCGTTAATTCCTGCAATCCCATATACCCCCGAGACACCCCGTTGCCTGAAATACATATTTCTCCGGGTACGCCTACAGGCAACATTCGTCCATGACGATCTCCAATGTATACAAAATACCCTTGAATAGGGCGCCCCACTGGAATCGGATCAACAGTCTCTGATGATAGCTTCTCATAAAGTGCACATACCGTCGTCTCGGTGGGGCCGTACGTATTGTATACATTCGTATAGGTGAGCAGATGTCCAATATCCGCCATCTTCAATACATCCCCACCGCTGATAATGGTGCGAACACTTGCAAGATTAGGCATCCGGTTAAGTTCCCTCAGGATATGAGGTGTAGTACTGACAAGGGTGATCTTGTGTCTGTCCAGCAACTGCACCAGTCCGTGGATATCCAGCAGTTGTTCCCGTTGAACCACAACCAGGGTTGCCCCGACAGTTAATGCAGGAAACACTTCTTCCATATAAGTATCAAAGGTACTCGCAGCTTGTTGAAGCACCTTGTCTGTTGAATGGAGTTGAAACTCGGCTTGAAAAGCGTTCACGTATGCACTCAAGTTGCGTTGCTCTACTCCGACCCCTTTGGGCTCACCCGTTGAGCCGGACGTATACAGAATGTAGGCTAGACCATTCATATCGGGTACGAAACTTAAACCACTTCCATCTTCTGTTCTCCATGGGGCAGCATCCAGCTTCATCATTTCTATGCCTGAGCCTGAAGGCATAGCCAATGTCATCTCCTCTAAAGCTCGATGTACATCCGTTTCCAACAATCCCGTAAGAAAAATACGAGCATCCGATTCCATTAAAATATGGCGTATACGCTCCATGGGATATTCAGGGTGAAGAGGAATATAGGTCCCTCCTGCTTTGAACACCGCCAGAATCGTAATGATTAACTCCATGGAGCCTGCCATCATAACGGGGACTGGACTCTCCGCAGTCACCCCGGAAGCAATCAGAAGACGGGCAAGCTGATTGGATTGCTGCTCCAGGGACTGATACGAAATCTGGCGCTCTCCCTCTATAACCGCAGTCTGGTTGGGTGTTCTGTTGACTTGTTCAAGAAATAGAGCACAGACAGAACGTGCCTCCGGCAGGAACAAACGTGGACTCCTGTTCCACCTTTCCATGATTTCATTCTCCTCTTCCAGAGAAAGGAGCTGACTCATGGACAGCGGTTGATCTGGAAAGGCCGTTGTCTGTTCCAGCAATCGTATGTAGTGGGAACATAAACGCTCAGGTTGGCTGGGTTCAAGAGATATGGCACCATATCGGAGGGTCATGTGAAGTCTTTGATCTACCCGGTCAAACGCCAGTGAACAATGGGTCCCTTCATCCAGAATAGGCTCCTCATGGATTCCTTTCATATACAAAACCGTCTTCAACTCGCACTCCTCGGGAAGCCGCCCCAGCTTCTCTGCCATCTTATCGTAAGGAAAATGCCAGTACGTTCGGGCGGACATGACCTCAGATTTGGTATGTAATACCAATTGTCTGAACGATGCTGCCTCGTCTACTTTTCCACGAATTGCGAGCAGGTGGGAACTTCGAAAATCTTCGACTTGTTCTGGAGTCAGGGGCATACCCAGCAACCTATCTTGATGTCCATCATAACGATATAACAGATGTTGAAATCCCGATAAGAGCAATATATACAACGCCAAATTTGATCCCCCACTCATGCGGATCAATCTTGCGGACAGTTCATCTGGAAAGGATAAGGAAAGGACCTGTACGTTGGGTTCTTCCGTCTGTATCAAAGGTTGCAGTATTCCATCAAACAACGTTCCAATATGAATATCGCCATCTAGTTGTTTCTGCCAATACGCTCGTTCTTCCTTAAATTTATCACTCGACATCATAACATTAAGTAGATGGATATCCATGATCTCACCCCGAATACATAGTAAACCGGCACAACAAGTGTTGATCTCACCTGTCATGCCGGTTGATTGTTGTACACGTGCTTGTTTATGCCGTAGGAACTTTCAGGTCATTCCACAAATAATACTGTCCCGTCTCGTCCAAAATCTGATGGAACCAGTCATCCCGCTCTTCCTGCTCTACTTGTTTGGTTTCGAATATGGTTCCCAGCCATTCCAACGACAGTTTCATCTGCTCCGTAGTGGGTGCCTGATTCGCCGCTTCAAGCTCCTCTTGAAGCTGTTGAATCTGTTTATAGGGCTCAACGACTCCTTTTTGATATTCCTCCTGATCCCAATTCCGATTAGGTGTAGCTACAGCCGCGGCCATACATTTGGTTACTACCGTTGGTCTCGGTCTGGATACAACAGCCTTATCCAGCAGCTCTTTCAGTGCTTTGCGATCCTCTTTCTGTCCGTAGGCAAAAGATTTCATACCGAGCTTATCCAGTTCTACCAGTCCGCTCAGGACATTTTTGGGTCCAAGTTCAATCGTCAGCGTAACGCCATGCTTCTTGAGATATTGCATCGTCTGTGCCCATTTGACCGGCTGGGACAACTGCCTCTGGAGCAGTCCCGTAATTCGCCCGGCTTCGGTGTACGGCGTAGCGGTCACATTGGATACGACAGGCCACTTGAATGGATGGAAACGATAATTGGCAAGTTCCACCCCAAGCTGTTCACCAGCCGACTCCATCAAGCCGCTATGGAACGGCGCACTCATCATCAACGGGGTCGTCTGTGCATCTTGATCCAGCAGGATGGATTCCACTTGTTCAATCGAATCCTGATGACCGGATATGGCATACTGGCTCGAAGCATTGTAACAGGATATCGCAGACCAAGCTGTATCGGTTGACACTTGCTCGCAGGCTCTGCGGATCATCTCCTCATCGGCACCATCAATGATAGTCATGGCTCCATCTGCTTCATCTGCGATAAGTTCCGTCAATTCCCCGCGTCGCTTGGTGATCCGCACAGCATCACCGAATGTCATAGCACCGGAGCACGCTAGAGCTGCATATTCACCCAGGCTGTGGCCAGCGCAGAATTGCGGGTTGATCCCGATCTCCTCCATGTAGACACGATAGGCAACCACACTCGCTGTCAACAATGCCGGCTGCATATTGGAAGGTTTGTTCAGATCAAACAGGCTGCCTTCAAAACTCAATTTGGCCAAATCAAAGCCCAGAATATGGTTGGCCTCTTCATACGTTTGTCTTGCAATCTCGTACTGATCATAGAAGTTTTTCATCATGCCTACATATTGAGAACCTTGCCCTGGAAACAGAAATGCTATTTTTTCCATTGATTACACACCTCGCCTCTTAGATTGGGTTTACGCGATAACTTCCATGGACACATACGCAGGCTGATCCTGGATCATGCTAAGATCACTCTCAAACAAATAAAAATCTCCGTTCTGCTCAATCTCACGGAATCCGGCAAACTTGTAAGTGATCATCATCGTACGGTTGCGATCCGTTGATACAAACTCGGCCTGCAAACGGACATTCGCTTCCTTAGCCATGCGCATCACATGATGCAGCAGCAATGTTCCTGCTCCTCTGGACATGACGCGGCAGGACACCAGTAGCAGTTTCAGTGTCCACACTTCGTCATTTAATTCGAGCAGCGCCAAGCCGATTTTGCCATACGTACCGTACTTGTCCTCCAGTCCTGCAATCAGCAGTTTGTGGCGTGGAGAATACCGGAATTGATCGAGTTCCTCGTAAGAGTAGGTATACCCTGTGGCATTCAGTTGATGTGTTCTGACCGTCAGTTCTTCTGCACGCTGTAGATCCCCTTCCTTCACTTCAGAGATCGTGAAGATCATGCCAAGGGAGGCCAGGAATTCATCCTGAGTACCTTCGAACTCCTCCTCCTTCTCATTGCGGGCAATATCATTCATATACATCTTTCTGCGTAATGCAGAATCCTCGGTAATGAAACGTGGCTTCATCTCATCCATATCCGTTAATTCAAGATAGGCCATCGCGTCGATACAGAGGACGTCGGGGTGAGTGAATAATACTTCCTCACGTTCGAAAGGCTGATCATCGATAAAGGCAATCGTGTCCATTCCGATATTGATGGATTCCACGATGGTTTTCACCGATCGGGATTTGGCATTCCAATTGATTTGTGGATAGATGAAATATTCACGCAGACCGAATTCTTCCAACTTGGCCATCGCCAGTTCATGATCGTTACGACTGGCAATCGATTGCAGAATTCCTCGTTCATCCAGCGTACGGATAACTTCCACAATATTTTCTTTAAGCGTGACCTGTTCATCCTCCAGCAAAATTCCGTTCCAAATGGTATGGTCCAAGTCCCAGATCACACATTTTATTTTTTTCATGACAGAACAGCCTCCTCTTGTACGGATTCATGGGTACTCGCAGCATATGAAGCAATAACCATCTCATGCATTTGTGTGGTGCCCTCGATAATCTCATTCACACGAGCATCCCGGTAGAATCGCTCCACCGGATACTCCGCACTACAGCCCTTGGCTCCATGAATCTGTACCGCACGGTGCGCTACCTTGTTGACCATATCTGCCGCATAGTATTTCGCCGTCCAGGTTTCCATAATGGAATCCGGGTCCATCACTTCTTTCAGATATCCGGATTGATAACATAAAAGCCGCGCCGCTTTCACATCCACAATGATCTCCGTCAGCATTTTCTGAATTAACTGATTCTCCTGCAAGAGGGCTCCGAACTGACGGCGGCTGCCTGCATAACTCAGCGAAGCATCCAGGCAGGCTTGTCCCAGTCCAACACAGCCCCAAGCGACGGTGTAGCGACCATAATCCAAGCAATGCAAAGCTACCATAGACACACCTATACCTGGGCTTCCCACCATACGATCGGATTCAACGTTTACCTGCTCCAGATGCAGTTCCGCCAGCATCGAACCTTTAACCCCCAACATCCCGTTGATTGGCTGTATCTTCAATCCCGGGTTGTTCCGTTCCACCAGGAACGCAGTTGGTTTATCATTCACTTGGGCAAAGACAAGAAATAGGTCAGCAAGCTGACCCATCGTGATCCACTTTTTCTTCCCGTTCAACCGATATCCTTCGCCATTGAATTCGGCTACAGTCTCGATGCTTTTGGCATCACTACCGATTCCGGGTTCGCTCAGACCAAAGGCTCCAATGACTTCACCCGAGGCCAGGCGTGGCAACCAATAGGAACGCATTTCTTCAGAACCAAACTTCTGAATGGCTATGGCAACCATACCGTGAACCGTAAGCAGACTTCGTACGGACGAGCATCCTCTTCCGATCTCCTCATTCAGCACCCCAACCGATATCGGATCAAGCCCCATGCCTCCATATTCCCGAGGAATCATAGAACCCAGATACCCCGAGGATTTCAGCGATTCGATCGCCTCGGGATGAAGCCGTTCTTCTCTATCGTGCAAACCTGCATACGGGACGATATATTGATTGGTAAATGATGCAGCATCCTGCTTGCATTGGAGCTGCTGTTCGCTCAATTCCATTTTCAACACGTTAACCTCCTATAATGGGACCGGATGAATGCACATTTTTCACACTGTACTGGGAAGAGAATCGGCGGCTTCTTAGGAACTGACCGTCTTGCTCTCAATAAGCTCAACGATGGCATTAATGGACTTGAAGTTCTGCAAATCCAGATCTTTATTGTCGACCCGAATGGAGAATTCCTTCTCCAGAAACATAACGAGTTGCATCGCAAACAACGAATTCACAAAACCAAGGGCAAAAATATCCTCGTCGTCCTGAAGCTCATGCTTTTTGAAAAAACGACCCAAAAACTTGCGAACTCTACCTTTAACTTCTTCCATGTGTATAACTCCCTTTCTCTCATTAAAATGATTTTGAGTAAGCAATAAAGCATGTTTATGCCATGAATTATTCATGCCGTTGATTAGTAACTATAGAAACCTTCCCCTGATTTTCTTCCGGTCTGTCCGGCGTACACCATCTTTCTCAGTAAAGGACAACAACGGAATTTGGGGTCCTGGTAGCTCTCATACAGCACATCAAGCGAATCCACAACGGTATCCAAGCCGATTAAATCCGCAGTCTCCAAAGGCCCCATCGTGTGGCCATAACATTTAACAAAAATATCATCCACCTCACGTGCGGTAGCCACCTGATCCTGGAGAACAAAAGCAGCTTCATTCATAAACAGATGGGAAATCCGGTTGGATACAAATCCGGGATAGTCGTTGACCAGAATCGTCTCTTTACCGATCGATGACAATAGTTCAGTTACTTCTTCGATGGTACGTTCCGAGGTATGCATCCCTTTGATCACTTCAACAGCTGATTTCAAGGGAACCGGATTCATAAAATGAGTACCAATGACCCGATCAGGCCGTTTGGTTAAAGCGGCAATTTTGGTAATCGAGATACACGAAGTGTTCACCAGAAATATGCATGCCTCATGACAGATCGGATCGATCCGGCCGTACACTTCCTTTTTGATGTCCCACTGTTCATTCACATTTTCAACAATGATATCCGCTTCACGAAGCATCTCCAGTTCCGTCGTCATATGAATGCGCTCCATAATGATCTCCGGGTCTTCCAGTCCCTCCACTTTCTTGAATAGCTTCAGCATTCGGATATTGTTATAGATCTCTTCTCCGGCGATCTCCAGCACTTCATCCTTGATGTCCACCAAGACAACCTCATGACCTGTCTGTGCAAAACTCTGGGCTACACCGCGGCCCATTACCCCTGCTCCAATTACCCCGATCTTCTTCATCGTCCCTGTTCCTCCTGTTTGTGGGGAGAAGCCACTCTCTCCCTGTTCAGAAATTAAAATCAAGATCTTCTGCGGCTGAATCGTAAGAAACCAGCATATGCTTGCTGCTTTCCAGTTCAATCTCGCCCAGCTTCTGTTCCGGATGAAGCAATAACTGTTGCAGTAGCGCTACATAATCCTGAAGCATCTTCTCCGCCGTTTCCCGTTTGAAGAGCTTGGTCCGATACTCCAGATTAAATCGCAGCTTGTCATGTTTCTCGATGATTTCGAGATACACGTCATAACGGCTCTCCGCAGCTCCAAACTCATACGGGGTTGTGGTGAATTTGCCCACTGTTACGTCCACTGTACCTACATTCTGAAGTGCAAACATCGCATCAAATAAAGGATTGCGGTGTCTGTCTCTGTTCAGGTTAAGTTTCCGCACCAGATCCTCGAACTGAAACTGTTGATTCTCATAAGATTTCAAGGCAACTTCCCTAACTTCAGCCAGCAGTTCCAGGAATGTTTTCCCGGATTGTGGTTTGGTACGAATCGTGATGATGTTAATAAACACACCAACAACATCCTCCAGATCGGCGTGAGATCTGCCCGCAATGGGAGAGCCCACAACGATATCATCCTGATCAGCATATTTGGCCAGCAGCACGTTGTACGCTGCAAGCAGCAACATAAACAAGGTTGTTCCTGTCTTGGCAGCCATCCGTTCCAGATCCATAGTTAATGTTTCATTGCCGATAAACACAACCTGATCTCCTTCGAATTCATTAGCCAACGGACGAGGATAATCGGTAGGCAATTTGAGCTGCGGGATAGAATCCTTGTACAGGTTGAGCCAATACTCTTCCTGTTTGAGCAGAGCACCGGAAGAGAGCAAGGCATTATGCCACACCGCATAATCTTTGTACTGGATGGTGAGTGGTTTCAGCTCACGCCCTTCATACAGATCGATGATCTCCTGCATAATGATGTCCATCGACATGCCATCCGTAATAATGTGGTGCATGTCAAAAAATACGGCATGTACACGGTCACCAAGCTTAACCACCTCAAAGCGGAATAAAGGCGCCTGATCCAGCTCAAAAGGTTTCACGAAACCAAGGAGCTTCTCGGTGAGTTGTTCCCGAGTGGACTCCGAGTAACCGACGTTGAAGTCGACCTGATCCCACACCTTCTGATAAGGAATTCCGTCCAGAAATTCAAACGAAGTCCGGAAAGATTCATGACGTTGAATCAGCTTGCGAATGATCTCTTCAAATGCTCCGTGCTCAAAATCTCCCTCCATGATGGAGGCTCTTGGGATGTTTGCATTGGTATTTTGACCCTCCAGCCGGTCCAGAACGACGAATCTCTTCTGCGCAGAAGAAACCGGGTAATACGGTTGCGGCTCCACGCGAGTCAGTACAGGCAGTGCTCCCTCGGAATCTCCGCTGATGGAGAGACCATAAGACTCTTCCAGATAAGCAGCCGATTCCGCAATGGTTGGATACATCAGGATCTCTGCTGTATTCACAAGGATTGATAACTCTTTGGTGAGACCATTGGCGATCTTGAGACCCAGGATGGAGTCTCCACCCAGCTCATAGAAATCATCATAAATACTGAGTTCATTGACCCCAAGTGACTTACTCCATAATCGACCTAAGGCGCTCTCAATGACGGAATAATCTTCATCTGTCCTGCCCAACAACTTCATGTCGCCCGATTCTTCCTGTGCACGACTGGCATTCCCCTTGCGTCCGGTTTCAATAGCCTCGCTAATGTCAGAAGAGAACAGCATGAGCGGCATGTCATCAGAGACATGCTGATAGATTCCCTCCCGGTTAAGTTCCCCGATCAGAACCTGGGTTACATCTTTGCTCATGGCTTCTTGCAAACCCTGTATACCTCTGGCCGTCGTGATCACCTTGAATCCCCCATCTGAATTGGCATGAAAATCCCGGGCCATGCCGGTCTCTTTCCACGCGGTCCAGTTCACGGCAAGGGTGGATAGACCTGCCTGCCTGCGATGAGCCGCAAACGAATCCATATAGGCATTGGCAGCAGTATAGTCTCCTTGTCCAGGTTCACTAAAGAACGTTGTAGCCGTGGAGAACATGACAAAGAAATCCGGTTGGTCCGCACGTGTCAGTTGATCCAAACTCCATGTCCCTAGCACTTTAGGCCGCATGACACGTTCAAAGGCTTCACGTTCTTTGTTCATCAGGAAACCTTCGCCAGCCACACCAGCGCCGTGAATGATACCAGACACGGGACCGAGCTGCTGTCTGATCTTGCTTAGCACCGATGCGAGCTGAAGGGGATCAGCAATATCTACGCTGTATAGATGTACTTCTGTGCCCCGAGCTTCCATCTCTTTAATCCGCCCAATCTGAGCAGTTAACTTGGTTTCCTCACCTGAGGACAGCACATCTTCCCATGTTGCCCGTTCTGGAAATGGTGAACGATTCATCAACACAAGTTTGATTTTCTCCGGCGCTAAAGATAATGCACTCGCCGTCTCCAGTCCAATCCCGCCGGTCCCTCCAGTGATGAGGTACACACCACCTTCGCGCATGTGTATCGGTCGGTCGGGCAGCAAGGACATTGGGATTTCACCCAGCTCCTGGACATATCGACGCCCCTTACGATAAGCGGCAAGATATAACGTGTCAGGATCACGAATTTCCTGCAACCATTGCTCCATCGGTGTCTCGTCATCGATATCAATGCTTCGACAGCGGAATTGATTCATCTCATGGCAGATGGTCTTGCCAAGCCCAACCATGGGTGCGTGCTCTGGACGAATGTACGGCTCACTGCCTGTAACGCTTTGTGTACAAGATGTCACCAGTACCAGATCGACTGGTCGTTTGAAATGAACCTTGGACATCGCTTTGGACAGATAAAACAGACTATACACGCCGTGATCAAGCGACTCTTCCAATTCGATCATTGTACCTTCATCCGCATGCTGATCCAGTGCAAAGAAATGAAGGAGCTGCGAGACTTTATAAGGCTCTACCGCTCGGATGAACCGTTCATAGTCTTCTTCACATGATCGAATGGTAAATTCGGCATTGGCTTGATTGGTATAGGACTCTCCGCGGTAAACCTTGATCACGAGGCGCCCTTCCGCTTCTAGTTTCCCGGCTACGGATGAGGCAATACCACTTCTGTCCATCAACATCACAACCGGCTCTGTATTGCCTCCATACTGATCCATTGATATTCGATTCATTTCTTTCCACATAGCCGCATAATGCAGTGGAGCAGCGGCCTCTTCTATAGAGACCTCACGCAGCTGTGGACGTTCGGGAATATGGATCCAGCAGCGCTTCCGTTCCAGCGGATATGCAGGCAAGCTGACTTTGCGAGCATGTTCACCTGCGTACAGTTCTTCCCAGTCCGCATCTGCTCCCTGTACATACAGATGGGCAATCTGCTTTAACAAATACTCCGACTCGCGTCCATTCTGTACAAAGCTCTGAATGGCCGAACGCATTAATTGGCTCAGACCCATTTTTTCCGATTCGGTCATTTCACCAGCTGTCCGATCCTTCTTACTCTTGGGAACAGTCCGGTGTTCACCGAACTCAACTCCCGGCAGTGCAATGGATTGGAATGATCTGTTCTCCAGCTGTCTCAAGGTATTCAGCAAACCTTCCGTATCCCGTACCATAAGTGACAACCGGAACGGGTAATGTCCCCGTCCTGTGCTTGCAGTACTGCACATATCTAGAAGTTCATATTGGTTGTTCCGATCCAGCAGACGAACATATTCAGCAACCAACCGCTGAAGTGCCTCTTCGGATCGAGCAGACAATACCAGCAAATGAGGACGTGCTGGTGCAGATACAGGTGTAATCACTGGTGGTTCTTCCAGAATGACATGACAATTCGTTCCGCTGATGCCAAATGCACTGACACCACAGCGTCGAGGTCCGTCCTTCACCTTCCACGGTCGTAATCGTGTATTCACATATACAGGCGAAGCATGAAAATCAATATTTCGGTTTGGACGGTTAAAATGAAGATTCGGTGGAATCACACCATGCCTGACGGCAAGTGCCGCCTTGATCAGGCTGATCATACCGGCTGCCTCAGAGGTATGACCCAGGTTGGTTTTAATGGAACCGACCGCACAGAATTGACGTCGATCTGTGAATTGTCGGAACGCATTTTGGATACCTTTAATTTCAATCGGATCACCCAGCGCGGTTCCTGTGCCATGCGTTTCCATGTACGTAATCGTCTCAGGATGAATACCTGCCTGTTTCCAGGCCTTTGTAATGACTTCCTGTTGAGCCGCTGGATTTGGAGCCGTAATGCCGGCTGAACTGCCATCTTGGTTCATGGCAGTGCCTTTGAGAACAGCGTATACCTGATCCCCATCCCTCAGCGCATCCTCCAGTCTTTTTAGCATGACTACTCCGATGCCTTCACCAAGCCCGGCACCATCAGAGTCATCATCAAATGCTCGGGTTTTTCCGTCACCAGACTCCAGACCTTGGAGCATGTTTTCGTTCTTTTTGGTGATCGGCATGGTTGAGATTTTGATTCCACCTACTGCGGCCATGCTGCACTCTCCGCTTAGCAGGGCACGCGAAGCAATGTGCACCGCTGTAAGGGACGAAGAACAGGCCGTATCCACCAACATGCTCGGCCCTTTCAAGTTCAGCAAATACGATATGCGAGCAGGAATGATCGATGGTGTGTTACCCACCACGGCATCCGGAAGAGCGCCCAAATCCGTCTCATATATGAAACGAGAGTACATATCAACTGTGTTTGTTGAATACCCCAAATAGACACCGGTATCCGAACCGGCCAGTTTCCCGCCGCCGTAACCCGCATCCTCAATGGCCCTCCACACGGTCTCCAGGAAGAGACGCTGATTCGGGTCTGTCAGACTCGCTTCTTTCGGTGATAATTTAAAGAATGAATAATCGAATAAGTCAATGTCTTCTATAAAAGCTCCCGCTTTGGAATCCAGTTCCGGGAGGTCCAGTCTTGTATTTTGCAAATACCAGTCCAGATCTTGCTGTCGTCGTTCCGGGAGAGGACGGATATGATCAACCTTGCCTTGAATATGCTCCCAGAATTCGGATACATCGGTTGTGGAAGCTACATTCAGAGCCATCCCCACAATGGCTAGATTCCCAGACAATGGTCCGGAAGCAGTCTGTCGTGAATGCTGCTCATCTTGAGCACACATTTCTGCTTGCTTCTCAGTTTCCGGTGATGTCTGTTCTACGCTGGTTGCAGAAGCATCCATGTCGCTCAGTACAGCAACCGTCTCTTCTTCCGATTCACCATGTTCCTTGAAAATATATTCCGCCAGCTTGTGAATCGTCGAAAATTCAAACAAGTCCGTTACGGCAAGGACGCCGGGGTATCTTTTGGAAAGTCCTGCGTGGATTTTCAACAGCAGAATGGAATCAGCACCAAGCTCGAAGAAGTTCTCATAGATATCGATCTCGTCAAATCCCAGAACTTCTTTGCATACGCTGGCAACATGCCGTTCAGTAGCCGTATATCCACCCTCACTCTTGCCTGATAATTTCACTTCACCGCTTGAAGTACTGCCAGCCTTCTTGGTCGACCTCGTTTTGGAAGCAGCACTTTGCAGATATTCAGCCACTTTGCCACTGAGTTCTGCGGACAACCGAACCTGCATTTTATCCAGCAAACGAACGCCGCCGCCACTGAAGTTCAGTTGCCCGATCAGCACCCTGCGAATGGAGGAGTTCATGGCTTGTTCCAAGCCCTGTATGGCCTGTACCGTAAGGACTGTTTTGAAGATGGTATCTGCGGTGAAACCAGCATCCACCGACATGCCCGTCTCTTTCCATGTTGTCCAATTCACGGTGAGTGTGCGTTTTCCTCTTAAAGAACGCTCATCGGCGAAGGCATCCAGGTAAGCATTAGCCGCCACGTAGTCTGCTTGCGTTACACCACTGAACATCGTCGCTACAGAAGAATACATCACAAAGAAATCCAGATCGTCACTGTGGGTGAGTTCGTCCAGATTCCAGGTACCATATATTTTGGATGCCAGCACTTCGCTGAATCGTTCTTCACTTCGATCCACCAGAAGTTGATCTCCACCGACACCCGCCCCATGAATGATTCCATGAATAGCACCATAACGTGTACGCATATCCCGAATTACCCGATCCATCGCTTCCCGGTCAGCCACATCCGCACTGTACCAGGAGACTTCCGAACCTGCGGCCTCCAGCTCCGTAACAGCTGTAATGAAACGGCGAAGCTTGGCTTGACCGGGCTGATTCATCAGGTTATCCCAATGTACACGCTCCGGTATCGGGGTGCGATTGATCAGAGCCAGACGCACAGGAGCTTTGGAAGTCAGGAAACGCGCTGTTTCCAGACCAATACCACCGCCGCCACCTGTAATCAGGTACACGCCCTGAGGGCGTACAACTAATGGGGCATCTCCTGCAACCTGCACACGTGTAAATTCTTCAACGTAACGTTGTCCACCACGATACGCGATCAGATAGTCCCCCTGATCTTCTGTCCCCATTGCTTCCTCGATCCAGGCATCTGCGGCAGTACCTGCATCGACGTCCAAGGAGCGGAAAGAAATGGACGGATGCTCACGGTTCAGTACCTTGCTTAGACTCAGGTATGACGCATGTTCTGGCCGCTGAGTGGATTCGTCTCCCGTAATATGGTGAGCATT
Organism: Priestia sp. FSL H7-0729; assembly: GCF_038005685.1. Classification (NCBI taxonomy): domain Bacteria; kingdom Bacillati; phylum Bacillota; class Bacilli; order Caryophanales; family Bacillaceae; genus Priestia; species Priestia sp. FSL H7-0729. The sequence goes on from NZ_JBBOTQ010000009.1 coordinate 169,323, forward strand.
CTGTGCTATCAGTGTCATACCAGCAATCTCGGCAAAGTCACTTCTCATCAGAGCACGTACCAAATAATACACACTGTACACACCTCGGCGCTGACTGCTCTGCAATTCATTCAAACTTTGAATACCCGACTGCCCGGTATCCAGAGAACAGCCAACATGAATGATGTGATCCACCGACTTGCCCCGAAGGCTTGCGAAGAGACGGTCATAATCCGACTCCTGATCACCAAGTGTATATCGATTATCTCTCAAATCTGCAAAAGCAGAGCCCAGTGCTGCCCGGATCACTTTCACACCAGTACGTGCAATCACATGAGCTATAGAATCAGCTGCACCAGATATGCCTTCAATCAACAATACCGTTCCCGGTAAAACGGAGATCCCGCTGCCTGTACGCTTCCACTCAGCAGCTCTCCATTGCATCGTATAATGAAAGTCTTCTGTGTGTTGTTCAGACACTGCCGCGCCTCTGTCGATACGACTGGATACCAATTCGTCAGGGAGATCAATCCAGCAGCGATGAGATTCGAAAGGGTACACGGGTAGACTGATCCTACGAACCCCCGTACCTTTGTACAGTTCCACCCAATCCACATCAGCTCCTTGGACGTATAACGAACCTAGTTCGGACACGCCTGCCTCATCATCCCACTCGGAAAGGTTGATCCCTTGTGTGATCTCCTGTACCCGTCGATCGAGCTTCTTCCGTGACGCTTCTGTCATGTCACCAGGTTCAAGTTGTGATTTGCTGGCAGGTACAATCTTGTGCTCCCCATAGCTGAACCACGACTCAGGTTCATTCCACGTCTCCGCCAAGGATAGCACTTGCAGCTTCAGTCCCAGATCGGTGAGATTCTCTGCCACTATAGCCAATCTGAAGTTGTAGTGTCCTCTGCCCACACTCGCGGTATAACACAGATCCTGCAGATGGCATGCAGGCGGTTTATCCTGTACAAAACGGCTATATGATGTGACCAGTTCCCGCAGCGCCGGCTCTGACTTGGCGGACAACACGACCAGACCTGCCTTCACATGAGAAGAGTCAACAACCGTGGCAACCGGTGCTTCTTCCAACACCAGATGACAGTTCGTTCCGCTAAAGCCAAAACTGCTGACCGCACAGCGCATCGGAGACTCTTTTCCTTCCCATTTGCGGAGCCTGGTGTTGACATACACAGGCGATGTCTTGAAATCGATTTGTCCATTGGGCCTGTCAAAATGAAGTGACGGCGGAATTTCACGGTTTTTGATAACCAGTGCCGCCTTGATCAGACTTACCAGACCTGCTGCTTCATAGGGATGACCCATATTCGATTTCACAGTACCAATCGGACAAAACTGTTTCTTATCCGTGTACTTCTGAAAGGCAAGCTCCAAGCCTTCAAGTTCCAGCGGATCTCCCAGCTTAGTACCCGTTCCATGGGTCTCAATATAGGACAGGGTCTCGGGGTGAATTCCCGCCTGATCCCACGCTCTAGATATGACATCAGCCTGGGCCACCGGATTCGGAGCGGTAATTCCAATGGAAGCTCCGTCCTGATTAATAGCACTTCCTTTGATGACCGCATAGATCTGGTCTTTGTCCTTGAGCGCTTTACTCAACGGCTTCAGTAATACCGTAGCAACCCCTTCGCTGATTCCAGCACCATCCGATGAATGGTCAAAAGCTCTGGTTCGTCCATCCGATGCTTCAAGTCCCCCGCGGTAATATTCCGTATCCAGAGGCATCAGGTTCACACGCAATCCACCGGCAAGTGCCATATCACAGTCACCATTCCGAATGGACTGGCAGGCGAGATGCACGGCCACCAATGAGGAAGAACAGGCGGTGTCCACTACCATCGAAGGCCCTTTTAGATCCAGAAGGTATGAGATTCGTGCAGGCATCATGGCAGAAATATTGCCCACAGCTGCATCCGAAGTTAATTGAATATCAATGTCCTGGATCATTCTCAAATAGCTATCCTTAATGTTACTGGCGAATCCCAGGTATACGCCTGTCCGGCTGCCAGCCAGGCTTTTCCCACCATATCCCGCATCCTCTAGAGCACTCCAGGCTGTTCGCAGGAACAGCCTCTGAAAAGGATCCATTAGCGCCGCGTCCCGCGGGGGAATACGGAATAATTTGTAATCAAATTGGTCGATGTCCTTTAGATAGGAACCATCACTGTATTGGATGTCCTCTCCATAGCCTGCATATCGGAGATACGCATCAATATTTTGACGACGAGATTCCGGAAAGTTGGCAATGGAATCACAGCGATCACGGATGTTGTCCCAAAACTCATCGATATTATCCGCCGACGGAAGCATGGCCGATATGCCAACAATGGCGATTCCCTCAGAGTCGCTCCGCTTCCCCTCCGATTTCAATCCTTTGAGCAATTGGGCAGCAACCTGCTTATCAATTTTGCCCGCGGCTGCATTCTCAATAATGATTCTCAGCATCTGGCTTGTTTGGTTCATCAGGTTCTCCTTCCTCAACGATCCTCAAAGCTCTTGACTGCATCGTCAATGCTCAGGCTACCAGCTTCGATATCTTTAAACAGTTGTTCAAAATCATCCACCGGTTGGGTTAGCTCAGCAGCCGGTTTTATGTCCAGCTTGGTCATGACAAATTGGGATAGCGCATGTACGCTGGTATACGAAAACAGATGGATTAGTTTCATTTTGCCTGGATAGGCATCTTCGAGCAGGGAAAATAACCGGTTTAACAGAATGGAATCTCCGCCCAGATCAAAAAAGCTATCGTGGATATCCAGCTCTTCAAAACCAAGCACTTCGTTATACATGCCTGCAATCTGCCGTTCGATGCTGTTGTAATCCTCGCCGTCTTTTCCTTTGAGTTCAACATGTGCATTCGCCGATTTGTTTCGTTTAGCTGCAGCAGGAGCCACCTGACGCGACTCTTCCAACTTCTCGGCTTCTTTCAGCCTGTTCGTCATCTCTTCGGAGAATCGGAATGGAAACTTGGTCAACAGTGCTTTCGCAAACCGTGGATGGTATGTAAATTCCCCGATCAACACACGCGGCACCTCTTTGTTCAATGCTGCAAAAAATCCGGCCGTTGCCTGTTCGGTCGGGAGGGCTTTCGTAATGGCGTCCACATTAAAACCATAATCCACAGACATGCCCGCTTCTTTCCACGAAGACCAGTTAATAGACAGGGTCTTCAGGCCGCTTTTGCTGCGCGAGTAAGACAAAGCATCCAGGTATGCATTAGCCGCTGAATAATCTCCTTGTCCAACCTCACTTGACAGCGACAGACCGGAAGAGAAAAAGACCAGGAAATCAAGCTCATCCTGCCGGGTCAGCTGGTCCAGTATCCAGGCTCCCTGAACTTTTGGATGAAGGACTTCGTCAAACGTTTCCTGTGTTTTGCGGATCAAATATCCAACCGCCGGTACACCTGCACCGTGGATTACTCCTGTAATGGACCCCTGCTTTTCCCTGACATCGGCCAGTACATCCTGCATCGCTGCATAATCCGATACATCGGCTGCATAACAGGATACTTCTGAACCCTGTTGTTCAATCTCCAGGAAATTGCGGAGACGAGCAGCTGTCTTGGATTCGAGCTCAGGGTCGTTAAGAAGTGTTTCCCATTCCGATCTTGCAGGAACTGGGGTACGTCCAATCAACACAAGCTTAACCTTTGCTTGGGAGGCGAAAAATTTGGCCATTTCCTGACCAATCCCGCCTGTACCCCCACTAATGACATACACCCCACCCTGTTGGATATGGACAGGAGAATCTGTCAACGCATCGGCTTGAACCTCACCCAATTCCTCGATATAACGGACCCCATTACGGTAGGCAGAGGTGTAACTCTGATCTTGTGAACCCATTTCCTGAAGCAGTTCATCTGCCCCTGTGCTCTCGTCCAGATCAATGCTTCTACAGGTAATATGCGGATATTCCAAGGCGAGCACTTTACCCAAACCGTATAACGAGGCCGCTTCGGGAGAAATTCGACTCTCAGTGGTTGTGACTTCGTAGACCTGTTCGGAGACCAGCATCATATTCAGTGCATTGTCACTTCCGTGTTCAATGAGCGCACGAATCAGATAAAACAGGCTATATACGCCTTTTTGCTGACTATGTTCCAAGTCCTGAAGTGTACGGATTTCCTCAGAAGTCGGCAACGCAAAGAGATGTACAATGTCACTGATGGATGTATCCCCCAGCGCTGCAAACAGCTCCGCAAAGTTGCTTTCCGAACCATTCACCGTAAAAGATCCGTCAGTTTCCTGCTTGAATGACTCTCCATATCCGACCTCAATCACTTGGCGCCCTGACTGCTTAAGACGTTCAATCAATGCGCTTCCCCGTTTACCCTCATCCTTCAAAATCAGAACTGCACCTGTTCCCTGAACGGGTTCTGGCTCTGTTAGATCAGCTCTCCTCCAGTTCATCCGATAGAATCGGGCTGGCGTCGGTTCTTCCGAGACCGCATTGCTGCAATTTGCGGTAGCGGCGGTACGAGCCGTCTCAGGAACTTCAAACCAGCAGCGAGTCCGGGTAAATGGATAGGTTGGCAGACTTGTTTTGCGCAGTCCGTCTCCTGTGTATAGAAGCTCCCAATTCAGTTCTGCACCTTGTATATAATGCAGTCCAATCTGGTCCAGCATGTCCTGTTCAGCCCGCTGCCCCTTACCCATCTTCGCCAGTTCCGGATTCAGACTCATCATCCGATGGCCCACATGGCCTTCTTCTCCACCTGCAGCTGGTGAATCTGGACGATTTTGATCGTTGCTAACCTTGTGATAACCATAATAAATCCCTGGACTTCGATGTCCGTTGGGTCCAGTACTTTTGCTAAAATCCCCAACGGATCCGATCATTCGTCCAGCTTCATTTAAGCGAAGCAAGAGCTCTTCCGCATCCTGCCCTGTGACGAGTAAACGGTACGAGTAGTGCCCCCTCCCTGTGTTGGCGGTATAACATAGAGAAGGCACATTCTGAGCTTCAACTTGAGAGAGAACGTGAGCATATTCCGTAATCAGCGTCTGGAGCGCTGCCTGCGTTTTGGCCGATACAGTTAGAAGATGTTCCCCGCGTATTTCGGGCTCTTTAACTGTAGTGGTCGGCGCTTCTTCCAGCACAATGTGGCAATTGGTCCCACTGATGCCAAATGCACTAACACCGCTACGTCGTGGCGTGGAAGCGGTATCCCAATCCCGCAACCGGGCATTCACATAGACCGGGGATGACGCAAAATCGATGGCCCGATTCGGTCTGTGAAAATGTTTGGAGGCCGGAATCTGTTTATGTTTCAGTGACAAGGCCGATTTGATCAAACCCACGACACCAGCCGCTTCTGACAGGTGACCGATATTCGTTTTGACCGAGCCGATTCCACAAAACTGACTTTTACCCGTGTGACGCCGGAATGCCTGCTCAATCCCTTGTACCTCAAGCGGATCGCCCAGCATAGTGCCACTGCCATGTGTCTCAATATAAGAGACCGTCTCGGGATCGATACCCGCATCCGCCCAGGCTTGAAGAATCGCTTCGGTCTGTGCCTCTGGGTTCGGGGCAGCGATACTGATGGATTTACCATCCTGGTTTACGCCATACCCTTTGATAACAGCGTAGATCTGATCACGGTCTTCCAACGCTTTATCCAGTGGTTTGAGCATTACCACCCCTGCGCCTTCACCAATACCCGATCCGTCCGAGTCGTCATCAAACGCTTTCGTTCTCCAATCGGTGGACTCAATCCCAATTTTGATATGATCACTCTTTAGCGGAACCAGATTAATCTTGATTCCCCCGACGAGCGCCTGATCACATTGCCCCTCTTTGATCGCCTGACATGCCAGTGTAATGGCCACCAGAGAGGATGAACAAGACGTATCCACCACCAAGCTCGGCCCTTTTAAATCGAGCAAGAAGGATAACCGGCCAGCCGCTACAGAAGCCAGATTACCCACTAGCGAGTACGCAAAGGATTCCGGTTCCGCATCATAGATAAAACGTGAGTATAAATCCCGAATATTGTTGGAAAGGCCCAGATATACACCCGTACGAGTGCCCACCAGTTTCCCTCCCCCATACCCTGCGTCCTCGATCGCTTTCCATGCCGTTTCCAGGAACAGCCTGTGATTGGGGTCCGTCAGACTGGCTTCTTTGGGTGACATTTTGAAATAGGCATAATCAAATTTATCAATCTCATCCAGATAGGCATTTTCATTGAATTGAATTTCGTCTGGTGACATGCCCAAATATTGCAGATACGAATGGATGTCCGGCACTCTGGATGCTGGAAAGGAACGAATGCTGTCCGTACCACTGACGATGTTGTCCCAGAATTCTCCGGGAGAATCAGCCTGCGGCAATTTCAAAGCCATGCCCACAATGGCAATATCTTTGGCAGCATTGGTTGACCCGGACGCAGTATTGGCATCCTCCTCCGCTTTGAGCTTTTTGAGCAGCTGCACAGCCACTGTTTTGTCCAAGCTTCCGTCTTGAAGATGTTCCATGACAAACTTGTATACACTCTCCACCACAGTTCCTCCTTTACAGGTTAATCAGGTTATTCAACGCCTGCTCCAGCGTAACGTCGCCACTTTCCATCTGGTCGATTACACGCTTCAAATCCTGCTCCATGTCTTGTGGATTTGGAGTAGACTTCTCATCCATAAAACGAGCCAACCTGGTAATATTGGAGTTCGCAAACAGATCCGTGACTTTGGTCAAACCAGGAAACTGCTGATCAATCCGGGCCTGAACCTGTATAAGCACAATGGAATCAGCACCCATCTCGAAGAAACTGTCCCCTACATTAATCTCATGGAAACCAAGCATCGTTCGACAGATGGAAGCGAGTGCCTTTTCAGTTGGGGTATAAGATGCGTCTGATTTACCTGTCATAATCACTTCTCCGTCACGTTCCTCTGACGAGGATACCGGAAGACGCTTGTTGGCCAGTTGCTTCATCCGTTGGTCCAGTTGAACGCGAATAGAGGAAGAGAGATCAAACGGACTTTTGGCCAGTGCGGATATCAATTGACCCTCATAATGAATCTGACCAATAAGTACTCGGCGAACCGATGATTGTCTCATCACAAGAGATAATTGATTCATCGCCTGTTCTGTTGGCATGGCTTTGAACAACGTATCCACGGCAAACCCGTGCTCTGCTGACATACCCGTTTCCTTCCAGGTAGACCATTGCACAGTCAGCGTGCGCTTGCCCATCATTGATCTGTAGTCGGCATATGCATCCAGGTAGGCATTGGCGGCAATGTAATCCGCCTGTCCCGGGGCGCTGAATACCGAAGCGATCGATGAATAGAGCACCATAAAATCGAGATGATCCTGTTCGGTAAGTTGATCCAATACCCAAGTACCATGTACTTTGGGAGAGAATACCTCGGTGAATCCCGCCTGTGAACGGCTTGTGATCATTTCCGAGCTTCCAACCCCTGCGCCATGGACAACCCCTTTGATTTTCCCGAACGTTGCCCGAAGCTGATCCAGAACTACTCGCATGGCATCCAGATCCGACACATCTGCAGCATGGCAACTAACGTGATGTCCCCGGCTCTCCAGTTCACGAATAACCGTAATTTGATGAATCACTTTGAGCCTGGATTGTTCTGCAACAATGGCATCCCATTCCTCACGTGCAGGCATCGGTGTACGGCTGACTAATGCAAGGTTCACCGGAGCGTCGGAAGCCAGATATCGCGCGGTTTCCAAGCCAATTCCACCAGTACCACCGGTAATGATGTACACACCATCGTTGTCCAAAATAAAGGCATCGTCTGCAGGTGCAGATTCATTCAATGCTCTGAACTCCTGAACATACCGTGTTCCATTACGATAGGCCACCTCATAATAGGAAGATGTCGTACCGATCTCTTGCAGCAACTGCTCCAGGGAAGAGTGCTCATCCATATCTATACAACGGCAATGAACCTGAATGTCCTCCTTGCCTACCACTCTGCCCATTCCAAAGGCAGAAGCCAGATGAGGCTTTATCTGCTCCGCACCGGTAATGCAATTGACCTCACGGGATATCAGAACTAACTCCAATGGCTGACTCAGAGAACTGGACAACAGTGCTCGAATAAACCGGAAGAACCCATATACACGTTCATCTAGGACAGACTCTAATGATTCCATGTCACCAGGAACATTTGCTGCATATTCATCACTGCCAACACCGTTCAGATATACTACTCTGGAAAGTTGGTCCAGGCCCGCCTGTTGCAGCACACGCTCATAGGCTTCCACTTGTTCCACATTTCGACTGTCCGGATCAGATCGCAGAACATCTGCCTGAAGTACGGTACATACCTGCATCCCCGACTGTTCCATACGTGCCGCTATCTCAGCTGCATAATCGGACCCATCCAGAAGTATCAATGTAGTACCGCGGCTCGCTTCAATCGGCTGATCGGAGTTCCCTACTGCCATCTCCTTCTGTTGCCAAACAAGCTCGTAGGCTTCTGGCACCGACCTGGTGCTCGCTTGTGCGTACACTGAAGACTGCTCGGGAAGATCCACCCAGCAGCGTGTATTATCGTATGGATACAATGGAAGACTGATTTTACGAATTTCCTCTTCCCTGTACATCAGGCTCCAATCCACGTCACTGCCTGTTGTGTACAGTCTGCATAATTCATGTAATACTCCCGGGTCTGAAGACTCCATGTATCGGGATAGACAATCTCTGCCCTCCTGTTTCAAGATGGACTTCTCCTGTCCAGTCAATTCATGGTCTTTCCCTTCGATCTTCTCTGTGACTACTTTATGCACGCCATAATAGAGCTGTTGCTCACCTGCGGATTCGAGACCTGATGTAGCGAGTAGCCGCAGTTTCATGAGCAGATCGGATGTGTCCGTTACTCCAAAGGCGATCCGATATACATGGTGCCAGCGGCCCGTATTCGCGGTATAACATATGTTTTTGAGCGAAAGATCCTGCTGACGTTCCGAGATAAAACGGATATAGTTATCAACCAGCGCAAGTAATGACTTGCGGCTCTTGGCACTTAGCGTGAACACTTCCACATCTCTCTTAATCTTCCGTTCCTGGATAACAGGCGGCTCTTCCAGTACCAGATGGCAGTTGGTTCCGCTAAACCCAAAGGCACTGACTCCGCAGCGAAGCGGCTCGCCATTCCCATCCCATGGTCTCGACTTTGTATTGACATACAACGGCGAATCCTGGAATGAAATGGATGAGTTAGGCTTGTCAAAATGAAGCGTAGGTGGTAATACCCGGTGCTTCAAGGCCATAGCCGCTTTAACCAGACTGCCCACACCAGCTGCTTCAAACAGATGGCCTATATTGGACTTGACCGAGCCTATGGCAACAAACTGGTGCTTGTCTGTATATCGACGCAGTGCTGTGGTAAGTCCATCCATTTCAATGGGGTCGCCAAGCTTTGTCGCTGTACCATGCGTCTCCACGTAACCAATGGTCGAGGGATCAATACCGGCATCCTGCCATGCCTTCACAATGACATCCGTCTGTGCTTCAGGATTCGGAGCCGTAATGCCAATCGAAGCGCCATCCTGATTAATGGCACTTCCTTTGATCACCGCATAAATATTGTCTTTATCTGCAATCGCCTTGCTTAGTGACTTCAATACCACGGCGGCTCCACCTTCACCAAGTCCCGAACCATCTGCTTCCTGATCAAATGGCTTGGTTAATCCATCCGAAGATTCAATGCCGACTTTCAAATAATCATGATCCAACGGACTGAGGCTGATCCGTGCGCCCGCGACAATCGCCATCTCACAATCACCATTACGAATAGCCCGGCAGGCCAGATGGGTAGCGACAAGGGATGCAGAACATGCCGTGTCGATCACCATCGTAGGCCCCTTGAGATCCAATGGATAGGCAATACGAGTCGGCATCATGGCAGTGATATTTCCTACGATGGACATCGGATATTGATAGGGATCGAGATCACAGATCATTTTGAGATAGGAGTCATTCAAGCTACTGGCAAAGCCCATATAGACACCCGTGTTGGTTCCTTCGATGCGTCCACCGTAACCTGCATCCTCTACCGCATGCCATGACGTCTTCATGAATAACCGCTGAATCGGGTCCGTTAATCCAGCCTCCTTTGGAGACAAACGGAAATATTTATAATCAAACTGATCAATATCATCCAGAAATGCACCCTGAAGGTACTGCACTTCTTTGTCCGCACCCAGCTTGGCATTCATCCATTGATGATAGGCGTCCATGTCTTTTTTGCGTCCCTCTGGAAAATCCGTTGTACAATCCACACCGTTCAAGATGTTGTCCCAATACTGCTCTGCCGTATCCGCCATTGGCATTTCCGCAGCAATCCCAATAATGGCGATGGCGTCATCCTGATCAACGATTGATTTCTTTTGCTCCAGGGGAGCAGCCGCTTTTGCTTTTACAGCCGTGTCGTTACCCTGGTTCACATGCAGTGCCAGCTTATGAATGGATGTATGTGCAAATAAATGAGCAATCTTCACTTTCCCGGGAAACTCCTCGTTCAGCCTCTCATGCATACGGATCAGCATGATGGAGTTGCCCCCGAGATCGAAGAAATTATCATAGATATTGATCTCCTGATAACCCAGAATTTCACTGTATATGCGCGCTACCTGCTGCTCAGTTTCCGAATAGAGCCCCCCTTCATTCCCGGAAAGATCTACGGGCCCCGTATGTTTCTCCTGTGGTACGGTCCGGTTGGAACGATTCGATGCTCCCTGGTCAGCAATTTCCTTACTCCGCCTCACTCCAGTTTCCAACTTATCCGACAAACGGAACGGGAACTGCCCAAGTGCAGCGAGATGTTTGCTTCCATAATTCATCGCACCGATGAATACTCGCGAGAGTCGTCTGTTCATGGCTGCTTCCATCGCTGCGATACCATCCGTGGTAGGAATGGTTTTGAACATGCCATCCACATTGATACCAAATTCCACGGACATTCCGGTCTCTTTCCACGATACCCAATCAATGGAGAGTGTTCTGCGACCCTGCCCCGTCCTCCATGCCGCGAAGGAATCCAAATAACAATTGGCAGCCGTATAATCCCCTTGTCCAATCTCACCGATGACAGATATACCGGAAGAGAACAATACCATAAAGTCCATGTCCTGATCCCGCGTCAGTTTCTCCAGAACCCAGGTTCCCTTCACCTTGGGTCCAAGAATGGTCTGGAATTCCTCATCGCTTTTGCGATATATAAATCCGTCTCCGGGAATACCTGCTCCATGAATCACACCATGTATGTTCCCGTAGCGGTGCGTGATATCCTGGATCACTTCCGTCATGCCCTCAACATCGGCCAGATCCGCACTGTAATAATGAACGGTTGCGCCCAATGCTTCCAGTTCAAGGATGCCTTTCATCTTGGTACAGCGGGAGTCTCGGCCAGCTTCCAATAGGTCTTCCCATTCTTCCTTTGCCGGAAGATGTGTCCGACCAACAATCGCCAGCTTTACTTGCTCCGAAGAAGCCAGAAACCGTGCTGCTTCCAGACCAATACCGCTTGTACCACCCGAAACGAGATATAAACCGCCTGGACGCACCTTGAAAGGCACGCTCTCATGTTCATTCAGATCCATCTCTGTAAAGGTCTCCGTATAACGCTGGCCTTCACGGTACGAAACAGCATAAGCTTCACCGTGTATATGTCTTTCCTTGAGGATATCCTTCGCAGATATGGACTGATCCACATCTATAAACTTGCTGCGAATATGTCCATATTCCTGTTGAATCACTTTACCAAGTCCCATTAAGAGTGCATTATGAGGGGTAATCCTCTCTTCTCTTCCTGTGACTTGTCCAGCGTACTCAGCAATCAGGTTCAGATGAATCTCTTCAGCAAAGCCTTTGCTCATAAGCGCCTGAATCAGATAGACCGGTGAGTAAAAAGCTTCCTGTTGTCTGGCTTCAATAGCTGCCAGATCTTCAGGATATAATGAATTGCCCATCATGGATAAATAGATGATTTCCGTAATTTCGCCGTCTGTGAACAAGTCTAGTAGCTCAGTATAAGCCGCCGGATTATCTCCGCCGACTTCATATTGATTCTCCGATATTTGCCGGAACTGGCTACCCGGTCTCACATGGACTACCCGCTTGCATTCGCCCTCCAGTTCTGCCGACAGTTCCTGTTCCAATTCGGTACCATTACCGATCATCATGATCGTGCCTGAAGAGGAAGGGGCCGAGGTATGCAAAGTCGTATCCCCCTCGTCCTCTATCCAGCGCACCGTATGAAAGTAGTCCTTTAACGACACAGCAGACGGGTCTTGAATATCAATCCAGCATCGGCTGGGCTCAAACGGATACGTAGGTAAACTCAACTTCCGTACCTGTCTCTTTTGATATAGCTGTCCCCAATCCATCGTTGCACCCTCGGCATAGAGTAAAGCCAGCTCCCGAAGTGCTGATTCATCCCACACAAGAGGACTGGCAGCAAGTTCTTTGATCCGTTCCTGTGCCTGAGATGATTGACGTCTGGTGCGTTCACGTTCTTCCGAGGCCATTCGCTCGGCTCCAGTAGGTTTAGGCGCAGGAGCACCGGTATAGACTCCCTCTTGTGTCTTCAATTGGGTCCACGGTTGTTCCAACAGGTGAATCAGTTGAGCCGTGTCTTCCACAAGCAGGGACAGACGATGTTCATAATGCCCACGACCTGTAGCTGCCGTATAACAGACATTCCCAACAGGAACTTCACGATTCTCCTTCAAGAAACGCTCGTACCGCTGAATCAATCGAACCAGAGCTTCTTCCGTCTGAGCCGAACACACAAACAGTTGCTTGCCTGAAGCCTGATCCTCTCCCGGTTCTTGAGCAGTAATGGCTGGAGCTTCCTCAAGCACGACATGACAGTTGGTTCCGCTGAATCCAAAAGCACTGACACCACATCTGCGCGGGACGCCCTCTTCCGCATCCCAGGGTCGGAGTTGTGTATTCACATATACGGGTGTTTGCTCAAACCGGATGTTGCGGTTGGGTTTGGCAAAATGAAGAGATGGCGGCAGCTTCTGATGTTTCAGGGCCATCACTGCTTTGAGCAGCCCGGTCACACCAGCACATTCATATAAATGACCGATATTGGATTTCACAGAGCCGATCGCGCAAAATTGTTTTTTGGAGGTAAACTGTTCGAAAGCATTGGTAATCCCTTTAATCTCAATCGGGTCTCCCAGCTCCGTCGCTGTACCATGGGCTTCAATATAACGGATGGTCTCAGGGTCAATCCCCGCTTCTTCCCATGCCTTCACGATCGCTTCGGATTGGGCACGCGGATTCGGTGCAGTCAACCCAATGGAGGTTCCATCCTGGTTGGCAGCAGTTCCCTTAATGACGGCGTAGACATGATCCCCATCTTCAATGGCCCGACTTAACGGTTTCAGAAGAATGGCAGCCACACCTTCACCCACACCTGCCCCATCTGAGGCATCATCAAATGTCCGCGTCTCCCCATCGGAGGACTCAATGCCAAATTGCTCATATTTATTAAAAACAGGGAGCGTATTTACTTTCACCCCACCCGCTATGGCTGCATCACACTCACCACTTCGGATCGACTGACAGGCCATATGAACAGCAACAAGAGATGAGGAACATGCGGTATCCACCACCATGCTGGGGCCTTTCAGATTCAGCAGATAGGATATTCTCCCCGCCAGTACCGCAGTCACATTGCCCGTTACCGAGATGGAGATGGATTCCGGTTCTACATCGGCGATAATATTGGCATAATTGTCCCGGGTGCTGCTGTAATATCCTACATACAATCCCGTATTGCTACCGGATAACTTCGAGCCTCCATAACCTGCATCTTCCACTGCTTCCCATGCTGTCTGGAGAAAAATTCTCTGGTCAGGACTCATCAGGGCTGCTTCTTTGGGTGTCAGCTTAAAGTAGCGATAATCAAACTTATCCACTTCATCCAGGTAGGAACCTTTAATAAAGCTCAACCCATCTTCATCCTGCTGTTTGAAACGTACATATTTGAGCACATCTTCTTGTCTCGCTTCAGGGAACTCCACAATGGAATTCACTTTGTTCTCGATATTGTTCCAGAACTCCTCCACATGATCAGCCATGGGCATGTGCGCAGATATGCCGATAATGGCAATATCTTCACGCGTGTTTTTTTTCTGCTGTTTCAACAGCGTAATCATATCAATCGCCGTTTTTTTGTCGATTTTGCCACCAGACGTATTCTCAATAATGTATTTAAGCAACTGTTCCAATGTATCGTCCCCTTACATATCAGATATGTTTTAATCCTTTGAGCATATCCTCCATGCTGATCTTGCCATCTTCCAACTGATCAAAAAGAGAATGGACTTCCTCGTCCAGCGCAATTGCACCACCCACAGGCTCCTCTACCTGTTTCTTCTCCCGTTTGTGGCCTGTTTTATCAGCCAGATATCCACCCAATCGGTGCACAGATGGATGTTCGAACAGATCTGCAACAACGAGTACTCCCGGGTACTGACGGTCAAGTTGTGCATACATTTGTTTCACCAGAATTGAGTCAGCTCCTAATTCGAAGAAACTGTCATGGATATCAATTTCATTAAAGCCCAGAATAGCTTGGCACACTTCGGCAACCTTTCTCTCCCATGGCGTGTATTCCCCGTCATCCGAACCATTCAGCACTGTGTCCTGCCGGGTTACACTTTGCGGAGTCACTGGCGCTGGCGCCTTCGGTGATGAAGCTCTCTGTAGACGTGAATCAATCCAGCTCTCCACTTGAGGAGAAAGTCTAAACGGATAGTTGCGAATCATCTTCAACATGCCACGGTCTGTCGACATCTGTCCTATCAATACACGTTCAATCCGACGTCCTTCCACCTGATCCAGCCACGTCAGAGCCTCTTTATTGGTCATGGCTTTGAAAAGGGTATCTACGCCGTAGCCCGTTGCGGCAGCTGCGCCTGTCTCTTTCCAGGTTGACCAGTTGACCGTCATCGTTCCGTCCATCTCTTGGTTGCGATAGGTTGCATAAGCATCCTGGTACGCATTGGCAGCTACATAATCAGCCTGGCCGGGCCCGCTGAATATTGTTGCAATGGATGAAAACATCACAAAAAAGTCTGGATTGTCCTCTCTGGTGAGTTGATCCATGACCCGGGTTCCTTGCACTTTAGGGCGTAATACTTGTTCAGCTTCTTCTATCGTTCTGTCCTTAAGCGGATGATCTCCACCTACAGCAACCCCCGCTCCATGAATGACACCTGCAATGCGACCATAATGCTGACGAAGGTCACTCAGAATTGATCGCATGGATGCTTCATCTGAAACGTCTGCTTGGTAAGGAAGAACCGTCGCTCCGGCAGCCTCCATGTGTTGCACAGATCGGATTTTCTGAGCCAACACTTCGTTGGATGATGCAGCTACAATGCTATCCCACTCTTCCCGTGCGGGGAGCGAAGTTCTGTTCACGAGTGCGAGTGTAATTCCCGGGTATCGCTCCGCGAGTTGTAGTCCAAGCTCCAGCCCAATGCCGCCCAGTCCGCCAGTAATGAGAACCAATCCGTCATTGTGAATCTTGTAGTCCCACTTAGGATACGAACTTGGGTCCAGCGCCCCAAACTGCTGAATGTAACGCGTACCTGCACGATAAGCTACACCATAATCATCACTTTCATGATCCAGTTCAGCCACAATATCGTGGAGCGAAGTCTCCGCATCCACTTGGATGGAGCGGCATAGCAGGCGTGAATCTTCTTTTCGTCCAGCCAAACCCAGACCAAACATCAGGGCAGCCTGAGGAAATACATTTGCCTCGGTCCCGGTGATGGAATGGATTGGATTCGTCAACAACACCAGGTCAACAGGCTCCAACGATTGGGCACCTATCATCTCCTGAAGGAGATAGAAAAATGGATGAAAGGATTGATCCTGTTGAATATAGATAATCCGGGTGATCGTCAATTCGTCCAAATGAGCCCACAATTGCTCCATGCTCTCACGATGTTCTGAAATGACATACTCCTCGGAAGATACTTGAAGGAACGAAGGTCCATCAAACACTTCAATAACCTGACGCCCCTGCTGCTGTAGTGTCTTCCGAAGAGATAGCTCTTCTCTTTTTTCCTCTCTTCTTTCGTCCATAAAAATAACGATATGACCTTCCGATAACTTCCGATCGGAATTACGTTCCGGTTCAGGAACCCAACCCAATTCATAATGGTGTATGTTCTCCATAGCGCTGGCATCCGTCTTAGCTAGGGACGGAGGAGCAGATAGCTCAATCCAGCAGCGATGAGCTTCAAATGGATACGTTGGGATGCTGATTCGGCGAACATCCTCACCTGAATACAGGCTTGGCCAGCTTACCTCCCCACCCCCAAGATAGGTTTCACAATGAGCAGTTAAATGCAGCTGACTGGACTCCGGGACTGACTGCTCTCGAATGGATTCCAATCCACCTTCTTCAAGTTCGGCCAGTTGGGCGAGCAGTTCTTCTTTGCTTGAGGCAATCCGTACCAGACGGTGTTCATAATGGGTCCGCGATGTGCCTGCCGTGTAACATATATCGGCTAACGAGTGATCGGTTGTTTTCAGATATTTCGTATATTTGGATATATATTGTTGCAGGGCTTGAAGCGTCTTGGCTGAAAGGGGGAAAAGATACTCCCGCATCTCAGTCTCGCTATTCGTTTCCACTGCACCCGCCTGCTCCAGAATTAGATGGCAATTGGTTCCGCTGAATCCAAATGCACTGACACCCATTCGTACAGGTTCACCCTCAGCAGACCAGATCCGGTTACGTGTATTTACATACACAGGCGTTCCACTAAAATCAATATTGCGATTAGGGCGATCGAAATGCTGAACCGCAGGTAAAATCCCTTTTTTTAAGGACAAAACGGATTTAACAAGTCCTGTAATCCCAGCACTTTCATACAAATGTCCGATATTGGACTTCACCGAACCGATCGCACAAAATTGCCTCTTATCGGTGTATTGCTCAAATGCACCCTTAATGCCATCGATTTCAATTGGATCTCCCAAGACAGTCCCGGTTCCATGGGTTTCAATATAAGCGATACTTTCCGGATCGACCCCCGCGGCTTTCCACGCCTTCACAATGACCTCACTCTGAGCTCTGGCATTCGGCGCTGTAATCCCCATGGAGTTCCCGTCCTGGTTAATGGCACTGCCCTTAATGACCGCATACACCTGATCCTTATCCTTGATGGCATCCTGAAGTGGTTTCAGCATAATGACTGCCGCGCCTTCACCTATCCCGGAACCATCTGAGCTATCATCAAAGGGGCGTGTCATGCCATTCGATGATTCAATGCCCATTCGGTAGTAATCCTTGTCCAGAGGAAGCACGTTGAGTTTTACGCCTCCTGCCAGCGCCATGTCGCACTCACCCAAACGAATGGCATTACAGGCATGATGTACTGCAACCAGAGATGAAGAACAGGCCGTGTCCACCACCATACTCGGTCCTCTCAGATCAAGAAGGTATGATAAACGGCTGGGTAAAATACAGGATAAATTGCCTGTGACCGAGATTGGCAGAGACTGTGGCTCCACATCGTGAATCATCTCTTTGTACCGATAACCTTCCAGATCGGATACCAGTCCAACGTATACTCCTGTATTGCTTCCCGCCAGCTTCTCACTGGTATATCCTCCATCTTCAAAAGCAGCCCAAGCTGTCTCCATAAAGATACGTTGAGCCGGATTCATTAAACTGGCTTCTTTTGGTGTAAATCGAAAAAAGGGATAATCAAAGGTATCGATATGTTCCAGATAAGAGCCATCCAAGTATTTGGTGTCTTCACCAGAGCTCATTTTACGAGAGATATAATTATCGGCATCCTGGCGTCGCTGCTCCGGCAGATCCCTCGCACAATCCAGACCATGCAACAAGTTATCCCAGAATTGCTCCGCATCATCTGCCAAGGGCATACGAACACTGAGGCCAACGATCGCGATATCACCCGGACGGATAGTAGCTGGAGTTGCCGCTGGAGGCATCTGACTAGACGACTCCGTCTGAGCTGTGTCACGAATACCCAGTTCACTGAAATCCATCAGTTTGTTTTTCATTGTTTTATCCCCTTTCAGCCGCTGAGCGGAGACTTTCAATCACTTTGGCAAGCATTTGATCATAGGTTCTGAAAAAAAGGTTCCATTGAACCGTATTCATTCCGGGTTTACAATACAGCGTTACCATCATATTTCGTTTTTCATTCTGAATTTCACAGATGACATCAAACAGCTCCTCCAGCGCCCCCCTGCCTCCACTGACATAATCGGCCTCGTAGAATAGCGGACGGATGGCGTCATGCTGTGATTTCATCCCTGCTCTAACCAGATCCTGGATATGATGACCAGGCTGCTCGTCTGCTGTATGTAATGCTTGTTTAGCTACGGCAAACAACTCATTGAAATCCTGCACCTCTTGCACATCCAGCGGAATGGAACTGATATGATTCATCCGATAAATCAGTGTATAGACCGTGAGTTGCGGCTGATTGCCAATCTCCGTCAACAGATATGCAAACAAAGACCACAACCACTCTACAGGCGTGCAGCCTGCCGTTTTGGACAAGTTCCTGATTTCATTAAAACGATCCTTCTCGATCCGGAATTCATATCGATGGTCCTGAAGGGCCTGTCCACTATTCTGCATGTAATCCAATGGAACAGGATATGCTTCCAGTTCCATGCCTTCCTGGTCTGCGATGAATTTGGCAAGTCTGGATATCGTAGGATAAGCAAACATATTGGTTAACGTAATTTGGGCTGGATATAATTTTTCAAGTTGATTATAGACCTGGGCAAGAAGCAGGGAATCACTCCCTAAGTCAAAAAAATTAATTGTGGTTGTCACTCCCGCATCAGCTCCCAGCACAACATGAAACACGTCCAGAATAGTTGCCTCCAGCTGTTCAATTGAAGTAATCTGCCGTTGATTCATTGGACACCTCACCTCCGTATAGGATCTACTCCATATAACTTGTTAATGTCTGATTGATCATGCTGGTCACCCGATGCATACTGCCTTCAAATAAATAAAAATGCCCCCCTTTGTATATCCGGGCGGCACTTCCTTGTTCCGTATAACCTCTCCAACGTTCTGCACAATCCAGAATATAACCTTCATCCTCTGCTCCGTTCAGTATCGTGATATCACATTGCAGCTTATAAGGCTTCTCTTCGTAAGTATACGTCTCATTCATCTCCAGATCTTTACGTAATATGGGGATGAACATATCCATCAGTTGCTGGTTCTCAAAGAACTCATCCGGGGTACCGCCCATTTCCTTAATGCGGTCAATGAACTGTCCTTCGGGCAAATGGTAATAAACCTGTTCTTTTTTATAATCCGGCGTCTCTCGCCCCGAGAAAAACATGTGTATGGGTTTCCTGAACTGCTCTTCATGCATTTTGTTATACAATTCATAAATAATCAGACTTCCGAGGCTATGTCCAAATAGGGCATATGGCTCCTCATCTGGCAGATTGCGAGATATATAATCAAATACATCATCTACACTTTGATGAATACTCTCATAGAGCGGCTTGGAAAATTTCAATCCACGTCCTGCAAGTTCAACCGGGTTCAGCACAATGGATTCGGATAACCCCTTTTTCCATTTGTTATATATTGATGCTGACCCTCCAGCATAAGGAACACAATATAATCGCATCTTCGTCATAATCTCCTCTCCACTTACACGACTTCTCCCCATCTAATCGCTGTAGCGCAATAATACGTCCCAGCCCCGGCCCCAACCAACACGACACGATCACCTGCTTTCAGTGCCCCTTGTTTCACAGCCTCGGTCACCGCAATTGGCAAACAGGCGTTAGAGGTGTACCCGTATTTTTCCATGGTCATATAGGCTTTTTCTTGTGGGATGCCCAAGGCAACGGCGAGTTCTCGAATCAGATTACTGTTCGTTTGCGGGAAAATAAACAGATCTACTTCCCCCATATTCCATTTTACTTTGCGCAAAAGACGGTTCACGAGCCGTGGAATACCTCTGACTAATTGTTCATATAAATATCGGCCATTAGATGTATAGACGGAAACAGATCCGTCAGCAATGTGTCCATAATGAACAGGCAGTGTTCCATAACTGATATCTTCCATATTCTCGTGATGCATGATTCCGTTCAAAAAAACGCTGTGATAGGCGTCATTTTCATCTAATTCCTGTAATACAAATGCTCCTGCGCCGTCTCCCACACTGGAGCATGCTGCTCGATCCTGCCAATCCGTTACTTTCGAATAGGTATCTGCGCCAATGACTAGAATATTGCTTATATCTTCTTCAGCCTGGAACGTATAATATGCATTTAATAATCCATAGCTGAACCCCGCACAGCCCGCGCGAAGATCCAGACATATGGCTTGGCCTGCTCCAAGCTTTTCCTTCACGAGAGCCGACGGATGTGGTATTAAACGATCCGGTGTGAAGGTCGCCATAATGATCATATCAATATCCTCGGCATCCATCGCAGCCTGCTCTATAGCTTGTTTCGCAGCCTCCAATGCCAAATCACTGGTATACTCATGCTCGTGAGAAATTCTTCGTTCACGGATTCCAAGGTTATGGTAAATCCAGTCCGCATTGGCGTTAATGTTCATGGCCTCCAGCCCCTGATTCGTCAACACGGATTCCGGCACATACATGCCAATACCCCGAATGGTCATTTGTCTCATGCATCACGTCTTCCTTTCCTGAATCTAAGGTGAGCAGTCCTTACTGAAAACCATAAAATTTTCTGAAGACAACAAAAAAACAGTTCAGCCGCCTATTTGCGCTGTACTGTCGCATGAATACTTTTTTCAACAAAATGTAGGGATGAATGCTCCAACGCACATAGCTTCGCCCTGTCGATACACGTTGTGTATTTCAGCGTTTATGCATATGACTCCTTTGGTTGCATAATGTGCCTAAGCTTCATTCTGCTCCTCCGGTTTTGGTTGTCGTATGTGACCATAGCATATCTGAGTACATCATTTTTCTTGCGTTGCATATAAAATTTCAACACCCAAATCAACTAATTTGGGTTTATCATTGCCTGTTAGATGAAGCCACACCTTTGCTCTGCATGTATGCTTGTCAATCTTCTTAATGATGCCTTCGTGTCCCATCAACGGGCCATCCAGCACCACAACTTTGGTATTTTCCATATATACAGTTGAATAATCGATAATATCTTCCGGATTGATGAGGTTAAGCAATGTGGTCATTTCATGATCCGGGATTGGCGTGCAACTTGCATTAGTTCCCAGCATTTTAATGATATGAGGAATAGAACAGATTAAGTGGTATGTTTCGGCGGACATGTTGACTTGAATTAATACATAACCAGGAAAGACTTTTTTGGTACAGGCTTCAAAAATACCTGATCTCTTCTCCGGAACTTTTCTCTTGGGGATTAAAACTCGGATGGAGGTTCCTAGATACATATGTAGGTATTTCCTAATGACTTCTTCGCTTCCTGTATGTACAAACAATGCGTACCAGTTCATGGCATCATCCTCTGATTAACAAATTAGCCAAGCGGAAATATACATATAAATATGAAAGAATTAAATCCCTAAGTTTCAATTTGTGTAATAAAATGTAATTGTTTTGTTGTAGATATCTTAACTCATGACTTTTGGAACGTCAATGCTATTTATTCAATTTTATGTAAAATAATCTTACAATTCACATAAATCGCTCGCATTTTGTCTGATATCGAACTTCGGGACAATACTCGTCTCCATTGTAATCAAAAAATCACTTACAGCAACAAACCTCTGTAAGTGATCTTTATCCATCCCTATACTATTCAAACAGGTCCAGACGAAGACGTTTCAGACTTGTATGTTTGATGTACCACTGGCCGTCGATTTTGACAAAAGTTTCGTGGTAGTGCCCAAATCCGTGGAAGGATTTGTTCTCATTTCCCTCCGGGAACGTCACCCAATCTTCCATTGGAGAGATGACCTTCGCTTCATTCTCGGATACAAATTCGACTTCGGCGCTGTGAACATGATGCACGGTTACGGCAACATCCACCAGATCACGGAATACTTGTACGATGGTATCGCGACCTGTTAATACCGGAATAGGATTGCCTTCTGTACTGAAATCGGCCACTGCATCCGGAGCAAACACATCACCCAAAGTATCCCACTGTTTCGTATCAATATAGCGGCAATAACGCGCCTTGGTGTTCCGAATGTTTTCCAGTGCGAGCAATTGTTCCAGTCCTGTGATCGTCGATTCGCTCATGTGTTGTCCCTCCAGAGATGTAAAATATGATGTGAGATTTGGATCAAGTATGTATGCATCTATACCTTCCTTATTGTACCATTCGACTTCAATTAGGTACAACGATACAAAAAATCTTTCCTTACCTCTCGTGAGGTTGAGGAAAGATCCGGATAGACCTATGTGCCAGAAGAGTCAACAAGTCGATTGAAGCTTCACTTCCAGCACCAAGTTACTGAGAGTGTGCACTCCAACTTTTCATCTGGGAAGCCAGTTCTGACATTTTCTTATTGTTCAAGAAACTCTCCATCTCTTCTTCCGCCTGCACCATCACCTGCTGGATCAAACAGCTTGCGTTATGATTCAGGGAACATTCGAACAGAGAGGCCTGACCCTCAATTGCATGAATGATCTCTAGGAAAGAAGGGTCGGGATTTTTACGACTAAGCCGGTAGCCACCATTGGCACCAGAAGTCGATTCGATCATACCTGCCTTAACCAATTTGGTCAAAATTTTAGACAAGTAGGTTGGTGATACCTTCTGCAATTCTGCAAGTTGGTGTACACTAACCAGCTGTTCGGGTGCAGTACTTACAAGATGAAGCATCGTATGCAAAGCATAATTTGTCGCTTTTGAATATTTCATGAGGGCACCTCATTATACACGGATTTAATTTATCCATAATAGACTTGATTGAACTCACTGTCAAACCACTACACTTCAAGCGCTCGCAACATCGAAAGAATACGGGTTAATTGTGGTACAATCCGCGATAATCCGTAGGTGTCATCCCCTCATGGGCCATGAACTGACGGTTAAAATAACTGGCATTCGGATACCCCGCTTCCTCCGCGATCTGTCCAATGTTGGCCGTAGGCCGTTCCAGCAACCATTGCTTCGCCATCTGTAGTCGTGAACGGGTGATAAACTCCATAGGCGTCATCTCCACAGCACTCTTGAACATTTTGCAAAAGTAATACGAACTCACACCTGCAAGATCCGCCCAGTCCTGTAACAGGAAAGGTTGACAGGCCTCTTGCTGCATCTGTGGAAGAAGTGCAAGAACCCGACTCCCCGCCTTACTTGTGGTACGTGTGCTCTTTAAAGGTACCGCATGCTGCACGAACTCGGCGAGTACGGCATAGGTCAATGTGGATAGCTGAGCCGGACGCAGCATGGTGTTCTGTTCTGCTTCAGTCAGCAACGCCAGATGTGCCTCTTCCCACGAGCTGCGTTGTCGCAGTGTCCATAATAGATTACGATGTAACCCCCGCTCGATCATATAATCATGCAGACGTTCACCGTAAAAATGAACCCATCGTACATCCCACGGATCATCTTCACTACTATAATAATGCTGTCGCTGCTGCGGGAAATAGAGAACCGCCTGACCTGCGCGAAGCTCATGCACCACACCGTCCACTTCAACGTATCCTTTGCCCGCAGCGACATAGTGAATATTAAAGTTGTTCAGTGCACCTGCCTCACGTAACACGGAATGCTGGACGTGATCCATATAATGTCCAACGGATTCGGGATAACAAAAATATGGAATATCCTGCAGGGTAAGCAATACGCTTTGTCTCATCATAACCGTTTCTCCTTGATCAACAATATTGTGTTAACTAACTTCAATATATTATCATTTTAATTCATTGGTCTATTCATTATAATCACAATATACATTTATACACAGGAGGATACAACACATGAATTCAGTTCAAAAATTACGTTGGGGCATTCTTGGTAGCGCTAGCATTGCTGTGGAATCTGTCATTCCTGGCTTGCAGCAATCCGAGTTGAATGAAGTAACCGCGATTGCCAGTCGAGACGAAGATAAAGCCAAACAGACGGCCGAACAACTTGGGATCGACAAGGCTTATGGCAGTTATGAAGCTTTGCTCGCTGATGATTCCATTGATGCCGTATATATCCCACTACCGAATCATCTGCATCGGGAATGGACGATCCGGGCTGCTGAAGCAGGCAAACATATTTTGTGCGAAAAACCACTGGCTCTGACAGAGCAGGAAGCTCAGGAGATGGTTCAAGCTTGTGCAGATGCAGGTGTACATCTGGCTGAAGCGTTCATGTACCGCCATCATCCACGTTATGAGCAGATCAGAGATATCATTGCCAGCGGTGAGATTGGTGAGATCCGCGGTATTCACAGCACATTTTCATTTAATAACTCCAATGCATCCGGCAATGTCCGCTTTCGGAAAGAATGGGGTGGCGGTGCACTCTATGATATCGGTTGTTATTCCATCAGTGTTGCTCGTCTGCTGCTAGGTCAGGAACCAAGTGCAGTTACCGTTATTGGCATGTTCTCCCCACAGCATGATCAGGTCGATATGATGGCTTCCGGACTGCTGGAATTCGACAATCACGTTGGCGTGACGTTTGACAGCAGCATGTGGGCAGCCTTCCGAAACACGCTCGAAGTTCTAGGTTCTGATGGTATCATTGAGGTGCCTTCGGCCTTTATCGGTCGTCAGGATCGCAGTTCCAATTTCTATGTCACAGCAGGTGGTGAACGCAAGGAGATTGAAGTTCCCCAAGTAAACCACTACTCACTGCAGGGAGATGATATGGCTCGTGCCGTACTTCAGGGCAAGGATCTGCGCTTCGCCCCTTCCGATGCAGTAGCTAATATGAAAGTGCTCGAAGCCTGCCTTCGTTCAGCGGAAGAACGTACCCGAATTACACTATAATTGAGAGGATGATCTGACTTATGGAATATATCGAAATTGCCGGTGCAGGTAAACGCGTCTCCCGATTGATTAAAGGAACGGATTATTTCGTACACGATGCCTACGATAAAGCAGCAACGAACATGGATGCTTTTCTATCGATTGGCGGTAACACCGTAGATACAGCACATATTTATTGTGGCGGACAGAGTGAAGAAGTCCTTGGTCGTTATATGAAGGAACGCGGTAACCGCGACCAGATCGTCATTCTCACCAAAGGCGCACATCATGACCAGAATGGGCCACGCGTAAACGCTGATGCCATCCGCAGTGACCTGATGGAAAGTCTGGAGCGTCTTCAGACAGATCATGTAGAGATGTATGCCTTGCACCGGGATGATCCAAACACCCCTGTACATGTAATTCTTGAAGCACTGAACGAACATATTGAATCCGGCAAAATCGGCGCAATTGGCGCCTCCAACTGGACCTGGCAGCGACTCGAGGAAGCCAATGCTTACGCTGCGGCAAACGGCTTGAAGGGTTTCACCTTCAGCAGTCCGAATCTCAGTCTCGCCAAAGCAAACGAACCTTTCTGGGCAGGCTGTGTGTCAGCAGATGCAGAGACACTGGCATGGCATGAGCAAACCAAGTTGCCATTACTATCCTGGTCCTCCCAAGCGCGTGGTTTCTTCACGGGAAGATTCACACCTGAAGTTCGCGATAACGAAGATCTGGTGCGTGTATTCTACAGTGATGGCAACTGGGAACGCTTGCGCCGGGCTGAACAATTGGCTAATTCAAAGAAAACATCACCCATTCAGATTGCACTCGCTTATGTATTGAATCAGGCGTTCCCAACCTGTGCGCTGATCGGTGCCCAGAATCAGGCGGAACTGCTGTCCTGTGACGAAGGGGCCCGCATCACGCTGACTCTTGCTGAAATAACATGGCTGGATCTGGGCAGTGATGTACCTGCTGGCATCTAAAACCGATTTTCGCTTGAACGGTTCAACCTTCATCTTGAGACTGACACTTCCGCATGCTATCGGAAGCGTCAGTCTTTTTCGTGATATATCTCTAAAATCAAATAAAGAAGGACTTACTCCAGAACACTTCTCTGAAGATAAGTCCCTTATATCATAGGTTAAGCCATATACGATGTTAGAATTTGCACTGTCATTCGTACGGATTACAGTTTAACGATCTGACCTGTTTTCTCGGATTCGAATGCTGCCAGGATCACTTGCAGGGAACGCAAGCCCTCTTCCCCGGAGATCGCTGGAGGTGTTTGCGTTACAATGGACTCTACAAATGCGTCAATTACACCACTCGGCACTTGTTTCTCGTTGGTAGCCATAGCACCAACTTTGTATGTCTCAACTGTACCATTGGTCAGTTCAACGATAACTTCATCGCCTTCCACTGTTCCGATCTTCATAACGCCATTCTCGCACCACAGCACTGTACTGTTATCTCCAGCTCTGTATTGCGTCCAGCTTGCTACCAGCGTTCCGATCGCGCCGCTCTTCATACGCAGCAAACAAGTTGCGTTATCGTCAACTTTAGTACCTTCTTTGTGCAGTGTGCTGATGAAACCAGCCACTTCAGATACTTCATCATTCAGCAAGTAACGGATGAAGTCTGATTTGTGCACACCCAGGTCACCCATCGCGCCCATAATAGCTTCTTCTTTACGGAAGAACCAGCTTTCAGCACCGTCCACACTCCATCCTTCCGGACCCGGGTGACCAAAAGATGTACGGAAATTCAGGACTTTACCGAGTTTGCCAGAGTCGAGAATTTCTTTTGCTTTGACGTGAGGAGGCATCAGACGCTGGTTGTGTCCAACCATCAGATACACGCCATTTTTCTTGGCAGCTTCGATCATTTGCTCGCCTTCTTCAGTGGAAACGGCCATGGGTTTCTCAACCAATACATGCTTGCCTGCATTGGCAGCAGCAATTGCCATTGGCGCATGCAGATAGTTCGGTGTACACACACTGACTGCATCCACCGTTTCATTAGCAAGCAATTCTTCGTAACTGGAGTAAGCTTTACCTCCATAAGTTTCGGCCATTTCTTCCGCACGCTCCACGATCGGATCGGCAAAAGCGACAAGTTCTACGTTCTCATTGGCAGCGTACTCCGGAATATGTCTACGCTGGGCAATGGCTCCACAGCCGAATACAGCAACTTTAATTTTACTCATATATATAAGTCTCCTTTGACAAATAGATTAGCATTTAGCAGCGTTCAATGGTTCTTTTAGAATTGATTCAAATAGTTCTCTTTCAGCCAGTTGTAGCTATTGGATACGCTCTCAAGTGGCGGGTTCTGGCACACGTCTTGTTCCACGATCAACCACTCCACACCTGCATTCGTAGCCCCTTCAATAACAGCTGGCAGGTCAACCGAACCTTGTCCCAATTCCAGGGTTTTCATCTGGCCTTGTTCGTCTTTGCTGAAATCCTTCAGATGAAGCAGCGGCAAGCGACCCGCATATTTATTAATATACTCGATCGGATTTTGTCCCGCAAATTGTACCCAACATACGTCCATTTCCACTTTTACCGCTTCCGGTGATGTTTGAGCGAACATGGCGTCAAAAGCATTGGCATCGCCAACCTGGCCATGGAATTCAAAGTCATGGTTATGGTATCCGAAGATCAATCCTTGCTTCGCTGCTTCAGCTCCATATTGTTGCAACTCGGCGAACAGCTTGGTCCAGCCTTCTGCATTCTCAGGACGATCCTCAGGCATCAGGTAAGGACAAATGATATATTGTGCACCAATCGTTTTCAGGTAATCGATTTGTTTTTGCAAGTCTTCGCGCATCGCATGTAATGAAACGTGGCTGCTGAATCCTTTCAGTCCAAGTTCGTCTAGTAGCGCTTTCATTTCCTCAGCTGGAATATCACCATATCCGGCAAACTCCACGCCTTCATATCCAAGGGCCGCTACCTTACGCAACGTACCACGAAAATCTGCTGCAGTTTCATCACGGAGTGTAAACAATTGCAAACCAATATTAAGTTTTTTCATGTAGGATACACCTCTGTTCTCAAATTTGCTTTCATTGCTCTATCTGGTATCATCCTAACGCAAAACAGGCTAGAATGAACATATACAATATAGTCAGAACATGAACTATCTGGTCAAATTTTATTTCCATCATTTTGCATCTATTCACTGTACCTAATTTTAACTAAAGATATTTACACTGGCACTCCGATGACAGAACAACCTTCCGATCGCTGTTATCACCAGATTTTCTTGAATTCCTTTTCAAAAGGATAAAATCCGGAGATAAAGGCGAACACTTCGTTTCTTCAGGTTCTTTCTGTCCTCTACGTTATCGTGTAAATGTTAAGTTAAACCATTAAGTATGTAAGAGACCGATATATTGGGGGATTTTATCTTTGGATACGTTAGAGACATCTGTACTGATCTGTGACTACTCATACCACTATAAGGCGTTCACTCATAATATGAGGGGCGAGCTGCAAACCTATCTGTTCCGCCTGCAGACGGAAGGCTCGTGCAAAGTATATGTACAGGAAGAAGAATTCAGGATGACTAGCGGGGATTTGCTGCTGCTCAAACCTGGCGACGACTATCATCTCGTGGTCGATGAACCTCATAAGGAAGGACGATTGTCCAGTGGAGATTATTATCTGTTCTGCGAGGGCAGCTGGATCGATAACTGGTGGAAACGGCAGCATCGATCTACCGTGAGCCGGATTGGACTTGATGATAAGCTCATCAGCCTGTGGAGAAATATGTTGCTTGAGAAACGTCGCGGACCTCTTGAGGAAAATGCGGAGCTAAAGGATGCGTTACTGCGCGGATTATGTCTATATATTGACCGGGCAATCAAAGAGAATATTCAGACCGATCGGGCAGTTTCCTCTGCGCTGAAGTTAAAACGTTATATTGAGGAGCATGCCACGGTTACGTTCAAGCTTGAGGAAGCGGCACGTTATGCTGGACTCAGCCTGTCACGTGCAGTGCGCTTATTTAAGGAGCACTACAACCAGACCATGATTCAATACGCGATTGAGATCCGTCTGAATGCGGCGCTGGAACGCATGAAATACAGTGAAATGACACTGGAGCATATTGCCGAATCCTGCGGTTTTGCAAGCTATTCCTACTTCCACCGGGTATTCCGGGCGCACTTCGGTGTGTCTCCGGCGGAGTATCTCAAATCCAGACAACACGAGCCTATCGATCTAGAACGTGTATGATGTAATAGTATCAAAAACCCATGACCCTTCAAGCAGGTTCATGGGTTATTTTGATAAGACGAAACTTGTAAACAGTTACTTGTAGTCTCTTGATTAATAAGAATGATGTTCACTTCAATATTTATGTGACTCCCACAGAACAAGACTGTACAATTATATAGGACATTTATTTCACAAATTTATACATATCCATTCATTTCACATCTATCATACTGGAGCGATACATATGCTAACCCACCCGCGCAAAGTCCTCATTATCGAGGATGAACCGGATATCTCACGTATTTTGCGAGATTATTTGACCAAAAATCAATATGAAGCTGTTGTGGCAGCCACTGGACAAGACGGGCTTCAGATTATGGAGCTTATTCAACCAGATTACATCATTCTGGACATTATGCTTCCGGATATGGACGGGATCGAGGTGTGCCGCGAGATTCGACGGCGCAATAATATCCCCATCCTCATTCTAAGTGCCCGAGGCAGTGATACGGATAAGGTACTTGGTCTTGGATTTGGCGCAGATGACTATATGACTAAGCCCTTCTCGCTGAGTGAACTGTTAGCACGGATTAATGCCCACTTTAGACGTTACGACAGCATGACATCAGACCGAGACAGAACAGATCTACTTCGCCTTGGAAATCTTATGATCGATAAAAAAGCCTACAAAGTTACATTGAACGGATTGGAAGTGTCTCTGTCTGCCAAGGAATTTGAGTTACTTCATTATCTGGCAAGCCATAAAAATCAGGTATTCTCCAAAGCCCAGTTGCTTGACGCCATCTGGGGATATGCAACCTATGGGGATGAAAACACCGTAACCGTGTACATTCGCAGACTGCGGGAAAAAATCGAGGAAGACGCCTCACATCCAACTGTTCTAAAGACAGTATGGGGTGTCGGTTACAAGTTCATTTATGAATAATCGAGATTGGAGACATCCACATGTCATTAAACACCTGGTTCAGACGCTGGCTGTTAACAACACTTAGCCTTCTGATTATTATAAGTATCCTCACATTGGCGTTGATACTATTCCAAAACCGAAATTCGGAACAATCCAATCCGTCTATAAATCAGGTTCGGCTCAAGATTAATCCAACTCTGTTCGCTCTGGAGCAAAATCATCAACACCTGGACAAACAAACCACCCGAGAAGACATACGTTCCATTGCTAGAGAAAGCGGGGTTCTGCTTACCTATGTGAACCTGGATGGAACCGTAACTCTGTCCTCCGATCCCACCTCTGAAGGAACCCAGGTTAATCTGCGTTCTTCCCTTCATTATGATCTGCATCATGCCGCGCAGACTGTAGACGATAGTGAATCACTTGATATCGCGTTTCCCGTGATGGACGGTCCCGTGGGAAGTCAGATCGGCAATGCTATCTTTTCCATCCCCCAAGCTATGGTTACGGTTCAGAAACCGATGACTTTTCCGGTTATATGGATTAGCGTACTATTACTCCTGTCACTGATCCTGGGCTTATTTTTATTTTGGATGAAAAGAATTCTGGACAAGCTGCTCCTCTCTCCCATTCATCATTTGAAGCTCCATGCGGAATCCATCATCAAAGGGAATTATGATGATCATATCCAGTACAACAGGACAGACGAAATGGGCGGCCTTTACGCCATGTTGGATTTGATGCGCACAGAAATCAAACATATGAACGAGCTGCGCATCCAGCAGGAACAAGCACAAAAGGAACTCATCACCAATATATCTCATGATATTAAAACACCGATTACCACGATAAAAGCATACATAGAAGCTATTGAGGAAGGGCTATGTAACGATCAGGAAACGTTGATGGAATATATGAGAGTGATGCGGACACATACGGATAAAACGGCCCGACTTGTGGAAGACCTACTGGTTCATGCACTTCAGGAACTAGGGCAGATCTCTGTGGAACCCCGTGAAAAGTACAGTGGTCCTGTACTTGAGGCTATGTTGAAACCTATTGAACATGTAATACTCACAAGAGGTCTCGTCTATGACGGGCCCAAGTCCAACCACATTCCCAATGTGTTAATCGCTATCGACCCTATTCGAATTGAACAAGTCATTTCCAATCTTGTCGCCAATGCTCTCAAGCATACAGCTCCGGGAGACACGATACGTATAGCCACGGAACTGGAATCCAGGCACTTGAAAGTGACCATCGCCGATTCGGGTCAGGGAATACGTGTGCAGGATATGCCGTTTGTTTTCCAGCGTTATTTCAGAGGACAAGCGAGTCATGCAGACCAACGTGTGCAGGAAGGTACGGGACTGGGACTTTCCATCTGCCAAAGCATTATTGAAGCACACGGAGGCCGTATTTCTTTTACTAGTAAAGAAGGAGAAGGTACGACCTTCCGATTCTATCTGCCGATCTGCTGAGCCACACTAGCGTGGCTATTGTACCACGTGCCTTCAATTTCCGATTCAACACAATTGCCTGTAATACTTTATTCATAATTTGATAAGGCTTCCTCAACATCCCTCCTCTAGAATGAATCCTATACTGCACTCGGGAGTGATTCGACTTGTCCAAAAAAGTGATTATCCGTGCACAGAATCTGTGCAAGACGTACAACAGCGGAAGTGAGCAACATCATGCCATCCGTAATGTCGATCTCGACATCTATGAAGGGGAATTCACGGTCATCATGGGTAACTCTGGCTCTGGCAAATCAACCCTCTTATATCTGCTAAGCGGACTGGATCAGATCACAGCTGGTGAGGTTTATTTTCGTGACCAGCGGATTGACGCTTACAATGAACGGGAAATGTCCGACTTCCGCACCCGCCGGATCGGTTATATCTATCAGAGCATCAATCTGGTCCCGGACCTTTCCATCAAAGAGAACATTGCTTTACCGGGATATATTGCGGGAAATAAAAAGAGTGACATTCAATCCAGGGCTGCTGAGCTGATGAATACTATGGATATTGATGGACAGCGTAACCGCCTCCCCTCCCAGACGTCTGGAGGACAGCAGCAACGAGCAGCCATTGCACGAGCTTTGATCAATGCACCGGATATCATCTTTGCGGATGAACCTACCGGAAGTTTGAACCTGGAACACGGCACAGCTGTTCTCGATATCCTTACGGATATCCACCGGAAAGGACAGTCCGTAGTTATGGTTACACATGATATTAAAGCCGCCTGCCGGGCAGATCGTCTGATCTACATTCAGGACGGCAAGATAGGCGGAACCCTTGAGTTCAATACCTATGAGGAACATCAAATTCAAGATCGTGAAGCGATTATCTTCGCTTTGGTTACGGGGAAGGAATAACGATGGCAGTCATGTTCAAACTTAGCTTGTCGTATCTGAGTAAAAATAAAATTCAAAACTTGTTTATCACCCTGCTCATTTTGCTGTCTACCCTGCTGGTGTCCACATCTGTCATCATTCTGGCCAATACGGGTAACCAGTTCAAGGAGATGCACAGTCGCACCAACGGGTCCCATCAGATATTAACGTTCGACAAAGGACTGAATGATCCCCAAACTGTGCATGACTGGTGGGGCGCCCAGAACGGTGTTCAAGTCTCACCTTTGCTTACTTACCGAACCTTGTCGGGCATCACTTTTGACGGCACTGACATCCCTAACCTGTATCTGTACATGATGAATACACCTCCTCCGCCGTGGAGTGTAGACGAACTTGTATTTGCAAGTGGTTCACAGCATTCAGCTCCTGAGCAAGGAAACGTATGGATTCCAACCTCCATGGCGAATGGTTATAACATTGCTGTTGGTGATACCATCCAATTCAAAACCGGATCTACCATGCTTGACCTCACAGTATCCGCTATTGTTGTGGATGTCCCTTATGGAGCACCATTCACGAATACGGCAAGAATCTGGATGAACAGTACGGATTACCAAAATGATTTTAGTACGCTTGCAGGAAAAGATAGTCACATGATGGGCATCCATTTTGATGATTACAGTACGAACTCCAGCTATTGGGATCGTTATACAAGCGAGACGGGTGCCCCGTTTCTGGAAACCAAAATGGAATTTGAAAGCATCTCATCCTTTTATCTGATCATCAATCAGATCGTCGGGTTCATTATGATTTTCTTAGGGTCCGTCATGATGATTATTGCCCTCATTACGATTGGCTTCACCATATCCGATGCCATTCTGGCCAACTACAAAACGATAGGTATTCTTAAATCGCTGGGACTCACTTCCTGGGGCACCATTGGTACTTACGTGATTCAATATGCCTTGTTGTCCATCATCGCCGTTCTTCCCGGGCTGGTACTAAGCATATTCGTGTCCAAATTCATCATCAACATCTCCGTATCGTCCCTGCGGACTGGCCAGGGTGATATTCCAATGGAGGGCATTGGCACAGCTATTGTTGTAGGGGTACTGTTACTCGTCATGGTTATTGCATTTGTCGTGTTATACGCCAAAAAAGCTCGCACAATCGAGCCTGTTCAGGCTATTCGTTATGGTATGTCGGAGAGCGACAATATACGTATGGCGCGACGAATGAATTCGCCGCTCGCAAACCGGGCCTTGTTTGGACGATTGCCCGTCTCTTTTGTCATCGGCATACGCAATCTGATCAAAAACAGCAAAAGCTCGGTATTGATGTTATTGCTAACGACGATGTCTGCTTCCGTACTTGTCCTCGGGTATGTTGTACTAACCAGCATTACCGGAATCTATCAGACGGCGGCCAAATGGGGTTATGACAATGCTAACATTGCCGCTGTCGTTGTGAACAAAACTACGTTTCCGAGAGCAGAGCTGCAGAACGTATTGGAAGAAGATCCTCGCATCAAAAATGTGGGCTGGCAAGGAAACATCACCGGAGTTATCCTTCCAGATGAGTCAACCGACGTGGCCAACCAGTCTACAAGTCTTTATTTAAGTGTACTGGATGGAAGTTATCAAGACCTTGGTTTTGAGACGTTGAGAGGGAATAACCCAGAACGCGAAAATGAAATTTCAATCGGGGTCAGTGTTGCCAAGATGTTAAACAAGGATTTGGGAGATCTCATGGATCTCTACATTGAAGGAGAAAAGCGCACGTTCATGGTCTCGGGTATCTATCAGGCCATCTCCAATATGTCGGTATCCGGAAGAATCACAGCCCAAGCGGTTCGAAGCGTAAATCCGAATTACGGTGATGTAGATGTCGTGTTTATCAATGTCAACGATCCTTCACAGGCAGGAGCCATTGCTAACCAATTGAATGAGCGATTCAGAGACTCTGCTTCCATCGTCACACAAAAAACGCTGCTGGATTCCGTTTATGCAGAAGCTGCAAGCATCCTTGTGTACCCCATGGCTCTGATTGGTCTGCTGTTCATTTTGGTTACATTTATCATTATCTTCAGTACCTGCCGAATCAGCATTCGCAAAGAGAGCAAGACGTATGGTATTTACAAATCGATTGGTATGACATCTGGAAAAATCCGTTTCTCCATTGCTACTGGAGTATCTGCATTAGCTCTGGTTGGTTCAATGCTAGGAGTCATTGTAGGCGTATACCTTCTCCCCCTGTTACTTGAAAAAGTCCTATCGGGATACGGTATCGTACAGATTCCTCTCATTCTGAACTGGGGAGGCATTATACTCTTTGCTAGTCTGAGTATTCTTGCCGCGGCTCTAGGATCCTGGGCATCGTCCAAAGTGATCCGTCAGGCATCGCCGCGCATCCTTGTCGTCGAATAACATGTAGAAAGAAGAAGTGCTCATGCAGAAGAAGCCCTTTCCTATCCTTTATAAGATAAGAAGGGCTCTTCCGTGCAGATCTGGCTGGGCTGATATACTTCAGCTCCGCCACTTCTTCGCAAGTTCGCCAATCTGATGTGGAGTCGTGCGGCAACAGCCGCCAATGATTTTTGCACCCGCGGATATCCACTGTTCCGAAGCATCACTCATACTGCCACAGGTACCCTGCCCGCTCCACGTCTTCGTTGCTGCATCGTATACTTCTCCCGAGTTCGGGTAGACAATGACAGGTTTATCGCTGGCACGGCTCAGAATAGTCACGGCTTCCGTCACCACTTCCATAGGAGCACAGTTCAGGCCAATTGCCGCAATTTGTGGCTCGGAGCCAAACGTCTGTGCACATACCTCAAGCGATGTGCCCTCGCTGATGCTTGTCCCGTCTTTTAAAGAGAAAGATAGCCAGGCATACGCATGAGGAAACTCCTTCAGCAAATCAATCAGAACCTGTGCTTCCTGCAAGGATGGAATGGTCTCAAAAGCCAGAATATCAGCACCCGCTTCAAGCAACGCCGCCATCCGCGGACGATGGAATGCAGCCAAGGTCTCATCTGACACATCGTAGTGACCGACATATTCCGATCCATCTGCTAGATAAGCGCCGTAGGGTCCAACGGATGCAGCAACCATTGGTCGTGGCCGAGCCAAGACCTCTGTCTCCAATACATCAGACCTTTGTTGTGCTGTTCTGATGACCAGATTGCCGTCCAGTTTGGCTTCCGTATTTTTAACTCCGCCTTCCTGCACTTCTGTCCATACTTCATCTCTCGCCTGTGCAGCCAGTTCCACCGTCTTGCGAATCAGTTCCAACGCTTCTTGCTCGCCGATTCCTCTCTTGCGGAAGCCATCCACCGTCGCCTGATAACTGGATGTAATCGCACAGTCGGCTCCTGCTCGGAAATAATCCGCATGGACCTGAACAATAACATCCGGATTCTCAAGCAACACACGAGCCGACCATAATGGATCATCCAGATCACATCCATGCTGTTCGAGTTCCGTCGCCAGCGCTCCATCCAGAATCATGACCGGATGTTCACGAAGAAGCTGTTCTATAGGGTTAGTCTGTTGTGCTTGTGTCATGTACTTGTCCTCTTTTCTTATTCACACGCTCTGTCAGATAATAAGCTGCGTAACATACTGCGATAAACGGAACCCCACAATACAGCGCAATTCGCTGTGTCGGGTCGAAGGCAATACCTATGCATGAAGCCAGGCATAATATAAATGAAACAATCGGTACCACCGGATACAGTGGTGTGCGGTAGACCAGATCTTTGACCGCATGTCCTTCCCGGATATACTGTCTGCGGAACATATACTGGGAAGCGCTGATGCTCATCCATACGGCAACAACAGCCAGACCCGAAATGGAAACCAGTGTAATGTATACGGTGCCTGGCGCAATGATGCTGGACAGCAAAGCCAGCGCACCCCCCACCATACTAATCAAAAGCGCATTCAGTGGTACCCCGCGTTTGGTCAATCTGGCAAACCAAGGAGAAATCGTCTTTTTATCGGCCAGAGACCAGAGCATTCGCGATGAAGCATACAAGCCTGAATTGGCAGCAGAGAGAATCGCCGTCAGAATAACAAAGTTCATAATGTCTGCTGCATAGGGTACACCTACCCGCTCCATTACCGCTACAAACGGACTTTCCAGTACACTGGCATCCGACATGGGCAGCAAGGCGGACAAGATCACAATCGTTCCGATGAAAAAAATAACCAAACGCCACAGCGTTGTATGAATAGCCTTCAGTATCGTCTTTTCCGGGTTCTCCGTCTCACCGGCGGCAATGCCGATTAACTCAGTACCTGAGAATGCAAAGTTAACAGCAAGCATGGTCATCAATATCGCTGTAGCCCCATGAGGGAACCACCCGGATGCGGTAATATTCGATAGCAATGGAGCCGGTTCAGCATCCGCCATGGGAATGAACCCAAACATGGCTGCGCCACCGATAATAATGAAGATTACGATAGTCACTACTTTTACAGATGAGAACCAGAACTCGGATTCCGCAAATAATTTCACCGTTAATGCATTAAACAGAAAGATCATCAGTGCAAAGAGCGCACTCCATATCCATACGTTCACCGATGGGAACCAGCGCTGCATCAGCAATCCGGCGGCTGTGAATTCGGAGCCAAGCGCAACAGTCCAGGTTAACCAGTATAACCAAGCCACCGTGTAGCCTGTTGCCGGTCCGATATATTTGGCTGCATAACTATGAAATGCTCCCGTCTCTGGCATATGAACAGACAGTTCACCAAGACAGAGCATCACCAGATATACAACGATGGCTCCGATCAGATAGGACAGAATAGTGCCCAGGGGTCCCGCCTGCTGAATAGTGTAACCCGAGCTGAGGAATAGTCCCGTTCCAATGACTCCTCCGAGAGAGAGCATGACCACATGCCGTACCTGCATTTTCCGTTGAAAATGTCCTTTGTCGTTGTTGTTCTCCATACCTGTTGCTCCCTACTCCTTCATCCAGAAAAAACAAAAAAGACCCACTCTTCCTAAAGAGTGCGCCGTTACTGACAAATAAAAACAAACGCTCCTATCTATCAGGCTTTCACCCGCTGGAATTAGCACAGTATCCTTCAGATCTGCTGCTGAGGTTTCTAAGGGCCAGTCCCTCCACCTCTCTGGATAAGAAAATGATTTTTTATAAATATAGCGATTGTTCATGAATGTGTCAATATTTAAATACTGTTGTGTTCACATTCCTCGCTATTCCGTAGAAGACCCCGGATTGATGATGTTGGTCTTGACCTCATACGTAATGGGTACAGTGGCAAAAATTTCATCCCAGTTCCCTTTAACCTTCTTCCACGTTTTTGGATACTTAATACGAATGCTGTCGCGGAAGTCAGCAACATCGACTTTGTAGGTATGCTGGAGCTTGTACAGTAACTGTTTGATCTGTTGCTCGACCAATTCAGCAAAATCTTTTTCTAGCTCTGTCAGATATGCACCCGTTTCTTCTTCTTCCGGTGCTCGCCAATCCTCCATTAGCCATCCTTCGGACTCTGCCTTCACATGGAACGAGATGTCATCGCCAACAACCTTGGGAATGATTTTGGTTTTCTTCTTCTTGATTTCATAGAGTACCGTGAATCCCTCCTTACTATATGTTTTTATGACACCACCTCGGTTTTTGGGGGTAATCCAGGACAGAGCTTCCACATCAGTTTGGCTGAGTTCCCCCAGAAATTTGGTTGTATTTGCAGCGAATATACTGCCTCCGGAGAACTTGTCCTCTCCATTGGCATTCAGCACATTTTGAAGCAGAAAACTGGACCCGGACTGCATCTGGGCATCCAGTTTTGCCAGCGAAACGGGTTCCAGAATCTTGTTGGAAATGTATGCATTGTTCGTAATACCTGTTAGGTAAAATGCAGGAATACGGGAAGGATCATCTGAGGTAAGCACATCAACCGCTCGTTGATGACTAATCAGTACAAGACAGTTCGGTCGAATATCGTTATCCCGGAGTACAAAATCGAGCAATTGAATCAGTCCATACTTTTTAGCTATATCCTTGGAGATCACAATAACCTTCAGATGATGTCCAATGAGTGGACGATCTCGCCGCAAAGCGAACTGACGAAAAATCTGCAACATGGAATCCCCTGTAAGCTGCTCGTTGGAATAAGACTCTTTGCCAGAAGAAGGTGAACCAGATTGTTGACTTTTTTGACTGCTAGCATTTCCAGGGGCAATCTGAACAGTTGCTGTGACATTATTCTGCTTGGGGTAATGCCCGCCCTGTTCTGCGATATTCTTCTCGAATTCAGTCTCTTTTCCAACGTCAATTCCGAGACCTACATACAGACTCAGATCTTCTATCTCGCGGCTGCTCCAGCAACCTGATATTATACACAGGATGAACACAGCACAAGTTACTCGTAAGCACATACGGAATGAAATCATGCGTGTTTGCCTCCTTTTTTGCGAATTATGCTAATAAGCAGCAATACCAGAGGTAATATAGCGAACAAAACTACAGATGCGTTACCTAACATATCCCCCAGTGCAAAAGTTTCAAATACAGTTTTAGGCATCATTGCCGTCAGATAAATGATTGGAAGCAGGGCATACATAATCCTGCGTATCTTCTTTGCCCGAAACAAGTCCCGAATCCCTACAGAAGCACAGTAATGGGTTATGGCAAATGTCGAGAAAATCTGCATAATCCAGATCACCAGCAATAATGATTCGAAACGTTCAAATATCAGTCCCTGTATCTCAAAACTTCGGACCAGATCCAATGTTGGCCACGTTCTGGTCTTAATTCCATCCAAGGATAAACTACCTACGACCATTACAACAGTGATCAGATATACCAGTGTAGAGATGGTTAACCCCCATGTCATCGCCTTGTTGCTTTTCTTCGGATCCTGCATATATGCAGTGATGACTAACATAACTTCGTACCCCGTATACGAGAGTAGCGATGGTTTCATCCCTTTGAGCACAGGCATGATGCCCTCACCCAATACGGGTCTGAGGTTACTAATCTCGAATAGCTGATTACTGAGCAAGATCTCCATGACGAATATAATCAAGGTAATCGGCAGGATGATCTCAAACACACGAATAATGACCACAAGCCCACCGGAGATCATATAGATGCCTATCCACATAAAAACCATCACAATAGCCCATGTAGGCGTACGCTCAAGCAGATACATCCCCGTGACATCGGCCATGACTCTAATCTCGAATGCTGCAATGATCATAAAATACAAAATTGTCGCACAACCGAGTATGTAGGCGATCCAGCGCCCGGTGATTTCCCGAGTAAACTGGAACACGGTTTTCTCAGGAAATCTGCCGCACAGGGTAACCAAAATCAGACCAATACCTGTGACAATGAGCCCAGACAGAAGGATGGAAATCCAGACGTCCGGGGTTCCAACAGCTCTGCTAGTCGTTCGAGGTAACGTCAGAATACCCGCGCCTAGCATGTAGTTGACGATGATGACAACGGCCTGTGTGGTGTTAATTTTCACTTGGGAGTCATTCACTTTGTTGCACCTCCAGACCTTCAATGGATTGTCTACTTCTTGCGATCTGCATCTACCGGATTCGTCATCTCTGGACGTCTTCTCATCATGTTGAGTGGAGCACGAATGACAAAATCTTTCCAATCACTCAAGTGATAGGGAACAGCTGGTGCCACATAAGGCACTCCAAAGCTGGAGAGTCGTGCAAGATGTGTACAAACCAGCAAGAAGAACATAACGACACCAAACAGACCTAGTATTGCAGCACTAAACATGGCAGCAAACCGCAGAATCCGTAGTGTTAATCCCGCACTATAGACAGGAATCGTGAAAGAGGATATGGCTGTAACGGCTACAACGATAACAAGAAACTGACTGATGATTCCCGCCTGTACGGCAGCTTGACCAATAATCAAACCGCCAACGATACCCATCGCAGGTCCAATCGGCTTGGGTAAACGTATTCCCGCCTCTCTCAGGATCTCAATGGAGAGTTCCATGATCAGTACTTCAATAATGGAAGGAAACGGAACCCCAGTACGGGTTTCTATAATCGTTAGTACCAGCTTGGTCGGAATCAACCCTGGATGAAACGATATAAAAGAGACATAGAGCGCTGGAGCAAGAAGGGCCAGCATGGCAGACATAAACCTCAGGACACGGAGAAATGTACCGGGAATCCAGCGTTCATAGTAATCTTCGGGAGATTGGAGCAACATGCTAAAGGTCACGGGGACCACGAGGGCAAATGGCGTTCCGTCCAATAAAATAGCCACTCGCCCCTCGAGCAAAGCACCAATGACACGGTCAGGTCTTTCCGTATTCAGAACCTGCTGAAACGGACTCAGTGTATTATCTTCAATGAGTTGTTCAACATAACCTGATTCCAGCATGGAATCCATATCCATTGTTTTCAGACGCTTTAAGACCTCAGTAACGAGATTCGGATCAACAATATCCTGAATGTAAGCAACCGCCAAATCTTTTTTAACCCGGCTACCCACTTCAAATTTCTGTATAAATAAGTTTTGATCACTTCCATAACGCCGCAAAATGCCAGTATTGTCACTCAACTCTTCGGTAAAGCCAATACGGGGACCACGAAGCAAACCTTCTGAAAGTGGTTCATCCATACCACGCGATTTCCCATGTGACGTCCCAATCAGCATGGCTCCTGGCAGTCCATCCACCAATAATGCATTTTTACCCAGCAGTACTCCAATTGCGAGTTCTTGAAGAGAATGGGTCTCCTGAATCTGACTAACAGGCAGCAATTGACTTTTCAGATATTCGGACAAAAAATTGGCTTGATGAGAGTCAAGAAAACTTTCCTGTTTCAGTTCAGGCACCCCATGTATCATTAACGGCGTAATCAGGTGTGTTTCAATGAGATCAATATCCACCAGTCCTTCCGTGTACAGGACCGCAACTTGTGTATTTGTACCCCTGATGGTAAATTCCCGAATATGCACATCTGCATTCTGACCAAAGCTCTCTCTAACACTAATTAGATCGACACTGTATTTACCGGTTAGTTTAATATTGGCATATTGCCCTGTCTCCGTACCTGGACCCAGTCCCGCAGCTGCAGGCGAGATATCCTTCGAGGATATTGAAGGTTTCTTTGAACGAGAGAAACTTCCACGCTTAATGGCGGCATTGATCCAGCGTGTAGTCATCATAATTCCTGTAGGAATGATTAAGACCAAGAATGCCTGCATCCATAAGGACCATTCCGGCACGTAGGATACAATTGTTGACCACATGTTCCCACCCCAACATTTCTCTGCATAACGAATCTGCAGGTATTCCCAAGTATTGTGTCCCCATTTGATCACAAT
Organism: Priestia sp. FSL H7-0729; assembly: GCF_038005685.1. Lineage (NCBI taxonomy): Bacteria > Bacillati > Bacillota > Bacilli > Caryophanales > Bacillaceae > Priestia > Priestia sp. FSL H7-0729. The sequence continues at coordinate 211,112 of NZ_JBBOTQ010000009.1, forward strand.
AATTCCCGTTTTTTGCAGACTATCTAACCTGGAATGCAGCAAATACAAACTCGTAATATCCTTGTATGTATAACAATGTACCCATGACAAAAAAACGGTTCCTCTGTGAGGAACCGCTATCAATTTATAATATTTATAGTATTATACGATTCTGGTTACATGCTCCGCCTTGGCATCCAGCAAGTGAGCCGATGCAGCAATTTCCATAAAGTCATTCAAAGCGATCTCAATCTGTTTCTCGCTCCGCTCGACGTATTCCTCTACCTTTTTTGTGCCACCTGTAATATTACCAATTTCCTTGGTTATTCCAGTCACGCTATCACGAATCTCGTTGATTGAACTCTCTACCATTGTGGATAGTTTCTTGACTTCCTTAGCCACGATATCGAATCCTCGTCCGAATTCCCCCGCATGCGCAGCTTCAATGGCGGCATTTAATGCAAGCAACTGTGTCTGTGATGAAATCTCGCGTATAGTGCGTACCACTCCCTGAATCGAACCGGCCTGTTCCTGCAGATGCGTCAATGTTGCACGGTTAGTAGCCGACACCTCAGAGATATAGGAGATACTGGACATTAATTCCTGGCTCCGTTCAATGCCTACATCTGCCTGCTCATTCAGTTCATGTGACATCGTTTTCAGCTCATTTACTACGACCGAAATATTTTTTTGGCGATTAGTGATGTTGGTGGCGATCTTGGAGACACCCAGTATCTTCTGATTCATCTCATCGTACACCGGCATATACGTCGCCTCAAGCCATACGGAATTTCCTTTTGCATCCTTGCGTTCGACCTTGTCCTGGAAACTCACACCATTTAATATACTATTCCAAAAAGCATCATATTCCGGGGTATTCGCAAAATTGCCAAAGCATAATTGCTGGTGCTTCATGCCATACATCTCAGCTACCGTATATCCCATCGTCTGAGCAAAAACTTCATTCACATAAGTTACCCGTCGATTCAGATCGAATCGAATAATAGCCAGACTTTTCTCCATCGCCTTGATGACCAGTGCATCGGTGACAACATCTTTCTTCTCCATAGCTAATATAGGCACTTGATAACCCCCACAGTTCATTCCATAATAGACAGCCTTTTAACTAGCAAAAACAACGATTACAACAAATATGTATCCATCAGGTTCTAATGACTCTACTATTGATACCCGATTTGCAGCATTTTGGATCACCTGTTGTCATTTATTTTTTAGTAAGAAATTCTGCTTCACCTCATCCGCTGGTCATGGCTTACCCCATCCGTAAATATCTCTGTCTCTATATCTACTTTTACGTATCGTAACACAAAGCAATGTAGCATACACTTCTGTATTTCTAACATTTTTATGTTTTTTAATATCCGCTATAACTATCACTCATTCCCCTCCCGTGTGACATCAAGGGACCATTACATTCACAGGTTCAAGTCTCCAGATCAACACGTTCCACCCTTTCATTCTTCTTGTATTGGGTCGGTGACTCACCCATCGTTTTTGTGAACAAAATAGTGAAATAATTAGCATTTTGGTAGCCCAATATATGTGCAATTGCACTTACTTTCATGTCCGTCGTGGCTAGCAGCCGCTTCGCTTCTCCCATTCTTCGATAGACAATATAACGAATCGGGGAATCATTATATTTGTCCTTGAACACATGGGATAAGTAATAAGGGTTTATATGAAAATACGCAGCGATATCCTGAAGCTTCAGGTGCTGAAGGTAGTTCTCATCGAGAAAATCCTTGATCCGTACGGCGAGATGATCAGAATCTTGTTTTTGTGAGGTATTCGGTTGAGCCAACCGCTGAACTATGGCAAATAGCACGTCAAGCAATCCCTCACAGATCTTGTCGTAACCTCCTTTTTGATTGGAGGATTCCTCATACATAAACTCGAACAGATCGCCAATCCTGCTGGCGTATTCCTTCGTTTCGATATACGGAGACGCGTGTTCAGGAATGATGTGCTCTGTCTGAGTTCCATCCGAATAGATATTGGCTATTCCACAATAATAAAGACTGAGTGGACATTTGGGAGAGGTGCATTGTTCATGAATTACACCTTGGTTATAAATTAACAGATCACCTTTTTTGACCGTATATGGATGTTCATTAATCTTGATAACACCTTCGCCATCCGACACATACACCATTTCACTGATATCCTCATGCATGTGACTTGGAAAATTCCAATTCGGATTGCCTTGCACTTTTCCTATATATAACAACCTGGAGGATTCTTCTTTGCTTGTATCGATCATTTTGGTCTCCTCCTGCATTCGTGTCTGATTATTTTCTAGATGTATTACTATACCCCTTTTACCACAGCAAGATCTATAATTTTTCGGAAAAACAAAGCAAGATCTTTCATTGTCTTCCCCTCCCCATTTTCTTATGATGAGTCATGCACCTTTACATCCAAACCATTTCAAGGAGTCGAGGATAGATTGAAAAAGTTGATTTTTTATATGATCGCCGTTGCAACAGGAGCTCTTCTAAGCTTTGAAGGGGCACTGTATGGCAAACTTGGAGAACAAGTCGGGACACTGGAAGCTGATTTTTATAACTTCTTCATGGGGGCAATAATTTCACTGATTCTGCTCATTTTCTTCGGTAGAGGAAACCTCGCTACCATCACCAAATTTCCAAAGTGGAACCTGCTTGGGGGATTACTTGGGGTCACCTACCTGCTTACATTAGTCATTGGTGTTCCCATTGTGGGTGTAGGGATCTCCATGATTGCCATTGTTGTCGGGCAGATGGTGACTAGTATTCTGATCGATCATTACGGATGGCTGGGGAGCAACCGCAAACCGGTAGGAAGCAAACGTATTGCCGCCTTGGTACTTATGCTCGGGGCGCTGGCTCTTACTTTATTCTAGAGGAGGATTATGATGGGTATAGGTTTATTGATTGTTCTTGTCACCTTAGTTGGTGGAGCTGTACTTAGTGCGCAGTCCTCGATCAATGGTACGATTAGCCGAAATATCGGGCTGTTGGAGACGGTTTTTTTTACGTTTGCCTCAGGTACACTGATTCTGGCTGTACTCATTAATTTTTTTGGCAGTGGACATCTGCTCGATTTGCTTCATGCGCCCAAGTTACAGCTTTCTGCGGTTTTCCTTGGTTTCGGATATTTATTCCTGTCCACATTCGCCGTAAATAAACTGGGCGTAACACCTGCCAACCTTACGGCGATCGTAGGGCAGATTGTGGCCGGGTTTATCATCGATGCCATGGGGCTTTTCGGTGGTGAATTCATTGCATTCTCTTGGCAGCGTGCTGTCTCACTTGTTCTGATGCTCGCTGCATTAGCTCTGATTTTCAGTGAAAAGAACGACCAAGCTCAAGCGGTAACGCTTAGCAAATAAATGAACGGTAGTGCCTGATACTTGATATGAAGTAACGTTTGGACTTGCGGGACCTTCTGGCTGCTCAAACGACCTTGTATAGAAACGAACAAAGAAGAGCGCATGATATCCATGGCTCTTCTTTTTAATGTTTTTAATTTAAAAATCGTGTACCGTCACACATAGCTGAATCGCAATGCCAAACGGGTCCCGCACAATGCCATAACCTGGACTAAATTCATTTTGCTCGTAAGGTACCAGTATCTTCACGCCCTCATGTTGCATCAGAGAATGATACAGTTGATCGATTGCATGTTTATCCTTGGATTGAATACATAGTGACGTGCTGTTCCCCAGCTGCCATGCTCTCTCCGTGTCCATAGCTTCTTCCGCAATCATGACTTTGTTCACCCCAATCTCCAGCACCGAATGTGTAATATACTCATCTTGACCGGCAGGGTACTCAAAGCCCGGATTCATCTCTTTCATCTCTTTATAATTTTTCTTGAATAGGACTTTAGCGCCCAGAAACTCCTCATAAAAAGCAATGGCTGCCGCCGCATCCCCGTTCATCGACAAAAATGGTATCACTTCAACATTCATGTTATTGCCTCCTTGTTCCTATTGGATTACACTTATCACTATAACAACGAAAGGTGCCAGACTATGGCACCATTAAGAGGGTTAGATATGAAAAAATCTGAACGCATGAACCAGATGTTGCGCTATATTAATCAAAAACAACAGTTCACCCTGCAAGATCTTATGCAGGAGTTCCAGATCTCCAAACGAACCGCGATAAGAGATATCGCTTCATTGGAAGAGTTGGGTGCGCCCATCTATGTCGAATATGGACGCTACGGCGGATATCGACTGCTGCAACAGATGCAGCTGCCTCCCATTTCGTTCAATACGGGTGAACTTCATGCCCTTTATTTTGCAATGCAGGCCCTCCAAAGCTTCTCCAGCTTACCCTTTGAAGTCTCTTTTCGGACCATTCATGAGAAATTTATGAGCGCCTTATCAGACAAGCAACGACAGGATATCGAGAACATTCAACACCGGGTTTCCTTCCGACATACGGAGCAGATCCGAGATAGTGAGCATTTAGAGTTTCTGTTGATGGCCGCTGTGCAAAATGTAGTGATCCAGATTACTTACACTAATCAGCGTATATCCTCCGATCGTAGGCTATCTCCTGCAAACCTTCCTGAGTCGGAGCAATCAGATTCATCATCTCTTACATCTAGCTCCAGCGTCCGCACCATTCAACCCATTGCACTCTATGCAAAGAAAGGCTACTGGTATTGCCAGGCCTATGATCTGCATAAAGAAGCGTACCGAGTGTTCCGTTGTGACCGGATCATTTCAGCCGAAGTGTCCGACATTGAACCTTTGGCTCACGTGATTGAACTTCATGCACAGGATACCCATTCGTTATGGCAACCATCACCGGAGGCTATTCCATTTCGATGTCGGATTGATGAAGCTGGGGTTGAACTTTTCCAGCAAGAACATTTTCCATCCATGCAGATCATACATGTCAACGAACCGGGCAGTGAATCGACACCCATGCTTCTTGAAGGTTCGTATGAGCCTCATGAACTTGATTTCATTGTTCGGTACCTCGCAGGATTCGGCAAATCCATTCAAATCATGGAACCCGACACATTAAAGGAATCATTGCGGCAGTACTATATGGACTTGTTAGATCATGTATAAAGATTATATTTCTACCCCCATTTAACTTTACATGACTACTAGCTCCGCTCCTGACCAACAACTTTTGCGTTTTTTTTTATTACCTATAGCGATTTGTACGATCATTTGCAGCACGATGATGATAACCAAACCGTAGAATGCTTGCACGAAGCTGCCTGTCAGATCGTGAAGCCAACCAATCGCCAGCGGCCCAAGTGCTCCGAGAATGTAGCCACCGGATTGCGTCATAGCAGACCAGCTACTGGCTTCCTGCGCATTGTTTGTCTCATCAATCGGCAACATGAGTGCGATCGGGAATAGTCCACCTGCACCAATACCGAGCGGGATTGCTGCGAGCCACGGGCTGACAGAGAGATTCAGCATCAGGACACCCATCAACTCCATCATTGCACATCCAACAAGCCAGAATACACGTCTTTGGTACCGGTGTACAAGCATGGGAATGAATAGCGTTGAGGGTAGCGATATTAATGTAAATAACGTTTGGATGTTGCCAGCAGTCTCTTGGCTATAACCCTGACTTTGAATCGCTGGTGCAAGCCAAGCGGTTAATGAATAGAAGATCGCTGCCATCAGCCCAAAGAATAAGGTCAGGACCCATGCACGTCGGTTCTTCACCGGGAGTGTTGCATGTATTACAGCCGAAGTGTGTCCAGTTTGCCGTTCCGCACGTGCAGACCAGGCTAATTTTAACCAGATCGGTAATGCAATGAATGCGAGTAATGCCCATGTAGCTAAAGATCCTCTCCAAGATCCACCTAGCGTATGCTGAAGCGGTACCGATAATCCCACACTAATGCTGGCCCCCATCACCATCGCTGTAGAGTAGATGCCTACCATGGCTGCTACTCGGTTAGGGAAATACTGCTTAATAAAGCTGGACAGCAGCGGACCTGCCAATGCAATCCCTACACCCGACAGAAAAGAAGTAAACATCATTAGGGGCGATGTGCCCACGAACAATCGTAATCCTGTACCTATCCCAATCAGAATTAAAGCCAGTACAATAGCCCCTTCGTTCCCCCACCTTCTACTTAATCTTACGGAGAACGGAGCGAATATGCCCATACATAATACCGGTAGTGTTGTTAAAAGACTGGCGGTCATACCACTCAAACCCAGATCATTCTGTATGGTGCTCATGAGAGGAGAAATGGAAGTAATCGGTGGTCTTAAGTTCAGTGAAGCTAAAATAAGTGCCAAGACAATATAAAAAAATTTCATTATGGGTCACCTCATGGTAATAGTATTGTCGCCTTCACCAAAGCTCCTATTCGTTAATGACTGGATCTTCAGGTGCTGCAAGATTAAGTATAGGATAATCATAATGATTGAACAATACTATTATTTCTATTAAAATGATTGATATAACCAATGATTAGAGGTGAATTGATGGAGATTCGTCAGATGGAAAACTTTATTACCGTGTGTGAGGAGCTTCATTTTACTCGGGCAGCTGAGAAACTTGGCATATCTCAACCTACGTTGAGTCAACAAATACGTGGGTTGGAGGATGAACTTGGTGTACCTTTGTTTGACCGTGTCGGCAAAAAGATTGTAATGACCCAGGCAGGCACTCTGTTTCTGGAGCACTGTGTACAGATGATCCGGCATCTTCAAAATACCCAAGATGCACTAGCAGAATTCCGCAATGATCAGCGGGGACGATTGGTTATCGGTGTTCTTCCATCCGATTTGGATTACCGTCTCACTCCATTGCTCGTTGATTTTCATGCCCGATTCCCCAAGGTGCAATTGAAGGTGATCTCTTCGATCTATGTCGTGAATCAAGTGTTGGAAAACGAAGTGGACATCGGCATCGAGATCACGTCTGCGCCTGATGATCGGCTTGTCCGCATTCCTTTGTGCAGTGAAGAGTATGTACTTGTCGTTTCCGAGAATCATCATTGGGCTGAACGAAGCACCATTGAGATTCAGGAGTTGCGTGATATTCAAACGGTGATGTTCCCCGAAGGATTTACCGGCAGGGAATTAGTCGATGACTATTGTCGTAAATATGGTTTTAGCCTTAATACCATCATGGAGACTAGTTCGGCAACCTCCATCATTAGTCTGGTCAAAGCCAACATCGGCGGAACACTGTTGCCTTATCCTCTGATTCTGGCCATGAATGAGCCCACGCTACGCTGTATTCGAATTACAGATGATCCGCCATATCGGCACTTTGAGATCATCCATTGCTCCGACCGTTATCTGACGCAATCCGCCAAAGCATTTATTGAGAAGACAATCGAGTATTTCAATTAAAAATGAGTTAAGGAGAGAGATATTGACATGAAAATAAGAGAAGTCGGTTTGTTGACACATCAGATCGAGGTCATGAGAGAGTTTTACCATAAAGTACTGGAGCTGAATGTTGTGGAGGATCGTCCTAATTCCGTTTCATTCCATGCGGGAGACTCGGTGCTTTCTTTCAAAAAGGCTCCTGAACAGGAGAAGCCGTACTATCATGTAGCATTTACGATTCCAACGAATAAACTTGCTGATGCGAAAAGGTGGGCCCAAGATCGTAACATTCCATTACTCTCCAAAGATGGACAGGATGAATTTTATTTCCCCTACTGGGATGCAACCGCCTTTTATTTCTATGATCCAAGTGGCAACTTGATGGAATTCATCGCTCACCATTCACTCGATAATGCTGTCGATGAAGCTTTCGAAGCGAGGCATCTATTATGTATTAGTGAAATCGGCCTGCCTGTGGATGATGTTCCCGAGACCATGAGCACATTGAATGGGCATTATCGACTTGACCCCTTTGCCGGAGACGGAAAGAAATTCTCTCCCACGGGTGATGCAGAAGGCATGTTTATTGTCATTGATAAACAGATGCCGTGGTTCCCGGACGGGCGCATGCCCGGTGTATTTGCTACTGAGGTGATGGTGGAGGCTGGCAAGTCCGGTAATTTACGTATACAGGACGGTCTATATTCTATTGTTTCGATTTGAAGTACAAACCTACTGACTGAAAAGCTCAAGAGGAACATCCGGCTCAATACTTACCAAAACCATCCTCACACGTAATATCCGCTTTAAGAATTTCGTACAGATTTTGTTTGGAATTCTCTAATTGTTTTTGTGCTTCTTCAATTTCTGATATTTTCGCTTGGATAATGCTTGCTTGATCTTCACTTGAAAACCCATTTTTAGAGATCATTGATTGGATCTCATGGATCGTAAAACCAACAGCTAAACATTGTTTGACCACTTCCAGATGCTGAATAATGCTCTGCGCATAGATCCGATAGTTATTATGGTCTCTCAGCACATGTTCAGCTGTGATAATACCTATTTTCTCGTAGTACCGAATCGTGGATATCGGAAGGTTTACACTGTTCGCTACTTCACTAATCTTCATATGAATCTCTCCTGTTTCTTCTTCTTGCTATAAAGTATACTTCATAGTTTACAATCCTCATAGTAAGACGGATAAAAGTATAACCCATACCCCAATCCACTACTATTAGATATGAGGAGAGATATTCATATGAATACAATTACCGGTCAATTCAACAAAACCAATGATTTTGATACTATCGTCTTGGAGCGCCATTCCGTTAAAGTCTATGACCCTGAAGTGAAGATCAGCCGCGAGGAGATGACCGAAATTCTAGCGAAAGCTTCACGTGCCCCTTCGGCCATTAACATGCAACCGTGGCGTTTTCTTGTCATCGACAGTGCTGAAGGCAAAGAGAAGCTTGCACCACTGGCCTCTTTTAACCAAACACAGGCGCTAACGTCTTCCGCTGTCATTGCCGTATTTTACGATGCCAACAACGTTGAATACATGGAAGAGATCTTCAGCAAATCAGTGGAACTTGGATACATGCCACAAGACATTATGGATATGCAGATGCAGCAGGTACAACCTTATTATGCGAACATAAGCGCATCCGAACTCCGTGATATGAACCTCATTGATTCAGGCCTCATATCCATGCAACTCATGCTCGTTGCCCGTGCTCATGGCTATGATACGAACCCCATGGCCGGCTATGACAAAGACCAGATTGCTGAAGTTTTCGGCTTGGATAAAGAGCGCTTCCAGCCCGTGATGTTGATCTCCTTAGGGAAAGCAGCCAAAGAAGGCTATCCTTCCTATCGTCTCCCGGTTGAAACGACTACAACTTGGGCGTAATCAATAGCTCTACTCTTTGCTCATTACACAGTACACATTACACGGAGTGACAACAGGATGATTTCTTTGCATAGTTGTAGCATCACTGTTAATATAGAAACGCGTACTTGTACTTAAATAAAAAAGAGGTCCTATGACATTGTTTTATGTCATCAGGACCCTTTCTATATACCTTCAGTTTTTCCGATTTTCTACGATTCATGATCTATCCATTTCAAGAATCTATGGTTCCATATGTTTTCATAAAAGGAAATCGTCTCTTTTGCAGACATCCATGGATTATCTAAAGTGGACGTTCCATTCTGAATCATATAATTGTCGTAACCCAATCCATGAGCATATTTTATCGTAGCATCCATGCAGTATTCTGTTTGCGCACCACAAAACTCGATACGATGTACAGCTAATTGGTCCAAGAGACTTTCCAAGTTTGTTTCGTAGAACGAATTCGCATGGTTTTTCCGCACCAAAAAATCTTGCTCTTGAACATCAAGATCGGCATGTAAAGCCCATGCTTCTTCTCCAGGCACTAATGCTTCATCACAGTGTTGTACAAAAATGATCGGTTTTTGTAATTCTCTATACAAAGCAATTCTTCTATTTACTCTATTGAGTAGATTATTCAGATCATACAAGTGATCCCCATCATAACAAACGCCATTTTGTAGATCAACCACGATCAATACATCCGTACAAGTCTCCATCTTTTTCATCCCTCTTCGTTTACGATATGTTCATTCAACTTAGATCTATTCATGATGAAAAATTCCTATGATCAGTATACTGGATAAATAAAAAAGATGACATGACTAGGTCATATCATCTTTTCGAATAACTATTTACTTGTTAAAAAATTTTCAAATCCAGATTTAACCTTACTCAACCGTTACGCTTTTCGCCAGGTTACGTGGTTTATCCACATCGTGACCCAGTGCCAGGGAAGCGTAGTATGCCAGCAATTGCAGCGCAACTACAGACAGAGCCGGGCTAAGCAGTGGCAGCGTCTTAGGAATTGCAAACGCTTGGTCTACAGATTTCAGCAATGGTGCTACGTGCTCTTCGTACGTAATTGCCAGTACATCCGCACCACGTGCTTTCACTTCTTTAATGTTGCTCACTGTTTTCTCAAGTACGTTTTCCTGTGTTGCCAGGGCAATAACAGGAATACCATCTTCGATCAGTGCAAGCGTACCATGTTTCAACTCACCTGCAGCATAAGCTTCGGAGTGAATATAAGAGATCTCTTTGAGTTTCAAAGACCCTTCTTGAGCTACTGCATAATCAAGACCACGGCCGATGAAGAAGAGGTGTTCATGTTTGGAGATTTGCTCTGCATATCCTTTGATTGCTTCAGCTTGCTCCAACATGGATTCCACTTGCTCAGGCAATGCTTGCATTGCTGCCAGCGTGTGTGCAATCTCTTCAGCAGATTGTGTACCACGAACTTGTGCAAGATACAGACCAAGCAAGTTGAACGCGATCAACTGTGAAGTATATGCTTTGGTAGAAGCTACAGCAATTTCAGGACCTGCCAATGTTGCGATAACATCATCAGCATCACGTGCAATGGAACTGCCCACTACGTTTGTGATTGCCAGTACATGTGCGCCATTGGATTGTGCTTCACGCAATGCAGCAAGCGTATCGGCAGTTTCACCGGATTGGCTCACTACGATTACGAGTGTATCTTTGTGCACGATTGGAGAACGGTAACGGTACTCGGAAGCCACATCAGTTTCAACCGGAATACGCACCAATTGCTCAATCACTGTACGTCCAACCAGACCTGCATGGTACGCTGTACCACATGCAATGATTTGAACGTTACGGATATTTTTAATTTGTTCTTCAGTCATTTTCAACTCAGGAAGTTGAACTTTTTTGCCTTCATTATCGATGCGACCAAGCATTGTATCACGATATGCTTTTGGTTGCTCATGAATTTCTTTCAACATGAAGTGCTCGAATCCGCCTTTTTCTGCGGTTACAGCATCCCAATCGACACGAATCATTTCCCGAGAAATAAAGTTGCCTTCAATCGTCATCAATTCGACAGCATCATGTGTCAAAACAGCCATCTCACCATCATTCAGAATGTACACGTTACGTGTATGTTCCAGAATTGCCGGGATGTCGGAACCGATGAAGTTCTCGCCTTCACCAATACCAATAATCAATGGGCTTGCTTGACGCACAGCTACGAGTTTCTCAGGCTCATGCTCTGTCAGTACACCCAGTGCAAATGCACCACGCAACAACGTGATCACTTTTTGTACTGTTTTAACGATATCACCATTGTATTCACGTGCGATCAGGTGAGAGATAACCTCAGTATCTGTCTCGGAAGTGAATGTATGACCTTGAGCCATCAATTCGTCCTTCAAATCCAGGTAGTTCTCGATAATACCGTTATGCACAACAGAGAACTTTTGGCTTCCATCCGTGTGTGGATGAGAGTTCTCATCCGATGGTTTACCATGAGTTGCCCAACGTGTGTGTCCGATTCCGGCATTACCTACCAGTGGTGCACCATCCAGCTTGGCTTCAAGGTTCGCAAGGCGACCAAGAGCTTTCGTGATTTGCAGACCTTCTGGTGTGAATACCGCAATACCTGCAGAATCATAACCACGATACTCGAGTTTTTTCAATCCTTCGACCAATACCGATTGAGTGTTCTTATTACCAATATATCCAACAATACCGCACATAGTTTATTTCCTCCGTTTGTATATGAATACTGTGTCACGAAGAGAACAGGTAGAGGCGGCATATCGGAAAAATGAGTGATTGCCTAACGTTTCATGAATACTTGTTACTTATTCAATTATCAATGATCAGAGCGACCTCTTGTCGCCCCGCTGTCATCATAAGCTGTTATGAATGCAATCATGAATGTACATCATTTTCCCGCCCGCGTACTGTTTACGCTCTTCACGCACATTCATTTGAATTTTTAGTTTAACTCTTGCACCTGCACCGGCGCGTTGTGTGGACAGTCACCCATCCATTTTCCGCAATCCGGTTTACGGCTCTGGTGCTTCACCGGGAGGTCCCCGCCGAACAATCCGAACACCTCCACCTCGTCAGCTTGATTGCCGTTGATCTTAATCAGCCGTTCTTCAACCTAGAAGAAATCCTGATCAACATCATCCCGCGCAACTCCAAGCTCTGGCGCTTGTGTAACTGTGACCTTACGTTCCTCACTTTCTGTGTCTGAATGACGACTCCACTCATTATATGCACGTCAGGTCCATTTTGCAATGGAGCAAAGTACCTGTGACAATTTCAGCATATTTACCCACAATCCCGACCGGATAAACGGACCTATGGTCTCATCAAGCCGGGACGCAGGAATATTCATCCTTAGAGGAAATTCAAAAAGTCCGCTTTTGATTACGAATCATGCCTAATGGCATTATCAGCATCGAATATGAAATTCAGCCGAAATGTCCGTTGCTCACGTAGTTTGCCTACGCTCCGCTACTCCATTTCTATCTTCATTCCATCTTCTTGGTACTGAAAACCAGACTTTTTGAACACGTACCAATCCTATACCAGTTCTTTTTGAACTACATCTGCGATTTGAGACACAAATTGTTCAAGTTCGTCTTTATCTGGTCCTTCCGCCATAACACGGATCAGGGATTCAGTACCCGAAGCGCGAACGAGTACACGTCCATTATCGCCGAGTTGTTGTTCTACAGTAGCAATAGCTTGCTCGATCGCGGAATTGCCCTCGTATTTGCTCTTATCTTCAACACGCACATTCACCAATACTTGTGGATACTGGGTCATTAGCGCTTTAAGTTCACTCAGTTTTTTACCTGAAGCCTTGAGTGTATCCACGAGTTGAATCGCAGTCAGCATACCGTCTCCAGTCGTATTGTAATCCAGGAAAATAACATGGCCAGATTGCTCTCCGCCCAGATTGTAACCGCCGCGACGCATTTCTTCCATCACATAACGGTCACCTACTGCAGTTTTAGCTGTTTTCAGTGCAAGTTTCTCCGTTGCTTTGTAGAACCCGATGTTACTCATAACGGTCGATACAACTGTACTATCTTTCAGTTTTCCTGCACGATTCATCGCATCACCACAGATACACAGAATGAAGTCTCCGTCCACTTCAGCGCCTGTCTCATCAATAGCAATCAGTCGATCTGCATCCCCGTCAAAAGCAAGACCTAAATCCGCTTTATGTTTGAGCACTTCTTGCTTCAAATTCTCTGGATGCGTTGATCCGCACTGCTCATTAATATTCAGACCGTTAGGCTCAGCGCCAATGGCAATGACTTCTGCACCAAGTTCACTAAACAATTTTGGTGCCAGCTCATAAGCTGCTCCATTTGCACAGTCCAAAACAATTTTAAGGCCAGAGAAAGACTCATTGACAGTCGTTTTCAGGAAGTCGAGGTAACGATAACGGGATTCTTCATCCGTCGTTACGGTTCCCAGACCGCCACCAACTGGCCGTGGCAATTGATCTGTCTCCGCATCCATCAGCTCTTCAATCCGGTTCTCTGTTTCATCCGACAGCTTGAAGCCATCTCCGCCAAAGAACTTGATTCCGTTATCCTCAACCGGGTTGTGAGAAGCCGAGATCATCACGCCCGCATCAGCTTTCAACAAACGTGCAATGTACGCCACTCCCGGAGTCGATACAACGCCCAGACGAATCACATCAGCGCCAATGGACAACAGACCTGCAACCAGTGCGGATTCCAACATCAATCCCGAGATACGAGTATCCATGCCGATAACCACTTTTGGTCTTTCTACACCACCTGCAAGCACGTAACCACCACAACGTCCAATGCTGTAAGCCAGCTCTGCCGTTAACTCTTTATTGGCAACCCCTCTTACACCGTCTGTACCAAAATATTTCCCCATGATTTAACTCCTTCTATTCGCATCATATACGAGCACTATTATTATTTTTAAGAATTTTAGAATTAGAACATTTACGGATTCGAGCCACTTTTACTGCCAGTACCGCTGTTGTTGTTATTTAAACTACCTCGATTGCTTGTGTTCCCTTGTTGCCCCTGATCCTGAGTATCCGTATTCGATTCCGTTTCTTCTTCATCAGGAACAGGCTCAGTTCCCCCATTTTCGACCTCGGCTGGTGAAGGGTCAGGAGCTACCGTCCCCTCGTCAGTCGGCTCTTCACTAGGAGTAGTCGTTGTATCTTCAGCCTTTTCGCTAATTTTGACCGTTGCACTCAGAGCATTGGATGATTCATCCAGTTTGGCAAAACGGGGCAGGTCCGCATCAAGCTTGATCTCATGCGTTCCAACCTCAAGTCCAGCAAGATCACCTGTCAACTTGATATCCTCACTACTCAGACCCTCAAGCATACTTGGTGAGCCTGTAAGTGTAAGGTTCAGACCGCCGCTTCGAGGTGTAACCAGCGTCCCTTCCAATCCATTCCCCGCACCTGTAAGCATAATGGGGACGTTCGGAAAAACTTTGGTTGTCTCCTCTACCTCGTCAAATGGTGATATGGTGACCTTAATCTGAATCGAACTAGGCTCGATTTTCTCAAAACCGGAAGGCGGCGTCAAGTCCACGTTAACTGTTGAAGTACCCGATTGATCAAACTGTGTAAGATCAAGGGTTACTTGGTCGTAGGACTGTATACCCGCAAGGGCATCCTCTGATCCATAAACCGAGACTTCTTTCACGTTAGGCTCTACTGTGGAGAGAACCAGTCCTTCTGGAAGCTGTCCCGAATATTTGATTCTTAAGGGTATAGATGTATAGGGCTGATTGACCGGAACACGGACTTCAACCGTTTGAGGTATTATAATCGCGTTTTCAAGGACCTTACCTTCAGCATCGTATGCTTGAAGCTTCACTTTTTTCTGTATGACATCTTCCTTGGCATCTTTCACGCTCACACTGCCCTGGACCTTCGCTACAGCCTCAAGTTGTCCCTCGGGCAGAGTTACCTTAACCGGTGTCGAAGGTTCCATTACGGGCGATCCAGCGCTGTATCCGGCGGATGGTTCCCCTTCGGGTACAATATTCACATTGAAGGATTTGGTGCCCAATTTCTCTACATTCACAGTAACCATGGAAGGCTCCATACTGACCACTTCTACCCCGGAAGGCAAATCAGGTACCAGTGGCAGTGTATTCGATCCATCTTTCACCTGACTCAGATCGACCAGTACCTTGTAATCGTCATTGGTAAAAATCGATGTTAGCATCGAGCGCTGCCCTTTGATCTCCAGCCGGACCTCATCCGTACTTAATGAAGTAAGCACATAGCTGTTACTGTCTAATCCATAAGGTTGAACAGGCACCGTACGTTCCACAACCTTATTGGTAGTCCCTGTTGTAATCGTAGGGGTGGTTGGTACTTCATCCAGATGAATCATGAACCAGAGCAGCAGGCTAACCGCAAGTGCAAGTATTTTGGCAAAGTTATTATTGTTAAACCACTTATCCATTGTTACGTCCTCCCTTCCGTTTCCAGAAGGTTGTCCAACCATTCTTTTTCAGATTGGATGTAGGGCGCAACTCCTCATACAGTTTGGCAATCAGCGATTCTTCCTTAATATCACGAACGACCTGTCCATTCATTGCAAGTGACACTTGTCCTGTCTCCTCGGAGACAACCAAACAGATCGCATCTGCAACTTCGGTAATCCCGATTGCTGCACGATGACGTGTTCCCAATTCCTTACTGATAAACGGATTCTCTGATAATGGCAAATAACAAGCTGCCGCCGAAATCTGTTTTCCTTGTATAATGACGGCTCCATCATGGAGCGGTGTATTTGGAATAAAGATGTTAATCATCAGCTCCGAGCTGACCAGAGAGTGCATCTTAATGCCCGATTCCGTATAATCGTTCAGACCCGTTTCACGTTCAAATACGACCAATGCGCCGATTTTACGCCGTGACAGATAATTAACAGACTTAATAATCTCACCAATTAACACCGTTAATTCTTCATCACTCGCTGCCGCTGAACGTCCAAACAGCTTACCGCGTCCCAATTGCTCCAGACCACGACGCAGTTCCGGCTGAAAGATAATGAACACCGCAACGACACCAAACGTAAACATCTGGTTCATTAACCATTTGAGCGTATACAGGTTTAGCCACGTACTTAATGCCCAGATCAGCACAAGGAACAGAATTCCCTTCAGGAGCTGAACAGCACGTGTACCCCGCACAAGCAAAATCAGTTTGTACATAATATAGGTAACGATCAATATATCGATAACGTCCTTAATGGACTCTGTCCACGTTAAGTCAGCAAAATAATTCATAAGCCAGCCCCCGCTATCCCCATTGATGAGTAAACCCTGATCTCATATTAACCCATTAGGATTTTATATAATCCTTTGTCTCCGCATTTTTGCATCATTCGATTTGTGCAAAATGCGTATCTATATGTAGTAGTATGTTCTCTTTAGTATCTAGGTTATAACGTTAACGTTCAGGTTGCAAGTTACGGCAGTCTCAAACTGCACATAAACATTACATTTACCATGAATTACAAAGTTTACGTATAAAAAAAGAGTACCCCATGCAATCTGGAGGTACCCTGCTTGGTATATACCATTGAAGATTTTACCCTGTTCTAGCGATAAGCCACTTCATTTACCATATTGGTTATTTTGTACCAGAACCAGTCCAGCGCTTGATCAATACTTTTTACTTGACCTGAAATATGCGCTGTTGAAGCCTGAAACAGTTGTCCGTCGATAACCGTCAGATTGCCGTTCACATCACCATATACTTGCGCGGTTCCATTTTCTATCGTAAGATCGCCAGCAATTGACTTACCTTCAGGAACAATTACCGTGTTACCCTGAATCACGATCTGGTCCAGATTATTTCCCTTAACGACCATTTCGTTATTCTGATTCCAGAAATTCAAGGCGCTAAAGAGCATCACGACCAAAAAGAAGGCTGCCGCCGTCAGCGCGGGATGTCCTTTGACCCATTTGAGCCATACTTGCTGTCTCTTGGGCTGGGGCAGAGCATTCATAATTCGATTGGTCAGCTCATCAGAGGCAGACGGTGAATAGTGTTTCATGGCAAAGAGTAGCATTTCCGTCTGTTCCAACTCTTTAAAGCGCATGCGACAATCCGGACAGATCACAAGGTGACTTTTCAATTCAACCTTCTGGGCCGGGGACAACGACTCATCCAAACATTCATGCATTAAAGAGACGGCCGAGTTGCAATCCATATGAGAGCCAATCCTTTCTTAAATCACTTAGTCCATGAGCCATTACAAAGCACGCATAAGACTTGCATACATTACATACGCATCCGTTTCGGATATGTTTCAAATAATTTCGCCCATATTTAAAGGCGTTTAACATTTATAACTTATACTCCAATTTTTTACGTAAAAAATCACGGCCCCGATGAACGCGTGTCTTGATCGTTGTTACGGGCATACCTGTCACGTCACTGATTTCCTGTAGCGACAAGTCCTGTAAATATCTCAGAATCATAACGGACTTATACTTGGCCGGCAAACTGTCAATGGCCTCCCGAATAAGCGTCTGCGTTTCTGACAGGAGTGCTTCACTCTCCGGTGTACGATCATCACTCGGGAGCATTGCATAACCATCAGATCCTTCCTGATCATTCAGTTCAGCATCCAAAGAGTATGAAGGTTTCTTTCTGCGCAGTCGGTCAATACACAGATTGGTCGCGATCCGGTATATCCAGGTTGAAAACTTCTGGTTCGGATCATACTTCTCCATATTACGAAACACACGTAAAAACGTCTCCTGCACAACGTCTTCAGCTTCATGACGATTGTTCAGCATCCGATATGCCAAATGAAATAGCTTGTCCTTATATAGTTCAACGATTTCTGCGAAGGCTCTCTGGTCGCCCTTGAGCACCAGTTTCACAAGCCTATTCTCCAAATTGTCCACCCTTATTCCCCCAGACATGCTGATGGGTCTTCCGTCTTCTGATACCCGTCCACACTTGTAATTCACCAATCAAATCGTAAATCAACTTTGGTCAAAAATCAAGACTGTATGACAAATATCCGCCAAAAACAGTAAAAACGGGAACTCCCGCAGGAGTCCCGTTTCATCTCTCACTCCGTAGAGGAGAGAATAGAGCTTTTATTCAACAAAGTAATGAGTACTTTGTTACATATATTTATTCAGATGAGCAGATCAATAATCAACCTGTATTACGCAGCCCTGCAGCGATGCCATTGATTGTCAGCAACACTTCTCTGAGCAGTTCCGTATCGTCCTCACCACGTTCACGCATATCTCTGAGCTCACTCAGAAGCTGGACCTGCATGTAGGATAACGGATCAACATAAGGGTTACGAAGACGGATAGATTCTTGAATAACCGGTACATCATCCAGAATTTCAGCTTCTCCGGTAATTTTCAGGATAAGCTCTTTTGTAAGCTTGAATTCAGATTCGATTTGTCCATATATGCGATCCCGTGCTTCCTTGTTGGAAGTCATGGCTGAGTACTCTTTGGCAATCACCAGATCTGCCTTGGCTACAGCCATCTGAACCGTATCAATCAGGGTGCGGAAGAATGGGAAGCTTGCATACATTTCTTTCAGGACAACCAGATTTTCCTCTTTATCCTGATAGAAACTTTGCAGCCCTGTTCCTGCCGCATACCATGCCGGAAGCAGATAACGACTTTGTGTCCATGCAAATACCCAAGGAATTGCTCTCAGATCTTCGAACTTGTCGCTACCTTTCCGCTTGGACGGACGTGAACCAATATTCAGTTCACCCACTTCTGGTAACGGTGTGGACTCCTTGAAGAAGGTAAAGAAGTCCGGATCACGGAAAATCAGATCCTGATATTTCGTCAGGGATACTTCCGAAATCTCTTTGATGATGCTGTCCCAATGACGCTCTGATTCTGATTCTTGCGGCTCAAGACCATTCAGTGCTGCTGTAATCAAAGCAGAAGTTGCCTGCTCCAGACTACGGTATGCAATCCCTTGAAGGGAGTAACGAGAAGAAATAACCTCTCCCTGCTCCGTAATCTTGATGCCTCCACCGATGGTATGCGGTGGTTGAGCAAGAATACTGCGGTTGAGTGGCATGCCGCCACGTCCAAGAGCTCCACCACGTCCATGGAAGAACTTCAGCTTAACGCCGTGTTCATTGCCTACAGCTGTGATCGCATTCATTGCTACACGCAGTTCCCAGTTGGCTGTAACCACTCCGCCATCCTTGTTACTGTCTGAATAACCAAGCATGATTTCATGCAGTTCATTCCGTCCTTTTACGCTTGCGCGGTATACAGGAAGGTTGAACAACTTCTGCATAATGTCCGAAGCCGCATGAAGGTCATCAATCGTTTCAAACAGTGGTACCGCTTGAAGTGTAGATACAACCTCACCATTGATTCCTTTGGTGAATAAGCCCACTTCCTTGGCAAATACCATAACCTCCAGCAAGTCACTTGCGCCCTGCGTCATACTGATCAGGTAACTTGTGATACAGCCGATCCCAAATTCGTTCTGGGCACGCTTAATGGTACGGAAGACATCCAGACACTCTTTGGTTCCCTCCGTGTATTGGTGATAAGGAGAAGTAAGCGGACGCGGATCATCCAGCAAACGAGCAAGCAGATCGATTTTACCGTCTTCAGTCAGACGCGCATAATCTTCTACAATGTTCATTTTCGCCAAAATCTCCGACATCGCATTTTCATGTTCCTGACTGTGCTGACGCACATCCAATGCTGCAGTATGGAAACCAAACAACTCGACTTGACGAATCATTTTGCGAATAGTTGTATCCGCTACGTAATCGGCAAAATGATGGCGCAGACTTCGATCAATAATCATCAGATCATCAATCAGATCCTGAGCGCTATGATAACGGTCAGCCTGACCTAATTTGTTCTCATCCAGTACATTGTTCAACTTGGCAATCATATAGGCCAATTTGATGCGGTATGGCTCTTTTTCATTCCGCCACATATCCACCTTTTTCAATGTAACACAACTACGGTCCTGCTCAATCGACTGCACCAGCTCATCCGATACGTGGATGATGTTCGTGCTGAAGCTGAGATGGCCCATAAGTTCAATCATAATCCGTTGGTATTCACGCAAAGCGAGCTTGCGCTGCATCAACAACGTCTGCCATGTTACATCTGAAGTTACCGAAGGATTTCCATCCCGGTCTCCACCGATCCAGGAACCGAACCGCAAATACGTCGGCACATGCCAGTCATGGTCAGGATAAAATTTGTTCAGGCAGCGTTCCAGCTCCTGATATACATCCGGAAGTACATGGAACAACGTTTCATGAAAGTAGTACATCCCGTTCCGCACTTCATCGAGTACAGTCGGTTTGCGGTCGCGAAGTTCATCTGTCTGCCAGAGTGTAATAACCTCATTCAGCAGTTTCTCACGCAACTGTTCACGTTCACGCAACGTCAGCGTAGGATTATCAAGTAGCATGACATCTTCGGATATCCGTTTGTGGATGTCCAGAATAACCCGGCGCATGGCTTCGGTTGGGTGAGCTGTCATAACGAGTTCCAGCGACAAATCGTCGAGAATCTCTTCCACCTCTGTATGAGACAATCCACGTTCCTTCAGATCCTGTACTGCTTTCTCAATCGATCCTGGCTGCACAGCGTCCCCTGCAGAACGTTCATAATCCCGTTTACGCCGGATCCGATGGTTTTGTTCAGCAATATTAACTAATTGAAAATAAATAGCGAATGCCCGAATAACCTGATGACGATTGTCCGAGTCTAATTCCTGGATCATCGTTTTGAACTCTGCATAGAGCTCTGGCAGAAATTCTGCACGCAACGATTTGCTCGTTTCCCGAATCTTCTCAACGATATCTAGAAGCTCCGTGCCGCCTTGATGGACAAGAACTTCTCCGAGTATATTGCCCAGGAACCGCACGTCTCTACGAAGCAGGTTGTTGGATTGGCTTTTGCTGGCGGTTACCATAGTTTCAGTCATGCTTATCCTCCCATCTGATCGTTCCATTCGTACACGTAAATTTGACACCTTCATAACATCATACAATAAAATGGTACGAAAATCTTTATTTTTCTACTAGAAAAAATGGGGATTATCCCCGATTTACAGCACAAAAACACGCTTTTTTATTCATTTTCTTGTTCTGCTTCAATCAATGGTCATATGCTGCCGCATGATACCTTTTTCACATACTTTTAATAAATCTAATGTCTCATACCTATACTTAAAAACTCATAAATATACAGTTAATTTAGACATGAGTAACCGTACATGATTATTAGGTAAAACCGCATAATTTCATTATTTGAAGCCAGATGTCATACAAAGAAACATGACCGGTAAAGCAAGCTTTTGTATACTTTACCACAGTGACGCAATAAATTAAAGATGTAAATATAATTTTCTTCACATTACAGTCTGCTTTTTAGTAAAGTTTCTTATGTATGATTCCTAACATAATGTAATCAAGGCATAACTTTACAGACTATTCCTACATAATTTTCTTAGCCTCTTGGGCAGATTAATTTATAGCTCTAAAAAAAAGGAGGACTCAAATCTAATGAAAAAAGCTACAACGATTATTGCTTCTGTGCTTCTCGTCGCTTCTATAGCTGGTCCTGCTGCTGCTGATAATCATATGACCAAAGGAATGGACACCAACGGTTCACGTGTCCAGTCTTATCAGGACAGCAACTACATGAATCGTACAAATACCAACATGAACATGGATGGGAACTACCGCAACAATGGTGACTATCGTACGAACAGTGTTCGTGCTAACGCCGCAACAACCAATCGGGATAATGGCATGGACTGGGGCTGGCTCGGTCTGCTGGGACTCCTCGGTTTAGCAGGCATGCGTAGAAGAGTAACCGATCACAACGATCGTTAATTGGGTCAAATCACATTACTATAGCTGATGCCTCTAATAGCATCTTCTTCCCGAATCGTAAACAAAAGAGCCAAGCGACCCTATTTAGCATACAGAGGGTCGTCTTGGCTCTTTTTCAATCCTGTAAAGCTACATAATTAAAATGCTACTTCGCGCATAGAAAATTAAATAAGAAACTCCCCACATATGTGGAGAGTTTCTTATTTAATACGTAAGCGGGTGATGGGAATCGAACCCACGCTATTAGCTTGGAAGGCTAAAGTTCTACCATTGAACTACACCCGCATAAGCATAAAATCGGGATGACACGATTTGAACATGCGACCCCCTGGTCCCAAACCAGGTGCTCTACCAAGCTGAGCTACATCCCGATACTAAAAAA
>NZ_JBBOTQ010000010.1:0-188596 GCF_038005685.1 Priestia sp. FSL H7-0729
CGCTCATCGGCAGACTTCCTGCGGCCAGCAACACGTGGCCGTAGGTGCCCTTGTGGCCGTCCGGTGCCCGGAGGCGGCCTGTGTCCACGCGCAGCGCACCGCGCAGCACCTCGTCCGTCAGCAGACGGACCGCAGGGCCATGCTCTGGCGCAAGCCGCGCAGGAATGCCGATGGCGCGCACCACAATGCGCCCCGCGGCAGATGCGCCCGGGTACTGCACCAGCCCGCGCTTGAGCAGCGCGAGGCATACGGTCACCCGGGCCTGAATGCTGGGCTCGTACACCTCTCCGGTGTCGGCGTCCAGCCCGCTCGGCACATCGGCGGACACGACCGGCTTACCGCTGTCGTTCGCCGCCTCAATCAGCGCCGCGTAAGCCCCCCGCGGCGCACCCCGCGAGCCGGTGCCCAGCAGCGCATCCACGATGCCTGTGCACCGGCTGAAGTCCACGGCTTCGCGCCCGTGGACAAGGGCAGGGATGCCGAGCTGCGCAGCGGCATCCCGTTGCACTGCGGCTTCGCCCCGCAGTGCATCAGGGGCATCGGCGTAGACCAGTGTCACGCCAAGCCCCGCTTCAACCAAATGGCGTGCGGCCACCAAGCCATCGCCGCCATTGTTGCCCTTGCCGATCAGCATGTACCACTGCTGATCTCCCGGGCGCTCCATCACCAGCGCCGGATCGGCGATGATGTCGCCACCATAACCTTGCCGATCGCCGGGCCCGGTGTGTGCCCGCCGCGCATCGTCTTCGCTGCTACAGCCCTTGCTGCTATAGCCAAGCTTCCACTGAACTGCAAGCGAGCTTTCTGCCTGCTCTTCCCAGCACAACTTGATAACTTCCTCGGCTATGGCGCGACCTGCATTCTCCATCAGACTGGCAACAGGAATACCCAACTTATGAATGGTATACTCGTCCACAGCCCTCATCTGTTCAGCGGTTACGATAAACAACGTTCATCCCTCCCCGTGACAAGCTCATCTCATACTTAAAAGTAGCAACTTCGCACCTAAACGCTACATCCTATATGTGTACCGCTATATTTCCCCTTACCTCATCCAGTGATCACAATCCGAGCCAAAGCCATGCATCATTGAAAACTCTATCGATCTCTTGTACAAGGCCTTCAAATTCATCCATCCCCAACCTATTTACGCTTAGTAACCTACCGTAAACCGCGCTTGAATAAACTGCGGATCGTCCAGTTCATCTACCAAAGCCGCTGCAAAATCACCAACCGAAATCGAGCTTTCCCCAATATCGTCCGTGATCACCCGGTTCATGCCAACCCGAAACTGTCCTGTCCGACGACCAGTTGTGATTGTCGCAGCAGGGCTCATGTACGTCCAATGAATACCCGATGCTTCAATCAGGTCATAAGCTTCTGCATGGGCTTTCGCCAGTGGTTTAACTTCTTCCGGGAATCCCGGCGTATCCATCAGCATCTCACCAGAATCAGTGAGCAAACTTCCCGCTCCACCAACCACTACCAGACGTCCAGCTTTTGCCCGGCGCACACCCTCGATCAACGAACGCGTCACTTCCAGCATCTCTTCTTCTCCGCCGAACTTCGGCCCATATGCACTCACAACCACTTCCTGACCTGCTGCAAAATCAGCCACCTGATCCGGGTTAAGCAGATCCCCCTGTTCTACACGCAAACGCTCATGCACCATCTCAATCTTCGACGGATCGCGCACCACCGCAGTCACTTCATGCCCACGATCCATCAGCTCCCACAGTATCGTTTTGCCAATCGCTCCGGTTGCTCCAAAAATGGCTACTTTCATATGAATTCCCTCTTTTCTGTAGATATTATTTCATTAACTTACCGTTATTTTAATACTTAATCCTATTGTTATATACCTTAAACGGCTCACGCCATCTTAAACCGGATGTGAGCACTTGTAAACCTATCTCTTACAGCTTATATGTAGAAAAACATTCTTCACTGCATGATCGAAGGAAACACCGCCATTCAGAAGCAGCCCCTCTCCTCCCCATCAAGCAATACGGTTCATGAAAAAAAGCCGCTAATGCGGCTATACGGACATGATTTCATAATCATATGAAGTGTAGTCTCGCATCAAAATTCAGTTTTCATTCCGCTAGGCAGTCGGCCCTTCTTCTCCCTGCCTCCACCACATGCCCTCCGATTTTGGGCTGGTATATTCAAATCCAAATTGAGCATACAGACGATCAGCCGGAACATCCGCCAGCAGACTGACCAAACCGCGAGCAGGCACAACGTCACGCAGATAATTCATAATCTCGCTCATGATCAGCTTTCCATAACCCATTCCCTGAACATCCGGGTGTACGGCAATGTCAACGACCTGAAAGAAGCAACCGCCATCTCCAATCACTCGCCCCATACCTACCAACATATCCTCTTCACGCAGACATACGACAAACAGACTATTCGGTAGTCCAATCTCCGCCCCTTCCCTGCTCATTGGACTAAGACCCGCGATCTGCCGCAGGGCAAGATACTCCAATGCTGCGGGTGGTGTGTGTTCAATATGCACTTGATCCATGAATTGTGCCCCTTTCTGCTTGAATTCATCTACTTCCTGTGTAATAGTGAGAGAAAGCTTACGTGAAGCGTGTTCATGATACGTGAAGTTAGAGCAAAGGAGGAACAAGTGTGTTTCAACGTTGGATTGAAGATCTAACATCGCGCCCAGGTGCTATGGCTGTGGTGCTGGGCGTCGTGGGTCTGCTTCTAGGGATATACATATGGTCTGCCACTGAAGTTCGCCGAAGCCACGAAAGGCGAATGCGAAGGATACGAGATACATTATACATAAGTACAACCCTCTTGGGACAACTTACCATCCAGGAAAAACGGAATTATGAAAGCTCGGAACATGAACACAACGATCTGATCACGGCAATGTTAGCCTGTAAAGCCGCATCTTACCTTTCTCCTCAGCTACAGGACCAGATCCGTGACTGTATTAAGGAACATGATCCTGCCAGAATCGGTCTGATGCATAGAGCACTGGAACGGGAATGCACCGTATTATCGGATGAACTCAGTCGGGATACGCATGCAGATCATTGGGGCATAGCGGTCTGGACCATCCTCCGACCTGTAGCCGAACCAGCCGCATTGGCAGCCACAGGATTTCTGATTACAGATCTGGTATTTCGTCAGCGGATGCTGGACGTGCCTGTTGACTCATGGGACAATATCCTGCCTTGGATTCGTGCGGTTTCCCTTATGATCACTATCATATATGGTTATTTGCTCTGGGCCAGCCCACGCCGGGATAGACCACGTACAGTAACCAAAATGCTCTCTTTACTGATCGCACTATGCTCCTTGCTCCATCTGATTGGACTTGTTGCCGCCCCCTATGCCCTGGGATTACAGTTAATAATATTCATATCAGGTTTCGCGTTGAATGGGACACGCTCTCGCAGTGATCGCCCCTACGCAGGACATACGGAGTTGGAACCAACGAAGCTGGTTTCTACGGAGCTAGAAGGGAATACCCGTCGTGCATCTGGTACCCATACCGACGAATAACTGACGCATTGGCTTCTTTCATAGCATCGATCTTAGAAGTCCACCACGATGATACGAGACTCGTCCTCCCTCGACTGGATTTTCACCGATCAGGGAGTACAAGGCGTGTCTTCAAACGAAAGCAGTTATACGATGACAATTGTCAGCATGCATAAAGTCTTGAGATCCGTCTGGCTGACCCTATTGAACAACCGGACCATTCTCTAAGGAACTCAGGACGACTTATTTGGCCTCTACGTCCTCTTTCAACATTGTAAAGAACATCAGACACGTTATTTTCCAAAATCGCTCTACAAAAATGCTGTAAAACGCCGTACATCGCGATATAACGTGTCTCAGATTCCTTAGATTTCTACAGGCGCTTCAAATCCTTGAATAAGATGCCTAAGATTCGTTAGCACTCACTCCATGCTCAGTTCCAAGCGCGAATGAGCGAACAACATTGGTTCCCTCCCGTACGAGACGAAAATTTTTATTAGTAGTAGAGGAAAACAGAATGCTCGCCTTTGCGACGTTCTGGTCGCTTGCTCATACATGCCGTATGCAGCAAGTTCCTTACTCTGGGCTCGTTTCATGCACACCTCGGCTGTCAGTAGGTTGGAGACACACTCTAAATCATGCAAGACTATACGCAAAAAGGGCTGAAACTACAATGTAGTTTCAGCCCTTTTCTATATACTAATCTTGTTTGCGAAGAACGATCAGAAGGTTATGTCATCGAAGTCGCATGTGTAACATGCTTTAGTTCACTTTATATAATGGATAATTACTTTAATTACTCCATTTATTTGGCTACAACATGTGCAATGATACGACCTTTTACGTACGTGACCGTAACATCATAACCATCTGCGGTTACACTGTCGAATTCACCTGTAATTCCATTAGCGGTGATTAACGTAATATCTTTGGAACCTTCAATTTTATGATTGGATAAGTCTAGTTTGAGACTTCCTCCATCAATGTAGAGCTTTCTGCCGACATTCAGTTGACTGTTCTCACCATCTACAACCAATTCCAGCGTACCGTTATCCATGGTGAAGTTTCTATTCATGGTTAATGCTCCATCGACATTCACAACCACTGTTCCATTTTCTACATACAGATCACCTGTACCAAAAGCAGTTGAAGATTCAGCTACCAGCGTTCCTGCTTGCAGCAAGGTTCCGCCAGTGTAGCTATTTTTCCCTGTCAATGTAAGGGTTCCTGTTCCCTTTTTCGTGAGCATTCCACTACCGGTGATATCATTTCTCCACCAGTCTTCTGCATTAAACCGTCCTTTGGAAGCGTCCATATCCACAGTTACATTGTTCAAGAAAGCACCGTATCCATCCGCAGCCGTGACCAGATCAATTCTACCCCAGCCCTTGGATTCATCCAGTACAGGATATCCAGAGTCAATGGATGTTGTATACAATACTTGTCTGCGTTGCTCATCTGTTAAATACGGTTGACGTGTTTCTAGCAAGGCTTCTGCTCCTTGTGGTACAACGGGAGCCAAACCTTTGGTTCCTGTTTGTGGCAGACCGTAAGTCATCTTCTCTCTATAGAAGGCTTTATTGGCGTCGTGATCTTCCCATTTATTCTCATCGTATGCACTTTTAAAATTATACTCCTCTGTTACCGTGTGTGCATATTCATACAGACTCATATTTTTTTCCTTGGCTGCAGCTCCAAATACTTCTCCTGCATTCTCATAGCCTTTCTCTAACACATCTTTGTTCTCAGCCTTATTAAGTGCATATGCAGCCATGGCTGTGGATTGTATTCTTCCTCCTATAACATCCAGCGGTGAGTGCATCCCCGTTACGACCCGATTCTCGCCCAACTGAGCTGCTCTCGTTAACAATTCAGCGAATCGTTCTGGCGTAGCGTATGCCAAAGGAAATACGGATAAGTAAGCTGCGCTGGTATGTCCGCTCGGAAATCCGCCATCTTTTCCTCTTCCATCCTCAGCGATTCGTTTGACATAAGTTAACGCAGGAATAAGCTTAACGTTGGTTTCGTATTGCTGGTAATGTTTTTCTCCTGTTGATTTGGTGCCGCCTGAAGCCAGGGGTACTTCTTTTTTCTCACCTTCGCCCAAGGTTTCCCATACAGGCAGTCCTTTGCTGTCAACAACTTCTTTCACTTCTCCATTGGAATTCATTCTCCATGGTCTTGGGGAAGAGTAGAAATATTTAGAGGGATTAGATGAAGCAGGAATTTTGAATCGAACCAGATCAACTAAATGGACCAAGTCTGCAAGTTCCGTCTTTTCCTCCCAATCGCCAATACCTTGGCTTTCATCTTCCACAGTTTCTTCGGTCAACACCTTATTCATATCGTCCACCGTTCGTTCAACGTTTGTCTTTGGCTTGATGATATCTACATACGTGTTAGCCAACGGACCAAAGCCCTCCATCACGCTATAGATCTTATCCCTTTGGTCATCATAGTAGGCTGCCAAAGCCTCTTCACCCGTGCGGTTTTGCGTGACCTTTTCTACATATTTGATATTGGCTTCCCAAGTCGCTTTGTTTCGGATCTCTTCATTTGCATATGTTTTCTGATCAGCAACAGCTACGGTTGGATCATTCTTAAAGCCATCATAATATGGGGACGGTCCATCTCCATACTTTGCATTCTTTCCGTCAGCTCCAATTTTAGTTGCCGCTGTGCCATCTCTCCAATCCGCTTGGTTCATGGACCATACTTGATCAAAACCGTCCAAGATATCAATAAATGGATTGGTTTCCGCAATATTTTTCAAAGTGTCGTCTCCAGCATTGGCTCCGTCCTTCACGGCGGACAACCGAGCTTCATCTGCTGGAGGATTAACATTCAGTACAGCTGCCGTTCCTTTTGGCTTAGCTGGTTTGGCAGCTGTAGTCGCATCTGTTTCCACCGCCTTAACGAGCGCAGACACTGCTTCGGCACGAGTAATGGAATTAAGTGGTTTGAAGCTTCCGTCTGCATAACCAGCGATAATTTTCGCTGCTGCCGCTCCACCTACTGCTCCCTTGCTCCATGCCGCAATAGACGATGAATCGTTAAATACATTCGCTGCTGTTTCATTTGACTCCAAATTCAAAATGCCAGCGATCACTTTAGCTGCTTCTTGACGGGTAATCGGATCTTGCGGCTTCATGGTGCCATCGGTGTACCCATCTATATATCCATTCGCATTTGCAATAGAAATGGCTTCGTAATACCATGCACTCTCAGACACATCGCTGAAGGTAATTTGAGCTTGTCCCGAATATCCAAAAGCACCGTTTACCAAATTCATAAATTCTGCTCTGGTAATATACGTATTTGGTTTAAATGAATGATCCAGGTAACCTCGAATTAATCCTTCATCACCCCATGCTTGAATATTCGCTTCCGCCCAGTGTCCCTTAATATCAGAGAACTGAATCTTCTGATCGGCTGCAAAACTCTTCTCTGCAAATGTCGGACCTACCATAGACAACATTAGAAGTAATGCCAGTGACTTTTTAAGTGGTTTTCTCATGGCTTGCAAATACACGCTCCCATTATGGTAAATTATTTTTTTGCTCCTGCATCTGCAAATGAGTAAGAAAGTCTCTATACAGATGTCTGATCTGCCGTTACTGTAGCATTAGAGAGCGTTTCGCATCTATAGAACATATTCCGTTTTATATCAAAATCGTACGTTCCGATGATTTCTGCCCTAAAAAAATAGAGGAGATACTACTTTCGTTAATTATGATATCCTTTTATGTAAACGCTTTATTAAATGAATGTAAAATGTGAAGGGGGAGTTTGTTAAATTTCGGTCAACATGATTTCTCGTCCTTGGCCTGCTATATAATGATGAAGTTGTTTAGAAATAAGGAATGAAGGGAGATAAAGAATGCGTAAGCCATTTCAGTCTGTGAGATCCAAGATGGTTCTTTCCTACCTCGCTGTTGTTCTTGTCATTGCGCTTCTTTTCGGCTCTATTTTCTATCTCTTCTTCTCCCATCAATACAGCAAAGAGATCCGAATCAATAATCAATTGTCGCTGAAAAGCACGGTCAATACTATTGAGAGCTCCGTTATCCAGAAGGTGAATCAGGTCTACCTGTCCCTGGCACTCGGTAACGCTGCAAATATCAATTTAGATAGCTTACAAGGAAACCATAGCAAAATTCTGGACATCGAACAGTCCCTCAAAAATATGGTGCAGAATTATTCCGATCTCATTGAAGCGATTCATGTGTACGATACGAAGAATAACTTCATCGTCTCATCTGTATATGGACTATTGCTCTATGAGGACACGCCTTCGAGTGTGGATCACACGACGGATTGGATTGCTGCGATGAAAGAGACTCCAGAAAGTTCCTTATGGATGAAAACTCGCATGGTGCCTCAGGATGCGTATATCGAATCACGGGAACAGAGCAACAGGAGTCCTCTAATTTCCTATGTCCACAGTTATCCTTTTCAATCGTCTGGACAAGACAGTAAAGCCCTGATTGCGATTGACATCAAAGAGTCAGCGATTAGTCAGATTATTAAAAACATGCTCCCTGCCGACTATGCGAATACATTAATTATCGATCAGGATGGAACCGTCATCTCTGCCGCGGACAAAACGTTGATAGGCACTTTCACGGAGGAAAATCTGACGCAGTCACTCCTCTCCTATCCTTCTTCAGAGGAGGGCTTCACGCCTGTATTTAACTATGACTCTCATGTCGTAACCCAAGATCAATTTAAAGGAAATGCATGGAGAATCTACACAACCACGCCCAATGAAAGCTTCTATTATAAGTTGGATAGCTTGAAGGAGATTTCGGTTCTTCTCGGCTTATTGGCTGTTGCGGTTGGTATAGCGATGTCGTCCCTCTTCACCAGGGCCAATTATAGTCCTCTCAAACGAATCCTGAATAACATCAAGAGCCGGATGGATAGCCCTACCAGCTTAAAACAGGACGAATATCGTTTCATCGATACAACCATTAACAGTCTGTCCAATAAAGTCGATAGCCTTGAAGAGACACTCCAGGCCAATCATAAGATGATTAAGCATAGTATCATGCTGAACATGTTAAATAACCGGTTTACCCCAGAGGAGCTTACCGAACAACTGCAATCTGTTCATATTTCAATGGCGTATACTCGCTTCCGCTGCATCGTCATTGACCCAGTCAATGAGAAGTGGAAGGATCTGCAGCCAAGACAGTTGCAGCATACGTTGTACACGATGATCCAACAACTGGAGATGGCAGAGATGGAAGGAACTCAGCTGCTGGCAGAGGAATTGCAGGATCACAAAATAGCAGTAATCATCTGTACCAATCAATCCGAAGAACCTCTCTCTGATCTCATTGTAGATTTCATTCATACGGAAGCAAAAACCAGATTCGATCTGGATTTCGTGCTATCACTGGGCGGATGGGTAGAGCACTTCACGGAGGTATACACAAGCTATCATCAGGCGAATACCTTGATTCGATACAGCTATTTCTTTCCCGATCAGTCTGCCATTCAGGATCTGGATCTGCTGAACAGGGAAACCAGCAGCTTGGAAATTCCGGACTCATACCTCGTAAATTTTGAGAAGAAACTGCAGACTCGGGATGTGCACGGCACAGTCCAGGCTATTCAAGAGCTGGTCTCCCAGATAAAAGAAGGCATGTATTCATCCGAATACAGTCGGATCATATTACTTAAAACGGTCTCCATATACTCTGAATGTATTCATCAGGTACGTTGGCAGCCCACCGAGGCCCACACATTGAGTCTGTACAAGCAATTCTCATTGTTCTACAATATCAACCGCTATTCGGAATGGATGATTCATCTCGTGACCGAATTTGTGATGCATATGGAGAAGCGAAGCGAGGTACGGAGCGTGGATACCATCTCGGCTGTCAAAATCTATATCCAAGAGAACTTATCGGGCGATCTCACGCTGGATCACGTCTCAGAGCAAGTGTTCATCAGCCCTAAATATCTCAGTAAACTCTTCAAGGAAGAAACCGGGATTGTCTATTCGGAGTATGTTACGAACCAGAGGATGGAACGCGCAAGAGAACTGATGACGCAACGCGAAATTACGGTTGAGCAGGTCGCAAATACAGTCGGTTACCGTACCCCTGCCTATTTCATCAAGAAGTTCAAGGAAATTCACGGCTGTACACCAAAAAACTTTATGCGCAGTCTAATGGAACAGGGATCTATATAGGGTCAGTAAAGGAGTTGCTATGAACATCAACCTTTCAAGAAAGTTATGTCTATTGATTGTTACATCTATTCTTATAGGATTGATGAGCGGTTGTACCTTTCTAAACGGGGACGGGGCAAAAGTGCAACAGCAGGACCATCTGGCAAGCCCTGAGAAGGATACGGCTCCAGAGTATACGATATCCTGGACCATGCATCAAAATATCCCTGTTCCTGAGGATGCAGAGATGATTGCCTATATTGAGGATCGGTTTGATGTCGATCTGGAGGTGTGGAACCTTGAGAACAAGCGGTACGAGGAACTGCTGGATCTGGAGCTTGCTCAAGGGAATATACCCGATCTGTTCCGAATCAGACAACCGCATGATCTGCTTAAGTACCAGATGCAAGGAGTCTTGGCGGAGATCTCCCCGGAAATACTTGAACAATATGCGCCAAATATCGTACAGCGAATTCGCAATTATGATTCACGTTACTTAGCGTATGGAAAAATAAACGGTTCCTTATATGGAATACCGGCCATCAACCAGACCAACATCTATCGAACTCCTGTCGTATACCGAGAGGACTGGCTTAAGAAGCTTGGTCTGGACGTTCCGAAGACATTGGATGAATTTGAAACGGTTATGTATGCTTTTGCCAAAGATGACCCGGACGGTAATGGTAAACCGGATACGTATGGCCTGTCCAGAGAGGGTTTAAATGTGGTTTTTGGCGCTTTTGGACAGTCCGTTTTCACCGAGCAGCTGTATTTTAATGAAAAAAACAACCAACTCGTGATCGGCGCTTTGGAGCCTGAGATGAAAAAGGCCCTGACTTATATGCAAAAATGGTATCGGGACGGGATCATCGACCCTGAGTTCATAACCGGTGAAAACAAAGGCGGCTATAAACATCTATCCCATACTTTTATCAATGGAAAAATTGGGATGACTTCGATGGGCAACTATTATCATTGGAATCAAGCGGGAGATTACAGTGTCCTCGATGAAAATGGTCAAGAAACTCCGGTGGAACCTTCGTTCAATGTCAATGAGCTACTACAGAAGAACACAAACGCAGAGGTCGTATTTGGTTCTCCTGTTATTGGTCCGGATGGACGTAGCGGTTCAAAAGGGAACAATCTGCTGATGAATTTTATTGCTATAGGTGCTGGAGCTGCGAAAGAGCCGGGAAAATTGGAGAAAATTTTGCAGATACTCGATTATGTAAGTGCCAACCCCGATCCTGCTGAGCAGATCAAAATGGAGTATGGCTTTCCAGGAAAGCACTGGGATTGGAACGCTGATGCTTCAAATTCATTCCACTTACTTCCTCCATATAACCGAATGGAGAATTATATGAATATGATCGGCTCAAGTATTGGCATGATGGTTCCAGGTGCAGCCTCGGATAAACGTGAACAGTGGGCTGCATCTGCAGGGTTGACGGAGAATGGTATCTATAATCGCCTGGAGGTTGCAACCCCTGCCCTGATTCAATATTCATCGGAGTTGATTCGCATGAGAGACAGAGCGTACATCTCTATTATCACTGGCGATCAGCCTGTAGGACATTTCGATACCTTTGTGGAAGAATTCATGAATGCAGGTGGACAACAGGTGCTGCTTGAAGCGAATGATTGGTATAAGGAGCATAAGGGAACAAGTCGCACGCAATAGGTGGGACCGTTTGAAATCATACACTTGCTAGCCGTTGCCGGATTATACATGTGTATTCCTCTACACTCCTCCTTGCTTCCCTGACGCCACGTCACTCTCTATCCCTTCGCACTCGCATTCGATCCGCGGAGTGAACGGGCTGAATTGCTTCGTGCCGTGCTTCCAGATTTGGAGGCGTTGCCTGAGGGTGTGTTCTCAAAACGCTTGCGTTCGGTTCGCTCCATCTGCACAATCTGACCTTCGTGCACCACGATATGCAATGAACCGAACTCCATGTCATTCAGCTGTCCGGCAATTCGGTCCAACCATACCTCATCCACTTTTAACGGCTTAGCCATAGAGCCGCCTCCTCTTCTCGGGCTACTGCCCGCCATATTCCTAAATCCACTGTTATCCATCTGATTTATAAATCATTCTTATCCAACCTATATACTTGGTTTATACATTAGCAGGGCTTCCAGTAGCTGTCAATCTGTATTTTCTACTTCTCATATTATGAAATTAATCCGCTTTGTATCACTTTTCCGAAACGGCTTTGTGTCCAAGCCAGCTCTTGAGAAGCAACGTGGCGAGAGCCAGAATCAGGAGCAAGGAAGCTACAGCAAATGAAGCCGAGAATTGATATTCGTTGTACAAAATCTCCACATGTAGCGGCAGCGTATTCGTCTCCCCACGGATATGTCCCGACACCACAGATACCGCTCCGAACTCGCCCATAGCACGGGCATTACATAGAATAACACCGTACAGCAGCCCCCATTTGATGTTGGGCAAGGTTACACTCCAGAAGATTCGCCACCCGGAAGCACCCAGCGTAACCGCCGCTTCCTCTTCCCGGGTTCCCTGGTCCTCCATGAGTGGAATCAACTCCCTGGCTACAAAGGGGAACGTAATAAACAGCGTCGCAATAACGATGCCTGGCAGCGCAAAGATGATTTTGATGTCATGCTCGGACAGCCACGGCCCAAACCACCCATTCGAACCAAAGACCAATACAAAGATCAATCCGCCCACCACAGGCGAGATCGAAAAGGGAAGATCAATCAGGGTGATCATGAGTCCCTTGCCCTTGAACTGGAATTTGGTAATGACCCAGGCAGCGGCCACACCAAATATCGTATTCAGTGGCACGGTAATCGCCGCAACCAATAATGTGAGTTTCAGTGCAGACATGGCATCCGGCTCGGTAAGAGCCGCGATGTACACACCCCAGCCCTGCTTCAACGCCTCCATGAGCACAATGACCAGTGGCAAAATGAGCAGCCATATGAGCACAAGGCTTGCCAATCCGATTAACAACCATTTGACCCATGGAGCTTCCGTTGTTGCACGGTTTGTTCCGCGGCCGGTCTTCACGGGTGGAACAGGGCTCAGTGGGATGGAACCCGACATATGCTGCACCTCCTTTGGTTTGGGTGAGTGACATCTGGTTGTATCCATATCTCATCATGCTTCATCGTCATGCTCTGCCCGCCTTCCGGCTCCAACGCTGCAAGGAATTAATGATCAGCAGCAGGATGAAAGAGACTAAAAGTAGCAGCAAAGCTACAGCTGTAGCACCTGCATAATCGAACTGCTCCAGCTTGGCCATGATGAGCAAGGGGGCAATCTCCGTTTTCATCGGCATATTACCTGAGATAAATACAACGGAGCCATATTCGCCAATGCCCCGGGCAAAGGCCAGAGCGAACCCGGTCAGCAGCGGCGGAATCAGATCCGGCAGCAGAATGGTACGGAATATCCGCCATCTTCCTGCTCCCAGTGTGGCAGCCGCTTCTTCCACCTCAGCCTCCAGCTCCTCCAACACTGGCTGCACTGTACGAACCACGAATGGAATACCGATAAACATCAGCGCCAGCGTAATTCCAGCCTGGGAGTAAGCGAGCTTAATACCCAAAGGCTCTACAAACTGTCCAATCCAGCCATTGCCGGCATAGATCGCCGTAAGAGCAACCCCTGCTACCGCCGTCGGCAAGGCAAAAGGCAAATCAATGACCGCATCAAACAGCCTTTTGCCAGGAAACTCATACCGAACAAGTACCCATGCCAGGAGTAATCCCAGCACGAGATCAATCAGTGCCGCTGCACCTGCGGTCAGAAAGCTGACCTGGAAGGATGCCAGCACCCTGGGATTGGTCGCAACCTCAATCATGGTTGCCCACGTCAGCCCTGTTGAGTTAAACAACAGCGCAGCCAGTGGAATAAGTACAACCAGGCTCAGGTAAAGCACACTGTAACCCATCGTTAATCCGAATCCCGGCAATGTGCGTCTTTGCGTCACCATCACCTTGCTCATGCACGTTCATCCTCTCTGCCTTCAGCCGGTGAGGCTGGTTGGCCGCTCACAGCGCGATTGATCGGGTGTTCATTGAATAGAGCAACCTTAGCTGCCCGGAACATAGATCTGGTCGAAGATACCACCATCATTGAAATGTTTGGCCTGAGTATCCCGCCATGTGCCGAATACATCTTTTAACGTGAACAGTTCAAGTGAAGGGAACTGATCTTTGAATTTTTCCTCCACGCTGTCCAGCGTTGGGCGGTAATAATTTTCAGCGGCAATCGTCTGTCCTTCTTCACTATACAAATATTTCAGATAGGCATCCGCTACGTCGCGGCTTCCTTTTTTGTCTGCATTTTTGTCCACAATTGCAACGGGCGGTTCAGCCAAGATACTAACCGAAGGTACGACAATGTCGAATTTGTCCGGACCCAGCTCTTTTACCGATAAGAAAGCTTCATTCTCCCAGGCAAGTAGCACATCCCCAATGCCACGTTCAACAAATGTCGTCGTAGATCCACGAGCACCCGAATCCAGCACAGGCGCATGCTTGAACAATTCGCCAACGAATTCCTTCGCTTTCTCCTCATCATTGTTATTATGTTTAAGGGCATATCCCCATGCCGCCAAGTAATTCCAACGCGCCCCGCCGGACGTTTTGGGATTCGGGGTGATGACTTGCGTATCCCCTTTGATCAGATCATCCCAGTCCTTAATGCCTTTTGGATTACCCTTACGTACAAGGAATACAATCGTAGAGGTATACGGAGAGCTGTTATGCTCGTATTTGTCCTGCCAACCTTCGTTAATCAAGCCTTTATCTTCAATCGCATCAATATCGTATCCCAATGCCAGCGTCACCACGTCTGCATCCAGTCCGTCAATCACAGAACGGCTCTGTTTGCCCGATCCCCCGTGAGATTGCTTGATCGTCACTTCCTGACCTTTCTCTTTCAACCAATGCGCCGCAAACGCTTTGTTATATTGTTCATAGAGCTCCCGTGTTGGATCGTAGGAAACATTCAGCAGTTCGATAGCCTTAGTCCCTTCCTTGCCACCTTCCGCTCCCCCTGATGTTCCTGCTGCACTGGACCCGCCGCTATCCGACCCGCATGCTGCCAGTACCCCTGTTAACACCAGTGCCAGACCAACCAGAATACCCTTGTGAATTCTCTTTTTCATCAAAAACACTCCCCCGATATCAATCTGCATGACTACCTCAGGCCGGCTGAACAGGATCGAACGCCCCGTAAAAAACAAGAAGACGGAGGAACCCCCGCGCACTTCTCCCCATAAAGTCATGCCGGCCCTGGGCCGTGCATGCTCCACCCGGAAAGGATGCGCTGCGGTGTTCCTCCGTCTATACGGTGAGAACGTTATTCTGTTCAGGTTGCATGGTTTATTATTCCTACCTGTTTAGTAAGTTATATACGTATAATAAAGGCAGTCTATATACCTGTCAAACGTTTTTTCCGATTTTTACCGGATTTCTGCACCATTGGCAAAAAAAGAGGAACAACGAACCACCGTCCGTTGTTCCCTTCAGCGAATCCCATGCTTCGCTGGCTATTGTAAACATGTACGGAATTGCACTGCCATGCCTGGTCCATTCCTCATCTGCCCGCATACCGGATATTCGGTACCGGCGGTGTGTTCATGCCTTCGCCCAGATAAAATCCGGTGTGTGGCGGCTGATTGTAGGCTACATTTTGCCAAGCGACGCCAAGACGGTATACCGGATCATGCATCAGCGTGTAGATGCGTTTGTCGGTAACTGCTGTTGTGGTATAGATCCGCAGCGCCGAACTGTCATTCGTCCGCCACACGACTTCCTCTCTCCAGTCCCCGAACAGATCGGCCTGGAGATTCGGCGTAGACTTGGTTCCGTTGTTGGAAGAAACGCCGGATGCGGTGAGCAGGTTCATCGTTGTGCTATTGGTATAATTCCACTTGTCGATTCGGTTGCTGTCCAGCAGTTCGCGGAGCAGGTCGCCATCCCACCAGATTCCAAAATTTGTGGAGGAAGGCAAGGTTGTCCCGATTTTCTGCCCTTTGGCTGTGTACAGGCTGCCATCTGCCCATACTTCGGCGCCTTTATATCTAGGATCAATATCTGCCGCCATGCCGCGTCCAATGTCCTTCGTTGTTTTGACACCCCAGATTAATTGGCCTGTACCTGCATCCCGGAACTCCACTCCGGCATTGGACGGTGTCTCATGAACCTGAAACACCTCAAGTCCAGGGCGGTCCGGGTCGAGGTCACTCAGATGCATGGCATCGCCATGATGAAGCCCTGTCGTATATAAGTCTTTGCCGTTATCATCCACCGCCATGGCGCCATAGACAATCTCATCTTTCCCATCCCCGTCTACATCCGCCACACTCAGATTGTGATTGCCCTGCCCGGCATAACCTGAGTTACCCGATGTGTTGGAATCAAATGTCCACTGTTTGGTCAGCTGTCCATTCCGCCAGTTATACGCCACGAGTACACTGCGCGTATAATACCCGCGAGCCATAACCAGACTTGGCCGCTCCCCATCCAGGTAAGCAATGGCAGCAAGGAATCGGTCCACCCGGTTGCCGTAGTTGTCTCCCCAGTCGGACACATTGCCACGAGCTGGTTCGTAGTTCACCGTGGAGAGCGCTTTGCCAGTCTGCCCATTGAAAACCGTCAGAAATTCGGGGCCAGATAATACATAACCGCTGGAATTGCGGTAATCCTTGCTTGCATCCCCGATGACCACGCCAGTGCCGTCCTTGGAGCCATCGGCTGTTTTCATCGCAACCTCGGCTTTGCCGTCACCGTCGAGATCGTACACCATGAACTGGGTGTAGTGAGCGCCGGCACGGATATTTTTGCCCAGACCAATTCGCCACAGGCGTGTTCCGTTTAATTTATAGGCGTCGATAAACACTTCCCCGGTATAACCGCTCTGGGAGTTATCCTTGGAGTTGGAAGGGTCCCACTTCACGATCAATTCATACTCACCATCACCATCCAGGTCACCTGCACTGGCATCGTTGGCACTGTAAGTGTAGGCTACTCCATCGGGCGTTGTCCCACCAGCGGGTACACTGAGCGGTACAGATAGATAGTTGTTGCCCCATACGCTCACTGCTGTTGAAGCAGCCTGCTCCGTTCCACTGACTACAGCGCGAACCGTATATTTGGAACTGCTTGTCCCGCTTGCATCCTGAAGGTTCGTGCTGTTTGTTATGGGTGTAGCGTTCACCTTGGTTCCATCCCGATAGACGTTAAACGATACATTCGATCCTTCTGTTCCCAGAAGCCGCCAACTGACAAACACTCCTGTCCCGGTCTTCACAGCCACCACACCGCGATCCAGATATTCCATCTGCCTTGCTCCCGCTGCATGTGTTACTTGTGTGTTGCTCAAGCCAAGCGAAGTGACCAATAATGCGGAACTCAGTAGTGATACTCCCGCTGTACGTAATATGCGCTTCCACAATGATGATCGATTCCCCATAAACAATTGCCTCCCCAATTGTAGTGGTAAGCCCGCTGCCCTTGTAGCGCCATCTTTAGTGTAAGCGCTTTAATATATTCATTTTAAATTAAACATATAATTCCATCTATAGGTCTAATTTAGTAATTAAATGATATGTACATAAAAAAGCCGAAGGATTTCTCCTTCGACTTTGTGAAATATATTACAGTGTACTTATATCCCTGCAATCAGATAATATATATATTGTATCTTTTCTATCTATAAGCAAGGAACATATCTTAATTCAGTAGCACCTCTTTTAGTTGAACACTTCTGCCACTCTCGTTTAATTTTTCAAGTAACTCTCTTGCGTCCCAAGAAAAAATTGGATTTTCTTTTAATTGATAATCACTTATAAATTGTTCGAAGCAAAGGAAATTCATTTCGATCTCTTTGATATCGAATAAAGTCATTACGTTATGTTTAACTTTCTGAACATCAGGATGCTCTTGGTCCGGGTGAAGTTGGATACTGAATAGGAGACACAGATTGGTTATAAAATGTTGATCTTCTCTACTTAATTCTTTTTCGATGCACCATTTCTCATATGGCGAAAGAGAATCTCCTACCAATTCTGTTAATCGGTCTTTCCAGTCTAACAATATTTCAATTCTCTTCTCAAGTTGTTCAACTTTTTGTTTAGTCATCCTGATACCTCACATCCATAGAATCAACTTAAATGAAACTATAATAATAACTGACTACCATAGTATATTAACCACTCAACAACTTGTCCAACGATTTGACCGGGAGCACCCTTAATTTGTTGTTGTATTGCACTTCTCGCACCTGCTGCAATCTCCCGAGTAGTCAAGTCTACTGCATATAAATATTCATCAAGTACTGAGAAAATTTTGTTTTTATTTTTTATTACAGTTTTTACAGTATCCTCATCAAAAATAGCTTCTAAAGCCCATCTTGTTACTGGATTATCAATTACACTCTCAAGTGCCTTTATCGCTAACTGAACCGCTTTAACTTTTACCCCTTGGATTTCAGTCACCGGTTCTACAACTGTTATTACGTTTGAATTAGGGGCAGTGGCCTGCGCTTTTTTCTCTATAATTTCTGATGATGATGCGTAAGCTGCAAATGGTGCGCTAATTGAGAAAAGAGTTGATACGGTTAGTAGACTTACAATCACTTTTTTTGTTTTTTTCCACATCAGGGTTCTATACCTCCATTTATGATTTTTCTGAGTTACTAAAAATGAATTCAAGTGGAGCGATATCTTCCTAGCCAAACTGATAAGTAAAATTAACATATTACATCTTTAGACTTATGGGTATGAACCCATGCATTTCCAAACCGTCTGAATTCATTGTACAATCACCTCCTTTAATACTATTTTAGTATCCTATGACAAATTTTTCATTTTGTTTAATGAGGCACAAAATGAAAATTTAATACGAGGTAACAATAAAAAAACCTCCTAGTTATTTAACTAGAAGGCTTCTTCACGATATAAGAGAATCGATATTAGATAAATTCAGAACTAGAATATTGATATCAAGTATTAATTCGCTGTAGCTCATTAATTAGCAATTGAAGCTTTTCTTTGTCTACAGATTTTTCACTACTAAAGCATTTTTCAAGAAAAACTATGACATATTTAATGAAATTGAGATCATTATTCTTTTGGATAGAGAAGTTTAATCCTTCTAAAATTCGATTTATTGCAATATCGCGATTGTGATTTAAATAGTATAGCGCCAATTCCCCTAAAAGTTTTGCATAATTTTGATCCATCATTGAAGAGTTGTATTGTCCAAATTCTGTCATGTATGTACGTAAGACAATGTAATCCGAGAAACGCTCTATAATATCATCAATATTCCAGTTAAACTTATTCGCTGCCTGAATGATATAACGTATTGCCAAAAATATCTCCTCAGGGTATTGCGTGATGTAATTTGCGTATTCTTTAACAACCTTCTGATCCCCAGATAACATCTGATAGAGATACTTATTAGCCAATGCCCATTCTTCGAATTGATTCAGCACACGTCGAGATTCTTCATCGTCCTCCCGAACCCAACTCTTTCCACTTGCATACAACCCCACAAGTTCTAATGCTTTGGTATAGTCTCCCTGCTCCTCAAATACCGTCGACTGAATT
This sequence comes from Priestia sp. FSL H7-0729, assembly GCF_038005685.1. NCBI lineage: Bacteria > Bacillati > Bacillota > Bacilli > Caryophanales > Bacillaceae > Priestia > Priestia sp. FSL H7-0729. Next base: position 19,285 of record NZ_JBBOTQ010000010.1, read on the forward strand.
AACCAAGCATATAGTATATAAAAGTAAAGTGGTCGCACTGTTTGTTTACACTCCTGATTTCGTCGATCCACAATGTTAATTGAATCATATTGAATTTTGGCTAACTGTAACATCTTGTCAGCGATATCTTTAACTTCGCTCCATTTATTTACCGAACCAAAAACATGAATCAGATCTTTGAAGGCTTCCAGTTGATATCCCTCATCCAACCGGTCAACATAGGGCTCGAACAAGATAGCCGCCTTTAGATTTTCTTCCAGGTTCTCTCCTTGTCCAATTAAAAACAACCGATATTGACACATCGCAAGCCGTTCGGAATGCTGATATTTCTCAACTTCACTCACACTCTTATATAACAATGCCGCCGCAGACCGTTGATCTCGTTCAAACAATTGTTCCGCCATCTCATATAATTCTGTCGCATAATCCAGGTCGTCCAGTAGCCGATAAAGAATCTGTTCAATGCAGTCCAGCCGATTCAACTCCGCACTTCGGAGAATAAACGGTCTGATCCGCCGCATCGAGACGGAATAAGCGAAACATTCTTCCACATAGTCGGCAAAAAAATGATCCGCTACCACGCCCATTCCTGATGAGATCGCAATCAACTGACTCACCGATATGGGACGATTCCCATGTAAGATACGACTGATTGTGCCTGTATTGATGCCAGATACTTCCGAGAATCGGGAGAGCGTCATGCTGTTTTTTTCGATAAATTGGGTTAATTGCTCCCGAATTGAATTTGCAGGTTCCAAGGAAAGCACCACCCTTCGTGCAACATCCAGATTTTAGGTTTATTCACTATATATTCTGATCATAATGAACGTTCGAACGATGGTCAATAAAAAAATGTGATAATTGCCACTATTTTCAAGTTAATTGCATAAAAAAATTAAAATAAGCTGTAAAACCATGTGTTTCCCCATGATTTCACAGCTTGTAGACCAATTATTAAGATGTACTATTGCATCTGCACTTCTCACTTCACCGGATTACAACTTATACTACAGGCGCAATACATACCGGACGAGGCAGTTCCAGCTTGAACCCGTTATGCGTCAGACGTCCGTCTTCTTCGCTGATCTGGAAACCTACGAGATTATTGCTGTCCTGATTCGCCACGACTAGAATTCCACCTGGCAAAATATTAAAGTTACGTGGTGTCTGCCCAATCGTGGACGTCCACTCTACGGCTTCCAACTCCCCACTCTCCTGGTCAATATGGTAGAGTACAATGCTGTCATCTCCACGATTGGATGCATACAGGAAACGTCCACATGGTGATAAACGAATGTCTGCAGCGGTTCCCTCACCTTTATGTCCTTCTGGCAGTGTGGAAATATGCTGCACCGTAGTAAACTCCCCTCTGCGCTCATCGTATAGGAATGCCGTAACCGTGTTGTTCAATTCGTTGATTACATATGCCCACTTCGAGTTGGGGTGGAACACAAGATGCCTTGGCCCTGCGCCTGGTGGCTGATCCATCTCACGATGGGTAACCAGACGTCCCTCTTCCAACCGGTACACAATGATCTGATCCAGACCGAGGTCACACACGACAGCATATTGTCCAGACGGATCTGGCTGAATGGAGTGAGCATGCGGCCCTTCTTGGCGTTCTTCGTTGATTCCACTACCCGTGTGCTCTACCCACGCACTCATCTCACCAAGCGTCCCCTGATCGCCTACCGGAAATACATTGACACTGCCACTGCTATAGTTGGATGAGAACACCCACTGACCATCCTTGGAGACAGACACATAACATGGAGAAGCACCTCTGGTCTGCTTTCGATCCATCAGGTGCAGTTCACTCGTTGCCGCATCTCTCCGATACACCAACACCTCTCCCTCATCCGTCTCACTCGCCACATATAGACAGTTGCCATCCGGGCATAACGCCAGATAAGACGGATTATTCACGCCCTCCATGTGATTCACGATCCGCAGCTCTCCTGTATCCGCATTCAACGCACACAAGAATATTCCTGGTTCTTCCGCTGACGCATACGTACCTGTATAGAAAAGCGTTTCCTGCGTTGTGACTGGTTCCATGACTAAATCTCTCCCTTATCCTATATATTCACTATTCTGATTCTACCCACTGATATGTACTTACCCAATTCACGGGCAACTGCTTCACTTCCTGTAACTTGGCTCTCTAAATCGATTACATCCCTGGTGAGCGCTCTCATATCCGTTATTGACTCCCTTAACCCCTCTCACCATAATACAAAGTATGAGACCTAACAACAGACCACCCCTACAGCGTAAATCTGACGGATTTCGTATGCAAAAACTCATAGTGCTTCCGGACCCGCTGTTGCAAGAAGCTGCAGCTTATCCAGTCACGTCCGGGTTATATGTTACCGATATCGGTTACTTTCACGAAGCAGAGCATCATTACCGTGACCGTCCCGATGGTTGTGAATCACACATTCTGATGTACTGTGCCCAAGGTACAGGCTGGTATACGATGGATGGCAGCAAAACATATGATGTCCGCCCTGGGAACCTTGTCATATTGCCTGCACATATCCCTCATGTATATGGTGCCAACACAGCCGAACCATGGAGTATTTTCTGGATTCATCTGCGGGGGGAACACACTTTATCCTACATAGAACCATTGTTAACCCATCATATTACGACCATGCCACCGGCCAAGGCTCAAAAATGGCTTGAGCTGTTCCATGAATGTTACGGCGCGTTAGAGACAGGTTACTCCATGCAGACGATGACATATGCCTCCCAGATTATCGGTTATATGCTTGGTATGCTCGCTTATGGACCGGAGACGACCGGAACGGATAGTGGAATTGTAAGCAGCAAACGTGCGGCTGAACAATCCGTTCAATATATGCTGGAGCACTTGGAGAACGGAATCACCCTCAAGGAATTGGCGGCACATGCGCGGCTGTCTGTCCCCCATTATTCTCAGTTGTTCAAGCAAGCTACCGGGCATTCGCCCATCGATTATTTCCTGCGGCTCAAGATCCAGCATTCCTGCCGCTATCTGGATTTTACCGATTGGACCGTGAAGCAGATCAGTTCCGAGCTTGGATTCAAGGACCCATACTACTTTTCACGTCTGTTCAGCAAAATGATGGGACGTTCACCCACGGATTATCGAAATCAATCCAAAGGTTAGAAGATATGCATTCACAGTGCTTCACTAATAAGTTTTAGAATTATCGTCTTCAATTCGATTGGAAAATTGCAGCAACCTTTTGAACAGAAGGGTCGTCTATAGGGGCAAATAACTTTTATATAAAGGGATCATCCCTGGAAAAGTGAGGCGAACCATCATGAAAAAAAATATACTTGCGACATTAACTGCGGGAGCCCTGCTCACGCTGTCTCTAAGTGCAGGCCCGATCAACGCAGCGCAGGCCCAATTCACAGATATTCAAGGTATCGCAGGAGCAGACAAAATCGAATCTCTCCATCAGGATGGATTCATCAAAGGTGTGAGCGACAGCTTGTTTAAACCTGAACTGGAGTTAAATACCGCTCAGGGTATTCAACTGATTGCGGACGGACTGAATCTTAATCTGGACACGATTCGTTTTATCAAAATGCCAGTGCCAAGTGACCACTTCGCCAATGTAAAAGATGGCGTATGGTACAGTGATGCATTTATCCGCGCTCAATATAATGGCATTCAGATGTCACAGGATATTGATCCGTCCAAACCGCTCACTCGTGAACAATTCACATTGTTCCTGATGCAAGGTATCGAGTCCAGAGGCGGTCTGCCGATGATTAATATCAAACCCGTGGACATTACCGACGAACAGGAACTTACGCCAGAGTATCAAGGTGCCATCCAACGTTCACTCGTTCTCAAGATCAATGAACTGGATGCTGAAGGAAACTTCAATCCCAAACAACCGATTACCCGTGCCGAATCAGCTGTTATGATGTATAACGCAATCGAGTACATGGAATCGTTCCATGCACCACAAATCCCGGAAACCCCTGAGAAGTAATTATCTCATCGTGGAGGCTGCGAACTCACTTGAGTGGTGAATCTGCTCGATTGGAGCGCCCGTGAGTGGACTTCACCACAGAACCTCCATATACCAAACAGCCGCACCTTCCCTCAGCAGGAAAGTACGGCTGTTTGTATTATACCTATATCACTGATGTAATCATCAGGTTTAACTTTCTAACTTAGAAAGAACCTTTAACAACAACCTCAGACAATGGCAAACGTCCTGACGGGCGAGCTGGCTGTGCCGCTTTACCTACAGTGATCAACAACGTTGGCACAAATCGTGCAGGAATGTTGAAGGTCTCGATCAGTTTTTGTGGATTATATCCACCGATTGGACAGGTATCATAACCTAGGGAGCGTGCAGCAAGCATAATATTTTGGGAAGCAAAGGATGCATTGCGGATCGCTTCATCACGAGCGATTTGCGGACTTTGGTAAGCACCGTTGATCTGTCCAACCAATGCGTCACGAACCTCAGCAGTCAGTGCGCCTGCTTCAACAGCTTGATCGTAGATTACGGTATTACGGTTCGCTTCCAAATCTCCGAGAACAGCAATCGTAACTGAACTTTCCACGATCTGAGTTTGACCGTAAGCAACTGGCAGCAATTTCGCTTTGTCTGCTTCGGATTCAATCACGAGGAATCTCCAGTGTTGCAGGTTCCATGAAGATGGTGCTTCCGCAGCTGCTGTCAAAATCGCATTGAGATCAGCTTCAGGCAATTCAAACCCTTTTTCGTACTTTTTGACAGCATGGCGTTCACTAATGACGCGAAGTGTTTCATTTTTTTCAATGCCTGACATGTGTTCCACTCCCCAAAATCTATTTTTGTTTGTGTTCTTCTTCTACTTTCGCAAAGGATCTTGAAGTCTACTCTACCGAGTATTTGCCTTCCGAAAATAACATCAGCGCAGACGATCTCTCCTCATCTGTGTTCACGTTATGCCCGGAATCGCTTTACAACCATCGATGGATCTTTCACCGGAGCATAAGCCCACACCATAACCAGTCGACCACATGAATCTTACCACCATGCCTGACTAAACCAAGGCCATATCTCAAAAGACCTTTAATTATGGAATCTGTCAGGACTTCTCTTTTACAGACAATCCGTCTAATGCTAAGTCACATGCATCTCCACGACCTATACGTTCTTTCACATCCTGGATGGAAATACAGTCAAAATAAGCGCTGAGCGCCTCTTCGCCTCCGTTATAAATGTTCCCCATCACATCCTGCATATTGGAAGATACTACGCACGATGAACCGGACTCCCCTGAACACCAGCTTGGACCGAGTGAACCGCCAGCTACCAGTCTGTACAATTCGCCAAGCTTAATCTCTTCACTTGGACGGCTAAGCAAGTATCCACCATGAGCACCTTCCTTCGTTGTCAGGTAACCATGCTTGCGCAGAACACTAAGCACCTTACGAACTCTGGCCGGGTGTGTACCCACACTCTGGGACAAATCTTCACTATTGGCCATACACTCATCTCTCATCGACAGAAAAACAAGACAATGTACCGCTATGGTAAATTCGCTGTTCATTACTTACTCCCTTCCCGGCTTACAACACCGATGAACTTCACCCAAGGTAAGTATAACTGTCATTATATGAATAACAGTTATGTTTGTCAACTTTCAATCAGGATGGGGATCACATGTGTTTTTTCCTGTTATACCAATACTTACAGCTCATCAACAAGATCAATCGAAGATTAACATCCTGTCTGCATTTAATTCAAAAAGAACAAAAAAGTGAGCCTTTCGCTACGCGAAGGGCTCCAATAAGATAGACATATGAAAGGGCTTACGTGATTATTATAATCGGTAATCTTCATTTTGAAAACGCTTTTTTTGTAAAGTGCATCATTATTTAAATTTTTTTTATTGGAACAAAGTGAAAACTGGGTATTGCTAAAACTAATGTCATTAGTTATTATACTAATATCATTAGTTTTAAGGAGGGTTTATTGATGCGCATCACTCGAGAATTTGATGTCGTTCAAGTTACATTTTTTCCAAGACTCTTCCCTGTGAACGTATACCTCGTTGAAGAGGAAGATGGATTAATCCTTATTGATGCCGGAATCCCCTTCAGTCTTAAAGGGATTTTGGCAACTGCCCAACCCCTTGGGAAGCCGATTACCAAGATCATTCTGACACACGCGCATAGCGACCATATTGGCGCATTGGATTACCTCACAGAAGCACTGCCCCAAGCTGAGGTCTTCATCTCCAGACGAGATGCACCGCTATTGGCGGGAGATACCTCACTGCTTCCAGATGAGCCACAGACCCCGGTACGCGGCGGCGTGCCCAAGCCCAAAGCGGTGCGTACCCAGCCAGACCACTTGCTGGATGACGGTGACTCGATTGGATCGCTCGTAGCCATTGCCACACCGGGCCATACGCCGGGGCATATGTCCTTCATGGATACGCGCAGCCGCGCGCTCATCGCTGGCGACGCGTACCAGCTGCAAGGCGGCCTTGCCGTATCCGGCCGCGTGCGCCCACTCTTCCCGTTCCCCGCGCTGGCGACGTGGAACCGCGAAGCGGCTCTGGCCAGCGCGAAGCGCCTGGCGGAGCTGGAACCGTCCGTGCTGGCTGTAGGCCACGGACGGATGCTGCGCCAGCCCGCGGCCGCCATGCGCGCGGCAACCGCTGATGCTCAGCAGCGGTTCGATCTTGCCGGGGGGCAACGATGAGCCCGCGGCAAGGGCTGGATCGCGGCGCTCTGCTCAGCGCCGCCGCCCAGCTTGCTGACAGCGACGGCTTTCAGGCGCTGACACTGGCCGCACTCGCCCAGCGTCTGGATGTGCGCTCGCCGTCGCTCTACAACCACATCAGCGGACTTCCCGGGCTTCGCCAGGAAATGGCGCTGATGTCCGTGCAACAGCTCAGCCGCGCATTAACCGCGGCTATCGCTGACCGCACTGGCGATGATGCCATTCAGGCCATCGCCGCGGCATACATTGGCTTCGTCCGCGAGCACCCCGGGCTCTACGAAGCCTCATTCCATGCTCCGGACCGCGAGGAGCCACAGCTCGCCGCGGCCAGCACAGCCACGCTGGAGTTGCTGCTGCACAGCTTGCAGCCCTACCCGCTAACCGAAGCGGAAGCATTACACGCCGTTCGTGGTTTGCGCAGCCTCTGCCATGGATTTGCCTCCATTGAGGCACAAGGCGGCTTCGGCATGGACTTTGACCCTGACGAAAGTCTGCGTCTGACCGTATCCGCCTTTCTCCACGGACTACGGCATCTTCACCGGGACTAGTAAACACAAGTTGCATCATGAAAAAGGACTGCAGATCCGCTGCAGTCCTTTTTGCATTGCTGTGTACGGGACAGCCCCTAGATTTAACAGTAATAATGGTATAGTTACGCCCATTACTTTTAACACAGAAGAAAAAAAGGGTGCCACGGTTGCGTCTTAACATGATCGGTGCCCTCTGACTGAAGTCTAACGAACCGAGGACACTCTAAAACGGCGAATAGAGGGACTAACAAAAGCTAACGAATCTCACACATCCTATTTCGCAGAAAACTGACAGTTGGACAGGCAAAATAAGCATATTTGCGCAATTAACGTGTCTGTGATTCGTTACATTTGCCAACGTACTCCATTGGGCCGAATAAGATGTGCTGGGTTCGTTAGAACGTGCTGCGTACGATACTTCAGATCATGTTCACGCCACGCCGCCCGCAGTGGGATGATTCTTTTCACCGATCCAGCGACAAACCCAATTCTTCATGGTGGTAAGGGTCTTCCCTTCGAGCTACCCAAATCGCATCGTACATATCAATCAAGATTCTGCCTGATATGCATCGCGCTCCAACCACACTTTTACCCCTCACATCTACGCACTTCTCTAATATGTACATCTCCCGTTCCTCAGCCGGCTAGAACGGCCTCTCGCCGTCTGTTCCCCATCCGAACGTTTTTCTTTACAACCACCCTACGGCCATTGCTGCCGACTATCCTGCACTTCCTCCAAAATATGCTTCATCACTGGCACGTACACCTTCCAGTAGAACATGTCAGGAATATCTTTCTGATCTGGCGTAAGCTTGGACCGGACGACCTCCCATCCCCGGATTCGGCGCCAGAAGGAATAATGCTTCATCTCTCCGAATGACCCTGCCATGTAATACGATCGATTATAATCGTCGTAGCGGACAAGTGCAGCAAATTCCGTTGGTACTCCAGCATGCTCCAGCTTCTGCTCGCCTATCTTCGTCATATCAGTCTTGTACCAAGCCAATATGGAATCCCGCTGTTGCGGCAGAATGATATCAAACCATCCACCGTAATGAATATCCGTGGTTATGCCGCTCCAATCCCTGCCTTCTGGTGTGAATGCAACCTGTACATCCTCTGTCTTCACATCCGGGCCTTTTTCCAGCACGATGACCTGCCCATCTATATGAACTAGCAGAATACCAGCTCCGGCATAAGGCCATTTCTTCTTCTCCCGCTGCTCATAATTTGCCCGAACCCACCGGGGGACTTCTTCCAAGCTTTGCAGGTTAGATACCGACTTCCCTTGCCAACCACTGCTGTTCACTCCCAGGATGGGATACAGCTGCTCCCTAGTCATCTTCGAAGCCGTATTGGCCATTGCGCTGTATTCGGCGACAACCGTTACCCCTTTATATGCAGCTTCGCGAATCTTCTGCACATCATATATCGTGAGTCCTTCATAGATTCCGTCTTGTTTCCGTTTATTCTCCTGTGCAGACAGACTGCTCCGATTCGCCGTCAGATAGATCAGATCCGTGTCTGTCACCTCATCCGGCAGCAGTTGCTTCAACCGTGGAAGCCCGTTCTGAATATCATAGCCGTAATAATCCTCTTCATACGAGTAATGTTCCCCGGTGTGCTGTACAATCTTCTGCTGATTCAGAAGCCAGACCAGTCCCTTGTGCCCCTGATAGGACAAGTCCGGTTTGCTCTTGTCTATAATCATAATGTTCAGCGGAACAGGGGCCTGGGATTGCCACATAATCCAGGGGACAACCAGCACCACCGATACCACTGTAAAACAAGCCAGCGTCCACATCGTAACTGGCCTGTAACTTTTTTTCATGAAGCGTCTTCCTCCTTGCTCTGTTCCAAGGTATACACAGTCTTCCCAGCAGATTACCCTGATCCAATCCTAATGTTCTTCTCTTCTTCCTTCTTCAATCCGATAGCCTGCACAAGGCCAAACATACGGAATATATTGTTCAGTGGTCTGAACCAGAACATCTCCGTACATGCATACAATAGCAGATGCGTCACCTCTCTGGAAGTGTATGCTTAGCGTGAACACCATATCTCGAACATCACTGCACTCGCGGATAACACACGATCGCTCCCAGTTCCAACACAGGCACCAACAATTCGATCAAAATAAAATTAGCTATCTTAACAACTCACGCCATAACCGGGTACTTCCACCCTGCAGATCGAATCGTGAATATATATAATACGGCCACGTTCCCCGATTAGCTTCATACGTTTCTGTAACCGCATCACCAGTTCAACCTTCTGCATGTAATTCCTGTATCCGTGTTGTCGTCACTTTTCCCCTTAATCGAATAAACGGCCTTACAACGGGCACAATAATACAAAATTTTCAAATACACCCTGTGAATACATATCGGGTATATGATACACTAAGCTTTCTATCGGTTATATGCGATTGTGATATAATAGGAACTGAAAATTCCGGCAATTCACACTGAGTTCCGGATCTACGGATAATATATTATTCCAGAAAGAGGGAGTTCTACGTGGCTCAAATCAGTCCGTACTACCTGCAAATTGGAGCAACCGTGGGCATGCTCGTCATGGCACTGCTTGCCATCTTCATCCGCATGAAAGCCAGTCACAGACCGGTGACCATTCGCAAAATCCTTATTCCACCGCTGGGCATGAGTACAGGATTTCTCATGTTTGTTGTACCGGCAACACATGTTCCTTTACTCTGGGCATTCATTGCGTTTTTGGTGGGCTGGTTCCTTTTCTCCTATCCCCTCATTCGCAGTACACGGTTTGAACGAGTAGGCGAAGAGATTTTCGCCACGCGCTCCCGCAGCTTTGCTTTCATTCTGCTCGGATTGCTAGCCGTACGTTTAATTCTGCATGAAGTCATCCAGCGATATGTAAGCATTCCGCAAACGGGCGGACTATTCTTCCTATTGGCCTTCGGCATGATTGTACGCTGGCGTGTATATATGTACAAACACTACAAAGAAGTGCTGGTTGCCGAACACTAGTCACCCTAAGCACCTGCACAGATTTACAGATAAAAAGACACGTTCTGCCACACCATCGATGTGAAGAACGTGTCTTTTCGTTTACATCTACTTATTAAATGTAAAACCATGCGATATCATCTATTCAGGATCTGCAACCTTAACCAACTGCTTGCCCAGATTATCTCCAGAGAATAGGCCCATGAATGCTTCCGGCGTCTGTTCAAACCCGTCCACAATGTTTTCTTCATACTGGAGATGACCTTCCTTGATCCATTTCGCCAACTTGGCGCGGCCTTCCTTGAAGGATTTGGTGTAGTCACCCAACAGGAAACCTTTCATTAATGCTGTATTGGTTAAGAGCAACGTCTGTGGCCGCATCCCGATATCCGGTTTCTCCAGATTATAAGACGATATCTGACCGCATAACGGAATACGTGCATTCCGATTGATGTGACGCAAGACTGCATCCGAGATGTCGCCGCCCACATTGTCGAAGTAGACGTCCACGCCATCCGGGCAAGCCCGTTCAATGGCCGCTGACATATCCTGCTCCTTCTTGTAGTTCAACACCACGTCGAAGCCCAGTTTTTCTTTCAAATAAACGCATTTCTCATCGGAGCCTGCAATGCCGACCACGCGCGCTCCTACGATTTTACCAATCTGACCTGCGATCATGCCTACCGCTCCGGCTGCTCCCGATACAACGACCGTTTCGCCGTCCTTCGGTTTGCCGATGTCTTCCATACCAAAATAAGCCGTCAGACCCGTCAGGCCCAGCGCACCCAGGTATGCCGTGATTGGTGCCTCTTCAGTATCAATCAGCGAAAGATCCGTCGTATTCACTGCAGCATATTGCTGCCAGCCCCACATGCCGGATACGAGATCTCCTTTGCGCAGATTGGGTTCCGAAGATTCCACCACCTGCCCAATGGCCCCACCCTTAATCACTTCATTCAACGCGTAGGGTGCAGCATAGGATTTTGTATCTTTCATGCGGCCCCGCATGTACGGATCGACCGACAAATATAATGTACGTACCAGGACTTGCCCAGCTTCCGGTTCAGGAAGAGGTGCATCAATGAATTTGAAATTTTCTCTGGATGGGGCACCTTCGGGACGAGACGCAAGTACGATCTGTTTATTTATAGACACCAAAATTACCTCCTTGTTGCCAAGTGGACGCAAGGTTAACCCTTGTCAGCTGAGATCACTCACCACTGGCTCTATGTTATCACTTCTTATTAGTTTAAACCGAAACAGGCGGATCACAAACGTGGGCCGCCTTGAAATATGCAAATATCGTCACATGGTAGCTGCCCTTAGCTATTATTGTGCTGTCAAAATCACAGGACCGTCTGCTGTGATCGCAATCGTATGTTCATACTGGGCAGACAGACTTCCATCCATAGTACGCGCAGTCCATCCATCCGAATCCAGCTTGCTGCGGTACGTGCCGATGTTCAGCATCGGTTCGATCGTAATAACCATGCCTTCCTTCAGACGTGGGCCCCGATGTGGCGGACCATAGTGAGGCACTTGTGGTTCCTCATGCATCTTCTCACCAATGCCATGTCCAATAAACTCACGTACAACCGACAGACCTTCACCCTCTGCATAGACTTGAATGGCATGAGAGATATCTCCAATTCGGTTGCCCACTACGGCAAGTTCAATGCCTTTGTACAGAGAGTTTTTGGTTACATCCAGCAAATGTTGCGCTTCTGGAGTCACTTCACCTACGGCATAAGACCAGGCCGAGTCGGCCAACCAGCCATTCAGATTAACCACCATGTCGATGGTAACGATATCGCCGTCTTTCAATGCATATTTTCCCGGAAAACCGTGACAGATTACATCATTAACCGACGCACATGTCGCATATTGGTATCCGTTGTACCCCTTTTGTTCCGGCGTAGCGCCATTTTTCTTCATAAACGCCTCTGCAAACTGGTCGATCTCCTGTGTCGTGATGCCCGGACGAATCATTTTTGCAATTTCTCTATGGCACGCGGCGAGAATTTCTCCGGCTTTTTTCATATATTCAATCTGTTCTTTGGTCTTCAACGTAATCATAACAACTACTCCTTGTCCGTTAAAATCTTATCCTGTCCTCTATTGTAACGCTAAACGCTCAAAATAAAAAATTCCGTGTAATCAGCAACATCCTATTATACGCCAAGCTCTTGTCCAATGAATACAATTATCCATAAAAAACTCGAAACCCCTTCTAATCTGGCCACGTATATGGTTAAAACAGTTGAAGTCGAAAGGGTGAAAGCTCATGTTCAAAAAAATTATCGGCAAACTACTCGATTCCAAATCTTCATCTCACCGTAAACGTTACAGCTCCTCGGACAGGCGCTCGTATAAACGTCACAGCAGTTCCTCCGGCAAGCGTTCCTACAAGCGCTATTCTTCCTCGGATGTGAAATACCGGGATAACCGCAGTGGTTCCGGTTATTACAAAAGCAGAAAATACAGCTCCAGCTAAGCGGCTTCCACTCCTAATACTAAAGAGTAATCATCGGTCAGCTCAGTGTACGCGACCATATATCAATGATGTAACAAAAACAAAGGGGTGTTCGTTAGCCATACACACGGCTAACAGAACACCCCTTATTGTTTCTTTATGAGTATGTATCAATTTTGCTGATTTTGATGTCGCAGTGCCTCAATGTAGCAGATTCGCTTATCCATCGAGAACGAGTAATACACTTTAAATTTGTCAACTAATATCCGGTACGTCCCTTGCCAGGATGGTTCCTGAGCTGGCATGGATTCCGCCATGACAGCTACCTTCATCTCAATTCTCCGAACTAGTTCAATCTTATAGAGCTTTGTTTCTTCCTGAGTGAAACGAACACTCCCAATTTGAGCGAGAGCCTATCTTGCGGAAGGTGTCCACTGGATCAACATCTATAAATCCCCTTTTTCAATTGCGTCAATGATATCATCTGTAGAGTAGACCCTACCCGAAGAAATATCCTTTTTAGCTTGCATAATTAAAGTTTTGAGTTCGTGATCACTTTCTATTTCTTCCTGAACGACGTTTTCCAGCGGCTTGATTAAATAATGCTTTCCTTCAATATCCACTATGGTATCTTTTTTGCTATGAAACCACGTTTTGAATAATTCGGCATGATCGCCTTCCAGTTTCTTAAGCATATGATGAATCGCCTCCTTCAACGTATAATTGTTATTCATTATATCATTCACCCCACTGTTTTGTACGTTATGCATGTATCAGTAAAAAGGAAAAAGACCCCTATATCATACGAAGAGGTCACGAATAACAAATATAGGTCCACCCATAAAGCTTATTTCACTTGTTTCATCTTACCTTCACCAACACTCGTTCCATTTCTGCCCGTAACTCCATCGCTCCGCCTTCATAACCCGGACGCAGTCCAAGGAGTCGTTCCAGCATCTGATGCAATTCCGGCGTAAGCTTCAGTTCCTCCTGCCAGCTGGCGGGTTCACGGCCCTTCTCTGGCTCATAAGCCGAATACAGCATAAAAAGGAGAAAGTGGCCGATATCCTGCAGATCATGATCCGGTGTAGCCGGTTCATCTTCAGGCTCAGGCACTTCACGCATACGTCGCTTTAGCTCTGGCAACAACGGCTCCCCCAAGCGTCTTGCCAGGCCAAAGTCAATCAGATGCACCGTCCCTTCACGTAAAATAACATTGGGAATCCGTACATCTCCATGAATATATCCCTGCTCATGCACATAAGCCACCGGAGCCAGCAGTTGACCTGCAAGTTCCAGACATTCCCGCTCCGTATATCGAAGACCTTGCTCAAATATGCAATCTTCCAGGGTCTGTCCACGAATATACTCGGTAACGATATAACTTCTTCTCCCGGATGTGAACATATCCAATAGATCAGGGATTGCTGGATGATGCAGACGTTTCATCACGTCCGCCTCCCGTTCCAGCAGGTTCACCGCGAGTCTTCCCTTGCTGGGCTTGGACTCCTTCAACGCCACTTCCCTGCCAGTCTGCTCATCTGTACACAGGTATGTCAGCCCGTAGCTCCCCATGCCCAGCAATTCCTGTATTGTATATCGCTCGGCAAGGGTCGTCCCCTTCCGCTGAGCACGGTCCGTCCACAGTCCGAGCAATCTTTGCCAACTTCGTCGCAGCTCCACAGATCCTCCCACGCCAGCTTTCCGATCTCATCCCGGTCTGGTTCTATACCGAGTGATTCATTGCCAGTCTTCATGTTGTATGGAGCTTATTATATCAGGCCGATCATGCAAAATCACGACGGGCAATGGTCTGTCGATCAAGCTTCCTTATGCTTCTTGGGCAGCAAGCCAAACAACATGCGCAGCGACACTCCTTTGGGTTTGCGTTTTCTCCCCTGAAAGCTTCGCAGATTGGTCACGAGTTCACGATCTCGCTCTTCCTCCAGCTTCTCATTCATCCATAGTCGTTGTTTCTCCATCTGTTCCTGCAGAGCCATATGCGTCTCTGCCAAGTGCTGAAGTGTCAACTCCAATTCATCAACCCGCTGTTGCAGCAGCTGTACCCGATCGTCCTGCTGCTGTTCTACAGCACCGTATGTCACCTCACTTACCAGTTGTCCCAGACCCTCATAGGATCTCAGATTTCCGATGGATTCCGCGCCTTCAGGATATGTTGGTGGCATGACTGTCGCTGCACATTCGGACTCTGACAGACCCGCGATCCCCACCATCGTTACATCTATTTCTGTTACAGCTACAGATGCCTCTGGTGCCAATACAGTCACCACAGCATCAGCCAAGGGCAGATTATGCTCTCTGAGTTCAGTCATCAGGCGTTCAATGCACTCGATGTCATCAGACTTGAATAGTCTGGATTTGTTGGCGGAACGTTCGAACCGGTATCCCTGCTCTTCCAGTGCCGCCGCATATTTACGAAGAGTACTGGCACCTATGCCCAGGCTCTTGGCCGTTTCCGTCGTTGCTCCTGCTTCTTCAATCATCATTAATTCCCTCCCGGAATGAAGTCTTTTGGGAATCAATCTCATAATTCCTTATAGTGAGTTATGGAATTGATTCTTGGATAAAACACTATGGCTTCAGCGTTCCTTTTTGGAACCGTCATCGGATCGGGGCAACCTGTCTCATGGATCAAGTATGCTTATCTTTTGCTTGTCCGTATGTATTCGTCGGCTTCTAGGCAGATCCCTTTGACGGTTTTGTTCTGTTTCTGCGGATTCCTGAGAAGTTTTGTCAGGTCCATGATCCGCACAAATAACCCCCAATCCGACAACGGACATGAATGCTGTCATGTCGAATGACACTGGTGCAAACGCCGTCAAATCCTATGATTATGAATAATTCATGTCAATTTTGTTAACTCATTTACTCCAATACGCTCCCGCGATAGCGGATATCATTGCTGGACAGCTTTTTCATGTGTTATCTTATGTAACGTAGAAGTACATTTCAGCATAAAATATAGGACTATACTTAACATAGAACGCGTTAGTAACGGAAAATACAATCTAATTGGGGGCTGAACGGCAGTGTTAGGCAAATCAGGTAAAGTAGCGGTGATCGGGGCAGGTCTTGTCGGTTCAAGTTGTGCGTATTCCATGATTAATCAATCCATATGCAGAGAAATTATGATGGTTGACCGGACGTATGACCGTGCAGTAGCCCAGGCACTGGATTTTTCCCATTGTATGGACTTCACACATAACCGCACCAAAGTATATGCAGGCACGTACGCGGATTGTGGCAATATGGATGTGATTATCTTAACCGCAGGGGCGAATCCCAAGCCAGGACAGACACGACTGGATATTCTGGAGGAAGCAGAGTCCATCGCCAAAGACATCGTGGTTCCGATCATGAACAGTGGATTTAACGGGATTTTTGTCGTCGCTGCCAATCCGGTTGACATAGTAACTTATATGGTATGGAAGTTATCAGGGCTTCCGCGTGAGCATGTTATCGGCACAGGGACGTCCATTGACTCTTCACGACTCAAAACGCTGCTGTCTGAAGTCTTCTCCATCGATCCACGCAGCGTGCATGGTTATGCTCTCGGGGAGCATGGAGAATCCCAATTCGTGGCCTGGTCACATGTGACGATCGGCGGCAAACCGATTATGCACATTTTGGATCAGCATAAGGAGCGCTTCAAACATCTGGATCTGGACGATATTGCACGCAAAACGAAAGATGCCGGTTGGGAAATCTTTACCCGTAAAGGCTCTACTCAATTCGGAATCGGCAACGCCCTCGCGCACATTACCCGTTCTATCCTCAATGATGAACACAAGATCATCGCCGTGTCGGCTATTCTCGACGGGGAGTACGCGCAACACAACGTCTGCGTTGGTGTTCCTGCAATTATCGGTGGAGATGGTATTCAAGAGATTATCGAATTAAATCTGGATGAAACGGAACGCCAAAAGTTCAATAACTCCTGTGAAATTCTATCCGGTAATATCAATCGTCTGACTCTGGCATAACTCATTCGTATACTCTATTTCGTATACTTCGGCTCATCTTCGAAAGCCTGTCAACGCAAACACGCCAATAACACTCCATCTGAGGAGGATTATTGGCGTGTTTGCGTTTATTTTTCCCAGCTACATCGTTATCGTTAACAGGTCGTTATTCAATTCGGTGCAAGCTGAGGTTCGTCCCTTGGTCCCCATTGCTGTAACACCCGCTTCAACTCACTAAGCATAACCGGTTTGGTAATAAAGTCACGCATACCAATCTCCAGACAAGCTTCCTTGTCTTCACGTTTGGCGTTGCCTGTAACTGCAATGATTGGAGGTATGCGATCCCGTGGAATTAGGCGGTGTAACAGGTCTGTCGCTTTAAGTCCATCCATTACCGGCATATGAATATCCATCAGGACAATATCATAAGCATTCTGAGAGATGGCATCAATTGCTTCTACGCCGTTGGTACACACATCTGCCTGGTACCCCAGCTTCTCCAGATATTCTCGCAAAATCTTGCGATTCACTGGATGATCCTCCGCCACCAGAATACGCATGGCGACCTTATCACTCTGACGTGTACGATCATGATGGAACTGACTTGCTGTCTGTTCGGCTGAAGCATCTACACTTGCCGCAGGAACAGCAAACCGGAAGGTTGAACCTTCCCCTTCTATACTCTCGACACTGATACTACCTCCCATAATCTCCACGAGTCGCTTGGAGATGACCAGTCCCAGCCCTGTACCCCCATATTTGCGGTTAATTACCGGATGTAGTTGAGAGAAGGACTGGAATAACTGATCCAGCTTGTCAGCCGGGATGCCAATTCCTGTATCTTGCACAGCGAAATCAAGCACGCTATCTTCAGGCTTCCTGCCTTTGATGATATCCACGTTAACATCAATGCTTCCCTGATCCGTGAACTTAAACGCATTGCCAACCAAGTTCACCAGAATCTGCCGGATACGTATGGCGTCACCAACCATAAATTCAGGGATACTTGGATTGAGACGATATCTGATTTTCAACTGTTTCTCATCTGCACGGGGTTTAAACAGTTCTGCAACCTGTTCCAGCATCTTACGTAATGCAAACGGCTCATAAGCCAAGGCCATTTTGCCGGATTCCAGCTTACTAAAGTCCAAAATATCATTAAGAATGTTCAGCAGTGCATCGCCGCTGTCTTGAATAATCTCGGCATATTCACGTTGTTCTTCCGACAAATCGGTACCGATCAACAATTCTGTCATCCCCACGATCCCGTTCATCGGTGTTCTGATCTCATGGCTGACCATCGACAGAAATTCCGACTTGGCCTGCGCTGCCAGCTCAGCCGTCTCTTTGGCACGTACAATTTCACGCTCGCCAGTCACGTCATTAAACACAACCACCGCGCCCTGAATCTGTGCCTGTTCAATAATGGGCGTCACTTGATATTGTACTAGGAAGCTGCTTCCATCTTTACGCCAGAACACATCTTCTTTGATTGAACGTATCTGTCCATCCAGCACAGTCATTTGAATCGGGCACTCTTCTTTTGGAAAATGACTTCCGTCTGCACGGGTGTGATGGATAATTGGATGGGAATTCTTGCCAATGAACTCTTTCGCCTCATAACCGAACATCGAAGCTGCTGCCGGGTTCATAAACATGGTGATTCCATCCGCATCCAAACCATATATTCCTTCCGTAACCGTGTTAAGGATCAGCTCATGTTGCTTGCTTAGCTCCTGAATTCGTTCCGTGTATTCCTTACGTTCGGTAATATCGGACACGATGCCATAGACGCCTACCATTTCCTTATCCACAATAATGGGCACATTCGTAACCGATACTTCGATCTTCCGACCTCTGGAATTGACGATTCGGGTCTCATAATACTGTGGTTCGCCTTGCTTCACCATTTTAAAATAGTGTTCGCCGTATTGCACTTCGCATTTATCCAGATTGGATAGAAAAGATTTGCCAATCAGCTTATTACGCGGAATATCCAGCATTTGTACAAGTTTGCTGTTCACCGCGCTATACTTGCCATCCAGATTCAATGAATACACAGCTGCCGGATTATGTTCGAACAGCGATCTGTATCGCTGACGACTTTCTCGAAGACGTCTGTCCGCATCCTTATGCTGGGTAATATCCCTGCTGATGCTTACAATCTGGGCACTCTTGCCACGCTCTCCGGCCACAGGCTTCGCCAAGGTCTCCATCCAGATATAGTGTCCCTTCTTGTGCAGCACACGCATCTTGCAGCCATTGCCGATCTTGGAAAGATCCATAGGGTCCGGGTAATCTCCCGGATAACAATATTCCTTGAAGGACTTTCCTGTGACTTCCTCCGGCTTATAACCCAGCAAGGTGTACACAGAAGGTGAAACATATAACAACTCTCCATCTATAGCACAAGTCGTAATCAGATCTTGTGCATGTTCAGCGAGCACTTGATATTTCTCCTGCGCCTCTTGAAGCTCACGTTCCACTTTCACGATATCGGTAACATCCTTGGCTATGCCGTATATTCCAACGACTTCACTGTCGGCTGTAATTGGTATATAGGTAACTTGAGCTTGCTTTAGTGATCCATCCTTATGATAGAATGCCATGGATTCACTGACTGAACGTCCAGCCAGGACCTCTGTAATGAACTGTTTACGTAAATTTTCACTTTCAGGCGGGCTGATCCGATCCCGGCTCATACCCATAAGTTCTTCAATTTTATATCCAGATAACCGCTCAAAAGACGGATTGGCGTCCATATGATTGCCATGAATATCCATCACATAAATGGCATCCGGGTGGTTAAAAAACAGTGATTGGTAAGAACTTCCCTCAGAAATAATGCGCTTCAGGGTTTCCGTTTTATTAATATCCAAGGCTTACCCCTCTTTTCTCAGCCAATATCTTCATCTAACAACAGGGATTCATTATCCCTTGCTGAAATGGGCCTACCCTCGAATAACCATGTAAGCCAGTCTAGAAACAGCTTTTTTTATTTTACCAGATTCTTGTCTCATTTTGCTTATATTCTATGATTCAATTCACATGATGTGTGATGTAATAGTTGGAAATTAAAATTTTAAAGAACATCAGACACGTCTCAGATTCGTTAGATCTTACGAAGCCTCGGTGTAAAATTAACGATACATTTTGTATCAAAAAGGCTATAATCTTTAAAAAACGTTTTTCAACAACGGAGAGGATGAATGAATCATGCTGCCCAACAGAGTTAAAATTGCTTATGGTAAACTAAGAGGCTTGACCATTTTTGGTAAAATACAGCCCTCAATGGGTCTACTGCCACGGATCAGGGGCAAAGTATATCTAAATAAACGTGGTGATTTGCAGGTGGGAAAGCGGCTTAACATCATAGGTAAACCTTGGGGAACCCAACTAACTGTGGTTAAAGGGGCACGATTAACGATTGGCGATGACGTCATGATTAATGCCGGTGTGGGGATTGCCGCTAACATAGAGGTTACCATCGGCAATAACGTCATGATCGGTCCTCGAACAAGCATATTCGACAGTGCTTATCACCGGATTGATTCACTGGATGATGGGAGCCAGACTGCCAAGCGAATTGTCATCCAGGACAATGCCTGGATTGGTACAGGCGCGCTCATTCTGCCCGGCGTGACGATTGGCAGGAATGCCGTCGTGGCAGCAGGAAGCACGGTGACCAAAGATGTACCCGAGAATACACTTGTAGCCGGCGCGCCAGCCAAAATCATTCGCGAGCTGACCATTCATGACGGTTGGGTCAGACATTAGAAAAAATCCCCTCAAGCTTACATACAACAGAATGTTGCATGTTTTGCTTAAAGAGGATCTTGATCTTACAATAACCAGGCTTATATCTAATTATTCAGATTTCTTTTTTGGCAAAATACATCATGCCGATTCCAATGAAAATAACAGCACTACCTCCGATGACCGCCAGCATCGTCATCAGTGGAACATTGTAGGCTCCGAAACCTCCGCCGTCTACGGGTGTCATCAAAATCATCGGTTGTGCCCAGGGATAATACGGCCCGTATATCGCCGAATTTACGATGAGAATATTCGGCACGGTCAGTGCAAAATTCAGTGCGAGCGGTGCAGCAAAACTGCTCCATACCAGGGAAACAAACATCTGCAGGGCGGCAAGAGGTACACAGGCCAACAACCCAAGCAGCAGTTTGCCCACCAGGAATCCCCAGGGTATCTCCGTTGTAATGCCATGGATCATGCCTGCCAGCAGAATGGATATCAGCAACAACACTTGTGTACCCGCCAGAAGCATGAGTACAATCGTCAGTTTGCCAGCATATACACCTGAACGTGTTAGAGGCAAAACCAACATCTGCTTCCACCCTCCTCCCGCATGTTCGAAACGGCAGACAAAGGACGTAAACACGCCAGTCAGCATCGGCAACAGGAGCAATCCGTGCAAGAAGACCATGGTGCCCATCAATACCTGCCAATTCCCCGATGGAGTGGACAATAGCCCGATGAGCAACGCAATGAGCGGACTCAACAGAATCAGGAGCCACACGGGGGATTTGCCCATCTTTAGCCGCTCAGCCGAAATAATGCGAAAATATGTTGTCGCGAAGCTCATATCAGGCCACATCCTTTCGGCTAAAGTGCACCATACCCAACAACAGGATCAAGAGCCCCAGACCCGCCCCCATGCCTGCATACAGATATGGATTAGGTCCATTCCAAGCCATCTGTGCCCAAGCAAGTGGAAAATACGGTGAGATACTGAGCGCAAACATGCCTGTTATCGCGAGAACAATTCCCAGAGTGACGGGAAGCGCCTGATTTTTATTGACCATTGTGAGCCATAGCTCCAACGACAACACGGGAAGCGCCCCAGCCAAAGGCAACAGCCCCAGTTTGATGGCATGCGTCCAAGGAATCTCACTGGCATGGAATCCGAGGACCAGACCCAGACCTACCATTCCTGCGGTTAGCAGCAAGCAGGAGATCATCAGCAGCAGACAAGCAAGCAAGAACTTGGCCAGATACACGGCCGGTCTTGGAATCGGCATCGCTAACAACTGTTTCCACGACCCTTGTTCGTGCTCGACATTAGCGATCATGGAACTGAGAATGGTCGCTCCCAGCATAAGAGACAACGGCACAAAGACAACCACATTGCCGAGCAATCCGCCCCACAGGTTATCCGCATACTGCTCTTTCAAGTAGTCCAACCGTAAACCAAAATTAAGCGCCTGCATCGCTGTCAACCCAATAGGGGCCAGAAACACGAGAAACCAGATTCCCTTCCCCCGAATCTTGAGCCAGTCCGACGATAATGCACGCCCAGTCATATGGAAGCCCCCTCACCAATGACCCGCATGAACAGATCTTCCAGCGACTGACGCTGTTCCTCAACACGATATACATCATGATCCTGTTCAATCAATCGGCGCACAAGCAGCGCAACCGAAGGGTTATCCATATAAGGGAACGTTAATGCAGAACCTTGTCGCTGACCAAATTGCCCCTGCTCTCTCGCCAGCTTCATGGCCTCTTCCGGCTCGGAAACCGTTAACCGGATTGAGCTACCCGTCTGACTATGCAGACTCGCGATGGTATCCTGAAGCACCATCTTGCCTTCACGGATAATACCGACACGACTTGCCATCTGTTCGACTTCACTCAGCAAGTGGCTGGAGACGAGTACGGTGATGCCATGTTCCAAGGGCATGCGTTTGATCAATTCCCGAATCTCCTGAATACCGGCAGGATCAAGTCCATTCGTTGGTTCGTCCAGAATCAGCAGCTCCGGTTCACCCAGCAAAGCGCTGGCAATACCCAGACGTTGCTTCATGCCAAGGGAATACCCTTTCACTGAACGTTTGGCATCCTTGGTCAGATCCACAATGGACAGTACCTCAGCAATTCTTGATTTGGGTACATTGATGATACGGCGCAAGGTTTCCAGATTCTCTACCGCATTCAGATGTCCATAATAAGAAGGGTATTCCACCAGGGAGCCTACACGCCGCAGAATATCCATGCGTTCCTTGCGGATATCCTTGTCAAAGACACGGATCACGCCTTTGGTTGGTTTAATCAAGCCGAGAAGCATGCGAATCGTTGTGGTTTTGCCGGCACCGTTGGGACCGAGGAAGCCGTAGATATCTCCCTTTTTAATATGCAGATCAAGTTCACGGACCGCAGCACGGTCCCGGTATGTTTTCCATAAATTCGCCGTTTGAATAATATTTTCACTCACTGTATGATCACCTCGGAACTATCGTAACCTTTCAAGGTTAAAGCCAAGGTAGTCTCCAGTTTAAGTTTAGTTTAAAAAAAGAAATCTCAGCGGTTGCTTGTTTCCTTACTTCCCTTACCACTGTAGATGTATGTCCGGACACCTGTATCGGAACTGTCTACCCGCTTGCGCAGACCCATTTCACGAATCAACAGGTCTACAATGGATAAACCCAGACCTGTGCCTTTGGTGTCGGAATCCTGCTGCATTCCCGGACCCCGATCCTGAATAACGATGGCCGTCTCGCCCTGAATCTCCTGGGTTGAGATGCCAATATATTTCCCGCTGGCGGCATGACGGATCACGTTCTGGAACAAATTATCAAGGATACGACGCATGCCCTGTTCATCCATATGCCAGATCAGCGGTTCCTCTGGCAGGTCGATATCAATGTCGAATTGCTCTTTCTCCCAGACTGGGTACCAGGCCGCCGCCGTTTCCCTGACGATTCGCAGCATATCTTTCTCTTCCAGCTTCAGCGTATATTTACCACTCGTGAGCAAATTGTAGGACAACATGTTGTCAATGAGCCCGCTCAGGTCCTCCATCTTCGCTTCCATGCGATGTAATGAACGTTCACCTTGCTCGCTCAGCGCTTCCTTGTGCAAAGCATGCATATGTCCACGAATCACTGTTAGCGGGGTACGCAGATCGTGGGAAAGCCCAGCAATCAGACGTTTGCGCAATTGTTCTTCCTCACGTTCACGCTCGCGGCTGTCGGACAGTTGATGCACCATCTGGTTAAATGATTCCTCCAGTTGACCAATTTCGTCTGACCGGCGGATATCAACCGGAAGCGGGATGCCTTCCTTGCCAGGGGTCATCATAGCCGTCTGTAGACGAATAAGCCTTTTGCGAATGCGTGCGAAGAAGAGAATCGACATGATGATGAAAATCATGAAGATGATCATCATGACAATGCCGAGATACAGGAGCTCCATCGGCCAGTTACTCTGTGTCATTTGCAGAAGTGATCGCGGCACTTCAATAATCATGAAGCCCTGTCCTCTGTCCTGTTCAGCCCCGCCAATATATGCAACTACAGTCAACGGATCGCGAAAGGAAGCTTCTTTCATGAATTGTATTGTGTTGTTCACATTCCATATGGCTGGAATTCGAGTCTCTGCCGTTTGCCCGGTGTCCAGTGACCATCTCAATGTCGTGTCTGTCCCGCCATCCGGCGATGTGGATTTCTGAATGGTTACATCCTCACCACCGATAATGAAGAGGGTCTCACCGCTCGCATTCACACGATACATGGAAGATTTGGGATACGAGCCATGTAATTGCTCCAATCGGGCCTTAACCTCTTCATTTGAAGCACCATCCAGGTTCTTTGCTTCACGCGACCAGAGGTTGCTGATTCGGGTAACGTCACCATAAGGTGCTGCTTGATTCGTATTCGTATTATTCACTACGACAACATATATGATGGATATGATCGGAAGAACGACAGGCACGAATAATACGGCCGCCAGAATCAGGATGATATATCTGGACATCAAGGAGCGCCCAAAGCGTAGCTTTCGCCGCCCAGACTGCTTAAAATCCAAGCTTCGTTCTCCCTTCCGTTCTGCCTTCATGGTCTTCCGTTCTTGGAACCGCCGGATCATGGCTTCTTCACGCGATATCCCACACCGCGGACTGTCTGAATAATGACCGGATTAGCCGGGTCAAGCTCCAGCTTCTCGCGCAGATGTCGAATATGTACCATCAAAGTCTTGTCTCCATCCAGATAAGGCTCATTCCAGACAGCTTCATAGATCTGCTCTTTGGTTCGAATCATGCCCATATGTCGTAGCAGGTAGGCGAAGATGTGGAACTGTTTTCCCGATAAAACAATTTCATCCCCCGTCTCCTCATTAACAATGCGGTTATCCTTCTCATAGATGGAGAGGTGATCCAGCTTCAGAGCTGTATCCGATGAGACCGCGGTTCCCGCCTTACGCAGTTGGACCTCAATCCGCGCAGCCAGTTCATCAGGGTGAAATGGTTTGGTCACATAGTCATCGGCAAAATCAAGACCGTGCAGCTTGTCGTCAATGGACGTTCTGGCCGAGAGCATGACAATGGGCACGGCGGGATGTTCTTTTTTCAATCGCTGACCCACCGTAAATCCATCCAGCCCGGGCAGCATGACATCCAGAATAATGAGTGAGCAACCCACAGCAGCCTCCGCTGCACCTTCACCACTACCGAGCCATACCACCTCATAACCGCGCTCCTCCAGATCAGCTCTGACCCAAGTTGCAATTTCCGTATCATCTTCAATGTATAACAGTTTGGTTTTCATCCGAATATTCGTTTCCTTTCCGCCCCCATTGGGTTAATGATATATCTGAGCATCATCATCATAAAAGCTGTCTATAACACATGGATTCATATCTTGTTATCTTGTTGAGGCCATGTTGAATTCCTTTACGTTACCACACATTCTAATTATAGCTTATCCATTCACGTGTGAAATGTTATATCCATCAAATCGACCGAGTACATAGTATACCTACACCTGACGGGAGGAATTTCATTATGCTGTTGGAAGCCATCTATCATCAACCGAAACGCAATTGGGCCTATGCCTATGACCAGGATACAATTCATCTGCGCCTGCGCGCCAAAAAGAATGATCTGACAGAGGTACATGCCCTGACTGGGGACAAATATGCGTGGGATGCAACCAAAGCGCTTGTTCCCTTAACCAAGTTCACCTCTGACTCCATGTTCGATTACTTCGAAGGCGAGGTGAAACCTCCCTACCACCGGCTGAAGTACTCCTTTCTGCTCAAGAACGGAGACGAACAGATCTGGATGACCGAGACGGACTTCCAGGAAGAAGAACCCGATGATCCAGGGCGTATGTTCCAGTTCCCTTATATTCATGCAGGAGCTGTATTCACTCCCCCTGCATGGGTCAAGGATGCCGTGTTCTATCAGATTTTCCCTGAACGATTCGCGAACGGCAACCCGGATATTAGTCCGGAAAAAGTGGAACCGTGGGGTGGCGAGCCGACACCTTTCAATTTCTTCGGCGGTGACCTTCAGGGCGTGATCGACCATCTGGATTACATCAGTGATCTTGGTATTAATGCGATCTACTTTACACCCATCTTCGAAGCTACCACCAATCATAAATATGATACCGAAGACTACCTTCAGGTAGACCGGCACTTTGGTGACGCAGATACCGTGAAGCGACTGGTCGAGCTGTGCCACGCACGTGGAATTCGTGTACTGCTGGATGCTGTGTTCAACCATTCCGGGAAGACATTTGCGCCGTTTGTAGATGTGCAGAAGAATGGAGAACAATCCAAATACAAGGACTGGTTCCATGTACATGGATTCCCGCTCGACGTGAAGGACGGCATTCCTACGTATGAGACCTTTGGATTCGAAGCGCACATGCCTAAGTTGAATACGGAGAATGCCGAGGTTAAGGCATATCTGCTGGAGGTTGCAGAGTACTGGATCAAGGAAGTGGGTGCGGACGGATGGCGGCTAGATGTTGCCGACGAAGTGGATGATGCCTTCTGGCGTGATTTCCGCCGTGTAGTCAAAGCCGCTAATCCGGATGCCTATATTCTGGGCGAAGTATGGAACGAGTCCTCCTCCTGGCTTCAAGGCGACCAGTTCGATGCGTCCATGAACTATCCGTTTACCGATGCCGTGAATGCTTTCTTTGTGAAAAATACAATGCACGCCGAACAGTTCGCGAACTCCATCGGACGACAGTTGTCCCGTTATCCCCTTCAGGCCAGCGAAGTCGCATTCAACCTGCTGGATAGCCACGATACCCCACGGCTGCTCACGCTGTGTGAAGGCGACCAGCGCAAAATGAAGCTGGCTGCGTTATTCCAGTTCAGTTACATGGGCGCGCCGTGCATCTATTACGGGGACGAGATTGGCATGGACGGCGAGCATGATCCGGGCTGCCGTAAATGCATGGAATGGGATGAAGCGAAGCAGGACCGTGAGCTATTCAACTTTTATCAGAAACTGATCTCCCTGCGTCATGCTCATCCGGCCCTGCGTGCAGAAGGCAGCGTTCGATTCCTTCAGGCTCGCCCGGATGGCAGCCAATTGGTATTTGAGCGACAAAACGAGCAGGAACGCATTCTAGTTCTGTTCAATCGCTCAGAAGAGACAGCTATTGTCGAGCTAGAGGCTGGTGACGAGGAATGGACCGAGCTGTTCGGCGGAAACCATCGTACCGCCAAGGAAGATGACGTGCTTGCCATTGAATTGCCCGCGTATGGATATGCCGTACTGAGCACGGCTGTAAGCCAGGACTAGATTCATAATACACATACACCTGAGATCATATATAAGCGAGTCCATCTTCACATCACCTGGCGGTATTAAACAAGCGTCCTGCAGAACCCGGATTCGGGTTCGCGGACGCTTGTTTTTATATCACGGTTATATCATAATGTCACTGATTATATCGCAGTGGTCCCGTTCAGATTAAGCCTGAGGGTCCGTGTGCACTTGAGCATTATCCGCCCCACTTGTAGTTGTGTCAGCATCCGCTGGCTTCGACTCCGTCTCAGGCTCTGCACGCTTGGCCTTCGGTTTAGCCAGCTTCTGCATCATTTTACGGCCGGTTGGTGTCTGAGCCAACCCGCCTTGGGCTGTCTCCCGGTGACGGCTCGGCATCGCACTGCCTACTTCCAGCATCACGTCAATAACTTCATCTGACGGAATGGCACTACGCACTCCGGCCAGGGCCATGTCGGCTGCAGCCAGTGCAGTTACGGCACCCAGTCCGTTACGGATGATGCACGGAATTTCAACGAGACCTGCAACCGGATCGCAGATGAGACCGAGTGTATTTTTTAGCGCCAAGCCTACGGCATGAACGACCTGTTCCGGTGTACCTCCACGCAGTTCAACCATGGCACCCGCAGCCATGCCAATCGCGGAACCCACTTCTGCCTGACAACCACCCTCTGCACCAGAGATAAATGAATTGTTCGCAATAACATAACCAATCGCTCCCGCGCAGAACAACCCATTCACCAAATGTTCGTCCGTCCAGCCAAATCGCTCCTGTGAGCTAATAAAGACACCGGGGATAATGCCGCAGGAACCGGCTGTTGGTGTTGCCACAATGCGGCCCATGGAGGCATTCACTTCAGATACACACAAGGCATACGCCATGGCAAGTGCGGAAGCATCTCCTGAGCAAGTCTCACCCTTGCGAATGTACTCAGCCATTTTTTTACCGTCTCCACCCGTTAATCCACTGCGTGATGTGGTATCTTCCGTTAACCCTTTACGGACCGCTTCCTTCATCACCTGATAATATTCAGACATCTGCTTCACAACATCCGCTTCCGGTGTATTGGTCTCCTGAACCTGCTCCTCAATCATCAGCTGAGCAATCGTTTTGGATTCCGCTGTGCAGATCGTATTCAGCTCGTGTAAATGTTTAAATCGCATCCGAATCAACTCCTCTCTTCAAATCGATGACACGAATGTCCAGTACATGATCCAGCTCCTTTAGACGTTGGAGCATCTCAGGATTCGGCACCCCATCCATTTCCATCGCAGTAAGCGCTTCGCCATCTCGGGCTTTCCGATCCACCTGCATATACCCGATGTTAACCCCGGATGAACTAATCGTGGACGTTACTGACGCAAGTACCCCTGCCTTGTCTGCATGTCGCAGCACGAGTGTCGGAAACTCACCACTAATCTGAACACGAAAATCATTCATCGCATGTACCGATACACTTCCACCACCAATAGAAGCACCGATTAAGGAACATGTACGTCCTCCATGCCACAACTCAATTTTGACCGTATTGGGATGAGGAGCAGGCAGGCCGCTTGTATAAAACTCGACTTCCATTCCCGCTTCCTCTGCGTATTGCTCTGCATCTGGAATACGCGGATCGTCTGTGACATAATCCAGCAGACCGCCGATCAGTGCCAGATCTGTTCCGTGTCCCTGATATGTGTCAGCGAATGAACCATAGAGCGTCAGCCGCGCACGTTCAGGCGTACAACCTAACCACTGACGAGCGATTCTTCCCAGCCTTGCTGCTCCAGCTGTATGTGAACTTGAAGGCCCCGTCATCGACGGACCAATAATTGAAAAAACATCTTTAAATCGCACCTTGTAACCCTCCAATTGTATTCGTCATTTCCATCCAGATCCCATGCCATAATGTTCCTTAATTACTGAATGATGACATCAAAAAAGGACAGAAGAAGGCCCCAGGCCCTCTCTCTGTCCTCGATACCTGAGAGTTTCACAATCAGCAGTGTCTCACGACAGGGTGCACGGCCTGCGATTGCAGACAAGTCACCGGACTGACTGATTATATACCCCTTGGGTGGCGCAGTTTGCGCACTCTCCAGAGTTGCGTCCAACGATGGTACATTTACCTGAGAGATTAACCACTGCGCCGGGTGCGCAGCAGCTTGCTCCTTCGGTGCCTGGTAGCATGCGATTTTACTCGGTCTGCCCAGGTCTCTCCCGCTCGTTATCATCCGCTGTATGGAACTATTCTGAGCTCATGTCAGAACAGTAATGGAAATCGTTCATTCTTCTTCATTAAGATTAATCGACCGGAAGATTAGTGTCAACAAACTTAACGATTTCTTTGGATGTATTTCCTTCAATCCCTATCGAATCGATAAAACCCAGAATATTTTGTCAGCTTTCATTACATTAATGCGATGAAAAGAACTTCTAATGAACTTATTTCATTTCCCTTCAATGATAAAGCGCTTACTACTATTTATGATATTGATCACGAAATTGTTCGGGTATTCAGGCAACCATAATCTTTGAGCTACACTGTTCATAGCCCTTCCGGATCTGCGCACCTGGATTATCATTCACAGTTCGTAGAAGATACGCTCGTTCTGTACATAGGGTCTGCAATACTTGCTGCATAACTTTGGCATGCGGTCTTTCATCCATTCGTGCCTAGACTCGTTCGCCATCTGAAAAGCATAATAACCAAGTGTAAAGATCAACATGAATCCTTCCATTAATCGGATATCACGATCCGTCAGTGGAGCGATCTGTTTGGTATAACCGGATAAGAATAGGTCACGTTCCTCCCGATTGAACATAAGCGCTGCCCCTCCAGCATCGAACAGATAATAACCATAACCGTGTAGACAAAAATCAATCATGGATATCCCCTGATCCGTGATCAGCAGATTGTTGCGCGTAATATCCCCATGAATGATCCCCCATGTCTCCGCATGCTGTGGGTACGTTGCTAGCTGCTTATTAATGTTCTCAAACGTCTCAAGAAGCAGATCGAAGTCTTCCGTTGTAAAAATCCCCAGTCGGACACCTTCCTCCAGCTGCCCTAACATGACCAGATTCTCATGGACATTGCCATATGCCGGGCGTACCTTAGTTCGATCTGTCTGATTCTGCACACGTCCATATTGATGAAGCATCTGCAGTTGCGCACCAAGATCATATATCTGCTCGGTTGTCAGGCGTTCTCCCTGTTGGATGTCCCTGCCCTCAATCCACTCCAGTACTGTACAGCAGATTTCTTTACCTGCTTCACTTGTCCATAACGTGACCCAATCTCCTGATACATTACGTACCGGATGCTGTACGCGTAATGCTGTCGTTGCATTTAACTCATGAAGCAGGTTCATCTCAGCCTCCAGTGCAGGAGGCGTATGCTGAATGCCTGACATACTTGCATATGCGGCTTGATGGATACGCAGCAGATACTTCTGCCCGCTCGCTTCATCAACGACATGATACGTCAGGTTCTCGTTGTGACGAATATAGGAAACGACAGGTTTCTCCATGCTATAGTTCTTGATGATCTGAGCTGCCATATGGTCGTAAGACCTCTGATCCGTAGTGATTATCATCCTCTCCTTCGGAGTTATGTAAACGCTATCTTTATACTAAATATCGTAGCATGATTGCTCTACGCACAGCAAATTCTTCCAAAATCAAATTAAAAAGCACAACCCCGAACAACCGTCCAGGTATTGTGCTTCCTTTTGTCTCTATTTACTTCTTACTCTCTCTGTCTGTTGCTCTATGTGACACTCCTTGATCCAATTAACCGAAACGACCCATAATGTATTCTTGCGTCAGACGATTGTCGGGGTTGGTGAAAATATGCTCTGTATCCCCGTGTTCAATCATGTTCCCCAGATAGAAATAAGCTGTATAATCCGAGATGCGCGCTGCCTGCTGCATGTTATGTGTAACGATAACAATTCTTAGATCCTTTTTAAGTTCGGTAATCAATTCCTCAACCTTACCCGAAGATACCGGGTCAAGAGCAGATGCTGGCTCATCGAGCAGCAGAATCTGCGGATCAACAGATAGGGCGCGGGCAATACATAGACGCTGCTGTTGTCCACCTGAGAGGGACAGAGCTGACTCATTCAGCCTGTCTTTCACTTCGTCCCAGAGCGCGGCACGGCGCAAGCTTTTCTCCACAATTTCATCCAGTGCCTTCTTACTCTTCGTACCGCGGTAGCGGGGGCCAAACGCGATATTGTTGTAGATGGACTTATGAAAAGGATTCGGCTTCTGCCACACCATGCCAATCTTCTGGCGAAGCTTGATTACATCGGTTCCGGGCTCATTCAGATCGTTACCATCCATCCAGATATGTCCCTCTGTGCGGGAACCGGCAATCTCGTCGTTCATCCGGTTAAGCGACCGAAGGAACGTGGATTTACCGCAACCAGACGGGCCAATAAGCGCCGTTACACTTGCTTCAGGAAACGCCAGACTGATCTGCTTCACTGCCTGGAAATGTCCATAATATATGCTTAACTGTTCCGTACCAAAAGGTATGGCCATGTTGGTTCCTCCTTATTTCGAAGCTGTCATACGGCGGAATACAACCCGACCGATCCAGCGTGCACTTAGATTAAACGCCAGCACGAGAATGACAAGCACAGCGGATGCTCCTGCTGCCACTTCTTTGGAATCTGGCCCAATGCCTTCACTATTTACTTTCCAGATATGAACAGCAAGTGTTTCTGCCGGACGGAAAGGATTGAGCGGTGATCTTGGACTCGTCGGATTCCAATCTGTAAAGTCCAATGGTGGACTACTCATACCTGCGGTGAACATCAGTGCGGCTGCTTCACCGAAGATCCGGCCCGATGCCAGGATCGTACCCGTAATCAAGCTCGGCAATGCCACAGGCAGTAGAATGGAAGTGATAATTTTCCACTTGGACAGTCCAAGCGCCAGACCGGCTTCCTTCTGTTCCTTAGGAACGGCCCGGAAGGCTTGCTCCGTTGTCCGCACCATTAGTGGCAAGTTAAAGATCGCCAGAGCCAAGGCACCCGAGATTAGAGAGAAACCAAGACCAAATT
Source organism: Priestia sp. FSL H7-0729 (assembly GCF_038005685.1). Lineage (NCBI taxonomy): Bacteria > Bacillati > Bacillota > Bacilli > Caryophanales > Bacillaceae > Priestia > Priestia sp. FSL H7-0729. Next base: position 51,599 of record NZ_JBBOTQ010000010.1, read on the forward strand.
GATTGACTAGCAACAAGAGACCAAACAAACCGATAACGATGGATGGGAATGAGGACAACACTTCAACGACCAGACGAATGAAGCTGGTAATCTTGCCTGGTTTGGCGTATTCCGCCATGTAAATTCCGCCGCCCCATCCGAGTGGAATGGTAACGAGCAATGTCAGGATAAGCAAGAATACCGAGTTAAAGAGCTGTGGACCAATCCCGCCGCCGCCTTTGAGCAACTGTGGTGCGCTCGTCAGGAAGTTCCAGCTAATATGTCCAATACCTCTATACATGATGAAGCCAAGCAGACCGAGCAATAATATAACAATGAACAGGGCCAATACAACGATAACGGAAGTTGCTATTTTATCTACCGTCTTTGCCTTCATTTTCATACCCGGTTTCTCCTTTCAAGCAGGCGAACCAGAATGACGAAGACAAATGTCATCACCAACAGGACAAGCGCCATACTCCACAGTGCATTGTTATGAACGGAACCCATCGTGGTATTACCCATGCTGAGTGTAATTACACTTGTTAATGTTGAAGCTGATTCGAGCAAGGATGTTGGAACATGCGGTGCATTACCGATAACCATCTGCACAGCAAGGGCCTCACCAAAAGCACGAGCCATACCCAAAACGACACCTGTCAACAATGCTGGCAAAGTCGTTGGAATGATGACACGGTAGATGGTTTGCCAGCGAGTGGCACCCAGTGCGTACGAGGATTCACGCAATCCTTTTGGCAAAGCAGACAACGCATCTGCCATAATACTTGTTACCGTAGGAAGAATCATTACCGCGAGAACAAGACATCCGGCTGCAATCCCGACGCCTGTTCCACCAAAGATACTGCGCAGCAACGGTACGATGACACTCAGACCGATAAATCCGTACACAACGGACGGAATTCCGGACAAGAGCTCAATCGCGGGTTGCAATATCTTTTTCCCTTTACCCGGTACAATCTCTGTCATGAAGAGTGCTGCACACAAGCCAAGTGGACTAGCGATCAATGCTGCAAGCAAGGTTGTAATGAAAGAACCTGTAATGAACGGCAATGCCCCGTAGAACGCAGGTTCTCCAGTTGGATTCCACGTCTTTCCACCAAGGAATTCGCTTATGCTTATTCCATTTTGGAAAAATGTGGACAGTCCCTTGGACGCTACAAAATAAACAATGGAAAACATGACAACGATCAGGAAAACGACACAAATCGACGTATAGATCCGTCCCGTCCACTCTTCCCAATAATGTTTCTCTTTTAAGGGCCGGCGCGGTTTCAACTTGTTATTCATTACCGTTCCCCCTTCGGTCTGTTCCATAACAACCATCCTTCTATAGTAGAATTAATGCAAAATATGGGATTATTTCAGAGCAAACCGCGTAAAGAGGCGGGACCTAAGTCCGCCTCTTTCGCTGTATGCGCAAGTTCAAAGATTACTCAACCACATTACCTGCTGCATCGCGTTTTACTTTCATACCTGACATTGGAATGTATCCAAGTTCTGTCACGTCATTTTGTTGAATTTCATCACTCAGGATGTAGTCCAGGAACGCTTTTGTTGCTGCATCCGGCTCACCTTTGGTATACATGTGCTCGTAAGCCCACACTGGATAAGTTCCTGCTTCTACGTTCTCCACTGTTGCTTCTACACCTTCGTATTTCAATACTTGCAAACTGTCATCCAAGTAAGACAGGGCAAGGTAACCAATAGCACCTGGCGTTTCAGAAACCAATTTTTTTACGTTACCAGAAGAATCTTCTTGAATCGAACCTTGGATATCATCCATTTTTTCACCCAATGCATACTTCTCGAACGTTGCACGAGTACCGGAGCTACTTGGACGGTTTACAATAACGATTGCTTTATCCGCGCCACCAACATCTTTCCAGTTCGTTACTTTACCGGAGAAAATGTCGATCAGTTGTTGCTTCGTCAAATCTTCTACACCTGCATCTTTGTTGCTAACTGGAGCCATAGCTACTACTGCTACCTGATGGTCAACCAGTTCTTTTACTTTGGCTTCGTCCTCCAGTTTCTCTTCTGCAAATACATCAGAGTTACCGATTGTAGCTTGTCCGTCAGATACTTGTGTCAAACCAGTACCACTACCGCCACCTTGAACTTGAACCGTTACGTTCTTATATTCATCAACTGCCATAAATTTCTGTCCAGCTTGTTCTACCAGAGGTAGCAATGCTGTCGATCCGACTGCCAGAATGTTACCGCTAAGCTCAGTAGCAGCTTCTCCTGATCCATTGCTTGCGGCACCCTCTGTACCAGCGTCATTTTTCGATCCGCATGCTGCGAGTACCAGTACGAACGTTAAGGTCATCAAAATAAACGGCAACTTTTTAAACATGTTTTGTTTTCCTCCCCCAATGTAGTGATGGCGTTTTGTGAATTTGTTTGTTCACCATCAACTCTTTACTTATTGTAGTTTCGGTATGTCATCTTAAAATCAGTGTTTTGTAAACGCAATGTTAAAAATATCAGCTGCATATTGAAATTTATCTGAGAGAAATTGCGCTGAAGTGGTCGCTTCGGTAACGGACGTTGTTTCAATCGCTGTTATCCCCGGATTTATATGATTTACTTTTTTCAAGGAATACATCCGCGGATAAAGGCGAACGCTTCGCTTTTCCACAATCGTTCCGTTCCCTCCGCTGTGTCAGCGCTCGTTGGATCTCAGGCATTTCAATCTCCTGCCTGGGAAGTATGCAAAGAAGGCCAGCCCTATAATAGGCTGGCCTTCTTTAAATTCTTTGTTGATTCTTTGATAGAGAAAGAAAATCTGTTTCTTCTATAGAAGAAACAAAGGAACATAAAAAAACTGCCTCACAGCCAGTGTGTAGCACCGGCTGCGAGAGCAGCTTTTACATTACAACAGAATTATCTTATTCATACTTAATGTAAAATCTAATTTACTAACCTATAATCCATAACCATAATGCCAACCCAGCTAGGGTAATTAACAAGGTGGGAATGGTCAGGATGATGCCTGCTTTGAAATAATACCCCCATGTGATCTTCACACCTTTGCGGGATAACACATGCAGCCACAGCAATGTAGCAAGAGACCCAATCGGAGTCATTTTGGGACCCAGATCAGAACCAATGACATTGGCATAGATCAATGCCTCTTGAATGATACCTTCGGTGTGCGCACCCTGGATGGCTAACAGGTTAATCAACACGGTCGGCAGGTTGTTCATCACTGATGATAATACGGCCGCGATGATACCCATCCCAAGCGAAGCAGCCAGCAGACCATGCTCTGCTATGGCATCCAGCCAGCGACTCAGATGATCTGTTAATCCTGCATTACGCAGTCCGTAGACGACGATATACATGCCCACCGAAAACACCACAATCGACCACGGCGCTTCCTTAATGACCCGTTTGAGGTCAACAGCCTCACTCTTACGCGCCAGTACAGCGAACAGCAAGGCCACGGAGCCGACGATAACCGATACGGGAATCGGCAAAAACTCACTGGATGCATAAGCTACCAATAACAGCCCAAGCATGAACCAGGCAATCCGGAACATTCGTGGATCACGTATCGCTTCCTTCGGATCACGTGCTGCGGAGATATCGTAGCGACGGGGTATGCTTTTGCGATAGAACAAAAACAACATTCCTGTACTCGCCACGATCGAGAACAGATTCGGCACAACCATGCGCACTGCATATTCCACAAAGGTAATACCAAAGAAATCAGCAGACACAATGTTGACCAGATTGCTGACGACCAGCGGCAATGATGTGGTATCTGCGATAAATCCACTCGCCATTACAAAAGCCAACACCATACGCTCATCGAACTTCAACGCACGCACCATTGCGAGTACAATTGGCGTCAGAATGAGCGCTGCGCCATCATTGGCGAACAAAGCAGACACCGCGGCCCCAAGCAAAATGGAGTATAAAAACAGTCTGCGACCGTCTCCTCCGGCCAGCCTTGCCATGTGAAGGGCAGCCCATTCGAAGAAACCCGTCTCGTCGAGAATGAGAGAAATCATAATAATGCCAACAAAGGCCAGCGTTGCATTCCATACAATGGATGCCACATCTGAGGCATCATTCAAGCTCACAACTCCACACAATAGGGCGAGCAATGCACCACCCGAGGCAGTCCAACCGATGCCCAACCCACGAGGTTGCCAGATCACCAAGGTGATCGTTACTACAAAAATTAATATTGCTACATATACCATAGTGCCTCCTGCTGTACCCTGTCTCGATATATTCTATCGTTCATTTAATCATTATATTGTAAGATTACACCGCATGATGCGCGGAAGAACCAGACGATATATTTATACAGGGCCGCAGAAGTAATGTCTATCTTTATTTTCTTCTATTCGAAAAAGTATGGTAAGTAATGGTGGTCTACTTCCTAGGATTTGTCGCTACCCTTATCCTTCGGCGTATCCTCAACCATCTTGAACATGCCAAGCAATCCTTGCAATTGTTCTGCCATACTGTTCAGATGTGCAGACGATGATGAAATTTCCTCTACCGATGCCAGTTGTTCTTGCGAAGATGCAGACACAGATTCTGTATTTGCAGCTGATTCCTGGGTCACATTCGAAATATCGCTCATCGCCTTCGCAACGTGGGATGCACCGTTCTCCAGTTGCTTCGTTGTTTCAGACAAGTCATCCAGTGTATGAACAGCATCTTCCACCGCCTCCCGAATCTGGGCAAACGATTGTCCGGACGTATTCACGGCCTGAATCCCTTCTCCCACCCGAGTCTGGGCGGCATTCATGGCGATTAGAGCGGCATCCATATCCTGACGAATATTGTGAACCACCTCACCGATCTGTGCTGCCGAGCTACCGGATTCTTCTGCCAGTTTACGTACTTCTCCCGCTACGACAGCAAACCCACGCCCTGCATCACCTGCTCTAGCCGCTTCAATGGAAGCATTCAATGCGAGCAAGTTGGTCTGTTTTGAGATGGAGGCAATGACATCAACCATGCTGCCGATCTCTACCGAACGGGAATTCAGAGACTGAACCACCGTTCCTAGCTGCTCCACCGTTTCCTGAATGCTGTTCATCTGCTCCACAGCCTGTCCAGCTGCCTCATTACCAGAAGAAGCTGCACCAGATGTATTCCGCATATTTGCCGTGATCGATTGCACACGTTCCGACATCATGCGAACATCTTCGGCCATTCGGCTCATCTGTCCAGATCCGTCTTTCACGCTGTTCACCTGCTGCTCAGCACCTTCGGCCAGCTCCTGAATAGCCAGTGTTGAATGTTCGATTGCTTTGGTCGTTTGTTCCGCACTGGCAGACAATTCTTGAGAAGAAGCAGATACCTGCTCTGTTGTTTCCTGTACACCAAGAATCATCATCCGCAGGTTATCCACCATACGCTCGAAATACTTCGCCAGATCACCGACTTCATCTTTACGGCCTGTTTCCATTTTCACGGTCAGGTCACCTTTGCTTACAGCTCTGGCCGATTCCTGCAGTCGCTTGATCGGACGCAGCATGGATCGTGTAAACCAGATAATAAAGATAAGGGTTAGGAAGGTCGCCGCGAGAATCACTATAAATGTAATCATGCGAATGTCCTTGCTCGCACTGGTTATTTCACTCTTGAACATCGTACCGGCAATTTTCCAACCCGTTGCTTCATTTGTTGAGAAAATCATCATCTTCGGCTGATCGTTAAATACGTAATCGAATTGACCTTCTTGACCCTCATACATTTTATCCAGCGATCCGCTAGTTTCCTGTGTCCCTGGCTCTACTACAGGAGAAACGACATAATTTTTGTTCGCGTCCATAATAATAACGTAGCCTTCTTTACCCACCTTAATGGATGCCTGCTCTTGTAGATCTGTCAGGTCCAGAGACAAACCAACAACACCGGACTGGTCTTTTAATGTTTTGGAGATAAATACAACGGCAACGCCATCCGTATTTACGGATACAGCTGATACGACAGCGGTACCTGGTTTCTCCATCGCAAGTGTATACCACTCCCGCTCCCTAGGATCATATGCATCTCCCCGTGTGCTGCTTGCTGTGGGTTTACCTCGAACCATGACTCCGTCGGTTGTTCCTACAAAAATGTTCATTGCATCCGGATGTAAACCCAGATATTGCTCCAGCTTCAACTGAAGCTCTGTACTATCGTTCTCTCCTTTGATCAGGCTCGGATCAAGGGCATCCGCGAAATAGTTAATATCATGGATCTTGTAATTCACTTGGCTTTCTACAATGGTATTGGCAGTGCTCACACTCTGCTTGGCACTATCCACTAATTGTCCTTGTACGCCATCTTCAGCCATCGTTAGTGTGATCAAGCCGATCGCCAAGCTTGGCAGGAGCAGAACGGCCAGGAAGGAGACTAATAGTTTGTTCCTTATATTCCAGACGAAACCTTTCTTTTTCTTCTTCTTTTTATTTTGATTATGTTTTGGTTTGGCAGGTTTCGCAGCTTTCATTGCTTTGTTATCCTGAGTTTCACTCATGTCTTTATCCCCCTTTAAATGTAAAAATGCCCTCTTTCTTTTTATGTATGAATGAATCTAAAAGGCTTATCTTATATATCGGCTAGATAAGGGGATTTATTTGAGAGAAAAATGTGCAGGCACGCCAAACAAGCCACCTCTGATCAGAAGTGACTTGTACAAGGTACAGATTACTAATTATTCCATGTATTAGATGAAGCATTGGAGTATGGCTCGCCTGGAGGTTGTGCCGAGGGTTTACCAAAATAATAGCCCTGTGCAAGCTCAATACCTATGGAACGACAGAATTCAAACTCTTCCATCCGTTCGATCCCCTCAGCAAGGACTTGACCTCCAAATCGACTCGACATCTCAACAATATGAAGAATTTGCTGTTGTTTGGTCGAATCCTGATCACAACGATCAATAAGACTTCGATCTATTTTGACAAAATCCGGTTCTAACCGATTCATTAACTCTATTGTCGAATATCCGGCACCTACATCATCCAATGCAACCGACATTCCACGGGAACGATACACCTCAAATATCTGCTGCAAGATGGGCATATGCTGAATCTGCTCTGTTTCCACGACTTCAAACACAAAATCTTTAGGGTCGAGCGAAAGACGTTCAATCGCTTCAAACGTATGTGTAAGACAATATTCGGGGTTATATATGGAGGAAGGCAGGAAATTTACGAAGCGTTTGACACCATGTGGCAGAAAAACAGCACTGGTCTCAATAGCAGTAATACGCGCCATTCGATCCAGGAAAGAATGTAGTCCGGTCTCACGCGCAACTTCAAATAATTCATAGGAACTGAAGGATCTTCCATTCTCAGCAGGACGAAGCAAAAACTCATATCCGACAATCTGCTCCGATGCATCAACGATGGGCTGCATATGACTGCTGAATTGATGCTCCAGAATAATGGAAACAAGCTCTGCATGCTTGAAACGGGACTCCTGCATGGTTAGACTAATCCAGCTTTCTTCATTCGCCTGTTCGTATAAAGGCATCATCTGAACGGTTAGGGAATCTCGTAATGTTGGATTCATCTCACCGATCTCTTCTATTAAACTCTGAACCGCCTCAGGATTCGAATAATGCATCCACATCATGTCATCCAACGTCTCGATAAGTCTTCCCGGCGTTTGCAGCGCTTCCAGCAAAGCGGGGGAAATGGGACGCAGGTACAAGGTACCTTGGCCCTCTATAGGATAGATTGGACTGCAGCCACTGCAATTCATGTAGGACCCCCTTGCCAATTTATGATTCCATGTCCATTAATGTTCACTTGTATATACCCAAAGTTTGTAAATATTATATCATGGGTCTTAAAATTAATCTCTACTGTTTTGATGACTTCGTATATGACGGCTAATGAAACAAATATATTCAAAATGGCAGAAAAAAGACCGACAGTCTGATGACTGTCGGTCTCCTTCTCATCGCTTGTAACCTTTAAGAAGCAGGAATCACGATTTTCTGTCCAACTTTCAGGTTATGCACATTTGAGATTTTGTTAGCTGTTGCCAGCTTGCGCCAGTCCACACCATATTTCAAACCGATGCGGTACAGGTTGTCCCCTTTTTTCACCACATATACAACCTTGTTGTTAGTTGCCGGTTTCTCAGGTTGAGGCTTAGGCGTTGGCGTTGGTTTAGGCGTTGGAGCTGGCTCCGTACCTGTTTCAGGTGTTGTTGTTGCTTCACCTGTCAGTTTCAAACCGTACTCTGCAAAACCTTCTTTGTTCGTACCGATGAACGACATCGCCGGATTCGCTTCAACCAGACCTTTCGCATCCGGGGATGAAGCAAACACAACTTCAAGATCACTCAACGTTGCTGCGGTTACACCCGCAGATGGCTTGATTGGTGCCAGGGACCAGTTGCCGTCCGCTGCCGGATTAATCGTTTTATTCTCACGGATGTAGTCAATGATCACTTGACGGTTCTCATCCGGTGCAGCCAGAACGATCCGTTTGCCGTCCGGGTTAGCCAATTTGGATGAAGAAGCACGGTAGTTATTTGTCGCTACAATGAATTTCTGTTCTGGATCGATCGGTTTGCCGTTAAAGCTCAGATCCTTGATCCGGCTTGCGGATGCATTAACGATCGTAGCCTTGCTATCGTATTTGGCTGGTTGAGTCACATCAATCTGATACGTTACACCATCGATAACATCGAAGTTGTACGTTGGGAAGTCATTGTTGATCAGTTGTTGTTGACCACCTTTAGCCGGGTCGATCTGGTTGAACTGGCCAGCAGACCATTCCAGCCATTCTTTCAGTTCTGCACCGTCGACCATTACAGCATGTACCGTATTTGGATACACGTACAGGTCAGCAACGTTTTTGATCGCAATGGTGCCTTTAGGAATATTCGTGTAATACGAAGCGCCTGAACGTCCACCGGCTTTGAATGGAGCACCTGCGGACAATACAGGGATTTTCTCATACTCCGTACCTTGCATATGTTTTTCAACATACCATTTCTGTGCATTCGTTACGATCTGAATGGATGGATCATCCTGAACCAGAGCGAAAAAGCTGTTGATTGGTGCTGTCGTTTCGCCTACTGGACCACGAACATACTCCAATGTACCTTCATGCTCTTCATGAACCGCATCAATGATGTCCTGATCTGCATCTACCAGAGGTTTTTTATTGGCTGTGTCATAGATTGGGCGTGCTTCCGTTTTGGAATCCACCACTTTCCATTTGCCATCTACCAACTCCAGATCCAGATCGATAATACCGAGATGATCACCCCAGAAACCTGGCTCAACAGCAGGAACGCCATTGATTGTACCTTTCTCAAGGTCTACCCCTTTTTTGCCGGCAAAATCGGCACTTGGGAATACTTTATGAGCATGTCCAAACAGAATGGCATTAATGCCTTCTACCTGACTCAGATACAATACGGAGTTCTCCATCAGATCCGTTTGAGGGATATCCTCAAATCCGGAGTGAGGAATGGCTACAATAATGTCAGCACCTTCAGCCTTCATTTTCGGAATGAATTTCTTCGCAGTAGCGATGATATCCTTGGCGATGACTTTGCCTTCAAGGTTAGCGCTGTCCCACTGCATGATTTGCGGCGGCACAAATCCGATCACACCCACTTTGATCGTATGCTCTTTGCCAGTCTCATCCGTTACTTTTTTGTCCAGAATCTCATACGGTGTGAAGTAATTCTTGTCATTCGTCTCATCATCATCACCATCATCTACATAGACATTGGCATTAATGTAAGGGAAGTTCGCTCCCTCCAGCGTCATGTCCAGGAAGTCCAGGCCATAGTTGAACTCATGGTTACCGATGTTACCTGCATCATAATCGAGCAGATTCATCGCTTTATATACAGGGTGAGTCTCACCCTTTTTCAGTGGATCAATCTTCGCGACATAGTCTCCCAGCGGGTTACCCTGAATCAGATCACCATTGTCGAACAGCAAGCTGTTCTTGGCTTCATCACGTGCTTTCTTGATCAGTGTAGCTGTTTTGGCAAGTCCATACTGGTCTGTCTCTTTGTCGGAATAGTAGTCGTAGTTAATCAGATTGTCATGAATGTCTGTTGTCTCCATGATCCGCAGTTTAACTTTGGCAGCATCCGCAGCCGATACAGGTACCGGAAACACCGCAAGCACGTTTAATGCAACCAAAGCGGCAGTCAGGCTTGATAATACTTTTTTACTCGTTTTCAAAATAACCCCTCCCGGTTATGTACATTGAATCATGCATTAATGGGCAAACGAAGAGCGCAGAAAAAGATAGATCTCATGGGTTGTGCGTACTGACGCTCTGATGACATGCATCGGAATTCCAGGTAAGTTTATCTCACATGAACATCTATTTATGTCTGTGCTTGTCGTTTACATTCCAAATCATAACGCAATGTTCAGCCATTGAAAAGCATTATTTTTTACATTACCCGCACATACCTAGGCAAGTTTACATTATCATGCGTGATTTCGACATTTTTTTCAACATTTTAGTAGGTATATTGTACTCAATATCTTTAAAATACGTATATTACATTTGTCTTACATGTATAACCAATTCAGCTTTATTCATCCATACCAAAAACCGTGAAACCTTGATGGCTTTCACGGTTGGATTGAACTCTGCGCATATTTCACATAAGGACGCTACTTTGCAGAGGTTATGTTCATATTCGGATTATTGTTCCCACACATGATGTTCATGATCTTTCCCTGTATATTCAATACGAGTCGGGGTGATATCCAGAATGACATAGTTCGGATCATTAGGTCCATCGAACCACGCCTTCAGTTCGTCGTTCCATACTTGCTCACGCAAGCCTTCGTTCTTCGTCACTTCACAGGTTCCTTCAATCTCAACGACTTCCTTGGAACCACCAGCCTCATAACCAAGCAGAAGGCTAACATTCGGATTATTCTCCAGTTCCTCTACTTTGTGTGTACGGCGGTTCGTTGCCAGATGAATGTTCAGGCCATCGTTGAAAAGCGCCATATAGCGGGATTTCGGTTTACCATTCTCTACAGTCGAAAAGCTGCAAAAAGGGTTGTTTTCCAATGCTTTTACAATGTTTTGTTCCAATTCAGTCTGGTTCATGGGAAGTGCTCCTTTCGGTTTTGGGGGAATATTGGAAGGACTATGTAGGCGGCCGTTCAGGGTACGGATCGTTCTTTGGATCGCTGTTATCCCCGGATTTTTTGGATTCCCTTTTCTCAAAGGGAAAATCCGGTGATAAAGGCGAACGCTTCGCTTCCTCAGAATCGATTCCGTCCCCTCCACTACGTCTACTGTTCTCCCAATTAAGGGTAGATAATAAAAGTACAAAGAGAAGTGTAGTTGTTACTCTCTCTTTTGTTTAATGACAGTTCATTAATCGCTTATAACTAGAGCCAGCTTAATGCAGCTCTGTAACAAGCCTGTACTTATAGTGTACCCACCTCACCTGTGGTGAATCCATGAACCGATACACTAACGTGACAAAATCGGAAAAGTTCTTTATAAAAATGTTTACATAAAGGGGTTAGCGCAAAATTTCTTCATGGCTGATTTAATTTAAATCTCCAAGATAGATTGATGAAGAACCCGATTGAAGCAGTAACTCACCGATGGTTTTTGGATATAAACGAACCTGAGACAGCTCTTCCAGCGCAATCCATTCCACGGCGACTTGATGGTCGTCAGGATTGGAGCCTTCAAAAATAGTTGCCTCCGGATCGATCAGGCTGCACGCAAAATAAAATTCAACCTGGTGGATATCTGCATCCCACTCGGCGAATTCATGATTTTTTCCGATATACTCCCGGATATGTAACAGCTCTCCTACGTTCACAGCCTGACCAATCTCCTCCAGACATTCACGCGCGACCGCATCCTTGAGTTCTTCACCTTTCTCCTGTCCTCCACCCGGGAACACATAAGCGGTACCATATTGGTCTTCCAGCCGGATAACCAGCAATCGTCCATCCTGCACAATGACGGCCTTCGCCGAGTTGCGTATGGGTTTCATTCTGTTCTTTCACTCCTTGTCATTCCTAAATTATGAGCGGATAACGTAATACCCTCCGATTCCAGTACACTACGAATTTCTTGGGCAAATACGAGAGCGTTCGCTCCGTCACCGTGGATACAGACCGTCTCTGCCTTCATGGAAACCAGCGTACCATCCGTGGATACAACCACGCTGTCTTTCACCATCTGGAGCACTTGAGCAATCGCTTGTCCCGACTCTTCAATGACAGATCCCGCTTGGCTTCGAGGGGTTAGCTTACCATCCGCCCCATAGGTTCGATCCGCAAACACTTCGCTCACACTGCGCAGACCGATGCGATCCGCAGCGTGAATCAGCACACTGCCCGCCAGACCGTACAGATATAGACCAGGCTGAACTTTATAGATTGCCTCGGCAATAGCTTCAGCAAGCTTCGCATCTTCTGCAGCCATATTGTATAAGGCACCGTGCGGTTTCACGTGATGCATTCGCCCCCCACTTGCACGGACAAAGGCGTCCAGCGCACCGATCTGATACACCACCATGTCATATGCTTCCCGTGGCGTAATGTCCATACGTCTTCTGCCAAACCCTTGCAGATCCGGCAACCCGGGGTGAGCTCCAATTGCCACCTGATGCTCCAATGCCCTCTCCACCGTGATCCGCATCGTAGCCGGGTCTCCTGCATGAAATCCGCAGGCAATATTGGCTGATGTAATCAAGGGCAAAATGGCTTCGTCCGATAACGTGCGATATATACCATAACTTTCGCCCAGATCACAATTGATATCCAAGGTTTTTGAGGTATTCATTGCGTACTCTCCATTTCTGCCATTCTTCTGCGTATCAGCTTATCCATGAGCTGCATGTTGCATTCCTGTTCCGTGTACAACTGCCGGGCTTGATCATGCGTAATCTGTGCAAACGAAATTCGGGCTCCCGGCCTAGCCTGAGCCAAGATTGGTATATCCGCCTGAGCCACCTGTGCTATAACAGGATAACCTCCAATGGTCTGATGGTCTGCCATCAAGATGATGGGCTGACCATCTGGTGGCACCTGCACCGTGCCATAGGTAACGGCTTCAGACAACCGATCCAGCGGCTGATTCAGCTCCAGTCTGGAGCCTTGCAAGCGATAGCCCATCCGATCGGATTGCGGAGAGATCATATATTCTTCCGCATAAAATTGTCCCAGACTTGCCTCGCTGAACAGCGAGCTGTCCTTGCTCTCCATCACACGAATAACAGATCTCCCATAATAGTCAGGTCTTTCGCGTTCAGATAAGAACCACGCTGGCGCCAATATTCGGTGGTTCCACTCACTCTCCTCACCTTGCTGTTCCAGACGCTTCATCCATCCTTGTGCTTCTTCAGAAGGTTCACCTGTAGATAATAGATCTGCCACATGCAGGGCTCTACCTTCCAAACCGCCAAGGCCTGTCTTGAGATCTGTGCTTCGACTGCCCATCACTTCAGGCACAGCTATGCCTCCGGCAAATGCAAGATAACCGCGCAAGCCTTGACGGCATGGGCCAAACTTCAGTACACTTCCAGCCCGCACGAGCACAGGACGCCACAAAGGCACAGGCAGATGATCCACGGTTGCCGTCAGATCGGCCCCACATAAGGAGACTAGCTGGCTCTCCTGAAATCGAAGCTCCGGCCCCGTCATCGTCATCTCCAGCACGGCGGCATGGCGGGAGTTGCCCACAAGCATATTGGCTGCTCTGGCTGCAAAGGTGTCCATGACACCGCCAGGATGAATACCATACCTGCGATAGCCGGTTCTGCCTTCATCCTGAATGGTAGATAACAGCCCAGGACGAATCACTTCGATACTCATCGTTCATCCTCCATCCGCTTCAACGCCAGATAGTCCTGCATCGTAATCTGTTCAAATCGAACCCGATCACCTGCTGCAAGCAAACTTGGTACGTCTTCACTCGGCCGAAACAACCGGAGTGGCGTTCGTCCAATACATTGCCATCCTCCGGGTGTGTCCACCGGATAGATTCCCGTCTGTTTGCCCCCAATCCCTACTGTACCGGCCTCTACCCGAAGCCTTGGCGTTGCCCGTCTGGGCGTAGCAATCCGTTCAGATAACCCACCGAGATACGGAAAACCTGGGGCAAATCCAATCATATGTACGAGATAATCCCCGGATGTGTGAATCGCAATAACGTCTTCTGAGGTCAGTCCATGCTCACTGGCAACATAGTCCAGATCAGGCCCCCATTCGCCACCGTAACATACGGGAATCGTGACCGTTCTGGACTTGTCCTGAACGGATTCCTTCATTTGGTTCAACAGATGAAGCAGAGTGCGGCATAACTGGGGATAAGGGGAGATAAACGGATCGTAAAATACCGTAACGGATGTGTATGAGGGCACCCATTCGATCATGGCTGGCAAAGCGCTTTTTTCCAGTAGAGCGCATACAGACATCACTCTGCCCTGCACTGTGTCAGACAAGTGATCCCCGCAATCAATAATCACGGCTGTCTCGCCCAGCGGAGAGAAGATTTCCTCTGTCCATGCATACGTCAATTCGCTCATGCGCCATCTCCCCTTTTTCCACACGTTTAGCGTATCGTTATTTCACTCTCTCCAATGCCTGTAACACTAGTGTACGAACCAACGGAAACGGCTCGTCTTCTTCTATACGTATCGCAAGATACAGTGTCTGCAAAAACAGACGCACGTTCAGCTTCCTATGACTGGTGTCCAGAAGTGATCTGTTTACTGCCTTATCTCCTTGATGAAGGGAATCGATCCACAACGTAATATCCTTTTGCTCCAGCAAGTTGCGACGAAGAATGGTCATTATGGCATGCGCTATTCGCTGATCCTCATCATGGATGTAAACCACACTGGATTCCGTTATTTTTACAGCGAGTGCATGCATTAGTTCCTGTAAGTCCGTCCGCATCAGATAGGGTGACTGGGCCAGATCTTCAACTGCGTCAGCGGCGTGTGCCGGAGCATGCGCCCAACCCTTATCATCGACATAGCCGCGAACATCTTTTTCACAAGTCAGATATGTAGTTAACCGATGATGAACCCCTGTGATATCCTCTTTGTCCAGGAAAGGTCGCTGACGATCCACATTCAGAATGGGAGGCAGTAATAACACCGAGAAGGTCCGTGTAAACACATTGTCTGTTCCCTGCTCTCCGATCCCATAGAACAGGTGCTGATCGTCCAGCGCCAACTGTAACACATGCCTTAGCTGATCTTCCGAAAACACACCCTGTCCAATCCAGGTTGCAAACGTAACATAGATCAATTCATCCCGCAGGACAGGGTCAGTACTACCAATATGTTTCATCATGTGCAGTGCCAATTTGTAAGGCTGTTCCTCGTGATCAATGGAATGATTAGACGACTGAATATGCTGTAATTTTTGTTTTAACGTCAGAGCATCCATCTATTGTGCATCCCTGGGCGAATCCAAATGCACGCTGCAATTGTACAGTTCGCATTGCCACGTATCATCTTTCTTGGCGATCCGAGTAATGGATGTGTTGGACAGCTTCACGCTGATATCAAGCGCAGGCACCAGACCTCGAAGTGTGTTCCGCAGAACGGCTCCGTGACTGACAACGATTACTTTCCCATCGGGGTGCTGCTGTACAATCTCTTCAAGCACCGCACTACCTCGAACACTCCCTGCATCTGCAAGCTCACGTCCCAGATCCAGGGTGCTCCAGTCCGCTCCCCACTTGGCTAACCGTTCCTCTTCCGTCGTTCCTTCAACCTGTCCTCCGCCCATCTCGCGAAGTCTAGGGTCCAGATGAATCTCCTGAATACCCAAGCGATCACCAATGATGCGAGCCGTCTCACTTGCACGTTCCAAGTCACTTGCATAGATGGCATCCCAGGATTCCTCGGCCAGTCTCGCCGCAAGTAATACTGCCTGTTCCCTTCCTTCCTGATCCAGCGGATTGTCCGTCTGTCCCTGTGAACGTTTTTCCTTATTCCATGCGGTACTTCCATGGCGAATTAATGCAATTTCAGTCATTGTTCTTCCTCACCTTTTTCTATATGAAGTTCATCTTCTGTAAAGTGTTTGCGTGCCTTCGGCTTGGCAAATTTGCCGCCATTATATTGAGAAGACCCGTCTCTCGGAATCGAGAGACTGTCCCAAGCTGTTTCTTTAAGCATTTTCGCGGCAAATACAATCTGTCCGACATGATATGGATAGTGCGCCAATTGCCGGATAATTGCCTCCATGACGGTGTGTCCTTCATTGCGAATGTATATGATGTGAGACAATTGTTCCGGGGTAAACGAACGAATGGCTTCGAGTAGACAATTCCAGCCTTCCTCCCATTTGGAGAGCAACTCTTCCCGGGAAGAAATATCATTCACGAACTCGGCGTCCCGTTCACGCCACGGTTTCTCACCATCTGTTGTCAGTACATCCGTCCAACGGGACAGCATATTGCCCCATAAATGTTTTACGATTACCGCAATGCTGTTCGCGTCTTCATTCCAGGATTGAAACAATTGCTCGGACTCCAGTTGCGCCATCGCTTTTTCCCCAAGCTGCTTGTAATACAGAAATTGCTTCTCCGCTGTCTCCAGAAAAACCTGATTCATATCCATCCGTTAACCACCCTTCGGAAAAGTATGTTGTGCCCTGATCACGTTCAGACCGATCCGTCACATGTTACTTTATTCAGGAAATGAGAATGTGCCGTCTGCATTCGGTTCAAATGGAATGACTTTACGGACCGCATCCAAATTAAGTTCTCCATAAATATGTGGAAATAGTTCATTTAATTCGTACAGATCCTCATACACCAGTTCCGGCTTCAATGCCTTCTCATCAATGCTAAGCAATAACAGATCCGTGCGGCCTGCATAGTATTGCCCAGCTACCCAAGGAATCTGTTCCTTGGTGGAACAATGAATGAATCCGTCTGTCTCCAGGCTATCAGGTGCATACTCACTTCCCTTGGACACTTGCTCCCACAACGAACGGGAAATAATACTATAGATCATGGTTCCGCCTCCTTCAATTTCTGCGATGTACCCTATGTGTCGTTGGAAATATTATAGATCATCCCGGATACGGGAGTACATTTTTTGATCCGTGAACACCCCTTTGATCTTCAACTGTTTACGCAGCAGACCTTCGTACGACATGCCCAGCTTCTCCATGACACGTGCAGAGCCTATGTTGCCTGCATTACATTTCCCTTCCAGCCGATTGCAGCCCAGTTCCCGAAAGCAATAATCCACGATGGGTTGCATCGCTTCTACTGCGAGACCCTTCCCCCATTGACTGCTGGCTATCGCGTACCCCAGTTCAGCACTTTGCATGGGCTCGTTGAGATGAAAAATGCCACCTCTCCCGATCAACGTCCCTGTCTCCTTCAGGACAAAAGCCCAGATATGGACCGTTCTCCGTTCATAATTATCCAGTACCCGCTGAATATATTGCATTGAATCTTCAACCGTCTCATGGCAATTCCACAAGCTTTGCTGACTCACCCTTGGATCAGAGGCAAACGCATAATATTCATCAAGATCATCCATCGTAAGGCGTCTCAGCTTCAGCCGCTGTGTTTCGAATTCGGCCGATTCGGCAAAAAGTTTCTCTACATTCATTCAGCGTACCTCCATGATTAGAATTGAGTACATCATCGAGCCATCTTATTTCTCAGGAAATAACGATCTATTATCACCATGCACAGAATACCGACCGTGTATCGAATCAGATCAATCACCAGAAAACCATGGCCCAGAATAAGAGAACCCCACACGGTTGAGCGTATCTCAATCAGCCAAGGCGTCTGAATCAACTGCGAGAACTCAATCATCCAGCTGAATGCACAGCTTAAACACATCGCCCATACCAAACTGCGACGAGGCCACACCATGCGAACTCCGAAATAGATCATGCCCGCCCAACATGCATCTCCTGAATGTTCATGCACCCAATTTGGCAATCGTTCACCGAAGTGTCTGGAGGCGAGTCCTGCCGCCATAGTCACCATAACTGCGATGAAATAGATTAGCCTCATAAGTATGCTTTTCAATCAATCACACGCCTTCATCAAGCACTTGTAAAATAAACTGCGTTTTGGCCGCGGTATACGATTCCCTGTCTTCCTTATTCTCATCAGCAAGTTTCGCTTTCAAGACAGCATAGGCTTCCACCAGATCTGGGCGTTTTCTCAGCACATCCCGAAACCGCATTTGACGATCCCAGCGTTCTTCTCCCGGGCGCATCAGATGAAGGTGTACAGATCTCTTGCCATCCTTAACCTTCACCCAGAATCGTCTATAATCCCGACCATCCAGTTCAGGCGGGACGTAGTTCCAGCCCAACGGATTCAACTGATCGGCAATCAGATCCATGTCATCCCATGACTGTACCTGTGCCATCAGATCAATAATGGGTTTGGCGGGTAACCCTGGTATGGACGTGCTTCCGATATGTTCGAAATGATGGATATTAGATTGCTCTAAAAGGCGTTTCAGTTGCCGGATTTCGTCCTGAGCCTGCATGTCCCAATTCGGATTGGGCGGAGCGATCTCTACCGACTCTGTCGCCCAGGCAGGCCAGTTTTCCGGTTGCATTGGATCTGTCATTCAGGTACCTCCTCTTGACCATGACATTTTAAATGATAACCTTCTCTGTATTTTTCATAGGTGTGTTGCTTAGTGCACTCAATCGTAGTACTCCGTTGAAATGTAAGTATGGAACTTAGGGATAGAAGAAGATATTTCAGGTAAGCCAGCTCACTAGAGTTAGGGTCTGAGCTTATAATCGATGCTTTCATATTCATCCCCCCCATTCCCGTTATATTGTTGTTAAAACAGAAGGCATTCCAGATCCCTATTTCTATATATTCAAAAAGGAGCGTATGTCTACGCCCCTGATTGTCTGATACCCTTAGTCACATTGATGATATTTAACGTGATGATGTACTGAAATTATGTTTGGATTTATGCCAAGCGCTTCATTATATGAAGATTTATTTTACCGTAACAGGTATGGTCACTTTTTTGTTGCCCCACTTGGCCGTTATGGACGTTTTACCTTTGCCTACAGCCACAATCTTTCCATTCGTAACTGTCGCTACGCTCGGCTTCGTGCTACTCCACACCGCACTGTTAGTTACAACAGTGGTTTTGCCCGTATCATACTGGGCCATCACACTCAATGTTGTACTTCCCTGCGGAGACAAGACCAGTTTTTTCTGGCCTGTAATCAGCTTTTTGAGTAAAGGTACAACGGTAACCTCTGCCTTTATTGTCTGATTTTGATAAGTTCCTGTCAAGGTGGCTTGTCCTTCAGTCAACGTCTTGACGGCTCCATTTTTCACAATAGCTACATTCGTATTGGAGGAGGTCCATATCACTTGTTTCGAAAGGTTGATCGTTTTGCCGTTTGCGTAGGTGCCGATCACCTTCAACGCTTTGGACTTCTTGATGTTCAGCTGCAATGTGGCAGGTGTAACCTCGACTTTGGTAATCTCGTCCGTCACGGCAATCGGGACTTTCACGATCGTTGTTCCGTATTTTCCTTGAAGCAATACTCTGCCAGGTGTAACACCTTTGATTTTACCGTTTTCCAGCACAGCCGAGCTACTTGATACCGACCATACAATCTCAGACGTCACATCTTCTACCTTACCATTCGCACGGGTAATGCTTACTTTTGGAAGGGTGTTTTCACTGCCTTTAACAAAATTAAAGGAGTTTGGTGAAGCTTTGATGCTTTTGATCTTCTCCTGCACCTGCACGACCAACTGAGCTTTGGACCCGTCTACCTCTGCAAAAATGGTTGCTTCGCCCGCGGCCACAGCCTTGACTTTGCCTTTCACCATCGTTGCAACTGCTGCATTACTGGTGGACCAAGTCACACCTTCGGTAACATCCTGCTTGTTATCAAAACCTTCTACCGTTGCCATCACCTGAAGTGTAGCTGTTTCGGATACACTCATCTTCTGAGGATTGCTGTTGGTTATTTCAATCGATGTCACGTCACCCGTGGCTGCCAAGGCCAACGAAGGGACAAGTAATGTTAATACCATAATAAGGGCAAGTGTGCCTCGAAGCGCCAGTTTGATTCTACTCATTTCTATCTCCATCTCCCATAATCCAATATTTTACTTCTATTATATTATATCGGATACGAATTGCATAAAGTTGAATAACGTGAGTGAGAGTCTTGGAACAATTCATGATTTTCATTGTATAATATGGGAAGGTCGCGTAATACTGTTTTAATAAACCTAAAAGATGGGGGTGGGATATGTATGATCGAAAAGAATTTGCTTGATATGGTTTTACCCAAAAATAATCGTAAACGTATGAAAGCTATCGTCACTTCGACATCCACTAAGATTCGTCCTGAAGACGAAATGGTTCTATTGATGAAAACAGCCCGCAATCGTTTCAAAAAAGCCCTTGAATCTGGACAAATTGAAATCATTAACGAGCGTGAATGGAAGCTGCGTTAAAGAATATAGGTGAACTATGGAACGTATTCAAACACCAGAAATGCAGGAGAGAATTAAATGGGCTAAACGAAAATTGAAGGAACTTGCAACTGATGTGACCAAAAGTGATTTAAAAGAGTTCTATGTAATGGGTATTATTACTCCTATTCTTGATGAATTAGATGCAGATCCAGCCATTATTGTTGGAGGACATGCTGTTGAACTATACACTTCTGGAAGTTACAAGACAGCTGATGTTGATCTGGTCATGATCAGAGATGATTTGGCCCGAAGTTTATTTGATCATCTGGGTTTCGTCCGCGAGGGAAGACATTATTATGTCTCCGAAATGGACATCCCTATCGAAATACCTTCTAATACACTGGAAGGTTCAAAAGATAAGATTATCAAATTATTAACACCTGAAGGCTACTGTTACGTAATTGGAATAGACGACCTTATTTTGGATCGATTGAGAGCCTCCGAGTACTGGACAGATGCCCGAAGCTTGGAATGGGCACGTTACCTGATTTACAGTCAATTTGATACGATTGATTTAACATACATGAGAAAAGTTGCAGCCCAGGAGGATCCCAAATTGGCAGCTCGACTTGAAAAAGAGTACCAGTGGGTAACAGATCATATGTTTAATTAGAAGGAACCCCGGTCAAGGGGTTCCTTTTCTGATTCTTCTTCATTTCCTAAAACATTTTATATCTTCTCTACTTCACTTCATCCTGCTCTGGCAAAATCAAGCTCTCCGCGCCGCCCATATAGGGCCGCAGGGCTACCGGAATGCGAATGCTTCCATTCTCCTGCTGATGATTCTCAAGCAAAGGAATCAGGATACGCGGCGACGCCACCGCCGTATTATTCAGCGTGTGACAATAGGCCAACTTGCCTTCTGCATCCAGACAACGAATATTCGAACGTCGAGCCTGAAAATCATGCAGATTCGACGACGAATGAGTTTCTCCATATGCAGCGCGGCTCGGCATCCAGGTCTCAATGTCATACTGTTTGTACGTTTTCTGCGACATATCCCCGGTACAGACGGCGACAACACGATACGGCAGTTCAAGTAATTGCAGCAGTTCCTCGGCGTGTCCCGTAATCTCTTGCAACATGCGCTCCGATTCTGCCGCATCAGGGGCACAGAGGATGACCTGCTCGACTTTGGCAAACTGATGCACACGGTACAATCCGCGTACATCACGTCCGCCGGAGCCAACCTCACTACGGAAACACGTCGATACCGCGGCCAGCTTCAACGGCTCTTGGACATCGACTATCTCATCCGCATAATACGAGACAAGCGGCACTTCAGAAGTCCCCACCAGCCACTTGTTCTCCCCTTCGAGTTCATAGACCTGGTCCCGGCCCGTTGGGAAAAATCCGGTGTTCACCAGCGCATCCTCCCGGACCATCAACGGAACCTCCATAGGCGTAAACCCGTGCTTCAGCAACAGATCCAGCGCCAGTTGCTGTACTGCCCGATGTAATAACAGGCCAGCGCCTTTTAATACATAGCTTCGCGTACCGCCAATCTTAACGCCACGGGGAATATCGATCAGATCATGCAACTCCCCAAGTTCCACGTGATCTTTGGTGTTATACTCGAACGTCGGCACCTCTCCCACACGTCGCAGCTCCACATTATCCGCATCCGACGTGCCTTTCGGGGTATCCGGGGATACGATATTGGGGACCAGCCACTGCAGCTTCGTTACTTCCTCCTGCACAGGGGCAAGCTTCGCTTCCACGTGTTCCAACTGTTCATTGATTTGTTTCACCTGCGCCCGCAAACCATCGGCCTCTTCCCGATTCCCGGCTTGCATGAGTCTGCCGATGTCTGCGGATAACGTATTGCGTAATCTGCGCCCTTCTTCCGATTCCTGCAAAAGTGCTCTGCGTTCCTCATCCCGCTCCAGCAATGTGCGAATGTTAATCTTGATTTTTTTCCCGTCTGCTGCCGCCTGAACCTCTTCTGCGTGTGCCCGAATCCACTTCATTTCCAACATGGTCACCGTCTCCTTTGGCTGTAAAAATACAAAGAGCGCCCTCATCCCTTGGGACGAGGAGCGCTCTGCTCGCGGTGCCACCCAACTTGCTGAATCAGGATATCCTGCTTCCAGCCTCTTGGTCCGCGATAACGGGCGGTTCCGGTTAACTTGGGGAAATATCGCTCCCCTGGCGAAAACGCCTCCGAGTTGGATGCTCATCAACGGCATGGTCCGATCTGTAATTGTTGTGTCTCAGTATATACGAACGATAGACCAAATTGCAACCTTTAGTATCGATCAGGAATTCATGGCACAACATAACCTGTCCTGTTATGATAGACGTTGTCTCCATGATTGCGCTTTATCGTAATCCTCAATTTATGTATATATGTAGAAGGAGTTCTTTATGAAAAAATTACTTTGGATCGGGTGTCTCTCCTATTTCCTGATAGGACTTGCCCACGTTGTACTCGGTTCCATTCTGCCTGTTGCGCTCGAACATTACGGCAAAGATTATAGCCAGGGCGGAACATTGATCTTCGCTCAATTCGCCGGATTCCTGGGCGGTGTATTGTTATCTCCATGGCTGAACCGACGTTTCGGTAAAAGGGGAGGCCTGTTAATCGCGACAGCATTGCTCTGTATCGCAGAATTATCCTACATGCTGTTGCCGCCATGGGGCTGGATGTACGTCATCGCACCCGCTGCCGGCTTCGGATTCGGAATGGTTGAAGCGGTCATTGGTACGATTATCATCGCTGCAATCAAAGACAATACCGCCGTTGCCATGAGCCGACTGGAAGTGTTATTCGGGATCGGAGCGATGGTCATGCCGCTCATGGCCAGCGGACTGATTGCTGCCGGATACTGGCGTCTGTCCTTTCTCGTTGTTGCAATCTGCGCAGCGCTGACCTTTGTTTTCTGGGCGAAAGGATCATTCGGTGAGCTGGATCAGGTGCTGGATCGGCGGGGGTCAAATCATCGTTCGGTACATACGCACACTGCTGGTGCGTCAGATGAACTGCATTCCACAGCTACCAGTACATCCGGTCCAACCTTTCGCGGACGTAACCTGACTCTTCTGGTTCTATTCGTCCTGTTCTTCTTCCTTTATGTTGGCACCGAGATGAGTCTTGCGAACTTCATGCCAGCGATCCTGATTGAGAAAATGAACATGAAGGAAGCCGGAGCAGCACTGAGTGTTACCTGCTTCTGGATTGCCATGTCTGTAGGACGGCTCTTCGCGGGATATATCGCAGAGAAATTCCAATACCGCGTCTATGTGCTATATAGTTGTCTCGCGTCTGTCTTTTTATTAATTGTTTTCCCATTTACTAACCAAATCTGGTCTGCATTTCTCATTATCTTACTACTCGGACTTGCGATGTCAGGCATCTTCTCCATTGCCCTTGTCTTCGCCAGCAAACTGCTACCCGGAACTGAAGAATCCACACCCAGCATTTTGATTGCCTCAGGTGGGGTCGGCGGTGCCATTCTGCCTTTGATCACGGGATGGAGTCTTGATCATCTGGAGGTTAATCAGTCTGCATGGATGCTTGCCATCTTTGCAGTTGGCCTGCTTGTCATTAGTGTGATCACGTACCAGTGGCAGAACAAACATGTGGTCGATTCAGCGACTTAACAGTTATGGGTCGATACAGTTCAGAGCCGTAGAATCAGAATTGCCTATTAAACAAATCGAAATGTCTACTGTCATGACTTGACGGTAGACATTTTTTGTAGCGTTACTCTGTTTTTACGAATCCAGCACACGCTATTTCCCTCCATTTCTGTATGTTTGATATCTAACGAATCCTAGAGACGTTATTATTGATAATGAGCTTCAAATCAAGGTCTTGTTGCAGTTTTTTGGCATAATAACGCCGCTGATATTCATTAGATTTTTCATTCCACAAGAATCGGCCTAATAAGGTGTTCTCGATTCGTTAGCGCTATAATTACGATCTATACGTTTGCACAAGATTGCCCAGGAAATACTTTAGGCCATCGGAATTACACACTTTTGTTAACAGCAGGCATTACAGGCCCGTTGCTCTTGATGAATTTACCGAATACATATCGTACGAGCGGCCCCAGAATAATTAATTGATAGGGAAGCGCGAGGCTGAAATTACGAGTAATTGTATGAAGGTACGTACCAAGTAAGGATACCCCATTTAATTGGTCCCCAAGATACGCTGAAATCATTCCGTACAAGGACATGATCAGAACCATACCAATCACCATAAAAAATGACATGACCAGCACACCAAGGATCTTGTTGGATTTGTCAAAAGGTAAGGAAAATGCAATTTTTCTCGCTACTGGGCCAACAATGAAGGACTCCACCAGAAAAGCGATGACAAAACACAATATGAATTGAAACAGGATCTCAAGCGGGGACAACTTGCCAAGTATCCCAGTGTGCCACAAATTGAAAGTCATCATCACCAGGACCATTCCTGTACACATCATTAAGCCGAAAATAATTTGTTCCTTCTTGCTCGTAGGCAATTCTCTCATCCTCTCTGTTTACCTTCGTAATTATAGAGATGATGAACCCCACCACATAAGTGAACATTCCGTGAACAAATATGATTTTTCCAAATTAAAATTTGTGGAAGTAACAATATCTATTATCTAGTTCTTCTCCGATACAGATCCATTTATATTGGCGCAAGAAATATAAGCAAGCTTTGATGAGCTGGAGCAAAAATTCAACTCAAAAAATTGTGGGTTTTTTCTATAACATAAATTTCCAGAGAAAAGACAGTTTGGATAACGCTGTGATTGCTATTTG
This sequence comes from Priestia sp. FSL H7-0729, assembly GCF_038005685.1. Classification (NCBI taxonomy): domain Bacteria; kingdom Bacillati; phylum Bacillota; class Bacilli; order Caryophanales; family Bacillaceae; genus Priestia; species Priestia sp. FSL H7-0729. The sequence continues at coordinate 76,828 of NZ_JBBOTQ010000010.1, forward strand.
TTTGAAAACAGCGCCTTTCTGATTCGTAGATTCTGCTGGATGTTCACCTTTAACCGCAAGTGTACTAAGTGCACGTTTGATATCCATAGCCTCTGTTAGTTGGTTGGCGAATGCAGAACCGGAAATGACCACAGCGGATTCGGTATTGAGGAAGGCAGATCTGGGATCAAGATTATACGAACCAACCATGCTGAGGTAATCATCCATGACAAATGATTTGCCGTGTATGGAATAAGGGCCTTCGTATTCATATATAGCCAGACTGGTATCAAGCAACCGTTTTTTAGTGCTTAAGTATCCCGCGAAAGCCAAAGGGTTAGGGGTCTGTTGGATTGAATTCGTCAGCATGACCCATTCTGCTTTTGGATTCATCGACAGATGTACGGCTTTCTCCATTTTCTTGGTAGGAATGGCATATGGCGTCTGAAGGTACACTTTCGACTTTGCTTGATTGGCGAAATGAACAAATGTCCTCCACATGATGGGGTCTTTATACAGCCTTTTAATTGGATTGTGAATGAAAGCAACGTGGTCGGAATGAAGCGCTCCTCGAGCCCATTCCTTCGGTAACTCTTTAACAAAAGGATCACTCTGAGCCTGGGCTTTTATATATAAATCAGCCAACTGAGCCAGCTCTTTTAACCCTTTTGCATGATGCTGACGTTTTGCATGTTTTTCTGGTTTGGTGAATGGATGGTTCCATAACTGATCTAGATATTGTTTCATTTCAACAACCGTGCTGTTCGTATTATCGTTTGGATTGTAAACAAGGACATCCCGATCAAAAACATAGTCTTTTGGGGGGTGCAATGCCATATATTTATCACCAATATTTTGGCCGCCAATGATGCCATATGTGTTGTCGACAAGAAGGATCTTGTCATGCAGACGGTTATGCCATGTCCATGGCATAAATAGGTGGAGCGGTTCATAATATCTTAATTCCACATTGGGGTGAGCTGCAATGGCATCTGGAATATCACGCAATTCTCCGCGCATGCTATGAAAAATCCCGTCTAAAATGATTCGAACTTGAACACCCCGATCAGCCGCATCGAATAAAGCAGCAAAAAAAAGCTGAGATGTTTTTCCCTTTTGAATGGAGTAATAGGCCAGGTCGATGCTTGTTTTCGCCTCTCGAATGGTCTGGATTCTCACCTGTCCCGATTGAAAGCCGTCCTCCAGGAGCATTACGCGATCTGTTGTACTTCCTTCTGTTAACGATTTTTGCATATCCGTATTTTCGATAGCAGATGGAGACGGAACCAAAAATAAAAGGTAGGCTGTGAAAAAAACGTAGGCACTATAACACAGAATCATTGCGATTATGGTTTTAAGGATCATTCAGTACTCCCCCATTTTTATGTAAAAGTAATTATTGATATAGCAGTACTATCTCCTTTTGTCTCTAAATTATGTTGTTTAAATGAATCAAGCTGCTCGGCTCAAGGCCAAACGATCAAAAACTAATCACCGAAGCGGCTGAGAAGCAAGTAGACGATGACCCTAAATCCGTTCCCATCCAGTTCCTGACTGGACACGACTGGGCCTCTGGCCTATAATTACACCTAGTAATGCCCGTAACTTCATAGTTTCCCAGGGGAGTCGGAATTGGCCGGCTGAGAGTGTATCCCACCAAGATACTAACCCTTAGACCTGATCTGGATCATGCCAGCGTAGGAATCGGAGTATATCGAAATGGCACAGCCCTATGGCTGAACGCCACCTCTCTAACGCCTGCACGCGTCCCGGATTACGGGGCGCTTTTTTAATGTTCTTTTATATAGCCAGAGAGCTAAAAAAAGTGACGTTATCCGGATCATAGCTGGTATAAATCTGTCGATTTATGCAAGAAGCTTGGATATGAAGCCAAGGAGTACCCGTGCCACTGGCCGGACATACCGAAGGAGAGAATCACAGATGAAATGGCGTAAAACAATGGGACTGTTGCTCTTATGTGTACTACTGGTGACTGTGGCCGCATGTGGCGGTAAAGAAGCTGCCCCGGCTGAACAGAACGGCAACACAAATACGGAGAGCAGCAACGAAGGTGACAACGCAGCCCTCAAGGATATTAAAGTCGTACTCGACTGGACACCAAATACGAATCATACCGGCTTATATGCAGCTGTAGATCAAGGTTTTTATAAGGCCGAAGGCTTGAATGTGGAGATTGTCCAGCCAGGTGCCGGCGGCGCAGATACAATGGTTGCATCGAATGAAGTGCCATTTGGCGTAAGTTATCAGGAAAGTGTAACGCAAGCCCGTACACAAGGGGTTCCACTCGTCTCCATCGCAGCGGTTATTCAGCATAATACATCCGGGTTTGCTGCTCCGGCAGATCGGAATATTAAATCACCGAAAGATTTTGAAGGTAAAACCTATGGCGGCTGGGGCTCCCCTGTGGAAGAAGCCGTGATGCAATCCATTATGGAAGGCGAAGGCGCCGATGTATCCAAAGTGAAAAACATTAACATGGGTGACGCTGACTTTTTCACCGCTGTGAAACGGGACATTGATTTTGCATGGATCTTCTACGCCTGGACGGGTATTGAAGCCGAACTGCGCGGGGAACCGATCGACATGTTGTATGTGAAGGATTATTCAGATGCATTGGATTACTACACGCCTGTCCTCGTGACGAACGAGCAGACGATTGAGAACGACCCTGAACTGGTGAAAGCATTCCTGAAAGCCACTTCCGAAGGGTATCAATACGCAATTGATCATCCAGAAGAAGCAGCGAACATTCTGATCAAGGCTGTACCGGATCTGGACAAGGAATTGGTACTGGCAAGCCAGAAATGGCTGAGTCCAAAATACACGGATGATGCCCCGCGCTGGGGAGAACAGAAACAGGAAGTATGGCAGAACTACACCGACTGGATGTTTAGCAAAAAACTGCTGGATGAACAGGTCGACGTGAGCAAAGCATATACAAACGATTTTTTACCCCAATAAAATTTCTCATATAAAACGAACTTAATATTTACACGAGGACGGAGAGGACAGAAATAACGTGAAAAAGCGAAGCGGTCGCCTTTATCACCGGATTTTCCCTTAGAGAAAGGGAATCAAAAAATCTGGGGATAACAGCGATTGGAAGGTTATTCTGTCATCGAAGTGGCAAGTGTAACAGTCATTGGTTCATTTTATATATCACGAAAGGAGCCGTGATCTCTCATGGCAAGCACACTGCTTAGCATTCAGGTTATTCCGAAAACGCCAAATGGCGAGAACTCTTATCCTTACGTAGATCGCGCCATTGAAGTTATTCAGCAATCCGGTCTAAAATATCAGGTGAACGCGCTCGACACCACGATGGAGGGGGAATTGGAGGAACTGCTGGAGGTTGTCCGCAAGATGCACGAGGTACTTGTGGAGGCTGGCAGCCCAAGCATCATCTCCCAGATCAAAATCGCCCATAGCCCTACTGGCTTCAGCATGGATACCCTGACGGAGAAGTATCGCTAATGCCTGCCTATTTCAAAAGTGTATGGCCGCCCATTGTGGCGGTTATTCTCTTTATAGCCCTATGGCAAGGAGCTGTCTCCCTGTTCCATATCGAGAAATGGATGCTGCCTGCACCGTCCGACATCGCCCGCGAAGCGGCAACCCAGGCCGAACGGCTTGGCATGCACGCTTCCGCAACCATTCAGTTAACCCTGATCGGATTCGCAGCCGGCACAGCGGTTGGATTACTGATCGCAATGGTGCTGCATCTGGTCCCTTTTCTCAAGTCGGCCCTGTATCCATTACTTATTCTTAGTCAAAATATTCCGACCATCGCGCTCGCGCCGCTCCTGTTAATCTGGTTCGGATTCGGGCTGTTGCCCAAGCTGATTACCATCATACTGGTCTGCTTCTTCCCCGTTGCGGTAGCTGCGATGGACGGCTTGACCCGTACCGATGCGGCGATGATGAACTACATGCGCATGGCTGGTGCGAAACGTCATCATATCTTCTGGAAACTGGAGCTTCCTCATGCTCTGCCATCCGTGTTCTCCGGTGTCAAAATCGCCGCTACCTATAGCGTGATGGGTGCCATCATTGCCGAATGGATTGGTGCAGACAAGGGCATTGGCTATTATATGATGTTGCAAAAGTCAGCTTATCGCACAGATCGGCTATTTGTCGCAATCATGATTATTGTCGCGCTCAGCTTGCTGCTCTTCCTGCTCATCGCGCTGCTGGAGAAGCTGCTCGTGCGCTGGCGTCCACAGAAGCGATAATGAAGCATGTAAGTCTATATATTAGGAAGTGATGATCATATGAATCGGCAACAGGACGAACACGTCCAGCCTGAACGGGGAGCACGCGCATTGGAACCAGAGCACGGTGAAAAACTTCACTCGGCTAATCCTGGTCTACCGACAAATACAACTGTTGCTACGGTCCCACCTGCACTGGACGTCGTAAATGTTCATGCATCATTCCGGGAACGACGGAGCAGGCTACCGGTTCTGTACGGCCTGTCCATAACTGTGAAGCAAGGTGAGTTTGTCGCTATCGTTGGTCCATCCGGCTGTGGCAAAAGCACCCTGTTCCATATCATCGGTGGTTTGCTGAAGCCACAGGAAGGGCAAGTGCTCATGAACGGTCACGATGTTACAGGCCAACGCGGCAAGATCAGTTATATGCCACAACAGCCTGCCCTTTTCCCTTGGCGCACCATTGAAGACAATGTACTGCTTGCTGGTGAAGTAGCTTCAAGCGCTCCTCCCCGGGCCGAAGCACTTGCGGAGGCTCGAAAATGGTTAAGCAGCGTGGGTCTTGCCGGATTCGAGCAGGCATACCCGCATATGCTGTCAGGCGGTATGCAGCAACGCGCTGCATTCCTGCGCGCCCTGCTTAGTCCGCAGGAGCTGATGCTGCTGGACGAACCCTTCAGCGCGCTGGATGCACTGACACGTAGCGACATGCAACGCTGGCTGCTCGATATCTGGGAACAGAACCGCCGCTCGGTGCTGTTCATCACCCACAATATCGAAGAAGCATTGCTGCTTGCGGATCGAGTCTATGTGTTATCCAACCGACCTGCAACGGTGTTGCATGAGGTACATGTTCCTTTTGATCGCCCCAGAAGAGAAGAAATTACGGAGGAATCCGCCTTTCTGGAGCGTAAACGGCAGATTTCACAGTGGATGAGAGAAGAACAGCAGAAAACCCGCCTATCTTGATAGCGCGGGTTTTAAAGTTATTATTTTCCTTTAATGGGTGATCCACCACAAGAAATTCTGCGTAACATAGTTAAAATATATAGGAACACAAGGAGGAATTCCCTCGTGCATTCTCAAGCTTTTGCACCATTGATTGATGCTCATATTCATTTGGATCAGTATACCCCTGACGAACAACGTGAGATGTTGCTATCATTCCCGTCTCAGCAAGTCGAAGCAGTCATTGCTGTGTCCATGAATCTTGCTTCAGCTCAGGCCAACCTGGAGCTTGCCAAGCAACATCCACGCACCATCTATCCAGCCTTCGGTTTCCATCCTGAACAGGAGCTGCCTTCTTCTGCTGCAGAAATGGACCTGTTCTTTCAATGGATGGAGAAGCATATGGGACAAGCTACGGCTATAGGAGAAGTCGGCCTTCCCTATTACAACCGTCTGGAAGCGGAGCAGGCAGGGCAGCATTTCGATCAGAGCGGATATATCGAATTACTTGCACGTTTCATCCAACTCGCGAAAAAGTACAATAAACCACTTGTCCTTCATGCCGTATACGAAGATGCAGATATCGTCTGTGATCTGCTGGAGCAATATCATTTCCGACGTGCTCATTTCCACTGGTTCAAAGGATCTCGCCAAACTGTAAAACGTATGGCGGACAACGGTTATTTTATCTCTTTCACACCAGATATTCGGTATGAAGAAGAGATTCGTGAACTCGCCCGGCAATATCCAGCAGAACAAGTTATGGCCGAGACCGACGGACCTTGGCCCTTCGAAGGACCGTTTAAGGGACGAATGACACACCCTGCCATGACCAGACAAGTCATTCAGGCATGGAGTGAGATCACTGGTATGGGAACCGAACGAGCCACCCGTCTCTTTTATCAGAACACAAAGCGTTTCTACGGCTTAACTTGAGTACAATCATCCAGCAGCAAGCACTCTCGCTTGCCCGTACCCACACAACACAAAGAAGCCAGTCGTTTTCACCCCGACTGGCTTCTAATTTACATATATAATTTAGCGCTTCAAGAACCCTTTGCTTTCCAGGAAAGGTCTCACCTGCAACCGTGTTGGCTCTGTCAGGCGCTTCGCCATCAGCTCGGACCATGGAGTCGTTCGCTCACCGTTAGTCCGTTCTTTCATGTACGCTGTCGTTGTCTCATCATAGCGCTCGACACCTTTGAGGCTCTGCTCGGCATTATAGCGATTATGATGCAGAACTGCATCCAGTGGCAGACGCGGCCGAATTCCCGTTTCCTGATCTGCAACACCAATACACATGCCGTACACTGGATATACGCCCTCCGGCAATCCCAACAGCTCAGCGACTTCTTCTATCCGGGTACGAAGCCCGCCGATATATACGATTCCGAAGCCAAGCGACTCTGCTGCAAGAGCAGCATTCTGGGAAGCAAGAGCGGCATCAATCGTGGCTACCATGAAATTCTCGGTCGAATCGGCATACGATTCCTTCTCAGGAAGATGACGTTTCGCAGCATCACTCAGTCGATACAGATCAGCACACCATACGAGAAACACGGGACATTCATTGACATAGGCCTGATTGCCTGCCAGTTCAGCAAGCTTGGCTTTCTGCTCTATGTCAGTCACAGCAATCACAGTATAGGCCTGCACACTACTTGAAGAGGAAGCCATCTGCCCTGCCGATACAATGGCTGCAAGCTGCTCATCACTCACCGGATCTGGCTTGAATTTGCGTACTGAGCGGTGTTTCATCATCAATTCGATGGTTTCATTCATGGCTGTTCACTCCCAATCCTCGAAGTACGAACTCAATCGTCTGCTCAGCAAGTTCGTCTGTATTCATATCCTGATAATCAAATCCAAATCGTGAATTCTTGGCCCGTTTGTGCGCCAAAGCCACACCCATAACCTGAAGCATCGCATAAGATACGGACTCGATCTGGAACAATCCCTGGTCTTTCCCTTCTTGCAGCAATTCCCTCACTCGGGTCCAGACAGGGTCTAGAAAACGAAATACGGTAGCTGTGCGATGTGTACGCAGTGTAATCTCCAACTGTACAATATCGCTCATCTCCTGATCCGTCATCGTGAACTTCACAACTTCACCAATAATTCGTCGGATACCATCAACAGGCGAGAACATGGACTCTTCCACCAGCAAGTTCATCATATGTCCAGGAAAATAATGCTCAAATAACGCTTCGAACACCTTTTCTTTTCCGCCAAAATGATAAGAGACCAGCGACACATTCGCACCCGCCTCATCACAGATTTGACGAACACTCGTCCCGTCATACCCCTGCTGTGCAAAAAGCTTCTTGGCTGCAAGCAGTATCCTCGTCTTGATGTCCAACTCCGGTTCCGTCATTCCGTCCCGCTCCCTCTTGTCCGTTCATTTCATTCACTCCAGCTCAAGGGCTGTAGCATGTACTCTATCTGTCTATTATATTACACCAAGCACCCCGATGAAACTCATCGGGGTACTTGTCCTAACAACCTATGGAGCAATTACAATGCTTTTGCTATATTAGTTTGCGCGAGCCGGGCTTGGTGCACCAGCTGGCATGCGTTGTTTTTTCAACAACGTCACGACTAGTGACAAAGCAACAGCAACCAACAGGACAATCACGATGGAGCCCGCAGCAGACTGTACTCCTGGGCCTCCCAACTGCACGCTCATAATACCCTGAACCGCATATGTTGCAGGCAGGTACTGTCCGATGCCGCTATAGAAGCTGTTCAGCAATTCACGCGGCACCATTGCACCGGAGGATACCAGTTGCAAGGACAGCGAGATAATGTTGAACAGACTTCCTGCGGGTCCGAAGCAGATCAGGAAGAACTGGGAGAAGAACATGAACGTGCACAGGAAGAGTGCCTGGAATAACCAGAACGCGACGAATCCTTGTGCAATCTGTCCGCCCAGTGCCACGATCAGCGATGATCCCAGCAATGAAACAACCAAAGCAGAACCCACATTAATGACTACTCTTGCGCCAAACAAAGTCAATCGGGAAAAGGTAGAGGAGAGCATACCCATCGCTGTCTGGAGATTCATCCCCATGATCATGGCACCTACATAGGAAGCCAGTACCATCATCATCGGCACCATCTGATTATTCATCCCGTTAACCGGGTTGATGGACGTTGTTGTTCCTTCCACGCGGGTAGCCAGATTCGCAGCAGCTTCAGCAGCCTGATCAGCAGGCGCACCTGAAGCGGTTAACACCGTCTGTACCCCTTGTGCAGTAGCTTGTTTGTTAATTGTGTTTGTCACACTTTGTGACACACCTTGCATCATGCTTTTGATCGTAACCGGGTTCGCTTCATTAAGCGTGTATTTAATCTCAGCGGTTGAGCCAGCCGTTTGAAGCAACTCGTTAAATCCAGCCGGGATATCCAGCACCATGTGTACTTTGTGATGATTCAGCTGATCCAACGCTTCAGCTGCACTAAGATTGGATACGGTGTGGAAAGGCAGTGTTCCTGCAAGGGAATCTGCGATTCCTTTGGACATTTCACCGTCCTCGTTCACAATCGCAACCGTCAATTCTTTCGTACGGTCATTTACTCCAGAATATGCGGTCATCCAGATCACGCTAAAAATCACTTGGAACATAAGTGCTGTTACGATCCCCACGATCACTGGCGGTTTTTTAAACAATGTACGTAATGCCTGCAACATAAAAAGTGTCCTCCATTACTCAAATAGTTCTAATTTGATTTAAACAGTTGTTTGAATCAAACGATCGTTTAAATTTTATGTGAATATGTCCATATTGTCAACTGATTTTTGAAATATTCAGAAAACATAAGCTTTATTCATGAATACAATCGATCCATTTTCACAAAAGAGCATTATGATATTCTTTTTCCAAAGAAAAGAACACTTATACCAACGTTTCAGGCCTACCTTTCTAGCGATTCAAACCGTATTTTCTCAACAAAAAAACACGGTCCGCCACAGCGAACCGCGCATTGATTTATCCTCACTTCATAACAATGAGACGTTGAATATATCATTAAACATGGGTCGGTTAGCCATTTCTATTCAGTTTCATACGTTGCAGACGCAGCGCATTCAGTACAACCGACACGGAGCTGAACGCCATCGCCGCCCCTGCCAGCCAGGGAGCCAAGAAGCCAACAGCCGCAATGGGAATACCAATGACATTATATCCGAGTGCCCAGAACAGGTTTTGCTTGATGTTCCCCATCGTGCGCCGGCTCATCTCAATCGCATCTGCAATGCTGTTCAGATCACCACGCATCAAGGTAATATCTGCTGCTTCCATCGCTACATCCGTTCCTGTTCCAATGGCCATCCCAATATCAGCAGTAGCGAGTGCCGGAGCATCATTAATGCCGTCACCTACCATCGCGACTTTCAGGCCACTCTCCTGGAGTTTCTTCACTTCCGCAGCTTTGCCTTCCGGCAGAACCTCAGCCAGCACTTTACCGATCCCTGCCTGTTCCGCTACAGCGCGAGCCGTTCGCTCATTGTCTCCCGTGATCATGATCACATCAATCCCCATCGCCTGAAGACGACCGATCGCTTCACGAGAGGTATCCTTGATGGTGTCAGCCACCGCCACGATTCCTGCCCACTGACCCTCCACCGCAACTAGCATCGCTGTACGACCTTGCTCCTCCAGACGGTTCATCTGCTGAACGGTTTCCTCAGAGACATTCACCTGTGCATCCGCAAGCAACCGTCGTGTACCGACCAGAATCTCTTGCCCTTGTACTGAAGCTCGCACGCCGTATCCTGGTATATTCTCAAACGTCTCAGATGAAGTCAGCTCCAGACCCTTGGCACGGATACCAGCAACAATCGCCTCTGCTAGGGGATGCTCCGAACTCTGTTCGGCCGCTCCCACTCGCTCCAGCAGATCGGATTCCGTCCAATTCGGAGCCGTGACGACATCCGTAAGCACCGGTTTACCTTGGGTTACTGTCCCTGTTTTGTCGAGCACCACGGTCTGAATCCGTTGTGCCGACTCCAGATGTTCGCCACCTTTGAACAGAATGCCATATTCAGCCGCTCGTCCTGATCCAGCCATGACTGAAGTCGGCGTGGCCAACCCCAGTGCACATGGACAGGCAATGACGAGCACGGCAATCGCTTTTTCAAGGGAACCCGAGAAGTCACCCGGACTTGCAAACAGATACCAGATCAGGAATGTCAGCACGGCTATGCCAACGACAATGGGAACAAATATGCCTGATATGACATCTGCGATCCGCTGAATCGGTGCTTTGGAACCCTGCGCTTGCTCAACTACTTTGATGATCTGGGACAAAGCCGTGTCCGATCCCACTCGGGTCGCACGAAGTCGTAATACCCCATTTTTGTTCAGCGTAGCACCTGTAACAGCATCTCCCGGTTTTTTATCCACGGGAAGGCTCTCTCCACTTAGCATGGATTCATCTACTGAGGATTGCCCTTCTTCAACGATACCATCCACCGGGATGCTATCCCCCGGCTTCACCAGGATCAGTTCGCCCACCGCAACATATGCGGCAGGAACCATAACTTCCTGTCCATCACGAATGACACGGGCTTCACGTGGAGCCAGTTCAATCAAGCTTTTGATTGCCTGTGAAGAGCGGCCTTTCGCCACAGCTTCGAACCATTTTCCCAGTAAAATTAACGTAATTAGAATCGCACTTGTCTCATAATAAAGCTCTACTGAAGGCATGGCGGCTGTACCCGTTCCCATTGCCCCATGATCCATTGTTGCAGAAGGCAAGTATCCACTGGATAACGTCAGATACAGACTGTAGAAGAACGCTGCGCTGGTACCCAATGCGACGAGAACGTCCATATTGGCGCTGCGGTTACGTAGTGCTTTGTACGCCCCCACATAGAACTGCCATCCAATCACGAACTGTACTGGCGTTGCCAGCAGCAGTTGGAACCACGGGTTCATGAACAGCTCAGGTACATAGATTCCCGATGTGAATGAGAAATGCCCCACCATGGCCCACAGCAAAGGAATCGATAACAAAGCCGATATTATCCATTTCCACTTTTTGCGTTGCAGCTCACGTTCACGAACCGATGTGGTCTCTTCTTGCGTCAATTGCAATTCAGCACCATAGCCCATCTGCTTAATCTTGGCAGTAATATCCGAAGGTTTCAATGTGCCTGCAGCATATTCGATATGCCCTGTCTCCAGCGCCAGATTCACATTCGCCTGAGATACCCCCGGTAGTCGGGAAAGACCCTTTTCAATCCGCGCAGAACAGGCAGCACACGTCATACCAGTGATGTTCAGATCTACTGATTCGGACACCGTACCGTAGCCAAGCGCCTCTACTTTATCCCGCAATGCATTCACGTTGGTTGTCTTCGGATCATAAGAGACGGTTGCCTGTTCGATGGCCAGGTTCACATTGGCCTGATGCACCCCTTCCATGCGGGACAAGCCCTTCTCCACTCGTGTCGAACATGCAGCACAGGTCATCCCCGTGATGTGCAGCGTTGCCTTCAGTCCTGGTGCTTCTGCCATATGTGGCATTGGTGTGGGTTCGGATGATCCATCCATTGGTTTATTCGTTGAGTTATCCATCATGTCAGCTCCTTTCATGTTGATTCAATTTATTGTATTGTTGCAATTAAGCATACCCCCAAGGGGTATATATCAGACAGAAAATTAGGCTTAAACCTGACTCGTAGGAAAAAAGACTTCTGACCTCTTTTTACCCATGAGCATGTTCGGTTTAAGCCTGTAATGCCGTTAGACTACATCGTATCCTTGGTCTTCAATCGCAGCTTTGATCTGATCCACGTTCACTGTCTGCTCATCATATTCCACAGCTACCGTTCCCGCTGCCAGATCCACGTGACCACTCGCCCCAGCATTCTTCACAGCCTCTTCAACCGATTTCACACAGTGATTGCAAGACATTCCCGTAACGTTCAACGTAACATTAGACATTCTAAATTCCTCCTTGGGGTATATTAAAATGATAACTTCATTAGGTAAATCAATGTAGCTTACTTCATTAACTTCCGCATCGTAACTAGCAGTTCATCCACGACCTCATGTTCACCAGCCTGAATGCGCTCAACAATGCAACTCTTCATATGGCCTTCAAGCAGAAGTTTGCCTACCGAATTAAGAGCAGACTGAGCCGCCGCTATCTGCGTCAGCACATCATCACAGTACGTATCCTTCTCGATCAATCCCTTAATCCCGCGAATCTGACCTTCCACACGGTTCAAACGAGAAACCAGGTTACTCTTCATCTCCTGCGAATGGTGACTCTTGCGCACATGCTTCCCATCACTGCCCTCGGCATGACAAGATACCGCTTCTTGAACTGTACCCGTAGCTTCCGTTGAAGCGGACACGGAGGATTGCAAAGGTTCCTCGGGATGGCTCTGATGATCCATCATGAACACCCCTTTTCTTTCGTTCTTTTCTAAGAGTAACATACCCCATGGGGGTATTCAAGTTCATTTTGATATTTTGTTAAAAATGGATGATTGCTTGTTCCAATTAAAAAGAGCAGTGCATCTTACAAGGTATATTCCATCCTGCTGCTGCGAACGACCAGACCCATCTGTTCATAAAAGGCCTGTGCGCCCGAGTTAAACGTCGACACGGATAATTCCACGCTGTCTGCCTGAAGCTCTCTTCCTAGCTCGATGAATGCCTGTATCAACTGTTTACCCGTTCCTTGGCCCCGATGCTTGGTATCCACCACAAGTTCATGGATGTACAGCATCTTGCGATCCACCATCAATGGGTTATCTTGAATTACACTTAACTGCGCACTCCCGTAACCCAGAATCAAGCCCGTTTCAGAGGACTCGGCAACATACAGGTAACGCTTGTCCGTTTCCAGTAGTTCGGTGAACTCCTTCTCCTCCATTCTGGTCTCTAACACTCTGTATAGATCCGGCCGCGCCTCGACATGCATCTGGTGCAGTTCATCCATCAGTAATGACACGCCAGAGTAGTCCCGCAATTCTGCCTTTCTGATGTTAACATTCCCCTTCGTGCTCATCCCCATCACTCTTTCGTCTACTGAATTTTACATTATTATACAACTAAAAAGCAGATACCATAAGGGTACCTGCTTCACTAAATTTATCTTCATTCCATCAAGCCCATGTGATGCTCATTGTTTATTTTTTCGAAGAAGTATTTCCTTCATTAAAAGCAACAGGTGATGGCTTCGCTGCCCATTCGTCTGCCTGCGGCTCAATGTCGACTCCGCTTAAAATTTTCTTTTTCTCCATCAAGGAATCCCCGTCTTCATCCAGCTTGTTGCGAATTTCCGCCTCGTCCTGAGGTTGATTGTTCTGTGTCATCGTAGAGTCCTCCCTTTTTCATGTTCATGGTGATGTTCCTTTATATAACGTGCCCATTTTCTGCATTATCATTCTCTTTGAGGATCAGGCCGCCCCCCAAGTTATGTGTTATTTGAATTAAACATTAACTTTATTAAGCTAAATCCATCTCTAAACCCTTGCTCGTACATTACTGACTCTGCTGTACCCTGAAGAAGGGTTATCACAATACAATAGTCCAAAAATAAAGCCATCCCCTCTGGCTTAACATATTCACATAGCTCCATAAACAAACGATCACTTTCTTGAATCAATCTTTTATATTCTTTTGGATTATAAATGACAAGATTTCTGATACTCTCCATACGAAGAGCTTTGAACTGGTTAAATATTTCTTCGAAGTTCTCCATGATCCCCTCCAAAAAAGTGACGTCACTATGAATATAAATATCAAAGTGAAATCACTTAGATGTCAATATGATTGTATATTGAATTATTTTGTAATGATACAATATGAACATTACTCTTTGAGGAGATTTTATTTCATGGCTACTGATAAAAGAGTCTTTACACTTAGGCTGCGAGAAAAGAATTTTGAGAAAATTAAAGTGATTGCGGACAAAAACAAACGATCTATCGCAATGCAAATTGAGTATCTTATAGAACAACATATTGAAGAATTTGAGAAAGAACAAGGTGTTATTTACCCAGATAAACATAATGACGTATAGATTTTGCGCCCTTAGTACATGCGCATGATCCATACGTCATTTTTCATGGTATATCCTGTTAATCAAAATCAACCTGTTTTCGTATACAATACCAAATACTTAATTAAAACTGACGCATAGGAACAAGGAGGAAATCAAGGTGAAGAGTAAGCAGTCATATAGAAAAATATCTGCAATAACTGCTTACTGGTATCAGCCTTAGAAGTCATGAAACATGAGCAATATAAAAGGAGGCTTAACTACTCAAATAACCTCATACTATGTTAAAAGTTATGATTCTTAACGGAGACGTACGATGGCTTAACAAAGCCACCATTCGTTTTAGCGTAATAATCAAAATCAATCCAAGAAATCAGTAACTTTTTCTGTTATTTTTATTGCATTGTCAACTATTTCACCGCTATTCTCACTAACTCCCCGTAATGTAATCATAAACGATGATAATTTTTCTAAAAAACCTTTATTCTTCTCATTGTCAATATTCTTTTTGTTTTTATAAAGCCCCCCTAACAGGGAATCGTATACTTTCTCAAACTCATTTATGCCCCAACGCTTGTAACGTTGAACTGCAGATTTTATATCATCCAACTTATGTAATAGCACAAACACAACTTTTTTAGGCAAATGAGAGTCTTCTAATTGTATTATTAGTTCGGCAATTTGATTTTCTATTTCTTCTATTTGCTCTTGCGATATAATGGTATTTTCTTCTTTCTCTTCAAGACCATCAGAACATAGTTCTAGAGTATTTATAACCACAGCAGTAATATGTTTTTGAAACTTTGCAATGTCGCTATTTAGACCTACTGATATCAAAGCATTTTGAATTGAGTCTAATTGAGTGATATACCTATCTGTGTGTTTAAAATTACTCGTTACTTGTTTCTTTATCAAAGTGATCAACGATAGATATTCACTTAATGTACAATAAAGGTCCTTTTCTTCTAATTCTAAAACTTCACAAAATACATCTTTAACAGATATATCCATATAAGTCCTTGTATTATTATTAAATTCCTTTTTATACTCTTCAACCGATTTTAGAAATGCTAATAAAGTAGCAATTGGTGTTATAGCTTCAGCTCTTTCCATGTTTCAATAACTCCCTTTTATGTATTTTATGCTATTATAATATGAAATGAAGTATTACAGTATAATATAGATATAAAATGTTTCGAACTAACTATATATAATTTATTTCATTATCCAATAATTCATTTAAAAATATGGACAAGTTGATATATTTATATATCGTATTAATGTTTTCTTTATCTCCGCTATTTAATAGAGCATTATCATACTTCCTCAACTATTATCTTCCTTTTAAAAGGAATTTCTCTAAGAGAACCTTATCTTTTACCCGATCTAACGTTAGAAAAGGCCATTCTATAAAGTCATGTTTTTGACTTTATAGAATGGCCTTTCCTTTAATTTCCACCTCAGATGAGGGAAGCACCTATTTTTTTACTAAACTCGAACATCCTAAGACCTTGTTAAGCCTGATCCTGGCGCGCAAGCGCGACTAGCGCACGTAGCGCTGCATTAATCTCGCGCTCGACCGCTTGTCCAACCGCATCCGTATGCGGATCATACTCGGCAGCCAAGTCGCTGTCTGCGAATCCATCGATCGCGACAATAGCTCCGGCGCGAGCGCCACGCAAGGTGCTCACGATGTAGAGAGCCGCAATTTCCATCTCGGCCGCAAGTGCTCCAGCCTGCTTGTACTTGCGGTGTGGAATCTCTTCCACGCCTGCAAAGAACGCATCCAGCGTTACGGTGATACCAACGCCCACTTTGCCTGCAAATGTTGCAGCATCTGCGCTTTCTTGCTCACGAGCAGCTTCAATCAATGCTTGAGTCACCCCAATGTCCGCTACCGCTGGGAAACCATCCGGCACCAGTTGGCGAGTCAATCCATCTGTACGAACAGCGGCTGTACTCACAATCACACTACCTGCCGGATAATCCGCTGTATACGATCCCGCTGTACCTACACGAATCAGGGTTGTTACACCCGCTCGAATCAATTCCTCGAAGCAGACAGCCGCTCCAGGTGACCCTACACCATGGCTGACCACAGCGATCTGTACCCCTTCGTACAGACCAACAAACGTGCGATACTCCCGACTGAACGCCAGTTCTCTCGCTTGCTCCAACTTACGGGAAATCTTCTCCGCACGTGCCGGATCACCACAGACAATGGCATATGCCGGCATGTCTTCCGAATGAATCTGCAAAATAGGCATCAACATATCAATCAAACTCCTTCTTCGTCCATTCGTCTTCCGGAATCGGCAGATCTTCACCCGAGAAGCGTTGTTCCTTGAACGGGTCGGCAAAATGGTGGAAACCATTCACTTCCCAGAATCCGTTCCGGTCTTCGGTCATAAACTCCAAACCACGTATCCACTTCGCACTCTTCCAGAAGTAAAGTTGCGGTACAACCATACGCAGTGGAAAACCATGCTTGGGCGTTAGTGGTTCACCGTTATATTTGAATGCAAGCAGTACGTCATCATGCATCAATTCTTCGAGCGGCACATTTGTCTCATAATCATGATCGGCATGGATCATGACGTATTTTGCTTCCGGCTTAACCCCGAGAAGCTTCACAAAATCGGAAAAACGAATGCCTTCCCATGGTGTATCGAATTTCGACCAACGGGTAACACAGTGAATATCACTTACCGTGTTCACCTGTGGCATCGCCTGCAACTCGGCCAAGGAGAACACCTTCTCTTCTTCCACTTCGCCGAATACTTTCAGGTCCCATGTGGACAGGTCATATTCTGGCACTTCCCCTTCATGCAGAATCGGGAATTTCTCCGTCAGCATCTGTCCCGGCGGCAAGCGATCTCCATGATCATGGCCTGCTTTGGGTGCCGGGGTTTTTCCTTTTTTCAAACGTTCAGCCTTGTTATGCAAGTGGAATTCCTCCTTCTTTTGCTGCCTCTACATCGCCATTCAGGAATTAACGCGAGCTTCCGCCCGCTTTCAGTGCATCCTGTGCATAGGTACGGTCTTTGAAAAAGAACATCGCGACCAGCGTCACAATATACGGCAACATCAATGTGAAATGGGTTGGCAAGGAGAAGCCTTGCAGACGAATACTCAATGCTTCCATGAAGCCAAACAGTACACTGGAGCCCATCACGCCAAGCGGATTCGCTTGCCCCAACATCGTTGCTACGAGTGCAATGAAGCCACGACCCGCGGTCATGCCTTCGGTAAACATCGTCACCTGACCAAGCGACAACTGTGCGCCAGCCAAAGCACACAACACACCGCACATCAGAACGGCACCATACTGGATGCCGCGTACCTTGATCCCGATGCTCTGTGCTGCAATCGGGTTCTCCCCGACAGAGCGCAGGCGGAAGCCGGATACACTTTTGAACAGATAGAATTGCAGTCCAATTACGAGCACAATGCCGAGATAGACCAAGGGACTATGTCCCGATAATACATCGCCCACCCACGGAATGTCTTTGATCAGCGGAATATCCCATTTGGGAAGTCCAACCATGTCTTTGTCGTAGTATGCACCCTTTACATCAAAAATCGCACGCAGTGCAAAGGTCGTCACTCCCGCTGCCAGGAAGTTGAGCGAGATCCCGACCACGATGGCGTTGGCTTTGAGATTAATACTTATAAAGGCAAAGAGCGCCGAGAACAACATCACAATAATAATGGAAAAGAGTACAGCCAACAGCACATTGCCAAACAGATAATTACCGACAATAGCCGAGAACGCACCGATCAAAACCAACCCTTCAAGACCCACGTTGAACAGACCGACACGGGAACATAAAGCCCCACCGAGCGCTGCAAGCAGGATTGGAGTCATAATCCGCAAGGTTGAGCCAAACATGGCTGCATCAAACAGTTGTTGCATTGGACTTTTTCTCCTTTCTCCGCTTCAGGAATGAATAACCGATCTGAGCTGATACAAATAACGTCAATACGGCCTGGATGACACTGCCGACTTCCAGCGGCACATCCGTGTTCCGTTCCATCCCCATGGCACCTGTCTGTAACGCAGCCAGCAAAATAGCTGCTACAGCTGTACCAAGTGGATGCGAGCGGGCAAGCAGCGTGGCCATAATGCCGCTCCAGGCGTAACTTGCCGATGACAATGAGCCATCAAGGAAACGGTACTGTGTACCGAGCACTTCCCCCGCACCTGCAAGTCCAGCAAGTCCACCACTGATGACCATGGACAGCATCATCATGCGAATGCGGCGAACACCACCATAGGTTGCAAAGGACGGGTTGCTTCCGAGCATTCGAATCTCGTAACCGGTCACCGTTTTATGTGTAAACCAGTAGATCAGAATAGCCGCTACAATGGCAATAATGAATCCGGCATGCAGTCCCATGCCTTGGAACAACTTCGGCAACCAGATACTTTGATCAATCATAGGTGTCTGAGCCATCGCTGCAGATCCAGTCCGATCCTTGAATGGATAGGAGACCATGTATCCACCAAAATAGATGGCAATATAGTTAAGTAGTAAGGTTGTGATCAACAAGTTCATACCAAAGCGTGCATCCAGCCAGCCTGCAAACAGGGACCAGATTCCCCCGGCAACAATACCTGCGACAATCGCAGCAATACATACGAACCAGCCTGGCCCTGGCAGATAAAGCGCCGTGAGTGCGGCACTGAGCCCGCCAAGAATCATCTGGCCTTCGGCTCCCATATTGAAAAATCCGGCACGGAATGCCAAGGCTACGCCAAGTCCCGCCAGGATGATCGGTGTGGAACGAGCCAGTGTATTGGTGAAGAAGTAGAAGTTGCCGAAGGCCCCTTTCCACATCTCCGCATACGTATCCACCACATTACCGCCAACAATCAGAATCGCCACAGCCCCTGCAATCAGACCGATGAATACGGCAAGCAGCGGCTGTACGAGTCCGCGAAGTGTTTCTTTTACCCGATTCATATCCGCTCTTTCCCTCCTGCCATTAACAAACTGATCTGTTCCTCTGTCGCTTCCTCTGCTCTCAGTTCCCCGGCGATTTCACCTTCATACATCACAATAATGCGATCCGATAATTGCAAAATCTCCGACAACTCCGATGAAATGAGCAGAATACCTGCACCTTCACTACGTTTGCGTAGCAATTCGGCATGGATTGTCTCCATCGCTCCGATATCCACACCACGTGTTGGTTCGGCGGCAATCAGAAACGGTGTATCCTGCGCAAATTCACGAGCGGCAATCAGCTTCTGCAAATTTCCTCCGGACAGAAACTGTGCCTTGGTTTCCGCAGAACCCGTCTTGATGCTAAACTGTTTGATCCAGCTCTCTACCATCGTTCTTGCTGCTTTGGCTTTAATAATACCGCGTGATTGCAAGCGATGATGA
The DNA here is from genome assembly GCF_038005685.1 of Priestia sp. FSL H7-0729. Taxonomy (NCBI): domain Bacteria; kingdom Bacillati; phylum Bacillota; class Bacilli; order Caryophanales; family Bacillaceae; genus Priestia; species Priestia sp. FSL H7-0729. The sequence goes on from NZ_JBBOTQ010000010.1 coordinate 96,401, forward strand.
TGCCCCATTAGCCCGTTCTCGCGAACGCTCGCGTCCTTGGCCGCTCCCCACATGTAACGATCTTCCGGAATATGAGCAAGTCCATGCTCCCGGATGCGCCGTACAGGCCAGTTGGTTGTATCCTGCCCAGAGAGCACAACACGACCACTATCCGCCTTACGCAGTCCGGCAATGACCTGAATCAGTTCCGACTGGCCGTTACCCGAGATGCCTGCTATACCAACAACCTCACCTTTTCGAACCTCCATATGAATCTCCTTGAGCGCCGAACGATCCTTCGCTCCGGACAGATTAACCCCTTCCACCTGAAGCACGGCTTCCGCTGGAACCGATGGCTGCTTGTCGATACGCACAAGTTCACGACCAACCATCAGACGTGACAATTCCTCCACATGTGTATCCTTCGCTTCCAATGTACCCGTTACCTGACCATCTCGAAGTACCGTGATCCGGTCAGCTACATCCATGACTTCTTGCAGCTTGTGCGTGATTAGCACAAAGGTTTTGCCCAGCTTGGCGAGTGATTTCATGTTCGCCAGCAGTTCTTTTACTTCAAGCGGTGTCAGCACCGCCGAAGGTTCATCCAATATAATGATGTCTGCGCCCTGATGCAGCACCTTGAGAATTTCAACACGCTGCTGCATGCCAAGCGGGCACTCGGATACTTTTTTCCACGGGTCCACCGGCATGCCATATTGTCTGCCAAGCTCATTCACCTGGGCCGCTGCCTTTTTGCGGTCAAATGTACCTGCCTTAGCTGGCTCGCGTCCGATCACGATGTTCTCCGCCACCGTAAAGGAAGGGAACAGCATGAAATGCTGGTGCACCATGCCGATACCACTTGCCATCGCCTGGGACGGTGTAGCAAAGCTTACCTCGCGTCCACGGACTTTGATTGTGCCCGACGTAGGTTGTTCCATACCGTACAGCATACGCATCAAGGTTGTTTTACCGGCCCCGTTCTCACCTACAAGGGCATGAATCTCTCCATCACGCAAATTAAAACGGATGTCACGGTTAGCGGTGAAGCCGCCGTATTTCTTCGTAATGTGCTCCATCTCCAACAGCATATCTCGCGTTCGCTCCCCTCAGTTCAACTTAATAAGGTTACACTCGCCACTACGATGACAGAACAACCTTCCGATCGCTGTTATCCCCAGATTTTTTGATTCCCTTTTATTAAGGGGAAAATCCGGTGATAAAGGCGAGGTGTATGCTTCCGAAGTAGCTTTCTTTCAGAAAGCTTTTAGCTTAGCTTCTTCAGGTTATTTCTGTCCTCTTCGTTACCGTGTAAACGATAAGTTGAACATATACTGGTCATTTAATAGCAGCAAAACCGGCTGCCTGATCGGGCAGCCGGCTGATCATTTTCATCACACATTCATTGAAAAGAACATTCAAAACTATTGTTGCAATGGATCTTTGACTACAATTTTGCCGGATACGATATCATCTTTGATTGCTTTAACTTGGTCGATTACTTCTTGTCCAACAAAAGCATTCAGCGGTGATTCGCTATCACGTGTAACGTAAGTCAAGCCTACACCGTCTTCTTTCAAACCGTAGTTAACAGCGCCTGCTTTGAAATTACCTTCTACAAAATCTTTGACAGTCTCATAAGCAACCGTATCGGTTGATTTCAATTGAGACAATACGATATGTTCCGGGTCTTCAACCGTACGGTCCGTATCCTGACCTGAAGTATAGAAGCCTTTTTCTTTCGCTGCTTCGAACACACCCAGATCACCTACAGCGGATGCGCCAGCGATGAAATCAGCGCCTTTGCCGAATTGTACGAGGGCCAATTCTTTGGCTTTGGCCGGGTCATTAAATCCACCTACATAGTTCACGAGGAATTCTGCATCCGGATTCACGGATTCCAATCCCGCTTTGAAACCTTCTGTATATTTCTTGATCAATGGTACATCCATTGCTGCGATCATGCCGACTTTGTCTGTTTTGGTGGACAATCCAGCAGCTGCACCGAGCAGGTACGCCCCTTCATATTCACGGAAACCAACGCTACGAACGTTAGGCAGATCCACGGTTGTATCCACAATTGCAAAGGACTTGTCCGGATTTTCTGCAGCGACTTTCTTCAATGCATCTTCTGCCTGGAAAGTTGCTGTAATGATCAGATCATAATTCTCGGCAACCGTAGCACGCAGATTTTGTTCAAATGCCGCCGGGTCTGTCGATTCAATCGTCTTGGTGTCTACTTTGAATTCTTCGCCTGCTTTTTTGAAGCCTTCATCCATCTGTACAAAGAAAGGGTTAACCCCTATTTTTTCGGGAAGTACGAGGGCCATCCGAAGAGATTTCTCCGAATCACTGCCTTGGGCGGATTGTTCGTCTTTGGAAGCTGAATTCCCACAAGCTGCCAACAAAATAGCCAACATGATGATCGATAAGACGAACGATAAACCTCTTTTCATTTTGAAAATACCCCTTTTCAATATTCTTTTTTTCTTATCCTAGCGGATACTGTCGATCCTTGTCAATAAATCTTTGAGCGTATACACTCAATTAGAATATATTTGATGATTTGCTTTCTACCAAGCTTTGGAAACCGCTTTATAGCAAGCTTTTTTTCCGTTGACATACAGCGCGTCTCCGTGCTAAAGTCAATCCAATTATTCTATTCTGATAGGATTTGTCAGAATTATAACCGAAAGCTACTTATTTTCCAACCCATTTTAAGGAGGCTATTCATTTGAAAAAAATCACCCAGATTACATTGGCGGCCCTGCTCGCCGCTCCGGTAACACTCGGCAGCCTAAGCTTGCCCGCTTCTGCTTCTGCAGCATCTGCAACTCCAGCTAAACCAACCACTTCACAAAGTGTCAAAGGACCGTTAGCTCAGGCTCCAGTCGCTTATACGGAAAGCGCAGCGGATTTCGCTCAATTCTTGCAAGCAAAATACAATATTCAATTGCCGCAACAGATTAACAAAGGTGAATTCATTCAAGCCATTGCAGCCGTTACGGAAACCACTCAAGCAAGCGAAGGTGAAGCCAAAGCTCCTGTCTTTACCGATCTGGCCTCTGGTGATTCTTCTTATGATGCTGCGGTATCCTTATATAATAATGGGGTTCTTACGGGTACAGAAGTACGTGCCAAGGATCAGCTGAGCACTTATGCCGCCGTCTTCATCGCGGTGAAAGCAGCCGGATTCAAGGAACTTGCTTATACATATCCCACAGAGAAAACCGCCAAGGCACTTGCCAAAGTTGGCATTAGCCCGAACCGTGTTCAGGGACAAGCCGCACAGGAACTGGCTGCAGCGATCGATACAGGCCTGATTCCTGAGAGCCTCTACCCTGCTCTCCTTAAGGGTGGCGTAGCAAGTAAAGATTTCGCTAATACATTGCTTGGACGCGTGCTGGTCAGTCAAGGGAAATACAAACATGAGATTGGGCGTTCCGGCGATGCGGACATCTATTCCAAACTGTATGCTGCTTATCGCACAGCGGATCTGATCGAATCACCTGAGTTGAGAAAAATTGTGGATCAGGCCCTGCGAGATGATCTCGTCACAGGTTACAATCTGAAGGACAGTCGCTTTGACTCCAACTTTATCGATGAACTGACACTTACCTACGGCCACGATAATATCCAACATGCTGTACAGCTGGTTGGTTTACTGCGTAGCGAAGGCATTGACGCCGATGTACAATTTCAGCCGAAGACATCTGCCTTCATTTATTTGAAGGAATGGGGCGAGCCGAAGGAAACGCCAGACTATAAAGTGACACAGATCGAGAACGGCAACTATATTGCTTCTGCGAAGGAATATGATATTCAGTTCGAGTTCAACAATGTGGCAGACAAAGTCCGCTTCAATGATATTGTTCTGAAATATGCCAAGAAGAACAGTGACAGTACATCACCATTAATTCTCAGTTCCTGGTGGCAACCGCTATATTACTCACCAACAGCATTGGCCAACTATCCAGTCATTTCCAATAATAAGATCGCGCTTGGCCATTATTATGCTCAGTCCTTCTCACTGAAGGAAAATGCCAAATCCATTCGGGAAGGTTTCCTGAAGCTGGCTCCTGATGCGGACATTACAACATATGACTTCTGGGTGGACCAGCCTTTTTTCAACTATCTGAATGGTGGTTCCGAATAAAAACAAATTCTATCTCCAACCGAAATAAAGCTCATTTTTTGCCACTATAAGTAACCGTCTTTACCGAACTTTACAGGGTTTTCGACCCCTTGGTTCGTAAAGACGGTTTTTTGTTCAGCATTTTGCAAATTTCTTCTAAAAAATCATTTTCTCATGCAGGAATTACCAATATCAGGTCGAATCCTTTATGTACACAAACACGCAATCCTATTGCACATCTCCGCACGAACAGGAGTTAATCATGGTATATGACGGTATTCTACTCGGCTTGATCGTTGGATTTTTTCGGGGCGGGTTGCGGCATGGGCTCAACCAGTTTGCGGCACTTAAGTTGCGAAGTGGCTGGATTTTCCCAGTATTGCTGCTATTCCAGTTCTTTATTTTCTATCTGCAGGAACGATTCGAATGGGTGGCATCCATAAATGGTTATCTCTTTGCTGCCGTCTACATTACAGGACTCGCATTTTTGTGGCTTAACAGAAACCACACCGGTTTCATGCTCATCTGGATTGGTGTGTTTCTCAATTTTGCCGTGATGGCTGTAAATGGTGGGCGCATGCCCGTTTCGGTTGAAGCTTCTGCTGTATTAGGGCCCTACTATGTAGACATGCTCCGGGAAGGCGGCGCCGTATCGAAGCATTTTATGATGGATGCATCTACACATTTGCCTTTTCTCGGTGATATCATCCCACTCTCCAGCCCTTATCCACGGACTCAAGTCATCAGCATCGGTGATGTAGTCATGAACGTTGGCATATTCCTTTTTATCCAGTACATGATGGTGAATCGGGACAAAAAGGCTGTGCAACCTGCTAAAACTCATCAGGCTTGACGAGAACCAGGTAGACTCCAAGGAAGGGAGGTCTTCTCCATGAAAAAATTTGAGGGTGTGAAATATTCCCGCATTGTTATCAACGCAATCATCGTGGCTTCTGTCGTTGTAGCATTAACTTCGGGATACAAGCTGGGTGGCTAGTATCCATACCGCCAAACAAGACAAACAGGCTCCCAGCGGCCTGTTTTTTCTTTCTGGATTTTTGGCAGGCAACTTGGTATGTTATACATCTATATAGTATATCCCTATAAAAGAACAACAATTTATATACACATCAAGAGTAGACTAAACCAAGCAGGAGATTTTTTATGAACTTTATTCGTAACCTTATCCATAAGGCAGATCGAAGCAGTCTTTATGTTATTTTGCTTAGTTGTACCGGGATCGGTGTTTTTCTGTACATGAACAAGTTGTCTTACCTTCATCTAACCACGGCGGATTGGGTCATGGTCTACACCATGCTGGGTGCGGCATTAATTCTGGATTATTTCACGTTCCAGATTCCACCCAAAGGCAATCAGCAATCCATGGATTCATCGGTATACCTTGCCTGCATATTCATGTTTGGCGGAGCTTTCAGTTTGTCTGTACTGCTTCCTGTCTCCATCATCCTGTTAATCAAAGAGCGCAAGCTCACCTGGTGGAAACACATTGTCAATTTCAGCATCTACAGTCTCATGATTACGGGAGCAGCTGCCGTGTTTGAGTGGACGGGCGGTCAATCGGGAACGCTGGACGGCTATAACCTGCTTCCTTATTTTGCAGCGCTCGCAGCCTACTTCATCATCAACACGATCACACTTGGCTTGTTCTTTCATTTCTCAACGAAGGATGCATTACAGCAGATGAAGCGGGCATTTGTTACCGAATCCCTGCTGGTTTATTTATGTACGCTGATTCTGGCGCTTGTCCTGACGATTCTGGTTGTGCACAATGGCGTACTCGGTCTGTTGTTGTACCTGAGTCTCAGTATTCTGCTCTCCCATGCATTCAAACAGTTATTTGTCATGTATCAGAGCATTGAGGAGAAGGCTAACACGGATCAACGCACAGGCCTGTTCAACCACAGTTATTTTGAAAGCATGCTGGAAAGTGAACTGACTACGGCTCGTACGCAGGGAACACCACTCTGTCTGGGACTTATTGATATCGATGATTTCAAAAAGTATAACGATCGGTTTGGTCACCTCCAAGGTGACAGTCTGCTGGCCCTGCTGGGAGATTTTCTGATGCGAAAGACGGAAGGTACATCTGTTACGGCCTTTCGTTATGGAGGGGAAGAGTTCACTCTACTCATGCCAGGAATGGACTTGGACGAATCCTACCAGTTTATGAATAAGCTGCGCAAACAACTAAATGACACGCCATTTGAAGGCGTTGAAGTGTTTCCGCACGGTTGTCTCTCCTTCTCGGGTGGCGTCGCACCCTATCAGGTGGATATGTATAACAAATCCCAACTCGTGGATCAGGCGGATAAAGCACTGTATTATGCGAAGAAACAGGGCAAAAACAACGTGCACCGCCACGGAAGCAATGATGGCATGGAACACGAAATTGATCTGGTACAGGACGTTCGTGACATCGAGCAGCAGCTCAATCTGTTCAGATACAAGGACATGGATACGTTTAAACACTCCAAACGGGTCTACAAATATGCACTGGATATCAGTGAACTGCTTGCACTGGACAATGCGGAGAAACGCCGTTTCGTACTGGGAGCACTGATTCATGACATCGGCAAACTGGAGATTCCCTGGTCCATTCTGAACAAAAAGGACAAGCTCACCCCAGAAGAATGGGAAACGATCAAAGGACATGTCACCTGGGGCAAAAAAATGGTGATCACGAACGATCGCTTCGCCGATCTGATTCCGTACATTGAACTTCACCACGAGCGCTATGACGGCAAGGGCTATCCTTACGGCCTGAAGGGTATCGAGATTCCCCGGCTCTGCCGGATGCTGACGGTAATTGACTCCTTTGATGCCATGACGACAGAGCGGCCGTATCAGGAGACCAAGAACGTGGAAGAAGCCATTCGGGAGCTACGCGCATGTTCGGGTTCACAGTTCGATCCGGAGCTTGCCGAGTTATTCATTCGATATATTGAGAAAAGAACCGCTCAGCAACAGTTGCTGTAAGATGAACGAAGCTTCTTCTATCTCAGAGAAAATCAAAAGCGCTATCCCCGGTCTGATTCGGAGATAGCGCCATTTTCATTTTCATCATGGAATGAATCTTACACCAGACAACTTCATTCTCGTGCAGATTCTACATTAAGATTTGGTATTCAGTTCATGTGAGGTCTGATGCAGCTCTTTAATCATCTGCTGCAAAAACATGTTGTCTTGACGACTGATACCGTGCTGATTGTCTTGAACAAGCATCTGGTGAATGTTCTTTTTGAGCAATTCACTGCGACGTTCCAATACTTCTTGACTCATGTTGTTGCTTCACTCCTTAACATGTTTTGTAATGAATTTACGTTCTATATAAGTATAGAGGACCTTCTCCGATAGGGAAAACGGACTCAGCCTTCTTCAGCTGTTCACACCAACCCTCACCTAGCGTGACAACATTTCACCCCTTGTCATTCTTAGATATCCTTCTAAATACTCCCTGATCCTCCCCAGCTTTCTCCACAGACACAGACTAGGGTCTTGGACAAGCTTGCGTTATAATGGTCCCATCCCTGTATAAATAAAGTACCTCATTAAGCTAATCCTAGATCAAAGGAGTTCTGCTTTCATGTCCTATAAACAAATCAAATGGATGATTCTGTTGATCCCCACATTTACGGTTGGCATCTGGGAATATATTCGCCATCAGTTTCTAATGCCGTACCTTTCAATGGATGCCGGTAACTGGTTAACGCCAGTCATCGTTTACCTCGTCAGCGTGACACTGCTCAGCCGATTGTTCCACATGCTCGAAGGTGCCAGGGCTGCTCTGGAACAGGAACGTGCAGCGAAAGCAGCCCTTGAAGCTCGTGACCAATTGGCCCGGGAACTTCACGATGGCATATCCCAGTCTCTTTTCCTGCTATCGGTGAAGACTGATAAAGCAGGCCGTAGTCTAACAGGAACCGGACATGAACACGAGATCCAGGAGATTCAAAAAACCGTGCATGAAGTCAATACATATGTGAGACAAGCCATTGCCCAGTTGCGCTATGTTCCCTCCTCTACCGCGGCACCCGAGATTATCTCACTGCATGCGCAGGTCGAAGTGCTCGTCAAGGAAACCGTACCTGGTGCACAGATTTATTGGGACCTCAGGGGTGTGACCTTCTCTGCGAAGGAGCAAGTGGAACTGCTCGCCTGTATCCGGGAGGGTTTACTGAATGTACGTAAACATGCACAGGCTACCCGCGTTCAGGTTCATGCGGAAGGTAATCCAATTGCCTGGTTTATTTATATTCAGGATAATGGCAATGGACTAAGTGAAGATCCTCTTCAGCTGAAGGATCGGTACGGCTTGCGAATTACGAAGGAACGTGCCGCCGAGATGGGTTGGTCTTTTACCCTTGATTCCAGAACAGGGCATACACGAATGACGATTGGAAAGGAGCATGTCTAATATGGAACATGTACGTGTATTGGTTGTTGATGATCATGCGCATGCGCGTGAAGCGATCTGTAGCATTTTATCCGAGGACAGCCTGTTTGAAGTGATTGGTACTGCTTCGAATGGACAGGAAGCGTTGGAGCTTACCGGACAATGGATGCCCGACCTGATCCTGATGGACGTACAAATGCCGGGCATGGACGGGCTGGAAGCCACTCGTCAGATCAAGCTACGATTCCCCTATGTTATTGTTGTTATGGTCACGGTATCGGATGATGTAACCTTCCTGTTCGAAGCACTCAAACAAGGTGCTCAAGGATACTTGCTCAAAAATCTAACGCCTTCTACCTGGCTTGAATACCTTCGTGCCATCGTCAGCGACGATGCACCGCTTAGCAAGGAGCTGGCCTACCGGATTTTGCAGGAGTTTCCCGCACCACGAAGTGAAGATGTGCAAGATAATCCACTCACGGCGCGGGAGCTTGAGATTCTGCAATGGGTATCCGCTGGATATACCAATCGGGAGATCGCCGATCAGCTCGGTATTTCAGACCAGACGGTGAAGAATCATTTAAAGAACATTTTGCAGAAGCTCCAGCTGGAAAACCGGGTACAACTCACCCGCTACGCGCTAGAGAGTGGGCTTGCGGGACGTAAGCTTCGTAAATAGCGAAGCTTCATAACAATATGTGAATGGTAGCACGAACGTATCACACACCAATATGAGATTTGTAACATAAGACGAGATGGGTACTCTGCACCGTACACATTCATGCTTTTGTCACAATTATGAAGACCAAATCGTTTTTTTATAGCCCAATGTAGTCATACGCAGTCATTTTGGACAAAGTTATAATGGGATAGATTGTGTATAAAAAGCTAGGAATGACTACAAATCTATAACCTGAGGGTGATGTTTTTTTGATTTTGACCAGCTTTACCCTGAAATGGGGCAAACGGCACTGGGCATTGGTCACCAGCCTGTTGCTTGTGTGCTGCCTTGTTATGCCACAGTGGGCATCTGCCCATGCTTATATTGTTAAGGCTTCGCCAGGAGAAAATGAAATTCTCGTAGCTGCTCCGGATCGGCTGACCATGGAGTTCAATGAGTCCTTGCAGACGGCCTTTTATGATATCAAAGTTACCGGTCCTGATGGAAATCAGGCAGACGATGGAAATGTACAGATTGATGCGGATCGTCCCCATATCCTGGAGACTGGCCTGCAGGCTGGACTCGGGAACGGGACTTATGCTGTTAACTGGAAAGCTGTGTCTGCCGATGGACACCCGATCCAAGGAGCATATGTTTTCCATATCGGTGAACCGTCCGGTTCTCCTGCTGGACTAAGTGATCTTACATCCGGTTCCGGTTCAACAGGTGGGCCGCTGAAATGGATCGTATCCCTGACAGACTGGATTCAGTATCTCGGATTGTCTGTCATTCTGGGGACACTTGCATTCTTGTTGCTGCGAATTGCACCGACATCCATGACAAGAGAGCCTATGGACGTTCCAGGTAGCTACAAACTGTTATGGATCAGCTATGCTGCTGCTTCCTTTGCCGCGCTGGTCAGCCTGCCACTGAATACGTTATACGAATCTGGTGTGGCTCTGAGCGAACTAAGCTGGGCTCTGATCGGAAGTGCGCTTAAACTGACTTCCTTTGGCCAAATCTGGATGTTACAGATCCTCATTGTAATGCTACTGGCCGTCACGATTCTCTCCGGATATGATCGCGATCGATCCATCCGTGCTCGCATCTGGTCCTCTTATGGGTCACTTGTGCTCGTGCTTGGATGGCTATTCACTCATGCGATGACGGGACATCCAGCTGCGGCGGATCAACGTGTTCTCGCAATTGCCATGGACTTCGTGCATCTGATCGGTGCCGCCTTCTGGATTGGTGCATTGACTGCGATGGCAATATGTCTGCCCCCACTCGCGGACAAGCTGCCTTCGAAGGTGCGAGGAGAAGTCTACTGGACTGCCATTCGCAGGTTTACCGCTTGGGGGATTGGCGCCGTAGCCGCTCTGGTTGCTACAGGAATATACAGCAGTCTGATTATTCTACCAGCACCTGTACTGACTTCCTTGTTCACGACAGCTTATGGCCTTGTCCTGATCGGCAAGATCGTGCTGCTGATTGTAATGGTGCTCTTTGCATGGCGTCACGCCAGATTAGCAAGGGAAGCAACGGGGAGCAGATTATCCGGCAGCCTGAAAGCCGAGCTTGCTACTGGTGCTGTGATTCTCGCCCTTGCTGCCGTACTAACACACCTGTCTCCAGGACAACCGGCTGCGGTCGGTCCTTATCAGGAGACAAAGACTACAGAAGACGGCTCAGCGATCACACTTCAGGTGAGTCCCAATGTGACGGGAGAGAACCAATTCGAAGTCGATGTGAAACGTGCAGATGGCAGTATCGTTAATGATCTGGAACAGATCACCCTATCACTCACACATCTGGACATGGATATGGGGATCTATGAGATCACCATTCCGAAAAACGACACCGGTGTGTACAAGGCTGAAGATTACATCTCCATGCCTGGACGTTGGAATATCAAGGTACATCTGCTAACCAAATCGCTGGATGCACTGGATGCCGAATTCGAGATCGACACCGCCAAACCATAGTTACACAACGTTGATATTGCATCATATATGATAAGAACTGAGAGGGGTTATTTATTTTGAAGAAAACATCATGGATTTCCAAACTAACATCCACTATCGCAACAGGTACCGCAGCATTTATGCTATTCGCTGGGTTCGCCAGCGCCCACGTTACTGTTAGCCCATCCGTTGCACAGACAAGCGCATGGCAAACGTACACGATTAAGATTCCATCCGAGAAAGATCTGCCTACAACCAAAATCACCATGAAAGTACCGGAAGGTGTAGCATTCAAGCAATATCAGCCACTGGCTGGCTGGAAAATCACCACCGAGAAGAACGATTCCAATGAAGTCACATCGATCACATGGGAAATTGAAGGTGATAACGAGGGTATCATCGCAGGACAATTCCAACAGTTCAACTTTGTTGCACAGAACCCTAAGGCGGAAGCTGAAGTCGCTTGGGATGCCTTCCAATACTACAGCGATGGCAGTATTGTAGAATGGACAGGCCAGCCAAGTGATGCCAACCCACACAGTATTACAACGATTAGTGAAGATCCGGCTGCTGCTGGTAATGCTGCGGCAGGTGGAGGTCATGCCAACGATGGACATGATAGCGCAGGTACAGAAGTCGCCACTGGAGATAATGCAGCTACCGACGATAGCAAAGCAAACGATGACACCACACTGGGCGATGCACTTAACGACACCGTTACAGGTGAGCCGAATAACACGGATACAGACCCAGGTACATTGAAGCTTCAACAGGCAACATTGATTGTATCCATTCTGGCCCTGATCCTCTCCTTCCTGGGAATTGCTCTGGCGACACGTCGCAAAAAGCGCTAAGAACGATTTGCAGCACACATTAATTTGAAATAGCAAAGAAGCCTATGGCATACGGGATCAACCCCAATGTACCACAGGCTTCTTTTTGTCTATCCACGCTGATTGCCATCCGCAATATGGCAACAGCCATATCACTCTTTAGCGTTCCTGATCCGTCTGAATCATAATCTCGATATATTGCAGCAAGCTTTTCTTCTGCATTTCGATGGATTGAATACGTTTGGACAGGCCCGCAAAAAACTCTTCAATCTGCTGCCTTGTATAATCAGCAGACTGCCCTTTCCAATCGTTCAGGCGACTGTATAGCGCCCTCGCTTCCTGTTCATCGGCTTGCAGACGGGCAAGCAGCTGTGTCAGTTCTTTTTCCGCAATTCGAAGATCATTCAATTCCACCAGCAATTGTCCACCCACTTGCGTTCCCTCCCCCATGTACGTGATAGCGACATTAACCAACCTGACTCCTAATTAAAATGAACAGGACTCTCGTCCGCCTGCCGGAAAGCATCTGCTTTCTCATCGATAAAGTTCAGGAATTGGCTGGTATGTTTCATATGCCATGTGCTAAGTTCTTGAATCGACGCGTCCAGTTGGGTAACAATGGGCTCCAGCCTGCGACTGCGGCTTGTATGCAGGTATTGAGCCATGCGGCTTCGTACCTGATTCAGCTCAGCGTTGCATTGCTGTGCATTTTGCTTCCACCGGGAGGCGACACTTTTCAGTTCTTCTGGCGTTACCTGAATCAAGCCGGAAGCACCTGCCCCAAGAGCCATACCGCCGCCAGACCTGAAACCTAACGGACCAAGGTTCTTGCTGAACGGCCCCATGTGATCCATAAGGCGTGGTGAATAGCGGACTCTCTCTCCAGTAATCGGATCATACAGATCATTGGATATGTATCCATTTTTGAAATTATATTGATCCAGACTGTGATAGTTCTCTCCGCCAAATGAATTCTTGGCTTTATCAATAATGCCCACTCCATCGTTTGCATCCTCATAATTGGAATTAATGTAGTACGTCGATCCCACATGCCGATCATATCCGCCCAGCGTTCCACTGGCTACCAGATCACTGGGATTGGCATAGTTCACAACCTGCCCGTCGAACTCACCCGCTTCAGCCCGGCGACGCATTTCTGGCGTCAAATTGCCCATTACCGATGGTGCACTAAACGTTACGGCTGGGATTCCGGTATAAGCAGAAGCATATTGTGCATTTCCCCCGCCCAAGGAATGTCCGGTCATCGAGAAATTCAGATCCTTATGCTTGTTCTGCATGTGACTTGCGTAGTCTTCGGATTGATACATCTGATTGGCCCAGCCTGTAGGGGAAACGGTTTTTTCAATATCTTTTACGCGATCACCGGTCCAGTTCTCCACGTCTCTTACCCTGTCACCAGCCCAATTCTCCACTTTGGATATACCCGTAAAATCCTTGACGCCTTGGACACCTTTGTCGAGCCAATCCGGCGTAAGATTATCAACAAAATTCCCGGCCTCCTGCTGGCCCTTACGAATCAGTTCTCCGCCCCCAATGCGGCCATCCATGACAAAGTCAGGTACAGAGCGATCCAGGGACGCACTTCCTTCTGTACCTCGATAAGCAATGACCGCTTCCTTGGTCTCAGGATTATAAAATGTTACGGCATCAAAACCTGAAAATTTGTTACTTTCCGTCCCTTCCAGGACCTGCCATCCGGGAAGTTCCGTTAGTTTGTCTCCAGCCTTTTGATCCTGGTAGGCTAGATCAGACATCGTTTTGTACGTTTCATCATCAATATTGGACCCGTTACTCAATAACTACACCTCCCTTTATTTGGCGTATGGATCGTGTCCCTTGGCCATCATCACTTTCTCAATCTCAGGGCTAATGACCAGGTTCTTGGTTACCTTCTTTTTGTAGTCATACGAAATGCCAAAGCTCTGATCTTCATGATCTTTCACATGCCCTTTCAGTCCAATCTGGGACACCGCCATTTCCGGCAACAACTCTTTGCTTGTAATCACAACATCCAGCTCGAACTTCTGCTTGAAGTGCTGAATTACGGTTGCTTCAGCTTCCTGGTATAACGCTTCCTTCTCACTTGCATTCATGTTCTGACAACCTCCCAGAAATATAGTAAACACCATCATTAGTGTGAATAAACCCTTCAACCATCCTGCACGTTTAATACGGATCCCTCCTTTTGGTAGAACGGGGCATTCACCGTATGTGAAGTCCACCCTATTCATCTGTTACCTGCATCATAGTACAAAATCAACATGAGCCATATCGGCTAACAGGATCGTTTTCATGTAACTTTCTTCCTATATGATTCATACAGGGTACTTTGGTGTACATTACCCCGTTTCCTAATTCTTGCAACAGATACAAGGTAATTTTCCCATCCACGACAAAAAGAGCCTGCTCTTGGTTAGAGCGGCCCTCCTTTTTGCCATACTTATCTGCTACTATTCAAGCACCATCCGCAGAGCGGTCAGCGCAATCCCGATAATGAATCCGGTAACCGCTCCGTTGATCCGGATCCACTGCAGATCCTGCCCCACCTTATCCTCAATCATTGAGATCAAGGAGGCATTGTCCATTTTATCTACATTTTCGCGCACGAGGTTACCGATTTTGGAGTGATTTTTCTCCAGCAGTGTTGTGACGCCATCTACAATCTTGGCATTCATGCTTGTCATCAACTCTTGATCTGCCCGCAGGTCACCCAATACCCGTTCAATGGCAGGCAATGCATACGTATCTACATACTGTCCATCTTCCATCGCAGCGAGTGCCTTGTCTCTCAGTTCGGTGAGTTTGTTCAGCACCGTTTCCTCTGCGTTCCAGCCCTCCAGCATATTGTTCTTCCAGCCGTTGACTCCATCTTGCATTGCCTCACTCATTGCCAATCGCACCGTCTGGGTACGTACCATATCAAGCACTTTGTACCTTAGAGCACTGCCTTCACGTTTCATATCCTCTACCCGATCGAAGAGATATCCTTGCAAAATGCCACCCAAACGCTCCTCGTTCATATAACCCAGGAACGCATTCATCGCAAACTGCATCAATCCGTTCATTTGAATGCCGCTGATCGCTCTCATTCCGCTTTCACCCAAAAACATCACATTCTCGGCTTTAACCAGCCATTCTTCGGCTTGCTTCAAACCGTAATCCAATGCTTTGGCATCATAACCCCGCTCTGTCATCTGATGGGCAGCCCGTTCCAGAATCGGACCCAGATCAAAGGCGCCCGCCTGAGATTTGATCTCACCCGCTACGAGTGGAGCAATCTGCTCTAACGGCAGACCCACCAGAATTCGTTTGCAAAGCGTATCAATCATGGTCTTGATGCCGTCATTATGAAGCTCACGCGTCAACGTATCGAGCACCGTCTCTGCTGCTTTGAAATCTGCAATCTTCTCGGTAATGCTGTCTTTGTTGAGCAGGTTATTCTCTACTGCGGAGACCAAACCTTCCGTCATTTTATCCCGATTCTTCGGTAACAATGCCGTATGCGGAATGGGAATGCCGAGCGGATGACGGAACAAAGCGGTCACTGCGAACCAGTCCGCAAGTCCCCCTACAAGTCCTGCTTCAAATGACCCTACCAGCAACTTGCCCACGGGAACGCCCTGGAACGGCAAGGATGCTGCAAATCCCGCGCCCATCACCACGAGAGACCAGGCTGCTGCTTTTTTGGTTTGTTTAGGTTTAGCCATTGTAATCTTGCTCCTTTATCATTAATCGCACGGCCCGGCCTGTACCCGATTCCGCACTCTATCGTTTCTTATGTAAACTCTCCACTAGCGAAGTCATAACTTCCATATTTCGTATACTTCATCTTATCACCCACAAGCGTCAAAACCAAACCTCAGCTTGGCAAAAAAGGACATATAGGGCGTTTACTTTGTAAAATGGACTGCCTCTTTTCCAATACCAGGGAGATTTTAGTATAATCAATCATAACGGCCCTTTGATATCGATTGGCTGCTGAACTACAGGGTAATTACATAATGAGACAATGAATCAATCAGAGGAGGAATTTCGGACCATGAAACACGTGCAGGACACAACCACGCTCTATAACGGAGTCAAAATGCCATGGCTCGGTTTTGGGGTATTCAAAGTTAAAGACGGAGACGAAGTCGTTCATGCTGTCAAAACGGCCATTCAAGCCGGGTATCGCAGCATTGATACAGCCAAAGCGTATAACAATGAAACAGGTGTCGCTCAGGGTATTCGTGAATCCGGAGTAGCCCGTGAAGATCTGTTCATTACCACGAAAGTATGGAATAGCGATCAGGGATATGAATCCACACTGGCCGCCTTCGAAGCAAGCATGGAACGACTCGAACTGGATTATCTGGATCTCTATCTCATCCACTGGCCGGTCAAAGGCAAGTACAAAGATACATGGAGAGCACTGGAGAAACTCCACAAGGAAGGACGCATCCGCGCAATTGGTGTGAGCAATTTCCAGATTCATCATCTGGAAGACCTCATGATTGATGCCACGGTCAAACCTGCTGTCAATCAGGTGGAACTTCATCCACTTTTGATTCAATCGGAGCTTCGTGAGTATTGCAACAAACATCAGATTCAGATTGAAGCCTGGTCTCCGCTCGGACAAGGTCATCTGATGGATCACCCGTTGCTTCAGGACATTGCCGCCAAATACAGCAAGTACCCCGCACAAGTCATTCTGCGCTGGGATCTGCAGAACGGCATCGTGACCATACCCAAATCCGTTACGCCTGAGCGCATTCGCGCGAACGTCGATCTCTACGATTTTGAGTTAACTTCGGAAGAAATAGAGCAGATTAATGGCCTGAACGAGAACAAACGCTTTGGTTCTGATCCAGACAACTTTAATTTTTAATATAAACATCTTAATTCGATTACACCCGCCTTCGATCTTAGAAGAGCGGGTGTTTTGTGATGTGATGTTATAGGCAATCTATTCGTCGTTAAGAATGGAGGCGAGGCCCGCTTACCTATTCAGTGCCGAAAAAAGTTTTTTTGACCATTTAGAACTATTTTATCTCCTCATCAGTCTAACGAGTGTCAAGCGAACTCAAGCAGCACTTGAATCCAGGCCTGGAACGAGCGGTGACTTGAACATTTAGGTTTATCATGGGGGGATCAGGTGTGATTAGACTGAACCATAGAAAGACAAAAGAAGAACAGTTCAGCGAAAAAATAACAGAGATTCAAAATAAATTATATCGACTGGCGTACTGCTACGTTAAAAATGAACAAGAAGCGCTGGATATCGTATCCGAAGCAGTCTATAAAGGGTTCATCGCTTATGGAAAGATGGAATCCATGACTTATTTTGATTCCTGGATGTCACGAATTGTGATTAACACAGCGATAGACCATATTCGACGCAATCAACGAGTGACCTATATGGAGGATCATGTTCAGCAGTTTGTAGCTCCAGAGCGAGGGGCATCTGTGGAAGAGAAAATGGATCTGTATGATGCACTGGATCGGCTCGTTCCGGAAGATAGAGCCTATATTATACTAAAGTTTTTTGGTAATATGCGTTTTCGAGAGATCGCTGAGGTGCTATCCCTGTCAGAGAATACCGTGAAGTCGAGATTCTATCGGATTATCAACAAATTAAAAATGGATTTAATTGAAGGAGAGGTTGGAGATCTATGACAGGTAAAGAACGTTACGAGAACATTGAAATTCCAGCTCAACTTTCAGATGTTATTCGTCATGCGCAGCAAAAGGCTGCCGCTCGCAAAAGCTCATCCCGTATCATTCGCTACGCTTCCAGTCTGGTAGCATGTGCCGCTTTTCTGCTCATCATCAACATTCCTTCCGTCGCAAACGCCATGATCAAAATACCTGTGGTCGGAACGATTGTTCAGGTACTTCAATTCGGCGATGGCGGCAAGGTTACGGATGGCGTAACCGTGGGTTCAGAAGCAACTGAAAATACGCTTAAAATTAATTTTAGCACCGACGAACAGGACCAGGCCCATGATGCACCTTCTTATAATGTCGTACACAAAGAAGCACCGAATCGTGTCCTCTTCACGTTTAGCGGTGCACGTTACATGGATGTAGAGAAAGTCAAAGCCGACTTTATGACCCAACCTTTGGTGAAAGATGTTTATGGTTCCATGATTTTAGACGACTCTTCCGTCGGATTCGTCGTTGTTTTACAAGAAGGGGTACAGTATGCCATTACGGAATTCCAAAACCCCGGATACCTGGAAGTGAAATTGACTTCCGACAGCAAACCGGTCACCCCTCGGAAAGTATACTCTCTCCGCACAGAACCAATGCCTTTTGGAGAATCGATGGGCATAATTAAAGAATCATATCCAGATGAGGACATCTCCTTCCTCAAAACGTCCACTGGTGAGTTTACAGCAGTTATTGGAGAATATCCTTCCGCTGAAGAAGCTGAACAGAAGCTCAAAGAACTCGCCCGGCAACCGGATTATCATGGAGAATTTTATGTGGACAGCTGGATGAGTAACGAAAATCCAAAGGATTAGTTATTGCCATAAGAAAAATCCCGATTCGGATGCCTATGCACCTGAATCGGGATTCTTATATCTTATTCCTTATTTCTATATCAGGTTCTATTCGCTTTTGGATACAAGCTTGAAATCATCAAAGTGGAAACCTGGCGCGACTACGCAAGTTACCAGCACAGGCTCATCGCCCAGCGGGCGCGCTGTCTGCCATACGCCGGCAGGAACGAGCACCTGTGGTGATTGTCCCGCAGCGATATCCATTCCCAGAACAAGAACTTCCTCATTCTCCGGGTTCTCCCCGTTGCCGCCCAGCTTCAGTTCAACCGGACTGCCACTATGCCAGAGCCAAAGTTCATCGGACAGAACGGTATGCCACTCGGAAATTTCATGTGCATGCAGCAGGAAATACGTGGAACTTGCCGAGAATCGTGGACCGGAATATGTATCCGGCAGCACGGACTGTGGAATCTGATAAGATGCCTTCCATTCTTCTTTATACCAACCGCCTTCAACGTGAGGCTGCATATTGAGCGCAGCAACCAATGGCGATAATTCATGTGTCGTCATAACCTGATTCCTTCCTTCTACATCATATTGGAGACACTCCTTAACCAGAGTTTCGCCTCTCTCCCCTTACTCTAAAACATCATGCAAGTTTTGTCACCTTGACAGCACACTTGGCCCATGCCAGATCCCTTCTCCCGGTATTCATCCAAAAGAATAAAGAAACACTCATCTCCTCAATGATAGCGTTTACAAAAAGATGGATTTTCCGTTATGATATGGATATCACTGTTAATCCGTGAAGCAGAGAGGAGCTGTACCATGAGTCTCATAGAGGATCGGATTGGACCCAAATATCGAATCGGTGAACATGCATTCACCATTGAACATATGCGCAGACATGACGGGAATGGTATGCCTCAGCCTCACGCTCATCCATTCTACGAATTGTATTATCTGCTCGAAGGAGAACGCGTCTATTCCATGAATGGTCAGATTCTGTCTGCTCGCAAGGGTGATTTCATTCTGATCAATCCACATGATGTACATACCACCTCCAAAGGAAGCATTCCCGGCTTCGAACGAATCTTAATCGGTTTTTCACCTGCTTTTGCAACGGGGATGGAGCTCGGCATATGTGGTCTGCTGCCATTTAATTGTTCCAGACTCCTTCGTCTGCCTGAGGCAGAACAGCCCGAGATGGAGCGTATATTGTGGCAAATGCTGCAAGAGTGCAAAGAACGCCGCCCTCACTATGAGATCGCCGTAAGAAGTCTGCTCGCCCAACTGTTGATCCGTATTCATCGGGTAGAGGAGATCATTCGGCAGTCATGCCCAGGTCCCCTGCATCCGATGCAGGATAAAATCAGTGAAATTGTCACGTATGTAAATAACAACTATACCGAACCACTTACGCTGGAAGGAGCAGCTAATCGCTTCTATATCAGCCCTTCCTATCTGAGCCGAATGTTCAGCCGATTTACCGGATTTCGGTTCAGCGAATATCTGCGTGTTGTCCGAGTCCGTGAGGCACAGCGGAGACTGCTGTCCACACAAGAGCGTGTACAAATGATCGCAGAGAAAGTAGGATTTGAGCATACGGCTCATTTTAACAAAACATTCAAACAGGTCACCGGTACAACACCGCTGCGCTATCGCAAGGAACACCGGTAGATCCTGAGACACATCATATAAAGACCAAGTGGGTAGCCCTACTCCAGAGATTGCGTATTCTTATATCGGAAAGCATCACAATTACTGGATCAATGGCTACGCCACTCCGGCTGAACAGACCTGTGTATATAAGCCTACTACATACCTTTACCTGCGAATAATTACGCCACTTCGTACTTCAGGACCAACTGAGATCTGGCGCCCGTCTGTATCGGCATCGCCTTCACGACATACAATGCCTGCGGACTCGTGTCCAGTCACCATCAGAAGTCGGCCATCTGCACCTTTGCCCTGAATGCTCTCTAACTCCGCCCCTTTGCACTGGTGCAAATGAACCAAGGGACCTTCAGTAATCTGCGCCTGCAATTCAGCGATATGCAGATGCTTCGCATGAGCACATTGGATTCCACTGCGGGCTTGCACGTTGTAACGCTCAATGCTCACGCCATCTAAAGGCCGCTCTGGCAACCCACTCACGAGCAGCGCAGTGTCCGCACCGGCACAGACCACATCCGAGATTCGAATATCCCGAAACACCGGGGTCTCTTCGCTAATCTCCTGAGACAAGTCACTGCCCCGGGCAGACCCTTCCTGATTGGCATAGAAAAAGGAAAACGATATGGCTTCCATAATGATATCTTTCATATAGATGCGCTCGATCTGAATATCTTCAACTACTCCACCACGTCCACGGGCGCTTTTGAAGCGAAGTCCAATGTCCGTGCCAATAAACGTACAATCCGATACTCGCACATGCCGCACACCACCTGACATTTCACTGCCAATGACAAAACCACCATGACCGTGATACACCGTGCAATCCCGAATGGTGATGTACTCCGATGGAAGACCCAGTTCACGGCCTTCGGCATCTTTGCCTGATTTCAGACAGATCGCATCATCACCGACATCGAATACACTCTTCTCCACCACCACATGACGGCAGGATTCAATGTCCAATCCATCTCCGTTCTGTGAGAACCACGGATTCCGTACACTCACGTTACGAATAGTGATATGCTCGGATGCCCATGGATGTAGATTCCATGCAGGTGAGTTCTGGAACGTTGGACCATCCAGCAGTACCCGTTTGCATCTGCGCAAGCTGACCATGTTGGGACGTAAAAAGTCTCTAACTTCTTCATATGCAGCGACATCACGCACTTGCTCTTGATGCAAACGATTTGCAATGATACCGCCTTCAAGTGCAGCTGTGGATGGCCACCAGATTTCTTCACCCCCACCAGCTTGCTCTACAACACCCCCTGAAGCGATCAATCGGCTCCATTGTGAAGTGGTCATTTTGGAGCGTTTCACCGGACGCCAGGCTTCACCGCCACCGTCCCATATCCCTTCACCGGTAATCGCAATATCCTCCAGTTGATCACCATCAATCGGGGATTGGCAACGGACAACCTGCCAGCCTTCGAAGCTCGATGCAATCAATGGATATTGATCAAAATCTCGGCTAAACGTAACTAGCGCCCCTGCTTCCGCATGCAGCTCGATCCGGTTGCGCATTACAATCGGACCTGTGAGCCATACCCCGGCAGGGATCACAATTCTGCCACCTCCTGCTTCGGCACATGCCGCGATGGCAAGCCGAAACATTTCTGTATTATCCGTTACGCCGTCTCCAACAGCTCCATAGTCTGTAAGCTGAAAATCCTGAGCCGGAATGACAGGCAAATCGGCTTCATAAGCTCGAATATCGGACTGGGCACTTGCTCCTGTCGATAATGAGGAGTGATATGTATTCATTGTGCATAATCATCCTCTCTACCTGTAATGGAATTGTTATGGGATCAATCATATCAATGGCAAGAAGTGCAAGGTTAAGCTTTTTTGCCATGTACACGTGGAACTTGATGCTATTTGTTTTTATAATTCAAAGTCATAAATCAAACACCACTCTCAGTATACTCTATACAACTATTCCAAAGGTTGGAAAACAACTAGGAGAATAGATTCATTTTTCTGTCAGGATTCGTCACAAGGCATTTAATAACATGACAGATATATAACACATTTACTGGCTATAGCCCTAGGAAACCCATTACTTATGTCATGTTTTATCACAAACCAATTGCCACAAGCAGGATGACTATGTATGATTAAATAACTAGTTTCAATATATTCCTTAATATTCCTTTTCCAAACAAACGTTGCAGAAAGGATGGGGTTTACTCTTGATTGAATTTAGGGGTGTCCAAAAGCATTTTGGTCATTTTCATGTCCTCAAGGATATCCATCTTCACATCGAAGAAGGAGAGGTCGTCGTCATTATCGGGCCTTCCGGCTCCGGGAAAAGCACGTTACTCCGTTGTATTAATCGCCTGGAGACCATTACCGAAGGTGAACTTGTCGTCAGTGGGATCCCTCTGCATCAGAAAAAGGTGGACATTAACCTCTTCCGCCGTGACATCGGCATGGTATTTCAACACTTCAATCTCTATCCTCACAAAAAAGTCATCGATAACATTACCCTTGCACCTATGAAGGTGCGTAAACAACCCAAAGAACAGGCAGCCGCAACCGCAATGAAGTATCTAACCCGGGTCGGCATTGCCGACAAAGCAGACAGTTATCCCTCCCAGTTGTCCGGTGGGCAGCAACAACGGGTAGCCATCGCCAGGGGGCTCGCCATGGAGCCCAAAATTATGCTGTTTGATGAACCTACCTCTGCACTCGATCCCGAGATGATCGGGGAAGTCCTCGATGTGATGCGCTCCCTTGCCCATAATGGCATGACCATGGTCGTCGTTACTCATGAGATGGGATTCGCCCGCGAAGTTGCGGACCGGGTCATCTTCATGGACGAAGGCCGAATTGTAGAAGAGGCTACCGCTGCCGAATTTTTTGACAACCCCAGAGAAGAACGAGCACAGCAATTCCTGAGCCGTCTGATTCATCATTGAGAATAATCCACTATTCCATTTTGAAAGGGGTCTTTTTTCATGAAAAAATTATTGGTATGGCCATCATTTATACTCGTCCTCATTCTCTCGCTGGTATTGTCAGGTTGTAGCACAGGCGAGGAGAGCAGTAGTGGCGGTTCTGGCGGGGATGCTGAAGCCAAAGGAACAATCGAACAGATTAAAGAGCGCGGCAAACTCATTGCCGGTGTGAAATATGATACGAAGCTATTCGGATTGAAAGATCCCGCAAGTGGCAACGTTGAAGGATTCGATATTGATATCGCCAAGGCACTCGCCAAACAGATCCTTGGAGATGAGACCAAGGTCGAACTGAAAGAGGTCACTTCCAAGACACGTATTCCCATGCTGCAAAATGGAGACATCGACATCATCATTGCTACGATGACGATCACGGATGAGCGTAAGGAACAGGTGGATTTCAGTGATGTTTACTTCGAGGCAGGCCAATCCCTGCTGGTAAAAAATGATAGTGCGATTACCGGCTTGGAAAGCCTCAGCGGGGTGAAAGTGCTCGCGGTGAAAGGCTCCACGTCCGCTCAGAACATTCGCGAGAAAGCCCCGGACGCTGAGGTACTTGAATTCGATAACTATCAGGATGCATTCACTGCTCTCAAAGCAGGTAAAGGCGAAGCGCTGACCACAGATAATATCATCCTTATCGGCATGCAACAGACAGATAACAGCTTCCAATTGGTTGGTGGCAATTTCACAAGTGAACCTTATGGTATGGCCATTCGCAAAGGCGACACTGCCTTCGTGGAAGAAGTCAACAAGCTGCTCAAAAACATGAAAGACAGCGGGGAATATGACACATTACATGAGAAATGGCTGGGCTCCAAGCCCGAGTAATTCCGATTAATGATGAGTAGCGGTGTTTTCGTCTGCTGGATGCGATGCATGAGCAGGCGTAATCGCCGTTTTACCATCCTGGAGAACGGAGGCTTCGCCTATATGGGCACATTGGATTTCAACGTACTGATGCGACACTCGGATCGTTTTCTGGAAGGATTCCTGAACACCATTCAAGTGAGCATTATGGCTCTGATCGGCAGCTTTATCCTTGGTGCAATCCTGGCTATCTTTCGGATATCCCCTGTGAAACCGCTGAACTGGATCGGCACAGCTTTTGTGGAATTTATCCGAAACATTCCACTGTTACTGGTTGTGTTTTTCTTCTATCTTGGACTGCCTGCACTCGGCATTTCGCTGGACGGATTTGTCTCCGGTACGCTGGGTCTGACCATCTACACCGCTACTTTCATTGCCGAAGCGATCCGAGCGGGCATTCAGACGGTGCCGCGGGGACAATTGGAAGCGGCAAGATCCTCCGGCTTGTCCTATGTACAGGCCATGAATCTGATCATTCTGCCCCAGGCCATCAAGATTGTACTGCCGTCCATCGGCAACCAGTTCATCAATTTGGTCAAAAACTCATCTATTCTTGCCGTTGTTGCCGGAATGGATCTTATGTATTTTGCCGACTTGGTTAACTCGGATACGTTCCAGCCGCTAAGTGTGTACACCATTGTTGCCCTGTTCTATCTGGTGCTGACTCTACCACTCAGCTTTCTGGTGCATTATATGGAGCGCAGGTTTGGACAGAGCGATGCAGAGGCGCGCAGCACCAAGGGCAAACCGAAGAAGAACAAACCGGCAGGTCAAGTCACCATGTAACAGATTGACTTATACCTGCGCAGATTTTTAGGGAGATATATTGGCTTGTCCAGGTGGTTTAAATGAGTACTGGATCGTCTGTGTTTTACTGGCATTGGTGATCACGTCACAGTGCATATTGTAATTCACTGCTACGGTGCTTGAGTTGCTTTTACACAGTCCATGCCCCATCTATTGATCTTCGATATTCCATTCCTGCATACAGAAGGAGGCTAATAAAATATGGACTTTAGCGGGGCCTATGCCTGGCCCAACCTTCGTTTCCTGCTTCACGGATTCCTGATCACCCTGCAGGTAGCGGGGCTATCCATTGTATTCAGCTTCATACTCGGCACCGTGCTGGGTACGTTACGGTTTACCCGTATCCCTGTTCTGTCGCAGATCGTCGCGGTGATCGTGGATACGATTCGCAATCTGCCGCTGCTGCTTATCATTTTCTTCATCCACATCGTACTTCCGCAGCTCGGGATTAAAATGTCCGTCTTCTGGTCCACCGTCGTTGGACTGAGCCTGTTCGAAGGCGCGATGATCGCGGAGATCGTCCGTAGCGGTCTAAAGTCAGTTGAACGCGGTCAAGTAGAAGCCGCCCGCTCCTCGGGCTTGAGCTACATGCAGACCCTTGGTGGCATTATCATGCCACAGGCGCTACGCCGCATGTCCCCGCCAATGGTCAGCCAGTTCATCTCACTCCTGAAGGATACCTCACTGGCGATCATCATCTCCCTGCCGGAGCTGATGCACAACGTGCAGATCCTCGGCGGCCAAAGTTTCGATTACATCATTCCGGCTTTGCTGCTCGCAGCCGTATTGTATTTTGTCATCAACTACACGCTGTCCATTGTCGCAAGGCGACTTGAGGCACGCATGAATTGAGACAGTCCAAAGACTCCAACCCCACTTCAACGTGGTTTTGGAGTCTTGTTTGTCTTTATAGGCTATAGGCTCGGAACAGAGCCCCTCTCCCATTCCAACTTCGCACCACGCCATAACTAAAAACAACCGACTGCATTATGCAATCGGTTGTCTGTTCATGAATCCGTTCTTATATTTAAAACGATTATACTCATTAATCAGTTCATCCAGGAGCATCGATTGTTGAAGGACTTTGTTGTCTTGCATGCCATGATTCTCCGCCAAACGACTTAACTCATGCCTATTCCGTTCGATTTTATCTTTGATCTGCTTCGGTTCACTCATAGCATGCACCCCCTCTTTGTATAACATTTTAGGATACATTGCCAAAAAATTCATATTTTATTCCTTTGCAGAACAAAATATTTATTTACATCGAGATACTTTCAACATCAAGCATTTTGCATAGAGATATGACGTCTGTCCTTTTCTACAAGATGTGGGCAAAGATTTTTGTAACATGTCTACATATCGTATTCGAAAATCCTCGAATCCTTAACGTTAAAGTGATTTATGGACATATTATCCATTTTACCCTAAGTATTATTTGCACCTTTCTCCCGCACGAAGTTAATAACCACATCCGACAGCAAATTTATTCGTATAGATAATTGTCATCACCATTCTGCATGCCAAAATAACGAAGTCTGTAACCCTCTCGATAACGAGCACATAATGGACCAATGAAGGAGTCATTCTCAAACTCAATGTAGCCTGTTAAATAGAGTAGGATCAGATATTCCTCAAAACGTGGATTGCCAAGAGTCATCTCACTCTCTGCCATTCCATAAAATACTTCAATTTCAAGAATTAATAGAAGCGAAAATCCTCGCACAGTGGAATTGATGATCCATGCAAACTCCAATGGCTCATGGATATCCTCATCCTTGTTCAAGCTAATTAATTGCTTGGTTCCCCTCTCATCCTTAAATACATAAGCTGCAATCGCCTGATCAAATTCCGCATGAGGATCATTGCGTAAGTCGGAAAACTCCTCTAAATCTACCTTCTCAGCGTAAAACTTCTCTGTTAGCCGTTCATCGATCTGCTCTAAAGTGAATGGATTAGGAATGTTCAATGTTATATATTTGTCGTAAAGCTTCTGAATATCAATTTGCAATGATAAATCCTCTTTTCGTTATAAATAAACTAATGGACAGTACAAATAAGCGCCCCATCTCCATATCCCGGAAATAAGACGCATGTTATTGAAGACTTTAATACCAAATATTCCTAATATCCACCTGCACCATGATTAAAAATCAGATTTATAATATTATTTATACCACCAGTAATACTAGAAAACATAATGAAAGAACTAAACAGCGTTAATACCAACATTGCTTTTTTTCTCATATCGACCATAAACCTCCTTGATAATACTTTTATATTGGGACTCTATTGAATCAGAAGCCTGTGTTCTGTATTCCTCAAATAAACTCACACAATAAATTATGGTGGAGTCATCCTTGATCTTGTGGGCAGAACTCAGACAAGTAAGCAGGTCCCTGAATCCTTCATTATGCCTGGCTTTAGACAACTGGTAGAACGCTAATTCAGCCCAAAATTTAGTATAACGATCATCTTTTATCTGTGTAGTATAACTACTCTCATAGTTAGAATCATTAACTAACATACGGATAAACGAATCAAATCTTTTGAGAACATGGTCAACATTCAGTTGGTATTGATTAGCCGCTTCCATAACTTTGACAAGTCCAAGAAGAGTTTCATTTTCATTTGCTTCTATAAAGTCGAGATAAGAGTTAAGCGCATTATAGTCGCCCGTCATCAACTTATATAAATAGGTATTAACTTCAGCCCAATCTTTAAATCGCTTTATAAAGAGTTGATCTTCTGTAGTAGATTCTTCAATAACAATATCTGAATAGAAAGAAGTATACTCTAGCGCCTTTTCATACTCTTTACGCTCTCCCCATACAGTTGCTATTAATAAGTAAGCATAAAATTTATAAGTAAATAACGGGTGTTTGGAGGCTCGAATAAACTCCAATCCCTTTTTTTTATTTTTATATTGTTCCAAAAATTTGACTCGTTGCAACAGTTCATCGGCTAACTGAAATACTTTATCCCAATGACATAACCCATTGTATGTATTAGCCAGCTCCCTAATCGCATCCAGCTGCCGTTCCTCATCCAGCCGATTAATATACGGTTCAAAATGTACGGCTGCACGCAGATTCTCATGTTGGTCCTGACCGAGAGATAACGTGAAGATGCGATACTGACACAGAGCGAGACGTTCCGAGTGCTGATATTTCTCACACTCCGCCACACATTCGTACAACATCCGTGCGGCCTTCGTCTGTCCACGCTCAAGCATGCCTTCCGCCATCTCGAACAACTCCGAGATATACGAGCGATCATCGGTCACTTCCTGAATAACCTTCTGAATACATTCCAGCTTGTCCAATTCGGCACAGCGCTGCAGGAATGGCTCCAGCCTTCTCCAATGGGGTGCCGATTCCACGAAACATTCAGCTCCATAGATCTCGTAGAAATACCCTTCTTCCAGCTTCATGCCTTGGGTAATCAGATCCAGTTGCGCCATAGCGATGGGCCGAGTCCCCTTAATAATTGCACTAAGCGTTCCGGCGTTAACTCCCGATATATCGGCAAAATACTGAAGGGTGTACCCTTGTTTCCTGATGTAGTCCTCAATATATGAGCGTATCGTAGTTGTAGGTTCCATGTATCCCACCTCCACAATTAAAATCCATAATTTTGAATTTATATGATAAGCACAATTTTAATCCTAAATTTTACAGCGGTCAATAAAAATCGTGGCAATTTCCTTCGCATGTGTGCAAGGAAGCCTGAACTGAATTTTTCCTTATAGAAAAAATCCATTAGAAGAATCCGTGAGAACGTGATACATTTAATGCAACTTACATATCCTACTATTTCAATAGGATTATACAACACAGATGCGATCAATTCAGTTCAAGGAGAAGGTCAGATGAAATTTGCCTTATTTAGTCTCATGATGAATCTGCCTAATGCCGTAACCGGGGAAGCTCTGACGACTCAGCAGAAATTCCACAATATATTGGAGCAGGCGAAGCTGGCTGAACGACTGGGATTTGATGCCTATGGGATCGGTGAACGACATGGTGCGCCTTTTCTATCTTCCTCGCCACCTGTCGTATTAACCGCAATAGCCGCAGCAACCACACGCATTCGGTTACTAACCACCGTCACTGTTCTTAGTATACTTGATCCAGTCCGGGTTGCCGAGGATTATGCCACGCTCGATCAATTATCAGGCGGACGGCTGGAGATGATCATCGGGAAAGGCAATGACCCTCGACACTATCCGCTGTTTGGCATAAGCGAAGAGGAACAATGGGACTCACTCGATGAACGGTATCATTTGCTAAGACGGCTATGGTCTGAAGAGAATGTCACCTGGCAGGGAACGTATCGCCCTCCGCTTGAGGGCGTGACCACGTGGCCCAGGCCGCTTCAGCAGTCCATCCCAATCTGGCATGGTAGCGCGTCCAGCACGGTCTCAACCGAACTCGCTGCCAAATATGGCGAACCGCTCTTCACGTCGAATTCTTTTCACCCTCAGGCCAAATACAAAGCGTTAATTGATCATTATCGGGAGCGCCTTGATTATTATGGTCATGATCCGCAGCAGGCAGTGATTGGCTCTGGTGCCGGCAGTCTGTATCTTGCCAATACGGGTGAAGAAGCCATCCGCCGCTATAAGCCATACTATGAAGCGTTCCATGCCACCGCCGCCGCACAGCATAACCAGTCGCCCTTCACCGATCTGGAGGATAACATTGCACGTGGTCCTGCGTTAATCGGCAGTCCGGAACAGGTTATTGAGAAAATTCTGGACTATCATGCCGCATACGGACATCAGGTGCTGAGTATCAGCGTAGATGGATTGACGCATAGCGAGCAGTTGGAGCAAGTGGAGCGTTTTGCCAAGGAAGTGGCCCCTGTATTACGCCGTGAACTGCCAAGTTCAGTATGGAATGAACCCCCGGTGTTAACCCAGCACTCATCCTTCCTGTCCTCTAATGTTACAGACTCACGGCCCACAGCCATCTCACCTATATTCCAGGTTTAAAGTTTCTTCCACGTACCATATGCCACACGCGTTCCCTTCCAGGGTGATTCCTATGAATCGCCCTCTTCCCTCCTCTTCCTCCCTGCTATATCGCCGCTCTCCCTATACCTGGTTGAACTGAATGCCTTCAAACAGTGAACGGAGCAACACATCTACAAATGCATCATCCATCGCTTCACCGGTCACTAACATGCGATAGAACACCGGTCCATAGATCAGATCAATGTATAGTCCAATATCCATCCCACTCTTCAATTCACCACGCTCCACGCCCTTCTCCAGAATTCCCCATGCTTCACGCCGACGTGGCTGGATGTATCTTGTGCGGTATTCTTCGGCAAGCCCTTCATCCGATTGCCCTTCTCCGATAATCTGCGTAATCACTTTTCCTTCCCGACTGGTCAAAAAACGAACCAGATTACTCGCATGTATGCGTATATCTTCCAATACCGAGCCTGTATCCGGTACGGGTAATCTTGCCGTTGCGGCAGACATATATCCGTCCATGATGACAGCGCCTTTGTTGGGCCACCATTTGTAGATCGTGGCTTTGCTCACCTGTGCGCGCTCAGCAATCTTCTCGATCGTAACAGCCCCGAATCCGTGTTCCAACAACAACTCATAGGATGCGTTAAGAATGGCATTCTGGGTTTCCATGTTACGCGGACGTCCTCTTTTGGCAGTCATCTTGAGCCCTCCTGGATGTAAAAAATATATTTTATCATCAGTAATATTCATAAAAACGATACGTTCATTATACTAAAATGCATTGCGTACACACAATTCACTCTCCGTTCACCTTTTCATCCTCATTAAAGTCTCATTAAAATATATAGAGCCTATTTACAATACTAAACGTTTAGTTTATTATATGTTTTAATTAGTGAACACAACGTTTAGTAATTAACTTTTTAAACAGCACCCGTTTATCTGGAATATCGAATTTTTAATACGAATATGAAATCTGTGGAGGATGATTAAGATGGATATGAGACAACAAGTGAAGAAGGCACCTATACCTGCCTGGATTATTTTTTTGCTGGCATCCGCTTGTGGATTGATCGTGGCAAACCTGTATTATGCTCAGACCGTTATCGGACCGATTAGCATGACCACGGGCCTTTCTTCTGCTGCTGCCGGATTGATTGTAACATTGACTCAGATTGGTTATGTTATTGGTTTGTTATTCATCGTGCCGCTCAGTGACATTATCGAGAATCGACGCCTGGTCGTTCTTTTCCTCATCGTACTGGTTGTTGCCCTGATTGCTGCGGCTTTCTCGCACACTGCTGTTGTATTTTTGACTGCCTCTCTATTCATAGGTATAGGTTCTGTTGTCGCTCAGATTCTGGTGCCCTATGCGACATATCTTACTTCCGAGGAACAACGCGGACGGGTTGTCGGCAATGTAATGAGTGGTCTGCTACTGGGCATCATGCTGGCTCGTCCTGTCGCAAGCTTTATCACCAGCTTCTTCGGATGGCAGACGGTCTTTGTATTCTCCGCCATTGTCATAACACTTCTAATGCTGCTTCTATCGCGTGCTCTGCCTGCTCGCCAACCTGAACCCACCTTGAAGTACGGACAATTAATCATATCCTTGGGCACACTGTTCAGAACGATGCCGCTGCTACGCCGTCGGGCGATCTATCAGGCCAGTCTGTTTGGTACATTCAGCTTGTTCTGGACTACGGTTCCGCTCAGGCTGGCTAACGATTTTGGCATGTCACAGCAAGGCATTGCCTGGTTCGCACTGGCTGGTGTTGGAGGTGCCATTGCCGCTCCCATCGCCGGGAGATTGGCAGATCGCGGACTAACGCGTATTCTCACGGGTGCTGCCATGATCATCGCTGCGGCTTCATTCGGTTTGGCTTATGTGTTCCAGAGCCACTCCACGTTTGCATTGATCCTGCTTGTGATCGTGGCGATCACACTGGATATGGCTGTCTCGGGTAATCTGGTATTGGGTCAACGCATTATCTACTCCTTAGGAAGTGAAGCGAGAGGGCGTGTGAATGGCATATTCATGTCGATCTTTTTTGTTGGCGGTGCGATGGGTTCATCTCTTGGAGGCTGGTCGTATGCTAACGGAGGCTGGAGTCTCACAACGCTGATTGGCCTGATCATGCCGCTGCTTGCTTTGTTGTATTACTTTACGGAAAAGAAAGCGCTAGTCGTCAGCAATAAATAGAATGAATAGATCGTTCAATCCGCACGACGAAAAAAGGGCAGACTGATCTTCAGGATCAGTTCTGCCCTTCATGTTGTAATCATCACTTGGCTCCCTATGACAGAGCAAGATATCACTATGATTAAGATGGATACATCTGCGTATTAGGCTTTACTGTGAAGGGTAACTTGGTACCCGTCTGGGTCGGCAAATGTAAAAGTTCGCCCGAATGGTCCATCTATGGGTACAGATGTAATCTTAACGCCTGCCGCAGCAAGCTTGTCGTGAATGTCTTGTGTATCCGGGGCATGAAGCCACAGGGCGATACCAAGTCCTGGCTGAGTACCTGAACCGAGTTCGGTTCCTGGCAATAGGTCACGAAGAGCAAATGTAATAGGCTTGGTATTAAAGACCACCGCATGAGGTGGTCCCGCCTGTGAACGTACCAGTCCGAGATAGTTTTGATAGAATTCGGCAGAGCTCTCAAGATTGCTCACTTGAAGTGAAATGAAATCGGGTCCGATTACTGACATAATGTTGTTCTCCTTTATATATGGGATTGTTTATATCTGGATCATACAAGACCGCTCTTGCCAACAGTATGTCAGTAGTGTTCTTTTTTTTTTGATCCAAAATAAAAGAGCACTCCTTCGGAGTGCTCTTTTATCGTCTTTCTCCTGCTGTTGTATCAATTCCACCTTACGCTACGCTTACTCCACCTTGAATCTTGCAGCCGATTCGGCCAACTTTTGCGTCAATTGATCGATTGTATCGACCATGTTCGCCAACTGCTGCACCGTGGAAGACTGCTCCATCATAGTTGCTGTTACTTCCTCAACCGAAGCAGATACCTGCTCCCCTGAAGCAGACAAGCTATGGGCTGACTCCAGTACGTCATCCTTGTTCTGCAACATCTCTTGCATCTGTCCTGCCATCGTGGCGATCTGTTGATTAATGACCCTTACTTTCTCCAATATCATATCAAATGCCTGACGAGTCTGAATGACAAGCTCATCCTGCCTGGACGAGATGGTATGAATTTCGGCAACACT
Source organism: Priestia sp. FSL H7-0729 (assembly GCF_038005685.1). NCBI lineage: Bacteria > Bacillati > Bacillota > Bacilli > Caryophanales > Bacillaceae > Priestia > Priestia sp. FSL H7-0729. The sequence goes on from NZ_JBBOTQ010000010.1 coordinate 129,425, forward strand.
TTGGTTGTTCTCGGCGACATCGGCCAGATTCTGCTCGATAATGCTGGAGATTTCCTTGGACTGGCGGGAACTCTGTTCTGCCAGATTGCGAATCTCTTCGGCCACAACCGCAAATCCTCTACCATGCTCTCCAGCCCGTGATGCTTCGATTGAAGCATTCAATGCCAGCAGGTTCGTCTGCTTGGCGATCTGGCTGATGGCTTCCGTGATCTGACTAATACTGCCCGAACTTGTGTGAAGTTTGACGGTAATCTCCGAGATTTTTTCCACTTCCCGTTCGTTCACCTCATTGATACGCATCAGTTCATTAACAACTTCACTCCCATTGTGAAATACAGATTCGATCTCATCCGCTTTTGCCTTCACATCCTGTGCACTACTGTTCATGGCAGCCACTTTATCACCAAAGCTGTTGAATTTGCCTACAATCTGCTCGGTATCTTCCGATTGAGCCTCCATCGCCTTCGCAATCCCCATGGACGTCGCTGATGTCTCATCAATGGATCTGGCCGTCTGTTTGGAAGTCTCCTCCAATTCCTGGGTACTGGCCTGGAGGACATGAATCGAATTATTCATATCAGTAATCAGGTTCCTGTTCTGCTCCACCATGCCATTGAAGCTCTCTGCCAGATCCTTGAATTCACTGTGATATCTGCCATTAGCCTTAACGGTGAGATTCCCTTGAGCAAGCTGTTTGAACAGTCCTATCAGACGAATGATAGGTCTCGTAATACTACGAGAAATCAACAATCCCACGCCAATCGCCAGAGCAACTCCGATCAAGGTCACGATAATCATCTGGCGCTGCATATCCTCTAATGGACGTTTGATATCATCATAATCATCAATAATGACCACGGAGAGATCTGCACCTGGAATTTGATTGATCCGATAGTAGGTATCATCTCGATCCATCGAAGCGATTTTCACTTTGTCGGTGGCTCTGGCCTCCAAAAGTTCCATGGCTTCCTTGTCGTCTTCCAGTGTTTGTCCCACAATGGAAGGGTCCAATGAATCATACATAATAATGCCGCTCCGGCTCAACACTTCAACTCTGCCTTGACCATTAATCTGGATGCCCCCGAGTTGGCCCAGGAAAAAGCTGCTGTCCACCGACATGGCGAACACACCCAAAATATTGCCCTCTTCATCCAAAATGGGCTCCGAGAATACAATAATGAGCTTCTTGCTAGTCTTAGAGACAACGGCATCACTGATGAAGGATTTCCCCTGTATGGACTCCTTGAAATATTCACGGTCTCCCCGTGGCTGTCCAATAACATCCGGCATGGTTCCCGCCACAATGTTCCCTTCCTTATCAAACACGAACAGGTCCGGCTTGGAGCCTTCCGTATCGGATATACTATCGGCGAGAACGGTATTTGCTCTGTTGAAATATGGATTCTCATCTGTGAAAAAGGTCTCATCTGTCATTTCATTTGTATCACGCAACTTCAAGAGTTCTTTAAACGTACTATGTACAGACATCGCATGACTTAATTGTTGTTGAAGCTGCATCGCTGTCCAAAGCCCTTCCCCAAGGCGGTCAGCCATTACATTTATTTCATCCTTGCTTTTCCTGACCACAACGTCAGATGAAATCATATAACTTGTGGTCGTTGCACCAAGCAGAACCAGAACAACCAATACACTGATCATGATCGGCAGCTTGATTTTAAGGGACATATTTTTGATCCTATGCCCTACCCCTTGTCTTTTCCCCATTTTCAATTCTCCCCACTTCCTGGACCATCTCCATCTGTACGATGTATATTCATTATCGGAAAAATGCGTAGTGTAATTGATCTATTAGGGAGATATTGCCACTGTTTTTCTTTTTAAGCTATCACAACATCAAAAAATGGCCTGTTAGATCGACACGATCCATCTTTGAAATGGATGTTGACGTTACCTAACAGACCGTTTATTGATTTGATAATATGAAATGATTCAGTGATGTTTACTTGCGTAATCTCCGGGAACTTAACGCGTGATGGCCATTCTGTAAGAATGTACTACGCGTATTCTTCATCTGTTCAATACGTCGCTCAGCCATACGATCTGCGGCAACATAGGTAGCGATACCCTCGGTACGTGAGCTTTCGAATATTTTCTCCAGATTGGAATAGATCTCTCCGATCTTGCTCCACGCCCGATCCGCATTATAACCATTCAGCTCATCCGCAATGTTAATTACGCCACCTGCATTGATAACATAGTCAGGCGCATATACGATGCCCATATCATACAGCTGATCCCCATGACGGGTCTCCAGCAGCTGATTATTGGCGCATCCCGCTACAACTTTTGCCTTGAGCGTCTTGAGCGTATCGTCATTAATCGTGCCGCCCAGTGCACATGGTGCATAGATATCGCAATCCACACTTGTGATATCTGCGGGATCAACAGCTGTTGCGCCGAAGCGATCCACAGCCTGTTTCACCGCGTCCTTATGGATATCCGTAACGATCAGATGTGCGCCTTCTTCATACAGATATTTGCACAGATGCATCGCCACATTGCCGACACCTTGGACCGCTATCGTTTTGCCCTCCAGCAGATCGGTACCGAATGCTTCTTTGGCTGCTGCCTTGATCCCCCGATATACACCCCAAGCCGTTGCAGGTGATGGGTTACCGGATGAACCATAGCTTGCCGAGATGCCTGTCACATAATCGGTTTCCTGATAGATCAGGTTCATGTCCTCTTCCGTTGTTCCCACATCTTCGGCCGTGATATAACGTCCGTTCAACCCTTGAATATATCGTCCAAACGCACGGAACATCGCTTCGTTTTTGTCGCGCCGCGGATCTCCGATAATTACGGTTTTGCCGCCGCCCAGATTCAGGCCCGATACCGCATTCTTATATGTCATACCCCGGGCTAGACGTAGGGCATCTTCAATGGCTGCTTCTTCCGAAGCGTAAGTCCACATCCGTGTGCCTCCTAACGCAGGGCCGAGTGTTGTGTCATGTATGGCAATAATTGCTTTTAACCCTGAATTTCGATCCTGGCACAGAACCAGTTCCTCATAATCGTGATGCTCCATTGCTTCAAACCAACTCATGTGCTAACCGTCTCCTCCAACCATTTTTGCGATTCAATCGCATTGTTCTCTATTCACTGCCATCCTCTATTGTACCCATGAATACCCAGTTTGTGCAAAATCACATCGCAATGTTAGAGAAGCCACTAATGATACTTCTGGTATGGCAGGGTCTGGTAATACAAAAACCTCTCTTCCATAACTGAAGAAAGTTTCACTGCCCTTAGCCGCAATAACATCATCGTCACGAGAAAACCCATAAGCATCACTCACATCTAAGATAACGTCTCAACCACATTTATCGGATGCAGATCTCCATCCACCGCGAATGAAGCCTGTCCCGTCTCCTCAGAGACAACAAGTACAACCGCATCCGTCAATTCACTGAGTCCCAGCGCAGCCCGATGACGAGTGCCTATTTTTCGTTCATGCACTTCCGCTTGCGACAACGGCAGCACATTACCAGCAGATACAATCTGATTGCCACGAATCAACACGGCCCCGTCATGCAATGGTGCACCGGGAATGAACAGGGATTCCAGCAGCGCATGTGTCACTCTGGCATCTACCGCCACTCCTGAATGAATGATCGACTCCAACGGAATCTCCCGTTCAATCACAATCAATGCACCATATCTCCGGTCAGACAGATGCTGTACGCTCGATGTTAATTCGGCAAACTTCTCGGTAAAGGGTGACAGATAACAATCCAGATAAAACGACGAGGCGAGCACCTCAATCTGCTTGATCTCGGCTCGAATCTCTGCAAATTGCCCCAGTAGACAGGCACTGTCATTGTCAAACCGGGATAACGTCAGATTCATCCGTTCCGCTACACGATGGAGATCCGCTTTGAGCTTCTGTCTCATCGAGGAACTGTCACAGTCTGCTTGCCGTTTCAACATACGTCGCCTCCTCCTTTAATTCGTTTAATGCCTCGCACACATCCTGAATACCCATACCTTCCCCTCAGGAGCATGTATATATACAATGACAGGGCGGTATGAACTGATCATGGTCGTGAATGCATCTGGCATAACAACCGAAAAAGGGCCTGTCCGCGAACGAACTTCCCACGGGTCAGGCCCTATTCGGCATGATGATTTGATATCTATTTCATTTATTGTGCTTTTCCGTATGAACCTGCCTTAAATGTAGTCGGATCATACCATTTGTACCCTGCCGCAGGTGCAGCCCATGGCTCAAGTTGCGGCTCGGTTGATGCAGCCGGAGCTTCGATAGGAAGCAGGCTTGTGGCTGTATCCAATGTCAGTCCTGGCACTTGCGCCAGACTGGTGTAACTCTCTTTGACCGCGAGCCATTTCACAGTATTCACAAGGAACGTTGCATCATCCACTTCCTTGAATCCATCATAGGTCTTCTTGGTCGCACCGGTCTCTTCGCGCAAATATTTCGGAGTAGCGTCTTCTACAGGTGAAGAGTCCCCGATAAATGCAGCTTTGCCCGCGCCAACCTTGGCAATGGCGGCATATGCCCCTTCAGCTCGTCCACCACCGTTATATACGCCCTGATCGACAGCATTGCCCCACTTGGACACACCACTTGGTACATATACCAAGCCTTTGGCCTTGTTAGGGTCTATAATCGCAACGGTCGATCCTGCATGCATGGCTACAGCATTAACACCAGACGTAATGCCGAAGGATTGTGCAGGTGCAACGATATCCGATGCATTGACATCTCCAAGGGCATTGTAGCGGAAACGAACACCAAAGTTCGTCGCCAGCCAGTCTGAACTCGTCACACTCTGCATAGCTGGTGATTCGGCTTCAGCCGAAGACATGCCTTTGGCCGGATTCAGGAAGGCACCGCGGCGATAGCCGTTGAATACTTCGGAAGAATCCCAGCGGTTTTTGTTGCGGTCTGCATTATAGTGGTCGGAGATGAAGAAAACACTTCCTCCGTTCTGCACATACTGCACCAGCGCAGCCTGCTCTGTCGCTTTGAACGGCACGTTGGCTTCGCCAATGACAAAGACGTCGTAATCTTTCAATATATTATAGGTGATGGCTTGCTCACCGAATGTATACGGGATGCTGCGTTCCAGCTGATTCACGACAAAGCCTGCGTTTCGCAAACCATTGGCAAAATCCGAAAATGCTCCGTCAATAATCCAGTCGGCAGCACCTGCTGTCTGGGCGTGGGTATTATCAAACAATACTTTTTTGCCGGTACCATCCGGTAATGTTGTACCTGGGTTCGGTTCTGGATCAGGGTTCGTTGTTCCGGAGGAAAATGCAATGGACGTTGGGTTTTTGACTCCTGCATAGCTGTTGTAGGCACCGAGTGTTCCGGTTACGATGATCTTTTGGCCTACAAGATTGGGATTGGAAGCCAGTCCATATTGCGAACGGAAAGAAGCGGGAATCTGCACATCCAATAATCTGGCGTTGGTTCGCTCTGACGCTGAATCGGCAATCAGAACATTAAAATCATTGGCATACGGAGATGTAAACTTCGCGGTAAGTGACCCGGTAGCATGTCCAACAATGATTCCTTCAACCGTCGCTGTTCCTCCACCGCTCTGGGCAGCGATGGCCTGAGATACCGTAAGGGGTGCTGCAGCTTGTACCGGACTTTGCGAACCCGGCCCCAGCAGTGCGGTTGCCATCATGATAAAGACCAGGAATGCCCCGATCCAGTGCTGCCATAACGCCTTCTTCATATTCCCTTTCTCCTCCTCCAAATTACCTGATAATGGGTTATCCTCCTTTAATTTAATTGTTCATATGCTGAATTCCTCTATCTTTTTGTAAAATTATTGAAAAAGTTTAGAAGTTGAGTCTATTTGCCCATACTGATTAGCATTAGAATTCCACTTTCCGAAGGAGTAAAACAATGATGAAGTTGATATTTTTGATACTCTTGTTGATTGTTCCGCTAATTATGGCTTATGTTGCCCTTCGTTCCCGAATGGTTACGCGACTATTCCATATTCTTGCGCTGCTCTGCTTCTATAGTGCGGCAACCGTCATCGCTGGTGATGTGTATGCGACGAATGCTCATATGACCACGTTCACCACCGAAATTCATCAATTCCTGATGAATGGCTGGTTCCTGTATCCGTCTGCATATCTCGGTGTATACATACCCTATGTGATGTGGAGGAGCCTATTTTTAGAAAAAAGTTGAATTCATTACGGTCTTGGGATTGCATTTTGCCAGCGTTCATTGCATAATGAATATATAGATGTGATAATGATTATCATTCTTGAACTTGTCTCCATGTAACTTTCTACTGCATATGATTTTACGATTTTATAGATAAAGGGGAACGAACATCGAATGAATACAACTCTGCAAAAGGCTGATCTGCAGCTTGACGATTATTTGGATCTTCTGAACCTGGCAACCAATCTGGGTGATACGAGATGGCAAAAGGAAATTATCCGTAAGCTGGCTTATACTTATCCCGCAGTTCAATGTAAACAACCACAATAGCATTCCTTATACTTACATAGCTCAATAACCCATTCTTTACATGAATCGGTTATTGGGCTATTTTTATTTTACTAGGAGGGATAGCTATGCAATTGGAGACCGAACGACTCACCATCAGGGATATTCTGGAGACAGACTGGGAAAGTATACATAGCTACACATCCATGACAGAAGTTACTCAGCATACGGCATGGGGACCGAATACGGAAGAAGATACGCGAGAGTACGTGCAGTTTGTGTTGGACATGCAGCAGACACAACCACGAGAAGGCTATGAATTGGCGATATGTTTGAAAAGTGACGGGACTCTTCTTGGCGGCGTGGGTATTCACGTGATGGAGAAAACCAATGCAGAGATTGGTTACGTCCTTAATCCAGCCCACCAAGGAAAAGGTTATGCCGCCGAGGCAGCCAGTGCTCTGTTAGGCTTCGGTTTCAACGAACTCGGCATTCACCGGATTTTCGCCAAGTGTCGCCCGCACAACACGGCTTCGGAGAATGTTATGAAGAAAATTGGTATGCAACGTGAGGGGCTGTTGCGAGAGCACTGGTTTTACAAAGGATGCTTTCATGACTCGTTGCTCTATTCGGTTCTCGCCAGTGAATATGTGCCGCGGCCCAGGGAGAGCAAATGATACATATATTTTTTCCGTTTACACCATATCCGTTTACACCAAAAAGGCTGACACCATTGATACGGATGTCAGCTCTTTTTATTATTCTCCGTAACGACCCCAATCGCCAATGGAGGTAAAACCTCGAATCAATCTCAGTTACAATCGGCATAGCTCTACGGGACAGCTTGGGAATGTCGGACATCCACACATGTAGCGCAAGGCTGCCAGATCCCGAATCATCAATTTGCCGTCCATCATATCCAGTGTACCTTGTTCCTTCCATGCCCCCAGCATCCGCGTTACACTCTCCCGTGTTGCTCCGATCATCTCGGCAAGTTCAGTATGGTTCAGCTTCATATCCAGCACGATGCCATCCGGTGTAACCTTGCCATACGAGTTACTGGCACGGATCAGTGTCGAAGCGAGCGCACCCGCCTTGCCATAAAGCAGCAAATCACGGAATCTCGACTGGGTAATCCGTTGCGATAATGCCATCCATTGCAAGAATTTCAAGGCCAGATCGCCATGTTTGCTGAGTATACTTTCCAGATCGCCAAGCGAGATAATGGCCAGTTCCCCTTTTTCCGCCATCTCTGCACTGTAGCTATGATTCAATCCACCAATGCCGCCGAATTCACCGATGAGATCGCCGCTTTGTTGAATGGATAAAATAATTTCCTTACCATCCTCCGTCGACTTGGTCATTTTCACTCGTCCCGAACGAATGTAGTACAGATATCCGGCTTCATCGCCTTCGAGAAAGAGACCATACCCCGACTTCACCCGTTTGGGTTGCATTCTTGCTTCAATCAGGTCCCATTGCTCAGGTGTAACGAACGAAAGGATTCCGCCTGTTTCTCGTGTCATTTTGCCCGCCTCCGTTTGTTTCTGCTCTGTTCTCTGGGTTGTTCTTTCTACAAATACTGTACCCATAACCTTCGTCCCCCTCGGTGATTCCTTATGTATCCATCATATCGCGAAAGTGGCTTCAGGGTTATCGGGGGATTACCTGATCCTTGACGAGAAACTCCCTGAATTTGCTGTGAGAAAAGTCACATTTCACCGATATGCCTTATCCATCGCATTATTTCAATCCCTTGATGTACCTGATTCAGAAAACCTTCAATGCCCAGGTTCAGTAAATTATAGAACGGAAATAGGGGTTTTCCCTGAATTACAATGTACGAGAAAGGGTCTACAATAGAACTACCATCGTAATACCCTTACTTTAAGATGATCCTGTCCAAAGGTTAATGATAATAATTACAACGTTATGTACGTTATATTCCGAAAAAAAGGAAGTGTCCTCTCATGCATGATGAACTGCCATCTGGCATTCAGGAGATGATCGACGGCCTGCGCCTGAACACATCCAGTGATTTCTGTGGAGTTGCCTGTCTGAACGGGACAATGCTGCGCTGGAAGTATACCTCTGGGGCCAGTAATGAACGGGTGAAGCGTATGGAAATGCGCCCCGGACAAGATCTGGTAGGCACAGCCCTTCGGACTGGACGCACAGCCCGATCTGATGCACAATCCACCGGAGATCATACACCCGGTCGTTGCCCGTTAATGCTTGCTGAGCGGCTGGTAAGTGCCATAGCGGTACCTGTGTTCCAGGAAGGAAGCGTGCCTGGTGCCGTGCTGCTCGTGGGCAGCAGACTGCCCTGCACCTTTTCACCGAACATGGTCCTACAGACGGAGCAAGTTGCTCTACATCTTCAACCGAAGGTGTTTGGAACCAAGGTTTGAACGCAAGAATGAGAGAAGCGATTCAGAGAATTCACCTCTGACCGCTTCTTTTTTTGTTATGATATAGATAGAACAGAGGAAGCGGACAGGGGGAAATCATGTGATTCAACTATTAGTTGTAGACGACCATGTTGTCGTGCGGTCCGGGCTGATCGCCTTACTTGAAGGAAAGAATGATATACATATCGTTGGAGATGCCGCAGATGGCGATGAAGCCATTGCCAAAGCTCAAGAGTTAAAACCGGATGTGGTCTTGATGGATTTCAGCATGCCACCAGGCAAAGACGGTTTGACCGCTACCGCTGAATTGAAGAAATTGATGCCAGATGTCTCCATTTTGATACTGACCATGCATGATGATGAAGAATATCTGTTCCGCGCCATTCACGCGGGAGCATCCGGGTATATTCTCAAAAGTGCACCGCATGAAGAATTGCTTGCCGCAATCCGTTCCGTAGCAGAGGGTAGCGCCTATCTGTACCCCAGTGCAACCAAGCGGCTGATGAGCGAGTACCTCGACAAAGCCAAACAGGAAAACGCCGGACCCTATGACACGTTATCCGAGCGAGAGAAAGAGATTTTGTCCTGGATTGCCAAAGGCTACGCCAACAAGGAAATTGCCGAACATCTGATTATCAGTGTCAAAACGGTCGAATCCCACAAAAGTAATCTGATGGAGAAGCTTGGCCTGCGTACACGACCGGAACTGGTGAAATTCGCCATGAAAAAGGGGTTGCTGAACTTTGAGTAGTGCCCGCAAGAACAGATTAAGTGGACTCGCAGACCAGCCCGTACGCCTTCTGCTGAACGAAATCGATAATCACATTACGGATAATGAATTTCGCAGCAGGTTGAAGGGCTCCCTGCATCAACTGAGTGACCTGAAATTTGCCTTGGATGAATCCTCCATTGTAGCCCTGACAGACCGCAAGGGTAAAATCCAGTATGTGAATGATAAATTCTGTGAAATCTCGCAGTATGAGCGCGAGGAACTGATTGGTAAGGATCATCGAATTATTAATTCCGGATACCATGGCAAAGCCTTTATGAAAAACCTGTGGGACACGATATCCTCAGGCAAGGTATGGAACGGGGAGATTCGCAACCGCGCCAGAGATGGCAGTTATTATTGGGTCAACACCACCATCGTGCCTTTCCTCGATAATGACGGCGAGCCATATCAATATCTGGCTGTACGCAGTGAGGTCACCAAGTTGAAATCCGTCGAAGGTGAATTGCAGAAGATGATGTCCCAGGTCATGAACATTCAGGAAGAGGAAAGACGCCGGATCTCGCGTGAACTGCATGACGGGATTGGACAGAGTCTCTTCTCTCTGGTGATTCAGATGGACCGACTGCTGGCAGACCAGCCTCACGCCGGAGTTGAAGCACTACGTAAGCAGGTCACGGGTATTATGGAAGATGTACGCGGTATGGCATGGGAACTGAGACCATCCGTTCTGGATGACCTGGGTGTTGTTCCGGCGATTCGTACGTATATCGAGAATTACACCCGTCACTACGGAATTGAAGTTGATCTGGAATGTAATTTGCGCAAACGACTGGAGATGAACCGGGAGATCGCCATCTACCGGATTATTCAGGAAGCCTTAACCAATGTCGCGAAGTATGCCGATGTCGCCGAGGCACGTGTTACTGTAGAAGATGCTGAGGACATGACGATGGTTATCATTGAAGACCATGGTGCCGGGTTCAGCGAAGCAACCGCTGGCAATGGTGTTGGATTGTTCAGCATGGAAGAGCGTGCCCGTGGTGCAGGAGGAATGTTAAGAGTATCTTCCGAGCCTGGCGAAGGGACGACTGTTACCCTTTTACTGCCCAAGACAGTTCAAGCATAACCGAATCTCTTCATATCGTGATTTTGCGCACTACTCCAGCTCTATGTATTAACCGGCTGCTCGCTATTGGACTATGCGAGTGGCCTTTTTCTTTCCGATTGGTCGAAATGACAAAATGAAGGATAAAAATCGGTCAAATTCAATAAATACGATAAATAGATTGACTCCAGTTACGATTCGTCATTAAACTATGAATGCCACATACACATTGTATGTTTAGTAAAATTTCATTGTTCATTTCATATAGCGAGAGAAAAGGATGGTCAACATGTCAGAGAAACGCTCCTCCAAGGGAGGAGAAATTCCACAAATGTACAATCTCGACGAGATGGATCGCAAGATCATCGCCGCGCTTCACAAGAACAGCCGGATATCGTATACAGATCTGGGTACACAGATCGGATTGTCCCGCGTAGCAGTTCAGGCGCGCATTAATGCGTTATCCGAAAAAGGCATCATCGAACGCTTCACCGTGGTGATCAACCCTGGCAAGGTTGGGCTTCAGGTCTCTGCCTTTTTCAATGTCGATGTCGAACCGCCCTTCCTGGATGAAGTTGCGGAGAAACTGGACGAAGAACCTGCAGTTACGAGTCTCTATCATATGACAGGCCCGAGTACCCTGCACATGCATGGTATTTTTGCAGATATGGAAGAGATGGAGCAATTCTTGCTTGAGAAGCTTTACAAGATGCCAGGCATCGTCAAAGTGGAATCACAGCTATTGTTGAAACGCTATAAAAGCCGGATGGGCATGAGACTCTAGGAGGAAATCAGCATGGGTTGGAAAGATTACAGCGGTCTCGTCATTGGAATGGTACGAACCGGAATTCTCGGATATGGCGGTGGACCTTCAGTGATCCCGCTGATCCGTTACGAAGCCGTTACGCGTTACAAATGGGTCAGTGATGAGGAGTTCGGCGAGATTTTGGCTATCGCCAATGCCTTGCCTGGTCCCATCGCGACCAAGATGGCCGCATATCTCGGTTACAAAACCAAAGGTGTACTGGGCGCGATTGTGTCCGTACTCGCTCACATTTTGCCGACAAGCATTGCCATCATTGCGCTGCTCGGTTCCATGTACGCCCTGCGTGAGTCGAAGGTAGTGGCAGGCATGGTAGCCGCAGTGCGACCGGTCATTTTTGTCATGCTGGGCATGATGGCTTATGAATTTGCCATGAAGGCCTGGAAGGGACTCGGTAAAGGCTTTGCCGCACTATTCGGCGTCATTGCCTTTGTATCGTTACAGCTGCTCAATATTCATCCAGGGATTGTGATTGCGGTTTTCCTGGGATATGGTGTCTTCCATCTGGAACTGGTTCAGCGCTTCAAGTCCAAAGGCAATTCCGATAAGGGGGTGTCCTAAGGATGTTCCAGACCTGGTGGGAATTATTTTGGGGATTTTTCGTAGCTAACATCTTGGGATATGGGGGCGGCCCCGCATCCATTCCGTTAATGCAGGAAGAGATTGTGAACCATTACCAATGGATGACCACAGAGCAATTCGGGGATGTCCTGGCGATCGGTAACGCCCTTCCCGGCCCGATTGCAACCAAAATTGCTGCATTCGTCGGGTATCATGTGGCAGGCTGGTTTGGGGCATTTATCGCAAGTTTTGCTACAATCGTGCCTTCCGCAACTGCATTAATTTTATTACTTCGTCTCTTGAACAAACACCGCACTTCACCGAAAGTCAAAGGCATGACTTTACTCGTGCAGCCTGTTATCGCTGTACTCATGATTCTGCTCACATGGGAATTCGGTCAGCTATCCACCGATTCCATCGGCATCTGGCAGACTTTGATCATTGCAGGCATCTCGCTCTGGGTCATGACCAAGACCAAGCTGCATCCAGCCATTCTAATCGTGATCGCTTTTGCCTATGGTGCACTGGTACTGTCTCATACGATGTAGTTATAGGAACATATAGGGAACGTCATAGAATCTCTTGGTTATACATCTGCAGTGGGTGTATACAGGGGTTCTGGACGTTTCTTTTTTTATATTAGGATCTGTCTTCCAACGAACGAAGACAAGCTATACTAGGATGGATTTTCATTTTCATTTTCCAAAGAACTGAGAACGTCCTATTTTCTCTTAAAATAACGCTCCATGCTCTGTTTCAAGCGTACGCGATATGACGACATACTGGATCATGCTGAAATCGATAAGGCATGCTCTAGTTTATAGAACAAAAAAAACGGTAACCTCAGCGATCAAGCCGGGGTCACCGTTTTTTTATATTGTGCGTTTCATACTCCCATTAGGAAAAACCAATTACTTCGCTTCAACCACTACGGTTACTTTGGTTTTCACACCTGCAAATGTCACCGTAATCGTTGCTTTACCTTTACCATTCGCCTGGATAACGCCATCTTTCACCGATGCTGTTGCAATACGGGAAGATTTCCAGAGAGCCGGTTTGGATACATTGGCTTCACTGCCATCAGCATACGTTGCAGTTGCCGCCACGGTTACCTTTTCACCAGGTTTCATGGTTAATGTTACTTTATCCGTCTGCAAATACTTCAGTGTATCCACATCGACCGCAATTGTGACAGACTTGCTGCCATATTTTGCTGTGATTTTGGCTTTTCCGCTACCTGCTGCCTTCACTTTACCTTTAGTCACCTGAGCAACAGTGTACTTATTCGTTTTCCATTCTGCTTTATCGGTAACATCGCGCTCGCTACCGTCACTTAAGAAAGCAGTTACTGTCAGATCAGCTGTATCGCCTGATTTCAGGGAAAGAACTGGCTCTGATGCTTCAATACGTGAGATGACATCCACTTCAACCTGGATCGTCACTTTTTTGGAGCCGTATTCTGCTGTGATGTTGGCTTTACCACTGCTGTTACCTGTGATCACGCCTTTTTTCACATCTGCTACACGAGCATTGCTGGATTTCCAGGTTGCTTCGGATGTAACATCCAGTGTGTTGCCGTCCTCATCCGTACCTGTTAGAAGGATGGTCTGTGTTTCTTTGGCAGACAATACGACGAAGTTCACATCGGCTTCCAGACCACTAGCCATACCTACTTCAACAGGCAGAGTCAGCGTTTTGCCCTCAATTTTCGCAGTAATCGTTACTTTACCTGTCGCAACACCTGTGATGACCCCTTTGCTATCTACCTCAGCGATTTTGTCGCTGCTGCTGCTCCAGGTTGCATCTTCGGATACATCTTTGGATGTTTCACCATACAACGCCAGTACTTTGGCATTGGTCGTTCCTCCAACGGCTACAGATGCTTTTTTCTTGTCCATCTCATACTTGTCCGCAACGTCTACATTGACTGTAAATTTAACCGTTTTACCGCCATAAGCTACAGTGATCGTAGCTGTACCGGATTTGTATGCGATGAGATCGCCGTTTGATACATAGACAACATCTGCATTGCTTGAAGTCCACGTTGCTTTGGAAGTTACCACTTCTGTGCTTCCATCAATGTATTCTGCATTGGCTACCAATGTTTTAGACTTGTTATCACCCGTAACACTCATGGCGAGCTTGTCATTCACATCTTTGATATCCAGATATCTTGCCGTATCTACATCTACAGCAACTTCTACAGTTTTACCACTATAGGTTGCCTTAATCGTTGTTGAACCTGCGCTAATGGCTGTAACTTGTCCCTTGAATACCGTAGCAACCTTTTCGTTGCTCGATGTCCAAGTCGCTTGATCCGTTACATTCACGTCGCTGCTATTTGGATACGAAGCCGTAAGAACGATATTAGCCGTTTTGGTTGTCTCGCTCAAACGGAAGAAAATGCTTTGATTTACCACACTCAGTTTGCTAGTCAGATCGACATCCACGTCAACGGATACGGATTTCGTACCATATTTGGCTGTGATCTTGGCAGAACCTGCCGAGTATCCTGTAATTTCGCCTTTGAGAACATCTGCAACTTTCTCATTGCTGGATGTCCACTCCGCCAGATCAGTTACGTCTTTGGTTGTACCATCTGGATACGTAGCTGTTACTTTTACATTTTCACTTTTGTTCAACAACAAGTTAACTTGCTGTTTATCTACATCTACACGCTTAACCACTTCAACGTTAACATCCACTGTCACGCTTTGGCTACCGACTTTGGCTGTGATCACAGCTGTACCCGCGCTTTGTCCAGTTACTTTACCATTCACAACGGTAGCAACCTTCTCATCACTGGTAGACCATTCTGCGGTACTTGCTGCCGCGCTATTTGTTTCATTATCACTATACGTTGCTGTCAAAATAATTTCTTTCGTGTCTCCCGTACGCAAGTCCAGACTCTGTACGTTCTTAGAGAGGGCTTTGACCTTCTTCGTTACTTTCACTTGAACCGTCTGGCTCTGTCCCTGGTACGCTGCGGTAATCGTAGCTGTACCTTCTTTTTTGGCTGTAATTGCACCATTATATACAGTTGCTATCGAAGTATCACTGGTACTCCAGGATGAGCTGATCGTTACGTTTGTTGACGTATTATCAGAGTATACCCCAGTTACCGTAACAGAACTGGAATCACCAACTTCGAGCGACATTTCATTCTTGGAAACCACAATTTTGGACAGTTCTTTGTCTGCCGCAGCGGCCAAGCCTACGTTGGATATACTCAGTATCAACACCAGCATCATCACCATGTACTTGGTCAATCTTGGCTTTAACATCATTTCCCCCCGATTATCATCATTTTTTTCCCTATGTTTAATGTCGGCAAGTCCTTTCCAGATGTTTAGACTTTCAGGAAACTTTCAGGGATTCTATGGAAATTAATTTATCTTCTATTCCCGTTTCAACCGTTCATACCTGCAATTAACGCGCATAACCTATGTATATGGACTGTCTCGAACTTCTTTTAACAGAATTGGAGGAAACATATGCGTCAGCCTTTTGATTACATCGGGTATTGGGAGAAAACATATCGTTCAGGTGAAACTTCCGGGAGAGGTTCATACGGGGTATTGGCTGAATTCAAGGCCGAAGTCGTGAATGGACTGATTCAACGTGAAGGTATCCATCGAGTCATTGAGTTTGGATGTGGGGATGGCAACCAGTTGCAATACATGAATTATGAGGACTACCTGGGTGTTGACGTCGCCGCTTCTTCGATAAAACGTTGTGCTTCCCAGTTTGCCAAAGATTCGTCCAAGAGCTTCATGCTGTATACACCAGGCCTATGGATTAACCGAGGTTTCCTGCAAGCCGATCTGACGGTCTGTCTGGATGTGTTATATCACATCACGGATGAAACCGATTTTCGCAATACCCTCTATGATGTTCTGCACTCTTCAACAGCATGGGTGGTGCTTTACACGCGTTTGAAAGAAAACGGAAATACGGGGATCGATACAATTCAGGACCGAAATCTGTTCGAATATCTTTTCGACTACCCTGATTTCAAAGTGCATGAGATTATTCCGCAGCGATACCCGGATCAGTCTTCTGCCGACTTTGTTATCCTGAGACGCACGCCTTCGAAGTGAAAAGTGATTCTTTCAGTAGAGCATAGCTAATTCTGCACCCCAACCGGACCCGTATGAATGAGATATTCATACGCCAGATATTCATTTGTCTTCCTTCGATTATGTACACCATCCGCCTGTCCGCTCACCTCGATTGTCTATTCAAAGCTCAAGCTTGGGTATACTCCGTCTCCAATAGAAGGGATATCGTTTCTGGTACCGGAGACAGCCTTATGCGGACAGGTGATGATGTATTACAACATTCTCAGTTCTCCATTCCTCTTTTTAAAATAACCCCTCACGCCCATGCAGCTTCGCCAGTGCTTCCATATAGAAATAATCGCCGTATATAATCGGCACATTCAGCCCTCGCCCTTCCGGGTAATGCACCGTTCCCTGCATGATCAGACCTTCTTCCGCTGCCGAGTCACCGGAGCTATAGTGCTCATGCAAGCCGCGGACGATTCGCTCTCCCGCGGCGGCATAGGTTTCCCCGCGTGGCGACAGCTTCGCCAGCTCTAACAACCCGCTCGCGGCAATCGCCGCAGCGGACGAGTCCCACGCCACCTGATGCTCCGCAGGTGCGCGGAAATCCCACACCGGCACGATCTCTTCGCCAAGCATGGCGAGGAAAAAATCGGCCGCACGCTCCGCTGTCTCCAGATATCGGGCTTCGCCCGTATACCGGAAAGACAGCGCAAACCCGTGCAACGCCCAGGCGGTGCCCCGCGCCCAGGCAGAACCTGGAGCATGGCCCTGTCCGCCATGCTCTCGCAACTTCTGCCCCGTGTGTGGATCGAACTCCACCACGTGGCAGATGGACCCGTCAGCGCGGATGAATTCGCGCGCCACGGTGTCCGCATGTGCTTCCGCCAGCCAGCGGAAGCGAGGATCGCCGCTCTGCTCGGATGCCCAGTAGAGCAGCGGCAAGTTCATCATGCTGTCAATGATGGCTACGCCGCGCGTATCCATTGCTGACGAGCTGAAGTTCCAGGCGCGGATGAACTCACCGCGCACATGGAACCGGGCAGCGAGCAGGTTGGCGGCGAGCATGCCGCGCCGCCGTCCATCCGTGCTGCCCGTCTGGCGGTAGTTGGCTACGCCACTAAGCAGCCAGATGAACCCCAGATCGTGATCCACTGATTCGGGATCACGCAGGCAACCCTCCAGTTGCCGCTCACAGCTTTCGGCAATGCGATGTAGCGGAGCGACCGCTTCACTTTCCGGTGCATCCCCATAGACCAACCATAACAGACCAGGCCAGAAACCTGCTGTCCACCATTCCGGATCATTCCGGTCATACGTCCCTTGCGGGGCAATGTGCGGAAATGTATCCTTGATCCGCTTCGCATTCCGAATCGTTTTGGTAGCTCCCTGTTGCCACGCTTCCTCGAGCCATTTTACCGACGTTGATGTGTTCATGAACATATCCCTCCTCGATTCAATGCCGGACATCTTTCCTGATGCTCCAGCTCAACCTCAACTTATCTATAGCGTCGTATGCCGTAACTGCAATATCTATCTGTTAAATATCACTAACCTCACCCAATCGGACCGTAAAGGTCAGACTACGTGCTCCGTTCACTTCAATCCGCGCTTCTTTCAGCAATCCATTACGGGAAGCCACGGCCTGATCCTCCAGATGAATAATGGCTTCCTGATCCAGCGCTGTAGATTCGACATATGCCCCCCGATACGTAGTGCGCACACTTTGATCCGTGAGGGTAATCACCGCCTGTTCACGACCATCATGGAACATCAATGGTATGAGTGCACCTGCCGCCACAATCTCACCTTGGAATTCATACGTTATGGTCAGCAAGTCTGCCTGCTGCACATAATGAGTGCGCAATGTTTCAACACCAGGCAAGGGACCAACCCACGTCACAGTAAAAGAATTCTCCGAGGCATTTACTGCCTCTTCTCTCGCTCTTTCCGCCAAATGTCTCTCTACTTGATTCGGCGTATCCTTGCCCACTTTCTCATACACTATGGACCCTCCTCCGTGAGCAGGGTCTAATCCAACATCCCGATCATACGCACCACCCGATGGAATACCCTCTGCAAGGCTATGCCACACCCCATCTGGTGTCTTCCAGGCAGGGCAATAGCTGAGCGGGCCGACCACCCCTTCAGCAAATTCCGTGAATCCGGCCTGCACATGGCTGGCAGCGGAAGGGCCAATCAGACCAGGTAACCCTGTCTGCTGAATCCGCACCAAACCAGGGATCGTATATGGATCATTCATCGCCGTGTGCAATACCATTTGTTGACCTGGTACGGAAGCAACCACCGTTTCGAACCAGCCATCGGTCTGTAAAACTCGACTACCCACCTCGGAAGGAAGGTACACTTGACTCACATCGTCTCCCGGATCACTGAGACAGGCGTGGGCCAGGGCTGCCGCCGTCCACAGGTTGTAGCAGGTATGGTTGGTATAGATCTCGTACCCGTGCCGATCTTCTGGCGCGTATTCGTTACGCACGATTTTCAGGCGCCCATCATCCATTTTCCAGCGCTCTACAGCAGCAAAACATTGATTAGCCGCACGTGCAAAAGCACCCGCCATCACCGGATTTCCCGCCCCCAGAGCCTGCGTTGCATGTGTAGAACATACATAAGCGGCGGCCGCTTCATTCCACTGGTGCTGGGAGCTGCGACCCCGCGGTGGAATCTCACCTAGCGGTGATAGCGTCAGTAGCGAGCTGTAGGCACCATGGCGCAGCTGCTCACGCAACCTGTCGGCAGTGGCTCCCTCGTAACCAGCTTCAAGCATCACACCAAGGTGATAACGGGTGGCAATATCATAGGAAAATGGACAATTGGGACGGTCCAGCGGTCCATCCTGATACAATCCGAGTGCCGTAAATCGGGGCAGATGATAGGCCTCCAGATAACGATCCATCCACGTTGTATCCTCACTCGCCAGCTGTTCACGCCACCGTACATATTCGCCAGAGATCATAATGGCGTTCCAGTTAATCATGCGATTGGGATTGTTCATGTTGCTCATCGTAAATACATAATCTTGTTCAGGATCGATCGTTTTGAGTGCTTCAGCCCAGATCTGTGCTTGTTCAGGCAGATGTGACTTCAACAACATGTAAGCTCTCATCATGAGTACCGGGAAAAAATCAGGGTGATTGTCAGGCGTGCTACGTTTGACCACGGCATCAATGCTCTGTGATAGGGCCGCTGCGGCAGAATCCAGCAGATCCGTACGCCCCGCGTCAACCAGAACCGCCGCAGCCATTGCATAGGCTGGTGTAGAATAATACCTCTCCACACCCGAGAATGGATCGATAATTGCACCATCGCTGTCCTGATATGGTGTGTAAGCGCGCACAATACTCTCAACAAGTGCCAGTTTGCGATCCTTATTCCAACCGTCTGCCGGAGCGGGGCCCGCTTGTTCTGCCGACGTACGGTAACGTTCGAGTTCATCTTTCCATGGATACATGGACGCAGATGTATATTTACTCACACTGGCTCACCTCGATTTCTCCCAATTTTGGTTCAATGATAAAGCTTACCTCACATACCGTTTCAAGTGGTTCAGGGCCTTCTATCCGAACATCCATCTCATTGATCACACCTGTCCATGATAGTGACGTCCGATAGAATGTGACTGGAACATTGTCATGATCAACTGTGACCATTGCCTCCGTAGAGACTTGCCAGTGGTTCGCATCATACGTCATATGGACCGTTCCATGTACGCCTTGCCAGCGAAGATTACCGCTCTTCACCACCTCAGGCTGTACTCTGCTCATCCATCGCTCCACAATGCTTGAATATCCTGCATCTGATTCATCCGCCGATGAGAATGGTTCTGCCGAAGACACCCGCCTGCTCTTCCATTGAAAACGGTCAATCAGTCGTAATTCTGCTCTATCTCTACTACCGTCAGCGGCCATTGCCCAATGGAATTGACGTGTATAACGAGTCAGTGAAGCTGCACCAGGATATGCGGATGTCAGATCCAATGTTGTATCCAGTTCACCGCCATCCGCTGCCAGTTTTGCCTCTAAGACATGGGCTTGCGCTTGCCGGCCCGAGCTTTGCTCCTGGCCTTCAATGAGCGGAACGTTATGCCCGGATGACGAGATGTGGAACAACTGCTCTCTGCCTGGCGCAAAGTATGCTTGGGTATACAACCCTGCTCCTGGATCACACAGGATATTCTCACCACCGCAATGGATAATGAACTGTCCCAGATCATTATGATTGTGAGGTTCATCGTTATGTCCGCCTTTAACAGAAACCGCCACATGAAGGGGTGCGTTGTTCGTACGTTTTGAATTGGGAGAATCGAGCGCTCCCTTTGCAACCATCCAGCCCAGATTTTGAAAAATAAATCCTCGTTCAGCCTGTGCAAAGGCACCGTCATCCCCATATACTGCCGGATCGCTCCACATCACGTTCCGCACTAGATGTGCCCAGCGATGACAGGGATCATCGGTAAGCAGTGGAATATGAAGCGGCAGATCTACCTGCAATCCCACCCGGGACGCGAGCAGAGAGAGTAATCCGGAAGGAATCTTTTCCTGCTCGGCACTGTCCGAATAATTCACGAATATGCCGCCCGACAGATGAACTCGCAGCGGGAAGGCTGCGATGGCTGCTATTTTGAAACCTGTCAGCAGATCCAGTTCGCCCTCACTGTGCTCACGAAGCATCTCGGCATAATAGGTGAAATAACCGAATCCATATACCCAATATCCGATGCCTTCAGCACAGCCGCCATCCTCACCATATCCGCTTAGAAATGCGTTCATACAGCTGACCGTATGGGAGATTGATTCCCGTATTGCGGACTCATCCTCGAGCAGCAACAATGCGGCCATGCCGCAACAGCCACCACAGACCGCCGACCAATTGTGATCCGCTGTCTGCCAGTGGAACTTCTGCTGATCTCGGTAAAGCGGGCCGAAGATTCGCCGCTCTGCTTCATACCTGATCCGTTCTATGACAAGACGATCCAGCCGATCGGCGTGAATGTTCACCATCTCTGCCAGCATATGTACTGTCTCTGCGGCGAACAGATCAATGTTTCCATTCACCTGGTAGACACCGCCTGTACCCAGATGTGCGGGCAAACACCACGTATACTCACCACACACGTCCCACAACATTTCTTCCAGCGCTTGAAGTGCATCCGGCCTAGCACTGTCCAATGCGAGCATCGCCACAGCAGCCAGCCTGCCCCTTCGATCGAAATAAGCCTGCTCATAGGCTTTCCGCTCACCTGTATCACTGAACTGGCGATATAGACGGAATGATAAGGAGGGCAAGGGTTCCTTCAAGGCGCGTTCACCATAAGCCTTCAAGTCCGCGTATAACGTAGCCAATTCAGGCCGGATTAACTGCTCTAAAAGTCTGTCAGCACTCATGGAGCTTTCTGCTTTGCTCTCATTTCCACGTTGGTTTATATTTTCATGTCCGACTTCGTGAATGGAATCTTCCACTGGATTCACCACTCTTCGTTAATGGATTGTCATACCTATATTATAATGTAATCGATTTCATTTTACCGGATATGGTAGCACTTTTGAAGAATTATCCATTAGAACCCTTTCCACCACGTTACGTGCTTCTCCTCCCCAACGAAAAAAAACGAAGAACCTTCGTCAGGTCCTCCGTTGCATTCTGCCTGTCAACACAGGCTTTTGATAACTATCTCATATTTTTGACTATCTTATATCTTTAACTAATCCTGAATACCTTTAATGTTGCCCCATATCGCAACTGTCCGTTGTTGTTACACAATCGCAAGCGGAGAATTCTGTACAACAGACAACCATTGACGTGCAATCAGCTCATGACCTGCCGCGGTTGGATGCACACCATCCCATAACCAGTACGCTGCATCCGCCTGCTCCAGAGCGTCATTAAACGTCTGCTGCAATGGCACCCACACCGCTCCGAATTCTTCAGCAAGACCTTGAGCCAGTTTCTGATATTGACCGATATACGCTTCCCAGGCTTCCCATTTCTCAGCAGTCGCCCCGGTATTCAGGATAAACGGCTCCATCAAAATCAGCCCCGTATCTGGCATCACTTCCCGTGTTTCTTCAAGCAAATGGCGATACGCTCGTCCAAAACGATCCGTTACCCCACTAGGTTCACCATTCATTGTGCGCCAGGCATCATTAACTCCGATTAGAATGCTGATCAGATCGGGTTTCAGACTAATTGTATCCTCATTCCAGCGTGCGTACAGATCGGATGCCCGATCCCCACTGATGCCTCTGTTATAGAACGTCTTATGCTTGCCCGCCAGTTCCATACCCAATTTGCTGGAGATCAGATACGCATATCCGTGTCCGAGAAAATGATTCGGATCATCATTGCGTGATCTTCCCCCATCTGTAATCGAGTCTCCCTGAAACAATATAACGGATGGACTTGTACTCATGATTGAAATCGTTCCTTCCTCTTGTGCAAAATGGAAACACTGAACACCTCAGTCTCCATTTTATCCCTTTCGGTTACAATAGAAAATAGCGTTTTCATCACAAAGTGTCGCCTTTTTATGAATCCTTCGGTTCTTTCTCCACATGGCCTCCGCCCTGAAAGGCTGTCTCATCCTGTTTATCGGGTACGCCTCTAAGTTTTGCCTCTTCCCACAACTCCGCTGCATTATCCTGTGGAATGTATCCAATCTTCTCCGCCAGGTAGCCAATGTCATAGTAATTATCCGTATTCGCCGAGGTCCCATACAGATTCAAGTACTTCATATCCGAATCCGCCTCAATACAGCACACGGCGAGCTGGACCATCTCTCTTGGTGAGATCCAGATATGAGCCGAGCGCTCCGAGTGCGGGTATGTATCACCGGAGAAGTTTCCAATCCGGATATTGAAGGAGGAGAGATTATATTTGTCGACATAATAACGTCCCAGCAGTTCAATATAACATTTGCTAAGTCCGTAGAAGCTGTCTGGTCGGTATGGATCGTCCACTTCAATATCCTCACCTGTAGGATAGAATCCTGTCGCATGGTTGGAACTTGCAAAGATCACTCGCTGAACACCGTTCAACCGTGCTGCTTCATACACATGGTAGGCCCCGGTTACGTTGATCGGCAGAACTTTGCCCAGAAAATCTTCCTCATCCTTAGCCCATGCAATATGCAGAACGGTGTGAACCCCTTTCATCAGTTCTTTCAGACGTTCCCCATCTGTCACATCCATGGCTACAATGCCAGCTTCCTTGTCCTCAAGCAGATCAGCTGCAACGATGTCATAAGAACCCTTGGCTCTCAGCCCTTCCAGCAGGCTGCGACCGATGACTCCGGCAGCTCCCGTAATTAACAGCTTGCGCTTCAGTTCACTCATGAATCCAGCTCCCTTCGCTCAGATAGGCTATCTGTCCTTTATAGAATAGTATTAACCGATCAGGCGAAGGAATTACCGGATGTTATAATACAACCAAGCTATTATCCGATCCAGTATCGCAAGATCATCATAGCCACAATACCGACCAATACGGTTCCAAGCAGACTGCGTGTCCAGATGGCCACTGCAATCGTAGGCAGGGATGCCCACAGAGCTGCATTGTGCGTAATCGGCACCAACTGGTTGTCCGACATAAACAGTTCCTGACCAATCAATGCTGCCATGACTGCAACGGGTACATACTCCAGCCAGCGTAACAACCACATTGGAATCTGTATCTTGCTGAACAGCATCAGTGGCAGTACACGCGGGATAAATGTTAACAGCGCCGACCCCATAATAATCCAGAATACATCCCATCTTACTTCCATCGTTCCATGAACACTCCCATCGTTGCCGCAATGACCGCAGCCACAATGACACTCATGCTGCCCAGTGAAGCCATGCTGGCGAAGATTACACAGACCACAGCGATGATCGCCACATTAATGTGTATTTTTTTATTTTTACGATGCACCAACTGGAGTACGACCAGTCCAATAAACATCGCTGGCAGGGCATAATCCAGACCCAATCGTTCCGGATTGGTGATCCAGCGTCCAAAGTACGCTCCCGCCATATTAGCCACGAACCAGTTCAGATATGCGGTAATATTAAGACCGTGCATCCACCGTTCACTGAGCCTTTCCCTGCCAATCGCACGTGTCATCGCCACGCCGAAAGACTCGTCCGTAAGCAATGAACCAATCCACATATTTTTAAGCGGGGTCAGATGCCGAAAATACGGTGATACAGCTGCACTGAGCAGCAAATGACGAAGATTCACAAAAAATATGGTGAACATGATGGCTAGTGCTGATCCATTCGATGCGAGCATGCCTGCTGCAATGAACTGAGCTGATCCTGCATATAAAATCAGGCTGAGCAGAGCCGTTTCTGCCAGACTCAAACCTGCGGTCATTTCAATGACACCCGCTGCAAAGCCAATACTTAAATAACCAAGCAAGGTTGGGATACAATCTTTGACCCCCTGCATGAATGTAGCCTGATCCTGGACCTCTTCCATGTTCTCCTGTCCAGATATCTGTAGTGTACTTTGGTCCAACTGCGGTACAACCCCTCTCCAATTTCTGTCTCCATCAACCGATATATATGGATGTAGATCCATCCAGGTCCAATCTTCATGAAAACAACTTCTTTGTGTATTCAACATAATCAGGTACATGCCCTGTGGATTTCGCAATTTGCAACATTCATTTCACATTAATTCAGAAATATACCACAAGATGTGCACTAAGAGAGAGACAGATTGGTTTTTATAGAACAGATATAATTCTAAATACCTACAAAATCGAAAAATATTTTCGTAAAACTCATAAATAATGTTGAATAAACTCGAATTTTGTCATACGATATCACCAGAAACATCTGGAAATGATGGAATGAACTATCTTTTACCAGATTGACTTGTCCACCAGACACAGGGATGGGTTACACAGAGGGGGAATGTGTATGAAGAAGAAGATTAGTAAACAAAGGGCCAAGAGAACGCTGCAAATGAGAGAGAAACTGATTTTATCATTTGCCATTGTTCTACTCATTCCCACAATCAGTCTGGGCATTATCTCGTTCCAAACAGCCGAGGCCAAGGTTGAAGAGAAAATGTATGAGAACGCGATCAGCAGTGTTACTGTGCTCAACCAGACCATTGACCAGATTATTGGTGCAACACGCAAAAATGTGGATTTCCTGGCTAGTCAGATGGATGCAGGTAATGTCGGACCCAATCAGGGTGACGAAACAGAGACCATCCGTACCTTGCTCGACGCGTATAAGGAAACCCATGATGACGTGGAACTTGCCTCCATCGGCACCGATCAGGGTGTGTATATCAACTCCCCTGTAACTGCGGTGAACAAAGAAGGATATGACCCGCGTGAACGCCCGTGGTATCAGGCTGCTACACAGAACAAAGATGTTCCTACCGTAATCACCCCCTACATATCAAGCAATACCGGCAATGTTGTTGCTTCGGTAGCTCAGACCTCAGCGGATGGCCATGGTGTCGTCTCTGTCAGCCTATCGCTTGAAGCCCTCTCGAAGACGGTTAACTCCACGAAGATTGGCGAGAAGGGTTATATCTATATCATTGATAATGCCAATAAAATCATTGTACATCCTACCGAAACACCGGGGACCGAAGGAACCATGGCACCCTATAAAGACATTTTTGCACAGAAAAACGGAAGTCTGACCTATACACTAAATGGAAATCAGGAACATGCCTTTTTCTCCACCAATGAAACGACGGGCTGGACCGTGGTTGGTGTCATCGACAGTGGGGAAGTGACGGCTTCTGTCCGTCCGATTCTATACACCACACTTATTGTTGTAGCAATTGCAATTGCGGTAAGTTCCGTCATTATTTTCTGGATTGTGCAATCCATCACCAAACCACTGAGCCGCTTGGTGAAGGCATCTGACGAAATTAGTAATGGTAATCTGACCATCGAGGTTGCTGTATTAGGACAGGATGAATTCGGCAAGCTGAGCACCAGCTTCAATAAGATGAGCGAATCCCTGCGAACCGTTATTCAGGACGTGCGACACACGGCTGACGAGTTAACCGCCTCATCCACACAATTGGCAGTCAACTCATCGGAGACAACCAAAGCAACAGAGCAAGTCGCCCTGATCACGGAAGAATCCGCAGCTGGACTTGAGAAACAAACCAGCAGCCTGAAACATACGGCACTACAGATGAATGAGCTTGCTGGAGGTGTGGGACAGGTAACGAACAGCACACAGCAAGTATCCGAAGCTGCCATGCAAGCAAGTGAGCTCGCGGATAAAGGGAATGCAACCATGCAGACGGCCGTATCCGAGATGAGTTCCGTGAGTCGCTTTGTGCAAGGTATGGCAGATACTGCTGGACGACTTGGACAGCATTCCACATCCATTGGTGAGATGGTATCTGTCATTACAGATATCGCTGCACAAACCAATTTGCTTGCTCTCAATGCTTCTATTGAAGCAGCACGTGCAGGTGAGCATGGACGTGGCTTCTCCGTTGTTGCCAGCGAAGTCCGCAAGCTGGCGGAACAATCCAGCCTTTCAGGCCAGAAGATTGTAGAGATGGTCGGAGCGATTCAACAGGAGATTTCATTGGCCAATCACAATGTACAGATCGGGCAACAGGATGTAAGCAACGGTATTCGTGCCGTTCAGTTTGCAGATGAAGCTTTTGCTCAGATTAGTCAAGCTGTCGGGGTCGTCAATCATCAGCTAGAGAACATCGCAGCTGCCTCACAGCAGATGTCTGCAAGTACAGCAGAAGTGGTGCAATCCATTGATCAGATTCACGCGATATCGGAAACCAATGCCGATGGTACAGAGAACATCTCCGCTGCTACGGAGGAGCAGGTGGCTTCCATGCAAGAGATATCTTCCTCTGCCGATTCCCTTGCCCACCTGGCTCATAAGCTGCAGAAGCTTGTGGAACAATTCAAGCTGTAATCGTTGAACTAAAGATTGTTTACACTAACACTACGATGACAGAATAACCTTCCAATCGCTGTTATCGTGTAAAAGATTAGTTCAACTTATATAACAAGTAGTCTGTAATAACCAGAGCCCCTTTGCCATTATCCTATTGGCAAAGGGGCTCTTGGGTTATATAAGGTCAGGCATTTTAGAGAGAAACCTGTCCCGCTTATTCAGCAGATGCCTTTTTATCTCCGTGGTACCCCTGATCTCCATAGGGCTCTAACTGTTCAAACCAGCGGTTCAGACATTTGGCGAGTGCATCTTTGGGATCGTAATACGGGTTATCATCAGGCTTCAATGTCTCCAACACTTCAATCACGAAGGCATTCTCCCCATATTCATTCCACTCAGCCTGTAACCTTCGATTCAGATGGCTACCCATCTGTAACATAAACCGTTGTCCGTTAATGGTTTTCAAGTTAAGCGTGCTGTCTATATAGACTTTGTTATTACGTTCATTCCGAATTTGGTAGACACCCGCTTCCGTCTTGACTTCCTTCGCCTGTTCCTGCAATTCTTTGCGACGATTCATCTTCTCCTGCTCCCCCTTTTCTTTGCGTTCCTGTTTTCCATCTCCGGCACTCTGTTCATCTGTGTGGCTTCCCAGCCAATACCGACTACCGTCTGGCTCACGTTCGAGCAAACCATAATCGACCAGATATCTCCGTATTTCTACGTAATCGTCATGAACCTCCTTCAGCAGCTCATTGACCTGTTTTTCGGAATATTGGCGCTCTGGATCGAATCGTTTGGCTATCTCAGTGAGCACGA
Organism: Priestia sp. FSL H7-0729; assembly: GCF_038005685.1. Lineage (NCBI taxonomy): Bacteria > Bacillati > Bacillota > Bacilli > Caryophanales > Bacillaceae > Priestia > Priestia sp. FSL H7-0729. Next base: position 157,320 of record NZ_JBBOTQ010000010.1, read on the forward strand.
TATATTTATGCTTTTGCTGCATATGAAACGTCGTCAGTGGCCCGCCAGTACCCTCAGAAAAATATTTATTCAGTACCTTCTCCCGGTCCTGTTCTGTAATATCAAATGAGCCAGGATGGATCGTATGTCCATGTCTTGTCACCGGCGACACCCATTCGGCTGGAGCCTGGGTATCCTTGCTTTTGAGAAGTTCCATTAATGCCAGGAATATCTTGGCCTGCCGTTCCTTCTCTTTCAATACAAACCGATGATTCCGGATTGTGGAGGCACTCCCGATACCAAGGGCTTTCTGTACTTCAGCATCCTTCTTCCCTTCATGAAACTGAGCCAGCAAGCCACGCTGGACATCAGACAATCCGGTTACGCTTTTATCCAGCTCCAGCAAATACTCAAACACCGACCCATGTACCTTTTCAATATGCACACGCATATAACGGGCTGCCTCATAGAGCACCCCTTCTTCAGGGTAGATAATCCCCGCTTCCGTCCTGTATCCACAGCAGACGCATACATACGTGGGACCTTCCTCCAGATAACCACGCTTGATCTCTTCCAATGAAGCGGTTTGCAACCAGGTTTCCGATGATTTCATGGTAAAGCTCCTTTTATTGTTTTGGTCATTTCAACTGACAACCTATTATCGTTTATAAATATATGTTTGTTTATTTATAGACATAATATAATTATGTTTGAAATATGTCAACGTGACTGGAGAGAATCCTGAGTGCTGAGGACATATAGTTGTCCCATATTCAACAGAAAAAAGACCGCAGGGTCGCAACCCTGCAGTCTCATCGCAGAAAGAGCATTTCAGCTCCTCCCATAAACAGTTATCTTCACTCATTGTCCCAATACAATCACGGTTACAACTTAAACCGTTCAATCATGCTTTGCAGATCTTCAGCCATACGTGACAATGCTGCCGAAGACGCTGCGACCTCTTCCATTGTGGCCAATTGTTCTTGAGCCGCCGCCGATCCATCTTCCGTTCCAGAGGCAATTCTGTCCGACAGAACCATTGTATCACTTACTGCCTTGTTGATATGACTCATGCCGCCATCAATCTGACGGGAAGCTGCGGACACTTCTCCAGCTTGCGCAGCCACCAACTGTACCGCAGTACGAATGTTATGGAATGCTTCGCCCGCTTCGGTAACCATCTGCGAACTCTTCACCATACCTTCTCCTGTACGGGCAAAAGTGGATTGCACCGCATTGGTTTTCTCCTGCATCTCGTGCATAAGTTCATTAATCCGCTCGGCTGAAGCGCCTGAACTGTGAGCCAGTGTTTTCACTTCGTTGGCTACAACAGCGAATCCTCGCCCTTGTTCGCCAGCTCTTGAAGCTTCAATGGACGCATTCAATGCGAGGATGTTTGTCTGTTTGGCGATGGCCGTAATCTCGGCCACAATCACCAGAATCTCTTCATTTTTCGCACGCAAATCCTCAATGACCACAGACATGGTCTTGCTCTCGTCATTCACCTGCTGAATATGAGTAACCGCTTGTTCCACTGTCACCATGCCCGCTTCCGACTTGGTGGAAGCATCGAGAGCGATACGAGCGGTGTCTTCAGCACTTGATGAGATTTCTTTGACTCCAATAGACATTTCGCCTACGAGTTGGCCTGTAGCAGCAAGACTGTTGTTTTGTAAAGTCGTTCCTGCAGCTGCATCCTGCATCAGTTCAGCCACCTGTTCTGTAGCTTTGGATGTCTGCTCGGAACTTGCCATCAGCTCTTCCGAAGATGCTGCCAGCTGGCTGGAAGTATCATGTACTTCTCCAAGCACATTACGTAGTGAAGTTGTCATCTTGTCGAAGCTTTCTCCAAGTAGTCCGAACTCATCCTTGCGCTGCAGACCTACCCGAACGGTTAGATCACCGGCACTTACTTTCGATGCTGCCTGTGTTAATTGCAGTAATGGTCGATGAATGCTGCGGATAATGAAAACAAGCAGTATCAACCCGATAACCATTGCAGATGCCACAATTGTAATGGAACGAATCAAAATAGGCATTACGGCTTCCGTTGCTTCGGAAGGAACCATCTCGCCAACAATTTTCCAGCCTGTCACCGGATTGGTGAAATAGACAGCTTCCACTTCGTGACCATCATATGTATACTTCACGGTTCCGCTTTCTTTCGTATACATCTCATTGATGTAAGGTTCATCCGACTGTGTACCGGATTCAATATTGTAATGGAACAGGAATTTACCCCCGTTATCCAACATATACAGCTTTCCCTCTTTACCGATGCGAATCTGATCTACGGATTCTTTCAGATGATTGAGACTGACATTGGCCCCGAATACCCCTTTGCCGTCAGCCAGCTTGACCGCTGCGGTCACAACCCATTCACCCGTCGAAGCCGACTGGAACGTATCCGAGATTACAGGTTCATTCTGAGACATGCCCATCTTATACCATGAACGTTCACGAGGATCATAATTCTGTTCTTCGGATTGTGGGGATTTCATCCAGCTGCCATCTTCCGCACCTGCGGTGAGTACACCCAGTTCCTTATGATTCTGAGACATCCGATCCATCTGCCTTTGCAGCGCAGGGGATTTATTAATAATATCGTTTGAAGTCATACCCGCAGCCATCTGCGCTGCGTTATCCTTCTCCATATCCAGCATTTGATTTATCTGCAGACTAAGCATTTCCGTTTTGGCCTGTGCGGAACGAATAATTTCCTGCTTAACTTGGTCAGCAGCTTTTTGATAAGACAACCAACCAACGGTAATGCTCGGAACAATCAAGAACAAGAGCAATGCAGCGATCAGGCGTTTTTTTACGGTTAAAGTAAACCAATTTCGAATCCTTTTCTTCATATAAATATCCCCCATCATAATCTTCACCCATCCTTTTATCGGACAATCGCTGTAAAAATATTATGTATAGATACTAAATTGGTACAAATTTAATTTAAATGATTTGATCAGATGATATGGATTATATCCGCTTAATCGTTTTGACCCTCTACGCGAGATCGTTTACAATGCTCATAAGCTGGCTATTCATGAAACGATTGGAAGGGGAGGATTCAAATCTTACGTAAGTCACACATGCAACAACCTGTTTCCACGGTATATTCATCCATGTTCCGTATCCTGTTAGCGTTCATCCTGTGCGCAGGCCCGATTCTGGGACAAGCCGGTATCACGGCATCCGCAGCCCAGACAACGCAAGCAGTTCACATTGAAGTGAATGGTGAGCAGCAATCCTGGAAGAACACACCACTTATAATTAAAGGCTCAACGTTTGTTCCACTGCGGGATGTCGTCACATCCGTTAAAGGCACGTTGAAATGGGACAATCACACCAAGATAGCTACCATTACCGTGGGCAGAGACACGCTGGTCCATCAGGCTGGTAGCAATTCCATTAAGGTAAACAAGGTCGATCTGGCTACAGGTGTGAATTCACGTACTGTTAACGGTACGTTGATGGTGCCTGTCCGGGCCATGGCCAATGCAATTAAGGCAGATATCAAGGTCCAACGTACAGCTACAGGTCAGATGAGTGTGAATATGGTCACGGATCAAATCAGCCTGCTGAACAGTGAAGTTGCCAGCGTAGATACGTATCTGCGCGAGATCAACTATCCAGGTATGGCGCTGATTGCCCGCGATGGTGGAGTTCTGCTGAGACAAGGCTACGGACTTGCCGATGAACAGACGCTGAATCGTCCGGATCAGAAGACCCGAATCGCATCGCTGAGCAAATCCTTCACGGCCGCGTCCATTCTGAGTCTCATGGAGGAAGGTAAGATTAATGTGCAAGATCCAATCTCCAAGTATATCTCCGGCATTCCGAAGGGAGATCAGATCACACTGCATATGCTGTTATCCCAGACTTCAGGTCTGCCTTCCGCATTTGGTCGGGGTGAAGGAACTTCCATGGAAGAGACTGTAGAAGAGATTCGCCACAAAACGCTGAAGTTTGAACCAGGGAGTGCATATCTATACAGCAACAGCGGGTATGTTTTGCTTGCATACGTCGTTGAACAGGTATCCGGCATGAGTTATGCCGATTACGTACAGCAGACGATACTGAAGCCACTTGGTATGAAAAATTCGGGAGAGGCTTCCCGTAAAGTGCATACGATTAGTGGTTTTGTTCAACAAGATGACGCTTGGGTAACTGCACCTTATTATGTGTCTCAATCCGGATCGGGCACCATCTATTCCACAGTAGACGATATGCTGAAATGGGATCGTGCACTGTATACGGACAAGATTCTAAGCCAGGATACGATTGAACAGATGTATGAGCCTTACTCCGATAAAAACTATGGCTACGCGTGGATTCTCAAAGAGAATGGCACCCACCGTACCGTCTTCCACAACGGTAGTGGCGGCGGGTTCGCTACAGCCTTTTCACGTAATCTGTCCGATGATATCACCATTATCCTGCTTGGCAACCACGCAGGTATGGACATGACTTCACTTTTGGATGAAGTTGAAGCCAAGACAGCCAAAGCATTGAAAATGCAATAATTTATGATTATTCGTATACACATAACAAAGAGACGGTCCTATAAAGGATCGTCTCTTTGCTCTGTATAATATTTTCATTTCAACGGCTTATACTTCCATTTCACTCAACCAACATACATCTCTTCTCCATCCTGCAAAAGGCAGGGCAACTCGTATTCTCATCATTGCCTGGCAACCAGCCATCCGTTCGTTCAACATCCGTCTACTTTATCGTCACAGGAAGCTTCCCCGCAAAAGGAATGTGTCCCATCAGCGCCTGAGCAACGCTATCCATGGCAAGTGGCCGGCTCTCGTAAGCCGCTACATAGACTTGGGCATCTGGAATCGCGAGCAGATCATAGGGACTTCGCAATGCCACAACTGCCAATGGCTTGCCCAGTTGCTGCAACCAGCCGATCAGTCGACACTGTGGATCACCGGAAGGACTTCCCGCATTGTAGGTGCCTACCACAATCTGTCGAACCCCATCCTCTTCCGCAGCTTGAAGCAGACGTGCGGAACGAATGGCAACTTCCTCGGGCGTAACCACCCGATCGACAACATCCAGACCATAATTGGATAAGGCTGAGCCCAAGGTGAACGTCTGACTCAGCTGTTCATCTGCAATCGTCGTCAGTGACGTGGCAACCGTTATGACCAGCGTGCGTTCCGGCTTTAAAGGCAGCATATTCAGCTGATCGCGTACCAGCGTAATACTGTTCTCGCTAATTCTTCGGGCAACCTCTTGGTGTAATGAACTGTTGCGCTCAGACCCGCTGGAATGTGAAAGATCCTTTGATGAATCCGGGGAGGACATATTTGAGAATGTACTAATCACTTCATCATCGCCTGCACCGTGCAATTCATTCTCCAGCAACCCATGTTTCGCCTTGTACATCAGCAAGCGGGTCACTGATTCATCTATACGACTCTCGCTAATTCGTCCGCTCGCCACAGCTGCTAGCAACGCTTCAAATGCCTCTGCCTGAAGTTTGGCCGTATGGCTAATTAACACCAGATCCGCTCCAGCCTCTACCGCCATCACTGCTGCATCGACCGTGCCATAGTTCACCGCAATGGCATCCATCTCCATGCAATCTGTCACGATCATGCCCTCATAACCCAGTTCCTGGCGAAGCAGACCGCTTAATACAGTATGCGATAGCGTTACGGGCAGACCTTCTGGCTCCAGTGCAGGGAAATAAATATGCGCCGACATCATGGCATCGATACCTTCGGCGATAGCGGCGCGGAAGGGAATCAACTCCAGGCGCTCTACCCGATCACGATTATGAGTGATGATCGGCAGGTCCAGATGAGAATCGGTGTCCGTATCCCCATGCCCCGGGAAGTGCTTGGCTGTCGCTGCAATCCCGGCGTCCTGTATCCCCGCAATGGTTCTGGCCCCATATTCTGCAACGGATTGTGGGGATTCGCCGAATGATCGTACACCGATGACCGGATTCGCCGCGTTATTGTTCACATCCAATACCGGAGCAAAGTTCATATTAATGCCCATGGATTTCAGCTCCAACCCACTGATATATGCCGCCTGATACGCATCGTCGATGGAACCAGCAGCGGCGATGGCCATTTGTCCAGGCATCAGAGCGATTCCTTCAGTAATTCGAGCTACCATGCCACCTTCCTGATCAATGGATATCCAGAGCGGCACATTACCGCTGCTTTTGGCAATCTGCTGTAGCCCTGACGATAACCGCTCTACTTGCTCTGGCGACTCAACGTTGCGTGCAAAATAGATCACGCCACCGATTGGATACTTTCGGAGAAAGGGTTCCACATCGCCAGCAACTTCGGTGCCATGAAAGCCACAAAGCAGCATTTGTCCGACTTTCTCGCGCAAGGTCATCTGTTTCAGACGAGACTGGTATAACTCTTTTTGCCCACTCATTTCATGCCTCCCTCCGATAACCAACATCCGTTTATGGATATAACAAAAACGGCTTTCGCCGCTCCTTCCATTCTGCTGCCTGTACATTCCACGCTTCCATTAAACAAACGAATTCCGTACGGTCATGAATGGTCTCCCTGACTGCCTTCCCCCCTGCCAACAGGTCTATAAAGTACCTCGAACCCGGCTCTGGTGGCTCCAGCCAGCAGAATTGCTCCGGATAGAGTGAAACCAGTTCATGCAAAAGCACTAGCCCCGTCTCTACCGCCCGGAATTTCCTAGTGTCCGTTACAAAAATCCTTACGCCACCACACAGCTCACCTGCATGTTTGGAGAATGTTGGGGACATGTACACTGGATGCACATGCACACCTTCCAGCTTGTATTCCCGAAATCGTTCCGCCAATCGCTCACCCTCAATCCAGGGGGCTCCAATCCACTCGAACGGGCGGGTCGTACCTCTTCCCTCCGATACATTCGTGCCTTCGAACAGGCACGTACCCGCATATACCCGCACACTGTCCAGCGTGGGCATATTCGGAGAGGGTAACATCCAGGGAAGACCACAATCCGCAAACTCCATGGAACGCTGCCAACCTTCCATCGCAACTACGTCCAATTCGCAAGGTACATCCATCTCGCTGTTGACCATCAGGGCCAGTTCACCTACCGTCAATCCCGTACGTACAGGTACACGCCAAGCGCCAACGAGTGATTCATATCCCGCGTTCAGCACACCGCCTTCCACAACATTTCCACCCAGCGGATTGGGACGGTCCAGAATCAGCATGCGTTTGCCTGCTCCAGCACAGGCCTCCATCATATGGAATAAGGTTGAAGCATACGTGTAATAACGGATGCCCACATCCTGAATGTCGAACAGGACCGTATCGACTCCAGCCAGCATTGCGGTTGTAGGTTTCTTGTAATCTCCATACAGGCTGAACACCGGAATGTCCAGGCGTGGATGAAGCATGTCTCCGAATCTGACGCCCGCCTGAAGTTCTCCTTCCAGTCCGTGCTCACAGGCATAGAGCACTGTAAGCTCGGCATTAGCCAGTCCCGCGCACACATCTATGGTCGATACAAAATCCGCTGTAATTCCCGTCGGATTCGTAATTAGACCGATTCGAGCACCTGTTAACCATGGATGCGACAACCCTCTCGACAGAAGGTCAACTCCCGTTTGCACAGCCGGTAACTGCTCGCTTCCATTCATCTGGCTCATTACACATTCCCCTGGCTGATCCACCCTGTATGCTGGTGATCATTACCAACTGTTACGACAGGTTCCTCTTCAGGCTCCAGCACATTGAGAGCCACCTTATGCTGATAGATAGCAAACATACCTCCAAACAGTGCTCCGAAACCAACAACAGTCAGCATCAGCAAAGCAGTCAGGCACATGGCCTGAAAACAGGCACTCATCGTGTACCCCGGGTGACGGAAGAACAGCTTTACACTTTCCCCCATCGCCTGAAGGATGCCCATGTTTTTTTGTAAAACAAGCTGCCAAGTATAGAACTGTGACATCACAGCCATGAGAACAAAGAACGTCTGGAATACGCCTACCGCTGTACCTGTAACCCCACCCTGTCCACCGTAATACCACCAGGTTGACCATAGAATGAAACCAAGTACTGCGAAAAGCACACCCACTGATCCTCCCGGGATTATTCCCTTCACCGTTCCGAGCCAGATATCCTTAAGCCCATTGCGGCGTTCCTTGCGTTCCAGCCTGTGATGCATGGCATAACAGACCCCGAACAGGAGGGGCATATATATCAAGGCCAGAAGCATCACCGCAATCGGCAGCGGAGCAAACATCAGAATGGGAACCAATACGATGGAGCTAACGACACTGTACAGAGCCACTGAAATAATGTCCCGATAGATTTCTGCGCCCGACTTGACCAACACTTCACTCAGCTTACGCATTCTTTGTTCTCCCCTTTCTTACCGTTCCTCTTCACCCGGCCCGGTCTATTACTCCCGTCCAATCGCAAGCTCTGTCTCTGGATCGAAAAAGTGTGCCTTACGCAAGTCCAGCACAAAATTTTTGTCCATTCCTACATAAGCATGTGTTTCCGGGTGTACCTTGGCCGTAACCGTACGGGTACCGGAATGGAAATACACCAAATTCTCGGAGCCCAGATGCTCTACAACCTGAACCCGCGCCTGCAGCATATGGTCTGTCGGGATATTCGGAGCGACATCATCACCAAAAATATGCTCTGGGCGCAGCCCCATAATTACCGGCTTGCCTTGATAACTCTCAAGACGAGCAAGTACATCCGCTGGCAAAGTGAATGAGGCCCCCTCGATGACAACCTGTGTACCGTCAATCCGTGCATCAATAAAGTTCATTGCCGGGGAACCGATAAATCCGGCAACGAACATATTCCGCGGACTCGCATACAGCTCTTTCGGTGAAGCCACCTGCTGAATATCTCCATGATTCATGACCACGATACGTTCCCCAAGTGTCATAGCCTCCACCTGGTCATGTGTCACGTACACAATCGTGGCACCAAGACGTTTATGCAGCTCTCCCAACTCCACCCGCATCTGCACCCGCAACTTGGCATCCAGATTGGACAGGGGTTCGTCGAATAAAAACACCTGTGGATCACGGACAATCGCCCGCCCCACCGCAACACGCTGGCGCTGACCACCAGACAGCTCGCGTGGTTTGCGTTCCAGCATCGCTTCCAGTCCCAGAATGGAGGCCGCATTCTGCACCTGTTCATCAATATAGGATTTTGGCTTTTTCAGATTTTTCAGGCCAAAGGATAGATTTTCACGGATGGTCATATGTGGATAGAGTGCATAGTCCTGAAACACCATCGCGATATCCCGATCCTTCGGATGCAGATCGTTAACAAGCCGGTCACCAATCACAATATCACCGCTTGTTTGCTTTTCAAGTCCGGCAATCATCCGCAGTGACGTTGTCTTGCCACAGCCCGAAGGACCCACAAACACTACGAATTCCTTATCTTCTATAACAAAGTCCGAGCCGGCCACAGCCGTGAACGTTCCTTTATGATCGTCTTTGAATTCTTTGCGCACTTGGCGAAACTCCACGCGTGCCATAGGTAGATCCCCCTTTACGTTGTCGCTTGTCCTGAACTATATAAGTTCAACTAACGATTATTTACACTGGCACTCCGATGACAGAACAACCTTCCGATCGCTGTTACCCCCAGATTTCTTTAATTCCTTTATAGAAAGGGGAAATCCGGTGATAAAGGCGAACGCCTTCGCTTCTTCAGGTTATTTCTGTCCTCTCCGTTATTGTGTAAATGTCTAGTTGAACATATATAGGAATTAACCTTTAACCGCACCGATCGTAATGCCCTGCAAGAAGTAACGTTGCAGTGAGAAAAATAGAATGATCATGGGCAGCGCACCGATTGTTGCTCCCGCCATCATTGCGCCGAAGTCCGTTGATTCGGCAAATACAAACGAGGCCAGCCCCACCTGAAGGGTACGCATCTCGTTGGAATTGGTAATGAGGAACGGCCAGAAGAATTCGTTCCACGAAGCGACAAACGTGAATATCGCCAGCACCGCGATTCCCGGCTTTGCCATCGGCAGAATGACTTTCCAGAAGATGCCGAACTCGCTGCATGCATCGATACGTGCCGCATGAATCAGCGATGTGGGCAGCGTAGACATGAACTGTTTCATCAAGAAAATGTTGCCCACACTAACGGCAGCAGGCAGGATAATGGCCGTATACGTATCTCCCAGGTTAAACACGTTGACCATCAGAATGTACAAAGGAATCAGCGTCACCTGTGCCGGAATCATCATGGTCCCCAGCAACGTCCAGAACACCGCCTGACTCCCCGGAAACTTCAGTTTGGCGAACGCATATCCCGCCAGGGAGGCGAAGAATACATTTGTTACGGTCAGAATGATCGAGATGAACAGCGAATTGTATAACCAGCGCCAGGCATCGGTTTTGGCAAAAAAGCGCTCATATGGTGATAACGACAACTGCTCCGGAATCATCTGTGGTTTAAACGACGCCGACATCGCGCTATCCTGCACCGAACCGACGAGCATCCAGTACATCGGAATGACCGTCACCAGCGCCCAGACGACCAGCAGAATGGCTGCAACAACGAGCAGGATCCTTTTCTGTGTTGATTTCATGAATTTGATTCACCCCCGGATGCTTAATGCAACATGCTCTAATCGTACGTGTTCAAAAAGGTCGGTTTTCAGTACCGAGAAGATGGGATGAAGCTAGAAATGGAGTAGCGGAGCGTAGGGAAAACTACGTGAGCAACGGACATTTCGGCTAAATTCCATATTCGATGCTGATGATGCCGCTAGGCATCCTTCGTAATCAAAAGCGGACTTTTTGAACTACATCTAATACTCAATATCGCTGGAGAAATATTTGAACTGTATGACGGAGATGACAATGATGATAATCGCCAATACGAACGACTGTGCCGAAGCCAATCCGAATTCATAGAACTTAAATGCCGTCTCGTAGATCAGATAGGCGATTGTAGTTGTCGCAAAGTTAGGTCCACCCTGTGTCATCAGATATACCGAGATAAACACTTGGAAAGACGTGATCACACCTGTCACGAGCAGATACAGCGTCGTTGGTTTGAGTAGCGGCCATGTAATCTTGCTGAACTGGGTCCAGCCGCTGGCATGATCAATATCCGCCGCTTCGTACAGCGATTTCGGAATACCGCCCATGGCTGCCAGATACAGAATAATGCCTGCCCCGTGCGATCCGAGCCAGTTCATGAGAATGAGGGAAAAGAGTGCCGTTCCCGACTGGCCCAGCCAGATCACCGGGTCAAGGCCGAACAGGCCGAGGAAGCGGTTCAGCAGTCCCGAGTCGGTTGGATCAAAGATCGCCAGCCATACAATGGAGATCGTTACCCCGGAGGCTACCGCAGGCAGATACATCGTAGCTTTGAAAAAAGTCTGCCATTTACTTTTCATCTGATAGATAAAATAGGACAGTACAAATGTAATGAGAATATTGACCGGGACTGTGCCTACAGTGAAGATCACCGTATTTTTGATCGACTTCCAGAACGTTTCATCCTTCACCAGTCGCTCGTAGTTATCCAATCCAACCCACGTCGAATTCATAATGTTGTATTTCTGGAAGCTCATCACGAGAGCTGTTAGTACGGGATACAGTGTGAAAATGAGAAACAGCAGGACAGGCGCCAAAATGAACAAATACGCCCACCCGTAATCTCGCCAAAACCGGGCAGCCCGGGAAGTCCGGGGCGCAGACGGTTTTGGCGCAAGGGCGGTCTGCATGGCGAATCCTCCTCTCCTAATCAGTGTGGTTATACGTTATGTTTGATTGTCCGAGTTATTGTCCAAACATCTGCTCGCCCTTGCTCTTGAAGTCTTCTGCGATCTGCTCCGGTGATTTTTCACCCGAGAACAGCGCCTGAATATTAGGCTTCACAACCTGTTCCTTGAATTGTTTTTGCTGAGATGCTTTGTCGATATCCAGTTCAAGCACTACCGGCATAGCGATATTCTCTGCCATGACTTTCGCAGCGGCCAGATTATCCGCTTGACCAAGCTCTTTTCCTTTAAACAGTTCCACTTGGGATTGTCTTACGAATGGGAGAGCCAATTCATTGGCCGAGTTCCCTGCTTTGGCACCACTGAGCGCTTCCATCACCAGGAACGTATTTTCGGAATGCTGTTCGCCCTTGTCCTTCTTCTGTTTGAAGGCTACATACCCTTCGCCGCCCATCGTTGTGGCCGCAGGTTGATCATCATTATGCGGTACAGGCAGCAGGACAAAATCAATCTTCTCCCCCTGTACCTTGCCATCATCAATATCCTTGTTGCGGTTCTGAATCATCACATCATAATAAGGAATCGCTTTGGAGATGATCGCTGTTTCACCCGCATAGAACATATCCGTCCGTTTGGCTGGAGCAAGAGCCGCCGTTTCCTTCGGCATATAGCCTTGATCCATCAGGTTTTTGATAAAAGAGAGAGTGTCCAGAATGCGCCCATCATTCCATTGGAACGTGCCAGCTTTATCGAGAACGTCAATCATTCCGTTGTTCCGGGACAGCATTTCAATGAAATCAAGCGAGGTTCCGTCGGTAACCAGTGCATATTGTTTAGCCCCGCCATCCAGCGTTTTGGTCAACTTGGCCGCGGCATCGTTGAATTCGGACCAGGTCCAGCCATTTTGTTGAATCGATTTCCAGTCAATGCCCGCTTCCTCCAGGATCCGTTTGTTACCACCCCAAGCCCATTGGAATTGATACAATGGCAGTCCGTACTGTTTCCCTTGGATTTGACCTAATTCAAGCGTACCAGGCAGATAGTCATCCTTGATCTCAGGAGTCAGGTAGCTGTCCAGCTCAAGTGCCAATCCTGTATTCACATACGTGCCGTCTACACTATGAAAGTAAAGATCCGGCGGGTTGCCCGCGTTCAGAGCGACATCGAATTTTTTGGGCCCTTCCGCCCAGGAGAGCATTTCCGTCTTCACGGTAATATTCGGGTGTTCCTTATTGAAATCAACGATTAGATCCTTCAGTTCATCCTCATATGTTCCATGTACTGGATACGTCCATACAGTCACCGTATCTTCTGCATTGGGATCATCTGAAGCAGCGCCCCCGCTATTCCCGCAGGCAGTAACCATGACCATCATCAACAACATTGCCCACACTAGACCCTTCTTTTTCATCCCTTCATCTCCTTCGCGTGTCGTCTCCCGATAATTGCATTGCCTAACCATGCTACCCCTTTTGGAATCATCCATCCTTAAACGGCTTAACAGACTATTGAGCGTGGCAGTAAGGAAAATGCACCTCCCTTATGGATTAGACCTGAACGTACGCAGGATTAATCTCTTAAATGCAATATAACGTCAACTTAGTTGACATTAACAGTATTAATTCCTTCCAAAATTGTAGATTGAGTTCATTATATGAGCTATGAAATAAAAATTCAACATTATTTTTTATTATAAAATTTAATTTTACTTTTTCATTTCATGCCTCTATACTATGTAAAAAGAAAACTCAAGCAATCGAGGTGAGCCACTTTGCGAGTATATGTTGGCGTAGATGGAGGCGGTACCAATACTGATGCAGCAATCATTTCTGAATCTGGCGAAATTCTCGCCCGGCTCAGCGGCGGTCCCACGAATCCTCACAGCGTCCCCCTGGAACAGGCCCTTTCCGAACTGCAACGAGTGCTGGAACAGCTACTCAATCTAAAAAGTGATTTGTCGACAAATTGTGAAGGTATATGTCTCGGAATGTCAGGTATAGACACAATTCAAGAACGGCAACTTATAGCCGACGCAGTAAATAACTATATGAAGAGTCGTAATCGACAGGGATCAGAAAGCTGTCCTGTCTGGGTTGTATCCGAAGGAGAGATTGCCCTGATGGCATCTCTAGGACATACTCACGGTGTATTGTGCATCTCTGGAACAGGGTCCATCGTGTACGGATTTACGCTGGAAGGAGAACGATACCGTGCAGGAGGCTGGGGTCATCTGCTCGGAGATGAAGGGAGCGGCTATCGTATTGGACAACGTGCACTCCAAGCGGTCATGCAGAGCTATGATGGTGTTCTTCCTCCGACCCGTTTAACCCCGCTTCTTCTAAAGAAACTGAACCTTCGGGATATATCGGAGTTAAAGTCGCTGGTCTATCAGACGAATTGGGGCAAAAGCGAGACAGCATCCATCGCCCGCCTTGCTATAGACGCAGCTGAATCCGGGGACGAGGCTGCCCGGGCACTGATCATCGATGAGGCCACACATTTGGCGGATACCGCCAAAGCGCTGATTGCACGTCATCCCGAATTTGCATCCACTCCGGTTGTCCTGTCCGGATCACTGTTTCGATACGCTGCACTTTTCCGAAATGAATTTATCCAGAAGTTATCGGGATATTATGGAGAGTTGGAATTTGTATATCGTGAAGACGCCCCTGCTCCATCGGTAGGTGCAGCACTACTGGCAAGAAAACGCCGTTCCCTGAATGAATCATTCTAAAGAGAGAAGGAGGCCGTACAGATGAATCACATGCTGAACTCATTAGTAACGGAACAACCCAATCCACTAACGGATCATATAGATGAATTGCCATCGGCAGAAATTATGGAACTGATCAATAAGGAAGATCAACGGATTGCAGAGCTTATTCAGCCCCTGATCCCGGTCATTGCCCAAGCGGCGGACCTGATCTTGGAGGCCTTTCAGTCTGGCGGCAGACTATTCTATGTAGGTGCAGGCACCAGTGGACGATTGGGGATACTTGATGCTTCAGAATGTCCGCCTACCTATGGAACCCCTCCCTCCATGGTGCAGGGTATTATTGCAGGGGGATTCCGGGCAGTGAAGGACCCCGTTGAAGGTGCTGAAGATAGTGAGGAATTGGGAGCGGCGGACCTCGTTGAATATGGCTTAGACGAAAACGATGTCGTGGTTGGCATTGCAGCCAGTGGGCGAACGCCGTATGTGCTGGGTGCGATGAGACACGCCAGGGAGATTGGAGCTACGGTGATCAGCCTGAGTAACAACGCAGGTACGCCGATGACCCTTTTGGCAGATGTGAGCATCGAGGCTGTTGTCGGTCCAGAGGTTGTCATGGGTTCAACACGTATGAAGGCTGGCAGCGCCCAGAAAATGATTCTGAACATGCTCACCACTACCGCTATGATTCGTCTGGGCAAGGTTTACCGTAATTTCATGGTCGATCTGAATCCTTCGAACGAAAAGCTTGTCCATCGGGCCAAACGCATGATCCATCTGGCAACCGGAGCGAGCGAAGCGGACATTGAACAGGCCTTTGCCGGTGCAGACGGTCATGTAAAAACGGCAATCGTCATGCTGATGGCTGGTGTGGATGCCGTGGAAGCTCAGCGAAGACTGGATCTAGCTGACGGATTTGTCCGCAGCGCCATTGCCGGTCCTTCCTGAACCAAGCAGGGTGCATCGTCCTTGAAGTTGAAAGAGCCTGACATCAGTCTGGGCTCTTTTTGGGCTTTTTTTATACAAAAAGCGGATATCATTCGCGTCAAAAAATCCCCTCCTGTATGATAAACAGAAAGGGGATTCATATGATTCTACTTCACTTATGCTCCAGAATAGCCTGCCGGCTCTTCTCCAAATACTCCACCGACTGGTTGTAGTCGCGGCTGGCAATCGCCAGATACAATATATCGATCACGTTCAACTGGGCAATCCGTGACGATGTTGCTCCACTCCGAATATCACTTTCGGTGGACGTAATCATCAGGGGCACATCCGCCATACTACTGAGCGTATTGCTCCCCCACTTGGTAATGCTAATCGTTGCAGCGCCGCCTTCACGAGCATGCTTCAGACAGGAGATCACGTTCGATGTTTCTCCTGAATACGAGATACATACCACCGCGTCATCTTCGCGGAGCGTCGTTGCGGATGAAATCTGCATATGCGGATCGGCGAACGAAAAGCTTGTGCGATTGATTCGCATGAACTTGTAATGTGCATCCAGCGCAATCAGGTTCGAGGCCCCTACCCCATAGAAAAAAATCCGGTTTGCCCGATGAAGCACATCCACTGCCTTTTCCACCAGACGTGGGTCCAGAATATGAACCGTATCCTTCACCGACTGAATATTATTTGCGGACACATGCTGAATAATGCTCTCCATAGAGTCCTGGGGACGAATCTCCGTATAATTATATTGCTCATCCGTCTGCAAATCTCCGGCAATCTTGAGCTTCAGTTCCTGAAAACCCGTTACCCCGAGCGATTTGCAGAGACGAATAATAGCCGCCGGGCTGCCCCCGCTGCGTTCGGACAACTGTGCCACTGATGACTGGACGGTTTCTTGTGGGTGATCGAGAATATAAGCTCCGATCTTCCGTTCCGATGGGGTCAGGTCATCCATTAATGCGCGTAAACGTACAAGTCCACCTTTCATGCTCTCCATTCGCTCCTCCTTTCCATACTGCATTCATGTACAAGCATTTTATCTTATAATTTCACTCGCGTCTAACTGAATTCCTCGTCCTTCCATAACTGAACTCCAATAGAAGGCTGGTCTTACTACAGTGTCAGGTTGCCTGAGATTACGGCGTGTCTCGCGCCAGTTACTGCCGGGAGTGTATTGGTTCTGCCCATAAGTGCCTCATGGCCAAGTAAAGCAAATCCAATGGCTTCCCGGGCATCATCGGGTATGCCGTAATCTGCTGTTCGTTCCAAACGAATATCCTTTGGAAGTCTATGACGGATCATCTCCATTAACGTGGCATTGGAAGTGCCCCCACCGCAGGCGAGCATGGCCGATATGTGCACTTTGGGCAGGATAAAATCCTTCACCGCACGCACGATGGTCTCCGCGGTCAGACAGGTAGCAGTAGCCAGCGTATCTTCCAGCGTTAAGGAACGTGCTGCGGCCATCTCCATCAGTCTCACTGCATAAGCAGCGCCATATACTTCCCGCCCGGTACTTTTCGGCGGTAGTCGTTTGAAATACTCATCCTCCAAACACAGATCTACCAGACCCTGATCGACCTTCCCCTGTGCGGCAATGCTTCCACTCGGATCATAATGCTGCTGCCCATCCGTTGCCTGCCGCACAATGGCATCCATCACCATATTGCCCGGTCCCGTATCAAAAGCCGAAACACCTTCGGTAGATGACTCGGATGGAAGTACCGTTACATTTCCAATGCCGCCGATATTCTGCACCAGCCGCCCTTCCGTCGGACTGCGGAACATCAGAGCATCCGCATAAGGCGTAAGCGGAGCACCTTCCCCACCAGCCGCCATGTCCCTTGCTCGCAGGTTGCCAATCACTGGCAGTCCTGTCCGTTCTCGAACGACAGCACATTCACCGATCTGCAATGTCGATACCACATCAATACTTGCCCCCGTTGGCCCTGGAAATGGAGATGCTACAGGAGCATGCCATACCGTCTGTCCATGCATGCTAATCATATCCACCTGCTGCGTTGAGATACCGGCAGACCGCATCAGTTCCGTAACACTATGCGCATACCACTCCGATACACCAAAATGCGCGGCTGTCAGCTCGTCGATACGTGCTGTCCCCGGTGAACATAACCGGATCAGTACGTCTCTCAATCCATTCGAATACGGCACACAGACGAAATCAACCAGCTCAATCTGCTGTAATGCCCCGCTCATATCGGTTTGAATACGCACCAGCGCCGCATCTGTTCCGTCCAGAGACGTCCCTGACATTAGTCCGATGACCAGATGCTCCTGCTTCAAACGATACTTCTCCCACATCGGATAGCTGCCTGTATCCATCCATTTCCAACCTCCTGCAAGACCCGATGATCACGTCATCTGCCAACATTTTACCCAGTATATGATATAAAATTTCACAAGTCAAACTATATGTAAAATTAAATTACACGCAGCGTACATTATCGGATCTCTTTGTATCTTTTTCTGCTATTTCCGATTGGAAGGCAAAAAAGGTACACCAAAACAGGCTCTCGCCCTCAGCGAAAACCTGTTCATTCTTACCCCCTTTTAAAAGGATAACTCATCTCCTGGAGACAACGCATAGATATCAGCTTCCGCAGACGAACCTTCATCAAGCAAACCTTGTCTCAAACGTTCCGTCTCCGCAAGATCGGTATGCACAAGTACCGTATGTCGAGCTGAAATCCGGCCCAGCATCTGCTCAACATCCCTCCAACCCTGATGAACTTTATAACGTAATTTCCTTACTTCACATTTTCCATGCGCCTCCGGATTTTTCAATAACTCATCGGCAAATGTTCCGGCAGCAGCATGCCCGGTGAGCAGAATCAGATTTTTTTCATCCGATGCCCATCTTTCGTAGTACCAATGTGCAAGTGAGGACTGCATCATGCCATCCGGGACAAACCATAGGGAAGCATGATGTTGTTCCAACAACTGCAGACGTTCTTCCTCGGTAGATGTCTTATCCCAACCTTCTCCGCTCAGAAAATGATTGATACTGTCCGCAGACGAAACTTCCCCAACCCGTTCTTCCATCCTGAGCCAATAGGGAACACGATGTAACTGTGTCATCCCATCCACCAGTTTCTGTTCCACAATCATGGGAATGCCCTGAAAATATTGCTGCGCCCACAGAATAATCTCCTGGCCGCGGCCCACCGCAGGCATAGGCAATAACACCTTGCCACCCCGAGCAATCGTACTTCTGATTGCGCTCTCCAGTTGTTGCAGTTTATCGCCCTGCGTATCCTGGTCCGTACCATAGGCAGCATCCACGATTGCCAGATCAAGCTTAACCTGAGATAAGTCAGACATGGATGCTATGGCTTCCATACGCTCTCTCATGTGCATTTGCTCGGTAAGGATTTGGCTGTGTACCCCAGCAGATAAGCTTAGTGCTGTCTCTGATCCGGTAGATCCGGTAGCAGCGAGGGCCTGAGCATATGCTGCTTGATTATCCAGCGTCTGTCCCATAGCTTGACCCATTCCCAACTCGATGGCCTGTTCGGTGCTCGCATCCGTCTTTTCATGGGGTGCTCCGGACATGTCCTGAAGGCTTTTCATTGGAACAGGAACAGCCCATACGCGGCTATGGCGATTCAGGTCAGCCCGCCGGAATCCGTCGGCCACATTGTCATCCTGTAGAAGCATGGACTCCGACGTATAATCGCCGGAGTACAGAACCCGCTTGCCCTCCATCTCCAGACCGAACCAGACCGAACCCGCGAGATGCCCGCTACGCCCCCAGATTGCTGCCACCCCAGGTATAATTTCAAACCAGTGGCCTCGCTCTGCTTCGTTCTCCAGGAACCTGTATTGAATACGCAGCTCGTCAGCTTTGTCATATGGTATTACATGTCCTGCACGTTCCATGTTGCTGCGCCATGCCCGAAAATACGTACCCAGCTGCTCTCTCGTCTCCCTTGTCGTCCACACTTCACCCTGGTAGCCCATCTTATACAGCAAAGGGATAGCGACCGAATGATCCTCATGGGCGTGAGACAAGAGAACCGCGTCTAATTGCGGAACAATCTCCGGGTCAATCAGCGGATACTGGCCCGTGCCTTCTTTTTTGACACCACAATCCAGCAAAAGGCGAAACCGGCTCCCGCTCAGGAGATAGGCGGAACGCCCATGTTCGCCTGCACCGCCCCATACGTTCAGTTTGATCATGATGCATTCCACTTTCTCTTTGAATTCAGCATTTCAATTCCAAGCAGCATGAGCACCGTCATGCCTACAGTTACAACGGCCATCGCCATTCCGAGGGATACCTGACCTTGTTCAAACTGTGCAAAAATATACGTAGCCGACGTCTGCATCGACGGTGGAAGAATCAACAACGAACCTACCAGCTCCCGGGTAGCAATCGTAAAGGTCATCATCCAGCCCGCCAGCATGCCGGGCAGAATCAATGGGATCAGGATTCGCCGCAGAATATACAGCGGCTTCCCGCCAAAGACCTGCCCAGCCTGGAACAAGGTTCCGTCAATCTGGGTGAAGCTCGATTTGACATACTGCACGGTGTAAGGCAAGAAGAGAACAACGTACGTGAGCACAACCATGCCATAGGTGTTATACAACGTCACTGGCATCCATGGTGAGTTCCAGAAGAGAATCAGACCCACGACCATCACGATACCTGGGACCGTATTAGGCAACAGACTGAACAAGTCAATCACACGCTGCATGAATGAAGATGACCTGCCAATCGCAAGCGCAAATCCCGTACCGATAATAACCGCAACAGTTGAAGCCGCGAGGGATAATCCCAGACTGTTCCCGATGGCCTTCATACTTACCGATCCCCAAGATAAGAGCTCCTTGTAATGATCCAAGGTCAGATTATCAAAAGCGAGTCCCGATCCCCTTAGCTTCATGGTCGAAGCCGCAATAATGGAGAAATACGGGATACCTACCGACAGGATCAACAGG
Source organism: Priestia sp. FSL H7-0729 (assembly GCF_038005685.1). Taxonomy (NCBI): domain Bacteria; kingdom Bacillati; phylum Bacillota; class Bacilli; order Caryophanales; family Bacillaceae; genus Priestia; species Priestia sp. FSL H7-0729. The sequence continues at coordinate 177,649 of NZ_JBBOTQ010000010.1, forward strand.
ATCGCAAGATATGCCCCGCACAACCATCCTGCTCCGCCACGAAGAGAATATCGCTTCGAACGTTGCCCTTTGCCACCAACCAGACGATACGTGAACTTCCGGCTCATCGCAGACTGCATATACCACATCACCAGACAGACGGACAACAGCACCGATGCCAGTGAAGTCGCCTTGCCGAAGTCAATCGGCCAACTGGAGATGTACTTATGAATTTCGGAGGTCATGACATAATAGCCAATCTTGCGCCCGAAGGTTGCTGGTGTACCGAATTCCGCAATCGTTTTGACAAAGACCAGCATGATTCCCATGCCGTAGGACGACAACAGTAAGGGTAAAATAATGCGTCTGAAACGGTACCCTGCACGTGCACCGTGCACAGCCCCCGCTTCTTCCAGATTGCCCCCGATGCGAATCAATGCATCCCGAAGCAGCAGATACAGGAATGGGAACAGGTGCAGGCTCATGATGAGCACCATGCCCCAGAAGCTGAAGAAAAGCTCACTCCAGCCCGCAGATGAAGGCACCCACTGCTGGAGATAACCCCCTTTTTGCATAAACAGAATCCAGCCCATCGAGCCGATATACGGCGGGGTCATGAATGGAATCATCAGGATTACATCCACCCAGCGATGCTCACCCATGCGGGTCTTCGCCATCATCCAGGCCAGCGGCAGCGCCAGCAGCGTGGTTACCGCTACAACGCAAATGCCAAGCCAGACGGAATTCAGCAACACACCAGATAGATGATGACCTGTAATCGTGCGAATCGGAGCCATCCAGTCCCATTGTCCGTCCACATAGACACTTTGCCAGAAAATCAGCAAGAGCGGCACGCCAATGCTTATAGTCAGCAGAAAGAGGGCCAGAATCACGCCCACTCTCCGAAAAATACGGTTGTTGTCCATTCCACCAGGTTTCACTACGTTCACCTCACATGACTTTCCACAGACAGCAGGTATGATTAGATGAATAGAAGTATTCGTTCTATACCTTGCTTATTGAAAGACGCTCTTTGGATTTATGAAAAACACTTATTTAAACGTCTCGGAAAAACGCGCTGCTGTCTCTTCGCCATGTTCGCTCATCCAGTTCCAATCCACTTTAAGTTGTGGAATATCCTTCACATTGGCACGGTTAGTCGCTTCAATGTCTTCGCGGCCCGGGATCAGATAAGCATCTGCAACGAGCTTCTGTGCTTCATCAGACAACAGATAGTCAATGAACGCTTTGGCATTCTCTACATTCGGACTGGATTTCAGGATCGCTGCCGGTCTTGGGCTGATGACTGTGCCTTCCTCAGGATATACGATATCCAGTGGTTCGCCTTTTGCCTTGGAGGAATATGCCATGTAATCCACACCTGCGGCTACGATGCTTTTGGCACCTGTAATGACCGGATCAAGGGCTTCCTGATTGGCTCCTGCCATCGCTACTCCATTGGCTTTGTAAGCACTCAGCAGATCCCATCCTTTTTCACCATTCGCACTCAGATATCCTGTGATGAAGTCGAGTGCTGAACCTGATAATGTAGGATCGGGAATGTTTACTGCATCTTTCCACGCCGGCGTAGCAAGCTCTGCCCAACTTGTTGGGGGTGTAGATACCAGTTTGGTGTTATACACAATACCCAGTGCAGAAGCACTACTGCTGAAATAGTTGCCTTCTGCATCCGACCAGTCCTTGTTCAGCTTGTCCGCATTGGCTGCTTCGGGGTAAGGCATGGTCAAACCATCGGCTTTCAACGCCTGTGCTGAAGGCAAGGAGGCCAAGATTACAACGTCTGCTACCGGATTGGATTTCTCTGCTTCCATACGAGCCAGGATTTTGCCTGTTGTTCCCTGGAACATCTCGACTTCGATCCCTGTTTTGTCTGTAAATCCACTCACGATGTTATCGGCCAGTTTCTGTGGGCCAGCACTGTACAATACCAGCTTTCCACCAGCCGGTTTCGTTGTTTCCGCCGCCGCTGCTGTGTTTCCTTCACCCGCGGGTTGTGCCGCATTGCCTGTCGTTGTGTTACCCGTACTACATCCGAACAAACTGATACTCATAACCGCCGTTAATAACAGCATTCCACTCTTTTTCCGTGTTTTCATCCCCAACATATTCATCCATCTCCCCTGGTTTCTGATTAAGTTGTTCAACCTGTACTGCTCTTGATTGAGTTCATACATTAATTCATTGTTAATTAGCTGCTGCGATAGCTTCTCGGTGATTGTTAGTTTCGCCATCCTGTCCATCCATGCGGCATATCCGCTCGGGAGCAACATAGAGCTGAGCCTTCTCCCCTACGCGTACTCTCTGGTTCATATAGGCTGTCCATACGCCGAGCCCTTCCATCTGCACTCGCACTTCGTAGCGTTCACCTACATAGCTGACGCTGAGTACAGTTCCCGGATAACACAGATCGTCATGACCTGTTTTGTTCCAGGTGACATGCTCTGGACGCACCATCGATTGATTAGGCGTGAGCCAGTTGGACTTTCCGATAAACGAAGCGACATACGAATCACTTGGTGCCGAGTAGATCGTTTCCGGGCTTCCCTTTTGCAATATCCGTCCCTTCTGCATCACCACAATCTCATCCGACATCGACATCGCTTCAATCTGATCATGTGTGACGTATAGCGCAGTTAGCCCCATATCCCGTACTAAGGACATCATCTCAATCCGCATCTCTTCCCGAAGTACAGCATCCAGTGCACTTAGTGGCTCATCGAACAGGATCACACCAGGTCTGACGGCTACGGCTCTGGCAAAAGCAACCCGTTGCTGCTGTCCACCAGACAGCTGATGCGGATAACGATCTTCCATACCTTGCAGGCGAACCATGCCAAGGGCTTCATTCACCTTTTGCCGCAGATCGAATTTCTGTTTTCCGGCCTTCAGGCCAAACGCTACATTTTCATATACGGTCATATGCGGCCATAATGCAAAATCCTGAAACACCATGCCCAGATTACGCTTGTGTGTCGGTATATCAATCCGCTTCGCCGCAGAATAGATACACTGACCATCTGCACGAATCTCCCCCGCATCCGGCTGTTCCAGCCCGGCCAACATACGGAGCAGTGTTGTTTTGCCACAGCCCGATGGGCCAAGCAGTGTCGTGAACTTGCCATGTTCAAGCGTTAGATCTGTCGGCAGTAGTGCGGGTGTTTGATTAAATGATTTTTGAATTCCCGTGATCTCCAATTTCATAAGCATCCCTGCCTGTCTTCTGTTACTTGATCTATTTTGTTACATAATCTCTTGCACTGTTCTCAGTCTAACGTCCGCTTTCGCGAGTTGTATGTCTTGTATGTAAAATTGGAATTAACTTTTTAGATGAATTCTGTTGATGTTCATAGATTAAATCTATAGTAGGTGAACTAATAGAAGTGAGAGGAGTGTTGGGACATTGAATCTGATCAAACTGCAAATTGTTGAGCTAATCGACAAGCATCATCACATGACAAGCGTGGCCGAGTTACTGGGGATCAAACAACCCACCGTTACATTTCATATGAAGTCCTTGGAGGAAGAGATGGGCGTGCGATTATTCGAATCGCGTAGTGGGAAGACCTTTCTAACGGAGGCCGGACAGGCCCTGCTCCACTATTCAGTCAAAATCAATGCTCTTACCCAAGAGGCAAGGCGGGTAGTAAAGGAATATGACAGTCTATATCGGGGCACCCTGCACATTGGGGCAAGCTATGTACCGGCTACATATCTGTTGCCCAGCATACTCAACACCTTTTCTCAGGAGTTCCCGAGCATTCGTATCGTCCTATCCGTCAAACCATCACCTGTTATTCGCGAGATGTTAATTCGGCATCAGATTGATCTGGGGGTGATCTCTTCGGAGCCATTTGTCGGACCCGCTCTGCAAGCTGAGACGCTGTGTGAAGATGACTTGGTATTAATCTGCTCTCCGCGGCATGACTTGGCCCAGAAGGATGTATTGACACCTGACCATATCGCGCAGATTCCTTTTGCCTTACATGGCGACGAATCCAGTACTCGGCGGCTGACCAACCAATGGCTCGTGCAGCATGACATTCGTTTGCGCAGTACGGTGGAGATGGATTCCCTGGAAGCAATCAAACAGCTCGTGTTAATCGGAGGGCACATCTCATTCATGTCTCGGATGGCTGTACGGTGGGAGGAGCAGCATGGGCTCATTCAGGTTCTTCCCATTCCCGGAGAACAGGCACCGCGCCATATATACACCGTACATAACAAGGACCGCCATCCTTCAGTTCAGGTAAATCGCTTCAAAGAAGTGCTGCGAGAGGTGAGTCAAGACTCCTCCCTTTCTATCGTGGATTACCCTGATCCTCTATAAACTATCGTTTGCCATTCATCAAATCTATGCAGGGTTAACGCAATGTGCGCTCCCCGTTAATCGCTTTCAGATACTCGGACGATAAAGTGGGATCTGTACGTTAATCCAGATTAGGAGAGTGATTGGTTTTGAAAAAGTGGAAAAAGGTAACCGCCTCATTCATGCTGAGCATCGTAACATTGGGAAGTGGACTGACGTTTCTGGGAGCGCCCCAAGCCTCAGCTGCTGCCAATGCAGTTCCTGCTTATGAAGTAAAGTTTCTGGCCAAGCCGGAACTCGTGCTCAATACAGATGGGACACCACGCAGTGAAGTGATTCAGACCCTCGGCCTGAGTTCCACGCCAAGAAATATTAACGTAGAGTACTTCGACACCAATGCTCTCGGATTGGATCAACAAGGATGGAACGTTCGTTTTCGCAAAAAAGATGACAAGAATAACTACGAATTGACTTATAAAAAACGCTACCCTGTAATCAATGGCGATATCAACGCAGCGCTGACTCTGGCTAACCAAGAGGGATTCGACAAATCAGATGATAACTACGAGGCTGAAATTGATTGGGGATACGGCAAACAGACGCTGAGCTTCTCCAACACCAAAAAAGTCGATACCAAAGCGACAGGAGTCCAACTTCCTTCGCAGCAAGAAGCCTTGAACATGTTACTGGACAAGCTTCCGGGCAAATTGAAAAACTGGTCTGCCTCCAACTGGGGAAAGCAGCAATTGACTCAATCCCATGCATATGGCCCAATCACATTCCAACGATATGAAGGTACATGGAATGGTCAAGAGCTTACATTCGAAGTATGGCCAATCCGCAACGCAGCAGGTACAGGTATTGAGAATATCGTAGAGGTTTCTTTCAAAACCGATGATGCTGTAGCCGTATCCGGACTGCGTACCCAACTGCTGCAGTTGCTGGAGAACAACAACTGGCTGATTCCGGCTGATGGCTTGAAAACACAGACGATTCTGGAAAGATATTAATCGCAAGCTCTAATTAAAAAGACAAGTTCCTCTTCCAGCGGATATCGTAGGAGAGGGACTTGTCTTTTTTTGTGTAGTGAATTAAATGATCTGTATTTAAGTAATTCTACAATTAACATCGGTTGAGATTTTACTGGTTATTCGCTCAACAGTTTGGATGAAGGTAAATATGTATTGGCTATTTTTCAACTCGGTAACCTATATCAATTCAATTTATAGTGGAAAATTACGCAGTTAAATGATCAGAGTTTTTAAAGTCTTACAATTCCATCACTTGAGTTTCGCGCGAATAGCTGGCCCTCGATTTCCCATAGAAATGCTTTAGCGTGCGCAGGCTTCATAAATCTTAATACTATCGGACGTACCCTACCATTCATCTCGTAGTGTATTACGAGATAATTTCTCGAATTTGAGCTACCTCTTCTTTTTGGATATCCTGCACTCCCGATTTTTCTTAATGAGAGTTCAAACGTTTGCTGACCACTTTGAATATATAAGTTCCCATTACCTATCAGCACATCCACCCGCCTGCCTTCCGCAACTTGTGGAAGCCCTGACTGATGAATCCCTACTGCATGTAACCTTGATCCGAACTGCTGTTTTAGTTTATTGGATCGACTCGTCGTTCGAATACCAAATATCAAAACTAAGATAATAAAACCAAGTATAAACCACATTCTATATACCCCCTTCGCTTTCTCTTGTGTATATCATTTCATATTATCATATGGACTTCTTATTTGTATGACAATATGCAATAATTGATAATGATTCTCAAATACATCATATGTAATGTTACTATTGCAAGTTAAGGAGGGATTCTAGTGACTTTGCAAGTCTTTCCACTAATATCCAACGGTGACCATACCCGTGACCTATATGCAAGATTCAAGACATCCGAAGTTCTCGATCAAGCGTCTTTTCTCCCCCCATTCATATTAAAGGATTCACACCTTCTGCTCATCTGTACTGGCGGTGAAGCCAATATCCGTATTGGGCATAGGCAAAATCATGCCGCACTCGGCAAAATATATCTGATCCTGCCAGGAACATCGATAGAATATACACCGGATGAAATTCATCCTTTACAGGGACTCGCGATTTATTTTGATCTGTTAAAGCCCATTTCAAATATGAACAAAACCATTTCTGGATCTACTGTAATGGAGGTATACCAAAATGGGTTACTTCGTTCGTCCTACGCCGATGAATTACCCCATGAACTCTTTCAGGAATGTCTTAGAATCGCCTCGCAACTCCATGAATGTATCTCTGTACCTCAAGAAAATCGTCCATTTCGTATCCAGACTTTGATGCATGAGTTGTTGACTCATGTGTATGCCCCTCCCAAAGAGAGTGTGTTAGGAGATCCCGCACATACCTCTGCATTGGATCAAACGCTTGAACTTATTGAGCTTGGATATGCTGAGCATCTATCTCGGGAAGTTCTTGCCGGAGTGGCAGGTATGAGTGTATGGCACTATTCCCGTGTCTTCAAAAACCGGACTGGCATCAGTCCCATGGAATATGTGAATGGGATCCGAATGGACCGGGCCAAAGAGATGCTACTCGTCTCCGGACAAACCATCAAGCACATCGCCTCACAGGTCGGTTTTCAAGACGAATTTTACTTTAGCCGCAAATTCAAAAAATATGTTGGTGTGTCTCCCTCTACCTATCAACGGCAGAAACGCAGTAAAATCGCTGCCCTTTCCTTCGGAACGACTGGCCACCTGCTGGCATTACAGATCATCCCTCATGCGGCATTGATCGATAACCGACGTGATCAACACAGGAATCTGTTTTTCTCGAATATCCCTTATCATCTGGGACGTAGCAAACGCATGAATCCTCATATCTGGCAAACCAACGTTGAGTTGTTGATGCAAGCGAGCCCGGACCTCATACTCTGTAATGAGTACGAAGCCCATACGTTAAAAAGAACGCTGCAGCGAATTGCGCCTACCATCGTTATCCCATGGAAAGGATTGAGCTGGCGGGAACACTTCGTACAAGTTGCCTCCATTGTGGGACAGCAACAAGAAGCTCAGCAATGGTTGGAGCAGTATGATGGCAAGGTAATCCATGCCAAAGAGCAGCTTACTCGTTTAATCGGTAAGGATACAGTCTCCATCATTCATATCATGATGGGTCATCTGTTAATCTACGGGCGACGCAATGGGGGTGCTGTTCTATATAACGACCTGGGCGTGTCCCCTTCATACGATCTGCTTCCAGGACAAGTCTATCGTGCATTGGATGAACAGGAGTTGCCTCAAATGGTTGGAGATCGCATGTTACTGATTGTGGATCAGGACTCAGAATCCCAGCAACGTTGGCATAAACTACAACATACTCAGCTATGGCAAGACTTGATGCCCGTGCAGAACCAGCATGTATATCTGCTAGATGAAATGCCTTGGTTGGATTATTCACCATATGCCCATGATCAAATTATCGATGAAACCATTAAACTCTTTGGTGGCGTTCAGCACATTAATCCATGACCGGATAGCACAGAAGGCTATGTCTCCCCCAACATGAGACCGCTACAATATAAAGTGTACTGAGAATCAATATCAATATAAACATAGGGGGATTATGATGTACAAACAACATTATGTCAAAATAACGGGGATCCTGTTCATACTCGCCATGTTACTTGTTGCGTGTGGACAGAGACCTGCAAGCACTTCGCAGCCATCTACAGATGGCGTAAAATCAGCTGCGGGGACAGATGGGCACTCATCCACTGAATCAGCTACTAAGACCGTGGAGAGCGCCAGTGGAAGCAAAGAAATCCCGGTACATCCTGTACGGATCGTGTCGATTAATATGGAGGACATTCTCCTCTCCTTGGAGGTACCACTGGTACTTGCTACACCTATTGGCCGGCAAGATTACCTGAATGAGCAACTTGAAGCCCAAGGCGTGGCTGTCGAACCCATCAATGAGAGTGTCAATTTTGAAGCTGTAGTCAGCGCGAATCCGGACCTTATTATTGTCAATGCCAGTTTGGATGCCAAAATTCTCGAACAACTCGAGAAGATCGCGCCTACCATTACTTATGATCGCCGTAATTGGCAGGAATCTATCGTGCAGGTAGCTACTGCACTGGATATTGAAGAGCGGGCTGAACAGCTTTTACAAAAAAATAAAGATCAAGTAACTGAAGCTCAGAAGCTCGCAGCCGATATCACCAAGACCAAACCTACAGCAGCATTCCTGCGCCTAGAAGAGAAAGATATGCGTTTGTTCTTCTCGTCCATTCCATCCACGCCATTCCCAGCTTCCAGTTATGTAGGAGCGGGTTATGAAATTGGATTCACGCCCGACGCTCTCGTTACCAAACTTGAGGTAGAGAATCCGGAACGGATGAATGCCAGTATCTCGGTAGAGCTTTTGCCTGAAATCAAAGCAGACTATCTGTTTATCGTTTCCATTAGCTCAGATGGATCAGCTGAAGCGTTGCAAAAAACAAAAGATGAACTCAACGAAATCCAGCAACTCCAAGTATGGAAAAGCCTACCCGCTGTCCAAAATGGTCATGTCTATGTCCTCAATGCTAAGAAATGGCTCATTGACGGTCCCATTGCCGAATCGCTCAAACGAAATGAAATGCTCGAAGTTCTTGGACTACCTGCTCCATAATAGTAAACATACCATCTGTTTCATCCACAGCAAACAAAAGGAGATTCCCCGGATTTTCGGTGAATCTCCTTTATATTTAATATTCCAAATGGTCTCATTCAGTCCCGTTTCATGAAAAATCATTCTACATGCTTAACAGCTAAATGTACTTCATGTACACCTTCCTCATTCTACAATTAATTAGGGATAGGTAATCATCAAAATCATATATAACTGTCCGGCTTTTAATATATTTTAAAATTTTGGGCTGTTTCAATCCCAAGTGCACTCTGGATAAACGTATTAGCCGCTTTCTCTACAGGTACAGGATTAAATCCAATAAACTCAACGGAATAATCTCTCAGTTTCGCAACAACGGCTTTACCGAATGTTCCATTTCCGCCAATGACCAGAGCTCTTTTCATTACTGTTCGTCCTCCTTTATAAATACCGTTAATCAGATACGAATTGATCTATTTATTTAAACAAAGATTCCAACCTTAATCAAATGACAATTGACCCTATTTTAAATACATTACACTTATTCTTTTTAACACAAAAAAAGCCCTTGCTATAAGCAAAGGCTCTTCTGTATGTTACTAGGAAGCGGGTGATGGGAATCGAACCCACGCTATTAGCTTGGAAGGCTAAAGTTCTACCATTGAACTACACCCGCAAATAAAAAAATCGGGATGACACGATTTGAACATGCGACCCCCTGGTCCCAAACCAGGTGCTCTACCAAGCTGAGCTACATCCCGATACTTATGAAAATAATGGCGCGCCCTGAGAGATTCGAACTCCCGGCCTTTTGATTCGTAGTCAAACGCTCTATCCAGCTGAGCTAAGGGCGCAAATATGGAGCGGAAGACGGGAATCGAACCCGCGACCCTCGCCTTGGCAAGGCGATGCTCTACCGCTGAGCCACTTCCGCAAAACATATGGTGCGGTCGAGAGGACTCGAACCTCCACGGGGGGTTAGCCCACACGGACCTGAACCGTGCGCGTCTGCCAATTCCGCCACGACCGCAAAATATAATGGTGAGTCATGAAGGGCTCGAACCTTCGACACCCTGATTAAAAGTCAGGTGCTCTACCAACTGAGCTAATGACTCGTAATGAAATGGCTGGGGATATAGGATTTGAACCTATGCATGACGGAGTCAAAGTCCGTTGCCTTACCGCTTGGCTAATCCCCATTGAAAAATCATGGGGCGATCGAGGGGAATTGAACCCCCGAATGCCGGATCCACAAACCGGTGCGTTAACCACTTCGCCACGACCGCCATAGAGTAAGCCATTCATCCACTAAGAGAATCTTAGTATTAACAATTTCATTTGTAATATACATTCTATCACAAATTCATATGTAAATACTAAAAATGGTGCCGGCGAGAGGACTTGAACCCCCAACCTACTGATTACAAGTCAGTTGCTCTACCAGTTGAGCTACACCGGCAAGGTGTATATTTAATTAAAAATGGCGGAACCGACGGGATTCGAACCCGCGATCTCCTGCGTGACAGGCAGGCATGTTAGGCCAACTACACCACGGTTCCATAATACTTTCTCAAAGAAAGTTAATTGCGGGGGCAGGATTTGAACCTGCGGCCTTCGGGTTATGAGCCCGACGAGCTACCGGGCTGCTCCACCCCGCGTCGTTATAAAGGTAATATGGTGGAGGCTGAGGGGATCGAACCCCCGACCCTCTGCTTGTAAGGCAGATGCTCTCCCAGCTGAGCTAAGCCTCCATATTATGACCCGTAGGGGATTCGAACCCCTGTTACCTCCGTGAAAGGGAGGTGTCTTAACCCCTTGACCAACGGGCCTTGCTAAAAATTATCTGGCGGAGAGAGAGGGATTCGAACCCTCGAGACGCTTGTGACGCCTACACGATTTCCAATCGTGCTCCTTCGGCCAGCTCGGACACCTCTCCATATGGCTCCCCGAACAGGGCTCGAACCTGTGACAACTCGATTAACAGTCGAGTGCTCTACCAACT
>NZ_JBBOTQ010000011.1:0-168628 GCF_038005685.1 Priestia sp. FSL H7-0729
CTCAAACTTTCGCGTTCATTCTGCAAGCAGAATGTTCACTCACTCGTTGTTCAGTTTTCAAAGATCAAACTTGTTTCATCATTGCTTGTGTTTCTCATGTCCACCGTGTGTTTCAGCGGCGACTTAAATAATATATCATACGGCTGAATCTAATGCAATAGTTTTTTTTCAATTCTTTTCTTTAGTCGTTTTGCATTAGCTAGAGCTATCATAACGGTTCCCTATCTTGTCCTATCATAATGGTATGAACTCTCATAGGGTACAAATATTTTAACATATTCATGAAAGGGTTTACAATAAAATCTTAATAAAATATATTCCATTATTCATGAACAATTATATCTCCCTTATGCGAAACACATTGTTTACTCAGGTTAACGGGAAGCCAGCTCTCTATTACAGAGTAAGCTTCCCGCTGATAACAAGCACTTTATTACTTATTCATCATTCGCAAATCTCTGATTAGTTTTGTATCCATGGATTGCGACGCTTTTTATTAGATTTCCGTTGGTTGGAAGTAGCTACACTCTCTCTGGATGTTTTCCCGGACACGGATACCTTGGATTTATTCTTCAGAGGAGCCTTGCTTGTTCTGCGTTTTGCAGATGCTGACTTATTCCCGCCTTGCTTGGACTTTGCCTCTGAATCTGATCCAACCTCTTCAATGGCTACTTGACTTAAATTAGCGTCTTCACGCCCCCCTTTTTTACCACCCGTACCTTGCCCTTGAGGAGGATACATCTCACCAAACGCTCCAAGCGGGGATGGTGGAACCATGTTCTGAGTAGGGTATGGATTCTGATAAGCATACTCAATAGGTTGGTTTGGCATCGTAGATGTCGACATTTCAGGCGGCATACCGTAAGAAGGACCATACATATTCCAAGCTGGATCCTGATAACCATGAGAAGGATAAGTATACTGAGGAACATGTGTATGTGAGCCACATCCGCATGGAGGATACGGGAGCATCGAGTATGGCGATATAAAAGACGGCTGGTGATTCATATGACTAGGTGCTGCATACGTTGGAAATGGACTATTCACTTCGCCAGCTGGCGCAATTGGAAATGAGTTGTTTTGCATTTCTGGGGACAGATTTGGCATAACGTTATTGTGGTTATAGCTCTGCTCCGCACCAGTCCACGGACTGTTAGGCAGATCACTGCCACTGTAAGGACTAACTTCCGTAAGCCCTGGGAACGGCGCATTGTTGCTCATTCCTGCCGTGTACATGTCTTGCTGAACACCATATACCTCTTGTACAGGAACCGGGATTTGAACGTAAGGATGTTCCGCTGGCGCATGATGCAGCTTGTTACCACAACCACAAGGCTTTTTCGTTGCTTGTGCAACCTCAGTTGGAGACTTTGTATTAGGCATTACAGGCAGAGGCATAATTTCAGGCGAAAGATTAGGCATTGTGTATTTCTTGGATTCCGCTACCGGTTTTACATGAACTTCGGGTTTAACCTCTTCTTTTTTATGCGTTTCCTTTTCAGGTTTCACTTCAGGAAGCTCTGGCAATTGCGGCAGTACCTCCAGTTCAGGCTTCACATTCGGCTTCTCCGTATTGGCTGGTGGTGGCGCAGGTACTGGAACAGGAACCTCTGCTACTGGAGCAGGAGGAGTTGGCATAACTGGCGCCGGTGGTTCCGGTTCTTTGACTCCCGTGTATTCCTTACCTTCAGGTGACAACTTTTCATGAGCAGCAATATTGCTGGCACCCGAATTAGATGTGCTGTTTCCTTGTGCGTGCATTGATGGAATATAAACTGTCTCCCCCACCAGCAGAGCGTTCGGATTCTTCAACTGTGGATTGGCATTGATCATATCTTTCAAAGGAACTCCCCAGGCTTGTGCCAACTTCCATAATGAATCTCCTTGCTGAACCTTGTGACTGTGCAGCACACCTTCTGGCTTCGGTGTTACTGGCTCTGCAGGAATTTTGACCTTCATGCCAATATCCAGCTTGTCGGGATTTGTGATTTGCGGATTAGCCGCGATCAATTTGTCCAGCGCTACATTGTATTTTTGGGACAGCAGATATAATGTGTCGCCTTTTTTCACCATGTGTATTTTCACAGGGAACTAACCTCCTAGACGTCATACTTGGGCAGTACATTCGCCCATACCGTTACTACATCCTATGCAGAAACCGGGCTAATGACATCAACTAAACAAAAAAAATCCTCCTGTCTCTAAAATTCCCATACACCAGGTATGCTGAATTTTATCGGACAAGGAGGATTTCTGTTCCCTTTGCTATACAATTCTAACTTAAGCTTCCCACACTTTATAGCCATCTTTGTCAACAATCTGACGGAATGCTTCCAGCAGTCTCAGCGTTACCGGACCTGCTACACCCGTACCAATTGTTCTTCCATCCACTTCATATGCAGCGATAACTTCTGCAGCTGTCCCGGTGAAAAAGACTTCGTCTGCGATATACACATCATGCAGGGTGAATGGTATTTCTTTTAATTCAAGCTCCAGTTCTCCACATAGATCGATAATGGCTTGACGTGTAATCCCCTCAAGTGCACCGAGATAACAAGGCGGCGTGTACACTACACCATTTTTGATGATGAAGATGTTATCACTTGAACCCTCAGTAACGTAACCTTGGGAATTCAACATAATTGCTTCTCCAGCACCTGAATAGTTAGACTGGATTTTAACCAGGATGTTATTCAGATAGTTCAAAGATTTAATTTTCGGATTCAAGGCGTCCGGGATGTTCCGGCGTTGGGATACGGACACGGCTTTCAACCCAGTAAGATATGCTTCCTCTGGATAGATCGCCAATTGCTCCACGATGATGATTACAGATGCCTTAGGGCAACGTAACGGGTCCAACCCCAGATTACCAGGGCCACGCGATACAATAAGACGAATATAACCATTACGCATATCATTGCGGCGCACCGTTTCAGCCATCACTTCCAGCATCTCATCCATGGACAGCGGAATGTTCAAACTGATGGATTTTGCCGAATCATACAAACGATCCAAGTGGGCCTTACATCTGAAAATATTTCCGTTATAGATCCGAATACCTTCGAAAATCCCGTCTCCATACAAAAATCCATGATCATATACCGAAACGGTTGCGTTCTCCTTGGTCACATACTGACCATCCAAATAGATCCATTGTTCTGCCACTGATGACTGCACCTCCATAAAAGTTCCATTCCCTGTACTCCGAAACGTTATTAACCCGTCCATTGTACACCAAATGACAAGCCATTACTCGCTCATTCTACCCCGACTTATGACAACCTTCTAACATTCCCAAACACCATCAGGTCAATTATCTCGAAGGATATGTATAACAAGGATAGCTACCCAGAACGCGCACCTGACAATTCAATGCTTCAATCTCTGCCATGGCTGCGGTAAGCAATACCGAATCGACCGTTTCCACAACATCAATGTAGAAATAGTAACTGCCCAGTCGTTTCTTCGTTGGACGAGATTCGAGACGGGTCAAGTTCAGCTTCCGCCATGCAAAAGCTGACAATACCTGATGCAGCGCACCCGGTGCATCTTCTGGCAATGTCACCAGCAAGCTGGTTTTTACATGATCCGGTTCACGTGGAATGTTCACAGGTTCATGGCCAATGAGCACAAAACGGGTGTAGTTGTTGTCATGATCTGTAACCCGTTCAGCCATAATGTCCAAGCCATGCTTCTGAGCAGCAAGCTTTGTACCGATCGCCACCCAGCCCTTACCTGGATTTTTTTTCACAATTTCTACAGCTTCGGCTGTACTGTTCACACCTTCAAGGTCCGCCCCAGGCGAATGCAGCCGAATAAAATTCTGACACTGCGGAATAGCCACAGGATGAGACATGATCTTGGTAATTTTACCGAAATCATATTCGCCGCTCGCCGTCCTAAATTCCGAGCCATGTCCAATAACATTTTGGATGGATGGGTATACCCACTCCGCTTGCATTGGAATATCGACTTCATTCACAAGCCAGTCCATATGAAGACTAACGGAACCTTCAATTGTATTTTCAATCGGAATGACACTGTATTGTGTTTTCCCACTATCTGTTGCTCGAAAAACATCCGAAATCAGCTTGGAGTGTTGCAAATCTAACGGTTCACTGTTAAAAAGGAAATCAATCGCCTCATGGGAAACTGAGCCTTCAGGTAATACTGCAATTCGTTTCATGCATTAACTTCCCCTTTGATTCTGTCCACAAAAGGACGTTCGTCTTGATCAGGCAGCACGGTTACACCGTCCAAATCCGGATCGAGCCACAGCGCAGAAGCAGATATGCCCTCCCGCTCCATGGTATTAAGCAAATATTGTTCTAATTCCGCTTTGCGGGTGTCATGACGATCTACCAAAGTCAATACGGTCGGTCCAGCTCCGCTCAGGGCAGCTCCCAACGCTCCATGATCGACAGCATGTTCCAATATCTCAGCCATGCCTGGCACCAATGATGCCCGATATGGTTGGTGAATTCGATCTGACATCGCCTTCTGAATCATATCCAGTCGTCCACTCGCCAAAGCGGCAACGAGCAGTGAGGATCTGCTAATGTTATGCACTACATCAGACATGCCAAATTGCTCCGGAATCACATTCCTTGCTTTTGAAGTAGACAGCTGGAACTCAGGTACAATAACCAAAGCCTGCAAATCCTGGTGTGGTTCAATGCGAATATGATCAACCTTCTGACCATTCCAAGCAGCTGTAATAATACCCCCAAATAACGATGCTCCCACATTATCAGGATGTTTCTCAAGGGATGTGGCCATATCCAGAAGTTTCGCATCGGATAAAGGGGCACCAATTAATGCATTTGCTGCCGCCAGCGCACCAACGATGGCGGATGCACTGCTCCCGAGTCCCCGCGTAAGCGGAATATCGGAATACATGGATATCTCCAATTCAGGTACAGATACACCAGCTTCATCGAATACCATCTGTGCGACCTCATAGATCAGATTCGATTTATCCGTAGGCAGGCCTGTCAGATGATCGCCGTGAAGATGAAATGTCGTCTGCTCGGCAGGTTTCATTTCCAACCAGGCGTATAGAGACAATGCCATGCCCAGGGTATCAAACCCCGGGCCGAGATTAGCTGTGCTTGCAGGTATTTTTACAGTTACCTTTTCACGCAAACTCATACAGATTGCTGCTCCAGTTGTGCAATGGCCGCCATTACCGCTTCTTCCGTATCTTCAACAACAAGTGGCTCAGTCGCTACTGTTTTGATCGCAATATTAGGATCTTTCAAGCCATTACCTGTCAGTACACAAACGACAGTCTCTCCGCCTTTAAAGTACCCTTCACTCTTCAGTTTGTATACACCGGCAAGGGAAGCCGCAGAAGCAGGTTCAGCAAAAATTCCTTCCCGAGAAGCAAGTGTACGATACGCTGCCAGGATTTGTTCATCCGTTACATAGTTGATCTGTCCGCCAGATTCCTCAGCTGCAGCTACTGCCGTTTTCCAGCTCGCCGGATTACCGATTCGAATTGCTGTTGCTACTGTTTCAGGTTCAAGGATCGGCTCTCCTTTGACAATGGCCATCGCACCTTCAGCTTCGAAACCAACCATACGTGGAAGCGTGCTGGATTTACCTGCCTCTTTATATTCTTTGAAACCTTTCCAATAAGCCGAGATATTACCGGCATTACCAACTGGAATAGCCAGAACGTCAGGCGCTTCGCCAAGTTGTTCAATGACTTCAAACGCTGCTGTCTTCTGTCCCTCAATCCGGAACGGATTCACAGAGTTTACAAGCGTGATCGGATGTTTGGCTGTGATCTCACGCACAATCTCCAGTGCACGGTCAAAGTTACCATTAATCGCGATCACCTTAGCTCCATAGATCATGGCTTGGGCCAGTTTACCCAGTGCAATGTTGTTATTCGGGATCAGTACGATACAATTGAGGCCACCACGTGCGGCATAGGCCGCTGCAGCTGCTGATGTATTACCTGTGGATGCACACATGATCGTACGGCTGCCCTCTTCCATAGCTTTGGCAACTGCCATAACCATACCGCGGTCTTTGAAGGATCCCGTAGGATTCAAACCTTCGTATTTGAAGTAAACATTCAAGCCAAGTTCCTCAGACAGATTCTCTGCATGAATCAACGGTGTATTTCCTTCCTGAAGCGTAAGCAGGGGTGTATTTTCATTAACTGGAAGGTGCTCTCTGTACGTTTGCAAAAGTCCTTGATATCTCATTGTGGGTAAACTCCTTTATGTTTTAATAATCTGAAATGATGACCTGTTGAACCAGATATGATTAACTTGTACGTTATAACTGAAATAATTGAAATGCCGTATGGAATACGGACAATTATCCTTCGACCCGGTAGACACTCTTAATGCGGCGAATGACGCTGAGTGATTCAAAATGTTTTAACACCTTATCCATGCTTGCCTTACTTGCATTATGTGTAACGATAATGATCTCGGCATCCGGGTTGTGCTCATTCGGCTGTTGAACAACCGACGCCAGACTGACATCATATTCTGCGAAAATTTGTGTGATTTGTGCCAATACACCGGCTTTGTCGTCTACGTGTAGTAAAATAAAATTTTTCGACACGATCTGCTCGTCGCTTTGCAGCCGCTTCGTCTTATAAGGCACAATTGCTTTGAGACCATTCACACCAAGTTTGAGGTTTTTGGTAACCGCCACAATGTCAGCTACAACCGAAGTTGCCGTTGGCAGTTCTCCCGCACCCGCACCGTAGAACATCGTCTCCCCTACAGCTTCACCGTGCACATACACAGCGTTAAACACACCGTTGACTGAAGCAATCGGGTGATTCTGTCTAACCATAGTCGGCTGTACGCTAATCGTGATCTCATCGTCAATCCGGTCCGCGATACCCAGTAACTTCATCTCATAGCCCAGTCTTTTGGCATACGTTATGTCTTCACGGGTAACGGCGGATATCCCTTTAACAGTTACATCCTTCAACTCCACATTGGTGCGGAAACCCAGCGTGCTCAAGATCGCCATTTTGCGAGCTGCGTCAAGTCCTTCCACATCGGAGGTTGGATCTGATTCCGCGTATCCCAGCGCCTGTGCCTCAGCCAGCACTTCTTCATAGGATGCACCTTCCTGACTCATTTTGGTCAGAATAAAGTTCGTTGTTCCATTCACTATCCCCATAATGCGAGTAATCCGGTCTGAAGAGAAACCTTCAATTAACGTACGAATGATTGGAATCCCTCCCGCAACACTCGCCTCATAGAACACATCACATTGCTTTTCCTGCGCCTTCGCCAAAATCTCTGTACCATGCAGTGCCATGAGATCTTTGTTCGCTGTTACGATATGTTTCCCACGTTCCAACGCTTCAAGGATATACTCCTTCGTCTGATCAATGCCGCCCATGACTTCAACGATGACATCAATATCCGGATGACGAATGACTTCCCAAGGATCTTCAGTGAGCTTGGCACGGTCTACAGCAATAACACGTTCTTTCTCTGTATTTTTCACTGCGATCTTCTCGATGACAATCGGCGACCCAACCTGACTGCTTAGATCTTCCTGATTCCCTTCCACAATACGAACGACTCCCGTTCCGACAGTTCCCAGACCCAACAATCCGACTTTTACTGGTTTCACTAACGATCTACCCCCTAATGTCTATTCTTGTCTGTCAGTCCTGTATGTTAAAGCCTAATTAACCTTGGCCTACAATACGCGTGCGTCTTACACCAGGCATATCTTGCATTCGTTCCAGCATTTCACCAATTTCACTATGAAGATGTGTCGTTTCGACTGAAATGACAACATTGGCTCTCCCCTGAAGCGGGATACTCTGATTAATCGTGAGAACATTGGCTCCATAACCAGCTACATGTCCAAGCACACGAGACAAGATCCCTGACTGATGCTCCAGATCAATGGAGATCGTTACAATTCTCTCGCGTTCAAGCTGGTTGATTAGATGAATTCCATCCTTGTACTTGTAAAAGGCACTCCGACTTAATCCGACCTGTTCAACCGCCTCATGCACTGTTTTAACATCACCAGAAGCCAGTAATTCTTTTACCTGCATGGTCTTCACCACAGCCTCTGGCAAAATATCTTCCCGTACTAAGTAATAGCGTTCGTTCACGGAACGTCCTCTCCTCAAAGACTCATGTATTCATATAGTGGACATTATATAGGATCTGTGGCAAAAGGGCAATACATGACACGCCTATTTTTTGAAATACGTTCCTCACAGTATACAAGTTTATGCCTCTCCCATGTCAGGAAAAACAAAAAAAAACGCAGAGGAGTAGGTCAACTTCCCACTTCTCTGCGTTCGTATATCTGTCTCTCCATGGAAGACGGCTACTTAGTAGTAACTGCTGCCTTCCACGAATTCGAATTCAAAGTCTCCGATGCGCACGATGGTGCCTTCTACAGCTCCGCGCTTACGCAACTCAGCATCCACACCCATATAACGCAGTGTACGTGCGAGTTTCAGTATAGCCTCATGCGAGTTCAATTGCATCCGTTTCATCATGCGGTCAATCTTGGCGCTTTCGACAACGAACATTTCATTCTCACGCACAATTTTGAAACCATCGTCTTCTTTTTTGTCCAGACTGTATACTTTTCGTTCAGATACATCTGCTACCTCTTCAACTACTGGCTCGTCAGCAATCTGATCCAACAGATCAGCGGCACGATACAAGAGCTCTTGAATCCCTTTACGAGTCAGAGATGAAATAGGCATTACTTCAATATCCGGTTGCACCTCACGAACTTGCTGTAAGAATTGCTCTAAGTTTGCTTCGGAGTCCGGCATATCCATTTTATTGGCTGCTACAACCTGCGGTCTCTCAGCAAGAAGCGGATTGTACAGTTTCAGTTCATCATTAATTTTCTGCCAGTCTTCAAATGGATCGCGTCCTTCTGAACCCGACATGTCCACCACATGAATTATAATACGAGTACGCTCGACATGACGTAAAAACTCATGTCCCAGTCCGATTCCTTCATGTGCCCCTTCAATCAGACCAGGCAAATCGGCCATAACGAAGCTGCGACCTTCACCTACACCGACTACACCCAGGTTCGGTGTTATGGTTGTGAAATGGTATGCACCAATCTTTGGCTTCGCTGACGAAACGACAGAAAGCAATGTGGATTTCCCGACACTCGGGAAACCAACCAGACCCACATCGGCCATAACTTTCAATTCAAGCACGATGTAACGCTCTTGTCCTTCTTCACCGTTCTCAGCAAGTTCAGGCGCAGGGTTGTTCGGGGTGGCAAACCGGATGTTACCCCGTCCGCCCCGACCACCACGAGCAATAACAACCTGTTGACCGTGGCGTGTCATATCCGCCAGTACTTCTCCACTGTCTTCATCCAAAATGACAGTTCCTGGTGGAATGCGCACAATCATGTTCTCAGCGTTTGCACCATGCTGACTTTTATTACGTCCCTTCTCACCACGCGGAGCTTTGAAGTGACGCTGGTAACGGAAATCCATCAACGTCCGCAGACCTTCATCCACACGGAAAATGATGTCAGCGCCTCTGCCTCCATCGCCTCCAGCTGGTCCGCCGTTTGGTACGTACTTCTCACGACGGAACGAAATAATTCCGTCCCCTCCGTCTCCGGCTTTTACATAAATCTTCGCTTTATCTACAAACATTGGTTAACCCCTTCTTCCTATATTCCACACGGCATTCTGAATTGTATAAACGTATCCTCAGACGGAAACTGCTCCGTTCTGACTTTTTTTCCTTTGAGTACGGCAGTGAGCTGCCGCAGTGTTTCCGGATCGGGTGTTTGATCCCCATCCAGTCGGACAACCACATCTCCATGATCCTGTCCGAAGTTCAAGGTCAGTTTGCGAACCTCTCCCCAAGAAGACCGGCCGCCGCCGTATTGATAGGCCCTGATTGCATCCGCAATCGCCCCGGTAAGTGACTCGCCATCCTCGGGAGAGACCAGAGCACTAAGCTGCAACTCATCTTCTATTTCCACATGCAATTCCAGCGCCATTCCACTGGCCCGAAAAGATTGAAGATAAAATACGAGGGAGGGAATGCCCAACCTGGAGATTCGGCTCTCTTCCGTAACCCGCTCTTTTATTCTTTCCACACATTGCAGAGATTTATCAAGTTTGCCCAGCCGAAGATATCCATATAACACCTGAAGGTCGTTCATCCAGTCGTGTCGATGATGGTTTAATGAAGCAATTGCTGTCTTTTCCATGGATTGTATGATGGTTCTGCGTTCCGCCTCCGCCTGTTTCTTCATCGCATTCACAGAAATGAGCAATACTGCGACGGACCACAATGCGCATACGACGCTTGAGATCATCGCCGGATACAACATAACGAAAACCAAAGGAATCAGAAGTGAACATGCCGCAATCCACGGCACTCTTTTCCAAGATTTCATGGCTTCTCCCCGTTCTACAAAACTCGGTTGGTCTACACCCACCGTAACCAAGTATAACATGTCTTTTCTGCCAGTTCATTATCGAATAACCGTTGAATACAAAAAACCTTCGGCAAAAATGCCGAAGGCTCCTTAGGCGGAATGCCGATATTACGCTTCTACTGCTGCTGCTACAGGAGCAACATTAACAGGATAGATGCTTACTTTTTTGCGATCGCGTCCCCAACGTTCGAATTTTACAACGCCGTCGATTTTCGCGAACAAAGTGTCATCTTTACCGATGCCAACGTTAGTTCCTGGGTGAATTTTCGTTCCGCGTTGGCGAACAAGAATGCTACCACCAGTTACAGTTTGACCATCAGCACGTTTAACACCCAGACGTTGAGCATTACTGTCACGTCCGTTCTTCGTGGAACCTACACCTTTTTTCGATGCGAATAACTGAAGATTTAATTTCAACATGATTGGTTGTCCTCCTTCTTTGCTTATTTGAATTGCTGTATTTTAATATACTTCCCGTATGACTCTGCAATATTAGAGAGCATAACCACCATGGATTCGAGTAACAATTGTACCTGGGACCAGGTTTCCCCTCTCTCTAACAAAGGTAAAGAACCACTTAAAAAGCCATTCTTCATCTTGGCATCCATTTCGACACCGGTCAATGTTTCAATTGAGTTCACCGTACCCACTGTAACAGCGGATACCCCGGCACATACGATGTCTTCTCCCCGCTTGGCAAAATTAGCATGCCCTTCGATGGAAAAGCGTTCGATGCTCCCGTCCTCATCACGAAAGATTTGAACGATAATCACTTATCGCACCTTCTTTACGCTTTGATTGTTTCGATAGTTACTTTAGTGTACGGTTGACGGTGACCTTGCTTCACATGGTAGTTCTTTTTAGGTTTGTATTTGTATACGATAACCTTTTGTCCTTTGCCATGTTTCTCCACTTTAGCCGTTACAGTAGCTCCTGAAACCAACGGTGTACCTGCTGTCAAACCTTGATCGTTAGATACAGCCAGGACACGGTCGAACGTTACGCTTTCGCCATCGTTCGCAGTCAATTTCTCGATGAACAGAACATCGCCCTCTTGGACTTTGTACTGTTTACCGCCTGTTTCAATAATTGCGTACATTTGCCTTGCACCTCCTCATGTCTCAGACTCGCCCGTTCTCAGGTGACAGCCTCCTTGCGGAACTGTTCTTATACCTGGCCAGTGCGGTTACAGCATGTGCAAGACCAATAGGCTAAACACATACTTGAAGATTATATCACGCAATATATCAAAAATCAATGCAAAGGTGAAATATATCTTTTCCCCGTTCCATGACAGGAAGAACACGGCTCCTCATAGGGCAACGTACTCTCTTCCCGCACTTTCTTACGTGTAAGTTCGAGCAAACCCAGCTTGGTCCAGCCGATTACAAACGCTTTGGTCCGGTCCTTCTTGAGCTCGTTCTCCAAGGTTGCCGCGACTTCATGCCGATTCGAGGCTTCCTCCATATCAATGAAGTCGACAATAATCATGCCGCCGATATCCCGGAGGCGCATCAGACGGGCAATCTCTACTGCCGCCTGCATGTTGGTCTCTGTCACGGTCTCTTCCAGACTGTCACCGCCGGCTCCCGTATATTTGCCTGTATTCACATCTACTACAGTTAGAGCTTCGGTATGATCAATGACAATATATCCGCCACCCGGTAGCCACACTTTACGGGCAAAGTCCTTGTTCAACTGTTCCTGCACACCATAGGCAACAAAGATGGATTCTGTTCCCCGATACACCTGTACTTTGGGTTGATGACCGGGGCTAATCTCTTCCAGTAATGCCTTTACCTCACGGGCTTGTCCTTCACTATCCGTGATGACCTCGTCACTTCCTGGCGTATAGACATCTCTGATGATTCGCTGTACCATGCTGTGATCCCGATGCAAGAGACTTGGCGAAGGCAAACTGCCTGCTTTTTCACGAATCAGATACCACTGCGCGCGTAATGTTTCCAAGTCCGACTTAATGGCTTCATGCTGCTCTTCTCCAGATACGGTTCGAATAATAAGTCCTTCCTCATCCCGCCTCAGCTGCTCCCCAAGTGCCTTAAGACGGGAACGATCCCCCTCACGGGCAATTTTCTTGGATACCGCTACATAGTCGGCAATTGGCATGTAGACAAGCCAGCGGCCCGGGAGTGAATAATGAGTCGTCACCCGGGCTCCCTTGCCTCCTACCGGTTCTTTCAGAACCTGAACAATGACTTCCTGACCTGGACGAAGCAACTCCGAGATGGAAGGCTTCACCTTAGGCTGCTTCTCCAGATGGGGATGTAACACATCATCCACATACAGAAACGCATTCTTTTTCTGACCTATATCCACAAAAGCAGCCTGCATACCTGGTAACACATTCACGACCCGTCCCTTGAAAAAGGAACCAAGCAGTCCACGATCGCGTGTACGTTCTGCCGTAAATTCCACAGCTTTGCCTTCTTCCAGAAGCGCCATTTGCATGAGGTTATGTTCATTATGTACAATCATTTGTTTCATGGCTTCACCTCTAGAAGACATTTCAATTCATCCACATCCATTTCAGTATCTTTACAATCCTCATTGTACATGTATTAACCCATTTCAGAACAGGTCCACCAGAACACTATAATTTATCACCATTTTGTTGAAAATAGGAACCGATAATCCGTTGCTCAGGCAAGACGGCCATAATTCGACCCTGTCTGTTCATCACGTATACCATATGGTATCTTTCTCTCTTTAATAGACGCAAAATAGTGTCCAAAGGTTTCGCCGGAAATGAGATTATGGGCTGCGCCAAACTGCCAGTAGCCGCGTGACGAGCAAACAAACCCTCTCGATTCATAAGAAAACGGATAAAGCGATAGGGCACATTTCGGTAATCCGTCAAGTTGGAATAGAACAAAAAAAGGCCAATTAACAGAATGTTGAGCGGTAGGCCGTAGTCTCCAGTAAACCATTGGCTTATCGCGTATAAAATAACCCCTACACTACATAGAATGCTAATTCTGTAAGTCCACATTAATGTTGTATAGTAGGGTGCCCACAGACTGACAAGTGCCTGAACAATTTTCCCTCCGTCCAGAGGAAGTACTGGCAGCAGGTTAAAGAGCGCGATGAGCAGGTTCCCCTGAATGATATAATTGAGAAAAACCGGATCGCCCAGATGGCCATACTGTAGCAGCAAAACCACACCAACCATCAGCATGTTCTGTAATGGACCTGCCAAAGCAATCACGATCTCCCGGTAAGCCGTGATCGTACCCCCATCTTCGATAACCGCTACGCCTCCAAAAGGAAGCATCTGGATCGACAAAACACGATAGCCCAGAAGCGCCGCCGCAGCAGCATGTCCACATTCATGGATGAATACGATGGCAAACAACGTAATAAGTTCAATAAAATGTCCAGTCAAAAGGGAGGCCATCATGATAATTACAAAAAACGGATGGAACGATATTCGGACTCCCCACACCCTAATCAAGGGCAACAACTTCCGTTGGATCTACGTACTCCTCACCCTCTTTGACTGCAAAATAGAGCGTGGCCGGTTGTTGACCACCAGTAGCCTTGAGACTTCCCACCGGATTTCCCGCTTCCACCCAATCATTCACACTCACTTCGCTTTCGTTCAGCCGACCGTAGATCGCCGTGACATTACCGGTATGCTGGATGACAACCGTGAATCCACTTGCTGCATCCCCGATAACCTCCATGACACGCCCGGCATCCGAACTTGCAACTTGTATAAGTTCTGCACCTGCGGCATCCGGAACGATCTCAATTCCCTTCATACTCAGCGCGAACGGCTGAACCACTGTTCCTGAGATGGGTTTCCCCAGTAACTGCCGAATGCCTGAACCATTGACAACATCCGTCGTATGTCCAAGTACAGGCAGAAACGAAGGCGTTCCTCCAAAATACCGCTCATACCAAGCAGCTGCAGAGGCAAAATCCATATCTCGATGGAGTGCATCGGCAATGACTGTTTTGGGGGATGTTGTCCACGATGTATCTAATTGAAACAGCCCCCATACGCCGCCAAATATGAAAGCGCTAATGACCGTTCGTTTTAGAAGCGACTTGAACAGGTTGAATCTCGAATGCCCTCCTGGAGCGAAATGACCGTTCTCTTTTTTCCACAACCATTCCGGATCTCGTTCTTGTATCTCTTCACTAGACGTAAACGGTTTCCGGTGCAAGATCTCATTCTTGTCCAACAATGAACCTACCTTTTGCTCCTGTAAGACCTCCACAGTCGCACCGTCCATCAGCCGCCGAATGCGTTCTTCTCGTCTCTGCTTGATTCTGAGTTTCGTATTCATGGAATATCCTCCCGCCGAGGCTTGTTTACTACATCCTATGAAGAGGTAGATGATAATATGAACAAGCCTGCGGGCAGGTAACAAAAAAAGCCGGGCTATGAGCCACGGCTGTCATGTATTCAGGTTATGAATAATTTCGTTTAACGAGTTAACCCATTCCGAAGAACTTTTTGAAACGAGAAAAAGCACCCTTTTTCTGCTCCAGCTGCATCAAAGGAACCGTATCTCCCAGAATGCGGCGTGCGATATTCCGATATGCAATCGCTGCAAGTGAATCCGGATTCATGACCGTAGGTTCGCCTGAATTGGCAGCTTTGATGACCAGTTCATCATCAGGCACGATGCCAATCAGGTCAATATTAAGTACTTGTAAAATACCATCGATATCTAACATGTCACCCGATTTAACCATATTATTGCGAATTCGATTCACTACCAGCTTTGGTGATTGAATGTGCGAACTCTCCAGTAACCCAATGACGCGATCCGCATCACGTACTGCAGCATTTTCCGGTGTAGTGACCACGATGGCTTGATCTGCTCCTGCTACCGCATTTTTGAAACCCTGCTCTATACCGGCTGGGCAATCAATAATGACGTATTCAAAATCTTTTTTTAGTTCAAGGATAATATCCTTCACCTGTTCTGGCGACACCGAGTTTTTGTCTCTCGTCTGCGCCGCAGGCAACATATATAATTCTTCGAAACGCTTGTCTTTGACCAAAGCCTGATTCAGACGGCAGCGGCCGTCCGCAACGTCGCACAGATCGTAAATAATACGGTTTTCGAGTCCCATCACGACATCCAAATTACGAAGGCCGATATCGGTATCTACCAGACAAACCTTTTTGCCGAGCAGCGCCAGCGCTGTCCCGATGTTTGCCGAGGTGGTTGTTTTACCCACGCCGCCTTTACCCGAAGTGATCACGATCGCCTCTCCCATGAGCTACACTCCTTTAAACACATTAAAATCTCGGCGTAACCGAACGATATTGCTCATTTTGTCTATCTGCATCTGATTGTCCTGTAAGTAAGCAAATTCCATTCCGGTCTCTCGGCTCTCCCATTCATCGGGAGGACGACTGATGATATCGGCAATACGCAGCTGCGTCGGTGCAAATACCGAAGCCGCAATGATTGCTTCTTCGTCCCCTCCAATTCCGGCATGAGCCATGCCTCTGAGTGAACCCAACACATATATATCTCCGGTACACGTCACTGTGCCCCCCGGATTGATATCCCCAAGAAACAGGAGATTTCCTTCATGATGAAGCACCTGACCTGAACGCACCATGCCACACATGGTTACAATCGGCGGCGGTCCTTTAACCTCCGGTTGGAGTGCAGGTGAGTCGATGGATCGAATAAGCAGATTCCCTTTTTGCTTTAATATATCGAGGATTGCTTCTTTCTGGTCCTCTGTCACTTCGCGGGCACCCAACTTGATATCCACATGAACAATCGGTCCGGTCAAAATATTTTGATGGCTGTGTTCCAGCTTATAGCGGAGCTCATAGAGCAATTCCTCGAATTCACATTGATCGTCCAACAGGAAAACCAGGCCGTCTCGGATGCCTTTAATCGTTACGTGATTCGATTTTACCGTCATAAGCCTGTCCCTCCCATCTCATTACATTTCGTGCCCGGGGCCCCAAGTTCCTGCTTTGCGCTCCATAAATGTATTTTAGGAAGCTTCTTCTGTCTTGCTCCGTCTCTTGCCGATCCGCTCCAGTTGTTTCCGAAGCGGGACATATATGATCAAGGCAAACACAAAATGAATGAACAAATTAGGAATCATGTATTCAATCAATGCCCAGTCAAAGGTCACGTGGTTAAGTTGGAAGAGCTTGTACAGGAAGAATAGCATGGTGTCATTCAGCAGACTTCCCAAAATGACAACCGATACCATAACCGGCAGTGGTGCACGCGGTGCTTGAAAAATGAGTCCCATCATGTAAGCCGATAATCCCATCGAGAATCCATAAGGTCCAATCATCTCGCCGTAGAATACAACGTCATGCAATAGTCCAAAAAATATACCAAGCACTAGTGCCGTGTGCCGATGATGATATACAGCGATAAACAAAATGACGATATAGACCAGATTGGCAGAAATACGCATCTGCCAGCCAGAAGGAATGAGCAGCGGCAAAATCGTGCCTTCCGCAATGAACAAAACGAATAACAACAGGAACAAGACTTGCTTGCGTGTCACCATTATTCTTTTACCTCAGGCGGGATAATGACAATCAGCTCTTTCCAATCTAGGAAGCTCGCATATGGCTCAATCGTAGCTGTTTTGGTTAAACCATACTCACTTTTCTCGACACTCTTCACTTCACCAATCCGCATGTACTTCGGAAAGTTATTGATGATTCCGGAGGAGATGATCTCATCACCCTTTTGGATATTAGAATCTTCCGAGATTTTGGTCATCTTGAGCATGCCCGTCTTCGGATCATAACTCTCAATCATGCCAAATACTTTTTCTTTACCTACAGCCGTTGCTGCAATGGCATTGGATGTCGGATCGTTGGCATCCATGGACGTTAAAAGATTAACGGTTGACGTATATGAGCTGACATGACTAATCACGCCGACCAGCCCTTCCTGCGAGGTAACAGCCATCCCCGGCTTAATCCCCGCATTTTCACCGATATCAATATTAATCGTTCTGCTGTTTGGATCTGAATTGGCACTGATAACCTGAGCAATTCGTGAACCGTAATTATACCGATTTTTCTGTTCTTCGGTGAAATTGAGCGCTTTCTGCAGCTGCTCATTCACTTGCTCCATATCATTGTACTTCAGCCGGTCCCGGGTATAGTGCCCCATCGCGATGCGAAGCTCTTCATTCTCCTCATATACCGTACGCATGTTCGCTACATCTTTGAAAAAGCCCGCTACATAGGAAGCGGGCTTGTAAAATACGTATTGTACAAATCCAACTGAATCCTTCAGGAATTTCTCCGGCCAGGATAGAGTGGTTCGCGGACTGAGCGTAAAGCCCATTAACGCGATAAATGTAACAAGGCCCACCAGCAAAACAAAAAGTCTTTTGTTGCCTAGCAGTTTAAACAGTTCTAACACCCTCTAACATCCATATTCTCTTCCGAGCCATGCCCGGCGGGGAGACTGTCAGACCTGTAGTCCCTGCGAGAATATCAGCCGATCCTCCCCTGTTAAGCGGGTAATAGCTCATCCCCGGGGTTAACCGGGTCCTCTATAAAGATATCTT
Source organism: Priestia sp. FSL H7-0729 (assembly GCF_038005685.1). NCBI lineage: Bacteria > Bacillati > Bacillota > Bacilli > Caryophanales > Bacillaceae > Priestia > Priestia sp. FSL H7-0729. The sequence continues at coordinate 18,001 of NZ_JBBOTQ010000011.1, forward strand.
GCCACTTAGTCGCTATGCCAAGTTAGGCAAATACCCATTAACGTTTGGAACGAACTGCCGAACTGCTTCTGCTTTTGAACAAATGAATATTCTCTAGCGCTTTACCTGTTCCGATCGCTACACAATCCAGCGGGTTCTCAGCCACGATGACAGGCATTCCTGTCTCACCAGCCAGAAGCTTGTCCAAGTTGCGAAGTAATGCCCCACCACCTGTAAGAACGATTCCACGATCCATGATATCTGCTGCAAGTTCAGGCGGGCATTTCTCGAGTGTTACTTTTACCGCTTCAACAATCGCATTCACTGTATCAGCCAACGCTTCGCTGATCTCGTCCGATGTAATCGTAATGGTCTTCGGTAGACCTGTAACGAGGTCACGTCCACGAATTTCCATCGTTTCTACTTGCTCCAATGGCATTGCTGATCCGATGTCCATCTTTAATTGCTCCGATGTACGCTCACCGATCATCAGATTGTATTGGCGCTTGATGTACTGGATAACGGATTCATCCATCTCGTCACCTGCTACACGAACCGAACGGCTCGTTACAATACCACCAAGAGAGATAACAGCCACTTCTGTTGTACCGCCACCAATATCGACAACCATACTACCCGTTGGTTCCCATACAGGCAGATCTGCACCAATTGCAGCCGCAAAAGGCTCTTCAATTGTGTAGGCTTCACGTGCTCCAGCCTGTTTGGTTGCATCTTCAACCGCACGTTGTTCTACTGCCGTGATCCCGGATGGTACACATACCATCACGTTTGGATGACGTTGGAACATGGAGCGTTGTTTCTGCGCCTCACGGATAAAATATTTAATCATTGTTGCCGTTGTATCAAAATCGGCAATAACGCCATCTTTCATTGGACGAATGGCACGAATGTTACCTGGTGTACGTCCAATCATTTTTTTGGCGGATTCACCTACTGCTTCGATACTATTTGTATCTGTCCGTATTGCGACAACCGAAGGTTCGCGCACCACAATTCCTTTTCCTCGTACATAAACCAACGTATTTGCTGTCCCCAAGTCAATACCCAAATCTTTCGTAAAACCACCAAACATAACAATAATCTCCTTTTCTGCCTCATATAGCTGCTCTATTCTGATCCAGAGCGTGATCATTTCATTCCCACGTAACACGTGGAGCTAATATTCGCATTTGTTTTTTTGCATTTGTAAAGTGAACCTATCTTTTACGGACAACGCCGTTAACATTCATAGGAAAACATCAACGCCAACCATTATATTATACTAAGCCCTTCTCCTTCAAACTTACGTACGTTCCATCTCCGATAATAATATGATCGAGCACGTCAATACCAACAATAGCACCTGCTTCAATCAGTCTCTTGGTTATTTGGATATCCTCCGGACTGGGCGTAGGATCACCGCTCGGATGGTTGTGTGCGCACACAATCGATGCGCTACTGCATTTGATGGCAGCCCGGAACACTTCACGCGGATGTACAATCGAAGCATTAAGGCTGCCCATGGAGAGTGTTTCCTGGGCAATAATATGATTTTTGCTATTCAGAAAGAGACACACAAAATGTTCTTTTTGCAAATAACGTAATTGTTCGATCAGGATGTCAGCTGCATCACGCGGTGTACGAATTGAAGTCGACTGTGTGAGTCTACTCTTGGCAATTCGATGCCCCAGCTCAATGCCAGCTTTCAATTGTACAGCCTTGGCATTGCCGATCCCTTTCATCGCAGTCAATTCTTCCAGACTCAGATCCATTAACGAACGAATGCCACCCGTTTCGGTCAGAATCCGCTGTGCCATATGCACCGCGGATTCCTGTCTAGTGCCTGTTCGAAGTAAAATTGCCAGCAATTCAGCATGGCTTAAGGCGCCCGCCCCGTATTCCATCATGCGTTCTCTCGGGCGTTCTTCCTGGGGGATGTCGCGCATCATGTATTGAGGCGACTCCATATGTTCCCTCTTTTCATCTCACAACATCTGGCTTCTTTCATGCTCGTGGCAACACATGTACGCCGAACCCGTCCAACATGTCACTTAGCAAGGATAGCGGCAGTCCAACCACATTAAAATAACATCCTTCAATACGGTCGATCAGTGAAGCGCCAATGCCCTGAATGGCATAAGATCCCGCCTTATCCGAAGGCTCACCTGTCTTCACATAAGCACGGATGGTCGCATCCGACAGTTCTTTCATTGTTACATCGGTCTGTCGGTAATGAACTAACGACTGTCCATTTCCCGCATCAATACAAGCGACTCCGGTAAACACCCGATGTACACGACCCTGTAGCCGGGATAACATACGTTCAGCATCCGCTTCGTCTACGGGTTTGCCTAGAATCTCACCATCCAGAACAACAACGGTGTCACTACCAACAATAATGGCTTCCTGCTCGCGGCCTTCAAGCCCGCGATACACGGCAAGCGCCTTGCGCAAAGCAAGCTCCTGTACCGTCTGTTCAGGTGTCCACTCTGGTGGTGTATCTTCATTGGCATGACTTGGTATTACATCAAACGCTAGGTGGAGTGATGCGATCAGTTCTTTGCGCCGAGGCGATGTAGAGGCCAGAATAATAGGGCGTTGCTCTGCGTTATCCAAAATGAACGGCTCCTTATGCCACGGCAACATCCTGTCCGGATCACGATAATAGATGTCACTGGTTTAATTTTTTTCGTCATAACTCGTCATTCTCCTACAGTCTGCGATACAGCCACACAGCGGCAATTATACCGATCAGACTCAGAAGGCTCATTTGAAATTGAAGTGAAATATCATAACTGATAATATCAAGATCAGCCTGCGGCGACCAACGTATGGTCGTGGCTTTCGTAAGAAAGGCTACTGCCTTAACAGGCTGCAGTGCCTTGGCGATCCACGCTCCGGCCATCCAGCCGAGCAGCAGAAACAGCAATAACATGCCGAAGTTTTTTTTCATCGGTAATCTTCCCTCGCCATTTTTTGACACCCACATTATTATACGGGGTTTTGTACGTCAATACAAACACAAATCCGGCAAGGGGAACTATTTCCAGTTCCTTGCCGGATCGGTATTTCCAAGCGTTGTTATGGGAAAGAGCATGTTACTGCTTAATCGCTTCGAGCCATTTTTTCTGCTGTAGAACATATTCCATCAGATCGGACTGCACGGACCACATGTGCACATCATCCGGGTTCTTGTTGTACTCTGCAATAGCCGTGATTGCACTGTTCATTGATTTCTCCATTCCACCAACAATAGGTTGTACCTCTGCAGTCAGGCCGGGTGAGAGGCTGTTCAGACCGGTTAACCATGACTGGTGCTTATTCTGAATCGCAGTCATCGTTTCTGCTGAGACTGCTGTCGGTGCGGATTGTCCCAACTGCTGAATGGACAAGGTAGACAATTGTTCGACCAGTGCAGAACTGTTTGTGAAGAAAAGCTGCACATCCTCTTGCTTGCCACCGAATATAGCCGGATTGATCTCCGGGTTCACGATCTCCTTGACATACAGTTCGACTCCCTGAGCTTTTAGCCTGGAGCTAAGTAGCTTGGCCTCTTCACGATCAGCCGAAATGCCTGCATATACTCGATTGCCATCTTCAGGATCAGACCCTGCGGCTATACCTGCCTGAGCCAGCTCAAGCTTGGCCTGCTCAGCTCGTTCAGGAGAACTGAACACGCCGTATTGAAGTGCATAATACGTGCTGCCAGTCGCCGCTGTCTGTTGCTGCTGCGCTGTACCTGCAGCCCCCTCCTGACCCGTCACTGTGGAAACTGCCTGATTGGCGGGCAGAAGATCGCCTGGCTTGACAGCTCCTTCTTTATTAAAAAATGAAAGAATAACCATGCCAAAAAGTGCTCCGGTAACAAGTGCCCCAGTGACAGAACCAATCATTTTCCAGCCCCTTGGAGGGCGATTGCGCTTATAGGAATAGTTCTCGGAATCTGCAAGCCAGTCGTGGCCCTGATCATCCTGGGCATTAGACAGATGGCGACGCTCTTCCTCCGGATCTTCTGAATAATTATCATAACCGTAACCGGAACGGCTCCCCAAATAATGGGGTTCATCCAAGTTCAAGTTCGAATCAGGGCTCACCCGCTCGTCAGGTTCAGGTACAGTAGAGCTGGTCAGCACTGTCTCTCCCCAGTCTCCGGGGATATCCTCAGGCGTCCATGATGGGGTTGCATCCATCTGCTTAGGCGTTAGCGGTTGATGATGCGGTACTTCTTCACTTAACGTACCCAATGGACTGGACGCGGAACTCCTCTTGTTTCCAGGCTTGTCCGACTCATGATCCCCGAAGCGAAACGTCATTCTAGCATTGCTCACCCGTACCCTCTCCTTTGTCCCATTTATATCAGCTATATGCAGAGAAGGCAGAATACATTCCTAATAACGCAAAAAAAACGCCTGCTTCATATCGAAGACAGGCATTTTCTCAAATAATTTATTTCAAGCCTTTGGCAAGTGTATCGCCGACTTTCCAGATATCACCCGCACCCATCGTAATCACCAGGTCTCCTGGCTGCAAACGATGCTGCAGATCAGCTACAACTTCCTCTTTCGTAGGAAGGTACCGTGCAGATGCATTACTGTTTTGAACGATTAGTTCAACCAGTTTGGCTGAGGTTACCCCTTCGATCTGTTTTTCGCCCGCAGGAGAATAGATATCCGTAATAAGCACCTCATCCGCTTCCGCGAAAGCACGACTGAACGCATCCAGCAGGAAGAACGTACGTGTATAACGCTGTGGCTGGAATACCGCAATAATGCGTTTGCCTGTTGCTTTGGCTGCACTAATGGTCGCTTCAATCTCAGTTGGGTGATGAGCATAATCATCAATGATCAGCATATCACGCGCCTCGCCCAATACCTGGAATCTGCGTTTGGCTCCGTGGAACTGGATGATCGCTGCCACAATCTTCTCAAATGGAATACCTGCTTCCAGACAGGTAATTACAGTGGCCATCGCATTATAAACGTTATGCTTACCCGGCACTGATAATTCCACCGTGCCCATAGCAGAACCCTGATGATTCATCGTAAAGGAGATACGTCGATCGCCCAGTACAATATCCGTTGCCGTATAATCTGCAGCACGATCAATACCATAGGTTGTAATCCGTGACTTGAGTTCTGGCAAAATCGCTTGAACATTCTCGTCGTCAGAGCACACAATGGCTGTTCCTTCCGGACGAATCTGGCTCAGGAACTGCACATAAGCTTTTTTCAGTTCCTCAAAATCACTGTTGTAATTCTCCAGATGATCTGCCTCAATATTGGTTACAATACCGAGCCATGGATGGTACTGCAAAAATGAGCCATCGCTCTCGTCCGCCTCAGCGACTACCCAGTCGCCCTGGCCCGCCTTGGCGTTGGTGCCCACATTCATGATCTCTCCGCCAATGATATATGTCGGATCCGTATCACATTTATCCATAACCAGTGCAATCATGGATGAGGTTGTTGTTTTACCGTGAGCTCCGGCTACAGCCACACCTTTACGTTCGTTCAACAAACGTGCAAGCATCTGAGAACGATGCAGAATCGGAATGTTCAGCTCTGCAGCCGCTACCCGTTCCACATTATCAGCAGGCGCTGCCGTAGAGTATACAACCAGGTCTGCTCCAGTGACGTGCTCTGCCGTATGTCCGATATATATTTTCGCTCCCTTGGCTGCCAACTTCTCGGTCAACTCCTGTGAAGCGACATCCGATCCGGTAACGGTGTATCCCATTTCCAACATAACTCTTGCGATGGCACTCATGCCATATCCGCCAATCCCTATAAAATGAACGTGTTCCGATGTATTTAACAAAACTTTCACCAACCTTTTTCAGAATCGGTTTGATGCAAAAGGGCTGCCCGCACATCCGCAATCAGGTACAGTGTGCCGGAGACCACCCCCAGATCTTCCGCTTCCGTCCGTGACTTCAATAGATCAAGTGCCTTTGCCCATTCGGGCTCGACGATGATTTCCAGTTCCTGCTTCGCAATGGCGGGACGTACCCGTTCGACAATCTGCAGCAATTCGGCTGCATCCATTTTGCGTCGGAAATCTGGCTCGGTCAGGATCAGCGTATCCACTAGTGGCAGTATATGCTGCAAATACGCTTCGTGATGCTTATTTGCCAACATACCCATCATCAAAATTAACTTGTTGTGAGGATAGACTTCCGTAATGCTCTTGGCCAGTGACTCTGCCCCTTCCGGATTATGTGCTCCATCGAGCACAATTCGGGGTTCATCGACGACTTTTTCGAATCTTCCTGCCCAGAAAGCATTCTCCAGTCCAAGTGCAATATCGTTGTCATCCAGCATAAATGCCATGTATTGTCTAAGCAATTCAAGCACCATCAGTGCGGCCGCAGCATTGTCACATTGATGTGAGCCCTGCATGCGTATGCGAACGTCCAGATCACGAAACGGGCCGGTAAAATGAAAAGATTGTCCGTTCTCATTACTCTCCAGTCGATGATAAGAGAATTGATCTCCAGCTAAATACAGGCTTGATTGAAGCTGCTGTGCTTTCTCCTGAATCACTTTCACAGCTTCGGGTTGCATCGCGCAGGTCACAACGGGGACTCCCGGCTTGATAATGCCTGCCTTTTCTCCAGCAATCTGCTCAATCGTATCTCCAAGCACATCCGTGTGATCCATACCAATGTTGGTGATGACGGACACAACAGGCGAAACAATATTCGTTACGTCCATCCTTCCCCCCAGCCCCGTCTCCCATACCACAACATCAGGGTAGCACTCTTCTGCATAATACAGAAGCGCGAGAGCCGTGGACACCTCAAACATCGTTGGGGAACCAAGCGGAGTAGATGCCATTTCCATAACCAACGGGCGAAGACGGTTAGAGATCTTCAACAGAGTCTCTTCCGGAATATCCTCGCCGTTGTATTGAAAACGGTTCGTAAACTTGGTGATATAAGGCGACGTAAAGGTACCCACATCATATCCAGCCTGAAGAAGCACTGACGTCAAAAAAGCGCAAGTCGAACCTTTGCCGTTCGTTCCCGCGACGTGAATAAATTTGAGACGTTGGTGAGGATTGCCTAACATAGACATCAGACTCTCGATTCGTTCCAATCCAGGTCGGATGCCAAAAGGAATAAGGCCATTGATCCAGTCCACGGCCTCGTTATACGTAAGTAAAGGAGCTGCTGCATCTGTCCCGTCTAATTCCGTCATCTGATTCACCTTCGGTCCCGAGTTTGAGTGAAAAAAGCGGCCGGATGGCATAATGGCTCTCCATCCGACCCAAATATATTAGCCTTTCAGTTCCTTGATTCGTGCAATCACTTTATCCCGTTTGTCGGAATAGTCTGCTTGCTTGGCGCGCTCTTCCTCAATAACCTTGGCAGGCGCTTTGGCAACAAAGCCTTCATTCGACAGCTTTTTCTCCACACGGAGTACTTCGCCCTCAAGGTTCTGTAACTCTTTCTCCAGGCGAGCCACTTCCTGTTCGATATCGATAAGACCAGCCAGTGGCAAGTATAGCTCTGCTCCTGTGATGATTGCAGTCATTGCCTTATCCGGGGAGCTTAGATCCAGCCCACTATCGAACTCGGACGTATTACAGAAACGTTTGATGTAATGGCTGTTACGTTCGATGATGCTGGACGCTTCAGGGCTATTTGCTTTTACCATCAATTCGATCTTTTTGCTCATCGGCACGTTCACTTCTGCACGAATGTTCCGAACTGCACGAATGGTATCCATGAGCAGGTTCATCTCGGCCACAGCCTCTGGGTTCTCAAGAGCAGGATCATATACCGGCCAAGACGCCAGCGTAATCGTCTCGCCTTCATGCGGCAGATGCTGCCAGATCTCTTCGGAGATGTATGGCATGAACGGATGAATCAGACGCATAGTCTGATCGAGCACATAAGCCAGCACGGATTGCGTTTTTTTCTTGGCAACCGGATCTTCCCCGTAGAAGGACAGTTTAGCAAACTCAATGTACCAGTCACACAGGTCATCCCAGATAAAGTTATAAAGCACACGACCCGTTTCCCCAAATTCATACGCTTCGATTAGACGCGTAATATCGCGGGAAGTTTCGTTCAGACGGTGCAAAATCCAATAATCCGCTGTACCAAGCTCTCCGCTGATGTCGCGATCCTCATAGGTGAATCCTTCCAGATTCATCAATGCAAAGCGCGAAGCATTCCAGATCTTGTTGGCAAAATTACGAGCCTGCTCCACCCGTTCCCAACGGAAACGTAGATCCTGACCTGGCGTACTGCTGGTTGAGATCATGTAACGCATTGCATCTGCGCCGTATTTCTCAATTACATCCAGTGGGTCTACACCGTTACCCAGTGATTTGGACATTTTGCGTCCATCTGCGTCACGAACAAGACCATGCATCAGCACATCCTTGAACGGAATCTCATCCGTGAATTCCAGTGCAGTGAAAATCATACGTGCAACCCAGAAATATATGATGTCATACCCTGTCACAAGTACACTTGTCGGATAATAACGTTGCAGGTCTTCCGTATCTTCCGGCCAGCCTAGTGTGGAGAATGGCCATAAGCCGGAGCTAAACCAAGTATCGAGTACATCGTCATCCTGTCTGAGCTTGCGTCCAGCATTTTCTGGCAGCGTAGTCGGATCTTCAGCAGATACGATGATTTCACCCGTTTCCTCATCATACCAGGCAGGAATACGATGTCCCCACCATAGTTGACGGGAAATACACCAGTCACGAACGTTCTCGATCCAGTTCAGATAGGTTTTCTCGAAACGATCTGGAACAAAATTAACCCCTTCGCCGCTTTGTTGTTTCTTGATCGCTCTCTCTGCAAGTGGCTTCATCTCAACAAACCACTGGGTAGACAGATACGGTTCAACAACAGCGCCGGTACGTTCACTGTGTCCAACCTGATGCGTGTGATCCTCGATGTTGATCAGTACACCTTGCTCTTTCATATCAGCAACAATCTGCTTGCGGCATTCACTGCGATCCAGTCCCTGATACTTGCCGGCTTCTGCATTCATTGTGCCGCTCTCATCCATGACCGTAATCTGAGGCAGATCATGACGAAGACCTACTTCAAAGTCATTCGGATCATGCGCAGGCGTGATTTTAACTGCACCACTTCCGAACTCTTTATCCACATAATCATCAGCGATAATTGGAATTTCTCGTCCGATGATAGGCAGTACAAGGACTTTGCCAATCATATCTGCATAGCGCTCATCCTTCGGATGAACAGCGACCGCTGTATCACCCAGCATCGTTTCAGGACGCGTTGTTGCTACTGTAACGTAGCCACTTCCGTCTTTGAGCGGGTAACGCAGATGGTACAGGTGACCCTGAACCTCTTTGTATTCAACCTCAATGTCGGACAGGGCAGTCCGGTTCACCGGGTCCCAGTTAATGATGCGTTTGCCACGATAAATAAGGCCTTTTTCATACAGCTGAACAAATACTTTGCGAACCGCTTGGGACAGACCTTCATCCAGCGTAAAACGTTCACGTGAGTAGTCAAGTGACAACCCCATTTTGCCCCATTGTTGACGAATGGTCGTGGCATATTGATCTTTCCAATCCCATACTTTCTCCAGAAACTTCTCGCGTCCCAGATCATAACGGGTCAGACCTTCTTCACGCAGTTTCTGCTCCACCTTGGTTTGGGTAGCAATACCTGCATGGTCGGAACCTGGGAGCCACAGTGCGTCGTAACCCTGCATGCGTTTTGTGCGGATCAGAATATCCTGCAGTGTAAAGTCAAGCGCATGCCCGATATGCAGCATCCCGGTCACATTCGGGGGTGGAATTACAATCGTATACGGCTCGGCATCTTTACGTTGACCGGCTTTGAAATATCCGCGCTCCATCCAGGTGGAGTACCATTTGTCCTCTGCCGCTTTAGGATCGTAAGTGGTCGGCATTTCTGTTGCAGCTGATTTTTTTTCCTCAGACATGTGTCATTCCTCCGTTACTTCATCTTCATCATCTTCGCCAAAAAAAACAAAAAAAACCTTTCATCCATCAAAGGACGAAAGGTTAGCTTTCGCGGTACCACCTTTGTTTCACGCTGACAGCAAGATAGACTTCACCCTCTGTACATGACGTGACACTTCAAGCAGATAACGGCTGCTACCGGCCCATCCTACCTCAGAAATAAATGACGGTAACTCTCATTCATCCCTTGTATTCAAACAGGCAACTCCCGGGCGACTTCGATCAGTTGGTTCCTGCGGAATCTCACAGCGTTGCAATTCCACTCTCTGAAAGGTCATACTGTCTACTACTCCCGTTCCACGTTGTTCTTCAAAAAACCTACACACATCATACCTTGCTCGTGCGCGATAGTCAACCTGACAACAGTGGATAAAGTGCGCTGGAATGCAGGTTTAGGGCAAATCATGCAAAAACCCGCAATCCTCAAGGGGATCACGGGTCGTAACGAAGGCTTTAACTACGGATTAAGGGATGTACAATATCTGACCTTCTTCCACAACTTGTTCAGACAATCGGTTATACAACTGAAGTTCCCTCGTGCTCAATTGGTATCGATCTGCAATGGCATCCAGTGTATCTTCCCGCTGGACGATGCACAGTTTCACTTTACGGAATGGCGTCTGGTCCACGATCGTTCTCAGGAACAGATTCTTCCATTCCACATCCTCTGGTGCATACGTTTCTTCCTGTATCACACCAGCTGGAACCTCTTCGCCTCTCTCCACTTCAGCATCGCGTGCTGATCTGCCAGAGGATAACAAGGAAGAGATACCCACACCCTCCTCTTGTCGTGGTGCGGATTCCTTTTTGCTGCCAAAAGCAACCTTCATCTCCGGCTTGTCTTCCGTCTCAGCCACAGGTTCAGGAACAAATGCTTCATTCTGCACAAACTCATCTACCCCAGCCGTCTCAAAAGAAGGGCGGTCTTCCTCAGCGTTGCCTGGTTCGGAAGCAGCGAATACACCTTGCCAGTTCTCAGCCTGTGGTTCAACCGGAACATCAACTGCCTGATTCTCCTGCTGAGGTACAGATCTCGCTGATTCGAAGTGCCATACATCTGGTTTGTCCGGTACATCTGGTGCTGCGAACTCATTAGATGATTGAGCAGTAGGCTCTGAAATTGCTTGATCTGAATTTCTAGGCTCCTCAGGCAATGCATCCACGGAAGGCTCGGACCATGCCGAAGACTCTTCTTCCAGAGGCAGCAATGGTTCCGACTCAGGGTAAGAAGCTAACCGATCAGCGGTCTCAGCCATAAATGACGAGATGGGAGAAGGTTCGCTGTATTGCTCCTGGGATGCCAGTGCATCTCCATTCGCTGTCAGAGATGCAGGATCTTCGTTTGCATCAGGTTGTCTGTTTTCGTTAGCGTACTCCGCACTTTGCTCCGCCGATTGAAGTGGCTCCGCCGAGGATAAGTTCGCATATTCCTGATGATATTCCGGCGCACCATAGGCAATTTCTGCTGCATTCGCAAGTCTCTCTTCCTCACTCCGCTGAAGCAGATATTCTTGTGCAAATGTGTTCGGGTCGCTATCTGTCTGTTCTGCTTCATCGGAACGGTTGGATTGCTGAGCTTCAGGTGAGTGGACAACTGTAAACTCATCTGCTGACCACACTTGCGGCTCTTCAACAGGAAAGCCCTCGATGCCTCGCAGCGACAACACGCCAGTAATGTTCAGACTGCGATTGGATAACAGATCCACGTCGAAATTTTCAATCTCGATGGAAATATCCTCAATTGATCTGACCCGGTTCAGCGGCACTGTGATCTCCACGGGAATGAAATGTTTGAGCTCCTCTGAAGCCTCATTTTCTCCTCTGTACGCGCCTGTTAGTAAAAGATGCCCTCTTAACGTGGCATGATCATCCTGCCCTATGACTTGAATGCGCGGGTATAGTTCAATTTCTTCCAATTCCTCAATCACAGGGACTCCCTCAGACAAATGAACGCGCTCATAAATATCGAACCGCAAACCATAAGGTTGATTCAACAAAGGTGGCGTCCTCCTTTCGGCATATGTTCACCATGATCCTTCTCATGGGACTGATCCATGGTCCAAATCCTTCGTTACCCCATCTATATGCCTTGAATGAGATGAGCATGCCACCTTTTGAAAAACCTTGCTATATATGTTCAACTCATCGTTATTTACACTGTCACTCCAATGACAGAACAACCTTCCGATCGCTGTTATCCCCAGATTTTTCATTCCTTTTTATAAAAGGGAAATCCGGGGATAGCTTATGCTTCCGAAGCAGCTTTCTTTCAGAAAGCTTTTAGGCGAACGCTTTGCTTCTTCTGGTTGTTTCTGTCCTTTCCGTTTTCGTGTAAATAGTTAGTTGAACTTATACAGTATAATTAATAAGCCCGCTCGCGCTCTGCCAGTTGTGTAAAATCGGACGGCCAAGGGTCATTCACTTCAATTATGGCTCCAGTTAACGGATGGCTAAAATTCAGCATTTCTCCGTGAAGCGCCTGCCGACCAATGGCATCCGCTCTCCCACCATACAACTCATCACCGATGAGCGGATGTCCCGCGTAACTCAGATGTACACGAATTTGATGTGTTCGTCCTGTATCCAGCTTCAATCGCACAAGGGTTGCTCGTTCCCATACTTCGACGATCTCCACATGAGTAACAGCTTCTTGACCACCTTCCGAGACACGTCTGCGCTGTTTGTGATGTCTGTCCTTGCCAATGGGAGCATCAATTTTGTGGAGTTCAAGGGGAATTTGTCCACCTGCAATGGCAACATAGTGGCGGCCAATCTCTTTGCGACGCATCGCTTCATCAAGTTTGGTGAGGGCAAACGCATTTTTGGCATACAGGACAGGTCCGGTTGTATCCTCATCCAGTCGATGAACATGACGCACACTTGCCTGTATTCCATTCATTTCATAATAGGAGGCAACCACATGATCCAGCGTGATGGCCTGATCAGCCCGGCTTCCATCCGGATGCAGTTTCATGCCTGCCGGTTTGTGCATAACCAGACAGAAATCATCCTCATACAGGACCTCCACCTCAGCCCAGCGTGGCTCAACATCGATTGGCTGAGACGCAAAAAGGGCCAGCCGAAGCCGGTCCCCTGCGATTTGTATTCCTCGGTTTGCTTTAAGCTGACGTAACAATTTCTCTGGAAACTGAAGCTCAGACAATAGCCATTGCTCCGCAGCCATCGGTTTGTCCGTGCTGCCTGTTACTGCTTTGCCTGGCATCAGCTCAAGCCATTCCCCGCGGCGTTTCCAACTTTTGATCGTCATAACGATTGAAGAGCTTTACGATTCGCCTCGATCGTATCGTCAATATCCTGCTCCGTGTGCACACCAGAGACAAACATGCCTTCGTATTGAGAAGGCGCAACACTCACACCTTGATCAATCATGGCCGCAAAATAACGACGGAATTGATCCAGATTGCTTTCTTTGGCAATATCATAATTGGTTACGGGAACAGCACTGAAGAACGGACATACCATTGAACCCACACGGTTAATGGTTATCGCGACACCCGTCTCAGCTGCATTTTTCTCGAATCCGGCTTGCAGACGTGCAGACAGTGTCTCCAGACGGTCATAGACCTCTGGTGTTAACAATTTGAGCGTGGTATATCCTGCTGCCATAGCCAGCGGATTCCCGCTTAGTGTACCTGCTTGATAGATCGGTCCCGTAGGGGCAATCTGTTCCATCAGATCCCGGCGACCACCATAAGCACCAACCGGGAGTCCGCCACCGATAACTTTCCCCAGACAAGTCAGGTCAGGTGTAACCCCATACCGTCCCTGGGCACAATTCAACCCTACGCGGAAACCGGTCATAACTTCGTCAAAAATAAGCAGGCTTCCATATTGCGTCGTCAAACTGCGCAAGCCTTCAAGGAAGCCGGAAGCCGGAGGTACAACCCCCATGTTACCCGCCACAGGTTCCACAATAACAGCGGCCAGTTCTTCACCATAACGTTCAAAAGCAAGCGTCACGGACTCCAGATCGTTATAAGGTACCGTAATGGTATTCACAGCTACGCCCTCAGGCACACCCGGACTATCTGGCAGCCCCAACGTTGCAACACCTGAACCAGCCTTGATCAGCAAGCTGTCCGCATGTCCATGATACGATCCTTCAAACTTCAGAATTTTACTGCGTCCGGTTACCCCTCGTGCCAGTCGAATGGCACTCATGGTTGCTTCCGTACCGGAATTAACCATCCGCACGATATCGATGGAAGGTACACGCTCACAGACCAGTTTCGCCATCTCGGTCTCCAGCAAGGTAGGTGCACCAAAGCTTGTTCCTTTAAGGGCTGTCTCACGCAAAGCTTCTACAACGTCAGGGTGTGCATGTCCCATGATAAGCGGACCCCATGATCCTACATAGTCAATAAAAACATTGCCATCAATATCGTAAATTTTGGACCCTTCGCCGCGCTCCGCATAGATCGGCGTCAGTCCCACCGATTTGAATGCGCGCACAGGGCTGTTCACCCCCCCGGGTATGTACTGCTTAGCTTCCTCAAACGCGCTACGTGAGCGCTCATCATTACGACGATTACCTTGTTGTGCAGTCATGAGTATCCTCCCTGATAACGATTATTTTATTTCTCAGCCAACCAGCGTGAAGCGTCTTTTCCGTAGTAGGTAATGATCATATCTGCACCTGCGCGTTTCATGCTTAGCAGGATTTCCATGGCGACTTTTTTCTCATCGATCCAGCCTTGAATCGCCGCTGCCTTCACCATGGCATACTCACCACTAACGTTATAAGCGACAAGCGGAAGATCAAATTGATCCTTGATGGTGCGCATAACATCCAGATAGGAAAGGGATGGTTTTACCATCAACATGTCCGCTCCTTCCAGCACATCTGTTTCTGCTTCACGCAAAGCTTCACGTGCATTGGCCGGGTCCATCTGATACGATTTGCGGTCACCGAATTGCGGCGTTGAATCTGCTGCTTCGCGAAATGGGCCATAGAAAGCTGACGCGTATTTTACAGAGTAGGACATGATCGGAATATGACTGAATCCATTCTCATCCAACCCGGCACGGATCGCTTGTACAAATCCATCCATCATGTTGGATGGCGCAATGATGTCCGCTCCTGCTTTGGCTTGGGACACTGCCGTCTGCACGAGCAGATCGAGTGATTCATCATTTAACACATCTCCGCAGATGTGACCGTCAATCTCCACAGTATGCACCATGCCGCAGTGACCGTGATCGGTAAATTCGCACAGACAAGTATCTGCAACAACCAACAGTTCTGGGTACCACGATTTGATCAATCTCGTTGCTTCCTGCACAATGCCATCTTCAGCAAAGCCAGATGAACCCACACTATCCTTAGTCTCTGGTATACCGAACAATAACACAGCCGGAATTCCCAATTCGGCAATTTCTGTTACTTCTTCCTGAAGGCGATCCAGTGAGAAGCGGAACACCCCCGGCATGGATTTGATTTCGGATTTCACATTTTCTCCATACGTTACATAGATCGGTTGAATAAAATCATCCACGGTTAGATGGGTCTCTCTGACCATATTGCGAATACCTGTGGATTGACGTAAACGGCGATGCCGTACAATTGGAAAACTCATATGTGTTAAACCTCCCTGATAGTTAAATAGAGCAAAAAGGGAAGCGCGCTGGTATCTTGTCGAATTCAGCACGCTTCATATGTTGACATATTACATGTGTATTAATTCCGAAGAGCGCCTTCTTTGGTACCCGTCCGTTTCCATTCACACAGAACTGTGATCAAGCTATCCATCGTCGCTTCCTCTGCCATCAGAGTAACCTTTAGTCCAGCGGCCTCTGCGGTCTTCGCTGTAACCGGTCCGATACATGCAACCTCTACGTCTTGTAATAAAGGCAGCGGATCTTGCAACCCCATACGTTTCAACATACTCATGAAGTTGGTAACCGTTGATGAACTTGTAAAGGTCACCGCATGAATACCGCCTTCTTCAAGCAACTTGAGCAGTTCATCATCATCCTCGCCAGCAAGGATCGTATCATAGGTGATGGCTTCGGTGACTTGAAGTCCTCGTTCTCTCAACTGGTCACGTAACCACGTACGGGCCAGATCACCGTGTGGAAGCAGTACGCTCTGACCTTCCTTCAATTCGCTTTCAAAAGCCTCTAGCATGCCTTCGGCCTGGAAAGGACCTTTGACTACCTCTGCAACGATGCCATGTTTACGCAAGGCGTCTGCTGTGGAAGGTCCTACAGCAGCAATTCTCGCTTGATGAATCGAGCGAATATCCTTGCCTTCCTGTTCCAGATGGCGGAAGAAAAACTCTACGCCGTTCACACTTGTGAAAAACACCCAGTCATAGGTATTTAAAGCACTAAACGCGTCTTTGACACTTTGCTTCGCAGATTCACTGGATGGCATGACCGTCTCAATGACCGGAAACTCATACGGCTCACCGCCAAGTTCCTCAATACGATCCACGAGTTCACTCGCCTGGCTGCGAGCACGGGTCACCAAGATCCGTTTGCCAAACAGCGGCAATGCCTCTGCCCATTTCAACTGTTCCCGTTGATTCACGACATCCCCCACCACAATAACCGCTGGCGGTTGGAAATTGGCCGCAATTACTTTCGCTTCTATATCTTCAAGGGTACCTGTGATGGTATCCTGTTCCGCTCGTGTTCCCCAACGTATAAGAGCTACCGGTGTTTGCGCCGGACGACCATGACGGATCAACTGTTCGCTGATATATCCAATTTTGGCAACACCCATCATAAATACAAGCGTGCCCGTTGCATTCGTCACTTTATCCCAATGGATGCTGCGATCGAGCTTGTCCGGACTTTCATGCCCCGTAATGATAGAGATGGAGGACGCATAGTCACGGTGTGTCACGGGAATTCCGGCATAAGCAGGTACACTTATCGCAGCTGTTACCCCAGGCACAATCTCAAACGGGACCCCGTTTTTGTGCAGCAAATCCGCCTCTTCGCCCACGCGTCCAAAGATCGTCGGATCGCCGCCCTTAAGCCGAACCACAATCTTACCTTCAAGAGCCAGATCAACCAACAGTTGATTGATCTCTTCCTGTTTCATCGTATGCCGATCCGGGCGTTTGCCCACGTAAATCTTAACCGCACCGGGTTTCATTTGTTTTAACAATCTCGGACTTGCCAAGCGATCATAGACTACAGCATCCGCTTTACCGATGGATTCCCACCCTTTTACCGTAATCAGCTTTGCATCCCCAGGACCTGCTCCTACCAAAAAGACCTTCCCCACCATGTCTTCATCCCCTAACTTCTGCCAGTATCTGCTCTGCTCCCCGTTCGATCAATCTCCAAGCCACTTCTTCTCCCAGACGAACCGGGTCTTTGCCAGTCAGAGCTTCCTTAAGAATCAGTCCACCATCCGGTGTACCGACCATACCTGTTAATTGTAACGTGTTTTCGCCATTCAGGGAATCTGCATCTTGCTGAGGCAGCCATACTGCATGAGCACCAATTGGAACCTGACAGCCCCCATTCAATACACTGAGAAAACGGCGTTCCGCCTGTACAGGAAATGCTGTCTCCGGATCGTTATACAGCTGCAATAAGTGCAACAATTCCTCATCGTCTTCACGACATTCGATACCAAGCGCACCCTGGCCCACAGCCGGAAGGCAAGCCGTCTCGGTCAAGTACTCGGTAATCCGGTCTTCCCAGCCCATCCGGTACAACCCTGCAGCAGCCAGAATAATCGCATCAAGACCTTCGGTCTCCAGCTTCCGCAGACGGGAATCAATATTGCCGCGAAGCGATTCCAATTGCAAATCCGGACGATAGGCCTTCAATTGACTGGACCGGCGAAGGCTACTTGTACCCACTCTAGCTCCTTCTGGCAGTTGATCCAGCGTGAGTCCACCATTGGAAATCAGCGCATCCCGTGGATCTGCACGACGGGGAACAGCGCCATTAATTAATCCTTCAGGTAACTCGGAAGGCATATCTTTCATGCTATGCACAGCCATATCAATGGTACGATCAAGCATCGCCTGTTCAATTTCTTTGACAAACAATCCTTTGCCTCCCACTTTTGACAGCGTTACATCCAGAATCAGATCTCCCTTCGTAACAATCTTATGTACTTCAAAGTCAAAAGCTAATCCTTCCCGCTCACAAATGTCGCGTAAATCCTGAATGACATGGCCTGTCTGGGTTAGCGCAAGCGCGCTCTGTCTACTTCCAACTTTAATTGTACGCATATCTATACTTCCTCCTGATTACGGGATATCCAGTCCCCGATTTCTTCTTCGGTCCACCACCGGAAATGGCCTGTGCGAATATCTTCTAATATGTGCATTTCAGTTAACTGCCGAAGCAACGTACTTCTAAGACTAGAAGAAGATACGCGTAACTTCACCTCGGTCCTCATCTGGTGCAAAAACTCAAGGTACGTTTCATACTCATCACCGAACTGTTGCTCGAGTGTGGCACGTATCTCAGCAGCTGCTGCCGGACCCGCTCCTGCTGTCGATATCGCTATGCTTAATCTCCCACGCCTGACCACGCTGGGTGTAATGAAACTGCTGTGCTCCGAGGACATCGCGTCATTCACCAGTATGCCCTCAGCCTCAGCATCCCGAACCACAGTTGAATTGACCTCTGACCGGTCAGTCGCTGCATATACGAGAAAGGCCCCCCGCAAATCTCCATTGCGGTAGGACCGGTCTATCCATTGAATTCGGGATTCATGATGCAGTTGTTTTAATACGGGAGTAAGCTCCGGACTAATGACCGTAATCTGTGCTTCCGCATGTAGCAATCCTTTAATTTTACGCTCGGCAACACGTCCACCACCAACCACACAGCAGTTCTTTCCTGAAGTATTCACAAATATCGGCGTGTAACGGTCCATCCCCTTCACTCTCCCGTCCAACGATGAAACGCTGAATACGCATTGGATAAAAAACTCACAATGACAAATCCGTACCCGATCAATGTCCACCTTGCCATAATAATCGTCGAGAACTGTTTCCTTCTCTTGGATACGAAGTAACCCACATAGATGGCAATAGCAAGGCCTGTCGCAATAACTTTGAGATCCAAAAGTAGAATCCAGCGTCTTTCTGCCACAATGGATAATACGGCAAGCATCACAGAAACTCCAAGGAGCGGTGTTCCGATCAACGTGGCACCATCCATATACTTACCGATCACTTCCAGGCTTGGCAGCCGTCGCATCGTATCATTCCACATTTTTTTCTTCAACTTATGGTGCAAGAACAGATATAACAAGGCAAACACCGTAGCAACGGTCAACGCTGCAAAACCAAGATTCGCCAAGGTAATATGCATGATGAGTAATCCATGTACCGTTTGCCAGTTATGCAGTGATATCTCTCCGGCCGTAAACCACAGTCGGTTTAATACTGTAACGGAAAAACCTACAACATTCAGCAGCAAAATCACAAATTCGGAACGCTGGATACGATTCATGATGAGAGACATCAGCACAATACTGAATGAAAATATGAACAAAAAATCAAAGGTTGTGTAAATTGGGAAATGGCCTTCAGTCCACATGCGCAGTATGACATGTGTAACCTGTAGCCCCCAAACTACAACAAGAAACCCTGTGCCTGTCCGCTTCGCCCCCGCATTGCGTCGAATGCAGTCCGAGAAATAGAACAGTAGGCTCAGGGCATACATATAGATTAGAGCTTCATAGACTTGTTCAGCAAGGGTCAAGCTGCCCACCCGCCTTATACGCCTGCCGGAGCATAAGCCGGCACGGGGTCTTGCCGGTTTTCGTTAAGGTGCACGGCTGGTTTTGCCAGAGCTGTAGCATCACTCTGACTCACTTTTTCAGCAGCCATCTCTACTGCATCTTCCAAAGCGAAAATCTGAGTAAACATGCGCAGAGCTTCATCACCTTGCTTCGTGCCTGCCATTTCCTTAATCCGATTAATCGGATCTGTCGTCATTTGATTCACAATACTTTTGGTCAAACGACGAATGACTTTACGTTGATGTTCATCGAGCTCAGGCAGTTTGTTAAACAGGCTATCCATCGTTTCTTCATGAATGGAGACACCTTTTTCCTGCAAAGCACGAATAACGGGACGAACCCCCAACGTTTTGAGCCAATGGTAATAATCTTCCATCTCAAGCTCAATCATTCTCTCAATCTTGGCAGCTTCCGCCTTACGCATCTCCAGGTTACTCTCCACGATTCCTTCCAGATCATCAATGTCATAGAGAAATACGTTGGATAATTCACCAATCGCCGGATCAATATCGCGCGGAACCGCAATATCAATCAGGAACAATGGACGAGATTGACGACGCTTCATGCTCTCCCGTACCACTGCTGCATCCATGACATAACGTTCAGCTCCAGTGGAACTAATAACAATGTCAACTTCATTAAGTCGATCTAATGCCTGTTCCATCGTACAAGGTGTACCCCGGAACTTGGCCGCCAATTCTTCTGCTCTTGCGAGCGTACGATTCGCTACGATGACTTCGGATGCCCCGTTGGAATACAGATGTTTCACGGTCAGTTCACTCATCTTGCCGGCACCCAAAATGAGTACCTTCTTGTCTGTGAACATGCCAAAAATCCTCTTACCGAGCTCAACAGCAGCATAACTGACAGATACGGCGCTCTCCCCGATGGAAGTCTCCGAATGTGCCCGTTTGCCCAGCGTAACTGCCTGTTTAAACAGCATATTAAACCAGGTTCCTGTTGATTTCTCTTCCTGCGCTTTAAGAAAAGCCTGTTTCACCTGTCCAAGAATCTGAGTCTCACCAATGACCATGGAATCCAGTCCGCAAATCACACGGAACAAATGGCGCATAGCTTGGTCATCTTCATATATATATAAGTGTTGCGTAAATTCTTCCCGTGGTACATTAAACCATTGTTCCATGAATGTTCGAATAAAATAACCACACATGTGAAGACGGTCCACCACAACATACAACTCGGTACGGTTACATGTGGCTACGATTACACCTTCCAATACACTCTTGGTCAGCTTGAGCTGCTGCAGCGCTTCAGACAAGTCCTTTTCTGCAAATGTGAATCGTTCCCTAACCTCTACAGGCGCCGTGCGATAATTCAAACCAACGACAACGATGTGCATTGCAAGTTCACCTGCCTAATAAATTTCCAATCAAAGTGCTTACTGCATATGTCTATCCATTTATGATTGACATGGTTAATTATATCACACATCATAGCCCTGACCGGGTCATTTTTATGAAATGTTTATGAAATCCCCATGTTCATCATCATATGCACTGTCATTTATTGTAGTGTCTCACCAAAGTTCACCGTTATGCGTTAAAATGTGTCGATTATCATATTCATAACGATATGGATATTAAAACAAATAGCCATGGAATTATTCCATGACTATTAGAGTTTGGGAGGTTATGTGTCCATCCCGATATGTGAACATTGTGTATGCGATCTACTTATTATTTAAACCTGTTCAATCTGGTTGTTCATCTCTGGAGTTTCCACTTGCAATTCGCCCAATCCACGTACCAGCTTCTTTGCATACGTTTTTTCAGGCTTTAATACAGATACCGGATAATCAATGGCCAGCTGTGGGTCAACGGTATCCCCACAAGTGTAACAATCAATCGCTGCAAAACCTCTCTCAGGATACGTATGAATGGAGAGATGGCTCTCAGACAATAGTACAAGTACGGTTGCTCCCTGTGGGTCAAACTGCTTGGACTGCACGGACATCACTGTCGCGCCACATGCCTCCGCTGCTTCAACCATTTGGGCTTGCAAGTACTCCGCATTGTTCAGTAGATTAAAGTCGACACCCCAAGTATCAACAGCAACGTGTCTTCCGAAAGTTGAATATTCCATCCTTCGGTTCCCCCTTCCTAGGAATAAAATGTTTGAAAAAATTTCATCCGCTAGGACCTACGTCATTCACTTCCCGAGGGAAAAATCTCTCGCAACATATAATGTCCTGAGTGAATCCTGGTTCCTATATTGTTTTCAACGAGATTAAAAATAACATCGAATCAGCGTGAAATCAACCCTTTTCCAGAAGATTGTAAAATAAAAAAAAGTCCCCTGAAACCTCCGCATTGGCACGAGCCACTGTCCGGAAGAAGCAAGGGAATTTAAACTATTCATATACGTGTATAAACATACACTTTCAGGTTAATAAGCTTCAAGCTCAAAAAACCGTCTTTGATAACGTGCAAGGCTCTCATCAATCTGATGAAGCTGTTCAGCAGTCGCATCTTTTCTAGTGTCCAGCAGTGAATCAATCTCGGCATACACACGGTTGATTTCGCGTTCTACATCTCTCGCCTGGAACAGATGTTGCAATTCAAGCAACGTATTTTTGTATTCATAGATCACTCGGGTGTTCTCCCCGGTTGTCTCCACAATTTTACGGACAGTGCCTTGAGCATAAACATACGTCATGGTGAACCCTTTATAGATCCGATGCACAACCCCGTCACCCTTAAACGTCATAAAGAGCTTCCGGACAACGTTGGTCAGATGCAGATTCACCAGGCGGCAAGATAACTCACAGATATAAAATCCTTCTATGCGGTCAAATGGGAAATGAACCTCTTCTCCACTTACATCCCCCAGCATAATCTCCTGACATCCATTGTCCAACACCTTAACCCGATGATGAAGCCTGCCGTCTTCTGTCATGCGCAAAAACTGATGCATCTGGGGTTCTGACAATTTCATAGTCGCCTTAACATATTCTATGGCTAACCGCTGAGCCATACAAATCCCTCAATTCTTTCCCGATTGTTTTGCCTTCCTGCACATGAAGCAGTAATCTCAAAATTCTTCAGGCCGGCAAAGCCGGTATTTTTGGTACTGTTGGCAACATGCACCTATGCTCATTATACACTACCCTAACGCTATTTTTCTCCAGATCCAGATGATGAATTCTCACAAAAACCCATAAAAAACGGGATTAATCTTAATCTCATCAACGTTTCAATTTGCATGCTTCCATTCGCTCACTAAAACAGTATTCTACCTCGGTTATCCGTTAATTTCGTTGTTTTCTTCCACTTCAGAAACACCCTCTGTATCTAGCACTGGTGCATACTTATCAATGCGAGCATGGCGGGTAATGATGTCCCATAACTCTTCTTTCCCCAATCCCTCTTCGGATGAAAACGGTACAAACAAATCCCCTGAACGAAGACCCAGTGATTCCTTGATGACTTTGATATGTTTGGCTCTGCGTGTTTTGGGAATCTTGTCCATCTTGGTTGCAACCACAACCAAAGGCAATCCGTTATGACGAAGCCATTCATTCATCATCTTGTCTTCCTTAGATGGCTCATGTCTCATATCCACCATCTGCATAACCAGTTTCAATTCCTCGCGTCCGAGCAGGTATTTCTCCATCATTTTACCCCAGGCAAAGCGCTGCTCTTTAGAAACTTTAGCGTAACCATATCCCGGGAAATCGACGAAGTAGAGATCCTGATTAATTTTATAATAGTTCAGCTGCTGTGTTTTACCTGGTGTTGCACTCGTCCGAGCAAGATTTTTACGATTGATCAAACGGTTGATCAGGGAAGATTTTCCCACATTGGAGCGTCCCGCCAACGCAATCTCTGGCAGACCATCCTCGGGGTATTGTTCAGGCCGAACGGCACTGATAATAAATTCAGATTGATTTACTTTCATATTGTATCTTTCCTCTCTTGAACGCCTTTGCTATGCATAACAGTTGAAGTTATTATGCCATGGATTGTTCTATCATACCAAAAAAACCGTTCCAGCGGACGCCGAAGCCTCCGCAGAACGGTCTACTCTTCATACGAACCTTTCGGATACATGGATTACAGGTGAATTCCCGCCTGCTCAACAAGCGCATGCTGCAATACCTGATCCATGTGGGCTACAGGGACAAACTCCACATCTTCCTTGATGCTGTCTGGAATGTCACGCAGGTCCCGTTCGTTATCCTTGGGCAATAATATTTTTTTATAGCCTGCACGATGGGCTGCCAGTGATTTCTCTTTCAAACCACCAATTGGCAATACACGTCCACGCAATGTTATTTCACCAGTCATCGCGATATCCTTGGACACATGTTTGTTCGTCAGAGCTGAGATTAACGCTGTCGCCATCGTAATCCCGGCAGATGGACCATCCTTCGGAATCGCTCCTTCCGGAACGTGAATGTGGATATCGTTCTTCTCATGGAAATCAGGCGCGATCCCAAGCTGTGTAGCTTTGGAACGAGTGTAACTGAATGCGGCTTGTGCCGATTCCTTCATGACATCCCCCAGTTTACCCGTCAGAGTCAATTTACCCGTACCAGGCACAACTGTCACTTCAATGACAAGGGTATCTCCGCCCACTTCAGTCCATGCCAGACCCGTTACGGTACCAATCTGATCTTCCAGTTCGGCCATGCCATAACGGAACTTGCCCGGTCCAAGGTAGTCTTTAATCTCATCTGATGAAATGCTAATCTGGCCCTCTACACCAGATACGATATTCTTGGCAGCTTTCCGGCACAACGAAGCCATTTGTTGTTCCAGATTACGTACACCTGACTCCCGTGTATATTCACGAATGACACGCAACAGCGCGTCATCGGGAATTTCCAGTTGCTCTTCTTCCAGACCATGGTCCTGCTTCTGTTTGGGCAACAAATAGTTTTTCGCAATTTGCAGCTTCTCCAGCTCTGTGTAACCAGGGATGTTGAGCATTTCCATCCGATCCAGCAATGGACGCGGAATATTGTGTACCGTGTTGGCAGTTGTTATAAACATAACGTTGGATAAGTCAAACGGCAATTCTACAAAGTGATCACTAAACGTATTATTCTGTTCCGGATCAAGGACTTCAAGTAACGCTGCGGAAGGGTCTCCGCGGAAATCTGAAGCCATCTTATCAATCTCGTCGAGCAGGAATACCGGATTAAGCGAACCCGCCGTTTTCATACCTTGAATGATACGACCAGGCATGGCTCCTACATAGGTGCGTCGGTGTCCACGAATCTCTGCTTCATCTCGCACGCCGCCAAGAGAGATTCTTACAAACTCCCGCCCCAGCGATCTCGCGATCGAACGGGCAAGGGATGTTTTACCGACCCCTGGAGGTCCAACCAGACAGAGAATAGGCCCTTTGAGCTTCTTGACAAGCTTCTGGACAGCCAGATATTCAAGCACACGTTCTTTTGGCTTTTCCAACCCGTAATGATCTGCATTGAGCACATCCTCGGCTTTTTGAATATCCAGGTCATCTGCTGTCATCTGGCTCCAAGGAAGGCCGAGTAGCCAATCCACGTAGTTGCGGATGACTCCGCCCTCAGCTGAACTTGCAGGCATCTTCTCCAGTCGATCAATTTCTTTCTCGACCTTTTCTTTCACCTTGTCCGGCAAGCCGAGTTCTTCCATCTGAGTGCGAAGTTCCTCGACCTCACCTGCACGGCCTTCTTTTTCACCCAGTTCTTTCTGGATCGCTTTCATCTGCTCGCGCAGATAATATTCCTTTTGCGTTTTCTCCATCTGTTTCTTCACACGTTGACTGATCTTGCGTTCAAGCTCCAGCACTTCGCGCTCGTTGTTCAGGATATCCAGCAATTTCTCCAGACGTTCCCGAACGTCGATGGTCTCCAGAATTTCCTGTTTATCCTTGATCTTCAAGGACAGATGACTTGTGATCACATCGGCCAGTCGCCCTGGTTCTTCGATGTCAGACACCGCTGCGAGTGTCTCTGGTGTCACTTTTTTGGACAGATTAATATAATTCTCGAACTGGTTCAGAACAGTACGCATCAAGGCATCCGTCTCCGGATGGGTATTCTCCTCTTCAGGCAGCTCTTTGGCCAGTACTTCATAATATTCCTCGTTGTCCGTATATTCAATAATTTCAGCCCGTTCCAAGCCTTCCACGAGTACACGAATCGTACCGTTCGGAAGCTTCAGCATCTGTCTGACCTTGGCTACGGTTCCGATTCTGAAAATGTCCTCTTGTGTTGGTTCTTCAATATTTACTTCGGCTTGGGAACATAGGAGAATCAGATGTTCTTCTACCATCGCTTTTTCTAAAGCCTTGACCGATTTCTCCCGGCCCACATCGAGATGCAGTACCATACTCGGGTAGACGAGAAGTCCTCTTAAAGGCAGTAAAGGAAAACGACGACCTTTCGCTTTGCTCGGTCCCATCGCTTTCGCACCTCCAATGGCTCTCAGGTTGTAGTCATTCATTATTCTATCAAATGTTCACATAAAAAACCAATGAAGGGAAGCGCTTAGCAGCTTCCCGAATCTGTAACCTGTCCTGGACGAGGCACGTCAGCACGCAAATAGGAAGCGGATGCCGGTGGAAAAATCTCCGGTGCAGGTGCAACTGCCTCCTCTGTAAGCTTCGTCTGTTCCATCTGTTGTGATTCCGGAACCCAGGCGAACACTTCACGGAATACGTCCTGTACCGTATCTACCGGAATAACGCGCAAGCCATCCAGATTCTCGAAAATGGACTGCCAGTTCTCCGCGGGAATAATAACCGTCTTTGCTCCCGCCTGAAAAGCAGCCTCCACCTTGGCCAGCACGCCACCAATGGGCTTCACCCGACCATGAATACTGATCTCGCCAGTCATCGCTGTCTCATGATCCACAGGGCGTCCCTGAATGGCTGATGTAATGGCAGTCGCCATGGCAATCCCGGCTGATGGACCATCAATAGGCGTCCCACCTGGGAAATTCACGTGTAAATCATAATCATTCGGACGAATACCCATGGCTTTTAATACGGTTAACACATTTTCAACCGAGCCTTTAGCCATACTTTTTCGCCGGAGTGTACGCGAACCGCCTCCAATCTCTTCTTCATCCACAACGCCTGTAATGTTGATTCGGCCTTGATCTTTAAGAGCCGGAACAGCAGACACTTCGATTTCTAAAATGGTTCCCATATTCGGTCCATATACCGCCAAGCCGTTCACAAACCCCACCTGCGGCTGTGAGGGGACCTTCCGGTCAGGCCGTGGCTGAATCTGGCTGCTACCAGCCACCCACTCCACATCGGACGCCTGAAGCGTCTCACGCTTCTCTGTCAGCGCAAGTCCAGCAGCCAGCTGGATGATATTGACCGCTTCACGTCCATTGGTTGCATATCGCTTGACCACATCAACAGCATCCGGACATGGACTGAATCCTATTTTCTGAACAGCATCTTCTGCAATTCGTCCAATCTCCTCAGGCAACAAAGGCCGGAAATAAACTTCCATGCAGCGCGAACGCAAAGCTGGTGGCAGTTCATGCGGCGAACGTGTCGTTGCCCCAACAAGGCGGAAGTCGGCTGGCAAACCATTTTGAAAAATATCGTGGATATAAGCAGGAGTATGCGTGTCTTCCGAGTTATAGTACGCACTTTCCAAAAACACCTTGCGATCTTCCAACACTTTCAACAGCTTATTCATCTGGATGGAATGCAATTCACCAATTTCATCAATAAAAAGCATGCCTCCATGCGCTTTCGTTACAGCCCCCGGTTTAGGTTGAGGAATACCTGCAACGCCCATGGCTCCTGCTCCCTGATATATCGGATCATGAACCGAACCAATTAGAGGGTCAGCAATACCACGTTCATCAAAACGGGCTGTTGTTGCATCCAGCTCGGTGAATTTCGCGTCTGGTTTGAAAGGAGAAGATGGATTCTTCTTCGCTTCTTCCAGCACAACCCTTGCGGCAGCTGTCTTTCCGACTCCGGGAGGGCCATAAATGATAACATGTTGCGGATTGGCACTGCATAGGGCAGCTTTAAGGGCACGCAGCCCGTCTTTTTGTCCAACAATATCGTTAATGGTCGCGGGACGCGTCTTCTCCGACAACGGCTTGGTGAGTGAGATTGAACGCAGCTTGCGCAGCTTCTCCAGTTCCTTGCGAGATTCTCGCTCAACAGCACTACGGTTTGTTTTCTGGCCACGCAGCAGGTTCCAGAAATACAAACCAATCACCACTCCAAAAAATAACTGAATCAACATGATGACCATACCAAATTCCATGTCTTCACATCCTCCTATTTTGTCGCTATTCTCATATGAGATCGTGCTAATACTTGGTAGTATAGCCTTTTCAGCGAGACGTAAACGGGCGATGAGGAATTTGTATGTGAGAATATAAAAAGCCCGCCATCGCAGGCGAGCTTTTGTTGTAACCAGATATGAATCAATCAGTGCGAACGACCAGGAATAACACCTGTCTCTTCATAGGCTTCGACGATTTTATCAATCTCTTTTTTTAATTCTTCAACCATAATTTCTTCAGGGACTTTACGGATCATCTTGCCGTGACGGAACAAGAGACCTTCTCCACGAGCACCGGCAATCCCGATATCCGCTTCTTTTGCCTCACCTGGACCATTCACTGCACAACCCAACACGGATACTTTAATCGGCACCTTCAGTTTGGAGATGTACTCTTCCACTTCGTTGGCAATGGAGAACAGATCGATATCCAAACGTCCACACGTTGGGCAAGAGATCAATGTGGCTGCATTCGTAATGAGTCCAAATGTTTTGAGCAGATCACGAGCGACCTTGATTTCTTCTACAGGGTCCGCACTCAGCGAGATCCGCATTGTAGATCCAATACCCATGGACAACAAGGCTCCCATACCTGCAGAGCTTTTGATCGTACCGGAGAAGAGTGTACCTGCTTCGGTAATCCCGAGATGCAACGGATACGGAATGATCTGAGCTGCTTTGGTATATGCCTCAATGGCCATCGGCACATCCGATGCTTTGAGAGACACGATGATATCGTGGAAATCAAGTTCTTCCAGAATACCAATGTGATACAATGCACTTTCTACCATAGCATCCGCTGTAGGATACCCGTACTTCTCAAGAAGATGATTTTCCAGAGACCCCGCATTTACCCCGATCCGAATTGGGATACCACGCTCTTTACAGGCCTTAACGACTTCTTCCACTTTGGAACGTTTACCGATATTACCTGGATTAATCCGTACTTTATCAATGCCGTTCTCAATTGCAAGTAAAGCCAACTTATAGTTGAAATGAATGTCCGCTACGAGCGGTATATTAATGCGTTTTTTGATTTCCTTGATGGCTGCGGCAGCTTCCTCATTATTCACCGTGACACGTACCACTTGACAGCCCGCTTCTTCCAGTCGCAGAATCTCTGCAACCGTTGCCTCAACGTCTGCTGTTTTGGTTGTACACATACTTTGAATAATCACTTCGTTACTACCACCGATCGTTACGTTTCCCACTTTTACGGGACGTGTATCCTGTCTTAAATACATGAGTGATTTCTCTCCCCACAACGTCAAAGCTCCACCCTGACAGAGACATGAATTCGCCTTCTGCCAAAGTGGAGAACTGACAAGTCTATATTTCAGAGTTCAACGGGATTCAGACCTATTAGGCGCTTTCTTCCTGCTTATCGTCCTTTGATTGGCTTAGTTCAGGCACGACTCTTTTCTCAACCACTTCTTCAGTAATGACACAATTCGTAACATCTTCACGTGAAGGCACTTCATACATGATTTCAAGCATGATTCCTTCTATGATGGCACGTAATCCACGTGCACCCGTGTTACGTTTGATCGCTTCTTTTGCAATCGCGAGCAATGCAGCTGGTTCAAATACCAGGTTCACATTATCCAGCTCAAGCAGTTTTTGATACTGTTTCGTAAGCGCGTTTTTCGGTTCGGAAAGAATCCGTACCAATGTATCTTCATCCAGCGGCTCCAAAGTGGAGATGACTGGCAGACGGCCTACAAACTCCGGAATCAGACCAAATTTCAGCAAATCTTCCGGCAATACCATACCCAGGTATTCACCTGGTTTCAGATCTTTTTGCTCAGAAACGGTATTGAAGCCAATGACTTTTTTACCGATCCGGCGTTTGATCATTTGCTCCAGACCATCAAAGGCACCGCCGCAAATGAACAGGATGTTTGTTGTATCGATCTGAATGAATTCTTGATGAGGATGTTTACGGCCACCTTGTGGTGGTACAGAAGCAACAGTTCCTTCAAGAATTTTCAAGAGAGCCTGTTGCACACCTTCGCCCGACACATCACGAGTAATGGATGGGTTTTCGGATTTACGCGCTACTTTATCAATCTCATCGATATAAATAATGCCACGCTCTGCTTTTTCCACATCATAATCAGCAGCTTGAATTAGTTTGAGCAGGATGTTCTCTACATCCTCACCCACATAACCTGCTTCTGTTAATGACGTAGCATCCGCAATCGCAAAAGGAACATTTAGAATTTTTGCCATCGTTTGCGCAAGCAACGTTTTACCAGAACCTGTTGGTCCTAACAGCAAAATGTTACTCTTTGACAACTCAACGTCTTCAATCTTGCTTTGTGTGTTGATCCGTTTGTAGTGATTATACACAGCAACAGACAATGATTTTTTCGCTTGTTCCTGTCCAATAACATATTGATCCAGAATATTACGAATTTCTTTTGGTTTTGGAATATCTTTCAGGTCTATTTCTTCATCATGACCGAGTTCTTCCTCAACGATTTCGGTGCAAAGTTCGATACATTCATCACAAATGTACACGCCTGGTCCAGCGACCAGCTTGCGTACCTGCTCCTGAGATTTACCGCAAAAAGAGCATTTCAGTTGCCCTTTCTCATCGTTAAATTTAAACATGAAACCACCCCTTTAGGAATTGATCGGTCTACTGAGCACCTGGTCAATAATGCCGTACGTCTTAGCTTCTTCAGCGCTCATGAAGAAGTCACGGTCTGTATCCCGCTCAATTTTCTCAAGAGACTGACCCGTACGATCGACGTATATTTGATTCAGTTTCTGACGTGTTTTAATAATCCATTCTGCGTGTATCTTAATATCCGCAGCCTGTCCTTGAATGCCGCCAAGCGGCTGATGAATCATAACCTCGCTGTTGGTCAGCGCATATCTTTTGCCAGGTGCACCGGCTGTTAGCAATAACGAGCCCATGCTTGCTGCCATCCCTACGCAAATGGTAGATACATCCGGCTTGATAAATTGCATCGTATCGTATATACCCATCCCTGCGGTGACAGAACCACCAGGTGAGTTAATGTACAAGCTTATATCCTTCTCAGGATCGTCGGCTGCCAAAAACAAAAGCTGTGCTATGACAAGATTGGCTACATCGTCATCAATCGCACTGGTTAGAAAGATAATGCGATCTTTCAGCAAACGTGAATATATATCGTAAGACCGCTCGCCTCGATTGGTTTGTTCTATAACCATTGGCACCAGACTCATGAGACCAACCTCTTTTCTACATGTAATTAGACATAGGCCACCTGTAAAGCAAACCCAAATTCATTCTAACACTTTCCTGTGACAATGTCATTTTTCACAAGAGAGGTCAGACATCCGTTTGTTTACTTTTTTAGCCTGATCATATTTAACCATGTTTTCTATGTATGTGCAAATTGAAGCCATCCTATGCCGTCTTGCCATTTTTTATTTGCATGAACTACATAGGTATGTAAAAAGTGTACACAGATCAATAAAATTAGTGTTCATCCATATAATTACTTCATTTTCTATAAAATGGATGTCATAATTTAAAAATAAGGCACGCAATAGTTCACGTGCCTTATCATTTATTCAACTGACAAGTTGATCACAGCTTGTCTTATTTTTCGTCAGCTTCTGCAACAACTTCTTCAGCTGGAGCTTCATCTGGCTCAACAACTGTGCTGTTCTCAACAAGAACGTCGATTGTTTTACGCAGTTTTACTTCATCGCGAAGGCTGTCCAGGGAACCATTACCTTCGAGGATGCCACGGATCTCTTCAGCAGGACGCTTGTAAGATTCGGCCATTTTCTCGAGTTCTTGATTCACTTCTTCATCAGATACTTCAATGTTTTCCGCTTTACCTACAGCTTCAAGCACCAGGTTGTTGCGAACACGTTTGGAAGCATCTTCTTGCATTTGTCCTCTCAGGTCAGCTTGAGTCTGGCCAGAGAAGCTCAGGAACATTTCAAGGTTCATACCTTGGTTACGCAGACGGTTGTCGAAATCACGCATCATGTTTTGTACTTCGCTGTCAACCATTGCAGCCGGAATGTCCACTTCAGCGTTCTCAGCCACTTTTTCTACAACTGCATTTTCTTGTGCAGCTTTGGCTTCGTCAGCTTTACGGGATTCCAATTGTGTTTTCAGGTCAGCTTTGTACTCTTCAAGTGTGTCGAATTCGCTAACATCTTTAGCAAACTCATCATCCAATGCAGGAAGCTGTTTGCGTTTGATTTCGTGAATTTTCACTTTGAATACCGCTTGTTTGCCAGCAAGTTCTGCTGCATGGTAGCTCTCTGGGAAAGTCACTTCTACGTCTTTGAAGTCACCTGTGGACAGACCCACAACTTGCTCTTCAAATCCAGGAATGAATGTGTTGGAACCCAGTTCCAGGGAATAACGCTCAGCTTGTCCACCTTCGAAAGGTACACCATCAACGGAACCGTCGAAGTCGATTACTGCAACGTCACCGTTAGCAGCGGAACCTTCGTCGATTACAACGAGTTCAGCGTGACGTTGTTGAAGACGCTCAAGTTCTTCAGCAACTTCTGCATCCGTTACTTCACCTTTTGCTACAGCAACTTCGATTCCTTTGTACTCACCAAGAGTCACTTCAGGTTTCACAGTTACTTTCGCTTTGAACTTGAATGTTTGTCCTTTAGCGAATTGTTCAACATCTACGTCAGGACGATCAACCGGGAAAATATCCGTTTGGTCGATTGCTTCTGTATAAGCTTCAGGAAGCAAAATGTCGATTGCTTCTTGATAAAGGCTCTCAACACCAAAACGTGCTTCGAAGATGGAACGTGGTACTTTACCTTTACGGAATCCAGGTACGTTTGCTTGTTTAACCACTTTATTAAAAGCTTTGTCGAGTGCTGCAGTTACACGATCCGCATCCACTTCAACCTCAAGAACCCCAAGGTTCTTCTCTATCTTTTCCCAAGTTGCTTTCATTGTATACTTTCCCCTCCAAAATTCACATGTTCACGTAGGCAATCACGTACAAAATAACCATTTTAGTATAAACAAGATTAGATTCTTTTTCAAGGGGAATCCCTTGATACAGTTTAAGGAAAACGTTTCCGGCCTCGATTAACCGTCCAAACCGGCAGATACAAACTGTTTCATGGATCGATAAGCCTGCTCCAGACGAAAGCGCATCGCGCCTGTCACAGCATACATTGAGCGTGTATTCTCCTCATCATGCGAACCACCCAAACTGTCTGCAACGGTCATATGTAGAGCTGCTGCCCATATATCTGTCATGGAATCATTTTCTTCCAGCATCGATATATAATCGCGGGTTCCATACACCGCCATAACATATTGTATCCACAGTTCCTGGGCAAAATAAAAGAGCGTAGGTTCATGAACCTCCGTCTGATCTGCCACTCGTTCCAGAATCTGAACAATCTGGAGCGGGAATTCCTCTGGTCTAAGAGGCACGGTATCGATTTCGACTTCAACCTGCTCTTCGCCTCTCGTAAACAGGATCATACCTTGAACACCTCGCCGACGCAAGGTTTGTAGCACACGAAATTGAAGCAGAGGATGAAGCGACTTATCTTTTAACCAACTTGTAAGTGCCTCGTCAATCTTCGGTAGATCAAGATAAGCCAGTTGCTCCAAAGCCAGCATCGTCTGTTCAGACAGCGGCTCTTCCATGACTGTGCGAAGCATCTTGTCTGCATAGCCATCATCCTGTTCAAGCTTCATTCGGGCATGATGCCGTGCCATGTCTTCCTCACTGATCTCTTCTGCCTCTTCTCGTTCTTCAAGAATGGCAGGCGAGCTTTCTTCATACTGAGGGAACGCAGCCTGAAGCCATTCGAGCAGGGCACGCCATTCATCGTAGTGGCGCTCTTCCTGTCCCTGACATTGAAGCAAAAAGTGAAGCAGTTTCATCGCTTCACCATACCGTTCATTTTCAAGCATAACTGTCAATTGAATCTGGTAATAGTCCAGCGTCTTAGGAAACAGCACAATATTGTTGTTATGCTCGGTTTCCGGGGTCGTGGATTCCTTAATGGGAGCACCTCCTCTATATCCTGAATCTCCAGTTGGAATTAACCTAAATAGATGTATATATTATATATTAAATGTCGATCTATTTTTGATTTCTCCTGATATTCTAACATAACCTTAAATATAATGAAAAAAACGTTACCGCCGCCAAATATCATATACAAAAAACACTTTAAAATAAAATGCTTGATATTCCTGTATGCATATGATAAAATCAATTTTGCTTGAAAAATTTCATGTCTCAGTAGCTCAGCTGGATAGAGCAACGCCCTTCTAAGGCGTCGGTCGGGGGTTCGAATCCCTCCTGGGACGTATTAAAAAGAAACTTCCTTCGGGAAGTTTCTTTTTGCGTTCTGGGGATGAGAACCCTATGGTTCGTCGGAGCATCTGCTTCGTTAGCACCACTTCGCAGTCTCGACTGCAAGGAGAGTATCCCTCCTGGGACGTATTAAAGAAAACTTCCTTTGGGAAGTTTTCTTTGCGTTCTGGGGATGAGAACCCCTATGGTTCGTCGGAGCATCCGCTTCGTTAGCACCACTTCGCAGTCTCGGCTGCAAGGAGAGTATCCCTCCTGGGACGTATTAAAGAAAACTTCCTTCGGGAAGTTTTTTTGCGTTCTGGGGATGAGAACCCCTATGGTTCGTCGGAGCATCTGCTTCGTTACATGTCTATGTCACTTCATCAAAATGTTTGCATTAGCTCATTCCATGGGTGACCACCATGTCTTAGTATTGATGTTCTAACGAACATAGGACACTTTATATGACTCAAATTTAGCATCATGGAATTCTAACGAATCTTAGAGAGCTTATTTCACCATTCTGGGGGATTAACCCACTTATTTGCACTTAATAGCCTGATTAACGTCGCTGAGGTTCGTTAGAATCTGAACATGGTGTTTTTACCCGTTATAAGAACATCTGGATTCGTTAAATTTTTTCTGGTCCAAGACAGTTAGAGCCTCGCGCTCATGTATGTGTTTTTTCATTTCATTGTTCAATATTGACATAGAATGTTATGCTTGTGGAGTGGATAATGTAACAATCCATACATATTAACCTATTAGGAAACAGGAGATTTTATCAATGTCATCTTCAATGCAGCAGCACTCGTCCATCCATGCCGAGGAAGAACATTCTTCGACATCGAAAAGTTTCGGCCTGTTATTAGCAGGCATTATCGTCATCGCCGCTACCATGAGGTCACCGATTACAGCAACCGGACCTGTAGTGGAGATGATCCGCTCAGATACAGGTATCGGCCACACGATGGCCGGACTTCTAACCTCACTACCTTTGCTCGCCTTTGCAGCAGTCTCTCCTTTTGCACCACGTCTTGCCAAACGGTTTGGACTTGAATCCGCTCTGCTATTGGCTGTCATCATCGTAACCATCGGGGTGACCTTACGCTTGTTGCCTTCCGTTCTCTCCTTATATACAGGAACCGCAATATTGGGATGCGGCATAGCGTTAAGCAACGTGCTCTTGCCAAGTTTGATCAAACGTGATTTTCCATTGAGGGTAGGTATTGTCACCGGATTATACTCTGTATCCATGAATATTTTTGGCGCCATCGCCTCGGGTGTCAGCGTACCTGTAGCCGGAGCTACGTCTATGGGTTGGCGCGCTTCGTTAGGCATGTGGGCCCTGTTGTCCATACTGGCACTCCTCTTGTGGCTCCCCCAGATCGCTGCAGGACGCCAGCGGATGTTATATGTTACCTCCCAGAGCGAAGGGGCACCTGTGCGTCTAAGAACTTCTGGGCTAGCTTGGTCCATTACTTTATTTATGGGTCTGCAATCCCTAATCTTCTATACGACGATTACCTGGCTTCCCGAGGTTCTGGCCGAGCAAGGATTCAGCCCCACCTCAGCAGGATGGATGCTCTCCCTAATGCAGATGGTTAGCGTACCAGCTACCTTTATCGTTCCGATCCTTGCCGGCCGAACGCGAGATCAGCGTCTTCTAACCGCGATTACGTGTTCTTCTTTAATTGTCGGGTATGCGTTATTGTTAAGCGGCATCGGTTCGCTCGTTACCATCGGCGTCACGTTGGCAGGAATAGGTGCCGGAGCTTCATTTGGACTGGTAACCATGTTCTTCGTCCTCCGTACAAAAGATGCCAGACAAGCTGCCAGTCTGTCCGGTATGGCCCAATCTTTCGGATATATGCTGGCAGCAGTGGGACCTCTACTGTTCGGCATGCTTCATGACTGGACAAGAGGATGGACACTTCCGTTGCTGATACAGGTCATTCTGGCCATTGCTTTACTAATCGCAGGGCTTCAAGCCAGTAAAAATCGGATGATCGGTTAGTCATACCATTTATTTATTTATTTATCTATTAAAAAAGAACCAAATGAAACGGCCTCCATCCTATTCATCAGGATGGAGGCCGTTTATGCATGGAACAATTCCTTCATTAATTGAGTCAGCTTTAATGATTATAAACTTACTTCACTTTTACCTTAATCGTGTCTGTGCTGGTAACTCCGGCTGCATTAATTAACTCGGCCCGATACGTATACGTACCCGACGCTTTGCCGGACAGTTTAGTCACAGCACTTTGCGCAAGAGGTGATACCGCACGGAGTTCTTGCGTGTCGATCAACTTATCATTTTCATAGAGACGATACTCTGTAGCGTTGGTTCCCCACCACAGGTTCATGGTCACCTTATAATTGCCATCACCGTCCCAGTTATCCTGAGAAAGAACTGCTTTGCCTGGCGCTGCGTTGGTAACCTGAACAGTCAACGTCTGACTCCGCGTTGTTCCCTTGTCGTTTGTTAGCTCAGCCACGTACGTATATGTGCCATTGGCTTTACCC
Organism: Priestia sp. FSL H7-0729; assembly: GCF_038005685.1. Classification (NCBI taxonomy): domain Bacteria; kingdom Bacillati; phylum Bacillota; class Bacilli; order Caryophanales; family Bacillaceae; genus Priestia; species Priestia sp. FSL H7-0729. Next base: position 54,824 of record NZ_JBBOTQ010000011.1, read on the forward strand.
GTAATCTTCGTCTGAGCAAACTGCGCCCAAGGTGCGTTATAAGTCAACTTTTGCGTATCAACTAGAACCCCGTTCTCATATAACTTGTAGCTAGTCCCGTTCTCGCCCCACCACAGGTTCATGGTAACGATATACGAGCCTTCTGGAAGGCCGTTGCCTACCCAGTTATTGTGGGACAATACAGGCGTACCCGGAGCCTTGGTAGCCGGAGTTTCAGGTTCAGTCTCCACAGCTTCCAATTTCAGGACCGTATTGGCTGTACCCGCAAGCCCCTGTTGGTCTTTTACCGTAAGTTCAACGGCATACTCGCCTGCTTCTAATCCTTCCAAAGGAAGGCTAAAGGTTCCATCAGCTTGTACCTCAAAGACTCCCTCTTTATAAACTGAACCATCCTCTTTACTCACAACATACGTTGCTTCCAGAGAAGCTGCCGGATCAAACGTGATGTCCCATCCGCTGGCAAGCGCAGGAGCAACACGGAAGTACAAATCTTCCACACTACCATTAAGGACAGCAGACTCATCCGCTTTGAACTCCAATGTTTCTGGTGCAGTTACAGCCGGAGCTGTCTTTTTCACCAAAAATGGCGAAGTGTCTTCCTTATAGGTTTTGCCGTCCGTTCCAATAGTAGTGATATCAACGGTGTATAAACCATCCGGAATCTCTGTCACTTCATCCGTTGTGTAATCCGCATATGTGCCGTCCCAGGCAAGATTATATCTTGCGTTAGCATTGAAATTATAATAGTTACCGAAAATGGAGCCGATATAACCATCTTGATAATATCCACCTTCCGGATTAAGACCATCAAAAATCTCAATCAGGGCGAATGTCATCGGATTGTAGAATTCCATCGCTACATTAAGCGTATCCAACGTACCATCAGCCTTCAATGGATAGTGGAAAGGATTTTTTTCAGTGCCTTTTACGGTTTCAATATACTTAACTCCACTCAACGTAACGTTGAAATGAGCAACATATGGCACAGTAAATGTATTGGTTCCGTTCGAGAACTCAATGTATCCTTGTGCTTCTGTAGTCGCAGTAACCCCTCGTGGAACGGTAATTGTCACTGCAAGCTCTTCTTCACCATTCAGTGTGAAGGAACTCTTGTCTACCGCAACGGATACACCAGCAACATTACGAGTTGGATTCACATTTACGGTGTAATCCCCTCCACTGCCATTCCGTGCTTCAACTTTAATCGTTTTGGTAATCGTCTTTTCATCTGTGCTCAGGAAATTACCGTAGTTGATGCTTCCGGTGATATTCTCCTTATCAACAACAGCGCCACTTTCAGTGTATTGAGTTACATCAAGCACTTTGACAAAAGCAGCAGGATCAATAGTATTCACAGCCTGAATACGGCCAGCACCTTGATCAAATACATCAAACTTCGTCGTATCCAGCACTTTACTATTGTTCATAAGCGCAACTTTGATATCAAATGGCGTCCATTCCGGATGCTTCTCGATCAGCAGCGCAATCAAACCTGCTACATGAGGTGTAGCCATACTTGTACCTGATTTACGATCATACGCCTGTGCGTAATCTGCATCTGGCTCATCCTTGCCGTAGGCAGGAATCGTAGACAGAATGCTTGTACCTGGTGCAACAATATCCGGTTTGATGTCCAGTGTTACCTTGGCAGGTCCTCGTGAACTGGATGAATTCATTTCATCACCCGGCGTTTGGCTGCGTTCAAAATCACTAAAGCTCACTTCAACGGCTTGTCCTCCGTCCAACTCAGCCTTGATCACTTCTCCATCTTCTTTGGACATGCTCAGTGTCGGAATGAGTTCAAAGTTATCCCCCAGACTTACACCGATTGGACCTGGAATGTTGTTATATACAATAACAGCCACGGCTCCAGCCGCTTTGGCATTGGCGATTTTCTCTACAAATGCGAGTTCACCACGCTGTATTAATGCCACTTTGCCTGTAAAATCCTTACCTTCAAAATCAGTAGGTTTGCCCAGTGCTGCAAACTCCAGCTCATATTTCCCTGTCAAAACAGTTTCAGGATCTGCTGACAAGCTCCATCCCATCAGATCCAGACGGTAAACCGACTCTGTAACAGCCAGTGGAGCTTCAGTTGGAGCAACTACAGGCTCTTCTTCCACAGGAGCAGCTTCAGGAGAAGCTTCTACCGGTGCAGAAGGTAAAGCAGATGACGTATTTTCTTCAGTTGTAGCTTCTTCTACGTTCGGAATTGCAGCTTCGTCAGAAACTACATCTTCTACTCCTGCTTCACTATCTTCAGTAGTAGTTGCAACTACACCTTGCTCCGAACCTTCAGGCTCTTCTGTTCCAGGTGCCGTCCCCAGTTCAGGGGATGGTTCAACCTCTGGCACCGGTTGTTGCTCAGGTTGTGCCTCTTCGCCTTCCTCACCAATCCAGAAGTGAGTATCCGCTGTAATAAGCTGGCTAGGGCCTGTGGAGTTGCCTACCGTGATGGCCATGGCAGATGCCCCCGGAGAACCAAGTGTATACCGGTTGGGTCCGTCATTGCCACTGGCAACTACTGCTGTCACACCAGACAGCATCGCATTATTCAGGGCTACCGAGGTAATATAACTTGGATCGTTAGCGGCATTCCCCAAAGAGAGATTAATTATATCCATGCCATCTTCAACGGAACGATCAATTCCGCCGAGCACCCATGAGGTTTGACCACTACCATACGGCCCAAGTACACGGTATGCATAGATATCTGCTTCAGGAGCAACGCCAACAATCCCGTAATCCCCTGCTTCACGAGCAGCAATGGTACCGGCTACGTGCGTACCGTGGGATGTGTAAAAGGCACTTCCCCTTTCGTTAAACTCAGGTTCCCCTGAACTTTTCCATTCTTGATATGTCGCTTCATACGGATCATTGTCGTTTCCAACAAAGTCCCATCCACCTTTGTAAGCTTCCTGCAAATTAGGATGCTCATAGTCAATCCCTGTATCGATGACACCCACTTTGATGCCATTTCCTTTGTAACCCAAATCCCATACTTCAGGTGCACCAATAAAAGGCGCTGTGTCTTTCATGTACGGGTTCACTTCATCTGTCTCAGGCGCTATGGTAACTTCAAGGTCAGGATATACGCTGACCACACCAGGTATTTGAAGCAATTGTCCCACTTGGTTTCCTTTAAGCTCAATCGCTACACCATTTAGGGCATATGCATATTCTTCCAGTACTTCATGTTTGATTTTCTTCTGAGTGAGGCTATGTACAAATGACTGTTGTTGTTGCTCAACTTGAGTCACAGCCTTTGTTTCCATAGAGGAGGTAAAAGATTTTCCAGAGAGGGTTGATTCACCTTGCGCTACAGCAACAGGTTTATTGGAAAGCTCAACGATTACTCGGGTGTTCTCTCCACCCAGGCCTTCCAAGCTTTTATCCAAAAATGGATCTGCGGCAAGTTTTGCCTCTCGCCCTGCAAGAATCTCTCTCCATTGTTTCGCTTCGGCTGTACTTGGTATGTTCTCAAGCTGAATTGCTGAATCTGCGGGAGCGGCTCCAGCCGTGGGGAGAATAATGGAAAAGACCATCAGAACACTTAATAACGTAGATATCAATCGTTTACTCAAGGCTTAGCCCCTCCTTTTAATGTAACTACCTCACCAAATGATGGGTTCCTGCTGTTTGTGCGTACTGCAATACACACTCCAATTTCACCACCTATCTGCAAGAAGATTGACCCATGGTAAATTATTCTATCAAAATACCACATTTTCCTTCTAAATACTTACAAATATGATATAGAAATTACTTATATGGGTCTTGAGTATGATAAAAATATCCATTTGTAATTATTTGTCGTTTGAATATTTCATTTTTAAAATAAGGCAGAAAAAAAAGACCAAGAGCCTCTTTATCCGAAAGAGATTCCTGGTATATAGGGGAAGCGTGGTTAGCATACAAGGCATCTAAATAATTCGTTTAACATCGATAAAAATTGATACATATCACAAAATCCTACTTATTCCGGCTTCACGGCTTCAATACGCAGACGCTTGTAATCTGCATACAAAGCATCATCCTTCCAAAGTTTAGGCATCACGATCCGACTGGTTTCATGGCATATTTGTTGTATCTCATCATGACTGAGACCTGCAAAATAGTCGCCGCCAAAATGAGCCAACCAGCCTACTATACCCTGCTCACCATCTGCCAGTCTGGTAGGACGCTCATAGTGATAGGCATGACGCACCAGAAATCCGCGTTGTTCTAAAATATGGCTATATTCTCCGATCGAAGGAAAATACCAAGGATTGCGTTCTGAAGCACGAATACCCGTGTTTCGCCCCACAACCTCCTCTAATGCATTCACAATGGTCTGCACGTTCCCTTTACCACCGAATTCTGCGACAAAACGCCCTGCGGGCTTCAGTGACTTCCATATGCTATCCACCACTAATTGCGGGCTTCGCATCCAGTGCAGGGCTGCATTGGAGAAGACGGCATCATATAGTCTATTCGTCTCAAATTGATGGCCGTCTCCTTCCACAAATTCAATTTCAGGGAATTTCTCCCTCGCACGGAGAATCATGTCGGGCGAAGCATCCATACCAATAACTTCAGCTTCGGTCAGAGAAATTTCATACGTCAAATCTCCCGTCCCGCAACCCAGATCAAGAATGTATTCCCCTTTTTGGGGTTGAAGCCAAGAGATCAGGTTTTTGCCATATCCGGACACAAAAGCCAGTTTGTTGTCATACGCCTCTGCTTGCCATTGATTTAAAGATTTCATGGATGCCACCGTCGCTTTCGTTATGATATCCTCATTGTGGCATAGAATTGTTTATTCTTTAAATATATAAATTCTATATTACTTATAGGTATAACCAATAAAACACTCTTCCCTTGAACGCAAAAAAACTTCCCGAAGGAAGCTTCTTCTTTTTTTACGTCCCAGGAGGGATTCGAACCCCCGACCGACGCCTTAGAAGGGCGTTGCTCTATCCAGCTGAGCTACTGAGACAAATATGTATAATAAATTTTCGGCGCGGTTCTTATTATACTCTGATTTCTATATTTTTCAATAGTTTTATAAAAAAATTAATAATTATATTTAAATACGGGTTTAAAGGCATCGCTTGTAATCAAAAGAGGAATTTTCGAACGACCTCTATGCATGTATTTTACTGTATTATTGTATTATTCTCATACTCCAATCTCATCGAGAATATGATAGCTTGAACCAGGTTATATTGAGGAGATCGGGACAACTGGAGCAAGTTGATCACAATACATGTTTATTGGCAGAGTTGTTGGGTAATGTTTTGCATACATATAATTCAATGTTCCATTGAAGGAGAGAATCGTCATGAGACAACTTTTATCAGCCCTATCCTACTTTAGTATTTTCTTTGCCCCATTCCTGTTTCCCATCATTATATGGATTGTAGCCAAGGATGCTTACATTGAGGGACATGCGAAACGCGCCTTGTTTTCACATGTATTCCCCTTTCTGGCTGCCATTCCGCTATTCTATTTCTTCGTGACTGCACATAGCCTGGGTTCAGCCGTCGGGTTTGTCATTCTATTTTTTGTGATCTACGGATTAAGCTTTCTGTACAACGTGGTCAAAGGCATTCAAGTGCTGCGCGAGTATGCTTGATCACATAGCCACCTGATCTGATCATCGCATAACAAAACCCGCCGTTTACAACGGCGGGTTTTTCCAGTTCCAGATAAAGATATAACAACAATAGGTTACTGTCTACGTATACTCAACATTGAACCCTATCCCGCTATCACCACATATGTTGCTGGAGAGCGTTGCCTGCTAAGCCCGCCCGATCAGATAACGCTGAAGTGTTGGACCAAGTAAACCAAAGGCAAACAACTCACTTTGAAACCGGGCCTTATCTTCTTCAACTGTCATACCTTCGCTGTTCTCAAATGCGGTATCTGTCGCCTCTTCAAATGCGGTGTGCATATTATTGTTATACCAGTCGATCGCTGAATCAGAGTGGTTGCGTACAATCCGAACGACTTCCAGCGAATTTCCGGGTTGAGTAGAGGCCACGTATACAAGTAATGACGGATCTCCGACATTTCCAGGCTGCACTTCCACTTCTGCACAGGATAATCCGTCTACCTCAGTTAATCTGCGTATTTTGGCATCTTGAATGGCATACATTCGTTATCGCGCTCCTTTTTCTGTGTTCTTATCACGTAGTTTGTTCAATCTGGTATCGTGTCTCTGGTGTGCCTAATCGGTAAATCTCCCGATACACCTGTTGTAATACCGTTTCATACGCCCGGTTTACGGATTCCTCCGGTGTATCTGGCCATGGGAATACCATGCCGGGAAAGGCTTCTTCCTCCTTCTCCTGCATAAGGTTAAGCAGTCCCAGCAAATGCTCCGCTTCCTGCGGCGTTGCCTGAATGATCCATTCATACGATGTTACCGACGGATCAGGAATAACGGAGCGGCCCATGACAGACACATAATACTTCATACTGTCCATTGCATGTTCTCTCCTTCACAGGCATGTTGAGGCCGTTGTCCCTAGAACTAGTTTCCGAAGAGGACAGACATTTTATGCCTGCTTTCGGCATATATTTGTTACGACCTCTGACGAAAAAGACAACATTTGCTGGTTGCCTGTAACGAAGCAACCATACGGATGAATGACTCGACCAAGAAAGGATGAACAAACCATGTGCGGTATTACCGGCTTCATACAGTGGAATCGGGATTTGACCCAGGAATCAGAGCTGCTGGTCCGTATGACGGATAGCTTGTCGAACCGGGGGCCCGACGCTTCAGGTACATGGATCTCCAATCCTTGTGCCTTTGGGCATCGGCGTCTTAGTGTAATGGACCCCGAGAACGGAGCACAGCCCATGCATGCGTTACAGGGAGATACCTCCTATACCGTCGTGTATAACGGAGAACTATACAATGCACCCGAGTTGAAAAAGGAATTGCTCCAGCGGGGGCATCAGTTCCGCACGCAATGTGATACGGAAGTGTTGCTCGCATCTTATATTGAGTGGGGACCAGCATGTGTTGACCGGTTTAACGGCATTTTCGCTTTTGCCATATGGGATGGGGGACGCGAGCAGGTTTTCATCGCACGAGATCGCCTTGGCGTAAAACCTCTGTTCTACAGTAATGCAAAAGACACCCTCGTATTCGGCTCAGAGCCCAAAGCCCTGCTCATTCACCCCGATGTGGAAGCGGCTGTTGGACCGGAAGGATTGGCCGAAGTGTTTATCGTAGGGCCTGCACGGACCCCAGGACATGGCGTATACTCTTCACTGAGCGAACTCAAGCCTGCGCACGCGCTGATTTATAACCGAAATGGGATCCGAACCTATGCCTACTGGAAACTGGAAAGTCAGAATCACGAGCATAACCTGGAAGAGACGGCAGCCGAGGTGCGTACGCTCTTGCAAGATACACTGGAGCGCCAGTTGGCTTCGGATGTTCCCGTATGCTCTCTTTTATCAGGAGGACTGGACTCCAGTGCATTGTCAGCATTAGCCGTGGATTATTACAACCGGACCGGGCAAGGCCAAGTCAGTACCTATTCTGTCGATTATGTGGATAACGCCAAGCACTTCCAGGCGCATTCCTTTCAGCCGGGTGCAGATGGCCCTTGGATCAAACGAATGGTGGAGGAACTCAAGACCGATCATCACTGGATTGAAATTGAGAATGGAGAGCTGGTTCATGCGCTGACACAGGCCATGCTAGTAAGAGATCTGCCAGGCATGGCAGATGTGGACTCCTCGCTCTATCTGTTCTGCAAAGAGATCAAAAAAGGGGCCACGGTTGCCATTTCAGGTGAAGCAGCGGATGAGGTATTTGGCGGTTACCCCTGGTTCCATCGGGATGAGATGCTGAACTCCGGTACGTTTCCATGGTCTGTAGCACCTGACATGCGAGCAGGGCTTTTATCACCTGACATACGGGAATGGATTCGCCCACTCGACTATCTTGCAGACCGCTATTCGGATGCAGTGGCTGAAGTGCCTCTTCTGGATGGGGAAACGGGTAAAGCTGCACAAATGCGTGTGATGTCCTATCTGAACATTACACGTTTCATGCCTACTCTTCTGGATCGCAAAGACCGAATGAGTATGGGGGCAGGGCTGGAAGTACGGGTGCCTTTCTGTGATCACCGTCTGATCCAATACGTCTTTAACATCCCTTGGGAGATGAAAATAACCGGCGGACGAGAAAAAGGTATTTTGCGTAAAGCACTCGAAGGTGTCCTGCCTGACGATGTGTTATATCGCAAAAAGAGTCCGTATCCAAAAACACATAATCCGCAATATCTGGCCGCAGTCAAACAACAGGTCCTTGATATTCTGGATGATCCTACATCGCCAATTTTGCCATTAATCGACAAAACTCAGATCCGCAATCTTGCGTCTTCACCGGATGCAGCGTCCAATCTGCCCTGGTTCGGGCAACTCATGTCGGGTCCTCAGCTATTTGCTTATCTGACTCAGATCAATAACTGGTTGCGGACATATAAAGTCGCTATTCGTTAGAATCATCCTCTGATTTCTCATTCATCAAAAAAAGGTGTCAGGAGAACAGCATAACTGTTACTCTCCTGGCACCCTCTTGTTATATATGCACAATCATTACACTTTGAATCGACTTACGGACTCCTGTAACTCTTCCGCCATGGACGAAAGATCAGTGGCTGCCGAAGCGATTTCCTGCATGGCAGACAGTTGTTCCTCGGACGTTGCACTAACTTCCTCTGTTCCAGCAGCCGCATTCTCTGTTACTTCCATGATGGTCTTCATGGACACACTAATCTGCTCCACACCCGCAGCCATCTGTTCTATTGACGCAGATACCTCCTGAGTCTGACCAGCGACATTGCTGACAGCTTCACGAATTTCTTCGAAAGTACCTCCCGCTTTATGAACAAGCTCCATACCCTCTTGAACCTCTGCGGTTACTTCTCCCATAGATTGAACTGCATCACTCATGCCTTTATTAATGGCAGTAACAAGTACACTGATCTGTTCCGCTGATTTCGCCGATTGGTCAGACAGCTTGCGCACCTCAGTAGCAACTACCTCGAATCCACGACCATGCTCGCCTGCTCTTGCAGCTTCAATGGCTGCATTCAGAGACAGCAGATTGGTTTGTGCAGATATCTCAGTTATACTCTCCACCATGAGCCCAATCTCCTGTGAGTGATTGCCCAACTCCTCAATAACTGCGGCAAGGCTCCGAACAGTCTGATGAATAGAATTCATCTGTCCAACAGCGGATTGAACTGCCTCATTACCAGACAAGGCTTTGGTTGATGCATGGATTGCTTCATTCGACATATTTTGTGTATTCTCTGTCATCTGCTGAAAACCTGTGGATAATTCATTGATCGTATGGAATCCATCTCCCACCATGTTCACTTGAGTATCCATACCGGTCGCAATCTCTTCCATCGTTGTAGCTACCTGTTCAGTGGCCGCTGCTGTTTGTTCTGTACTCGCCGTTAACTCTTCAGAAGAAGCCGCTACCCGATCCGCATTGTGTCCCACCTGATGGATTAATTGACGCAAGTTCCCCATCATCTTATTGAAGGATTCGGCCATATCTCCGATCTCATCCCGATTACGAACAACAATGGCCTCACCTGTGAGATCACCGTCAGCAATCCGGCTTGCAGCTTGTGCAACGGCAGCAACTGGCAAGGAGATCAATCTGCCGATGATCAACGCCACCAGTGTCCCTATTAGAATTGAAGCAATTCCGATGATCGTAATCCAACGAATAACCCGGGCAATCTGAAGATTGGCATCCACCACTCCTGAATTCATGGCATCTTGTTGATGTTTTTCCATTCCTTCCACAATTCCTTCAATCTCAGCAATGATCCCTGGTGCTGTCTCCTGGAACAACCTTGAGATCTCACTGTTATTCCCCTGTTTTGTCAATGTCATGATGTTCTGTGCTAATGCATAATACTTGTTCATTGACTCATCGGATTGCGTAAGGTAATCTTTCATTTTTTGACTTGTGACCGTTGGTTTTAACCCATCACTTAACGCTATGTAATTTTCATAAGCCTTATTAAATTCCTGTTCGTTTTCTGAGCTGTCTTCCATCACATAGTTCCTCAAAGCAATCTGCTGTGATTTAAGATCTATCGACATATTTTTGATGAGTAGTAATTTCGTTGTCCTATCATTAATTAATTCTGTATACGTTCTATCGACAGATACAAATTGGGTATAGGCTATGACTGTCACCGCTACCAATAACAACAATACAGATGAGAATCCCAAGAGTAATTTTCGGCTAATTGATATTCTTTTCATGTTATCCCCCCGAAAGTTCAAATAAAGTACATGGTGTTTCAAACTTCTCGCATCTGGCCTCCCTTAGGCATTATTAAGTCTTTAGACCCATTTGTAAATATATGCAGCGACTATAAACGCCCATATCATCTGAATAAGGGTCTTTATTCCTAAGATTACTAACCCACTAACTATGAAATTTGAACCATAAAGTACTCATGAAATATTTTCAGGAATTTTCAAAGAAATTCACGACTTAACCAGGAGAAACAAATTCACCCTCCACTCGAGAAATCAAAAAATACACCTCCATTATGGCGTGTTCAAACCACTATGGTTTGCTTCACGTTCACTCCGAAGATGTACTTTATGCCGTTCCATATCATTTGTGAGCAATGTAATTCAATCGTGATTCTGTTAGAAAATTGCATTCGCTTAACGAATCAATACCGGATTTCGCTCAAGTAACCCACTACCAAACGTTTCCCTGAAGGGAGAATCCTCCATATGGATATAACCGATGTAACAGCCACATTTTTTCATACGACAGGGCCGATCCGCGGCCAAATCTTCCAGACCATCGCGATACAGATGCCCTATGATTCGGCGATCCTTGTAACACCGCTTCACATGCCCGGACCCTTGTACATAAAATACTTCCGAACCCGCAGCACATCGTTTACCCAAGCTCTCGTAATCCTGCAAATTGCCCTCAAAAAGTGGATCAAGCTCACGTAAAAACTGAATCTCTTCTGGCGAGTAATACTTGGGCCGATCTTTGAAGGCATTAACCCACATATACACATCATCCGGCAACGCCTGTCTCATCGACTCAATGGCGGAGAAAGCACTACGCAGTCCTACCGTACCGACACTAAAAGCAAGTCCCATCTGACGCAAGGTCAGACATTGTTTTACAAAAGAAGCCTCTTTTGTCTCACGAGGATGATACGTCGCCCAAAAGGCTGCTTTATTCGCATCCAGCTCTCTCGCCCAATCCAGTTTGACGGACAGGTTGGTTTGAATTGCAACTTTATCCACATGTGGCATATGGGACAGCTCAACCATCGCTTCACGGTACCAACGACGCACCAAAGCTTCACCATAAGGATTGAAAAAAATCGAAAATTGATGCCCAGCACTCTCCTGCTCCCTCACCCAATCCACAAATTGACGCAATTGTTGTTCATCCACTTCCAACGTCTCTTTGGAATCCACCGTTTTGCTAAAAGGGCAGTACGGACAGTCGTAATTACAGGAAGACAACTTCCCCCGATAATACAAAGTCGCTCTCATGAGAAAACAAACCCTTCCATCTGTTCACGAATTTCGGCAGATATAAGCCAATCTCCAATCGCATCGGAGTAACCTAGCCCTTCTTCTGTCAGACGTAATACGCGTTCGCCTTCCTCCAGTTCAACCCGTCCCATATCTTCCGTAAACAACTCGCTAAGCCAAGGATAATCGGACATCACATCGGTACCGAATCGCTGTTGGTAGTCAGACAATGTCAATCCCTCGCGATGCAGCAAAGCTTTCAGAATAAAACGGCGTCTCTGTTCCTCACGACTTAACACGATACCATAATCCGCCACATCGTAGCGCTCAGTCGCCACATAATCGGCAATGATGCTCTGTGTGGCCTTGTAACTCACGCCGTACTTGGAAGCATAGTGTACTTCACTCGTATAAGAGCGTGCGCCACATCCCAGACCAACCATGCCCTCCTCCTGACAGCTATAAGGCAGAAGCACTTTGGAGGACGATTGTTCCTTGGCAAATCTTCGCATCGAATACTGCACATATCCTTTACTTTTTAAAGTCTCACGTGCAGCTATATACAGCTCCATGCGAATGTCAGGTCCCTGACGACGAATATCATCAGGCTTTACAATCGTATTTTCCCGAGTATACAAAGGATAGATAAAGACTTCGCCCGGCTCGTAAGCCAAAACTCTTTCCAGTGAATAGATCCACGATTCGACCGTTTGCCCCGGCAAACCATAGATCAAATCCAGATTCAATAATGGGAAATCATAACGAGTAAGCTTCTCAAGCGCCCGTTCGACCTCCTGCGGTTTTTGCGGACGATAGATGGCGGATGCTTCAGCTTCAATAAAACTCTGGATGCCCATGCTAACCCGATCCACACTTCGTTCCTTCATAATGGAAAGCTTGGCTTCCGTAACCGTATCCGGTGACGTTTCCACAGAGATCGATGCTTGTGTGGGGTCCAGCCCCATCACATGTTCTGCAATATCAAACAAACGATTCAACTGAACCTCATTCAATAATGTAGGCGTTCCTCCACCAATCGCGAACCTCGAATACGGCCTGCGAGATGTAATAGGTGCCCACTGCTTGGCCTGACGTTCCAGCGCATCCACATAGCGTTCATGCGTATCATCCCGTCGATCCGGCAGGGTGAACAGATTACAGAATCCGCAACGAGCAGCGCAAAAGGGAATGTGCATATATAAAAAATACGTATCCGTATTCTCCCGCTCCCATAAGGACTGCAGCGGCAGCGGTGGGTCCAGCTCCCGATATGCGGTCTTGTGAGGGTAAGAGTATAAATAAGAACGATACGGGAATGCCAGTACTTCACTGAGACCTGTAGTTATATCGGATCCGGACTGTGCGGAATGACCTGTTGTTGTATGTTGTACATGTTTGTCCATCGGTTTCCTCCTGTCTCCGGTTATTGTTATCATAAGCGCATTACATTCTATACGTTCTATACGAAAAATTCACGATAAGGCACCGTCCAGACGACATCATGTGCGAGTCGGTGCCCTCGATAACCGTCTTCACCGTAAGCTGTACCATGATCGGAAAAAGCTAAACAAAAGGCAGGCCGGGCACGTTGCCTCATCGCCTCAAACAATGGCCCAAGAGCTTCGTCTACGTAACGAAGTGCAGCCCGTTGAGTATCCACCGAGTCCTCCTTGGCTCCTTCTACAAAGTAACGATTGGGGCCATGAATGGCAGACACGTTCAAAAACAAAAATAATTTCTCATCCGGCGCAGTCTGTTCCAACAGTTTTAACGCATGCTGTACCTGATGTTCTGTCGATTTGGGGTTGGTTACCCCAAAATTCATTCGCCAGTAGCTCTGCTGGAAATAGCCAGGCAATACTTTTGCAAGCGGGTTTTTTTTCGTAAAAAAAATGACACCGCCAATACAGATCGTGCGATAACCTTCAGCTGCGAACCCGGATACAATATCCGGTGTATCAAACAGCCAGGTATGCGGATGTGTCTTGAGTCCGGTATTCCGGGAATGAAACAATCTTACATGAGATGCCTTATCCGTATTGGCAGGAGTCGGCATGAAACCACCAAAAAAAGCATGGTGCGCCGCATATGTAAAACTGCCAGGGGTATGACGCTTCTCCCACGGACCCGAACCACACAGATTAGGACAATTCGCCTCTTCCAGCTTAGCTACGTCATATCGCAACGTGTCCAAGGTAATCATTAACAGATCATAGGAGCCTACAATGGTGTTCATATCAGGCATGTTGAATAGGCTCCTTTCGCAGAAGTTCCATTTCCCACTCATAGGTTCCGAGGCCATGATGCTCAACCCTGTATAACAGATCTCCAAATGGATTCACATCCAGCACATAGGCACGCGGATTCGAATCACTCGTAAGCATCACATCAATCCCGGCTGACCACGAGTTGGGAAAAGCAGACATGGCTGCCTGCGCTGCCGTCCGAACCAGCGACATACGCTGTTCATCCAGACCCGCTTCAGCAGGCAACATACGTTCATTGCGCAGATGCAAATTAGTTATAGGCGTACGACTAAGTCGTATAATCGCATGGCCTGCCTGTCCACCTGCAACCAGTTGGCGAATATCATAGGCCCGCTGATTCAGCGTGGCTTTGGGCATCCACCGTTCAATCTGTGCGCCTTCTGCACATAACCAGTTCATCAACGTAGCAATCTCTTCACTGCGGGTGTACTTGCGCAGACGTCCTTCATTATAGAAAATCGTCTTGCCCTGCGCCTGTTCCATTCCCATCGTCGTTATGGCGATTTCATCACCCGTACGTGGGTTAATCTGATACGCGACAACACCTGAGGCCCCCGAACCGCACGCAAGCTTCACAAATACACGGTTCATACCGGCCGATTGCATCGCTGTACGCAAGTCAGTGTAACTTCGAATCGGCTGTGAAGACTGGAGCGTAGGAGGTACATGAACCCCCTGAGAGTATAGATGCTGCTGACATGTTCTCTTGTCAAACATCAATTGGATGTCAGCAGGATCATTCATGAATCGAACTTCAGGCCATATTTCCCGAGCCTCATGGCCGATTCGATCCAGACATGCTTTCCAGCCGCGGAACCACTGAGCAGGGGCATAGATTCTTCCCCACTCCTGTTCCAACGCAAGTACCTGCTCTGCTGAGAATGCCTCTGCCGCCATTTCATTTGCTAAGGATGACGTATCATTCATAACTCCAAGGAATAACAACTCACGCTCTACTTCCCAATCCTCACCAGGAGCATCAATCCGAACGAGGGGCACAGGCAGATTGGAATCTACTATATCAGCGATCGTTCGCCCCTGTCTCCAGTTCTGGAGTAATTGGGCATAAGGCAATACAACGGCAGGTTTCATCCCTAATCTATGCCTGGCCTCTTGCATCCTTTGCGTTCGTCGGTTATGAGGATTTCCGATCAATAATAATGGCTGCTCCCGGTCCAGATCAGGAACATCATCTGATTGATGCAGACTTTCAACTATTTTCGCAAAACCTGACATCAACTATTCCGTTAACGACGGATAACGCCAGTCATCCTCATCACTTTGTTGCTGGTCGCTAACATCTACGGATATACCCGATTGGTTCCAACGACGGATCATTTCATCAGTCATGTAATGGTAACTTAGATCGAGGTGTTTCAATTTCTTGATCTTGTCACTGGCAAGTAAGGCCTCAGCCCCTTCATCAGACAACGTTCCTTGCGATAGATCCAGTACTTCAAGTTGATCCAGAATAGGTGCTTCAGCTGCTGCTTTCGCAATCTCATCCTGAATTTCACTGTCTTTCAGACCCAGGTACACCAGCTTTGGAAATAATCCTTTTTCTAACAAAGGCAGTACATCTTCAATTGAACCATTGAAGCCATAATTATCGACGCCCAGATATAATTCCAGTTTACGCAATTCAGGCAATTTGGCATGGGTGATCGAAGATAATACCTCTTTCGGGAGACCGCCACAGATAATAATCAATTCTTCAAGCTTGGCATGTTGGAGCGGCTCCAGACTAAGGCCGCTACTGCCCTTAATCGAGAATGATGTTAATTGTGGAAAGGCACCCAATAAGGGAGCAAGATTCGTCTGAATAATCCACGACACTTCACATTCTTCGAATCCCATATCACCGATGAACAGTTTCTTCAATGACGGAAAGCTTGAAGCCGACTCGATGAGCGTGCTCATGAACTCTTGGGGCGAATTCTCATAAGCCTGTCCCCAATCTCCGACGACCAGACTTTCCAATGAGCTGGCCTCTGGTTTAGCCGCCAAATCCTTAATTAATTTTTCCATACGAATGCCGTCCTCATAATCATCGTAGGATACAACAAGCTTCACTTCTTGCATGAGCAAATCCCTCCGTTTAAGGTTCATATATGATTCGTTAATTTGAATGTTAACCCATACCACACACAGCTTGCAACTTCTTCCAACTCCAGTCCCAATGAGATTCCCAATCATGCAATGTGAAGCATTTCTTATGTAGGTACAAGAACATATGTTCTGTAATAAAGTCGCGCAGATAGCCCCCATTATTAGGTATATCGAAGGAGCTTACCTAACCCCATTGGACAACTTCAATTCATATAAAAAAGCGTTAATGGCGGGTGAACCATTCCCTCGGAATGCTCCTGTCCTTCCATTAACGCTTTGATTGTTCACATATCATTAAAATAAAGCAAAATGTTTCCGGTTAATCTCAGCCTTCAAGTCTGGATACGAGCGCTCTCAATGCATGACCACGATGGCTAATCGCTTGTTTTTGCTCGAGCGTAAGCTCTGCCATCGTCATCTCGTATTCAGGTACATAGAAGAGTGGGTCATATCCAAAACCACCAGCACCTGCAGCTTGAGCCGTAATCCAGCCTTCCGCAATGCCTTCTGCTTCATACTTGTCTCCGGTTGTCGGATCGTACAGTACCAACGCACAGACGAATCGAGCGGGACTAAGGAGCGGCTGCTCGGTGTCCTCACCGGATTTTAACGATTCCAGCGTCTCCAGCAACTTCGCATTATTCCGTGCATCCGTTGCTCCTTCGCCTGCATATCTCGCTGAATATACTCCCGGCTCGCCGTCCAACAGATCTACGCAAAGTCCTGAATCGTCTGCCAGAACGGGCAAACCAAGCGCATCACCAACCGCTTTGGCTTTCTTCCAGGCATTCTCAGCAAACGTTACACCGTCTTCCACCACATCCGGCAACTCCGGGTAGTCAAACATGCTCTTGACCTCTTTGCCAAGCGGTGCGAAAGCATGAGCGAACTCACGGACTTTACCCGCGTTGCGGGTTGCGACAATGAGGATTGGGCTGTCCAAGCTCATCTTACGCTTCCCCTAATCCACGCGCGCCAATTTTGAGCGCAATCGGTCCAAGTACTTCTTTTTGACGCTCAATCATCTCCAGAATTCCCTGCTCGCCCAGTTCCAGCATGGCGTTCAGCTCACGGCGATCAAATGGCGCTTCCTCACCTGTCCCCTGAAGCTCAACATATTTACCGCCGCCTGTCATCACCAGGTTCATATCCACCTTGGCTTTGGAATCTTCATCATAGTTCAGATCCAGTACAGGCTGTTCACCCACAACTCCCACGCTTACTGCTGCAATGAAATCCGTAATTGGGAATACTTGCAGTTTGTGTTGTTGAGAAATCTTGTTCACAGCAAGTGCCAGCGCTACAAATGCACCGGTAATGGACGTTGTGCGTGTGCCTCCGTCGGCTTGAATAACATCACAGTCCAGCGTAATCGTACGCTCACCAAGCGCCTGCAAATTGACCACCGAGCGCAATGCCCGACCAATCAGACGCTGGATTTCCATGGTGCGTCCAGTTAATTTGCCGCGATTGGCTTCACGCTGGTTACGAGTGTGTGTTGCACGTGGCAGCATGGAATATTCAGCCGTTACCCAGCCTTTTCCTTGCCCTTTCATAAAGGGAGGAACACGTTCCTCCACTGTAGCTGTACAGATTACCTTTGTATCTCCAACTTCAATCAGTACAGAGCCCTCGGCGTATTTATTCGTGTTCACTGTTAAATTCAGCGGGCGCAGCTGTTCGCTGTTTCGTCCGTTTGATCTCATTTTTTCTGCCTCCTACGACTTAAGCATCCTGTAATGCTGAGCTTGTTAACAATTTTACGAATCCCTTATATTTTACCAAAGAGTTCGGTTAAAAGCATCCTTATGCATTCTGCGTTCATTAAATCGGAATTTCGTTGATATATTCAGGCTTGGAAACAGGCGCACTGTAATCCCGGTTATCGTCACCCATGACCGTTTTTTGGCCGTTCCATTCGATCTGCACTTTGGCATCCTTGCCGGCTGTATTCTCCGCGGTCGTTAATACGACAGACTGTAACAGCTCGCTAGGTACGATATCCCCTTCGGCAAACATATCATCTTTCAAGGCAACCGTTACTGTGCCATCCTCAGCCGTTTTGACCGATTGCAGCTCTGTTCCGCCTGTCATGACTTCTTCCAATTCGCCGCCTTTGTCAGGTCCCTTGATCAGCTCATTCAATGCTGCCTGCACCCGATCTTCGCCAGGGGTAACGAGACGTGTAACTGGAACATAATATTGAATGCCTGCTGGTGAAGCAGCTGAGAAATAGACCGTGACCGGGCTGCTGTTCGCCACTAATGTTTCACCCAGATCCAGATTGATTCCCACAGCCCGATTCAGCGGTTCAGGCAAAGGTGTGCTGTTCACCGGCATTTGTGTTAACTTTTTGCCATCCACCCAGATCTGCACATTCTCCACATCAGGAGTTCCCGTCAATGTCCACGTGACAGCTTCTAGCATTTTCCGTTCTTGCTTCGCATCATACTTGGCAAAATTACCCGAGAACTCCACGACCGCCAGCTTGTCATCCGCGTGAATCGTTACATTCTGTACAACCGTCCCCTGCGGGAGAACGCCCTGGAATCCTTCCGGCAGCATACCCGCATATGCCCCGCCTGTGACAAGTGTATCCAATGCTGTCTTCGGACTGCTGGCATCTGTTCCAGAAGGAAGTGTCAGGGATACCGGAGCGAGCAGCCCCTGCTGGTCTTGCAGATATACCGTCGTTAACGGGAGCGTTGCAAGTGCCCCATTCCCTTCGGCCGCCTGAATCATGGCTGCTTCCTGAATGGGCGGTGGTGGATCAACAGCTTCGGAAGACTGTGCTCCAAACATGCCACAACCTGACAACACCATCGGAATGCTCAGCAGCGCAGCTGCCGATACCGTACGCAAAGATTGGATCTTTCTCATGATCACGTTCCCCCTCATCATTTTTACAGTTTGTACTACCATGTATACGAGCCTTTGTCCAAAAAATAACTAAAAGATCATAGCATCGCTGAAAACTTATAAATTCGATGATCTTAAAGAAACGTAAAACCGGTTAATACGTATTAGGAAGCAAGAGTAGGGACATTGCTAACTTCAGAGGAGGAATCGCCCATGGAACATCCTGAGCAAGAAAAAATCCCTTACAGCCTGAATAGCCGCAAGGTCGCGGAGGCAACAAGGGAATGGCTGCATAAGCGGGGCGTCACGATCCCTGAGATCGCAGAACTGGTCATGTTATTGCAGAAAAAATATTATCCTGGTCTTACGATGGAAGAATGTATCGAAAATGTGGAGATGGTTCTCCGTAAACGTGAGGTACAGAACGCTGTCCTGACCGGGATTCAGCTTGATATTCTGGCAGAACAGGGGCAGCTCATATCTCCTTTGCAGGAGATGATTGAGAATGATGAAGGGTTGTATGGCGTGGATGAGATTTTGGCATTCTCCATCGTCAATGTATATGGCAGTATCGGATTTACGAATTATGGCTATGTGGACAAGCTGAAGCCAGGGGTGCTCGAACGACTGAATGACAAGAGCCTGGGTCCTGTCCACACCTTCTTCGATGATATTGTCGGTGCGATTGCATCGGCAGCAAGCAGTCGGATCGCCCATCGCAAACAATCCGAGCTTGAAGAAGCACTGGGCGAAAAACCTGTCAGCGATGACACGGTATAACACGTAACTCGTTTCATTCCTGAAATCATGTGGATCATTGGACATGTGTGAGAATGCTTGGTGAAATGATTCTTTGAGGAAATAACTGTACATGGAAAAAGCGGCCTGATGGCCGCTTCTTTTGCATGTGTACGATACTTTTTGATGATCCACATATTATTATTTCAGATGTTTAGGTCGTACCGTTCCCGCCAGACCATAACCTTCAACCCACTTCTGCTCGGTAGCTGGCTCAGCTGATGCCCATTTCGGTCCAATCGTGATTTCCGGGCCTTTGCGCTCTCGCAACATGCCACGCAGCACAGTGATGCCGATTATGCTGAGTCCGGTAAATACATACATCATTCGCATGATAATGTTACCAGAATCTGATCCTGTTACCATGCCGTGAACCAGCAGACCTACGAATACGGGATAGGACAGCATGTGGAACATGAACCACCATTTGCGGCCAAGCTTGTTCCGCAGATCACTGGATAAGAGAACGATCACTAATCCGTAGAAGGATAATGTTCCCAGACCACTGCCGATCGGATGCACAGAGGCGGTAAAAGGAATCAGAAGTTCTCCCCAAGTAAACGGGCTGTAGTGATCAATATATAACGTTAACGCATGCACGAGTCCAAGTCCGAAGGCGAGCCAGGTCGTTCGTGTATGCCATTTGAACATGGCTGCTTTCGGTTTGCCTTTAGCCATAGGCATCCCTTGAGCAATGCCCAGAAATACTCCTGCAAAGAGCAGCACATAAGCAGCAATCCCACTAATTCGAATGATATTCCACGTCGGCAGGTAATCTACAATCCATTGTGCCATAACCGGCTCCCCCATATCTGTTAGACTTGTTCCCCGTTTAAATCAGACTGAAGCGATGATCCGGATCAAAACCGGGCCAGTGCTCAGCAAGCGTATCCGTATTTCCTCTAAAATAAGTGCTTCCATCCTGTGTTATCCACAGGACGTCATGCCGATCATAGTGCCGGTTTAACCAGCCCACCGCCTCTGCACTCCCCAGAATGCAGACCGTCTTGGCAATAATCTCGCATTGCGAAGCATGCTGTCCCAAAACGGTGCACTGTAACACATCCGTATTCGCCGGTTCCATTGTCCGGGGGTCAATGAGATGATGCGCAAGGCTTCCGTCTGAATTATGCCATTGTCTATGCGCAATACCCGAAGTGGCAACAGCTCCTCGCTGTAAGCGAACCGTACCTGACACATCCCCCTGTTCTTGCAAAGGATCTGCTACTTTCAAGGTCCACTGGGGATGATCCGATGTGCCCCATACCTGAACATCTCCACCGGCGTTAATTAAACCCGCCGGGATATGCAATGTTCGCTGCAACCAGTCCGCAATGCGCTCCACTGCCCATCCCTTAACGATCCCTCCCAGATCCAGCTCTGTTCCAGGGTCCAGATGAACCATCCGGCTACCTTCCCGCTGAATCCATCCCGGACGACCGTGGTCATGCCGATCTTCCATCATTCCTGAACTTTCAGGTGTTCTCGTTCGCAAAATGCGTTCAAGCAGCGGACGTTGCGGTTGTCGTTGTTGCAGTTTCTCGAAGCTTAGATCATATCCCGAAGCCTGAAGAGCTTGCGAGATACCCGGTTGGAAAATCCCTTCAGTCAGTCCAATATACCCATAGGCCAGACTCAAAACTTCATCCATCGCAGCAGAAATGGGCATCCATCCGTTCGCATGATTCAGACGATTCAGTTCACTGTCTGCCACAAACCGGCTAAAGCGCTGCTCTTGCGTCCCAAACCAATTCCTCACCAAGGTTGCTGCATGCTCAACTTGTTCCTTCCCGGCGGACAGCTGCACTTCAACATCCGTGTTCATCGCACGGAATTGAAACCTGAGCGGACAAGCAACTTGCACTGTGCGGCTCATGATGCACCTGTGCGTGACTGATAGTTGCCACTGCTGGTTCCGGAGTCTGTATCCTGATTACTTTGCCCGAAACGCTGAGCATCTGAATAACTTCCCTTATTGCTCATGGTCCGATCCGGCTGAGTTGCTTGTGTGTTGCCGGATGTTCCATTATCTTGACTATCCTTATTGTCATTGTCCTGCGTATTCCAGTTATGGCTGTCTGTTGTGCTACTAATCCACTCATCCATCACATCATCACGCGTACCTACCTGGCTTGAAGCAGTAACGCTTGTATCTGTGCCATTCGCTGCTGCGTAAGCCACATCAAAAGCATCCGAAGTTCTTACATATTGAAAGAGTGCAGCCACGGTTAACGTTGCTGCCGCTGAAGCTTGCCATTTTCTCCATTGATTCCGTTTTCTTCTGGTCATCGCTCTTCCCTGCTTTCTTTAGCGAAGTTCATAGATGTATCATAGGCACACTGGCTTAAAAATAGATGAATGAACCGTTAAGAGAGACTAAAAAGGCCCGAAACAGGTGAATTTTCTGTCCCGAGCCTCTATATAAGATCGCATTATCTTCTTGTAACCATATCAACATTCCGTTTAGATTTGAAAATAGAACGTACCATCCGTGTGCTGCTCTTGCTTCACTACTTCACGTCGAATTAACTCCTGCAAGTGGGCCAACGTCTCGCTCATCGCAAATCGCAGTTGATGGGTACCAAGCCGATTGCCAAACATGTATACACAGATGTCATACGCACTCGCTGGTGACTCCAGAATTCTCTCCGTCATCTTCTGAAGACGTTCTTCATGGTGTAAGAGCAGTTGAACGGTCCGTTCGTTAAATGTGGAAAAAGGATTCCGATGCCCTGGATACGCCTGCTTGACATTCAACTTCCCGAGACGTTGTAATCCTTCCATATAAGACAACAATGGCACAGGGTCACTGCCGGGTTGCAGACTGATATTCGGTGAAATCTGTGGCAAAACTGCATCTCCGCACAGAATCTCCATGGTCTCCGGCGCATAAAAGGATAAATGGCCTGGGGCATGTCCACCCGTCTCCACAGCGACCCAACGTCTCCCGCCCATATCGAGCCACTCGCCATCTTCAATGGGAATGACATTCGGAAGTGGCGTGATCTGCGTAGTAAAGGCCTTCATATGTTCATGTATCTGCTCAGTCATGTCTTCCGGCATACCATGACGACCATAATATTCAGGTAATATGGTATTGATGTGTGAATTAGGTCCCCACATATAATCAGCCTCTTGACGGGAGCGTGTGGACATTCGAACGGGTGCCCCCGACATCTGTTGCATCCAACCTGACAACCCAAGATGATCCGGGTGATGGTGGGTCAATACAATTTGACGAATATCACCAAAGGTCAGGCCGAGATCTGCCAGCGCTTCATTCCACTCCTGTTCTGTTTCCGAATTACGTGGTCCCGGATCTACAATGGTTATCTTTCCATCTGATTCTGATAATACATAACTGTTCACCCATCGCAAGGGAAACGCCATGCTGATCTTGATCCGGTGCATGCCCTCCGTCATGGATATCTCTTCTGTTCGCTTCATGTTATCCCCCTTCCTGACGGCCTCTGTTCACTCCACAGGACGACGACCCACAAAAATCATGCGCGGAGAAGTTTGCTCGTCATATTTCTCTTCATTATAGCCGCCATGAACCTGATCTACCTGAAGCCCAGCTTCACTTATCAGCTCACTCAGTTGATCCTTTGTGTACAACTTCACACGCTCCTGATATGCCCGCGGTTCATGTCCGGATGCGGTATCCGTAATACGAATCTCCTTCTGCACAAATCCATCCTCAATCTTGCGGAACTCTTCAATTCGCTGTCCTTCATCCTCTCGAACCGAGTGCGGTACCAGATGACGAGTCACATAAGCCGTGTTCATAAAATCAATAATATAGCTGCCACCCGGCCGAAGCATCCGATGAATGGCACATAAAACTTTCAGTTGTTCTCCGTCCTCCAGGAAATAACCAAACGATGTGAACAGATTGACTACAGCGTCGAATCCACCTTTCAGAGGGAGTTCACGCATGTCTGCATGGCACCAGGTTACTCGGTGTTCGGTGTCCATGAGGCTCGCTTCACGTAAAAGCACATCGGACAGATCAACTCCCGTCACTCGCAGTCCTGCATCAGCAAGTGCCAAGGAGTGTCGTCCCATACCGCAGCATAGATCCAATACTTCAGCATTAGGCTCAAGCTTCAACCAATTGATCATTTTATGTACTTCCTGATAGGCACCGTGCACATCCCGGTGCTTGTATACGAGAAGATAATCTTCTCCAAAACTCTTTTCATACCATTCCGTCATTCAATCTCGCCCTCCACATAGTCATCGGCCCTCTATCTGTAGTGCGCTTTGTGCAGGCCTGGTGATTTCCCCTAGCTTTAATGTATTGTAACGTCTTTATTCTGCAAACTCAAAAAATCCCAGTACATTACCTACATTGAAGAGCCCAAATGTAGACGATATAATGTTAAGCATACGCATACCCCTGCGAATCGGTTAATTATAAGAGGTTGTTCATAAAGCAACAGGAGGTGTTCTTATGATTCACATCGGACTTACCGGATGGGGGGATCAGGAAGATCTCTATCCGAACCGTACCAAAGCCAAAGACAAGCTCAGTCTATACGGTCAATACTTCTCCACCGTGGAGGTGGATAGTTCCTTCTATGCCGTACAGCCGCGGGATCGCATGGCTCGATGGGCTGCTGAGACGCCCGAATCCTTTGCTTTTATCATCAAAGCCTATCAGGGAATGACCGGACATTTGCGAGGCAAACCCTACTTCACCAGTACGTCGGAGATGTATAAAGCTTTTCGGGAATCACTGGAACCTGTCATAGAAGCCGGCAAGATGCAGGCAGCCTTATTTCAATATCCGCCCTGGTTCGAATGTAATAAGGACAATGTGAAAGAGCTTCGTGAAGTAAAACTTCGCATGGAGGGAATTCCATGCGCCCTGGAATTCCGGCATCGCAGCTGGTATGAAGATGACATGCGTGAGCGAACACTTTCGTTCATGAAGGAGCAAGGCTGGATTCACAGCGTCTGTGACGAACCTCAGGCGGGTTTAGGCTCCATTCCCATCGTGCCCCAGGCCACCGATTCGCACATGACACTGGTTCGCATGCACGGGCGCAATGTGTCCGGCTGGCATCAGAATGGTGCGCCCAATTGGCGCGAGACCCGTTATCTGTACCGTTACAACAAGGATGAGCTGTTGGAGTGGAAAGGTTATCTGGAACAATTGCAGGAGCAGAGTAAGGACGTCTATGTTATTTTCAACAACAACTCCGGTGGCGATGCAGCGGCGAATGCCCAGATGATGATGGATCTGCTGGACCTGCCGGTGAAGCCTTTTCCTGACCGTACTGAACCCGAGAAGGAAGAAGGACCGGAGCAGCTGGAATTATTTTGATCCGTGTTTACGATGTAGTTATTCATATAGTTGGGTGAAGTAAAATTATAATCAGCTAAAAGCGGCAAGCCCGAAGGCATTGCCGCTTTTTTCAGCACGTTATCCATATCTACTATTGCGATTGACTTCACTGAATTTATTGAGCTATCCTTTCCCGTTAGCTTAACAAAAAATTCGCTCCTTTAAGATATTTCACAAAATAATGTTGAATAACGGATGGGAAATTTTGTACCAAGGGTTGGTGTTCTTTTGGATTTAGAGAATGGAATGCGAAAGTCCTTATTATTGACCAAATAAAAAATGCCTCTAATAATTCTAAATAATTTTCTTGTAGCTGATTTACTTTGCTATACGATGAAATAAATACTTTCCTATTTTCAGATGAAAGATGCATACATGTTTCAGCCATATCAAATAAATAAAACCCATATCCACAATTCGAAAAATCTATGGGTCGAGGAATATCTTCATAAAAAACATAGTTACTCTCATGAAGATCTGAATGAATAATTCCCCAATTATTCAGCAATGGTGTATGACTGTGTATCGCATCTGCTATTTTATGTGCTGACTCTTCCACATGAACAAACGCTTCGCTTGAGATAAGCTCTAAATTAACTAACTCTTTTAATTGATGAAGTGATGAATATAAGTGATTGGCATTGTATAGTGGTCTATCAAAACCTTCAGGTTCATTCCACTGCATTGAATGTCTATGTAAAGCAGCCATTAAGAGAGCCAGATTCTCAGTTTCGTTACTAGTGGGCTCTCTATTAAGCACGCTTCCATTAACCCAATGCTGCATAGTCACGATGAATGTATTTCCGCTATGGTCAGTGGATATTTCTGTTACCAGATCACCTTGAAGATTTCTTACAGGTGCGGGTACAACGAGATTTGTATCTCTAACCAAAGCTTCAAGCCAAATAAGCTCTGATGCGATATTCCCTTTTGATTTAATGGAACTCGTTGCGGTATGGATTTTGATAAGAAACGTTTGATTAACATCGTGGGTCTGAACTCGAAAAGTAACATTATCACTCTTTCCAAGGTACACAAGTTCTTCCCATATGATTGGGTATTGACGTAACGCTTCTTTCGCCACCACCGTATAACTCTCTTCAGAAAACATAGTATCCACTCCAGTTATAGTGATCTCCACTTCACAATTTACCAAGTTAGCGCAATGCTTTCGCCATTTAACTTATTCAAACTCTTTGTGTATAAGGTCAATGATTCATATAATGGGCATATAGTTCTTCGAAGGTTGTAAACCGTTCGACTTCTCTGCCGACCTTATCATATTCCTCTAGATATTCATCCATCACTTCAAGGAACTTCTCTTTCATAACTGGTAAATTACTTGCATCAAAGTACTGCATCATATCAAATTTCTTAGTTCCATTTTCCCGAGACATTTCATCAAGATACCCTTGTGCTCCATAGACCGAAAGAAAGACGTAGGAAGCATCGTTCGTCATAACACTGTTCAGAATTTTATTGCGGTAGTTGCACCACAATTCTTCATATGTTCCCCTCAGATTATCATAGGTCGGGGCAGATTTAATTATGAAGTTATCACACATCGTGTTATATAATTTCGTAACGCTATTCAACATATTAAAAGAGGTTATTCGGATATCTTCAATGGTA
Source organism: Priestia sp. FSL H7-0729 (assembly GCF_038005685.1). Lineage (NCBI taxonomy): Bacteria > Bacillati > Bacillota > Bacilli > Caryophanales > Bacillaceae > Priestia > Priestia sp. FSL H7-0729. The sequence continues at coordinate 81,401 of NZ_JBBOTQ010000011.1, forward strand.
TGAGCTTCGATGATTGACATGTATAAGGAATCAAGATCATCAGGAACATAGCGAAACGAGCGGATCTCTTCCAAATAACGCTTGATTCCTCGCTTGATGCACGTGTTATTCATATTAACCAAGGCATTGACTAGATTGTACAGAACATCGGCAGATGCATGTCGCACAGAACCAATATCTTCACCTAGCATCGTATCGCTGTAGGCTTGTTTGGCCAGATCGATCCATTTTTTTGCTCGACCAAGACACGCTTCCCCTACCGGGTTCGCAAGTTCATCAAGTGCTTTTTGCCTGAAGTCGTTCAATTTCTCCAAATCCTCAGGCTTTGCATAGTAGAGTATTTTGAGCTCGGTCAAGCTCGATACGTTGGGACTCTCCAAGATGGATTGCTCTTGTATTCTTGAATCCCATGGCGTGCAATAGATGTCATATCCAACGTCATCTAAGATAAAGCATTTGGATATTTCCCATCCCTTTTCTGTATTATTAATGATAATTAAATCAAGATCGCTCTTCTCGTGATAGTCCCCGCTGCTAAATGAACCTGTAAGCCCAATAATTGCGATATCGTCTATAAAATCTCTTTTTACACGTTCAATCACCATGTTAATGAGTAGTTCATTTCTGTCCAGTAGCTTCTTCTTTATGATTTCATCCATTCGTTGCACCCCTTCGTGATCTGGCCGTCCTTTATCACAACAACCTTAACTTGATTCTATCGATTTAGAGGTGCTGTTAATATGTATAAGTTGATTTAACTCATCTTTGAACAAAATCCGCTAAACCGTCGATATGACGATTTAGCGGATTTCATTAGTTCTTTGTATAGACAATTTTCTTTATGCTTTCGCAGGACAAGAAAAACCGCCCCGCCAACTCCTCTATGCTGACTCCATTGTGGAATAAGGATTTTATCTCAGCGTTTCGAGCAGAGACTCTGCTCTTGCTATGTGTTTTCTCGCCCCACTTTAAATGTGCCTCTTTGGGTTTGGGGATATAAACCAATTCCCCTTGAACGTATTCTTGAATGATACGTAGCAATTCTTCCGGAAAAATAGACTCGGCTTTTGAATATTTCATGGGCCTCACTCCTTATTTAATAAATCAATAAGGTGCAAAGCCAGTTAACAGAATATTACGATTCCTCGTTGGCAATATGAATGTTTCTAAACTCTATGCAAAGCATTGCCATATCCTCCACTGGCTTTGCATAGAGCCATGCATGTAAATACCCTACCCCGATTGTTTTCAATAGCCTCACCTCCATAGAAAACAGATAGTTGTTATGTGCTATTATATCAGAGCTTGTTGTTCAAGTGTTTAAAGAGGAGTCGCCCTATAGGGACTCACGGCACCAAAATTTTAAGCATTTTCTGAAATACTTATGGGTAAATATCTGATCCTTTTTTGGGTTAAGCCTCAGATCGATGCCTCGCGTAGCTGCTGGTTCATCTTATGTGCTTCAATGCCTGCCAAGAGCACAATGCCGATTCCATGGGTATCGTTCAGATTCCACCCCAGATCATCGCGATAATACAAGGCAGTAAACGAGTACCCTGAACCCCGGCATACCCCATATACATTGCCCTTGTAGTCAATTGACAAGCGCGTCATGCCCTCCCATCCTTTGCGTACCGCCTCCAAATAAGGCTCCGGCTGTTCCAGCCAACCTTCCCGAATGCCACGAGCATAAGCGTAAATGAACATGGATGTGCAGGAGGTTTCTTCATACGAATCCGGGCGGTTCAGCACCTGATGCCAAAGCCCATTTTCCCCTTGCAACGCCAAATAACCTTCACTTAAAGCACGATAGAACTGTAATAGTTCCGTTCGTTTCACATGATCATACGGCAGGATAGATAACAGTTCGGTTAATGAGAATAGCACCCAGCCGTTTCCACGTCCCCACGGAATACCTGTCGCCCGACCACGCACAAAATCATACACATGGGACATGATCTGTTGATCGGGAAGGTAGAGGTATTTACGGAACATCAGGAACTGATTGATCGCATCATCCCAGTACGCCCTATCTCCTGTCAACTGACCATAACGCATCAGAAAAGGTGTACTCATGTACAAGTCATCACACCACATCGTCTCCTGACGCATCTCCCCACTGCCACGAACCCGGTAAAAGGCGCCATCCTCCAAACGTTCTTGCTCATCCGTAATGTAGCCCGCAATTCGATCCGCGGTATCTCTTCCCCCACGAATATCACCCAACTCCATCGCAGCAAGCATTGTAGATCCAAACGAACCACAATCATCCAGACTGTCTATCGCAGACAGCTGATTATTGATTCCTGCCGCACCATACCCTTTCCGATCCCACAGACCATAGCGGTCAAATGAAGTACTCAGTTCAATATGTTGCCGTACATACTTAATGTAGTCGTCCCGTCCCAATTCCTGTCCCGTCTGGAGCAGTCCAAGCAAGGTAACACCAAGCGGATAATTCCACTTCCCGTAATGTGTGTTCTCCAGATAGGGACGAACATGGGTGTCGGGCAGGTCTACCCGCCAATATACACCTTGTGCGCCATCATCAAACACGGTATCTGTTCGCACGATGTCAGTGTGGGATGGCTCAGCGCCGGGAGCAAACACACCTGTGTACAGCCAGGGGTCAGAGCACCCCGCAACCGGATAAGGTGATTTTAGTCTCCAGCCTGTGCAACCCGAACTTTCGTCATCTTCCAACGTGAATCCCCAGGAGCCACCTTGTGCCTGGATTTCACCTTTCGCGACCAGATCCCATGAACCGTAACGGCGCGGGAGTTCAACGTGGAAGTTAGTACTGCTTTCAGCAGAGTATATTTCCGTGCCATCCACATATAGAGTCAAAGCACCGTCATGATTGCCTTTTAAAATAATTGGCGTTGATCCCGGCAAGATTACATCCAGTCTCGTCCATGCATAAGCCACGGCGGGTTGTTCCGTACCCAAAATTCGAGCAAATGAACCCTTGCTCTGTTCCTCCCCTGTCCAGCTCCTGCGTGGATACCAGGTAAGACCTGTTTCTTCTTCCGTCATGCCGTTACGAGGAAGAGACAATACAGGTTCATCGACAGGTTCCGAATATAACCAGCCTTCCTGACCCTGACGATCTGTCCCCGGAGTAAGGAAATGCAGCGGGAAATTCTTGAACGAGGCTGTTCCGTAGATACCGCCGAATCCTACTTCTGTTTTGACAAAACACAGCAACACATCATTCCAGCCATAATTCACGGAAATCGGAATCTGGGTTCTTCGCTCGGGAAATAATTCCTGCAACAACTCCGACTTGAATACCTCTATGCCATTCACATAGATCGTCACTGGACTATAACAGTTCAGGCCTGTATTTAACGTTGTATTCTGCTCGCTCCATAACTTTCCCCATACATACACGTACTGCCCTGCACGCGCCTCTGCACATTTCTCATTCAGATTCAGGTCGTAGCGATAATCCCCCAGCCTGCGAAAACCTCCCTGATGATAAGCTCTGAACAAAAAGGAATGTTGCGGATGATCGCCAATATAACGCTGAGCTACCGTGGTCAATATATCCGGAATTGAATTGTACACCTTACCTGCAATCGCCTCGTTCTCATGGAAATAACGAATGGTCATCAGCTCCCTTCCTTATACCTTGATTCATTCCCTTAGCCGCAATGTCTCCCCGCCCTGCACTTCAACTACCTGCTGATCTGCCGTGAACCAAACCGGGATGGCAGACGGATTATGAATGATGGATCGATCGGCTGAACACTCCAGTCGTTGCACCGCTTTCCAGTAGGCAATCACTTCGATGTTCGTCGCGTACCAGATGTCGTTCCTGCCGCCAATCTGCTTACCGAACTGTTCGATGATCTCCCAGTTGTCGTTGTCATTGAACTCATAACTGTGACCCCAGACGTAGAGTAATAGTGGTGTACCTGTTTTGGAATGCTGGATAAAACGATCGGCATGCCCCGCCAAATCATGATTATGATGACAGGTCGGATGCCATTCAAGCGGCCGGTCTGGCAGTGTGTATCTGCCATGAGACTCAACGGTACGTGCATAATCGATGCCGAGCCACTCCAGCTTTGTACTTAACGTACGGTCGTATCCTCCATTGGGATAAGCCATGCCTCGTACCGGATAACCGACAAGCTTCTCCAGCGCTTTTCGGTCCTCGATAATCTCTTCGGTCAATAATTCATTCGGAACATAAGGCAGCGTAGGATGCGTAACGGTATGAACGGCTACTTCATGTCCAGCGTACAGTTCTGCGACTTCGCCCGAATCAATGCGGCCTGGATTGCCTAGCGTACCCGAGTTCAGATTAAATGTCCCCCGCAGTCCATACTGATTACAGATTTCCACCAGTCTTCGATCATGAATCACTCCATCGTCATAACTGAGCGTGAGCGCTTTCATCACACCGCCTGGATAGCGGTCAAACTGAATACGATGTCCCATCCCCTAATTCCACTCCTTTATCTGAATTCTTCAGCAGGTACATGACCTGCATCCTGTAAGCGATGATGTTCTGAATCAAAATACGTGCCTTCCAGCAAGCCAATCAATGTGTTGGTAATCCGCACCTCAATGTCGTTCTCCCCATGACGCAAACATGTTGTATCTCCCTTCCAGCGATACGGAGACCAGCATCGTATACCCAGACTCTGTCCGTTCACCCGCACTTCCGTTACATCCTGCACCCGCCAATCGCTGAATTCCAGTTCAAACAAGGTAATACCATGCCCAGGCTCATCCACCCAGAAGGTGCGTTTATAACTCATCTCCCCGGCAAAATGAGGATACAACGGCTGAGGTTCAGGTCCGATGCGAAGGGCAGTATCTGACTCCCGTACGAGCGAAGCCATGCCTTCACGATGGAACTCCACCCCGAATCTCCCTTGCAGATACAGAGGATCAACGATACCATCCTCATCTTTCGTCACCTGCACAATCACCGTCATTTCATTGAGACCGCTGTGAAGCCGTTCTGTAATATCACAAGCGATATTATTGTGGTCGGTTATTTCGATTGGATCGAATTGTTCTATTTCGAGCGGTTGCCCGTTAATCTCTATCGACCAAGTGCCCGAAATCGCCGCTCTGTCCATAAATAACAGGCATGCAGGCAATGCTGTTCTCAGCTCAAATGTGGTTGTATAACGGCACTCGATCGGGTAAGCAACGGATGCCTTTTTCGGTGTGCCAAACACCTGATTAAACTGGACTGGCAGATGCTGCTGCTCCGATAATTCTGCCGCCTGATCAATAAACGGTTTCACAGCTATATGCTGGCTTTCCAGAATCACACCATTAGCATTGGAGGCCTGAAGGTGGAAATGCCCCATTCGCAAAATGTTGGGCTGCACCGTGTCCAGTCGCCATGGTCCTTCCGCAGGAATACTGATCTTAGTGGCTTGCTGCACTTCTGCTGAAACATCCGTTTGGAATGTCGAATTTATTGGGTCTGTGACGTCCACCTTCGTTAGTACCGTCTCTACCTTCTTAGGTTGTAAAGTAAGGCGTACAGCATGCGCTTCGAAAGGCGCTAGTGTTAGTGTGATGCACCATTCCCCGCCACTACTCGTATAAGGCAATACCTGAAGCTGCCCTGTCTCCAGATCGAGTCGTTCTGCCAACAGACAAGTATTCTCCGCCAGTTCCTCTCCATCCCACAGCTTTCTGGCGACCAGTTTCAACTGACCCTTTAATTGCTGTCCCTCCTGATTGGTCAAGAAAACCATATGCTCACCAGCCGACAATTGACGGGTATGCATCAACAGGGAGGCGCTCTCTTCCTCCATAATCCAGCAGATGGGTTCGGGCAATACCTGATCGAGCAGGAGGCAGATTAACTCCAGCGAAAAGTCATCTCCTTTCCCCGTTCCTGCGGGTAAGAAATACGCATTGCCCTCACCCTGATGCCACATGGATTCACGGTGATCATGATCAGTTGCCCCACTTCGACCCCAGTACACTTCGTGCGGCTGTTTACCCGCACCAAAGAACTGGGCAGCTTCATCTCCCTCCGGACTTCCCAGCTGGATGGCAATATGCGGAGGCATCCCAACAGAGATGACCGTTCCGCCCTGCTGAACGAATCGCTTCACCTGTTCCCAGGCCGCAGCCTCCAGGTTCAGCATCGGTGGCAGAATCAATACGTCATAACGGGCAACGCCGATCTGAATGATACCATCCGTTAAGTCAGCTTCAGCCAGCAATTCGGGATCAAGGTGATCGTAGTCGCGTCTATTTTCGAGCAGATGGGTCGTGATTCGCATCCAGTCCTTCGTCAGACGATTCAGTTGCACCCGCTCAGCTTCGTCCTCGCCGCTATACTCGAATCCATGCAGCGGATTGCCCATCAGACTCCAGAATGTCGTCGTTGGGTCAAGTACAGCAATACGAATGTCTGCTGCTCCGGTACTCATGAGATAGCTCAATCGTCCAGTGTAATCTCCCAACTGCCGGAAATGCTTCCAGTAGGGATTCTGCAAAAATTGAGACGGCGGTGCATCATGTTTTGCAAGACCACCGATCGTATAGAAAAAGGCGTGAAAGTTATAGAAATTGGTGCCCATGGCGGCCATTCGGTCAATCATCCACTTGGCATCCTGTAGCGTCATGGACCAGCCTACACTGTGAAAACATTCAATCAGATTGCGACTTCGGCCCAGTTGTCTGGCAAGTGAACTGACCATCTTGGGATTGTCACGCATCTTTTGGCCGTAACGTTCCAGAATCCACGATAAGGATCGTCCGATTTTCTCATGTGCCGAATCACCACCTGGCATATGGCTGAACAACTGGGTAGTCATCCGTACGCCAGGTACCTCTGCCGCGTACTGGATTCCCGCTTCCTCACACCAGTCATGCACCTGTTTGTGATAGGACTCCCTGAGAAGCAGATGCAGAGACTGATAATAGTCATACCGAATTCGATGCGCGTCCGGAATATCACCATATAGCAGGGCTGGTAGCGAATCGATCAGACTGTAACCACAACGCTCGCTGAAATAACGGGGAAGCTGTTGGGACCAGGGGATAGGGCCCAGCGGTGCAATCTCATCCGAGAACATGCCTTTGATTACGCTTTCAAATTGATCTCCAACCGCTGACTTATAACGCTCGTGCGTCAGTTCAATAAAACGACTCATCGCGTCCTTGTGGCAAGGATCAACAAAGTTGCCGTAATATTTGAAATCGTCGATCTCCATTTCTTGAAATATAATCAACTCCCAATCACCCGGGGGAACATCCCACAACAATTGAAATGCTGTACGGTAGGTGAAAAACCGCTTGCGGTTATACGATGTGAGTCCTGTTTCCTGATACACCTGATCCGTTTGAATATTACCGATTTTGCTGCGCAGATCGATGGATTCATGCCATAATTTTTTACCCTGTGCATCCTTAGGAATCGCCTTGGCAACCAATACTCGTCCCCATGGCAGCTCCAGATTCACAACTTCTTCGCCCTGAACCACCAGCTGGTGATGCATGAGCTGACGCTGCTTCGCTTCAGGGAAATCAAGGGTCACTTCTCCGCCAGCCATCCCACTTGGATATGGATATTCGTCATATAACCATACCTGCATGCCGTGAGTGGCCGCCGCTTCCACTGCAATCCGCACCTTATCAAACCACGCTTCGGAGAGATAGGGAATTTGCAGTCCTTGACGTGGACAGATAAAGAATCCACCCACGCCTTGCACGGCCATCTCAGCCACCTGCCGCTTAATCTGTTCTTCTTCCATATCCCCGTTCCAGAACCAAAAGGGATGAACCCGGTACTGCGCCTCGGGATTTTTAAATGCATCCCCGTTCCACATGTCGCCTTCCTCCCTGCCTGTTCAAGAGTATGATTGGTCTCCAACTACTTCAGCGCAGCGTAAAGTTCATTAACTTCTTTCACATAATCGTCTCCGCCATTGTTCTTCCACAGAGCAACAGCATCTTCGAATCCTTTCTCATCAATCTGTCCTACGATATATTTGATTCGCGCATCGTTAATGATATTGTCCAGCTGCGGTCCTTTTTGGGCGTACACATCCGAGATCAGCGGTTCACCAGGGTTGGCAATGACAATCTCTTCGTTGGCTTTCTGTACCTGTGCAACTTTTTCACGGACAGGTGTCTGTTGCACGCGAAGGGTTTTGTCCTCCGGTACAAACATCAATATCTGATTCAAGCCCTGCAGATCGCGGAGAGCAAGCTTGTCAGTGGAAGGAATGATGTAGTTTTCTTTTTTCTCATACTGCTTGCCTTCCAGTCCATTCCCAAGCAGCGCCTGCAATTCTGGTTCATTGAGTTGATCCAGGAAGCGCAGTACCTTCTTCAGTTCCTCTTCCGTTTTGACACTGCCTTTGGAGATGGCAATCATTCCGGAATATCCGGACGTTGGCATATCACGCAGCCCCTTCGGACCTTCCATGGCTTGCAGCACATCCACACGTCCTGTCGCATTCGGATCTTTATCGAGTATCTTCTGATCCATACGCTGCGCATTATCTGCTACATCCACCATGACACCCGCTTGCCCGTTCACAAATGGATCAGGCAATTTCGTTGCATCCATCACGGCAAAATCCTTGTTCACCAGACCCTCGCTGTAGATCTGGCGGAAAAATTTCAGCGCTTCCATGTATTCTGGTGTCTCATGCGCAGGGATTAGCCCCCCGTTTCCATCCTCTCCCCATTTGTTGGGGGCACCGAACCACACCTGCATGTTATCCCATGGGCCCATGAATTTGCTGGCTACCAGACCGTACGTATCATCCTTTCCGTTACCATCCGGGTCATCCTTCGTGAACGCTTTCAATACATTGTAAAATTCATCAATCGTCTTCGGCTCTTCCAGCCCCAGATTCTCCAGCCAGTCCTTACGGATAGTCACCCCATTACGTCCCAGAGGGCGAGCCCGATATATCCCATACGTTTTGCCATCGATAGAGGCATTGTTGGTGATGATTTCATTCATCTGGCTCAGGTTCGGGTAGTCCTTCAGATAAGGACCCAGTTCCCAGAATGCTCCGGTTCGTGCCGCATTAATGAAACTCGGAGACTTCCCTAAGACCACCATAATCTGAGGCAGCTTACCCGAGGCAAGTGTAATATTGAATTTGTCCTCATAGGAACTGCTAGGGACCCATTGCAGATTAACATCAACCTTGGTCAATTCCTCCAGCTTCTGAATCACAGGGCTGTTGTCCGGCGGATTCTCCGCTTCAAAGTTCGGCAGCATAATCGTGAGCTGATCGGTGCCACCCGCAGCGGTCCCTGAATCTGCCTTGTCCGTGGAGCATGCGCCCAGAATTGTACTAAGTACCAGTGACGCCGAGAGTAACAGTGCCCCTTTTTTGAATCCCGTTTTTTGTCCCATACGTTCTCCCCCTTGGCTTTAGCCTTTGATTGAACCTAACATGACACCTTTGGCAAAATGCTTCTGCAAAAACGGATACACCAGCAAAATCGGAATGGTACCTACAACGATTACCGCCATTTTGATCGACTGCTCTGGTGGCTGTACAAAATTGGGGTCCATATTCGCCATATCTCCGACACTGGCTTGCGAGAGCAATACAATCTGTCTTAACATGACTTGCAGCGGCCATTTGTCACTGTCGGAAATGTAGAGCAGTGCCGAGAAAAAGTTGTTCCAATGTCCCACAGCGTAAAACAAGGCAAACGTAGCAATGACCGGCTTCGATAAAGGCAGTACGATTCGCCACAGCACGCCGAGATCCGAACAGCCGTCGATGCGGGCCGCTTCCTCCAGCCCGGGCGGCATTTGCTGAAAAAAGTTTTTGACTACTATTAAGTTAAAAGCGCTGATCGCGCCAGGAAGCATAAGGGCCCAGTAAGAATCGAGCAGTCCCAGTCCACGAATAACGAGATACGTCGGGATCATGCCACCGCCGAATAACATAGAGAAGATCACCATGTTCATCATGACGTTACGGCCCCAGAAGTCACTTCTGGATAGGGGATAGGCCATCGTCAGGGTGAAGAACAGATTCACCAGTGTACCTGCCACCGTGATGAAAATGGAAACACCAATGCTGCGAAAGATCGTGGACGATGAAAAGATATACTCATATGCACTGAAGGAAAACACCTTCGGAATGAGGAAAAAATGGCGTTCGGTAATCTCGGCTTCCGTTGCGAAAGAATTCCCTATAATATACAGGAACGGAAGGACAGTTAATATGCCCAGAATCCCCAGCATGACGTAATTGAAGATATCAAATACCTTGCCGGCAGGGCTGTTGTATAGACGGCTGTTCATGGGCGCTCCTCCTTAATAAATTCCGGGATGGCCGAATTTTTTCGCAAGTTTATTACTGCCAAGCACCAGGATAATCCCCACCACAGACTTGAATAGTCCAACAGCGGTACTGTAACTGAATGCACCTTGCGTAATCCCTACCGTGTACACATACGTATCAAATACGTCCGCTACATCCCGGTTGAGGGAGTTGGTCATCAGATAGATCTGCTCAAATCCGGTATCGAGGAAGTTCCCCAGTCTGAGAATGAGTAAAATGACTATGGTCGTACGAATGGCTGGAAGCGTGATATGCCACATCCGCCGTAATCGTCCGGCGCCATCCACAATGGAGGCTTCATATTGTTCCGTATCGACACCTGCGAGGGCTGCCAAGAAAATGATTGTGCCCCACCCCATCTCCTTCCACATCATCTGAACAATAATCAGCGGACGGAACGAACCCGGACTGGAGAGTACATCAATAGGCTTGCCTGTAATCCAGGCGATCAGGTCGTATAACACCCCGCCCTGCGGGGTAAGAAACACGTACGTGATACTGGCGATAATCACCATGGATACAAAATGGGGGACATAGACCAGCGTTTGAATCGTTCTTTTGAAGAAAGCGACCCTAATTTCATTTAATAATAAAGCTATAATGATCGGTGCCGGGAAAAAAAAGATCAGATCATACAGGGCAAGAACCAGCGTATTACGTAATAGTCGGAAGAAGTCCGGGTTGGAGAAAAAGTTCGTAAAGTTCTCTAGCCCCACCCAGTTGCTCTCCCGAATGCCAAGGAAAGGCTGGTAGTCCTGAAAGGCAATGATGATCCCCCACATAGGCAAGTATTTAAAGATGACAAAGTACAAAAAGCCAGGAAGCACAAGCACATATAACCATTTGTTTCGTTTGAACTGCCTTTTCCAGTTCGACTCTCGTCTCATTGAACTTGTGGCCATATCTGCTTGAGCAGTTGCCGTGGCGTTGGTGTTCCAGTCCGTCTTCCCGTTCATCACGTCTCCCCTTCCACAACATTGTAAGCGTTATCAATTTATCTGTTATTCAGACTATACAGCCTCTCGGTTTCCGGCAACCTTCATTTTTTGCATGGCTACGACATGATGGTCGAGAAGCCCGCTATAACGCCATTCTTCCTTGATATTGGACATATCGTAGCAGATAGAATTGCACATTTTTGCAGGTTTATCCTTCTTTGTATTACGGTAAAATAAGAAAAAAACGTCATCCGCTAAAGCTGGATGACGGTCAGAAATGAAAGACGGATAAACGGTTATTGTCCGAACCATTGCTCACGATACTGACTCGGGGTAACTCCCTCCTGTTTCTTGAAAATCCGATTAAAATAACTATGCTGATATCCTACAGCCACGGCAACATCATTGATTTTCATCGTTGACTCCCGTAACAATTGCTTCGCTGCATCCATTCTCACACGTGTCAGATAATCAATAAAATTAATGCCAGATACCTGTTTGAAAGCCTTGCTCAGTGCATAAGGTGTCATCTGCTCAGCGTCAGCGCAGTTTTCCAGCGAAATGTCGCTTCGGTAATGCGTATCGATATACAACATCGTTCGTTCGACCACCTGTTTCAGCGGTTCCTGGGATCGTGCTTCGATCTCTTGGATATACGGTGTGAATACCTCATTCATCATCCATTGTCTCATCTGGACAGGTTCACGAATACCGGATAGTCGTTCATACATGTTGCACCCACCAAACAGCTTGTAAGGTGTGACCCCCGTTTGCAGCATCATGTGCTGAATACTGCCGAGCAATTGCAGCATCATCTGCTGAACTTGGAATTCGGTACTTCCTGCCCTCGTAATCTCACTCATGAATTGCTCCAGCACACGTTCCGCTTCGGCTTGTTTGCCCAGTCTGACCGCCTGTAGCAACTCCCGTTCCAGCCCAAGCGGATAGGAAGCTGCTTCGTTTCTGCGGAAACACGCCTCATCCTCCAGATCGAGAATCTGACTTCCTTCCTCCACACTGCGATATGCCACGGCCTGTTCCATCTCGACGAATCGTCCGGGCAGTTCCTGAAGTGAGGCTGCTGGGCGGCTGATCATCAAGGTCACCTTCATTTTGAGCGTTCGTCCAATGACCTCCACGAGCTCCTGTCCCCATAACATCGCTTGTGACTTCACAGGTTCGTCCTGAGGAGCGATCACAAGCATGGCGGAAGACAGGTCATGAAAGTTCATGACACTGATCTGCCTGAAATGATTTTTTGCCACTTCCTGTGTGATATTCACTGCTGCAAAGGTGACTAAACCCGTGTCCTGGCTTCCAAATCTACCTTGCAGTTGCTCATATCCCGTAAAATACATCTGCACCAGCAAATACTGCTGACCCTCCAGTTCAAATCCGAGATGACGCATGCGCTGCTGGAGATCCTGCTCGTTATAGGCATATAGATGACCCTGTACAAGTTGTAAGACAAAGCTGTCGCGCAGATGGGGAAGCTGCTCCTGCAACTGGCGATGTGCCGCTACACTGCTGGAGGTCAGTTCGTTCCATTGTTGCTCCAGCAGCTCAAACTCGTCCAGCTTCTCATCCGTTGATATTGTTTCGTTTCGGACAGGCGTAAGCAGGTGCAGCATCCGTGCTACAGGCGAATAGATGCGGCGGGAAGCAAACCACGATAACAATAATCCCAGGATGAGACTGCCTGCACTCGCGATGACGATGATCTTGGATACCAGCTTGACTGGCGAAGTGACTGAGGTCAAAGGTGCAGCGGAAACATAGGTCCAGTCCGAATCAATTCGACTCAACGAGCCGTACGAGACGGAATAGGTCTGATCCTCATATCGGAACAGGAATGAACGGCTGTCTGCATGCAGGGCCACTTCTTCTTTTAGCTGCTGCTCAAAAGCAGAAGTCTCCCCCACCATTCCCGGATTCCCGGTAACCAATGTGTTGCCTTCCTGATCCATAAGGAACGTTAAACCTTCATCATAAGGAGTAAGCGTTTTCAATAAACTGGCGACTTTCTCGTTATCCAACGTAATAATCAGTGCACCAAATGGATTCATGCTCTCCCCCGGAATCTTATGTACAAGAACCAGTGCATTACCTGCATCCGTATGCAGTAGACTATTGTTGGTCGAAGGCGCCGTATCTCGGTTGATGCCCGAAACCCAGTCTGTCCAGTACACGTGGTTGCCCATGGAGAGGTATCGATCATACGCTTGTACCTTGGCTTCATCGTTCAATTCGGTATAATCCCGATTAAACAAGATCGGCTTCGGTTCATGCAAATACAGCTGTGCTGACTTGATCAACGGGTGGGAACCTTGTAATACATATAATGTAGTGACAATCTCCTGCGTTTCATTGAAATAATACACAAAATCCAGCGTTCGTAGTGCATTGCCAAACCTGGGTTCAAAAGCCCAATGAGATAAGTTCATCTCCAGATAGGCCAGTTGATCATCCACATTGCGTGCCCGATTCTCGATCTGGTTCTGATGCATCCGATTGAATTCGGTTTCCATCCGGCCAACCACCTGTTGATACATCACGATCCCTGTGATGAGCCCGGGAATGCTGGCAATGAGTAAAATAAGAATGAGACTGTTTCGATAAAATCGTCCCTTATGCCTTCCCGATTTTAAATCGGATAACCGCTTAAATCTGCCAAATATTCGATCACTCCTTGTCGGTTCCATCGCTGCTCACCTGCCTGCCTGCTTGCATCGGGTCTGACTGTCATGGAAACTTCCTCAACTCCCCTGAGAATATATGGATGAAATCCTTTTCTTGTATTATACGCACAATCTTCAGGTGAATGAAACGATCTGTAACCGATCATTTTTTTAACCAATGTTTTATTAACATGACAAAATGGATTACAATGAGATAAAGCAAACTTGAAGGAGGCCTTTTTAATGAAAGAACAGATTTACTTTGAACAAAATAGAGAAAAACACCTGGCAGAACTGAATGAATGGTTGTCCATTCCGAGTATCTCCGCCATTTCAGAGCATAAAGAGGATGTTAATCGTGCAGCACAATGGGCAGCAGATGCGCTCACACGTGCAGGTATGGAAAACGTAGAGGTCATTCAAACGGCTGGACATCCGATTGTCTATGCAGATCACCTGCATGCCCCCGGCAAACCGACAGCCCTGATCTACGGTCACTATGATGTACAACCTGTTGATCCGCTTAACCTGTGGGAGACACCTCCTTTCGAACCTACCGTTCGTGATGGCAAGCTGTTCGCTCGTGGTGCAACGGATGACAAAGGACAGATTTTCCTACATATCAAGGCAGTAGAAGCCATTCTCGCCGAAAACAAAGAACTGCCGGTTAACGTTAAGTTCTGCATCGAAGGCGAAGAGGAAATCTCCAGCCCGAACCTGCCCATCTATCTGAATGACAATACGGACAAGCTGCGTGCAGACATGGTACTGATCTCGGATACATCCCTGCTTGAAAAAGGAAAACCTGCGATCTCCACTGGCCTGCGTGGCCTATGCTCGCTTCACGTGGATCTGAACACAGCCAATACCGACTTGCACTCCGGTTCATTTGGTGGTGGTGTACCGAACGCACTGCACGCACTCGTATCCCTGCTCGCTTCGTTGCATGATGAGCAAGGCCGTGTAAGTGTAGATGGTTTCTACGATGGCGTTCTGCCACTGTCTCCTGAGATGAGAGAAGAATTTGTGAAACAGGGCTTCAATGAAGAACAGCTTCGTCAAGACCTCGGACTGGAACAATTGTACGGCGAAGAAGGTTACTCGTTCGTGGAACGTGTTGGCGCTCGTCCAACATTGGAACTGAACGGCGTATGGGGTGGTTTCCAAGGTGAAGGCAGCAAAACGGTTATTCCGAAGGAAGCTCATGCCAAAATCACCTGCCGCCTCGTGGCGGACCAAGATCCACAACATGTATTGGATCGTATCGAAGCACATCTGCGCGCTCATGTTCAACCGGGTGCAACGCTTCATGTGAAACAGATCGAGAAAGCTTTTGCTTTCAACACCGATCCTTCCAATCCCATCCTGCAAAAAGCGGCAGATGCGTATGAGCACGTGTACGGCGTTCGTGCCCTCTTTACCAAAGATGGTGGCTCCATTCCGATTGTAGAGAAGCTCTCACGTGTACTCGAAATCCCTGCTGTCATGATGGGCTTTGGTTTGCCGGATGAGAATCTGCATGCACCAAACGAGCATTTCAACCTGGAGAATTTTGATAAAGGGTTGTTGACGATTGTTCGGTTTTTGAAAAGTTTGTAATCATCGCGTTTAAAACCAGTTCATGCTGAGATCGTGCGGACGTGACGTTCCGGTGCCGAATCGTTCTTTAGATCGCTGTTATCGTCGGATTTTTTTGGATTCCCCTTCTCAAAGGGTAAAATCCGACGATAAAGGCGAGCGCTCCGCTTCTTCAGAATCGATTTCGTCCCCTCCACTACGTTGCAGCTCTCGCGGACTGATTTTAGGATTGATCCTAACTTTTTATATGGGTTAGGTAATAAGGAGAACAAAAGAACGGCCTTCGGGTCGTTCTTTTTTGATTTGATTTTTTTCATTTGTTTTCTTGTGTTTTTGTTGCTTTGTTACTTTGGGGTTTTGAGGCTTTGGCGAATATGTAGTTTTTTTCAATGGCTGTTTTCATGATGGAGACTTGCTTTTATCGGGCACCAGTAATAGGGAAAGAATTAAAAAACATTGGCTGATGGCGACTCTTTGAATGTTGTCTCAATCGTTATGTATTAACTTGCTTTATCAGGGCTGCTTTAAAGGATTGGGTGTGAATTTGATGGGTTAGTGTAGCAGATAATCAAAACGATGGGCTTCGGGCTCTCGGGCTGTATTTTTGATTTTTTCTTCTTCACTCGTTGTAGTTCTTCCTATGACTGATTTTATAGACGGAGTCTTGGTCTGAATGGTTTAGTGTATTAGAGATAACATACGCGACGGCTTATCAGCTCTTTTAGATGGACTTGGTATTTTCACTAGGTTCCAAGTTTCCGCTTTACTTTTACTTCTGATTCTTTATGGTGAATGATTTTGATGAGGCCTGACTTTTAAAGGGTTGTGATCGTCAGATTATAAGTGAAGGACTTCGGCATTTGGTTTGGAACGGTTGATATCTGGAATATCCACTGGTGGAGTCACATGGTGCGGATCGGGTAACAAATGCCTTAATAGCTATAGGTGCCCTGCTTCACTACAAGGGTGGTCAGCCACGGGGATATCTGAATGGGAGGATCTTTCGGGATTCCTGCGTTTTGACTTGCTTATGTTCAGCGACTTCGCTTTGGGGCTTTTGCCATGAGTGTTTACCTGCTGTTGCGCCCAAGCAAGCTAATCCAAAATGATGAGGTGATTATTGTGTCTGCTTCTCACCTAACCAAACATGCGCTGGCTTACTCGCTTAAATCACTGATGGAGCATACTCCGCTGAACAAGATTACAGTCAAACATCTGGTGGATCATTGCGGATTGAATCGGCAAACCTTTTATTATCATTTTCAGGATATTTACGCGCTGCTTGGGTGGATCTATCAGACTGAAGCGGTGGAGAGTCTTACGGAGTACCGAAGCTACAACACATGGACGGACGGATTCTATACAATCTTTTGTTACATCGAGAACAACAAAACGTTCTGTTGCAATACACTCGACTCGCTCGGGCGCACCCACTTGGATACATACCTCTATGAAGTAACCTATGATCTGATCATGGGTGTTATTGATGAGTTGACTTGCGGGATTAAGGTCCGCAGTGAGGACAAAGAGTTCGTCGCGAACTTTTATACCTTGGCCTTCACCGGGCTGATCATTCAATGGATGAGGGGCGGCATGCAAGAACCGCCAAAACAGATTATCGAGAAACTCAGTGAGCTGATCGAAGGCAGTGTCCTGAGGGCTCTGCACAAGTATGAGAATAAGCTGCCATCCAATTAGGATAGGCGGCTTTTTTTACATGTGTTCCAAGCATGATCTTTAGACACTTTTTCAAAAGTGACCAAAAATTGGACACTCTCGTTCTTTTGATCATACCTTTCAGGATCCCCAGGGTTTACATTAGGGATGTGATTACAGAACCTTTTGGAGGCGAATTGATCGTGAAGAAAGAACACGGTAATAAACAGGTCTATTTTGTAGGCGGCGGCATTGCATCATTGGCGGGTGCAGCTTATCTAGTCAGAGATTGTGGCTTTCCAGGACAACACATTCACATTATCGAAGAAATGCCGATTCTCGGTGGCAGCAATGATGGCGCTGGTAATCCCGATCAAGGATATATCATCCGCGGCGGGCGAATGCTCAATGACGAGGCTTATGAGAATCTGTGGGAGTTGTTGGCGTCCATCCCTTCCATCGACCGTCCGGGCATATCTGTCCGACAGGAGATTACCGAATTTGACGATGCCAATCCCACACATTCCAATGCGCGGCTCATTAACCGTGACGGCAAGGTCGAAGATGTGCTCTCCATGGGTTTTGATATGGCCGACCGTCTTGCGATGGGCAAACTGATTATTACTCCTGAAGACATGCTGGGTAAACTGCGAATCAACGACTGGTTTGGCCCACACTTTTTCCAAACGAACTTCTGGTATATGTGGGCGACCACCTTTGCCTTCCAACCTTGGCACAGTGCCGTGGAATTCAAAAGATACATGCTTCGCTTTTTTCACGAATTCCCAAGAATTCAGACGCTGGAAGGTGTCACCCGCACACCGTTCAACCAATATGACTCAATTATCCTGCCACTCTATAATTACCTGGAACCGTTTGGCGTTGATTTTACGCTGAAATGTACCGTAACAGATCTGGATTTCGAAGACGGCGACAGCATTACGGTAAATCGGATGCATGTGCTCAGGGGAGGTATAGAGGAAGTCATTAACATCCACGAAGGCGATCTGGTCATAGTCACCAACGGCTCGATGACCGAAGGGGCTGATATCGGCTCCATGACTTCCGCACCGAAACTGAATGGCAAGGGCAGCTCATGGAAGCTGTGGGAGAACATTGCCGCCAAGAAACCGATACTGGGCAACCCTTCATCTTTTGACGATCATGTGCATGAGTCCAAATGGGAGTCGTTTACGGTCACCTTCCAGGATTCGGTCTTCTTTGATCTGATGGAGAAATTCACACGCAACCGGGCAGGTACAGGCGCTCTGGTTACTTTCAAGGATTCCAGTTGGTTCATGTCCGTCGTTCTGGCTTTCCAGCCGCATTTCCGCGGCCAGCCCGAGCATGTCAACGTATTCTGGGGATACGGATTATACCCGGATAACGCGGGTGACTACGTGAAGAAAAGAATGAGCGATTGTACCGGGGAAGAGATTATGCAGGAGTTAATTGGCCATCTTCGTTTCCAAGAACACCAAGAAGCTATCATGGCTACCGCCAACTGTATTCCATGCATGATGCCTTA
Source organism: Priestia sp. FSL H7-0729 (assembly GCF_038005685.1). Taxonomy (NCBI): domain Bacteria; kingdom Bacillati; phylum Bacillota; class Bacilli; order Caryophanales; family Bacillaceae; genus Priestia; species Priestia sp. FSL H7-0729. The sequence continues at coordinate 100,095 of NZ_JBBOTQ010000011.1, forward strand.
TATTACAGCCCAATTCATGCCTAGACTGAACAGCGATAGACCGAAGGTTGTGCCTGAAGGCTCTACCAACCTGGCCTTCATCAGCCAATTCTGCGAGATTCCCGATGACGTGGTATTCACCGAAGAATATTCAGTCCGGGCAGCACGAATCGCCGTCTATACTCTACTCGGAGAGAACCGTCCGATTGAGCCGATTAACCAGTACCAGTATGATGTTCGGACGCTGTTCAGCAGTTTTGTGACATCGTTTAGATAACTGTTTAGCATGAGGATTCAGGCATAACAAAAGCTTGATTCTCGTCGAACGAGTTAAATCGAGTCAATAAATGAATCGTGGTGAATACGTCTGATTCTGGATTGAAAGGTCGTTTTATAAAGCAAATAGAGAGTTCCGTCAGTGATGACAGGACTCTCTATTTCATGTACTCCTTTACTATCTGAGCCCGACACATAAATAACCTTCATCGAGATCGGCAACTACCAACTGTCGTCTAAAGAACCTCACAAGCCTTATTGCTCGTAATTTCGCAGGTTTGAAAATCTAACGAATCGTAGACGCCTTATTTGTACTGTAGGCTTGATCTTGTATCAGATTATCGCTAAATGGCATTACATAGCGTGTCTGAGATTCGTTATATTTTGTATGACAGCGAAATCATTCAAATAAGGCTTCACAGATTCGTTAGCACTAAGCGGCCTTCGGAGAAAACTACTTATGAGAAAAGGAATCGTAGTGATAGGTTGTTGTTGATATCCTAGTCCATTATGTGCGGAATGTCGTAAATTTCAGCATGTGCACAAGCTTGGAGAAATGTGTGATTTCCTGTTGGACTCCAGAAGTATCTGTCCCCGCCATGGCCTGATTCGCCCGCAATGTTCTGCGGGTGTTCAGCATACCTTCGATCAATTTCATGACCGTGTTGCGTCCGCGATGATCGACAATCATATACTTTTTGCGTGCGTCCAGCTCTACCCACACGATATTGCTGAATGATGTGAACAGATGCTTGCGGTACAGCTCCATATCGGTCTCATTGTAATGCTCGCCATAAAAGGCATAGTATCCGTGTATGTGCAACTTCTCCGCCAACACTGTGATGAACGGATCATTTTCGAGCATAGCGTTACGTTCCATGTTTCACGCCTCCGTTATGCGTGATCCGCAGATCCCGTCTTTTTGAGATCTATTTTAACATATTGTGCAAGGTGTTGCCTCTCCGCAAACATTTCCATGCTACAACTTACTCACCAACCCGTCTGCCCTTCACCCACACAACCTCAATATCCAGCTCCGCATTCAGCAAAACGATATCTGCCTGTTTTCCTTGAGCCAGGGAACCTGTCCGGTGATCAATGCCCAGCAGGCGTGCCGGGGTCAGACTTGCTGCACGTGATGCAGCGTTCAGACTCAAGCCCACTTCCTGTACCAGGTAACGGAAACCGCGGATCATCGTCAGTGTACTTCCGGCCAGTGCGCCGCCGTCCTTCAGTCTGGCCTCACCATGCTTCACGATGACGGGCAGATCACCGATCTTGTATTCCCCGTCATCTAATCCCGCAGCAGACATAGCATCTGTGATCAACACGAGTTGATCGTTATGTTGCTTCAGCTGAGCGAGGATCGAGATCGCCGCAGGGTGTACATGAATACCATCGGCAATCACCTCGGCACTGATTCGTGGATCACTCAGCACAGCTCCGGCAGCCCCGGGTAACCGGTGATGCAGCGGAGTCATGGCATTGAATGTATGTACTGCATGATGCAGTCCGGCTTCCACTGCCCGCTCCACCTCTTCATAGGTCGCATCGGTGTGGCCGAGTGCCGCTGTAATCCGCTGTTCACGCAGCCATGAGATCACTTCCAGTGCGCCTTCACGTTCCGGTGCCAACGTAACTTGACGGATTAGGCCTGGATACTGCTTCTCCCATGCTTTAAGCCAGGATACATCGGGAAGAATGATATGTTCCGGATTTTGCGCACCAGGCCATTTCGGACTGAAAAAGGGACCTTCCAAGTGTACACCCTCAAGCTGTGCATATGGCATTTTGCCTGAACGGTAGCGGTCCACTTCAGCAAGTACGCTGTCCAGTCGCTCTTTCGGAGCGGTCATGGAAGTCGCAAGCATCGCTGTTGTTCCCTGCGTACTATGAAAAGAAGTGATCTTGTCCAACACCTCCGGACTTGCGTCCATAAAGTCTTCTCCGTTCCCACCATGCACATGGATATCAATGAATCCAGGCACAATGAGGCCGCGTTCCGGGACAGGTATGGGCGCAACCTCTCTCCGGATTTGTTCGGACAGACCTTCCGGTATCCCAGCATAAAGGATCTTCCCATCCCTCCAAGCTAATACACCGTCTTCCAATATCTCATCTGTAAGGAGCATCCTGCCTCGGAGAAGCGAAATATTTTCATCATACCGGCTCACAGGTTCACGGCTATTCGTTCCGGTCATCTCACCAGCCTCCCTGCTGCACGGTCCAGCAATACCACCACATTTGGATGACATTGCAATAGCGATGCGGGACAGGCCGTTGTGATCGGGCCCATGAATGCTTCGCGAATAATCTCGGCTTTTTCCTCGCCACGGGCAATGAGCAGAATTTGTTTGGCTTTTAAAATGGTACCAACACCCATTGTAATCGCCTGAGCCGGAACTTCGTCGATGCTGTCAAAGAAGCGCGCGTTTGCCTTTCGCGTCTCGGCTTTCAGATCCACGACATGCGTTCTTCCTGTAAGTTCAGTTCCCGGTTCATTGAAGCCAATATGACCATTATGTCCAATGCCCAGCAGTTGCAGATCTACAGGTCCACGATCGTCCAGCCGCTGTTCATAGGATTTACATTCCTGTTCCAGATCGACAGCCTGACCATCAGGTACATGCGTTCTCGCAAGATCCATATCAATATGATGGAATAATTGTTCGTTCATGAAACTGCGGTAACTTTCGCGATGTTCTGTTGGAAGTCCAACATACTCATCGAGATTAAAAGAAGAAGCCTGTGAGAAGCTAACCAGCCCCTTCTGGTACAACGTGATAAGCTGTTTATATATGCCTACAGGAGAACTTCCTGTCGCAAGTCCCAATACAGCTCGTGGTTTGGTCTGCAACAAACTGGCAATGACGCCAGCACCCGTGGCGTTTAAATCTTCTTCATTTTCAAAAATGCGGATATTCATCTTCATCTGTCAGGCACCTCCGTTGTGTTGTACGCGATAGGACTGCACGTTGTGATAGGATTGTTCCAATCTGGGTATAAAACGGTCGAAGTCGGCACTTACCATGCCTGTGAACAAAATATCGATCACATGCAGCAGTGCAATGCGTGAAGCCATATCTCCACGCCTCATGCCTTCCTCAAGAGATGAGGTGAACAGTGGAATGTCGGATACCGTTGCGAGTGTGTTACTGCCATAGGAAGTCAGTGAAATCGTAGAAGCTCCGGCCTGTTTAGCACAATGCAGCGCATCAATGGTTTCGGGTGTTTCTCCTGAATAGGATACGGCCATCGCCACATCTCCCTCAGCGAGCGAAGATGCCGAGGTAATCTGCATATGGGAGTCGGAGAAAGCAGTACAACTTTTGCCAATCCGCACCAATTTCTGATAGAAATCCTGTGTAACAATGGACGAGGTCGCCACACCGTACAGATCAATGCGGCGAGCCTGGCACAATAACTGCACGGCATGCTCCAGTCTGCCCAGATCCAGCAAACGGGTCGTATCTGCAATCGACGCGAGGTGATTGGCTTCAATTGCTTCAACAATTTTGGAGAGCGGGTTGCCCGCGACAATATCCTGATACGCCGTTTCATCAGAAGCGTGGGACAATTCTGCGGCGAGCTTCATTTTGAAATCGGGGAAGCCTTTGAAATGAAACGACTTGCAAAAGCGGGTCACCGTCGCCGCACTTGTGCCACTCTGCTCTGCCAGATGACTGATCGTCCAGCCGGGAATATCCGATGGAGATTGCATAATGACTTCCGCAATACGGCGCTCCTGAGACGGAAGGTTATTCAGTTCTTGCTGCAACGCACGTAATATGGCTGCCATAAGGCCCTCACTTTTATGAAAATTATTTTTATATATTTTTAAATAAATAAGAAAATCATTTTTATAACTTTATTTTAATCAAGACGATCCTGCAAATCAAGAGCAATTTCCCACGACTTTCGCAATGATACTGAACGTGTATAGAAACTCACCTGCTTGATACACATCATAGGTATCCTTTATATTGAAAATCGAGACATGATCGTATTAAAAAAAGGAGCGATTCAATGAATCGAAGACAACGGAAAAAACTTATTCCTTCCATCTGGATTATTGCTACCAAACAAACAGAAGGACACGCCTATTATGCCCTCTATGCCATCGACTGGAAACGCGGAGGTCGGCTCAGTTGGGAAGGCTGGAGTCAGCTCGAAGACCTGCTGCAATTTCATATTCGAATCAAACGAAAAGCTGGAGGACGGAGAACCTCTTCTATATCTGCGGCCAAAATAGCAAAAAGAGCGCTCCATCTTCAATTAAACGAAGCACAGTTCGAGGAACTGGAGCAGCTCTTTTATCAGCCATTTTCGAAGAAAAGATGGAGGACGTTCCTTCGAATGAATAGGGGGCTATAAGTGATAAAATGATATCAATTCGCTTGTTTCATTTTTTCACGCTAAAACAAAAAAGCCTCTTCCCTTCTTTAGATAAAGAAATAGGAAAGACTTTCGAGATACTAAGATTTAACTCGTTCTAATTCATGTCATCATATCGTTTTAAGAACGTGCTGACTAAGCCGGGTACCGTCATTTGATGAACGGATTGGTTCTCAATCTCCTCCGCCAGATCGTCATCTGTGAGAGAAACAAAGAACGTAATATCTGCTTTGGTTTGTCCATATCGGGCAAAAACGTCATCTGTTGTCTCATTCACAACTTTGGCGATGATTCGAATGATCTCATCCTTATACTCCTGAACTTCTTCTGTTGCATACAACAATCGGCTGATGTGATTAAAGTGTGTATCCTCGCCATATTGATATTCGGAGCAGCCCCATCTGTAATAGATCTCGTCCTCCTCACTATCACACAGTCCTTGCTCTTTCATATTCGAAATATGCCTCGCCAGGGACTCTTCTGTATTTACCGCCATAAACAGCGTTACCCAATCACTGTCCGTGCCAAATGCACAAGCATATACTTTTTCATGCTGCACTTTAGCCAGCGTTTGTTCCAGATCGGGGAGAAACCCCGCTCTAAATTGTTTTTCAAATTCACTTAAGAAACGGTCCATTCAGCTCGTCCTTTCATGTTTTATATAAGAATACCGAATCGTTACACTTGCCACTTCGCTGACAGAATAACCTTCTGATCGCTGTTATCCCCAGATTTCTTGAATCACTTTTATATAAGTGGAAATCTGCGGATAAAGGCGAACGCTCCGCTTCTTCAGGTCATTTCTGCCCAAACCCAATTTGTTCAAGCTATTGTTTCACTTTCAAGCCTTACCTACAATCTCGTCTACTTCATATATGTAAATCATTATGGCCTAGTAAAATAATGAAAACAAGCGATGCTACGTTTCGAATAGTTCCTCAATTTATTGTTAGTTCCCTCAATCCATGGTCCATACCAGCAAAAAAGCCTTGCCCCATTCTTCATGACAAAGAATAGAGAAAGGCTTTCATGCTGCTACTTCATCCTAACTGCAATTCGCAGGCTAAATCTTCAGTTCTCCAAGCTTAATCAGCTCGACAACTGCCTGCGAACGACCCTTAACATTGAGTTTCTGCATCACATTCGAAATATGGTTACGCACCGTTTTCTCGCTGATGAATAACTGCCCTGCGATGTCACGCGTTGTTTTGTCTTGAACCAGTAATTCGAATACTTCGCGTTCACGGTGGGTCAACAAAAATTTGCTTTTATGATCGATACCCTTCAATGTTCACCCCTCCTTGCTCGGGTTGTTTGGTGTAACAAGGTTAAGGGGATACAGTCAACTCATCTTATGTCAAGTCAAGGGCGTTGGTTCAGTTTTATAAGAAAAATGGGCAGTAATTATGTGATTCATTGTCCAAAGAGAACAACTGCAGTTGTATATGTAATTAATAATTTTGTAAAACAAACATGCCTCTGCAGCGGATGTTACCATCTGCGCAAAGGCACACTTGTTCAACTGTCTTATGAACTACCGATTCATTCGGTTCATGACCCCACCGTTGTGATTACGATTCATCAGGCCATCGTCAAGGATGCCATCACGGTGATTGGTATCTGTTCCGTTTGTTGGGAAGATACGCTCCACCATCGATTGGAACGTATCGATCATGCCACTAACGGGTTTACCGTTACGAATATCTGTGGCATAGTTCTCGACATGCTCCACAAAATCCGGATTGGCTGATACATATACGTTCTCGATATTTGGTGCAAATTGCTTGATCTTGGCTGAAATCTTGCCTTTAATCTCAGCTGATGTGTTATCATCCGTGCTATCTACACGTTGTCCTTCACTTTTCATTCCATAATGTCCATCGTTCGTCCCACGTGCTTTGCCGCTGTTCGTGAGACCACGCATCATTCCAACCGCTCCTGTACCCATCGTGCCGTAGATGCCACGATCATTGCCCATATGGCTGCGATCCGTTGCTGAATTCGTGTTCAGCCCTGGTGCAATCCCGCTCGTGCTGTACGGAGACATTGTACCCGTTCCGCCATTCACACGCATGCCACCCATATCGCGGTTCATATTGCCCCCACGCATGGTATCACTCGCATGATTACGTATCGTTCCATCCAGCATGCTTGTACGACCATTGGACTTGCTTTCCAACTTGCCTGCATGACCATCTGCCAAACGAACCGCGACATATGCATTACGATCCGTTAACATGACACGGGCGGATTTAACTTCCTTCATCTCCGTGATGCGTTTGGCCAGCTCTTCACTGGATTTCAGATCAGTAACATTATGCATGCGATAACTTTTCGCACGGATGCCGTCCATGCCATTCGTTTCCACACCATAACGGTTAATGCCATTGGCTTGCTGACGAACACTTTGCGTATGCATATTGTTGGTATCCCGATTCGTACCACATCCTGTCAATCCGGCCATTACAAAGAGTGCAGTAGACAGTGATAACGTAATAGCTGTTGCCTTTTTGACTGCTGGCATGTACTCATCCTCCAATGTATGTTGGTTTTGGTCACAAAGATAGGATGCGCTTCTGAACGTGCCGATATGCTGAAAGGATATGGTACCTTACCCTGTCGTTTTTAGAAATTTCGTGTTTTGGTCTGAGAGTTTCACTTATAAAAATCAAAAAACAGTGCTGCTTGTTCGCAGCACTGTTTACATTGTAACTTCATTCAACTTGAATCCGTTTCAAGTTAGTTATACTCATCGATCTTACACTTTTTTTATTCCCCGTTTGATGAGGGAGTCGTCGACTCATTGGCTGAACTCAAACCCGATGACTCTTCCGAAGAAGTTGTTGAAGCTTTAATCGTATCCGGGAATTTCTCAGCTTCCTTCAAACTCGTCGCATCCATGGCATATGCCCATTGGCCATCCGGCGTAATGACCCAGATCTGATCCGGTTCGGATGGCATTGTAAGTCCCCGATACACATCTCGAACTTGTTGCCCATTGACCGTCTGTTCCACAGACAGGGTGAATCGGGGAACCGAATTCTTCAGCTCGGATGCTTTGCGTACATCATCTGCTGTCGACAGATTTTTGATTTTACCGATAAGAGATACGGCGTCTGTGGCTTCAATCGTTTTTCCATTCAGTGTCCAGGACTGCTCCGCAGCACCGTTCTCCGATGTCGATGTCAACATCCAGGTAGCGGCTTCACCTTCCCACTCCAGAGACCCAACATTTGTCTCATCCATGTTGAAAGGTGTAGTATCCAACAGTTCACGACGAGACAAGGCTATGTTGGTAATCGCCTCTGTCTGTAAGGCAACCACGGGACCCTCATCTACGCGCACATATCGTGCGTCATCTGCTGGAAGCTGGCCACCAATCGCCAGTTTGATTTCCCGATTATCTTTAAGTTTGATATCCATACGTGTCGCATTTGTTCCTAATCCGTACTTATCCAGATCTGTCGGTGCTTCTTCCACCATCAGTTCCTGGTTCGCACCACTCAGAGCATCTAACCAACTGCTGACACTATAACCGTTCAGAGGATAGGCTTTCGGCTCAACCATCTGCCATACGCCATTTTCAAGCGTCAAAGTTGAAGATGCTGCTGCACCAGATGTTACTGCGGTTGAGTCATGTATTGTGATGGATTGAATATCCCCGGTTTGAATACCGAGCAACTTGGCTTGCACGGCTTCTTCTTCACGAAAATAATTTTGATTGGCTGCGTACACCCAGCCCACAATTAGAATGATGACCACCAGAATCGTTGGGAACCATTTTCTCATACTCGTCTGCGCCTCCACCATAAGAGTACACCGATGATTACAAAGATGAGCGGGAACGCTACAATTGCCACGAAGAAAATTGTTCTGGCCTGTTCGCCGTTCAGGTATGCCGTCACATAGCCGGCTTGTACCCGTGGGCGAATCGTCAATCCATTTTCTTTCTCACTTAAATAATTCACCGTATTCAAAATAAAGTCCCTGTTCCCGCCATTCGCTATTTCCGAATCCTGCATGAAAATGGACGAGCCCAGAATAACCGCCTTCGGTTTACCATCTGTGGTATCGGCTGCATATCCAAGTTCCACAGGTCCCTGAATGTCCTCCTCGGCGTCATTGGTTGTTTCATTTTGCAATAAACCGCCGATATTCGTCTCTCCGTAACTATCATTCGAAGAATGAATTAATGGGGAAAGGGTATATTTATCCTGTTCTTTGCTGGTCAACGCAATCGACAGAGACAACATCGGGTACAATTGGCTTGCAGCAAGTTTGTCCGTAATTGCATGTGTGCCATACTCCGGCACCACCCAGAGTGGCCCCATCGTACTGGCTTGCTGATTATCCACCATGACTGCATGCTCATCAACGACGCCATAGTCAGCCATGAGGGCATCGATGTTTTTCCAACTGGATTTCATATCTTCTACGAATCCGAGGGATAATAACAGCTTGCCTCCATTACTCAGATATGTGCGAATGGCCTTCATTTCTGCATCACTGAGATCACGTTGTGGACCTATAATGGCAAGCACATCTGCATCTTCGGGAACCTTCCCGGCCTGATTTAGCTGCAATTCTTCTGTCTGCACATTATTTTGTTCCAATGAAGATTGCAGCGTAGTCATCTGTTCAAGACTCAGCTCTTCATGCCCGGTCAAAAAGACCATTTTATGCATCTCGGTGGATGACATATTCATGAGCGCTTGTGTTAGCTTTTCCTCACCTGTGAATTGATATGATCCGTCACTTCCGTCACCTGTCGCAGTGAACAAACTGGCGATATCAATCACTTTATGTTGATCTCCCTGCTCAAGAACAATAGAGCTGCCAGTTATACCGTATTTGGATGCAAGCGCAGGTTCCTGCGTCAGATTATATTGTTTTAGCTTCAGCTTGCTGTTACGTTTCGTGTATTCTTCCACCATATCCGTGACCTCACGGTTCAGCACGGTGTTGTTGGCATTTTCGACGGTTAACACCAGAATGTTGACGTCATCCTTCACGTCTTTGATCGCAGTAAGGGACTGGTCAGACAACGTGTATTGTTTGTTCGAGGTCAGATCGAGCTGGAAGCCGCCAAGTGAATTCAGGAACAGTGTTAGCAAAATAAAGATGCCAATCACCGCTACAGACAGCACGGTACTGTTGGTATGACTTAACCATTTTTTCATCTTCTCACCTCCACCGCTTCCGTTCGACAATTTGAATGCTTAACAGCAGAAACACACCTGAAAGTGTGACATAGTACAATATATCCGGTCCGCTAAGCACCCCTTTCATGAAGCTGTCAAACCGGTTGGTCAGAGCAAACGGGTCCAGCCACTGCTGTAAAGCAGATCCTGTATTACCTGCGAATGAATCAAGCATCCACAAAACGAGCAAGATAATAAAACCCGCCACCGCAGACACCATCTGATGCTGGGATAACGTGGAAGCGAACAGTCCTATCGCCATCATGCTTCCGCCCAGGAAGAATAAACCCAGCGCAGACATCCATACCGTCGTCATATCCAACGTTCCATAGAACGACATGATGAAAGGGTACACCAGACTGCACAGGATGAGCACGACCAGAATGGCCAGAGAAGCGAGGTATTTGCCAAAAATAATTTCTGTTACACGCGCCGGAGAAGTCAGCAGCAGTTCATCCGTTCCTTGTCTGAATTCCTCCGCAACCAGCCGCATCGTTAACAAAGGCACGACAAACAACAGCATGGATAACGTATCCCCCAGAACAAGTCGATAATCCACAATACTCGGCTGGTAATATACGAAACTGGAGTAGAACAGCAAGCTGGTCATCAGTACATATACGGCAAAAGCAAAATAGGACGTCGGAGACAGAAAGTAAGCTTGCAGCTCTTTGTTACATATCGCCATCATTCGTCTCATTTGGAGTCCTCCCCTTTGCGAGAATGGGTCGAACTATCCGTGGAAGTATTCGTTAATGGGCTCGTTGTTGGACTCGATGATGTTCCCGATATACTCGACAAGTCGTTGTCCGAAGATACGTCTTCCTGATCCATCTCTACGTCAGCAACCTTAACCACATCTGCCGAATCCGCTTCTGTATCTGTTGTTGTCTCGGTTGTGGTCAGCTTCAGGAAAATCTGTTCCAGACTGAGATTCTCCTTCTTCATCTCCAGGATCGGTAATCCTGCACCGGACAAAAGGTAGAATAGCTCCTCCCGGAAATCTTCCGAGTTGTCTCCGGTAAGCAGCATCTTAACCGTTTCCGCTGAATCAGAAGTAAGTGAAGTATCTTTGCTGGTATTCGCATCCGACGCTTGAATAACTTCACTCCGCACCTTCTCCCATTGTGTCAGCACATTATGTAATTGCTCCGCAGTGGCCTTCACTTCAATCGACACCTTGAACTGATCCCCCATTGCTGATCCGAAATGCTGAGGTGAACCATCCAGCACGAGCTGTCCCTGATTAATAATCAACATTCGATTACAGAGTGTGCTCACTTCAGGTAAAATATGCGTACTGAGCAGCACCGTATGGTTCTCCCCCAGTTCTCGGATTAAATCTCGGATCTCGATAATCTGATTTGGATCAAGGCCCGAGGTTGGCTCATCCAGCACCAGCAGATCCGGCTTGTGAATAATGGCTCCTGCCAGCCCGAGGCGTTGCTTGTATCCTTTGGATAACCCACGTACCATTTGCCTTTCCCGACCCTGAAGTCCCAATCTGCTAACCATCTCACTGACCCGCAGCTTAACTTCACGTGCCGGAACATCTCGCAAATTTGCTACGAATTTAAGATAGGAATGCACCGTCATATCGGGATAGAGTGGCGGCGTTTCAGGCAGATACCCAATTTTGGAACGAACACGCTGGCCCTGTTCATGCACCGATACTCCATCCACCAAGATGGAACCCGCCGTTGGATGCACATAGCCCGTAATCATACGCATCGTTGTTGTTTTTCCGGCACCATTGGGCCCGAGAAAGCCAACAATCTCACCACGTTCCATGGTGAAATCCAGTTGATGTACGCCGCGTTGCCCATCGTAGACTTTGCTGACCTGTTTCACTTCGAGCACATCATTCATCCTTTCCCGTTAAAATACCCGTGCAGCATCGTTCGTTATATAAATTCAACTGAAAATATTACACTTGCACTCCGATGACAGAATAACCTTCCGATCACTGTTATCCCCAGATTTTTTTGATTCCTTCTCAGAAGGAAAAATCCGGGGATAGCGTATGCTTCCGATGTAGCTTTCTTTTCAGAAAGCTTTCAGGCGAACGCTTCGCTTCTTCAAGTTATTTCTGCCCTCTCCGTTATCGTGTAAATGTTATGTTGAACTTATGTAATAGATGATGGGCACGGGAAGTTCCTTGTATCTTACTTGGGCTATCCTAGCCTCAGCTTAATGTCACTTAAAAGCAAGCTTAAAAATATTTGTCCAAAATGTGAACAATCTGGTTAACACCCACACCCTGCACTTCAAGCCAACGTAACATAGAGTACAGGAGAATGTGCTCCTGACCAAAAGTCAGAGGGTGAATCGTGTGAAAGTATTATTCACGTTTTATATTCCAAGCGGTGGCGTGGATACGTTAAATCGCCTGCGCACCGCTGTTCTGAAACGCCATGGCATTGAAGCGCACCTATTATATCTCAACACAGGCTCAGGTTTGCAGAACAACAGTGATACGCCCATTTTCACCGCGTCCAGTGACGAGGATATCCACCATTTGATTCATACTCATCATTATGATGCCATCATCGCCACTTCAGACATCGCTATGCCCGGCCGCTTGAGAGCGCTTGGTTATACAGGAAGAATTATTTATGAAGCGCAGGGACTCGGGACACGCGATCAGGCTCTGGAAACAATACAGATGGGTGTACCTTACCTTCAAGCCCATTGCGATGCTGCCGTCATACCTCCAACAGACCACCTGCTGGATATGTTCATTCATATCTGTCCTTGGCTTCATCGGTTCGTCATTCCTAATATGCTCGATACGGACACCTTCGCCCCGATGTTGGTGGATACGCCCCCCTATCCGGTGCTGGCTTGGGTAGGACGACTTGAACACAACAAAAACTGGCGGGAATATTTAATCATATCGAGTGAAATCATCAAAAAAAATCCGAAGGCGAGACTATGGTTATTTCACGATCCATCTTTAGCTAATCCAGAAGATGAAGTCATGTTCCGGCACACGCTGGCAGAATATGGGCTTGAGGACCGAATTGGCATCTTTATCAATGTCCCTCATTCTCAGATGCCTGCATACTATTCAATGGTCGCGGCTTCAGGAGGAATCATGTTATCTACTTCCCTGCTAGAAGGGTTCGGCTACGCCGTTGCTGAAGCCATTAGCTGTGGCTGTCCGGTGCTCAGCACGGATTCGGATGGTGTACGCTCATTTATCACACATAATCAGACCGGAAAGTTTTATCCAATTGGAGATGTAAAGGCGGCTGTAGCCGAAGCAAGGGAGCTCATGAAAAACAAGAAACTGCGGGAATATATCCGCATTCAGGGCAGGCAGCATATGAGCTTGTCTTTCTCACCCGATCGATATGCCCATTCCTTCCGTGAAATGATGACAGCACTACGAATCTTTCATTGAGCATAACAAAAAAGGCAGTTCAGCAACTTTCTCTGAACTGCCTTAGTATGGTTTGTTGTATAAATTCTTAGTGTCCCATCATCATCGCGGGATCAGGTTTGTCGCCATTTTGAAGTTCTTCTTCCGGCATCGGTTTTGGTTTGCGCAGGATCAGACTGAGCAAACATCCGAACAATGCAATACAAGCGGCCAGGAAGAACGTATCATTGAAACCAGCCACCAAACCATGAACGATAGCGGTCGGCTCTGTACTCATTGTATTGTCTGCGATTCTTGAAGTAAGGAAGCCTGTAAGCCCTGCAACCGCAAAGGACACGACCACTTGCTGTGCAGCAGCCGTGAGCGGTGTCACCCGTCCAACCAGCTTACGCGGTGCAGCATTCAATACATGCGTATTGAGTGGCATCATGGACAGGCCCATACCCAGACCCATCATAATCAAAGCCGTGATGATCAGACCAAGGCCTGTCTCTGCCGTGATGGAGGACAGAATAAACAAAGCGCCCGAGATAATGCCCAGACCCACGAAGGCCAGAGGTCTCGCACCGATTCTATCAAACAATCGGCCGCCGAGTGGCATACCTACTCCGGATGCCAGAGCCTGTGGAAGCAGAATCAATCCTGTCTCCAATGCAGTGTACCCTTTGATCTGCTGCAAATAAAGCGGAATAAGAATCATCGCACCGAACAGCGCCACTTGTGACACCCATGCAAGAATAATCCCCCGTGAGAAATCAGATGATTTGAATACCCGGAGTTCGAGCAATGGATTTTGATGACGAAGTTCCACAATAATGAATAAAATGAGCGCCACACCACCCACAATGACACCAGTAAGTGTTGTTGTAGATGTCCAGCTCGTTCCACCCTCGCTCACACCGTAAGCGAGCATGGAGAACGCAATTGGCGCCAGAATCATACCGAGCAGATCCAGTGCAGGTGTGCGTCCACGATCTGTATCAGGCAAAAATTTGATACATAGAATGAAAGCTGCAATACCAATAGGCAAGTTAATCAGGAAGATCCAGTGCCAGCTCAGTGATTCAATAAACCAACCGGACAATACTGGTCCGAGTGCAGGAGCAAGCAACATCGGAATTCCGAGCATACCCATGATCGAACCTCTTCGTTCAGGAGGAGCCAGACGAAAGACCATTGCCATACCAATAGGAGCAACCATGCCTCCCCCAAGGCCCTGAATGACACGGTAAATAATTAATTGCTCAGGTGATTGGGCAATCGAGCATAATACAGAACCCAAGGTAAACATGGCAATCGTAAACAGAAATACTCTTTTGGCTCCGAACCGGTCCGTTAACCAGCCTGCCAGTGGAATAACCGCAGACAACGCGAGGGTGTAACCCGTAACCGTCCATTGGATGGTCTTCAGATCCGTCTCGAAATATTGAACGAGATTCGGAATGGCTACATTCACAACCGTGCTGTCCAGAATAACCATAATCATTCCGACGATAATAGCCAGAAGTGGCAGTATGATCGTTTTAATTGAAAACTCTGCCGCCTCCTGGGGTACTGCTGTTTGTTCTTTCACGTTCTCCACACTCTTTTCCGGCAGGAGATCACAAATTTATCCATGCGTCTCACTCGGCCTATATTGACGACCAATTTCAAACTATCGTTTTAAATCGTCGTTTTAAACTTTCGTTTAATACTGATCTAATTCTAATGAAAATACCTTTGCTGTCAAGCTATTTTTTTAGACAATTCTACTATGGATGCACCACAAAAAAATGGAACAGGCACCTTCCCTGCTCCACACGTTTGTTAATCATGACTATGCAATGATATCCATATCAATCTGCAAGTTTCATCATCTGACATTCTGACAGTATGCCCAATGTCTGACCGTGAATACTCCTGCAGTACAATCGAATAACCAGATGATTCGGTGAAGAGCTGTTGCTGATAATCCTCAGCTCATAAGGCTCGGAAGATACATCCAGATTATGAATGACCTGATTACCGCCCGCTTCCCTCGTATTTGATCTTATATGAACAAGATGTCGGTACAATTCTCCGTGCATACCGGCTCCGCCAACAAAAACATCGGCCCCTTCCTCGCCCCCCACATAGGCCAGCTCCACGTCCATGTACTTGATGGGAACAGGCGTCTGCAAGAAATTTTCATGAATATGGAGTAAATATGCCGCCATTACAGATCCCTCCTTCGGCACCATGAGCCTCTCTATACATAGGATATGCTTCCTCTCGTCCATTGCCATTTGCATTCACCCATTTTCGATCAATTGCTCGGAAATGCCCGACCTTCCGGCCCTCTTTTTTCATAGAATAAAAGCATAGAAGCTCGGTCGGTGCAGGCCGTGACAAGGAGGTAGCTATGAGAGTTCTGCTCGTTACGTATTGGGAGCTTACACATATGGGTGGCATATGGACATATGTTAAACAACTGGCTGACAGGCTGATCGCACTTGGTGCAGAGGTTGATATCATGGGCACCAATGGTGCCAAGAACGAAGTATATGTTCGTAACCTGAACCGCGCTTTCTCCAAGGATACGGTGTGGCCCATGCTGCAAGCCAAACTCAATCCGACTGATCTGCCACAATTTACGGCCGATCCTCTTATTGCTTATTATGAACTGAATAGATATGCCTTCGAGATGGGCGCCGCTTATCTGGGAGTGAACCACTATGACGTTATTCATGCACAAGATCCGGTAGCTGCCATAGCGATAAAACGCATCTTGAACCGTCATGTTCCCCTCGTTACAAGTTATCATGGCGCTCTTGCACGTGAAGCCTTTTACGATGCTCAAAATTCCAACCCGCAGCTTACGCTCCCAGCCTATATGCAATCCAAACGTGGACGTTATTTTCTCTCATTGGAGGAGCGAAGTGCAGCACAATCTGAGCTCATTCTCGTGTCAAGCCACTGGATCAAGAGTACGCTTACAGAACTTGCAGTTCCTGAATCAAAGTTCAGACAGATCCCCTATGCTGTAGATCTGCCAGCCTACCGTGCCGCGGCAGCTGTGAAGTTCCGCCAGCGACCACCTGCGGGCAAAAAAGTCATTGCTTTTACCGGAAGACTTGAATATATCAAGGGCATTCATGTGTTAATCAAGGCGCTAGCCAGTCTGAAAAGTAAACGTTCTGACTGGGTGTGCTGGATCGCTGGAGAAGGTAATCTACTCGATGAATTGCGCGCACAGACTATGCGTTCCGGAATTGGATCCGATGTTGTGTTCTGGGGCAAGCTGGACAATATTCCTTCCTTCCTGCGCCATGCAGACATCTATGTCCAGCCCAGCCTGCAGGATACACAGCCGTTCTCCGTTACCGAAGCGCAACTGGCGGGTGTGCCTGTTATCGTCAGTGGTACAGCCGGCATGCCTGAGATGGTTGAACCTGGACGTACAGGTTGGGTTGTTCCTCCGCAGGATGTTGACTCGCTCCGCGAACTGCTCGATGCACTATTGGAGGATGATGTTACCCGGAGAACAGTGGGAGCTGCGGCAAAAGCCTGGGCTGAACAACACCGTTCACTGGAAGTGATGGGATTTCGTACATTTCAAGTCTACCAAGAAGCCATATACAGAGGAGGACAACCGACATGACGTTACTTGTACCGAGTGATCTATACAATCGCTGGTTCTCGACGCCTGTCTCCACACCTCACATCGACGTAGATTACGCAGTAATGAATGAATTGATGAAGAAGCTGCCTAAAGGCTATGTATTTCCCGATCCTGCATCGATGGCGATCATGAATTCCAAAGATTGAGTTGTCCAATGATATGCCGTATAGGTACAACATGCCGGAATAGCAAAGGGGTGTCCTATTGTCATATGAATGACAAAGAACACCCCTTATTTGCTTTTACTGTGTTGTACTCTAACGAAACCAGAACACGCTAAATGTTCCTTTTTGCACAGTTCTGACATGTAACGAATCACAGAGACTTCGGCAACCCTTCTACCTTTCTGTCCACGGATCGTCCATGGAACAAAAAAAGAGCTCCCCCACTTATAGCACATTAATCGCGCTTCATCAGGGTGCTCTTCTGTCCATTAACATCTATTCCAATCAGCCATTTTCACCAAAAACATTTACTTCCAGTACCCGCCAACCTGAAGTAAATTGAGTAAAATAGGTCTATGCTTCTCCTGAACTTTTTCCATCTCGGCAACCAGTGCCTTGAAATGGCGTTTGGTACCCATCGACTCATGCAATCGGTAGCACATCAGAGGTTCATTGTAATAGAACAGCTCATACATCGGAAACAATCTCATCCACATCTCATAGTCATGGGTATAGCGAAAATCGGTATCGAACAAGCCAAACCGTTCAAATGCATCCATCTCTAACATGACCGTACAGCCGTTGATCGGACAGCCTTCCAGCAGTACTTGCAACATCTCCAGACGACTGCCGACTTCCGGCTGCACCGTATCCAACCATTCACTCTTCTCATTCACATAATGGTAGGCACCATGACAGAATGAAGCCTTAACCTCTCGCATAAACTTCAGTTGTTTCTCCACCCGATCCAGCAGCATCACATCATCTGAACTGAGCCAAACGAAGTAATCCCCTGTTGCATGCTTGATACCCTCATTTAATGCAGTCGCGGTTCCACCGTTATCTTTGCGAATATAATGGATCTGCTCCATGAATGGCTCTAGCCGCTCCACGTGCTCGGTTGAACCATCATCCACCACGATCACTTCAATATGCGGATACGTCTGGTGAACGGCGCTGTGAACAGCCTGCTCGATATACGCACAATTATAAAAAGGAATGACGATCGATACTTTCGGCTCCATTCGGACCTCCCCCTCCTCTTATTGCCTTAGGTAAAATGCTGCGCAAAGAGGGCGTTAATCAGCCACCTGGTGACCTTCATAACTGCCCTCCCTACGCTACCCGCCAAGCGCTGCGATTCGCTGCAACAACGGTTCGCGATATCTGGACCACACCATGGATGCTTCTCTGCCGATAACATCCGCATGACGAAGTGAACCCATCCCCCCATGCCAACGATACGCAGTAAGTGGCTCATTCAGGTATGGAAAACGATGACCGTTCAGAAGAATACGCAGCCAGAGATCCAGATCGTGCGTGTAAGGCAGAAGCTCATCGAACAGCCCCACTCCGCTAAAGAGATCCTTGCGAATCATGACTGTGCAGCCATTGACCGGATTGCCGTTAACAAACCGTCGCAGTAAGTCCAGATCCGACATCGGTTCAGGTCCACCATGCATTTGGGTAACAGCCGAATGCTCGTTGATATAGTGAAAATTCGTGTACGAGACGAGTACATTCTCTCGCTGCATAAACTCAAGCTGATAACGGATTTTATCCGGGTACAGAAAATCATCTGAACTGAGCCAAGCTACATAATCACCGGAGGCATGCCGGATGCCGTGATTAAGTGCCGAAGCCGTTCCACCATTGCTTTTGCCAAGTACATTAATGTAAGGAAGATAGGGTTGAAGCAACTCGGCATGACGGATGGAACCGTCATTCACAACAATGATCTCCACATCAGGATACGTCTGGTTCAGGGCACTCTGAATCGCTTGAGGCACATACGGGCAGTTATAGAATGGAATGACAATGGACACTCTCGGATTCAACTTGTCGTCCTCCCTTGCTGGGCACGAACATCACTTAAGATATCTTGAAGCGATGTGGCTATTGGAATCATCGGCTGCCAGCCAAGCTTGCGCAGAAGTGATAACTCCTCCTGTTTTCCCGAGCCGTCCGGACCAGAAGATGCTCCATCCCACCGAACAGGGACTTCCGCTTCTGTCATGGACAACAGCAGATCTGCAATCTCACCAAGACTGCGCTCGACTCCAGACACCACCGGGTATACCGTACCACTGGTGCCCTGTACCAGGAGGGTCGCATACGCTCTGACCGCATCCCGCACATCGAGAAAATCACGGGTATTGTCCCGTCCGGACAGACGGAAAGCCTCGGTTTTCCCACCCTGCTCACAGGCAACAACATGACGCGCAAGCAGTGAACAGATGCCTGTGGAAGGACCTGCACCAATCAGATTGCCCGGTTCAGCCAGCATGATCTGTTGTCCGAAGAGTGACATCCACGACAAGGACACCATCTCCTCCAGCGCTTTGCTGAGGCTGTATGGATGCGGAGGCTGGGGTACCCGGCCAGGTTCAGGCGTATATTTTAATCTGGATCCTACAATAACGGTTCGTGCTGCCGGGCAACTGCGAAGCGCATCCAGCAAATACAGCACGGCCATTACATTGGTCTCCAGGACCAGTAGCGGATCAGCCCATGAATCAGGCACTGAATTTTTACCAGCGAGATGCAGCACATAATCGGGCTGCACCTCGCCAATCAGATGACGCACTTGCTGTTTATCGTTCAGATCACAGACATGAACCTCCGTATCTTTACCAAACGAATGCACATCCGGTCTCCGGACGACCGCTGCAACTACTGCACCAACTTCCCGAAAATAAGATACGGCATGTCGCCCGGTAAATCCGGAGGCGCCTGTAATCAGCACTTTCTTGCCTGTCAGCTCTGCTCCATCCATAATGCCAACTCCTTCAGCATTGTAGAATAATCCGGCAGGTCTGTCTTCACATCCTCGCGAGTGGACACCAGCGTACGGTCCTGCACTAGACTGTCATCACGCACAATCGTCACATCCTGCTTATCCCAGGTCTGCTTGAACAACACAAGCAGATCGTGCTTGCTGACAGGTGCCGGATGAGCCAGATGGATGAGACCACTAACGGATGAAGTCAGGTAATGGTCGACCCATTTGGCCAGCTCAAGCGTGGTCACACCATTCCAGAATACGCGGGTATACCCGCCGACCTCACCTGTACTGGACATAAACCATTGCATCAAACCAATGCCGCCTTGCCGGATCTCAGGTCCAATGATGGACGTACGGATCGTCAGATGGCCTTCATCCTGCACTTCCCCAAGTGCTTTGGTGATGGCGTAAGCAGAAGTTCCGTCCGTAACATCATCTTCCCGGTATGCTCCCCGGTCCCCGCTGAACACACAGTCTGTGCTGATATGAATCAGACGTGCACCAATCCCATCCGCAACCCGCCGCAGACGATGCGGCAGGAAACCATTAATATGGTATGCGGTGATTTTGTCCTCATCTGCGAAGCTGTTCAACACACCTACAGCATTAATAATGACATCCGGGTGCACCGCTTCTACCAGTCGATCAACCATGAAGCTGTCGTTCACATCCAGGAGCAGACCATTGGGGTCCTTTACATCCCGGGATGTGTAGAAGACGCTGTGCACACCTTGACGGCGGAAATAGTCGACCAACATATGGCCGGCCATTCCGTTTCCACCAAGTATCAGCAGTTTCATGACAAGAATCCTCCGCGCTTCAGAATTTCACGAATCTCCTCTTTGGTCATGAGTTGGTGTTCAGAACTGAAACTGTTAAAGGAGACTGGGGGACAATTGGTATAATGTTCACGCAGACCCGGTATACCCAGGGTAGGAAGAATAACCAGGTACTGCTCATCGTAGACAACGGTGGTCATACTCTCGAATTCACTCATCAAAATTTCATGGATTTTCTCACCTGGACGAATGCCCCGTTCCACAATGCTTACATTCTCCACACCGGAATCCTCAATCAGCACTTCCGCGAGATCAACGATTTTGCAAGTTGGCATCGTCATGACAAAGATCTCCCCGCCCACACTCTCCACCGAAGCTTTGAACAGCAGGGTAATTGCATCCTTCAGCGTGAGAAAGAACCGAGTCATACTCATATCCGTGATGGAGACCTGCCCTTTCTGGCGGATCTGATTCTTGAACAGATGTACCACACTGCCGTTCGTTCCCAGGACATTCCCGCCCCGTACCGTAACAAACTTCGTGTCACTGTGTAACAAGTTAGCATATACAATTAATTTCTCGCCGATCGCTTTGGTCATGCCGTAGAAGTTGGACGGATTAGCAGCCTTGTCAGTCGAGATATAGATTACTTTTTCGACCTTGTTCTCAATCGCAGCCTCAATCACGTTCTGTGTACCAATTACATTGGTTTTGAGCGCTTCGTAAGGCTGGTCTTCACACACCGGTACATGCTTGAGCGCTGCCAGATGAAATACATAGTCCACATGCTGACAAGCCGCCGTCAAGGCATCCTTGTCACGAATATCTCCAATCCGGAAATGAAGACGTGGGTCTTCAAATTCACGACTCATGGCCACTTGGCTGGACTCGTTCCGGGAATATACAATAATTTCTTTGGGTTGCTGGGGCAGCAGTTGAGCCACAAGTTCATAACCCCATGATCCCGTACCACCAGTCACGAGTATACGCTTATTTTCAAACATGCATTTTCCCTCCAAGCAGAAATTTAACCACTTTACTGGATACATCTGTTGCTTTGTAACCTTGCGGGCAATCCCAATCGGCAGACATCTGGGTCATGACTTTCACGCAATCAGCAATGCGCGCGGCATCGAGACCGGAGACCACATTGCTGCCGCAATCCACCGTTTCCGGCCGCTCGGTTGTTCGACGCATCGTTACGGTTGGCACGCCCATAATGCAACACTCCTCCTGCACAGTACCACTGTCCGTTAGCGCACAGCGTGCATGACGTTCGAGCATCACAAAGTCAAAGAATCCGAACGGCTCGTGAAACTCTACCAACGGATTCATCTCCAGTTGCAGATGCTCCGCAATCCGAATCGCCGTACGCGGATGAATGCTGCAGATCACACGCAGCCCGTGTTCTTCTGCGACTTGGTTCAGCCCTTTCATAATCTCCAGCAAATGAGGAGCATGGTCCACATTCTCGGCTCGATGGGCAGTAACCAAAAAGTATTGCCCGGACTTCAACTTGAGCTTTTTGAGTATTTTGCTCGAACTTACCTGTGCGTCGTAGTGCTGCATTACTTCATAGATGGGATTGCCCGTGAGCACGATGCGCCTGCTTGGTACACCTTCGCTGATCAAATGTTTCTTGCTCTGTTCCGTGTAAGGCATATTCACGGTGGAGATGGCATCAATAACCTTGCGATTCTTCTCCTCAGGCACATCCAGGTCGAAGCAGCGATTGCCTGCTTCCATATGAATAACAGGAACACCCATGCGCTCAGCCAATATTGCACATAAGGCACTATTGGTATCACCAAGCAGCAGTAATTTATCGGGCTTCTCCTGCAATATCAGATCTTCCATCTGCGTAAACATCGAGGACAGCTGTCGTCCCAGAGAGGCCGCTTCATCCTGAAGAACGTAATCCGGTGCGCGCAGGCCCATTTCCTTGAAAAAGAGACCACTGAGACTTTCCGTGAAGTTCTGTCCCGTGTGTACCAGAATATGTTTGGACGCGTACTGGTCCAGCTTGGAAATGATCAGGCTGAGACGAATGATCTCAGGTCTCGTACCCAGCACCGTCATGATCTTCATCGTAATCCCTGCCTTCATCTTGTATTGGAACCTTTGCGCCCTGCCCGGCTACGTCCCGCCTTGGCAGATTTGCGTCTGCGGCTAGCCGATTTCCCCATATGCGGACGCGGTCCCTTCGTTGTACGTTGTCTCCCCTTACGTCTGCCAGTTCCAGAAGTACGTTTCAGCCTCGTAAGGTCTCGGCGAGAATGAGGTGCAAGTGGCTTGCGACGACGTTTCCGCGTTTTGCCCCTCTGTTGAATCAACTTTGCCGTTGGGCCTGTAGCTGAGGCAACAGGAGCATCGTGACCCAATGCGATTGGAGGTAATGTGGATTGTGGCAACGCCTGTATGACAGTCAGCGGGAATAACAGTGCCCGAACCGTAGCCGGCTCCAGAACCAGTACAGTGCGTAGTCCTCCCTCTCCATGGGTATACACAGGTCCATTCGGAGGTTGGATATAAGCAAACCATCCGGGAAAACGCAATAACCACTGTGTCACCATCGTATGCAGTTTCGTGCGGTAGGTTTCAAGCCCGTAGAGCATTTCCGCTTCTGTCCGATTGCGCCACCCCGTATTCGAAGCCAGTTCTGAATCATTCAGCAAGGTTGTCGCCAAGGTGACAAGCGCTTCACTATCGCCCGGAGGGGCCAGAAATGCACCACTGCCTACGGACTCCATTAATTCCTTCAGTCCACCCTGAGCGAAAGCGATGACGGGTTTGGCAAAATACAGACCCTCCAGTGCGGTCATGCCGAATCCCTCTTTGACCATGCTTGGGATGACCACGATATCCATGGCGGTATACGCCAGAGATACGTTCTCTTCGAACGTAGTGAAGGTAAATCGGCGTGAATACCCGGATTTTCTCACCCGTGATACACACTCGTCGTAATACTTTTTATCCGATGGTGCCCCGATGATCCAGAAGCGACAGCGCGAATTCGTTTCACAGATCCTCAAGGCCATATCCACAAAAGGTTTCAACCCTTTGGCTTCATATATAAATGAAGAAATATAACCGATACAGGTCTGCGATGATTTGAAACCGAGTTCCTTGCGCTTACGTTCGCGCAGCTGAACCCAGCGGTCCGGTGCGGGTAGCCCGGGTTCCCAGGTAGGAGAAATAATCGTCAATTTGTGACCCATGCCAGCTTCATGGAATGGGGCCACTGCTGTTTCGGATATCCCAATAATCCAATCGGCGTAACGGCCAATCATCTGGATCGCCTCGGATGTATGTTCATTCGTATGAATGATCTCGGTAATCTTCCAGATGACCGGAATCTGAAGAGACTTTGCCGCTACAGCCGGCATCACATTGACACAGGTGTTGGTTAGAATCAGATCGGGAGCAGTCTCCCGGATGAGGGAGATCACTTCCTGATAGGCTGGTGTATGGCGAAGTTGCTCCGCATCATTTGCAATACCCAAATAAGGTGTGTACACACCGTGAAGCATCGGCAGAGTGCATATTTTGACCTGAATGCCGAATCTTCGGGCAAGCCCCGCAAGCTTTCCCTCCTGGGGAACAACGAGCACACATTCAAAGATCGTACCGATCTCTCTCATAAAATGAAGCAGCAGCTTCTCTGCACCTGTAATACTGCGAGTATTGCATACGTGTGAAAATAACATCATCTTTGGTTTCGTTGCCATGGCCGCACGGACCCTGTATTCGGATGTCCGATACAGGGTACTGTGCACACCTCCTCCCGGCCAGGATTAAGGAAATATGATGGTTAACATTTCATTAATTCTTTTGCCGTACGTGTGGTCTTTCAGGGTACGTTCGAGTCCACGAAGGGCAATCTCACGGCGTTCCTTCTCATGCGTAAGATAATATTCCACCTTGTCGAGTAACTCCTGCGGCGAGGAATAGGTCTCAATCTCCACACCCGGTTTGTAGAAACGCGCAATGTCATCCCGTGCGTCGGTCAATTGCAGCGTCGTGGACGCGGCAATCTCAAAAGTTCTCGGGTTCGGTGAGGCTGGCGGGATTTTGAGGTGATTATTATTGACGGAATCATCTTCGTGGGATCGATGCAGGTTAATGACAATTTTGGTGCCATTGTACACATCATTGGTCTCCTGCGGACTCATCCAGCGGCCGAGTTCAATCTTCTCACCGTAGGCAGTATATTCAGGCAGACGATCCCACCAGATTCCGTTAAATACCGTATTGTGTGACATCAACTGAGGCATGATCGGATTGAAGAAGTATACCCGGTTCCAGTAGGCCGAGCCGATAAAGCTGACATCCCGTTTTAACGTGGAAGGTGTTGTAATCGGAAAATAATGATTGGTGAATGCGGCAAAAGGGAGGTAGTGAACCGACGCGCAACCGATCTGTCGATATAGATCGATACAGTTCAGTTCCAACGTGAAGACATGGTCATAATGTTTGACGATATCAAGTGTCATGTCTGTATAGTACGGATCATCGGTCAACCAGATCGCCGTCTGAATGCCGGCTTGGCGAATCGCATCGATATGCTCAATGGGAATATCCATGCCATCCAACACAAGCACCAGATCAGGACGCGTCTGCAACGCAATTTCCGAAACCGGTTGGCGCGGATCAGTGAGGGTTACCTGAGCGACCATTCCCTGTAACGTGGCCATGATGGCCTCATCCAACGGAGAGTAAGGGAAGCCTTTACCCGAAGATACATACAGCACGTGAATTTGCCGGAAAGGCAACGGTTCCTGTGCACAATTCACAATATAGTTGGCGCGACCGCGCAGGTATCCTTCTTCCTTACCTGCGTCATATCCGGCATGTTGCCCATTTTTGCGCGCTTGATCAGCCAGGCTCAGTACCGGTGCATGAACCTTTTTGGTTTTACGGTGTTTGAGAGACATACCGCCACTCCTTTATTTTTTGGGATAGGATACTCGTTGGTACTGTATTTCAGATGGGGGTTACAGATGTTCCAGCAACTGACCGATGCGACGAGTGAATGTGTGCTGGTTCATCGTGGTGAGAAGTCCCCGCCACGCCATCGCCTGCCGTTCTTCTTCATGCTTCAGATAATAGTCGATCTTGCGTTGAAGTTCTGCTGCATTGGTGAACGTCTCGATGTCATATCCCGGCTTATAATAACGGGGCAAATCTGCACGTGCGTCCGTAATCTGCATTGTGCCGCAAGCGCTAATCTCATACGTGCGTGGATTAATGGAGTGACCTTGAAGATGATGGGTGTTGCGATTGTCTTCCCCGTTCTCACAAGTTCGGTGAATGTTAATGACAATCTTGGCGCCATTGTAATAATCGACTGTCTCTCCGGGAGCAATCCATCCTTCGTGGATGAAACGGCCTAGTACATCAAAGCGTGCCAGCCGGTTCCACTGGCTACCCGCAATGAATACTTTTTTGTCCGCGAGAAAAGGGGCCAGCTCATCAAACAAGGCAATCCGGTTCCAGAACCCTGTACCGATAAAACAGATGTCGTACTGATGCTGAGGTGCCGCACGACGCGGCTGAAACATCCCCGGATTCACCGCGAGTGGCATATAGATCACGCTGCTGGCTCCATGACCTTGATAGAACGGCACAGCGGCCTCTTCATGCGTGAACACGACATCATAGTGTTGACACAGGGACACGGTATCTTCGGTGAAATACGGATCATCCACAAACCACACAGCTGTTCGAATACCGAGTGCACGTATGCCCTTCACCTGCTCCAGATGATCTGGGGGAAATACATGCAGACCATTCATGACGAGCACAACATCGGGTCGATGCTGACTGGCTTCCTGCAACATCGCTGCTGGCGATCCAACAACGCATTCACGTACAGACTGCTGCAGGGCCAGGATGACACCTTCATCGATGGCATCGAAACCTTGCGGAATATACAGCACCTTCATGTCCCGCAGGGTCGGTTCAAACATCTGCACCCGCTCCATCATGGCCTGACAGCCGCCAAATCTGCGGCCTTCTGCATATCCGCCGCGGTAAGCTGTCTCCGCTTCAGTTAGCGGACGGTGTCTTCGTTTTGCCACATTCTTCACCCTGTCTTCCTTCAGGAGAACTCACTTCCAGACTCTCCCCGAGATTGGTCTTCCCTCTAAAGGATATGCCCCGGGGTCAGATGCATCATGGACGGGTGTCCTGCAAGGCGCAAAATTGGCGCTTGCCCTCCACATCCGCCTGCACGGGCATGTCCGCTTTTGCGGCGATGCAAATAACCCGGAGGGATCTGTCCCCCCGGGCTAACTGTGATACAGGTATCCTTCCATGCAGGAATAACCGTGTCTACTCGGTTACTGTGCTTTGTACGCCAGCTGATGTCCGTCCTCGAATCCCTTGGCGAAACCCGCGTTGAATCCCTCGTTGTACGCCTCGTTGTATCCCTGGCTGTACGCACCGTCCGGGTTTGGATCGGTAGGGGTAGCCGGGACGATTGGTTGTACGGGCTTCGGACTCCGGTGCCGCCGTACCGTCCGTTTCTTTTTTTTGAGCCACGCACTGCGTCCTTTAAGTGGGCGTTTGTGAAGCACACGTTTGGCTCTGAGCGCACGCAGCTTGCGAATTTTACGCAGACGGGCTCCACGAGTTACCAGAGCTCTTTTGGTTCTCAGTCGTAGTTTCTTCTTCTTTAACATGTCATCATTCCTCCTGTATGTCCCGAACGATACGAATTGCACACCCGGGGTCTTTGAGCCACGGCAAGCCAGGCTCCCCATGTTGGATTCGGGCCAGCCTGATTCCCGTTACCATACGAGACATCTCTTCCTGATAGCGACTCAGCAGACGAATGTTCTCGGCCAGACTGCGGGCGGATACTTCCGAATGAGCGGTTACACTGGCTACACTGTCCAGAATGCGTGCCAACGCCTGCTGACTGTGTGCAATCGATTCAATGAGGGCCAGTTTAGCCTCCTGCTCACGCCGCATCAGACTCATTTTCCCATGTCTCCCAGATCCATGCCGCCAAACATGCCACCGTCCATACCGCCGCCATCTTCGCTGTCGTTCTGTACCATCACCGCTTTGAGATTGTTGCACAGTCCGGTCTCCATCCGGGTTAATCCTTCCAGCAATTCCACCAGCTGATCATGCATTTTAAGTGGCTCGCCTACCTGATCCCCATGCGTCAGAAAGGTATCCCCATTTAAATGATTCAGCGTCCAGTTCCGTACCTTCTCGGCCTCAATCGCTTTTGCCTCCAGGATCAGGGCAATATTCCACTGCATCTTGGCTGCTGCGTCCAGCATCAGAATGAGGCTCTGTTCTCTACTCATGTTCCTTCACCCGCCTTCCGGGCTTATTCTTCCTCTTGAACCGCGATCTCCCGCATGACTTGGGTCAGCGTTTCAGCTACAGCCTCTTCCAGATCTGCAAGGCCTCCCAAGTAAGAGATAATGCTTTTGTTGATTTGCC
This sequence comes from Priestia sp. FSL H7-0729, assembly GCF_038005685.1. Taxonomy (NCBI): domain Bacteria; kingdom Bacillati; phylum Bacillota; class Bacilli; order Caryophanales; family Bacillaceae; genus Priestia; species Priestia sp. FSL H7-0729. Next base: position 128,160 of record NZ_JBBOTQ010000011.1, read on the forward strand.
CAGAGCTATCCAGCAGACCGTCAACACCATCCAACTCCGGTTCAATATCTGGCAAATGATTGATGATTTCAGACATGCGCACAGCGACTTGGCGTTTGGCATCCAGCACACGTGCGATCTGCTGGTGAGAGTGTGCAATATGTGTGATGATTTCATCGATTTTGCTCTGCATAGTCCTCCTCCTTACCGTCACGGCCTGCTTCACCCATAGAAAAACCCGGCCTATCAGCATTTGCCTGTTACAGCATATGCCGGGCCGGGATCGTCAGTTACTACAGCTTGCGCCTATATCGTTAGATGACATAACTCCAGTCGGAAGAATATCGACTGAGGAATTGCCGGGTACGTTCCTGCTTGGGACGCACAAATACCTCTTCCGGTGTTCCTTCCTCCACAACAGAGCCTCCATCCATGAAAACAACCCGATTTGCCACCTCACGGGCAAACCCCATTTCATGGGTAACCACAATCATGGTAATCCCCTCTTGAGCAATGGAACGGATGACAGACAATACCTCGCCCACCAGCTCCGGGTCCAGCGCCGAGGTCGGTTCATCAAACAAAATCACTTGGGGATTCAGTGCCAGTGCTCTGGCGATCCCCACCCGTTGCTGTTGTCCACCGGACAACATACTCGGATACTCATTGATTTTGGCAGACAATCCGACTTGTTCAAGCACACGCAAGGCACGAGTTCTTGCTTCAGCTTTGGGTATTTTCTGGGCAATAATTAATCCTTCGGTGACGTTATCCAGTACAGACTTATGTTTGAACAGATTATAATGCTGGAACACCATCGCCGTTTTTCGTCTCAGTTGCACAATGTCATGTTTGCGCGCATGCTTGCAGTCCACGGTCAACCCACTGATCTGAACCTCGCCTTCATCGGCACGTTCCAGAAAATTGACGCAGCGCAGCAGCGTTGTTTTACCTGATCCGCTCGGTCCAAGGATCGCTACGACATCGCCCTGTTCCACGGTCAGATCAATTCCCTTCAATACTTCCTGCTTGCCAAAAGTTTTGTGTATGTTCGTTAGTGTAATCATGACACGCCTCCTTTGCTGTACACGGCAACCCGACGCTCAAGCAGAGCAGTGATCCGCTCGGCAATGATGGTCAGCCCCCAATAGATGAACGCTGCGGCGATAAAGGCCTCCAGAAATTTCAGACTGACGGATGCCACCACATCGGCTTTACCGAGAATGTCCATCTGCGACACGGTAAAAGCGAGGGTTGATCCATGTAGGAACCCGACAAACATGCTGCACAGATTAGGCAATACTGCCCCGATCGCTTGAGGGATGATGATGCGCCTCAAAGCCTGGAATGTGCTCATGCCCACGGCGTGAGCGGCTTCCATCTGGCCAATATCCACAGCAAGAATGCCTGAACGGATAATCTCGGACATATAGGCACCCGCAGTGAGCGAGAAGGCAATCAGTACAAATACGAGAATCGGAATCGACGAAGATTGGAAAGCCCAACCGTACTGTTCTGCCAGCTTATCGATGATCATCGGAATTCCATAATAGATGAGGAATAGATGCATCAGCATCGGTGTTCCACGCAGGAAAGAAACGTAGAACTCAGCAATACGGTGAATCCACCGCACACGATAGATACGGATCAGAGCCGTAGCCAGACCGATTCCGAAGCCTGCAATCAACGGCACAATCGTAATGACGAGTGTCAGTGGCAATGCCTTCAGAATTTGAAAAAAAGAAGTATAGATAAACTGGAGATCAATCGACATATGCTCACCCCGCTATTCGTTTCAGGCGTTCGGCGCGAACGGCCGGTTTGTGTACAACCCTCTTGCGTTCATGACGCTGGAGTTTGCGTTCTGCAACGGCAAATCCTTTTTCAAGTACAATGACAATGACATAATAGACCACAGACAGACTGATATATACCTCAAGTGCGTGGGACGTGGCGGAGATTAACGTCTGGCCTCTGCCGACCATATCCATAACACCGATGGAGAAGGCCAGAGACGTATCCTTTAATGAACCGATTAACGTATTGGCCATGTTCGGAAAAGCAACAATCAGTGCCTGCGGAACGACAATCCGCCGAAAAGACTGGAATGTCGTCATCCCTGCAGCATAGGCTGCTTCCGTCTGACCTTTATCCACACTGCGCACCGCTCCGCGAAAGATCTCGGCAAAGGATGCCGCGTCACTAAGCGCATAGGTCACAATGACAAATAACAACGGGTCGGTTCTCGACAGGTCGATGCCAATCGGTTTTAACAACTCGGGAAGTCCATAATACACCAGGAACAATTTGATCAGGATCGGTGTGCCCCGCATGAATGAGACGTACAGGGTGGCCAGCTGGCTTAGTACTGGAATCCGATACAGCCGGGGAACGGCCAGAAGCACGCCACCGACCAGTCCAAGCACGATGGAGCCACCCAGTACAATCAGTGTTATATGCAAATATCGTAGCAGTTCCGGGATGAAATCCAGAACCAATGATAAATCAAATGATTTTCCCATTACCGCTGCACACCTTTCTCAGACTACTCTTCAACCGTATAGTCAGCCCCAAGCCACTCTGTGCTCAGTTTGCCTAATGTCCCATCTTCTTTGATCGATTTGAGCGCTTCGTCCACTTTGGTTTTGAGCTCCTGCTCATCTTTGTTCAGAATGAAATACACTTTGGAGTTAGAGAGGGCATCTCCCACCGTTTTCAGCTGGGCATCAACTGCTTTATTCTGATAATCAATGGCAAACTGAGTGCTGATGGTTGCATCCACCCGTCCTGTTTTGATCTGGGTAATGGTATCTTCACCTGCTCCGGAATAGACGATATCAATCCCGTTGCCGTTCGCTGCATTCCATTTCTCAGCAAGTACAGCCGCATTACTCGTAGCGCCGACAATCAGTTTTTTACCCTTCAGATCCTCAATCGATTTTACTTCCTCATTTTTCTGACTTACGACAATTTTATTTGGGAAAATATTATAGGCTTCATCATTAAACAGGAACTTGGCCTGTCTCTCTTCATTCACTTCCATCTGGTGAGCGATCAGGTCAATTTTTTTCGTTTCCAGACTCAGCAGCAGGTTTTTGAAATCCATAGTGCTGAATTCGAATTCGTACTCAGGCAAACGTTTGTCGATCTCCCGGATCAGTTCCACATCATAACCTGTTAACTTGCCATTCTCATCGATGAAGCAGACATTTGGGAACTGTGTACCTGTTCCTACAATGATCTTTTTCACTTTGGTGTCGCCTGCTGCCGAAGCAGATTCAGACTCATTGCTTGCAATACCTGTGCTGCATCCAGCCAGGACCGCCAGCATTGTAATGAACAGCAGTGCTGTCCGGAATTGTTGAATCCCCCGTTTTTTAACCATTCCCAATCTCCTCCACAGGCTGTTATCACAGCAAATATGATGTGTATTCCCATTCCTCTATCTCATTAACAAACCATTCTTACTTGTATAGTCGGAATTAGGTTGAACAAAGAATATCATTACAAGTCATCTTAGGGCAATAACTTTACTAATAGGACATCCTGATATGGTTATAGGACTTCTCTATAGTACACGAAAAAGCCATCCCCAATATCCATTGGCGGATGGCTTCTTCATGTATGAATCTCATTCGATTATATGCTTCTGGTGTTACACCATTTTGTGCCTTTTTCTCTCATCTATCTGCGACTTGCCCATTTAATTTTACGTGCAACTTCCACTCGCTGTAGTTGCAAGAGACCGATCCGTTCCTCGAACTTCTTGCGTTCATCCATGGAATGAGCGGCATGAATCTGATGGCACAGACCTGTTAATTTGCTGTTAATATAATCAAAGCGTGTCCATAATTCCTCTTCAGGAGTGCGCTGCTGCTCCGTCGCCGTCTGAAATATTTTAAGTTGGTGGATTAAGGATTGCTGCCATTCCTCATCTTGAATTTGGATGGCAAAATGCAAAAGATCCAGATAGTCATCGATTTGCAACGAAACGCCGCAATCAGGTTTAGTGTTCATCGTCGTCTCTCCTTATTTCAGTACTTTGCTGGAATCAATTACTTCTATCTTACAGGAACAAGCCCACTGAAAGCGAGTACTGAATGATTAAATTTGGGTATTTTTTTTATTTTTTTATGTTAAAACAGCTTTACATTTCCATTAGGTCCAATTTGGTTAACTGTTTGATATTGGTGCATATGAAATTGGTAATAAAAACCCGTATAAAGGAAGAATCACTTTCCTTAACACGGGTTTTTCGTTATGTTTTTTATATAATATGGGCGCGTATAGAATCAATCATTCTTACCATCGCGTTGCTGTCTGGTCATCAATAACATGATAAACGAGATAATGATAATGGAAACAGTCCATGCCCAGGCCATAGTCTGATTGCCGGAATCCACAGCGACATAGATTGCCGTGGGTACCGTTTGTGTTTTGCCCGGAATATTGCCTGCAATCATCAGTGTGGCTCCGAATTCCCCAAGTGCCCGGGCAAAGCCCAGGATGAAGGCGGTCATCAAGGCTCTGCCTGCGAGCGGCAAGGAAATGTAACGAAAAACCTGCCACTCATTCGCCCCAATCGAACGTCCCGCATCTTCCAGATCCCGATCCACACCGCTGAATCCTGATTTCATGGTCTGATACACGAGTGGAAAAGCAACCACCACCGAAGCAATCACCGCAGCCCACCAAGTGAAAATAACCGGTGCGGAGAATATGGCTTCAATCCATTGTCCAAACAGACTTTTACGTCCCAGTATGACAAGCAACAGAAATCCAACCACCGTCGGAGGCAGTACTAGCGGTAGCATAAATGCCGTTTCCAGCAACGTCTTTCCCCGAAATGAAGTACGTGACATCTTCCAGGCTATCGCAATTCCCAGCACAGTGGCCACCACGCTGGATAACAGCGCAACCTGAAGCGACAGGCGCACCGGTGACCAGAATACGGACCAGTCTATGGCGTTCACATTCATTCCGGAATCGTGAAGCCGTATTTCGCGAAGATATCCAATACTTCAGGGGTTTGCAAATACGCATAAAATTGTTCGGCCTCTGTACGGTGTTTTGTTCCTTCAATAATGCCTATCGGATAATTGGCGGGTGTGTAGCTGTTCTTGTCCACCTCAAACGCAATGTTCACCTGATCCGAAGTAAGAGCATCCGTTTTATATACAAATCCTGCATCTGCATTGCCTGTCTCTACATATTGGAGAACCTGTCTAACATCTTTCCCCTGCACAAGTTTGCTCTCCAGTTGATCCCACAGTTTGGCATTCGTCAAAGCTTCTTTCGCATAGGTTCCCGCAGGCACACTTTCCGGAATGCCAATCGCTACCGTCTTAATGGAGTCACTTGTGAGATCCTTTTCGCTGGTTACGGTATGGGTTCCATCTGCTGGCACAATTGCCACCAGTGAATTCTGTAGCAAATTCTTTTGGTCGCCCGAGGCAATCAGGTTCTCATCCACCAGCGCATTCATATTTTTCGTTGCCGCCGATACGAAGATATCAGCCGGTGCACCCTGTTCAATCTGCTGTTGCAAGGCGCCCGATGCGCCAAAGTTAAAATTAAGTTCTATATACGGATTCGCTAGTTCATAATTGGTTTCAATCTCTTTCATCGCATCGGTCAGACTGGCAGCCGCAGAGATTGTCAGATCTACTGTTTCCTGAGGATCACTATTCCCCACTGATGAACTTTCACCTGATGCCGCTGGCGTTGAAGTCGTTTGCTCTGCACCCGTGGACGTATCCGTAGTGCCCGTACTTGCGCCACAACCAGCCAATACTAGAGCCAGTCCCAGTGACATACTTCCCAATACATATCCAATTCTTTTTCTCATTCATTTATCCCCCAATGTTATGTTTGGTTATAATTAGATATAACTGATTATATTTAATTATACACATGATGAATAAAATGGGAAGGTGATTTCAATCACATTTGATTTTCCCATCCTGTCCAACGGGTTCAATCCATGTTCTCTGGTTTATGGCATCCCTCTATTAATGGTATAGTACAAGTAACATTCCATTACATTGAATGATCTATATACATCAATCGCATCACTTCTTATATGATATTACGCTGATGTAATGAAACCATAGTTGCTCTATACCTTTGAAGGAGGATCTTCACTTATGACGGAGGAGCAATCCTACACAACCGAAGAAATATCCAAGCTGCTCAAAATATCGAAATTAACGGTCTATGATCTGATCAAAAAGGGAGACCTTGTCGCATACCGTGTGGGTAAACAAATGCGGATTGATGCAACGGATCTGGAGGCATATAAACGTCGCTCCAAGCAACTTCAATCTTCAGGTCAACGTATCTCGACGTCGGATCAAACATCGGCATCCGGTAGTCAGCCTGGTCATGGTGATGCTCAGGAAAATTCCTTACAAGCGACTTCACCCGTTGGGTCTCCACATGCGATTACACCAGCGAGTTTTACCCATACCATGACTTCTGCACCACGGCATCTGGTCATCACAGGTCAGGATGTCAGTCTGGATATCCTCATGCGCCATATGGAAAAACAAACCCGGGACATTCGCCCGCTACGCTCGTTCATGGGTAGTCTGGATGGGCTTATCTCGATGTATCGCGGTGAATCCGATCTCGTCAGCACCCATCTGCTCGACGGAGATACGGGTGAGTATAATCTGCCGTATATTCGCAAAATCCTGACGGGACGGTCTTATGTAGTGGTGAATTTGCTGTCCCGACCAGCAGGATTGTATGTTGGGCGAGGCAACCCGCTTCATTTGCAGAATTGGACCGATCTGAGCAAGCCCGAACTTCGTCTGGCTAACCGGGAGAAAGGCTCTGGCGCGCGGGTATTGCTGGATGAACAGCTTCGACTGCATGGAATTCCTGCTGCGAATCTAATCGGATATGAAGCCGAAGAAACCAGTCATATGGGCGTAGCTGCCAAAGTCAGTTCAGGTGAAGCCGACGTCGGAGTTGGCATTGAAAAGGCTGCACGACTTGTGGGCCAGGTTGATTTTATCCCGCTCGTTCAGGAACGCTATGATCTGGTCATGCTGAGGAAACAAGGCAATGAAGCCTGGACCGAAACGGTGCTGCGAATTCTCCAATCACCTGAGTTCAGGCAGGAACTGCAATCATTCGAGGGATATGATGTGTCCCGAACAGGCGAAATTTTGTACGAAGCTTAGTCATACGAACTCCAGCCCTTCAGTCATCGATAATAAACGTATGAGACACATGATGCATATACCAAACGCCTTGCAATAGCTACAAGGCGTTTTTGGGTTCTTTCTATATATAATCGCTCATCAGATGGAAGGATAGGCTGCTCATTGGGGCAAATCGATCTCAAAGATAAATACACCATATGCAGGCATGTTGATTTCATTTTGAAGTGTTGTACCCGACAGCAACTCTTTGGCTTCTTTTTTAAGCTGGATGGCCACTTGATGATCCGAGTAGTTGAGTAAAAATACATAAGCTTTATCCTTACCGGAACGGATCCCAAGCTCTACTTCAGACGGCACCTCTACCAGGTCACCCACAGGCGAGTCTAGCCCGATTTCATCCAGAATGGCATCTACGACCGGTTCATTGTAAGCCGCTCCATAATACCATACCTGCCCCTGACCCACCGTACGTTTGGTCAATGCAGGACTACCTGTATAATATTCGGATGCATACTCGGCTACGACCTGTACGTCGGGATGCTCCACATGAAGAACTTCGTTAAATCCGGCCGTTGGCGTTCCCTCCTCAAGCCGCATACTCGCTCCACTCCATTGCAACGTGGCTGCGGGAACGGTTCCTTTGATTAAGGTAAAGTCCTCTACGTTTACACCACATAAGTCAGCGACAGCCCCCGGGAATGGTCTCATATAACAATGTCCCTTGAGATCCTTATAACCGGTGCGCGCACCGAAAAACAGGGTGCCCCCTTGACTGACATAGGCTTGCAGCAGTTCTGCTGTCTCATCTGTCATGATGGCCGGGTGAGCATAGATGATCACCTTATATTCGGATAACGCCTCCAATGTTGTCGTTGGTTGCATGGTAACCAGATCCGTCGGAATATGACGATATTGCAGCTGCTTATACCAGGAGCGTACGCTCTGTTGATGAAGCGGTCCGTGCCACTCATCCAACTCTCCGTCCCAGATGTTATCGTAATCCTGTAGGATCGCAACATCAGCTTGATAGGTAGTGCCCGCAATAACGCGCCCGATCTTGGCAAACTCTTCCCCTACTTGCGTAACCTCACGTACCCTCCTATTGGGTTGATTATGGTAATCATTGATGCCATGCCAGTACATCTCGGTGCCAAATGTTGCCGTCCGCCAGCGGAAATAGACGAGCAGGTCTGTTCCATGAAGGACAGATTGATACGACCATAATCGGATCTGTCCCGGTCTTGGCGTACCCATGCCGATACTATCGACCCATCCTCCTGGCCCAGACTGTTGTTCCATGACGCAAAAGTTCGGTGACATATTGCGTACATTGGACAGTTTCATGCTCCAGGCCCGGTCCTGTAACGAATTGTCGTCTGTCCCCGGGAAGATCGTGGCAAACTGCGGATACGAATCATAGGAGAAGAAATCGAGCAGCTCCTCTGTCATTTCATGGTTATCCAAGTGTCCAAACGTACCGTTTGTTGTGATCCAATGTTTCGGATCCAGTTCCCGAATGATGTCCACCTGAAGCTTGGCAAATGAAATGGTATTGGCTGAGATGAATCTCTTTTCATCCAATGCCAGGTGAGGATTTGGCGATTGGCTGACCATATTGCGGGTAAGGTGAACTTGCTCCCAGTCGGTATAGGTCTGACTCCAGAAAACGGTTCCCCATGCCTGGTTCAGCTTCTCCAACGATTCATAACGATTCTTAAGCCATTCACGGAAGGCGACATGATCAGCCTCAGCATAGAAAACATCCATATGACAATTGAATTCGTTATCGATCTGCCAGCCAATAAGAGCCGGATGATCTTTATAGGCAATCACCATATTGCGCACGATTTTTTCACATTGCTGTCTGTAGATTGGGCTGCTGTAGTTGGTATGGCGTCGCATGCCGTGTTGATACAACACCCCGTCCTTATTTGCGTTTAATACTTCAGGATATTTAGATGTTAACCACGCTGGTGGCGTTGCAGTAGGTGTTCCCAAAATAACACTTAAACCGTATTGATGCGCCAGATCCAGTGCCTTCTGGAAAAAACTAAAATCGAACTGGTCTTCTTCCGGTTCAAAAATGGCCCATGCGAATTCAGCCATGCGAATAACCGTAATATTCATCTCTTTCATCCTACGGAAATCGTCCTCCCACAATGCTTCCGACCAATGCTCAGGGTAATAACAGACCCCCATTTTCAATTCATCCATATGTATAGACTTTGCCACCTTCAATTGCCCCCTTAACCTGCCATATTGCCTCCATTCTATTGGAACCTTCACATATAATAAATGACAAGATTATGCGACTTATAATAAAATATTGTCATTGTCTAAGATTCAAATAACGGTTGGTTGAATCCATTTCCGTTCATTACATAAAAATATTGCGTTCAATGGAGGATGCACATGAAAGAGCATATCTTTCTTCCCAAGCCGATTTTCCCCAGACATGTGTGCTTTCCCGATTTTATTGGAGGGTATAGTGACTTTCCGAAGCATCGTGTGCACCGAGAATATGGCACGACTGAAATTAACTTGGATCGATGTTATAATCTGCACCTTGTACTCAACGGCAAAGGGTTCCTGGACACTGGAACCACACGATATGAGTTAATGCAAGGACAAGGATTCCTCTATGGTCCCGGTCTCAGACAAACCTATTACTCAGATTCGGATGACCCTTGGAGTATTCGCTGGATTCACTTCTACGGCATTCGTCTCGAAGAACTGCTAAATGGAAAAGGAGTGGACGAGCCTTGGCTGTTCCAATGTTCCAACTTCCCGGTGGTTACTTCGCTGATGGACAGACTACTGGAGCTGGGAAGAAGCTATCAAGTGGAAGACGAGCATAGCATGGCGGCAACGCTATACGAACTCCTGACCCGATTGCAATCCGCCGCGAGTCGAATCAATGTTTCACTCAATCACAATTCAGAGCGAATTCGTGAGGCAGGGAATTATATTCGTTCCCATAGTAACAAGCATATTACTCTCGAACATGTTGCCGGGATAGCCGGATACAGTACAACCTACTTTAGCCGCAAGTTCAGTCAAACGTTCGGCATCTCCTTCCCTGAATTCCTGATGGAATCCAGGTTATTGCATGCAAAGCAGCTGCTCGCGACAACCAACCTTTCCATTAAGCAAATTACGCTGGAAACGGGATTCTCTCAGTCAAGCTACTTTATCCGATGTTTTAAAACCCAGGAAAACGTAACACCCATGCAATTTCGAATGATGCACAATCATACGTTATAGGCACAGACATCCAGACCCGGACAGCCTCGTTGCACGCGTATTATGGCATCGTATGCTTATACAAAAAACGCCCTGCACTTAGTGTAGGGCGTTCTGGAGTATGCTCTCTTCTTAATCAAGAATTAGTGTTTTGCCCAGCCTTTATCATTCAAATAGTCCTTCATGAAGCTTCTAGGAAGACGCTTTAAACTTCCAATTGCGGTATCACTCCATGAACGGCTCTGATTTCTGGTCTCTTCATAATATAGCTTCGTGGTCTCGTCATATTGTTTTATGATCTCTTTTTTATGGTTATCGTAGCGATTCGTATGATAGATTCCTTCCAATGGAATTCTAGGTTTGCGGTTGTTACGTTCATTTGCATAACCAACAACGAGTCCAAATACAGGAAATACATGATCAGGAATATGGAGCAGCTCAGATATTTCTATTATTCCATCTCGAACACCGCCAATGTAGCAAATACCCAAACCCATAGATTCTGCAGCAATAACCAAATTTTGAGCTGCCAAAGTAGCATCTATGGCCCCTAGCAGTACAGCATCTATTCCCTCAATGGTCTCCGTGATATCCATATTCAGTTCCTCTGCCATTTGTTTATGACGATTTACATCAGCACAAAATATAAAGAAATGCCCGCCTTCTGTTATAAAGGGTTGATTTCCTGCGAGTTCAGCTATTTGCTGTTTTAGCCCGGGGTCTGTCACGCCAATGATGGAATAAGCTTGCTGAAAACTTGCTGATGAGGCTGCTTGAGCAGCGATTACTAATTTCTCAACCTGATCCTCTGTTAACCCCTGATCCTTAAAAGAACGAACTGATACATGATTTAACATGGTTTCAATGGTTTTGTTCATTTATTTTTACTCCTTTGAATGGTGATATTGTAATGTACAAGAATGTAAAGTATGTGCTTTTGGCGGATAGGATAAAATACATTTTTAATATGCCAGCGTTTAACCCTGTCGACAGGTTTTTGGTCTTAGCCATTGCGCATATTCCTGTTGAGAAAATATGAGGAACACGTAAATAATAACGGATAAGACTCTTTCATAGAAGTAGTCACTTTAATTTGATATAGTATCATTTTATGGAGTAAGGGGCTGAACATCAGATGAGTGAAAACATTTTCCAAGAAATTATGTATCAAATTGAAGGGAAGGGGAAAATTTTCATTTTGAACGAACTGGCTCTACATGGAACGCAAAGATACAGTGAACTCAAACTGTTATTGCCCCACTCTTCGGATCAATTATTAACAAACAAACTCAAAGAATTGCTAAAGTACAATCTGATTTCTAGAACCATTTTTCTTACGGTACCTCCGAAAGTCGAATATTCAATAACCGTGAAAGGCCAGAATCTCATTGAAATTGTATGTTTACTGGATCACTGGGCCACCCATAAACCCATTTTATATAAAAATAAATATTTCCATTGTGAAGTAGGTTTCTTCCTGAATTTTATAAGCGGCAAGTGGAAATTATTTCTTTTAGATCAACTTACGGAAACCAAACGGTTCATGGAACTAAAAAGTTCTTTGCCCGAAATCACAAAAAAAATGCTGACCCACCAGTTAAGAGAACTGGAAATGGATGGTATCGTACATCGAGAAGTGTATCCGGAAATTCCGCCTAGAGTGGAATATTCGTTAACAGAGAACGGTAAAGAACTAATACCTCTTCTCAACCTTTTAAAAGCATGGGGCAAAAATGACTAACACCCGTTCTGCTTGTTGTATTGTCCTCAGCCAAGGATGAATGATGGAGGTAGACGTGTACATCCTCTACATGGCTATCCGACAAAAAACCATGAAAAAAGACTCTGCATATCCTATGCAGAGTCTTTTTTCAACATTAAATCATGTATGCTCATTCGCTTCTTCGTCCTCGTCAGCCTTATATTCCAATATATCTCCAGGCTGACAATCCAGTGCTTTACAGATGGCATCCAGAGTGGATAATCGGATCGCTTTCGCTTTTCCTGTTTTTAATATGGAAATATTAGCGATCGTGATCTCAACTCTCTCAGCAAGTTCGGTGACCGTCATTTTCCGCTTTGCCAACATCACATCAATATTGATTACGATGGCCATATATTCACCTCAGACCACTAGGTCATTTTCTGATTTAATATCAATCGCTTCCTGCAACAATCTTTGGAGCACCGCGGAAAATACGGCAATAACTAATGAAGCAAAAATAGGAACCATTCCCATAAGAATGAGGCCCGGGGCATCATCTTTCTCTGCTACAACATAAACAAATGGCAACATCACAAAATAGAGACTACTGATTACAATAGCACAATATTTTATTGTTTTTAAGGATCTTACTGATATTAGAGAGAACGCTTCATTTTTGTCGATGTAGCTCAACAGACGGAATGCCTGGTACAGTGCAACGATAAACGGAATAACCGACACATACATCATAATCACTATGGGGTATAGTGCACCTGCATAATTCGGATTCACCGGGTTGTTCGCTAACCAAGGTATGCCGAATATACATAAGGCAAGAATGGGAACACCAATAAGCAACACAGCCAATTTTAAAAAGATGGTTGTACCTCGCTTCACAAAAAGCACCTCGCTTTTTTTAAGTGATATGAATTTATCACATTATTTATCGTTTTACAATAAATTTTTATTGTAAAACAGTCTTTTTTTTGTTTTTACTCATTAAGAAAAGATAACCAAAAGATCGTCCCCCTCTTTGCTTCAGTTCTTTTTGGACACAAAAAAAAGCCCAAAGAGCCACTGAATGTGGTTATCTTTGGACTCGACTGCATATACGCCCTACTTTTCTGATTTTACATTTACTTTAACGAATGAAATATTCTATTATTCGATCTTCACGTACGCCAGAACAGTCCGGCCTCATCCCGTTCAACCTGCTCGAGCACATCCTCAAAATCAGAACAAGGTGCAATTACATCTACCGGGTTCCAGCTGCTCTGTTCATCTCTGGCATACACTTTCCACTGATTTTCTTCCCAGTAAAATCGGGCAATATGCATCTTGTCCCATTGATACCGCTCCTCCGCAGGTCTTTCTTCAGTCAGGATCAATTCATTGTCATTCATCACATATGTCAACTTCACCATCGTACGCAGTGGCGCAGGTACCTTCTCGTGAATATAGCCGTCCATTACGGACTGAATTCTTCTTAGTGTAAACAAGTCCAGCATGGTGATGCACATCCTTTCAGCCAAATACCAAAGCCCCTTGATCATTTTACCAGCTGGATTTCGTTACCCCAGGAATCTGTCCTTGATGAGCCAGTTCTCTGAATTTAATTCGAGATACCTTGAACTTGCGTAGATAACCCCGCGGGCGACCTGTTACTTCACAACGGTTCTTTAGTCTGGTCGGAGATGCATTCCGCGGCAATTTCTGCAAGGCTTCGTAATCCCCTTTTTCCTTCAGTTCCCGGCGCAGGTCCGCATATTTTGCCACGATTGCCTGACGTTGCTTTTCACGTACCACTTTTGATTTTTTAGCCATGAATTACAGCTCCTTATCGATTGAATGTATGTTTAGAACATTATCTTCCGAGTTAAACGACTTCCACAGGCCATGGCAGTGGATTGTCGAAATGGCTCCAGTCGGCCAGCATTTCTTCATCACTGAGCAGACACTGGTCCAGCTCATCTTCAATGCTCGCACGCTCCATTTCGATCCCGATCATGACAAGCTCCGTCTGGCGATCTCCCCACTGGGCATCCCATTTCTCCAGCACATCCGGCTCGTTACGCAAAATCTCTTCCTTGTCCACTTCCGGCAACGCCGCAACCCAATGTCCCGCAGGACCGAACTGAATGGATGGCCCTGCCTGACTGAGGCTTGCAGCAACATCCCCTTCAGCCGCGAGCCACACCAATCCTTTGGCACGTACCACTTCTTCCGGCCAATAACTCATGAATTCTGCCAGACGAGAAGGATGGAATGGCTTTCTGCGACGATAGACGAAGGAACCAATGCCATATTCCTCGGTTTCAGGTGTATGCGACTCCTTCTCCAATTCCTGAATCCATCCAGCGGACATGCTCACTTTCTCGAAATCAAAGCGGCCTGTATTCAGAATCTCGGACGGATTCACCTGTCCATTCTCAGTCCGAATGATCTTGGCGTTAGGCTGTAGCTTGCGGATGATGCCTTCGAGCTTGTTCAGCTCGGTGTCATCGACCAGATCACATTTGTTAAGCAGTAGCACATCACAGGTTTCGATCTGATCAATCAACAAGTCTACAACATCACGGGTGTCCTCATCTCCGGTCGCCTGGTTACGATCCAGAAGACTCTGTCCTGATCCAAAATCATGCCAGAATCGATTGGCATCCACCACCGTTACCAGACAATCCAATCGGGCCAGGCTAGTCAGGTCAATACCCGACTCCTCATCGGCATATGTAAAGGTCTGTGCAACTGGAACAGGTTCACTGATGCCAGTGGATTCGATCAAAATATAATCATACTTGCCTTCGTTCACCAGCTTCTCAATCTCCTGCATCAGATCATCTCGCAAGGTGCAGCAGATACAGCCATTGGACAACTCCACCAGCTTCTCTTCGGTTCGAGACAAGGTTGTCTCCCCCTTAACAAGCGCAGCATCAATATTGACCTCACTCATGTCGTTAACGATTACGGCAACTTTAAGTCCTTGCCTGTTGTTCAACACGTGATTTAAAACCGTCGTTTTCCCTGAACCGAGGTACCCACTCAGTACGGTTACCGGAACTTGCTTTTGTGTCATAGATCTCTACTCCTTATATTTGCAGTTTGCGTAATCCAAACTTTAATAGTAATTATTACGATTAACAACAATGACTATAATCCTGTTAGACGGTCGTTGTCAAATTATTTTTACGAAATCGTCCAAAAAATTGATAAAATCTACTATCTAAAAAAAGGCCATGGTCTGTTTCCTGCAGCTTGTACCCTGCGGTACGTCCCAGAAAATTCAGTCCATAAGCCTTTTACTTTACATTCCTACATCGGTGCTCCAATCGCACCACGATAACTGATACCTGGCAGTAACATCCGACTGTCTATCACTGCACAGGATCAATCTACTACAATACCGTTCATCTTGCCACCACTGAACTGGCCTTATTCCCCGCTTCCATCTGTTGCCTGAACACCAGCACCAGAATCATTGCTGCAATAGACAGCAACGTGCAGATCATAAACATGGTCGAATACGAACACACTTGCACAATAAGCCCCATTGCCAGTCCACCCAGAGAGAATCCAAGGTCATACGAGGACATGAAAATCCCCATGAGTACATATCTGGAATCCGCAGGCAGCACAAAAGACAGATATGTGGTTAATGTCGGATACAACAATGCCAGAGCAAAACCGCTAAATACCGCGGATAGATACACCAATGGCCCGATGGTCTCCATTAGACTGAGCAACTGGGTTCCCAGTGCAGCACACAGCATTAACCCTGCCATCAACCAGGTATTCCAGCTACCGTCGGACGGGATTTTTTTACGCAAAATAAACCTGCACAGGATTACAACCAGTCCCTGAATCGTCAGAAATACGCCTGCACTTGCCATTCCGGTGGATACCATATACAGGGGAAGAAAGGTCGCTGTCGCCCCAAAAACGCAGGACGCAAACAACATCACCACACTGCTGATCAGCAGTGGCGTGCTGCGCCAGATGCCGCCGAATGAACGAAACATATCGCCCAAGGTATACGATTTGTTCTGCACGGTACTACGCGGCAGATCCACATTGTACCCGATCAAAAGTGGCAGAGCCGCCAGTCCAATCATCAGCAGTGTAAACGCCAGATCACTGGCATTTTCCCAGATTTGTATGGCAAGGATCGGAATGACCAGAGAAGGAACCATCGTAAACAGGGTGTACATGGACAGCCCTTGTGCCCGGTCTTTGTCCTCCAATTTTTCCACAATGCCTGCCTGCATCGTCATGGAGAAAAAGGCCGTAGCCACCCCTTGCAGGGCCCGCAACCACAGATACGTCTCCACACCAAAAACAACAAACAGCAGCAGTGTTCCGGCATGTAAAAGCAATAGCCATTGCATCACTCGAAGCGGCCCATGCTTGCCCAGCAGCTGTGCTGCAAAAGGTCTCAAGAGCATACAGGTGAACATATACGCCCCCATCATCAGACCAATCTCAGCCTGATTCAATCCGGCGGCTTCACTTCGCAAAGGCAGAATAATCGTCAAAGCCGAATTCGCCGCAAAAAACAAAAAGGCCAGCATATAAAACCGGATGAACGAAAAGGATACCGGATTTAATTTCCCATTGGATGTTGCCGTCATTGAAGACTTCAAACGTTCGTCACCACTTTCTCTTCTGGCAGTCAACTCACAGATGTACCTGTCACGGGTCTTCGCCGTTCATAGGCAAAAACGATCATTACCGCTCCTAGGATAGCACACATCCTGTACATAAATGAATAGGAAGAGAAGTCAGCGACGGGTCCCATAATCACACCACCCAGAGAAATACCCAGATCCGCCATCGCGATAAATAAACCGATCAGGACGTTTCGATTCAACTTAGGCAACACAAAAGATAAATAGGTCGTGAGTGTTGGATACAGGATTGCCTGACCGATTCCCATGAATACAGCGCCCACATAGAAAAAGAGAACCCCGCCTGTTACGGCATAACTGACACATTGCGCAGCTACGGCGAGCAGACACATGGTGCCCATCATGAAAGGAGCATGCCAACTGCCATCGGAAGGAATCCTTTTTCGAAGCATAATTCGAGCCAGCACCACCGTTCCTGCCTGAAGCATCAGATAGACGCCGGCATTCCCGTTTGGTACTTGGCCCGCATACAGCGGAATAAAGGTGGTAATCGCGCCAAATACAACGGAAGCAGCGAGCATTAACACACTGCACCGAAACAAATATGGATTTTTCACCAACTGACCAAAGGATTCCCACACACTCACGTTCTGCTCCGAAAGATTCTCAGCAGGCTGCTCCTTGTTTGGTTCCATTTTGGCGGTATATCCGAAGACGCCCGTACAGACGGCAATGCCGATCAGAACCACTGTAAAATAATCCATGCCTCCCGCCTGCCATATCCCTAATGCGAGCACAGGTCCCACGATCCCCGGTATATAACTGAACAACGAATAATACGAAATTCCCTGTGACCGATCTTTCTCCGGAAGGGCATCAATAATGCCAATCTGTAAAGCCATGGAGAAGAACGCTGTCGATACACCTTGCAAAATACGAGCAACCAAATAACCGCCGAGTCCCGTAAAGGGATATAAAAACAGCGCAAATCCATTGATAATCAGAATCAGACGTAATATTTTAATCGGTCCATGCTTTTGAATAATCCGACCGGCCCAGGGTCTGAAAAACATCGTTGTGAACATATAAGCACCCATGATCAGTCCAATCGTTGTACCGCTCGCACCCAAGGACTCCCCTTGCAATGGGATGATCACGTTAAGAATGGCATTGGCGCTAAAATATAGAAGAACCAATATGTACAAGCGCAGAAAAGGCCAAGACATCGCTCCACTCACAATGAGGCTCCTCCTAAAATGGTATTAAATGCTTCAATAATTTCTTCGCATAGTCGGACTGTACGTCCTTAAGTTGCTTGGTCGGAACGATCTCTACAACCTGTCCCTCTCTGAAAATGATCACCCTGTCGCAGATATAAGCTGCCGCCTGTATATCATGCGTGATAAAGACATAGCTCAGCTTATAGATGTCCTTAAGCTCTTTCAACAATTGCAGCACCTGAATCTGAACAGACACGTCCAGTGAGCTGATCGCTTCATCGAACACGATGCATTTGGGGGCGGTGGAGATGGCCCTGGCAATGCACACTCTCTGAGCCTCCCCGCCGGATAGTTCATGCGGATATTTGGATCTATAGGAAGGGTCCAGTCCAACTTGGTTCAGCAACAGATCCACCTTCTCTGAGTTACTCTGATCCTTTCGCAGCTTCTGCTGCGCTTGCATCGGTTCCATAATGGCAGCTTCCACGGTAAGAAACGGATTGATCGAAGACGTATAATTTTGAAAAACAGCGCTGATATTACCCATCCGTACACGTCGATCCTGTACGTCTTTACCATCGAGCAAGATCGTTCCACGATCCGGTCGTTCAATGCCCAGAATCAGACGACCCAACGTAGATTTGCCGCTTCCACTTTCGCCGATGATGCCCAGACATTCGCCCTGCTGGCATTCAAAGGTAACTTGTTTCAAAACTTGTTTTTTGTGCTTGGAGAACAGTCCGCCTTGGTTATATGATTTTTCGATACCTTCCACCTTTAGCATCTAGGAGTCCCCCTGCATCAACGCCTTAAAATGATTGCTCAGCTCCAGTCGGGTAGAGACCAGATACTGCGTATAGGCATGCTTCGGCTCTGTCAAAACAGCATGCATACTGCCGCGCTCTAAGATCTCGCCGTCCTTCATGACCATCACGTCATCTGCAATTTTCTGAACGACGCCGAGATCATGGGAGATGAACATCATGGAACAGCCCATGCGTTCACGTAATTGAATCAATTGCTCCACCACTTCATATTGGGAGATCGTATCCAGCGCCGTTGTCGGCTCATCCGCAATTATCAGATCGGGCTCCAGCACCAATGCCAGTGCAATCATGATTCGTTGCAGCATGCCACCGGACAGCTGATGTGGATATTGATTCAGAATCTCGCGCGGATGTCTGAGCATGACGCTTTCCATGGCATTGATGATTTTTCGTTCAACCTCACGGGTGTTCCAGGCAAAATGCTGCTGAAGCGTCTCCCGAATATGGACACCAATGACACAGGATGGATCAAATGCACTCATGCCATTCTGCAAAATCATACACAGATGTTTGCCCCGCTTACGCCGCATCTCCGGTTCCGAAAGCTGGTTCAGGTCTTCTCCCTGAAATAACATCGTGCCCGTTTGGTGAATCCACGGCTTGTTCAGTCGCATGATGGCCCTGCACGTGACGGACTTGCCGCTACCACTTTCCCCCACGATGGCCATACAGCTTCCCTGCTTGACTTCGAATGAACTGTTATGAATGATCACTTTGTCTGTATTGGTATCCCATACTTTCAAATGTTCAACCTCGACTATATTCATAAGCGGCCTTTCTCACCTCACTTTCGTAAGACTTGTCAGACTTACCTTGAGAGGTCATCAATTTGGGGTCCAGAGCCACTTGAAGCGCATCTGATAGAAAATTAAAAGCAGACACCACCACTACAATGGCCAGGCCTGGTGCCAACATCAATTCAGGTCTGGAGAACATGACTTCCCTCGCCTCATTAAGCATCATCCCCCACTCCGCATGCGGAGCCTGAATACCAAGCCCCAGGAAGGAAAGACCAGAGATCTGCAACATCATCGAACACATGGAGCCACTGGCAATGACGGCAATATCGGCAAAGGTAACCGGAACAATATGTTTGGTTATAATTCTCAGATTAGGCGTGCCGGAGGCTTTCGCGAATTTTACATAATCCATATCGGAGAATTGCATCACAGATGTTCGAATAACGCGGGCAAACCAGGCCCATTTCATCCATACAAAGGCAATCAAAATATTCTCCAGTCCTGCACCCAAAATGCCCACTACCGCCAGTGTCATCACGTATCCGGGAAAAGACAGCATAATGTCACAGACCCTCATGATCCACGCGTCCACTTTCCCCTTGAAGTAACCCGCGACGAATCCGACAACAGCCCCAATCAGAACAGATAGACTGAGTGCAACCAGAACCCATAATACACTTGGACGGATGCCATAGATAAGCCGGGATAATACACATCTGCCCAGATGATCATTGCCTAATAGATACTCCCAAGACGAGGAGGCATAACGAAGCTTCATGTTCACTTGTCCAGGATCATGCGGCGCAATAAGTGGAGCCAACATACCCGCCATGATCGTGACCATAATCACTACCAAAGAGGTCAACGCAAGCTTGTCTTTGCGCAGATTTTTCAATATTCGCATCAGAATTCCTTTCTCAACCGGGGATTCATCGCCGCATTAATGATGTCGGATAACGTGTTAAACAAGACAAAAGTAACAGCCAGCATCAGAACATACGCCTGAATAATGGGAAAATCTCTGCTTAAAATGGATTTCACACTGAGTCTCCCGAGTCCGGGCCAGGCAAATACATTTTCGATAACCACCGTACTGCCAAGCACAATCGGGATCGCCATGCAAAAGATGGACACGGCCACCTGTAATGAATTTCTAAGAATATGCAGAGTTACTTTCTTCTCGCTCAGACCACTTGCCCGTGCATATAACACATAGTCCTCATTTATATTGCTCAGCATGGAGCTTCGAACCGTTCGGAAATAAATGCCTGTATAACTCACCGTGATCACAATCACCGGTAGAATGTAGCTTCGATATGAGTCCATACCACTGGTAGGCAACAGATCCAGCTTGACGGAAAAATACCAGATCATAATAGCTGCAAGCCAGTAGGATGGCATGGCTGTGAGGAAAAAGGAAATTCCTCTGACCGATCGATCCAGCAGCTTGCCTTCTCTCATGGCACAGATCACACCGAGCAGAATGGATAGCGCAATAATGAATACCGATGAGACGAGCGTTAGCTTCAATGTGTTCATAAAAGCCGGCCCCATTAATGACCACACGGGTTCACCAGATACATAAGAGTTGCCGAAATCCAATTGCACAACAGCCATGACCCAGTTCGCATACTGGATCATGAATGGCTGATCGAACCCCAGCGCTTCATTCGTTTGCGCGATCAGTTCATCCGTAATCTGCGGAACTTCCTGTGCCTGTAACACAACAACCGCCGGGTCCAAGGGAGATAGATTAATCAGAACGAACGTTATAAATGAAATGATAATCAGTAAAGGGATGGCTAACAGAATCCTTTTGACGATATAACTTCCCATATCCATCTCCGCTCTATTTAAAATTCATTTGTTCAAATGGTAGTTCATATTGGGTCTGTTTGAATGAGATTCCATCGAGATTCTCGGGAGCGACTACGGTGACACGCCCGTTGGTAATCGGGATAAAGACTGCTTCATCATGGACGATCTTCATAATGTCGGCATACAGGGATTGGCGTGAAGCCTCATCCGTGGAGACCATGACCGCATCAATTTTCTGATATAGTTCATCTGCTTCGGCAATTCCACTTGTCGTATGCTTGTATGCGGAATCGGACGTAAAGGCAGCAATGGTACTTTGTGGATCATAGGCCAGTCCCCAGGTTTGATTGAACAGCAAATCATATTCCCCGGTTGCTCTCCGATTCGCGATGGAAGTAGACTCTTCGCCCACGATATCAAGCTGAACACCCAATTCTTTCATCGAATACTGGATCAATTCGGCCTGTATTTTCTGTGAAGATGAGTTGCTGTCATAGTAGAGTTTCATGGCTAAAGGCTGACCGTTCTTCGTTCTCACCACTTTACCGTCTGCCAATGTCCAGCCTGCTTGGTCCAGAAGCTTTTTAGCCATTTCCGGATCATACTCCCGTTTCTTCAGGTCCACCTTGGCGTAATTGACATTGGCTGAAAATAGCGTGTCCGCTACCGTCTGCGTTCCGTTGAAAATATCTTTACTGATCGTTTCACGATCAATGCCAACCCATAGCGCTTCCCGCACTGCCGTTTCCTGAACCGGACTATTCTCGCGACTGCTATTGGCTACGATCATACTCGTATTCATCGCTTCACTTCGGACCACTTGATAATCCCCGGATTCAGCCAGTTGGTCCATGGCCTCTACATCAATACTGTCTGCCCCCCGGTCATCCGTGAATACAAAGTTGATTTCACCCTTTTGTAATGCCAGAAATGTCGTTTCGCCTGCCGGAAGAACCTTGGATGTGATTTTCTGGATTGCAGGTGCACCGTCCCAATAGTCTTCATTGGCTTCAAACGTGGCATTCTCTTCGACTTTATGAGCAGTTAGCTTGTAGGGTCCTGTGCCGTGGAAACCACTTACCCCGTCTTTGGTTCCGCCATCCTTGAAATCGTTGGGTGATATGAAGACATAAGGTCTTGTCATGGACAATTCCACCAGTGCAGGATAGTAGGCTTCCGACAGCACTAACTCCACCGTATACTCATCGATTACCTTTACACTCGTGATTTTGGTGGACAGCTTGATCCATGCGTGTTTTTCGGCATTCGCCTGTACTGCATTGACATTTTGTTTAACCGCCTCTGCGTTGAACGGCTCTCCATCATGAAATTTCACATCTTGTCGCAGATGAAAAGTGTAGGTCTTGCCATCCTCCGAGATGTCCCATGATTCAGCCAGCAAGGGCTTGATCCCGTCAGGCGTGTTTTCCACCAGAGACTCATATACCATTCCTTGCGCAGGCATGGAGCCTGTGTATAGATGGGGATTCATATCATTAATATCTTTGGCTGAAGCATAGATAAGTTCTGTTAGTACCTGGCTATTGGCAGGCTCCGTTTGGGCGCTCTCTTTCTCTTTTGGACTCTGTCCGCATCCGGCGAGCAGCGCAATGGCAGACACCAGCAATAGTATGGATGTAAAAGTAAGACCCTTTTTCACAATATTTCCTCCTGATAAGCAAATTAAATTCAAACTTTACACAAGACCACTACACGATCAGAACAACCTTCCAATCCCTGTTATCCCCAGATTTTTTTGATCTCTTTTCCAAAGAGAAAATCCGGGGATAAAGGCGACCGCTTCGCTTCTTCAGATTGGTTCTGCACTCTCCGTTATGATGTAAACATCAGGTTCAACTTGATTAATTTGAGATGTAACTAGACCCTATTAGTTGGAAGTCCGCTGCAGATCATGCGGATATCCTCTTCAAAGGATTGGATCACAAAGGCATCGGACAAGCGTTGATTCGGGTGTGCGTCAGCCACTTCCTGAAGTTTCGCTTCATATCTGGCGATAAATTGATCAATGGTTGGACAGCTCACATCGAGGTGTCTGGCAATGCCCTGAATGATTTTGATGCGGTAGTAATCTTCCTTGGGCATCCGCGGGATGTCCAATTCCCCTTCGCGGTTCATGAACGTTCTACGGAATGGGACTGCTGAAAAGTCGAAATATTTGCCTTCCGAATCGGGTTCCGAGAATGGATCAATCAATAATGAGGTGTATCGTATGTATAATAAATACTCTTGATGAATGACCTGCAGCTGATTGAAATTCTCGATATCCTGGCGTGATATACTCTCTAATCGAACCGGATAGTTGTCATCCGTCATGAATTGAAGCAGGTTCACTCCCGGGATATTGAGTCGGTCCGTAATATTCATAATCTCCTGCCACTGTGCCCGCATCTCCCGAATCAAACCTTGTGTTATCGGACCTTCGGGATACATCTTGTATACGTATTTCTGAGTATCTGGAGCTCCAAAGATGGCTTCTAATGAGAAGTCATTCATGAACAAGGGCGGATGTACATACAACGAGATATTTCTCGTTTCCGCCTCCAATGGAGATCGCATCATTTCCAGCGCAATACCCAAACGCTCAAACACTTGGCATAGCTTACTGACCTGTTCAGACGGGTAACGAGTGGAACCGATATAGACCTTTTTCTTGACCCCTGTTGTCATGACATGATTAGACGGATGTTCGTGCACCCAACGCGTATCTCCGAGGTAGGTCGAGAAACTGATCACTTCCGGCGCTGCCTTCCGCTCTCTCATATAATGGCTCACTAGACGATTCGAACCGAACGTTGGGGAAACCAAAATGACACGTTTCAGTTGTTTGATGAATTGTTCATTCATGTGTTCCAAAACATCGATATAAGCATCGGTGGTGACAGCTAAAATAAGTGTGTCCCATTCCCCCTGGGTGGTGTCATATCCCTTGAACACATGATCAATGAAACACTCACCTGCGAGTGGCTGATGTTTCTCATTTTGAATGCTGACCTGAACACGCCCATTGCTCTGTTCGAGAGCTGCGAATACGGACGCTGAACGAACCGATTGTCTCCCCGCAATACCTATGCAGCAGTTAAGATGATCTTTGAGCGTTACCGCTAGCTGAATGGATGCAGGCCCGGTTCCGAGGATCAGAATTCGCTGAAGATTGCTCATATTAACCTCCTATATTCAAAGTTCAATCTGGAATCCATTTGGATGTACTTGGGACGTACTTGGATGCACTTGCATACCTATACTTTCTGGTACAACACAATATCGAACACATCATCCGGGCGCAGAATCTGGTCCACCAGCTTCCACTTGCTGCTGTCTGTCTCGCTCATGGGATAATTGAACAAGGACTTCAACTGGTCACCATATCTCATGGCTACAACCACCTTCTCATTCGTCAGGGTATGCAGTTGATCGAGCAGATCATATTTAGCGGCCACGGTAGAGCTGAAAATGATATGGGTTGCTTCCCTGGTATAATCCAAATTCTCCAGCAAGGTTGACTCCAAACGAATCTTCAAACCCGTGCCAAGTGTCTCCACCACTTTTCGCCCGAGTGTAATGGACTCTTCATCAATATCGATCCCGACAACCTGTGCACCTGTTCGCTTGGCGATAAGTAATGGTGTCATGGGGAAGGAACCGGAGCCTACCAGCAATACTTTTGAATTGGAGGTGACATGGAAGCTGCCGAATTCTTTATCGATACACTCTTCTATATTCTTGAAATAATCGGCAATCTGTACATCCCCGTTCTCTAGGGCGTGTCTGGAAGCTCCGAAGGAAGCAGATTTTGCCGAATTTTCGTTCCAAGCAAGGAAGTTTTCCGCAGGCGTGCCGGGGCACGTAAAGGGAAAGTGACGCAGCAGGGGGCGAAAAGGCGGTAAAAGATGCACTTCAGCGAGTTTCGAGACACGCCCTAACTTCAATGCACGATATTTCTCCATGATCGCCACACACTGGGCGGATTTATTTCTCAACTGCCATATAAGCGAATCCAGTTCTTTCAGCTCCGAATGCTCCAACTGTTCCCAGGCTTCCTTATTCTCCTGATCGGTCACAAAGCGGGAGTAGTCATTGATCACAGCCTCCAGCTCCGAACTATGCTGAATCGTATGATCATACTTGCTCGCGAGCTTCTCGAATTTCTCTGCAAATTCACTCAAACATGTCTGAAAATGGACCAATGTGATCATTTCTTTTCCCCCTATACGCTGTCTCGATCATGTATCATGTACCTCATGCGTTTACAGCGCTCCATTCTGCTGGAGCATCGATGAAGGCTTTGCCCTGTGCCACGATACCAACAGATCCCTCAATCGTAATGCTCCCAAGTTCTGCGCCATTCCACTGGGCTACCACTTTGATCGCACCACCAGGCTGCTTGATGTACTGAGTAATCCCTCTCTGCTGTCTCCATGCGAGATAGGCTCCCACAGAGGCTGTACCCGAGCCACACCCTCTCTCCCAGATCAGACTATCCAGCTCCGGAACATAGATGAGTGGGGCCATTTCTTCCGAGTGCGATTGATATAACAAGATACCGATCAGCTTATCTCCCAGGGTTAGTCCGAGTAACCTTGCAAGGGTCTGTGCCCTCTTTTTCATCGGTTCGTCGAAGTCATCCACTTCAATCACGATATGGATGAACTCAGCGTACCGGATGATTACCATATCCAGCTCAATGCCTTCGTACCGGATGGTTCGCTGCTCAATCTGCTTCGGAACCGGCATGGTTACCTGGCAGTCATATTCATTCTGCTGTTTCTTCACATGGCACATGATCAATTGATCGGTTCCGGAAACCTCCAACACGATGTCCATCGATTCCTGTTGTGCCAGTCCTGCTTCAAATGCGTGGTGTGCTGCAAGTGCCATACAGGCATTACCACAGAACTCTCCTCCGGCCATTTCCAGACGAGCCACAGCTTCCGGTCTACTCGTTGGTTCAATGAATCCCACTTGTTCAGCATAAACGTTGTCATACGACATTAGACGGGTAGCAATATGACTGTAATGCTCGGCTGCATGATCCGTTTTAACCAGAATCGTCATGTTTTGGGTGGGACTGAACTTGATAAATTCGATCTCCTGTTTCATCGCAGCGACTACTCCTGTTCTTCTTTTTTACCTAATAGTAATTATTACGATTAAAGGTCGAGAAAAATATAGCACATCCTTTTGGGGAGCGTCAACAAATATTTCCATTTTAAAAAGACTGCACCTCATTCATTCCTTCATTTCCACTCCTGTAAAAAACCAAACAGAGCTGACGCTTCTGCGCCAGCCCTACATAAATACTCTGATAAGATTAAACGGATTGATGTTCCACCTCGCTCTTGCTATAAAAAGAAATACAAAAAACGGTTGCCGCAGAACGGAACCGTTTCGATCTGGATAGGATACAAAATTCATTGTACCTATCACTCCTGATGTGATTGCACATTGTGCAGTGCCTGTTCAGCTAATGCAGCCAGAAGATATGCGCCCAGCGGCAATGCCCGTTCATCCACATCAAAGCCAGGATGATGCCACTCGTTCGGGCCAGAGGTGCCCAGGAAGAGGAACAGGCCCGGAACTTCTTTTTGATAAAAAGAGAAGTCCTCTCCTGCTGGAGAAGGCAGCGGTCTTACACTATTCAGCCCAATCTCACTTGCAACCTGCTCCGCCGCAGATGCGAGAGACGCATCGTTGACCACGGCAGGTGGTCCCTGAATCCAGCGAACCGTAGCCCGTGTGCCATAGGCCGCTGCCACACCGGCGACCACCTGATTGAAACGCTCGCGAATCCGGGCACGCACTTTCTCATCAAAGGTCCGCACTGTGCCATCGAGTATGGCTTCATCCGGAATGACGTTCCAGGCTGTGCCGCTGTGGAGCTTGGTGACGCTGATGACGGCACTCTCCTGTGCGCCTACATTGCGACTCACAATCGCCTGTAGAGCCGTAACGATATGTGCGGCTACCACAATCGGATCAATGCCGGCTTCAGGCACGGCTGCATGGGTGCCAACCCCTTCCACTTTGACAACAAAACCGTCTGCCGCCGCCATCAATGCGCCTTCCCGAATACCCACCGTACCCACCTGAAGATCCGGTTTGTTATGCAAACCAAATACCGCCCGAACATCGGATAATGCACCGCTCTGAATCACTTGCCGTGCACCCGTTGCTTTTTCTTCCGATGGCTGGAACAACAAGCGTACTTTCCCCGGGAGTGTGGACTCGCGCTGTTTCAGTAATCGTGCCGCACCAATCAGAATAGCGGTATGTGCGTCGTGTCCACAAGCGTGCATCTTTCCATCGACCTGGGAGGCAAATTCCAGCTTCGTCTCTTCCCGAATGGGCAGCGCATCAATGTCCGCTCTTAGGGCAACCACAGGTCCGTCTCCTTGGCCAACTTCAGCGACAAGCCCTGTCCGCAGCACATATTCGTCTGCAATACGGACGCCTTCCTCTTCCAGCCAGCTGCGAATGGCTGCCGTCGTCTCCTTTTCCTCGCCAGACAATTCCGGGTTACGATGCAGGTGTCGCCGAATGGTGATTAAACGTTCCGCGAATGCCTCCGCCTGTTCACCGTGAAGCTTATGTTCGGAGCCCTGTACTTGCTCTTCAGCCTGCTGCTCGGGCTGTTCCAGATCACTTTTCATCACATGGCCTCCCATTCGTATATATTCACTGCTATATTAACTGCCTACTTCTATCCGATTGCAGCTTCCTGTTCCTTGGATTCCAGTGCAAATTCACTTAGTCCCTGCTCTGCCAGAATTTCACGCAACAATTCGAATGAACGAATTCGCTTGGTAAAGTCCCGTGTAGCTGTAGTCACAATGAACTCTTCCACAGCAAACTCCTGCTGGAACTTCAGCAGCGCCTGACCTACGCTTTCCTTTGTACCTCGGGTCACACTTGGCTCCAAAATCTCGATCCGATAGGTTTCGTTCGATTGACGGCCGAATTCTTCCGCCTGTTCCACAGAACCGACGGTCAGCACCTTACCACTCTCCAGATGAATCTTCACCAGCATATGCTCGCTCGCAAGTCCTTCCGCTTCCTCCTCACTTTCGGCCACAATTAACGATATGGCTAGTGCAGCGTAGGGCTCCCGTCCCTGGGAACGATTGAATTGTTCACGATATACACGGATCGCTTGAAGTGCTACCTCTATATTACTGTTAATGAACAGTGAAAAGACATATGGAAGTCCCAGTTCCGCAGCCATGCCTGCACTATCGACACTGGCTCCAAGCACATACAGTTCCGCTGGAATGTCGGACACAGGCGAAGCAGTCAGCCCCGCAAGTGCATGAGATGGATCTTCAAGCGGCTCATTATGAATGTATCTTTTCACTTGCACAATTTTCTCTTTGAGGGATGCGGCATCCTGAATGCCTTCCTGTAACGCCTGTGTTGAACGCGGTAATCCACCTGGTGCACGACCAATGCCCAGGTCAACTCTTCCTGGTCCGAGTGCTGCGAGGATATTGAAATTCTCGGCGACTTTGTATGGACTGTAATGCTGGAGCATCACTCCGCCAGATCCCAGACGAATCCGCTTCGTATGTGCAAGCAAGTGGGAGATGAGTACCTCCGGGGAGGAACCTGCAACATGCCCGGAATCATGGTGTTCCGATACCCAGAACCGATGGAATCCAAGTTGCTCTGCCCGCTGTGCCAGCTCAATCGTATGCCGAAAAGCATCCACCGCCGTTTCCCCTTCATAGATGGGAGTCTGATCCAAAATGCCAACACGAATACTCATATCCTTCTCCTCCTTGATTGTGCTGAACCGCTGTTCTTGAACCTTACATACACGCTATAACTGCCGCAGCAGTTCCCCGAAGGGCTCCGCCAATGGCGAATATTCTTCCTTTAACGTGACAACGCTGATCTGCAACGATACACCTGCCACCTCATGTACCTGAATGGGGAATAACTCCTGATTCTGCACTTCCTTCTTCACCGTGAGTCCCGGGAGAAAAGCAATGCCCGCCCCTTGCATAACCAGTTTCTTCGCTGTCTCCGAATTGTCGACATGATATGTAATATTCGGCGGATGCTCCAGCGAGTCGAAAGCCCGGTGAATGCGAAGCCAGTCCAATGAACCACATTCGAAAAAGACCAGTTGCTCATGCCGGATCGCTTCCATGCTGACATGCCCGCTCTCAATGAATGGATGTCCTTTGTACACATAGAGCTGGATCGGATCTTCATAAAAAGCAACCGTACGGATCGCAGGATGCATCACCTTGCGTACAAAAGCAAGATCGATCTCCTGACCAAGCAATTTGGCAATCAGCTGATCCGTCGTTGCAGTCGTCAGTTTAATGTTAATTTCGGGGTAAGCTTCCTTGATCTTGGGTAGAAAATCGGGAATGACATAATTCGATACCGATACTGTACTCCCCAGTCGAAGCGCATCCGGTGTTGTCCGGCGTTGCTGAATCTTCTGCTTGCCCTTCTGAATGACTTGCAGCACTTGCTGCGCATACGGCAGGAATTTCCGACCTTCTTCTGTAAGGACGATTTGCTTGCCAAGCCGATCAAACAACTTGCAGCCCAGCTCCCTTTCCAGTGACTGAATGCGAGCTGTGACCGAAGGTTGGGACAAGAAGAGTACTTCGGCAGCCTTATTGAAGCTTCCATAATGATTGATATATACAAATGCTTCAATATTCTCGATATTCATGAGTGCCTCCGTATCCACGTCCGCAGACGTTTGATCTTATATTGATTTATCCAATAAATTTACTTGGTTTTATGATATCGTAATCCCATCCTTTTCCAGTGTCAATCTCAATTCATCCAGCGAGCGATCCAGACGTGTAGTAATATCTGCCGAGAGTACGAATTGTCCATCATCCAGTCGTTCGATTCCCTGATCCACAGCATACACGCCACCCAAGATATGTCTTCCACCAAGGGCTGCCAGAACAGGTTTCAATGCATAATCAATGGCGAGTAGATGAGCTATAGAGCCACCGATAACGAGTGGGAGTGTCAACTTGCCCCGTAGCCCTTCTTGTGGAATCAGGTCCAGGAACAACTTGAGTACTCCCGAGTACGATGCCTTGTATACGGGTGTAGCTACAATGACTGCATCCGCGGCTTCAACGACAGCCAGTGCATCCCGAATGAATGAGCTGTCGAACCGGGCTTGCACCAGATCCTCAGCGGGTAGATCCGCAACGTGAATGACGTCAACAGTAATGCCTGCCTCCGTTAATTTTTGGCTGCTGTAATCCGTCAGACCTGTCAAACGCGAACGTTTGGAAGGTGATCCGGCAATAATGACGACATGTGGCATAACGTATTCCTCCTCAAGCGTAAACGGCTGTCGCCGTCTTTTGGTGGCACAGTTACCGTTTCGCAGTGAAATATAAAAATGAATAGAGTGAAACTTATAAATTCTTATATTTTGGTATAGCGGTCAAGCCGCTCCTTTTACTTTGGGGTCCAACCGATCGCGAATATCGTCTCCAATCAGATTAACCGCCAGTACAAACAACGTGATCGCAAGCCCCGGGAACGTACAGATCCACCAGGCAACCGTCAGATAACCTCTACCTTGGGAGAGCAATGCACCCCAATCCGGAATTTCTTTTAACACCCCAAGCCCAAGAAAACTTAGTCCGGAACCCGTCAAGATCGATGTCCCTACGCCCAGCGTAGCCATGACCAGCAACGGTGACAACGAATGCGGCAGTACATGTTTCCAGAAAATACGCGTATTGGAACCGCCCAGTGAACGTGTCGCTGTAATGAATGGCAGCCCTTTAACCGATATGACCTGCCCACGCATGACCCGTGCATACCCCGGAATGGAGGAAACGGCAACAGCCAGTGCAATATTCATCAACCCTGGCCCGAGAGCAGCTGCAACAGACAACGCCAGGAGCACGCCGGGTACAGCCATCAGAATATCAACGGCACGCATGGTGATGGTATCCACAATTCCTCCGGCGTAACCGGAGATAATACCAAGCGCACTACCGACAATACCGCCGACAAGTACCGAAGCGAATCCAATGAGCAATGAATCTCTGCTCCCATGCACAACCACACTGAAGATATCCCTGCCAAAATAGTCCGTCCCGAACAGATGTGCAGCAGAGGGAGCCTGCAGTATGGCATCCGTCATCATATGCGTTGGATCATAGGGCGCTATCCAGCCTGGCACAATCGCACATGCCACAGTAAATACCACTACCAGCAATGCTGCATAAAAGAATAATCGGGATACCGCGAATGAGACGCGATAACGCCAAGGGCGGCGATTCCACAGACGGATACGTCCTGCACTGCCCGCCCATGCTTTTTTGTCACCAGCCAAAGGTTTCATGCTCATGAGCAACAACGCCTCCTTCCATACTCCTTGTCAGGACTCTTCTGACTGTTCCATCCAATATCATGTTCGGACTGCACGCCGAACCCGGGGATCAATGTACGAATACGAGATATCCACCAGCAGGTTCAAGACAACATAGATAATGGATGTGAAAAAGACGACACCTTGCACCACTGGCAGATCCTTGGCCATTAGCGCATCTGCAATAATACGGCCGATTCCTTGTCTGGAGAAGACGGTCTCCACCACAACGGTTCCCGCAAGCAGATCACCGATCAACATGCCGATTACTGTTACGGCAGGGATCAGCGCATTACGCAGCGCATGGCCATACATGATGGCGCGCTCGGAAAGCCCTTTGGCCCGTAACGCCACAATAAATGGTTCATTGATCACTTCCAGCATGCTGTTCCGCACCATCCGTACGATAAACCCTGCACCCACGAGACCCAGTGTGGCTGCCGGAAGAACCAGTGAGCTGAACCCATCCGATCCCATCGCCGGGAACCAGCCAAGCTGTACCGAGAATAACAGGATGAGCAGGATTCCCGTCCAGAAGGTTGGCATGGAGATACCGAACAGTCCAACGAGCCGGGCGACGAAATCAATCACACCATTGCGATGAATTGCAGACAATACACCAAGTGTAATTCCGATTGTGATGGCAATGATTGAGCTGAGTGCGGTCAAAGCCAGGGTGGCTGGAAAATGTTCCAGTATTTTTGGCAAAACCGGATCTGAATTAATCATCGATTTACCAAAATCCCCGCGCAGCATATCACCAAAATAGTTCGCAAACTGGATGTAAAACGGCTGATCCAGTCCAAGCTGAACTCGCAGATTCTCAATCATCTCCGGGGTAGCCGAGGACGGGTCCAGCATGAGTAGCACCGGATCACCCGGCAGAAGATACATGATGCAGTACACCAGCACCGAAGCTCCAAAAATAACCAGAAGCGATGTTGCGAGTCGTGACAGTATCGTTTGAACCATACCGGGATATCTCCTTCCTGAATCGGGATTGGTCGTTCCTATAGTGCGTGTTCAAAAAGACCAGTTTTCAGTACCGAGAAGATGGAATGAAGCTAGAAATGAAGTAGCGGAGCGTAGGAAACTACGTGAGCAACTACAATGTTTCCAAAGGAAACATACTTCGTAAGTCTCCCGCTTATTTCGGCTGAATTTCATATTCGATGCTGACCATGCCATTAGGCATGACTCGTAATCAAAAGTGGACTTTTTGAACAACCTCTGTTAGGGCTGAATGCGGACGTCGTTAAAGAGTGGATAACCCAATGAATCGAATTTGATGCCTTCGACCTTTTTGGATGCTGCGATGGTATACGGGAAAACATAGATCGGCAGAATGACCGCTTGCTCAATCAGATATTGCTGAATTTCATTGTAGATCTCGACACGTTTATCCACGTCACTCTCAACGGCCCCCTGCTCCAGCAGTTCATCGATCTTCGGATCAGACAAACCGGATAGTGTCGGACGCTGGCCCTCTGCACTCGTATGATAGAAAGCATATAAGGCATTCGGATCGGAGTTGACCTGGCTATTCCCATAGAGATCATAATCCCAGTTCTGATAGATGACCGTTGCGATGTCTTTGGTAATTTCCACTTCAACAGCGATGCCCACCTGCTTCAACTGCTGCTGGATAATGGCGGCAATGTCATTGCGTTTCTCCCGATTGGGTGAACCATCGACATAACGCAGGGTCAGCTTCTGGCCGTCTTTGGCACGAATACCGTCAGCACCTTTCGCCCAGCCTTGTTCATCGAGCAGCTGATTAGCTTTGTTGATGTCCGGGTTGATGCTTCCTTCCAGCGATGCATCATAACCCAGGATTCCAGGGGACAGGGCAGACCACGCACGTTCGTAGTTGCCCAGATACAATGTTTTCACAATTGATTCCACATCTACGGCAGATTGTACCGCCTGCCTTACTTTCACATCATCCCAAGGCGCTTTGCGAAGATTGAAAAAGAGTGTGTACGGCAGTCCGACTGTATTGGCCTGCAGCAATTGCTGGTTCGGATCGTTTTTTAATGCAGCGATATTTTGCGGTGGAACCGTCTCGGCAGCGAGTACCTGACTACTCTGTACACTTCCGATACGTGTTGCTTCTTCCGGTACAATTTTGAATGTGATCGTGTCCACATGTGGCGCAGCTTTATTTTCAACCGTCTCAGGTCCCCAGTTGTAATCCTTGTTTTTGGCAACGACGATATCCGCATTTTCATCCCATTTCACAAAGGTATACGGACCCGTTCCCACCGGATTTTTACCCAGCTGGTCGCCAAATTTTTGGGCAGCTGTAGGAGATACGATCCCTAGAAGTGCCTGACTCAGATTGCCGAGGAAAGCTTGCGATGGTGATTCCAGATTTACCTTGATGGTATATTCATCAATGACCTCGGAGGAGCTATAGGGTCTAATCAGGGCTAGAGAATTGGCAGCTTTGGTGGCCGGATCAATCACTCGGTCCAGGTTGTATTTCACGGCTTCCGCATTAAACGGTGTACCATCGTGAAACTTCACGCCTTCACGCAGCTTGAACGTATAACTCTTGCCGTCCTCGGATAAGCTCCATTCCTTAGCAAGCCAAGGTTTGATGGAACCGTCCGGTAGCTGTACGACCAGATTGTCATAAATCGTCCGGATGGCACGTACCGTTACGGCAAGCCCACTGCGATGAGGATCCAGCGTATCCGGGGAAGTCGCGAGTGCAAACGTCAGGTTGCCACCTTCCGCTTGCCCGGCCTGATTCCCGCCTGAAGCCTGTGCTGCACCGTTCGTGCTGCCTCCAGCTGCTCCGCAACCGGATAATACCACCACCAATACTGCTGCCAATGCCATATATTTCATCCATGAGATAGACCTGTTCATATCGCTTCCCCCTCTGTGTATACAGGTGTCATTATAATGATGCTTATAGCTAATACTTGATATATCCTATGAGTTAAGTCGGTTTTAAGATAGTGTAAATTGAATAGTTTTATCTCAATTATGCCAGATCAGATACCACTTGCTCCCTGGCAGCCGTATAACGGTTAACCGGAATTTTCACCCCAAGGTTACCTCGCAATGTATCGTGTTCATAGTCCGTACGATACAGGCCGCGTTCTTGCAGAATCGGAACAACCAGTTCTACGAAATCAGACAATCCACTTGGCAGTTCGGACGCAATAATGAAGCCATCTGCCGCTTCCGTCTCGAACCATTCCTGAATTTTGTCAGCAACCTGCTCTGGTGTGCCCAGAAATTTGCTGCGTGGTGTTGCTGCCCGCAGAGCCACTTCACGCAAGGTCAACCCTTGCTCCTTGGCATCCTTCTTAATCTTGTCCGTGCCACTTCGGAAGCTGTTGCTTCCAATTCCGTTCAGCTCCGGGAAAGGCTCATCGAGTGCATATTGGGAGAAATCATGATGTTCGAAGAAACGTCCCAGGTAATCCAATGCTTTGTCAATCGTGACCAAGCTTGCGATTTCCTGATATTTCTGTTCAGCTTCCTCTTCTGTCCGTCCAACAATAGGATTGATACCTGGCAGAATGACAATATCCTGTGAAGAACGTCCATAGGAAGCGGCCCGTGTTTTGACATCCTTATAGAATGCCTGAGCATCTTCAATCGTATCGTGTCCGGTAAAGACAGCATCCGCTTCTTGCGCAGCCAGGTTTTTGCCATCTTCCGAAGAACCTGCCTGGAATATCACCGGCTGTCCTTGCCGTGAACGGGCAATGTTGAGCGGCCCCTGTACGGAGAAGAATTCTCCTTCATGATTAAGCGTGTGCAGCTTGGATGGGTCGAAGAATACACCGCTCTCTTTGTCTCTGACAAAGGCATCATCTTCCCACGAGTCCCACAACCCTTTGGTTACCTGCAGATATTCCGTAGCGATGCGATACCGTTCCGGATGCGTCGGGTGATTACTCTTGCTGTAGTTCTTCGCTGTACCTTCCAGCGGGGAAGTCACGACGTTCCAGCCTGCACGACCATTACTGATCTGATCGAGGGAACCGAACTGTCTGGCTACGGTGAACGGATCACTATAGGATGTCGAAAGGGTACCCACCAGTCCAATCCGTGAAGTAACGGCAGCCAACGCGGACAAGATACTGATCGGTTCGAAGCGATTCAGGAAATGGGGAATGGATTTCTCGGTAATATACAGACCGTCTGCGATAAAAACAAGATCGAACTTGCCTTCTTCCGCTTTCAGCGTCTGACGCTTGTAGAACTCAAAGTTAACGCTGGCATCTGCCTGAACTTCCGGGTGTCTCCATGTGGTATTGCTGCCTCCAATGCCGTGTACAATAGCTCCGAATTTCAAACTGCGTTTCGCTGTCATGTGCATTCCGCCTTCCTTGGATTAAAATCATCAAGTGAATGTTCAAGTGACATTGTGAACTGATTACATATACGAAATAACTTAAAAGTTAACTATTCCTATGAGTTTGGTTTGTTTTAATTTCACAAATCTTATCACTGCCCCGTAAAAGGGTCAACAGCGCGACTAATAGATTTTTTCTATATGAGTATTGAAGATGTGAATTAGAATCTTATACATCTCATCAAGTGTTGAGTTATGAACGTTCCAAACTGCTGTAAATATGCGATCTTGCGTCATACAGCAGCCGGAACGAGTTGTTCCAAAGGGATATATCGACTTCCGTCAGACCGTTGCTGCTTCGTCCGGTTGTGCCAGAAGTTCAGCCAGTTTCTCCAGATCAGGTTCCAGCAAAGCTTCAAACTTGCCGTCCCCTCCCACTTCAATAACGGGTACATGCCGAATGCCATATTTTGCTTCAAGCACATCTCGGAGCACGTCATTACCCTGCACTTCAATGTTCTCAAAAGGCTGGTTTCGCTCTGTCAGAAATGCTTTTACTTCTCCGCAGAAATGACAGCCTGTTTTGCTCCACAGCACGACTTTTTTGGTTGATGATGACATCGACATACCTCCTGATTGGTTTTAAGATCAAGGTCTGGACGCTTAACTATAAATGCTCTAGACCTTCAATTCCCATCTGTTAAATAAGAATTATGGCTCTAAATGTACTCCTGTGCCTTCCATGCGTCAATGGATCTGCTAATAGAATAAACCTATAACCAAATAGAAAGATTAAATTTTAAATTTGAGAGATGAATGATTTTACAGGAAAGATTCCCTATTATCCCTCCAAACCTGTTCAAAAGCTTGTTTCGCTAATACAGTGTAAAACTTGATTTGATCCGGACTTCGATCTATGGCCCACCTCAGGGTGTCAAAAGCTTTTAGAAGCAATATATGACTCGCTTGATTCAGTTCACGCTCTTGCTCTTGTATACTTGTCCCACAGCCTGTTAAGAACGCTTTCATTTCTTCCATGTCAGGACCCTCGCCCCGTAGCTGGCATTGCATGAGTTGAATGATATCGCCGTAAGGCACGACGGTGACCTCCGCATTGCCCCAGTCCAGAAGGGTAATCTCACCCGTAGAACTTACGATTGTATTCTTCAAGGAGAGATCCCCATGGCATAGGCCAAAGCGGAACTTTTGCATTTTCAATTGTTCGAACCATTGCCTTACGACTTGTGATTCCTTGATCGTTATGACACCAAGCTCGATCAGCGGGTCCTGCTCCGTCAGACTATTGATATTGTATTGCACATATCCGTGCCAACTGCCATCTGATCCTGGATGCGGGGGAGAGTAGAATCGATCCTGTACGGAATCGTGCAGTTCACTTCCGAAACCTGTTACCGGGATGGATTGCATACGTTGTGTGTACTCACCGAGCTTTCTCCAAATCACGGTTGCGGACAATGTCGTGTCCAAACCGTTATCCCCTTCCACAACTGTTTGAATCATATAGGCATGTTCAGCGTTGACTCCAACAGACAATGTCTGTGGACCAGGAATACCGGCACTCTCCGCTTGTTCGATGCACCATTTTTCTTTTACAAAGGTGGAATATGTATCTGGATCGTTCATGCGTACAATCACTTTATGACTTGCCGTCTCCACCAGGCAGACCTGATTAACAAAACCTTTACCGATAATATGATGTGAGCATGTTACTTTTTCCAGCAGAAAATCACTGGCAATCTGTTCAGCTTGTCTAACTACAGAATTCTTCATCCCGCATCCTCCCTATACCTATCTCATGATTCCAAGTTATGCTTGGTGATCGTTGTTGTTGGACATAGTGTAAAAGGAAATCGCTGATCTTTCAATGATTC
Source organism: Priestia sp. FSL H7-0729 (assembly GCF_038005685.1). Classification (NCBI taxonomy): domain Bacteria; kingdom Bacillati; phylum Bacillota; class Bacilli; order Caryophanales; family Bacillaceae; genus Priestia; species Priestia sp. FSL H7-0729. The sequence continues at coordinate 166,086 of NZ_JBBOTQ010000011.1, forward strand.
GGATGCGGAATGAGTCAGAGCGATTCCACAGGATACCGCTGCATCTTTCATTCCGCATCATGCTGCTGTTTCGCATATACAGATCGCCTGACATTATAGATCCGGATTCAAGAGCTGTGGTGGGGCGATAATCGGCCAGCCTTCTTCCAACGAATTCAGCTGTTCCGCAGACACGCTGATAATATGCCCGGAATGTACACCCCAACGTTCTGAGGCATAGACCGATACGAATCGTCTCCGTTTGCCTCCGCTGATCTGATATCGAATCTCGGGTGCATCCACGGCGGCAACTATACTTCCCTCTGCCCAGGCATTGGAAGAACCTTGTGCCCCTTTATGCTGCACCTGATGGGCCTCCATCGGCCAGCCGTGCACTTCTCCCGCTAATATCAGTGCTTCTCCGGCGGGAATGGCGAGCAGGTCCGGTTTGGCAACCTGAACAGGAGATATTCCACGCGGTACAGGGATGTTCAACTTACGCCGCCGACCACCAGTTAACGTATAGACATCACCTTTGGCATCCGACAGGAACGAGCCTTCCGGGTAGAAGTCACAACTGCGTCTAAACTGTAGTGCCGGATCTTGGCTACCCTGCGTCGAGATTCGCTGACGTGGATCGATTGGGTTTGTGTCACCATCTTCTTGTTGACCGGATGGGGTACCAGAGGATTGTTGCCTCGCCAACCGGGAAGTCTCGGCAACCAGCGCATGAGGATCTCCCCACTTTTGACTATAAAACTGCTCGTTATCCTTGTTCACTACTGCAAAGTCCTGTTCACCCAATGCTTTCATGCTGACACTTCCGAAGTGATGGATAAAGGCATCACCGGCTACCGCAAGCTGGTATCCTGCCAGCTTCACCCGGATGATCCAGTCGTCATCTTCAAAATTTCCCACTGCGTACCCTTCGTCCAGATAACCTACCCGTTCCAGCAGCTCCCGCGAGAACAGCCAGCAGAATCCGACCAGCCGATCAGTGATTCGATGTTTGTCTGCATCCGGACGATTCTGTGTGGCGGCAAAGGACCACATCTCTCCTACCTCACGATACGGAACCTCGATCTGCTGATCCCCGCCAATATAGTTGGTCACCGGACCTACCACACCAATATTCGGATCACTGGCAAGACAAGTCATCATGTTATCCAGCCAGCCCGGAGTAACCAGCGTATCGTTGTTCAGCACAATGATATGTCGTCCTCTCGCCATCATCAGCCCATGATTGACACCTCCGGCAAACCCCCGATTCTGATCCAGGGCAGCAACCCTCACCATGCCGCCTTTGCGAAGCATGGCCTTGGCAGTTCCATCCTTGGAGCCATTATCCACCACAATGATTTCGAAGGGGGCAGGGGTATGCTTTTCGATACTGGATACACATTGCAGCACATACTCCCGCTGATTGTACGTGGGAATAATGATGCTAACTCCTTCAAAAACAAGACCAAATGAACTCTGTCCCTGGCGGACACCTTCGTCATATCCTCTACGATAACCCTGTTTGTAAAGCCTCGCTCTGGCTGTGCGGCTGCTTTTACCATTACGTCTGGATCTCCGCGTTGAGCGACGACCTGCTGCATGCAGGACGGCCTTGGCAGGTCGCGATGCAGCGCGCCGCATGGCAGGGCGGGCCGCTTTTTTTTCGTTGCTTATGCTGCCATTCCGATTATTTTCACTGCGGCTATGACGTTCTTCCCCGCGTTGTTGATCGGGTGTGATCATGTTGCTCCCTCCATTTCCACTCGTCCGCGAGGCCAACACGGCACATGACCAGCCCCCGGACGGTCCACTAGAGTTGAAGCTCTCCTGTTACCAGTTTGTCAGCCAAATGTCCAAAATCAAGAGCGACCTTGCCGAGTTCACCTGCGATTCGCCGACACAGAATGACCGCCGGAATACCCGCTGCCACCAATGCGATATCAAAGGCATGTTCTGCGGTGAGCTGCATCACTCTCGGAATGTCCATCACTCCCGCCATAGAACCAATGATGCCTGTAACATGAATCCCCCGGTTATGCAGCAGTGCCCCAAGCTCGGCAGCCTGACTGCCGATAAGCAGAACCCGCCGTCCTTGCAGCACCGGCAGCAACAACCCGGACTGGTGCAGACTGTAATTGATCGTGGAGCTGGTCAACTTCAGCCGGGACCAGTCGATCCCGAAGTGGCGCAATACAGGGAAGAGCAGCCCCTGGAATGTGGGCGCCCGCGAGATCGGGACGCCAACCCAGTCGGCGGCCTGTATGGCTTCCGCAAGCATCGCGCGGATGTCTGGCGTGGAGCATGGCACCCCTGCATAGGGCAGAAACGGTGCCAGCTCCTGCACTTCCTGGCCGGGCAGCACCGTATCAGCTGCCAGGGTAAGCAGTTCGCCATCTCCGAGGCGAACGACAGACAAGGGGCGCTGCGCATCCAGCGCCGCCACGATGTGTCCAGCCATCTCATGCGGGCTGGACAGCCGGGTCAGGCTGGGCGCGTATTGGCGAAATCCCGCCGCGATCAGATCTGCCGCCGCCACGGCAGGCAGAATGTGATCCGGCGGGATG
>NZ_JBBOTQ010000012.1:0-150237 GCF_038005685.1 Priestia sp. FSL H7-0729
AGAATGATCTCTGAAATGTAAGCTACGCGTTTGGTGGCGATGGCGGAGGGGTTCCACACGTACCCATCCCGAACACGACCGTTAAGCCCTCTAGCGCCGATGGTACTTGGACCGCAGGGTCCTGGGAGAGTAGGATGCCGCCAAGCAATATAAGGACACACTTGATCATATCGAGTGTGTCTTTTTTATTTGCATTTTGAACGTTAATTTATAATATATGTGTAAGTCTTAAGCAACCTGGTTCATAACAGGCTGTTTTTTTGTCTAATAAAATAACAGAAATTGAATTTAATGTATATATTATTCACGTCCACTAACAGGTTTAAGCGCCCTCATAATTCCATGCTAACGTTCGCATGAATAAGGGTAATCATGATTAAATCACTAGAATGATTAAGATAGGAATACAAACAAATCATAATCATAATAAATATATTTAAAATTAGTACCAAGTACTAATACTTAGTGCTATAATAGTAAAAAACCAAATGAGGTGAATGCCGATATGAATCATCAATCAAAGGCAACGATCACGGCAATGGGGGCATATGTACCGGATCAAATATTAACGAATGCCGACCTGGAGAAATTAGTCGAGACAAGTGACGAATGGATTGTGCAACGTACAGGCATGAGAGAACGGCGAATTGCAGCTGAAGATCAATTTGTATCTGACCTGGCTACGAAGGCTGTAGAAGATATGATACGTCGTTATGGAGTTAGTGTAGAAGATGTGGATATGATTCTTGTGGCTACCAGCACACCTGAATATGCTTTCCCAAGTACCGCATCCAGAGTCCAAGCTAATCTTAAGATCCCTCACACAGGTGTACTTGATCTAAATGCGGCATGCGCTGGTTTCTCCTACGGGCTACAGCTTGCTGACAGTCTGGTGACCAGTGGGATGTACCGCAAAGTACTAGTTATCGGAGCAGAGACGTTATCCAAAATTACGGATTACACAGACCGCACGACTTGTGTCCTGTTTGGGGACGGAGCTGGAGCCTTCTTGGTGGAGAGATCCGCGCATGAAGAAGGTGACTTTATGGCAGCGATATCTGGTACGCACGGAGAAGGTGGTATCCATCTTTATAAGAGTGGTCTGTCTTCAGAGATGGATGGAGTGCCTTTACAGGGCGGAGGTTGTTTGGTTCAGAATGGACGAGAGGTATATAAGTGGGCTGTACGGACGATTCCAGATCAATTGGGTAAGCTTGTAACAAAAGCCGGGTTAAGACCTGAACAAATTGATTGGTTTGTCCCTCATAGTGCCAACATGAGAATGATTGAGGCTGTTTGCGAACGTGGTCCGGTTCCGTTGGAACGTACTTTAACCAGTGTCGAGTATCGTGGGAACACATCTGCTGCTTCCATTCCGCTTGCTTTACAGCTTGCAGTGGATGAAGGGAAATTGAAAGAAGGACAGACTGTGGCTCTCTTTGGTTTTGGTGGTGGTCTGACTTACGCAGGTCTGGTGCTGAAATGGGGCGTACCGGACAAAGCTCAATAATGGATAACATACGATTATATGCAACACCGAAATATTAGAGGAAACCAAAGAGACCACCCAGACTTCATGCATCATGAAGAGGGTGGTCTCTTTGGTAGGTTAAATCTTTTAAATGAAGTGATATGAGTGGAGTTATGTTACATGTTATTTTATGCTAACCGGGATTACTTAATCCCATAAATATGTTATGGCGTAAGTTTTGGAGCTTGACGGTGATGAGTTCCTTGCTCGTAGCTGTAGGCCAGCTTGATCAAAGTTCCTTCATCAAAGGCGCGACCCAGGAATTCCATGCCTACAGGCAGGCCATCGGTTGTGAAACCAGCAGGTACAGTAATTGCTGGGAAGCCGGAGAATGGACTCAAACGGTTGTTACCACCGGAGTTTTGTCCTTCGCCAATAACACCAGCGGCTTGTGTGGACGTAGGATAGATGATGGCATCCAGATTATTGTCTGCCATAACTTTCAGCAGGGATTCACGTGTAACTTGAGTACGTTTCAGGACGATGTCCTTGTATTCGGTAGTCTCCAACGTTTGGCGTGCATCCCGAGTTTTCATGGATTGCTCCTGAGATTTGTCGAACTCTCCGGAAGCGATGATCTCGGACAGACTGTGATAGGGAGCATCTGCGCCCAATGAGTCCAGATAGTCATTTAGTTGGAACTTGAATTCATATCCACTAAGGCTTGGATACTTGTTGATCTCCGTCAAGTTTGGAATAGAAATGGGAACTGCGGTAGCGCCCAGTGACTTCAGTTCTTCCACAGCTGTGTTGATTACATCAGCAACGGCTTTTTCTTCAGCTTTGGTGCTTGGGATGAGTTCTGTGGCCACACCGATGCGTGCACCTTTTAGTCCGTTTACATCCAAGAAATCAGTGTAGCTGGAAGGAATTTTTCCAACAGCGTAAGCTGTAGCGACATCTTTTTTGTCATAACCGGCTGTAGCATCCAACATGATGGCAGCGTCACTTACGGTACGAGCCATAGGTCCGCCAACATCCTGTGTCAAAGCCAATGGGATAATGCCTTCACGGCTGGATAGTCCGATGGTTGGGCGGATACCCACAAGGCTGTTGAAGCTGGAAGGGATTCGGATCGAACCGCCAGTGTCTGTACCCATGCCGGCTGCGGCAAAGTTAGATGCAATGGCAGCGCCTGTTCCACCGCTTGAGCCACCTGGATAGTGATCCAAGGCGTAAGGGTTAAGTGTTTGTCCACCCAATGAGCTGGATGTTGTGATGCCAAATGCGAATTCGTGCAGGTTCGTTTTGCCCAAAATAATGGCGCCAGCTGCTTTGAGTTTCTTCACTTGTTCAGCATCGTGAGCAGGAATGGAATCTTTCAGACAGATACAGCCAGCAGTTGTCGGCATGTCATTGGTATCGAAATTGTCTTTCACCAGAATCGGAACACCATGCAAAGGTCCACGGGCACCTTGAGCTGCACGTTCTTCATCCAATTGCTCCGCAATTTGGAGCGCATCCGGGTTCAGGGTTAATACCGCGTTGATGCTTACACCTTGATCATCGTATTTTTCAATGCGGTCCAGATATTTCTGAACCAGCTCTTTGGATGTCAGTTTTCCTTGCGTCATTGCGGTCTGGAGATCCATGATGGTTGCTTCCTCCAGAACAAACGGTTTTATGTAGTTATAGATGCGTTCTTTCAGTATGGAGAGATCATTCTCGGTAAGTACAGCGTTTGGAAGGAAGAGGGAATCAGTATAGCCCTTCATTAGCCCTGCGGTATTCAATGCACCAACAGCACCTGCGAAAGTGGCTTCATCCGGAACATCCTTGAAAGATTCAGTAGTCGAATCCAGCTTGAGCCATTGTTGCAAGGCAACCGCAGCATCTTTACGTTGTACGGTTGTGCCGGAGAGCTTGTCCATGGTAAAAGGAACACCTGCAAGTGTAGCCGCTTCTTCCATGGCCTGAACAAATGCTGCTGGAGTAGCAGGCGCTTTCCCTTTGGAGACAGCTACTACTGCTGTTTTACTTGTAGGCGTTGCCGTTGCGGCTGATGCCGAAGGAACTGTTCCTCCCCATGTTGTGGCAACAACAGCTCCCGCCAGTAACAAAGCCCCACTTTTTTTCAATACAGATCCATGATAAGTCATGCATCCACGCTCCCTTCCTGTGTCTCATTGATGTGTGTTAACAGCGATTCAGTTTCTATGCTTTTGACACATTGTATAGTTATGTTAGGTAATCTTACAAGGTTTATATTTATCCAAAAAAACGTATACATCAATATTGATCATTATAAAACCTTATTCATGCTTCTATTTACGTGAGCTCAGGAAAACTATTAATCATTCTTATGTTAATAAATATGACATGATTTCGATATGTTGATTAAACATGAGGTTACAGGATGCGAGTAAGATTAGGGAATAGAGATGACAGAGCATACCTTTGGTGTGAAATGATATAATGAAAAGATAGGAATATAAGAGACATAACGTTCTACCAGAGAGGAAGAGATATGAAGTGAAGACATTGGTACTCGCAGAAAAACCATCTGTGGCACGTGAGATAGCCAGAGTCATGGGTGCGCGTGATAAACATAAAAGTTATATGGAAGGCCCGAAATATATCGTTACCTGGGCGCTTGGACATCTGGTTGGATTAGCTGAACCGGAGGATTACGACAAGAAGTATGCAACGTGGAATCTGGAGGATTTGCCGATTCTGCCAGAGCGTACGAAACTGAAGGTACTTAAACAGACCAACCACCAATATAAAGCCGTACAGCAGTTGATGAAACGTCAGGATGTGGGCGAGCTGGTCATTGCCACGGATGCGGCCCGTGAGGGTGAATTGTTGGCCCGTTGGATCATGCAGATGGCGGGGTGGAAAAAATCGTTCAAACGCCTATGGATTTCATCCCAGACAGATAAGGCGATCAAAGACGGATTTGCTTCACTGAAGCCAGGCAGTCAGTTCGACCGTCTCTATGAATCTGCACGTTGCCGGGCAGAGGCCGATTGGATGATTGGACTGAACGTGACGCGTGCGTTAACCGTTCGTTTCAATGCGCAGTTGTCTGCTGGACGGGTGCAAACTCCGACATTAGGCATGATTATGGACAGGGAAAATGAAATTAATGGTTTCCGCTCACAGGAGTACGAGACGTTAACGGCAGATTTGGGCGAATTTCAGGCTGTGTGGCGGGCAGCTGGTGGAGATTCACGAATTTTCGACCCTCAAGAAATGCAAGAGTTGAAGAAACGGGTGGACGGGCGCAAGGGCACGATTGCCCAGGTGAAGAAAAGCGAGAAAGTAGAGCCGCATCCACTGGCATATGACCTGACAGAACTGCAACGGGATGCCAACCGGAAATATGGTTTCTCTGCAAAGCAAACTTCGAATGTCCTGCAACGTCTATATGAACAGCACAAACTTGTGACATATCCACGTACGGACAGTCGGTACCTGACTTCCGATATGACAGCTACCTTGAAAGAACGTCTGGACAGTGTAGCCATTGGACCTTACGCGTCTTTGGCACGTCCTTTGCTGCGCAAAAATCTGAATATCACCAAACGTATTGTGGATGACAGCAAAGTGACTGATCACCATGCCATTATCCCCACAGAGCAAACGGTGCTTCTCAATCAATTGAACCCTGAGGAACGCAAATTGTACGATTTGATCGTACGTCGTTTTATCAGCCTATTCTATCCGTCAGCGAAGTACGATTCGGTTGCGATCACGGTTCAGGTGGGGGGCGATTCCTTCCATGTCAAAGGTACAACGGTAAAAGAAAGTGGATGGCGTGAGGTATACGGCGGGGATTACAGCGATGATGACGATGACCGTACTGACGATGCAGCAGACCATGAGCGTGCACTTTTGCCAGATGTGCAGCAAGGTCAATCCGTGACGGTTCAGCGTTGCCATATTAAAAGTGGACGGACGATGCCACCCAAACGATATACCGAAGCCGCTTTACTTTCTCAGATGGAAAAGCATGGACTCGGCACTCCGGCTACACGGGCGGATATTATTGAGAAGCTGGTCAGTTCCGACACAATAGATCGTCAAGGCAACAGCATGCATCCAACCGGCAAAGGCAAACAGTTGATTGAACTGGCTGCTCCTCAGCTGCGTACCCCAGATCTGACAGCCCGTTGGGAAGCGGAACTGGAAAGGATAGCCCGTGGACAAGGGAAACCGGGACCTTTCATGGATGGTATTCGTTCCATGGCGAAAGAGCTGGTGTCAACGGTGAAAGGCAGCAAAGCGGAGTACAAGCCGCATAATGTGTCCAATAGCCACTGCCCTGACTGCAATGCGCGATTGTTGGAGAAGAAGGGCAAGCGCGGCAAGTTTCTGGTATGTCCTACGGAGGACTGTGGATATCGTCGTTCGGCCGAGAAAAGATTGTCCAATCGTCGTTGTGCCCAGTGTCACAAAAAGATGGAAATCAAAGAAGGCAAGGCGGGGCTATACGTGCAATGTCTGCCTTGTGGAATTACAGAAACATTGGATAAAGATAAACAGCATGTGAACAAACGCGATCAGCAAAAACTCGTGAAACAATATGCGAAGCAGGAGTCCATTGGGTCTAACCTTGGAGAGCTGCTGAAGGCGGCTATGGAGAAAAAGGGAGAGTAGAGCAAGCTCTGAGTTAGGGCAGATCGCATCCTCATGTAACGCTAGTTGCGAATAACTGGCGCTATGGAAAGTGATTGCTGCGTGTGTACCTAATCATACACGTGGTGGGGTATAAGATCCTCTGTTTTCAGGCAACGTAAGCCAAGGAGGTGATACCCATATGCCGCACAACAAACCCGAAAAGATCCATAACCAGCAGAACAAAGATAGCATTAGGGAAGAAAACATCGATGTTCGTCCAGCCAAAGCAGCCAAAAGAGTACCGAGTCTGAATGGTATTCCCAAGCAGGAGTCCTAAAATTATCTAAACTGTCGATCTAACGCGTGCCTCCCGAAATCCTGCGGTTCCCCACCGGTCGTTGAACATGTCTCTGATGAGGATTATAATGGAGACAGGGAGATGTCCCGGGACAGGGGGATCGCTAGAATTATATGCAAACCGGACTTATATTGTGGTTTTTATTTATTAATGTAGTTGGTTATCTGGTGATGTCGGATGATAAGAGGCGTGCACAACAGCGTCGTGACCGTACACCCGAACGGACGTTATTTTTGCTTGCGTTTATTGGCGGTGCTTTGGGAGTCTGGATCGCGATGTATCGGAAAAGGCATAAGACCAAACATCCCAGCTTCACCATTGGCATTCCGTTGTTGTTGTTCCTGAATGCGGTAATCTATGGTTACTTTATTCAATGAATTCATGGAACCCACGCTTAACCGTTTATCAAAGGTTTCATATGTAAATTATTTCGTATAATTGGTTCATTGTGGCTCGGGAACGTTTAAGGAGTTATATGGTTATATTATTTTATTACATGTCAGACCGAAGCTTGCTTCGCATGCTCTACATATACATGCTCTACATATAAAGGAAGGGACGGGATTCACATGTTATTTTCCAAAATTTTAGTGGCTTATGATGGTTCCAAAGCTTCAAATAAAGCACTTGATCGTGCGATTGAGCTAGCTAAAGTGTCCCCAAATGCAGTACTGGATGTCATTCATGCTTTTGATTTCCCGCGTGTATTCATCGGAGAGGGATTGGCGCCACTGCCACCTTCACTTAATAATGATTACTACAATTTGGCGGTGCAAACGACAGATGAAGCGAAAGAACGAATTAAGGCTGCTGGTGTAACGGCCAATGTGGACCTGATTCAAGGGGCGGCTGCGGAAGTATTGCTTGATTTTGCCAAAGAAAATGATTCTGATATCATTATTATTGGCAGCCGTGGACTGGGCGGAATTCGTGAATTTGTCCTGGGTAGTGTCAGTCACAATGTGGTCCAGCATGCTCAGGTTCCGGTACTTGTCGTAAAATAATGGATGAAGTGTGCACGCACTGAAAAGCAGGGAGCCGGTTGTCTTCGAGAGATTGAAGAGGAGCCGGCTTTCTTTTATGGGATGAAATGGATAGCTAACCGAATTTAATGTAGCAATTCCCGAACATTATATTTGTCAATATGTTAAATGTTCGTCTTTAAGTTGACATTAGCTGTAGGGGATTGTTAGAATGTTAAATGTGTCGATCAGGTAAGAATAAGGTCGAGTAGGAACGAAATGTGTAATAATAGATTACCAAAATGAACGAAAAATAGTGTGATAGATATTTGCTCGTATAACGCCGGGAATAGGGCCCGGAAGTATCTACCCGGGAACCGTAAATTTCCGGACTACGAGGAGATACGGCTGAGAGTCGCATGCAACCAGATGCGGACAGCAAGCCCCCTTTTGGCATGCCCAAATGAGGGATACGTATTTCTTGGAGTCCGGTGTCCGAAGAAAATGTGATGTTTTCGCGGGTAGCGGATTTTTTCATTTCACACGTAATAAGAGTTCTTAATAGTCAGATGTAATCAAAAAAGCTCAGACGGGAGTTGGATGTATTCATGTCACTGCAAGTCGCTGTAATTATGGGCAGCAAGTCGGATTGGGAAACGATGAAGCATGCGTGCGAGGTACTGGATGAACTGGAAATTGGGTACGAGAAAAAAGTTGTCTCAGCTCATCGTACACCGGATTTGATGTTCGAATACGCAGAGCAAGCAATTGATCGAGGATTCAAGGTAATCATTGCAGGCGCAGGCGGGGCAGCCCATTTGCCCGGTATGGTTGCTTCCAAAACGATGCTTCCGGTCATTGGTGTTCCCGTTCAATCCAAAGCATTGAACGGTCTCGATTCCTTGTTGTCCATTGTTCAGATGCCTGGTGGTATTCCCGTCGCAACTGTAGCGATTGGCAAGGCAGGAGCAACGAATGCAGGATTGCTGGCAGCTCAGATGATCGGTGCTTTTGACCCGGATGTCCAACGTCGCTCTGAAGCTCGCAGAGAGCGCATCAAACAGGAAGTACTCGAAAGCAGTGAAGAACTATGAGTAGTACAGGGAATCAATCTGGTACGGCAGGCGAAATGCAGCAAGTCTTGCTGCCTGGGAAAACAACCATCGGCATTCTTGGAGGTGGACAGCTCGGACGGATGATGACGCTCGCAGGAACGGCAATGGGGTACCGATTCGTTACTCTTGATCCCGCTTCGGATGCCCCTTGTGGTCAAGTGGCTCGGCAGATTGAAGCGGGATATGACGATGCCAAAGCTGCGCTTGAACTGGCTCGGCAATGCGATGTCATTACGTATGAATTCGAAAATGTGGATGCAGAAGTCGCTGGCCTGCTGGAGCGTGAGTCCTACGTTCCGCAAGGAAGTGCGTTATTGTACACCACACAACACCGCTTGCGAGAAAAGCGTGCGATTGAAGCCGCTGGAGTAAGAGTTGCGCCTTATCGTGAGATCACGAGTGCGGATACGATGCTCGCTGCTGTAAGCGAACTTGGCGTGCCATGTGTACTGAAGACGGTGACTGGCGGCTACGATGGCAAAGGGCAGCGTGTAATTCGGGAAGCGAATGAGGCGATGGCGGCGTACGAAGAGCTCGCAGCTACAGGTGCGGAACTGGTATTGGAACAATTCATCAAGTTTGAATGCGAGATTTCGGTCGTTGTTGCGCGCAGTACCAATGGAGAGATCAAAACGTTTCCGCCAGCGGAAAACATTCATGTGAATAATATTTTGCATGCTTCCATTGTACCGGCTAGAGTTGCCGCAGACATCCAGATTGAAGCCCAAAAGCTGGCAGCAGCGGTGGCAGAATCAATGAAGGCTGTCGGGTTGCTTGCTGTGGAACTGTTTGTAGCGGCGGATGGAAGACTGTACGTCAACGAACTGGCGCCAAGACCACATAATTCCGGTCACTATACGATGGAAGCTTGTGCGACCTCTCAGTTCGAGCAACATATCCGGGCGATCTGCGGTTTACCCCTTGGGGACACTTCGTTATTGAGCCCGGTCGTTATGGTCAATGTGCTTGGAGAACATCTGGAAGGCATTATCGCCAGAACAGGGCAACCTGATGCAGAAGCGATAGAACTCGGTGTGATTCCCAAGCTTCACATATATGGTAAAACCGAAGCAAAAACAGGACGCAAGATGGGGCATGTGAATCTGCTTTGTCAGGATGTTGAAGAAGGATTGCAATGGATTGAACAAACTAACCTCTGGAGGAATACAAATTCATGATTGAACGTTATAGCAGACCCGAAATGAGAGCCATTTGGACCGAAGAGAACAAATTCCAATCGTGGCTGGAAGTTGAAATATGTGCATGTGAGGCGTGGGCCGAACTGGGGGTTATCCCTAAGGAAGAAGCAGCATTGCTTCGTCAGAATGCATCCTTTGACATCGACCGCATCTATGAGATTGAAAAAGAAACACGTCATGACGTTATCGCATTTACACGTACGGTATCTGAAAGTCTGGGTGCAGAACGTAAATGGGTGCATTACGGACTGACTTCCACAGATGTCGTGGATACGGCTCTGGGATATGTACTGCGTCAAGCGAATGAGATTCTGGAAAAGGATATCATGAATTTCATTGAAATTCTTCGTGAAAAAGCACTGGCTTATCAGCACACACCAATGATGGGACGTACGCACGGGGTACATGCAGAGCCAACAACATTTGGACTAAAAATGGCGTTGTGGCATGAAGAGATGAAACGGAACCTGGAGCGTTTCCGTCATGCAGCAGACAACGTACAATACGGCAAAATCTCAGGCGCAGTAGGAACATACGCGAACATTGATCCGTTTGTTGAAGAGTTTGTCTGCCAGAAGCTGGGCACGAAACCTGCGCCAATCTCCACTCAAACATTGCAACGTGACCGTCACGCGGAGTACATGGCTACACTGGCGTTGATCGCAACGTCGTTGGACAAGTTCGCTACAGAGGTACGTGCACTGCAGAAGAGTGAATTCCGTGAAGTGGAAGAAGCTTTTGCAAAAGGTCAAAAAGGATCTTCCGCGATGCCGCACAAGCGTAACCCGATCGGTAGTGAAAACATCTCCGGTCTGTCCCGCGTTATCCGCGGACATATGGTATCGGCATACGAGAACGTAACGCTCTGGCATGAACGCGACATCTCGCACTCTTCCGTAGAACGTATCATTCTGCCGGATGCAACGATGCTGCTGAACTACATGCTCAACCGTTTTGGTAACATCGTGAAGAACCTGACCGTATTCCCTGAAAATATGAAACGCAACATGGAGCGCACCTACGGAGTACCATTCTCCGGTCGCATCATGACAAAGCTGATCGACAAAGGTTTCAGCCGCGAGCAAGCGTACGATACCGTTCAACCACGTGCGATGCAAGCATGGGAAGAACAACGTCAGTTCCAGGATATCGTGAAATCCACACCGGAAATCACGGAAGTACTGAACGAAGAGGAAATCGCAGATGCGTTCAACCCGTCATGGCACCTGAAGCACGTCGATACGATCTTCAAAAAGCTTGGCTTGAACGATTAATATATTAAGGTTTTGATTATTCGACTCCCTAAAGTATAGGTTGATTATGTGTTCACGCTGGAACGGAGAAGGCAGAAAAAACCTGAAGAAGCAAAGCGCTCGCCTTTATCCCCGGATTTTCACTTTGCAAAAGTGGAATCAAAAAATCTGGGGATAACAGCGATCGGAAGGTTGTTCTGCATTCGGAGTGGCCCTGCGTGAAGAGGGGAATTGGACGTATACTTTACATCTCCTGAAAGAAGGTGAACCCATGGCACTGTCCACTGCGGCAGATCTCGTTAAAGCACCTCTGTTATATAAAGGAAAAGTACGTGAATTGTACGATCTGGGTGAACATTTTCTGATCGTGGTTACCGACCGAATCTCGGCATTTGATTACGTGCTGGACCCGGCGGTTCCCGAGAAAGGAAACGTGCTGAATAAACTCAGCAGTTTCTGGTTCGAACTGACGGGTAGCATGATGGAGAACCACGTCGTTCATACCGATGTGAATCAACTGGGCGACCTCATCACAGATCCTGAACTGCTCAAAGACCGCATCATGGTAACCCGCAAAGCAGAGCGCATTGATATCGAATGTGTCGTGCGTGGATACATCACTGGTGGTGGATGGAGACAATACGAGACGAGCGGTGAAGTGAATGGCATTAAATTGCCTGAAGGACTTCGCAAAAACGCCAAACTCGAAGTTCCCATTTTCACCCCGGCAGCCAAAAATGATGTAGGGCATGACGAGGACATCTCGATGGATCGCATGAAAGAACTGGTGGGAGACGGACTTGCAATGGAGCTTCAGGAAAAAAGCCTGCGCCTGTACGAATTCGCTCGTGATTACTGTGATCAGCGTGGCATCATTCTGGCAGACTGCAAATTCGAGTTCGGCATCGTGGATGGCAAGGTCATTCTGATTGATGAAATTTTCACTCCAGACGCCTCACGCTTCTGGGCCAAAGAAAATTATGAACTCGACATCGAGATCGACAGCATGGATAAAGAGCCAGTGCGCACCTACCTTGCCGGGACCGATTGGGACAAGAACAGTAAACCTGATCCACTCCCACAAGAGGTAGTTGTGACAACAACCGCCAGATACGTCGATATTTATAACCGTTTAACGGCACAATAAATTTAATTGTTTTCACGTAATGGTCAGTCTCGACCATTATCCCACCGTGCAACGTAAAAGGTTTAAGCCTTTAAAAAACATCGCATGGACTAGCGGAGGGGCGGAATTGTTCTTAAAGGAGCGAAGCGTTCGCCTTTGTCCCCGGGTTTTGACCGCAGAGCGGGCCAAAACAATCAAAAAACCTGGGGACAACCAGCGACCGGAAAGAACAATCCGCCTGAGAGCAAGCACTAGACCATTACCCACCGTGCAACGTAAAAGGTTTAAGCCTTTAAAAAACGTCGCATGGACTAGCGGAGGGGCGGAATTGTTCTTAAAGGAGCGAAGCGTTCGCCTTTGTCCCCGGGTTTTGACCGCAGAGCGGGCTAAAACAATCCAAAAAACCTGGGGACAACCAGCGACCGGAAAGGACAATCCGCCCCGGAGCAAGTTCCAAAATTTACTTTTTTAACAGCATAAAGCATTTATCCCGTTCATTACTGAGGAGGAACATAAGGATCATGATCAAAGCAACCGTATATGTCACTATTAAGCAAAGCGTACTCGACCCGCAAGGCGTAGCTGTTCAAGGGGCCCTGCATTCTATGGGATTCAACGAAGTGGAAAGTGTACGGATCGGTAAAGTCATGGAATTGAACCTGGATACAACAGATCGTGCGGAAGCGGAGAAACGTTTGAAAGTCATGTGTGAAAAGCTGCTGGCCAACACCGTTGTTGAAGATTACCGCTACGAATTGGAGGGTTAATCTCATGAAATTTGCAGTTCTTGTGTTCCCTGGCTCCAACTGCGACATCGACTGTTACAAGGCAGTGGAAGATGCGATTGGACAAGAGGTTGATTATGTATGGCACACGGCTACAGATCTATCGGCTTATGATTGTATTTTGGTTCCGGGTGGTTTCTCTTATGGTGACTATCTGCGCTGCGGAGCAATTTCCCGCTTTGCACCGGTAATGAACGAGGTAGCGAAAGCTGCTGAGCAAGGTAAATATATATTGGGCATTTGCAACGGATTCCAGATTCTGACGGAAGCAGGTTTGCTCCCTGGGGCATTGATCCGCAACACGTCCCTGAAATTCCGTTGTCACGATACGGTATTGAAAGTGGCGAATGCAGATACACCATTTACACGTGATTATGCACCGGGCGAAGAGATTATTATCCCGATTGCTCACGGTGAAGGCAACTATTATTGCGACGAGGAGACGCTTGCGAGTCTGCAAGCGAACAACCAGATCGTATTCACGTATGGTACCAACCCGAACGGTTCCCTGGGTGATATTGCAGGAGTCTGTAACGAGGCTGGAAACGTGGTCGGCATGATGCCGCATCCAGAGCGTGCAGTGGATTCACTGTTTGGTTCGGAAGACGGCAAACGTATGTTTACATCTATTTTGAAAGCATGGAGGGATCGGCATGACGCAGCAGCTATCCGCTAAGGAACCAACAGCAGAACAGGTCGCAGAACATAAACTTTACGCACAAATGGGCGTGTCTGACAGCGAGTATGAGCTGATCTGTGAGTTCATGGGGCGCAAGCCAAACTACACGGAAATTGGTGTGTTCAGTGTAATGTGGTCCGAGCACTGTGCTTATAAAAACTCCAAGCCATTGCTGCGCCGTTTCCCAACCACTGGACCACGTGTCCTGATGGGACCGGGTGAAGGTGCCGGTATCGTGGATATCGGCGATAACCAGGCCGTTGTTTTCAAAATTGAAAGCCATAACCACCCTTCCGCGGTAGAACCTTATCAAGGCGCGGCAACAGGTGTGGGCGGCATTATCCGTGATATTTTCTCCATGGGTGCTAGACCGGTTGCATTGTTGAACTCTCTTCGTTTCGGAAAGCTGGAGAGCGATCGTGTTAAATATTTGTTCGAGCATGTCGTAGCCGGTATTGCTGGATATGGTAACTGTATCGGTATTCCTACCGTTGCGGGTGAAGTCATGTTTGACGAGAGCTACGAAGGTAACCCACTGGTTAATGCCATGTGTGTGGGTCTGATTGATCATGACAAGATTCAGCGCGGTGTAGCCAAAGGTGTAGGTAACCCGGTGTATTACGTTGGGCCACCAACAGGTCGCGACGGTATCCACGGTGCAACATTTGCATCCGTTGAGCTGACAGAAGAATCCGAGTCCCAACGGACAGCGGTTCAGGTCGGTGATCCGTTTATGGAGAAACTGGTGATGGAATCCTGTCTGGAATTAATCGACACGGGAATCGTGCTCGGAATTCAGGATATGGGTGCTGCCGGTCTGACATGTTCAAGTGCAGAGATGGCAAGTAAAGCGGGTAACGGTCTGGAACTGTATCTGGATCAGGTACCACAGCGTGAAGAAGGCATGACCCCTTACGAGATGATGTTGTCTGAGTCCCAAGAACGGATGTTGTTCGTTGTTGAGCCGAAGGATGAGGCGCAGGCGATGGAAATCTTTGAACGTTGGGGCGTAATCTGTGCCAAAGTCGGTAAAGTAACGGATGACGGTCGTCTGAAACTGATCCACCACGGCGAAGTGGTCGGAGATATGCCAGTAACGGCGCTGGTTGACGAGTGCCCAGTGTATGACAAACCATCTTCTGTACCTGCGTACTATGAGCAAAGTGCTTCCATCGACACGCTTCGTTACGACGAAGTGTCGGATCTCGGCGGAGCGCTGAAACAAGTGCTGGCTTCACCAACCGTAGCAAGTAAAAAATGGGTGTATGATCAATATGATTACATGGTGCGTACAAGCACTGCCGTTCGTCCAGGTTCGGATGCAGCCGTAGTTACGATTCGTGGAACACGCAAAGGTCTCGCGATGACGACAGACTGTAATGGACGTTATGTGTACCTTGATCCTGAAGTTGGCGGACGGATTGCCGTGAGTGAAGCTGCGCGTAACATTGTATGTTCTGGTGCAGAGCCACTCGCGATTACGGACAACCTGAACTTTGGTAACCCGGAGAAGCCGGATATTTTCTGGCAAATGGAGAAAGCGGTAGACGGTATGGCAGAAGCTTGCCGGGTGCTGGATACACCGGTCATCGGTGGTAACGTAAGTCTGTACAATGAAAACGCCAAAGGCTCCATCTATCCAACGCCAGTTGTCGGTATGGTAGGTCTCGTTCATGATACGGATCATATCACGACACAAGCTTTCAAATCCGAAGGAGATGTCATCATCCTCCTCGGTGAAACCAAAGCTGAACTCGGCGGCAGCGAGTTGCAATACGCGGTTCATGGTCAGACGGAAGGTCGTCCGCCAGAACTTAATTTGCAAACGGAAAAAGCGTTGCTCAGAACGGTGCTTGAAGCTATTCAATCCGGTCTCGTTCGCTCGGCACATGACTTGTCTGAAGGTGGCTTGGCTGTAGCACTCGCAGAATCTTGTATCAGCGGTAACGTAGGCGCACAGGTGAATGTGGAGACTGCACTGCGTGCAGATCACGCCCTGTTCAGTGAGAGCCAATCCCGTATCTTGTTGTCGGCTACGCCAGAGCAAGCGGGTAAACTTGAAGCATTTGTACGTGAGCGCGGTGTACCTGTAGCTGTGATTGGCCGTGTAGAAGGAAGTAACCTGACGATTGAGTTGAACGGAACATCAGCCGTGAGCGAACCTGTAGGAGGTTTGGCTCAGGTCTGGGAGGATGCGATTCCATGTCTCATGAACTGACGACAGGACCGTTGTGGACAGGCGATTATTATAATGAAGGGTCCGGCAAGGAAGGACTCGACAAATTAAAGGAAGAATGCGGCGTGTTCGGGGTGTTTAGACACCCTGACGCGGCTTCACTCTCCTATTATGGACTGCATGCGCTGCAACATCGGGGTGAAGAAAGTGCAGGCATGTGTGTGAGTGATGGCAGCCAGTTTAACTATCATCGTGGCATGGGTCTGGTGAAAGAAGTGTTCACCAAAGACCTGATGCAGACGTTAACCGGGGATATTTCCATTGGACATGTCCGGTATTCAACAAGTGGTGACAGTAAACTGACGAACGCACAGCCATTGGTATTTAAATACCGTGACGGCGATCTGGCAGTAGCGACGAACGGTAACATTGTGAATGCACCAACGATCCGGCGTGAACTGGAGCAGAGCGGTTCCATCTTCCAAACAACAAGTGATACCGAGGTTATTGCGCATCTGATTGCACGATCCTCCAAAGGGCTTGTGGAAGCGGCAAAAGAGGCATTCCAGCGCATTGTTGGCGGTTATGCATTCCTGATCATGACCAACGACAAGCTACTCGTGGCTTCCGATCCGCACGGACTTCGTCCGCTCACGATGGGTAAGCTCGGGGATGCGTATCTGTTTGCATCTGAGACGTGTGCACTGGAAACGATCGGCGCAGAGTTAATTCGTGACATTGAACCTGGTGAACTGCTTGTACTGGATGCCGATGGTCTGCACGAAGATCGCTTCGATCATCACAAACACCGCAAGGCTTTATGCGCGATGGAATATATATATTTTGCTCGTCCAGATAGTGATATGAATGGTGCGAACCAACATGCTGCCCGTAAACGGATGGGAAGCCGGATGGCGATTGAGTCGTTTGTAGATGCGGACTTGGTTACGGGGGTACCAGATTCCAGCATCTCGGCGGCGATCGGATACGCTGAACAGACAGGCATTCCGTATGAGATGGGTATGATTAAGAACAAATACACCGGACGTACGTTTATCCAGCCAAGCCAGGAATTGCGGGAGCAGGGCGTGAAGATGAAGCTGAGCGCTGTGCGTCGTGTTGTCGAAGGCAAACGTGTGGTCATGATTGACGACTCCATCGTACGGGGAACGACCTCTCGCCGAATCGTGAACATGCTGCGTGATGCAGGAGCAACGGAAGTTCATGTACGCATTACATCGCCACCTTTCAAAAACCCTTGTTTCTATGGCATCGATACACCGGACAGCCGCGAATTGATTGCTTCACAGCTGTCGGTGGAAGAGATCTGCCGTGAAATAAATGCGGATTCCCTGTCGTTCCTCAGTCCGGATGGACTGATTGCATCCATTCAGGGAGATAATCAGGATGATCCCAAAGGCGGGCTTTGCCTCGCATGTTTTGATAATGATTACCCAACCCGCCTCGACTTTGGCGGCGAAGAAAAATTCGGATGTAGCTGTTAATCCATGCGGATGAGAAAGAGTTATAACGAAGGCGATATATTCCTGATTCCGATGAAGGATGGCCGATTTGCGGTATGCCAGGTGGTATGCGCACTTAAAGGCCGTTTCAAAAAGGCATTTTCGTTCGGCGTGATGAGCATTCAGCGTGACGAAACCGTAAGGTTGGAAGATGGCGAGTTTCTCTTCTATTCCTATGGGAACCGGAGAAGCAACGTCATATTTACTTCTCCGTCCAATATCCGAGACGGATCGTGGAGGATCGTGGGTAACACACCTTTGACGCCCGAAAAGGAAGAGTTGAAAGTGTTTCAGTGTGCTGGACATTTATACTGCGGTGATGAGTACATTCGTAACCTCCCGATAGAAGAGTATAGTCAGTTTAATACCCTCGGCGTAGCCGGGTATGAATTGGTGCAGAATCATCTGTTAGAGATGAGTAGCAATATATGAGTTGGATTTCTCATTTACACAAAAACGGAGAGGACAGAAAAAACCTGAAAAAGCGAAGCGTTCGCCTTTATCACCGGATTTTCCCTTTGAAAAAAGGGAATCAAAAAAAATCTGGGGATAACAGCGATTGGAAGGTTATTCTGTCATCGGAGTGTACGGTGTAAATATTTTCAGCTCGATTTATATAAGATACGAAGGGTGTGATGGTTGTGTCCGAAGCATATAAAAAGGCCGGCGTCGATATCGCGGCAGGGAATGAAGCGGTTGAACGGATGAAAAAACACGTGAAGCGTACCTTCCGTCCGGAAGTGATGACAGATCTGGGTGGATTCGGTGCCCTGTTCGGTCTGAACAAAGATAAATACGATGAGCCTGTACTTGTATCTGGTACGGATGGTGTAGGTACCAAGCTGAAAATTGCATTTGCGATGGATCGTCATGACACGATCGGAATCGACGCGGTAGCCATGTGTGTGAACGACATTGTGGTACAGGGTGCAGAACCACTCTTCTTCCTTGACTATCTGGCTTGTGACAAAGTTATCCCTGAGAAGATCGAAGCTATTGTTGCGGGTATCGCTGAAGGCTGTCATCAATCGGGTTGTGCGCTGATCGGTGGCGAGACGGCAGAGATGCCGGGCATGTACAGTGAAGGCGAATACGATATTGCCGGATTCACGGTAGGTATCGTGGACAAAGCGAAGATCATCAACGGCACAACCATCGCCCCTGGCGACACAGTGATTGGACTTGCCTCCAGTGGTGTGCATAGTAACGGCTTCTCGCTGGTGCGCAGACTCTTGTTGGAGGATGCGGGACTTGATCTGCATGATGAGGTAGCGGAACTGGGTGGCAAGCTGGGGGATTCCCTGCTGGAACCTACGAAAATCTATGTTAAACCGCTGTTGTCCCTGCTGGAAAAGGTAAAAGTAAAAGGCATGGCACACATTACAGGTGGTGGCTTCATCGAGAATATCCCACGTATGTTGCCGAGCAACGTGAATGTGGATATTGACTACGGTTCTTGGCCAATCCTGCCGATCTTCAACCTGTTGCAGGACAAGGGATCAGTCTCTAACCGTGACATGTTCACCACATTTAACATGGGCGTTGGACTTGTACTGGTCGTTAATGAAGCAGATGCAACTGAAGCTCTGCAACAACTGAAAGCATCTGGTGAAGAAGCGTACATCATTGGACGTGTTACTGAAGGAGATGCGCGAGTAACCTTCACAGGAGCGGATGTTTAATGGCGAACTACCGCATAGCTGTATTTGCCTCGGGTGAAGGGACTAACTTTCAGTCATTGGTCGATGCAGTACGGAACGGTGGGCTGGATGCATCCGTAGATCTGCTCGTATGTGATAAACCGTCTGCACGTGTTGTGCAGCGGGCACAGGACGCAGGCGTGGCTTGTCATCTGTTTACTCCGAAAAATTATGCTTCCCGTGAAGCCTATGAGGCTGAGATCGTGGAAGTGCTTGAATCCAAAGAGATCGACTTGGTCGTTCTTGCCGGATATATGAGATTGCTGACTTCCGTTGTGGTGGATCGTTACGCAGGGCGGCTGATTAACATTCATCCGTCCTTGCTGCCGGCATTTGCAGGCAAGGATGCGATTGGACAAGCACTTGAGTATGGCGTGAAAGTGACAGGTGTGACTGTGCATTTCGTAGACGGAGGTATGGATACCGGACCGATTATTGCCCAGCATCCGGTTCCCATTCTGCCAGAGGATACGCCTGAAACGATCAGCAAAGCCATTCATGCGGCCGAACAGCAGCTATATCCTGAAGTGGTATCTTGGTTCGCTCAAGGTCTGGTTCAATTAGACGGACGTCACGTCACAGTACAGAAAACGGTTTGATATAAGTTGAAATTTTTTTACACATTAACGGAGAGGACAGAAAAAACCTGAAAAAGCGAAGCGTTCGCCTTTATCACCGGATTTTCCCTTTAAGAAAAGGGAATCAAAAAATCTGGGGATAACAGCGATTGGAAGGTTGTTCTGTCATCGGAGTGTCCCGTGTAAACATCTTAGTTCCACTTATATAACAGAAGTCGAAAATTGGTACGCATTTTGTGATATTTCTCGGGAAATAAATCGGCTGTGTTTCGTCAGGAAACGCGAAGCCATGGGACATTAAAGGAGGAGCATATTGTGAGTATCAAAAGAGCGCTGGTCAGCGTATGGGATAAAACAGGCATCGTGGACTTTTGCCGCGAGCTGTCGCAAATGGGTGTGGAGATAATTTCGACAGGAGGTACAAGCAGCCTGTTGTCGAAGGAAGGCGTACCTGTCATCGGAATTTCGGATGTGACCGGATTTCCGGAAATCATGGACGGACGTGTCAAAACATTGCATCCGGCAGTTCATGGAGGTTTGCTGGCTGTTCGTGACAGCGAAGAGCATAAGCGTCAGATGGAGGAGAACGGACTGGGGTACATCGACCTTGTTGTCGTAAACCTCTACCCCTTCCAAGATACGATCGCCAAACCGGATGTGACGTACGAAGATGCGATCGAAAACATTGATATTGGTGGTCCAACGATGCTTCGTTCTGCTGCCAAAAACCATGCTTTTGTTAGTGTCGTTGTTGACACAGCGGATTATGGCAAGGTGCTTGAAGAAGTTCGCAGCAATGGCGATACCACCCTCGAAACACGCAAACGGCTTGCGGCAAAGGTGTTCCGCCATACGGCGGCTTACGATGCAGTAATTTCTGACTATCTCTCCAACCTGAACGGTGATCCGTTACCAGAGCGTCTGACGGTTACTTACGAAAAACTCCAGGATTTGCGTTACGGCGAAAATCCACATCAACAAGCGGCATTCTACCGCAAACCGCTGGCTGCTCAAGATACATTGACAACAGCCGAGCAATTGCATGGCAAAGAGTTGTCTTACAATAACATCAACGATGCGAACGCAGCATTGCAGATTGTGAAAGAATTTGAAGAGCCGGCGGTTGTCGCGGTTAAACATATGAACCCGTGCGGCGTTGGTATTGGCGCAAGTATCTATGAAGCTTACAGCAAAGCATATGCTGCAGATCCAACGTCCATCTTTGGTGGAATTGTGGCAGCAAACCGCATTATCGATAGCGATACAGCGGGCAAATTGAGCGAGATTTTCCTGGAAATCGTGCTTGCTCCTGACTTTACGCAAGAGGCACTCGATATCCTGACGAAGAAGAAAAACATTCGTTTGCTCAAAACGGGTGAACTGAACGCTGCTCGTAAACGGGAGAGCCAATTCGTTGTAACTTCCATCGACGGTGGGATGATCGTGCAACAGTCCGATGTACACTCCATTGAAGCGAGCGAACTGAACGTGGTAACGGATCGTGCACCATCGGAAGAAGAACTGAAACAGCTGTTGTTTGGCTGGAAAGTAGTTAAACACGTGAAATCCAACGCGATTGTACTTGCTGCGAATGATATGACGGTAGGTGTGGGCGCTGGACAAATGAATCGTGTGGGTGCAGCCAAAATTGCGATTGAGCAAGCTGGCGAGCAAGCAAAAGGTGCTATCCTGGCATCGGATGCGTTCTTCCCAATGGGTGATACGCTGGAACTGGCAGCAAAAGCCGGAATTACAGCGGTGATTCAACCTGGTGGTTCGATCAAAGATGAAGAATCCATCAAAGTAGCCAATGAATACGGAATTGCGATGGTCTTCACAGGCGTTCGTCACTTCAAACACTAGAGCGAAAAAGGTTTAATAAGGGGTGTCGCCAGTCATACTTATGACTTATGGTACACCCCCTCTTTTTTAGGTTGTTCAATAAAGGGGGAGCAGAACGAATGGATATTCTGGTAGTAGGCGGCGGTGGCCGGGAGCACGCAATCATTTGGGCGCTGGCGAAGAGTCCGAAGGTAGACAAGATTCACTGTGCACCGGGAAATGCAGGCATTGCTCAGCTCGCTGAGTGTCATGCGATTGCGGTGAATGAATTCGATAAACTAACGGCTCTAGCTGTAGAGCTTAAAGTGGGATTAGTGGTTATTGGTCCGGATGATCCGCTGGCGGATGGGATCGTGGATGCATTTGACTCGACTGGTATTCCGGTATTCGGACCTCGACGCAATGCAGCAGAGATTGAGGGAAGTAAAACGTTCATGAAGGATCTGCTGCACAAATACAACATTCCAACGGCAGCCTATGAGAAATTCGATAACTACGAACAGGCTCAAGCATATCTGAATGAACAAGCAATTCCTGTTGTCATCAAGGCAGATGGACTGGCAGCGGGCAAAGGTGTGACGGTAGCTTATTCCCGTGATGAGGCTGATCAGGCACTTCGCAGCATCATGGTGGATAAAGTGTTTGGAGAAGCTGGAGCGAAAGTCATCATCGAGGAATTCCTGGCAGGGCAGGAAATGTCTATTCTGGCCTTTGTTGATGGGGAAACGGTTCGTCCGATGGCCGCGGCACAGGATCACAAACCTGTATTCGACAATGACCAGGGGCCAAACACAGGCGGTATGGGTACATATTCACCATTGCCTCATATCCCTGCATCCATTATTGAAGAAGCCGTGGAGACGATCATCAAACCAACGGCTAAAGCAATGGTGTCCGAGGGACGTCCATTCCAGGGTGTATTGTTTGCTGGACTGATGATCTCGCCCGATGGCAAACCCAAAACCATTGAGTTCAACGCACGGTTTGGAGATCCCGAGACGCAGGTTGTATTGCCACGTCTAAAGAGCGACTTGTTTGATATCTTCTGGGCGACTGTTCATGGCAAACTGGCTGACATCGAGATCGAATGGAGTGATGAAGCGGCTGTATGTGTAGTGCTTGCTTCAGGAGGTTACCCGGGTCCTTATGCTAAAGGTGTAGTCATTGAAGGACTGGATCATGTGGATGATGCGGTGATATTCCACGCAGGTACATCGCGTAATGAAGCAGGAGACTGGGTCACCAACGGTGGACGGATTCTGGGCGTTGTGGGCCTTGGTGCTGATATTGCCGAAGCTAGAAACAAAGCCTATGCACAGGCGGAGCATATCCAATTCGATGGCAAACATCAGCGGACGGATATTGCTGCTAAAGCACTCGTATAGATTGATATAAGAGCCCGTAAAGATGTGTACCGAAAGGTATATGCATCCTGCGGGCTCTTTGCTGCGTATATAGATGTATCTTGTGCAAATGGCCGAACTAGTCCATACAGAGAAATAAATGGGGAAGATACGAAATAGCATTAAATCAGGGGAATCAAGTATGTTTAATGCCTAGAAGTACAGGGTAGTATTTTTAGAAATTGGACTATACTAAACATGTGAAGATTATCACATTATGAGGTAATAAACATCATATTATATAAAGTACGTAACATACATAGAGACTAATTTGTGAACATTATACTGTAAGCTTGTGCCAAACCATAACGTGCAACTGGATGGTTGAGTGGGAAACATGGTATACTTTTCGGAAACAGGAATGAGTACGAGGGGAGGTGGATATCTATTGGGTAGGCGATATTGTAAATTGTCCAAATGGCGAATCTAGGTGGAGTTAAGCGAGGAACAATTGACAGCATGAGGGGTAACCCGATTTGAATGAAGAAGTTTCTGCAAGTCATTGACTTCATCTTGAATTCCTGTTTTGTAATTTTACAAGGTCAAACGTAAGACTTATACAAAAATTATCATTGTAATCGATTTTATATAAGGCAGACGTCGTGTTGAAAGACTAACAGCTGGTGAATGGTTAACACAGTTAACGGATCACGCTGTAACTATCTCTGGAGGTGAATCCCTGAGAATCGGGGAAATCATTGGACATAATTACCATATTGAATATCGCTTTACTTATTATCTTGATTGCATTGACTGCATTTTTCGTAGCATCAGAGTTCGCTGTAGTCAAAATTCGTACATCAAGAGTGGATCAACTGGTTGCCGAAGGCAATAAAAAGGCTGTACTCGCCAAAAAAGTTGTCTCGGACCTGGATTATTATCTGTCAGCCTGTCAGCTCGGTATTACGGTCACTGCTCTGGGACTGGGAGCACTCGGAAAACCGACGGTTGAGAGACTGTTATACCCGGTATTCAATTATTTAGATGTGCCTGCTTCAATCTCATCCATTGCTTCATATGCGATTGCCTTTATCCTAGTGACATTCTTGCATGTGGTAGTTGGTGAGATGGCACCCAAAACGCTGGCGATTCAATTTTCGGAAAAGCTGACGTTGATGCTCGCCCCATCGCTATACTGGTTTGGTAAAATCATGTATCCGTTCATCTGGGCACTTAATGGAGCCTCACGTGTTATTTTGCGGGGATTCGGTGTAAAGCCTGCAGAACATGATCAAGCCTACTCGGAAGACGAGATTAAAATCATCATGAACCAGAGTTATGAAGGGGACGAGGACAACAAGACCAAGCTTTCATATCTGGAAAATGTATTTGTGTTCGATGAACGTGATGCCAAAGACATCATGGTACCGCGTACGGAACTGGTGACATTAGATCAGGATATGACCTATGACGATATTATTCCTATATTGGATGAACATAATTATTCACGTTACCCTGTCATCGAGGACGGGGACAAGGACCGCATTATCGGCGTTGTAAATGTGAAAAAGATTTTGCCTGACATGGTTGCAGCAAGATCGTATCAACTAAGCGAGTTCGTTCGAGAGATCCCTTTTGTTTCCGAAGTCACACGTATCCAGGATGCGATGATTAAAATGCAGCAGGAACGTGTACACATGGCCGTAGTCGTGGATGAATATGGTGGTACTTCGGGAATCATTACGATGGAGGATATTCTGGAGGAACTGGTCGGAGAGATTCGTGATGAATTCGATGCCGATGAGGTGGCTGATATCCAGGAGACTGGGGAGAATCAATATCTCATTAATGGCCGGGTACTTTTGGATGAAGTGGAGCGGCAGTTCGGGTTGAGCTTTGAAGGAAACGAAGAGATGGATACGGTGGCCGGATGGATTCAGTACCAGAAGGGTGTAGGTGTGGAAAAAGGCGACACGGTAGAACATGGCGAATATGTCTGGACCGTTGTCGATGCCGAGAACTATCACATCAAACAAGTGCTTCTGGAACGAGTGAACGGCGCTGAAGTAGAGGAAGCTGCAAGCGATCTGGCGTGATTTTTTTAGCCGAGAAGCTTGGGAAACTTCAAATATTTTTGACAACGTAGCAGTGTAGGGGACGGAATCGATTCTGAAGAAGCGTAGCGTTCGCGTTTGCAAACCAATTTTAAAGCTTTTTTAAACCTTTGAAAACAACAATCAGGGAAATTTGGAGGCAATGGCGATCGGAAGAACGAGCCGTCACCGGAACAACACTCGTGCAACCTTATTTTAAATTTTAATGGAGGTGAATCCCTCAACCTGAGGGAAATCATTGGACGGAATAATAGCCTTGAATTTATTTTTAGTAGCCGTATTTATCGGTCTGACAGCCTTTTTCGTTGGAGCCGAATTTGCAATTCTTAAAGTACGGATGTCCCGAATCGATCAATTGATCTCGGAAGGTAACAAAAAGGCAGTACTGGCCAAAAAAGTGGCACACAACCTGGATTATTATCTGTCGGCATGTCAATTGGGGATTACCATCACGGCGCTCGTATTGGGAGCCTTGGGCGAACCTACCGTTGAGAAAATGCTGCACCCGCTATTTGAGCGTATGGAAGTGCCGGCGGCGTTGTCTACCGTGCTTTCCTATGGTATTGCTCTAGCAATCATTACGTTCCTGCACGTGGTTATTGGTGAATTGGCACCGAAAACACTGGCGATTCAGTTTGCAGAGAGAATGACGCTGTTGCTGGCACCACCACTGTATTGGTTCGGTAAAATCATGAATCCGTTCATCTATGCGCTGAATGGAGCTGCTCGTCTGTTGCTTGGCATATTTGGTGTAAAACCTGCCGGGCATGATACCGTTCACTCGGAAGAAGAGCTGAAGCTGATTATGGCGCAGAGCTATGAGAGTGGTGAGATCAACCAGACAGAGTTGGATTATCTGAAGAACATTTTTGCTTTTGATGAGCGTTTGCTTCAGGAGATTATGATTCCAAGGGAAAAAATCGTTACCCTGAATAAAGAAATGCCGCTTGATCAGATCATTGAAACGCTGAATCGACATGAATACACGAGATATCCTGTTATTGCAAATGGAGATCAGACGCATTTTGTTGGTTTCATCAACACGAAAGAAATGCTGACGAGTGTGGCTGCTGGCCGCGCCTTTAATATGGAGACATTTGTCCATAATACGCCGAGTTTCTCCGAGCGTTCTCCAATTAAAGATGTACTGATCCAGATGCAGCAAAGCCGTGTACACATTGCAACCGTGAAGAACGAAGCAGGTGCTACGGTAGGTATGGTTACGATGGAGGATATCCTTGAAGAGATCGTCGGAGATATTAAGGATGAATACGAGCACAAAGATTTGGTGAATCCACCGAAAAGAATGAAATTGGTATAAAAAGCAGTGCGATAAAGATATTACAGAATTAGCAAAGCAATGTAATTGTAGTAACGAGAAACAGGTTCCCGGTGTAATCGGGGCCTGTTTTTTTGGTTTACATCTTAATTTTAAAATAAATGCTTGCATATTGCAGTTCAATAGATTAATATAAATTTAAAGAATCTTAATTTAAAGATAAATAACAAAATCGAAATAAATAAAAGATGCAAAAACAACCTATGATACGATTAAATACTAAACCAAGGGAGTGGAGATTATGTTCAAAACTACAGGCATTCATCATATTACAGCTTTTGTAGACGATGCACAGAAAAACGTTGATTTTTACGCAGGGGTTTTGGGGCTCAGACTGGTGAAAAAAACAATTAACTTTGATGCACCAGACGTCTATCACTTGTATTACGGGAATGAACAGGGCGCGCCGGGCACCATCATCACCTTTTTCCCACAGCAGAATTCAAGAAGAGGTGTCATTGGTTCGGGTCAAACTGGAGTTACCGTATATGCGGTACCTGTAGGAAGCTTGCCTTTCTGGAAAGAACGTCTTACTTCCTTCGACATTCCATATGAAGATAAAACCAGATTCGGTGAGCAGTATATTCGTTTCTTCGATAAAGGTGGCCTGTTGCTTGAACTTGTTGAGCGCGAAGGTGGTCAGCCAAGCAGCTGGAGTTTCAACGGAGTTACACCGGAGCATGCCATCAAAGGATTCGGCGGCGCTGTATTGTTCAGCCACGTTCCTGAGAAAACCATGGATGTATTGGTGAGCAAACTCGGTTTGGAGCAGGTCGGCGAAGAGAATGGACTCCTTCGTCTACAGGCAAGCGGCGATATTGGCCAGATCATTGACATTCAGTCTACAGGCATTCAACGCGGTATTGGCGGAGCCGGAACGGTCCACCATATTGCATGGCGTGCCAAAGACTACGCGGAGCATGAACAAATTCAGCAGGATCTTGAACAATCCGGATATCATCCAACACCGGTCATTGACCGTCAATACTTCAACGCTGTGTATTTCCGGGAGCCGGGAGGCATACTGTTCGAACTGGCCACCGATCCTCCAGGATTTGCACGGGATGAACCCGCAGAGAGCATGGGTGAGAAACTGATGTTGCCTGAATGGTATGAACCACAGCGCGAACAGATTGAACAATTGTTGCCACGAATTGAAGTACGTGAATGGAAGGGAGAGTCCAAATCATGACCACAACCAATACAATGAAACATATTTATAAAGCAGGTGCACAGGCGGATGCGCCAACAATCCTGTTGCTTCACGGTACAGGCGGTACTGAGAATGATCTGATTGGTCTTGCAGAGATGATCGCGCCAGGAGCTGGTATCCTTGGAGTGCGGGGTAACGTATCGGAGAACGGGATGCCCCGTTTCTTCCGCCGCTTGGCCGAAGGGATTTTTGACGAAGAAGACTTGATTGCTCGTACCGCAGAGCTGGGATCTTTTGTAGATGCAGCTGCGGTGGAGTATGGTTTCGATCGGTCCAACGTGTATGCACTGGGCTACTCTAATGGTGCCAACATTGCAGCAAGCCTGATCTTCCATCAAGCGGATGTATTCAAAGGTGCAATTCTGCATCATCCAATGGTACCGCTGCGCGGACTGGAATTGCCGGATCTGAAAGGTCTGCCTGTGTTCATTGGTGCAGGCGAGAACGATCCGATTGTACCAAGACGTGAAACCGAGGAACTCGCTTCACTGCTTAGCGGTGCAGGTGCCGATGTAACCTTGCACTGGGAGCGTCAGGGTCATCAATTGACGCGTACTGAGGCAGAAGCTGCGGCAGCTTGGTTTAAGACACAGGCTTAATTCGGGTATTTCCTTATTAAATGAACGGTATGTTAGTCCTAGGTATAGTGAAGCTAGAGCAGTTACAAACAGCCTGATGGAAATTGAAATCGGGCTGTTTTTTTTATATTTAATTTTGGGTTGTGAAGCAAACGAAAAGCTGCTGTTATGTAAGCGTAACGAATGGGGTAAACATTTGAATAAGCAACAATTGACGATGTATTCTTGTATTAAGGAATAAAGAAATCTGGGGATAACAGCGATCGGAAGGTTGTTCTGTCATCAGAGTGAAGTAAGAATTGCACGAACATCATGAACTGGAGGGGTTAATGTGGAACGTAACATCAAGGAACTGGTACAGCGGATGACACTGGAAGAGAAAGCGGGTATGTGCTCGGGACTGGACTTTTGGCATCTGAAAGGGGTGGAGCGTCTCGGTATCCCATCCATCATGGTGACGGACGGACCTCATGGGCTGCGGAAGCAGGATGGCAGTGCAGATCATCTGGGTCTGACATCGAGCGTGCCTGCAACCTGTTTCCCGTCTGCGGCAGGACTGGCTAGTTCCTGGGACAAGGATCTGGCGCGTCAGGTCGGGGTAGCCCTGGGTGAGGAATGTCAAGCCGAGGATGTAGCGGTACTGCTGGGTCCGGGTGTGAATATTAAACGTTCCCCACTGGGCGGACGTAATTTTGAATACTTTTCCGAAGATCCGTTGTTATCCACGCAGATGGCTACCGGTCATATTCAGGGCGTGCAGAGCCAGGGTGTGGGTACATCTCTCAAACACTTTGCAGTCAATAATCAGGAAGAACGGCGCATGTCGATTGATGCGGTAGTAGATGAAAGGACGCTGCGCGAGATTTATCTGGCGAGCTTCGAAGGTGCGGTGAAGGATGGACAGCCGTGGACGGTGATGTGTTCTTACAATAAGGTGAACGGTACGTATGCAGGTGAGAATGAATGGTTGCTGACGGATATCCTGAAAGACGAATGGGGACACGAAGGTCTTGTGGTATCAGACTGGGGCGCGGTTAATGAACGTGCAGACGCCCTTGCAGCAGGACTTGAACTGGAGATGCCAACAAGCGGTGGAATCGGTGAGCGTAAAGTGATCGATGCTGTAGAGAGTGGAAAATTGCCGCTGGACAAGCTGGATCGGGCGGTGGAGCGTCTGCTTACGCTGATCTTCAATGCGGTTGATCAAAAACAAGATGGGGCCACATATAACAAGGATGAGCATCACCAACTTGCGCGCAAGGTGGCCGCCGAGAGTATGGTTTTGCTGAAAAATGAAGAGGGTCTTCTGCCGCTGGGGCGTGAAGGCAAAGTGGCGTTAATCGGGGCATTTGCGCGTAAACCTCGCTTCCAGGGTGGCGGCAGTTCCCACATTAATCCGACCAAAGTGGATGATATTGTGGAAGAGATGACACAGGTGGCTGGCGAAGGTGTAACCTTCTCCTATGCCCCAGGTTATCGGATTGAAGCGGATGATGTGGATGAAACGTTAATGCATGAGGCTGTTCAGGCAGCGCAGTCAGCGGATACCGCCGTGGTGTTCGTTGGGTTGCCGGATCGTTATGAATCCGAAGGGTATGATCGTGCCCATCTGCGTCTGCCTGACAATCATATTCGGCTGATTGAAGAGATTGCGAAAGTTCAATCCCGTGTGGTCGTTGTACTGAGCAACGGATCTCCAGTGGAGATGCCTTGGCTGCCCCAGGTACAAGCGGTGCTTGAAGCTTATCTTGGTGGACAGGCGGTTGGTGGAGCGATAGCTGATCTGTTATATGGAGAGGTAAATCCGTCCGGTAAACTGGCAGAGACATTCCCTGCCAAGCTCAGTCATAATCCATCTTATCTGAATTTCCCGGGTGAAGGGGATCGTGTCGATTATCGGGAAGGCATCTTTGTTGGATATCGCTATTATGACAAAAAAGAGCTGGAGCCCCTGTTCCCGTTTGGTTATGGACTGAGTTATACCACATTTGAATATGCTGACCTGAAGGTAGACCGTACGGAACTGACCGATCAGGATGAGGTAAATGTACATGTCCGGGTCACCAATACTGGTGACATAGCGGGCAAGGAGATTGTCCAGTTGTATGTCAGCGATGTAGAGAGCACAGTTATTCGTCCCGTCAAAGAACTGAAGGCTTTTGCCAAAGTAGCTCTTGAACCTGGAGAGTCAAAAGTAGTGAGTTTTACACTAAATAAGCGTTCATTCGCCTATTACAATGTAGATATGAAGGATTGGCATGTGGAGACAGGTGAGTTCGAGATTCAGGTGGGCAGCTCCTCTCGGGACATTCATGTGCATACACGTGTGAATGTAGAGTCTACAGCGACATTCCTTCCCACTTATACGCGTAATAGCACATTGGGAGATATCCAGCGTGATCCGGCCCATAAAAAGCTATTGGAACAGGCTTTGCAGCAGTTCCAGGAAGCTAGTGGATTTGGCGGTGATGATGCGGGTGATCATGCGGATATGATGGATGCAATGATGAAATATATGCCGCTGCGTGCACTGGTTGCGTTTAGCGGTGGGGCTATGACGGAAGAAGCGATGAATGAGCTGCTGGAGCAGCTGAACAACAACAAGGATCATGGTATTCGGGGATAAGGTGCAGTATCTCTAAACCGAATATGCGTTCATCCTTGGATGAAGTGACTGTGCAATCCGTGCAGGAACTGCGTACGAAGCTACAAGAAGATGCATGTGAGGACCAGCCGCATAGTGGTTGGTCAGTTACCCGATCCGATTATGGATCGGGTTTTCTTTTTGCATAAGGGAAAAGAGGGAGAAAGAACGGTGGGATGGGTGATGATCCTTGCAACGTGACATAAAGCGATAGAAACGACAGGACGGCTGTAACATGATGGCGCAACATGGTTGTGGTAAAGGATGGATTATTCTATAATGAAGTAATTGATAATCATTTTCAATTAGGGTCGATGTAAGATGACTATGCTTGTAATCAGGAGGGGAATATGAATCCTAACCCTAGCTCACATACATTTGGTTCAAGTGCGTTTGTTCAGACCCGCGATGGTCGTAAACTACATTATATGTCCAAGGGGACAGGGGGATTTACGGTGGTGTTTGAATCCGGTATGGGCGCCTCCAGATCGAACTGGGGACTGGTTGCACCAGCCATTACTGAGCATGCACGCGCCGTCGTGTATGACAGGGCAGGGGCGGGACGAAGTGATGTCGACTCGGCTCCCCGTACCCTTGAACGCATTGCAGGGGATCTTGGAGAACTGCTGACAGCTCTGGGCCCGGGCCCATTCATCCTGGTTGGACATAGCTGGGGAGGTCCGATTGTACGGGCTGCGGCGTCTGCGCATCTGTCTCGATTACGTGGCATTATTCTGGTGGACCCATCAGATGAGCATTGCGATATGTATTTCTCCAAGCTTACTAAAAAGAGTTTTGCCCTTAACGGTTTCCTCATTCCAATCATGGCGCGTACGGGTTTATATAAGTTGCTCGGCAGCAAAGCGGGAAGCATTCAGCCTGACGATGTGGCGGCGGATCATATCAAGGAAGATTTCACTGTACGAGCAGCCAGCACGATGCTTGCGGAGGGCAAAACATTTCTGAGTGACATGGGAGCGTTGTTGGAGCATCCGCCATCTCTGGGTGATCTGGAAGTTAGCGTGATCTCGGGTACGAAACCGGGTAAGGGAGAGGGGAAAATCAGACCTGCACTCATCAAGGCGCATCGCCAGACGGTGAGCAAGCTATCCAATGCAAGATGGATTGGGGCGAATCAATCGGGACATATGGTTATATATACAGACCCTCAGGTCATTATCGATGAGATTGTACGAATGATAAATGATGTAAGCTCAAGCGCAAGAACAGAACAAAAGTGATACAATACAAAGAAAAGCAGTGCGCGACATTGCTAGACCATAAAAGCGGAGTGTGGAGACAACATGAAACCAGTTGAACAAGAACCAACGGGAACCACAAGTCCCGGTCGTGCCAGTGTTGGCATGGAAGATATCGTACGCGCACATCATGTGCTGCGTGAGGTCATTGTAAGAACGCCGTTGCAGCGGGATGCTGTATTATCGGCCAAATATAACTGTAATGTGTATCTGAAAAGGGAAGACCTTCAAGTAGTGCGTTCGTTCAAAATTCGGGGCGCCTATAATATGATTCGCAGTCTGACACCAGCCGAGATGGAGAAAGGTATTGTCTGTGCGAGTGCAGGCAACCACGCTCAAGGTGTTGCTTTTAGCTGTAATGCCCTCGGAATTAACGGCAAAATCTTCATGCCAAGTACAACCCCGAACCAAAAGGTGAAACAGGTAAGACGTTTTGGCGGTGACAACGTTGAAGTGGTGCTGATCGGGGATACGTATGATGATGCTTACGCAGAAGCGATGCGTGCATGTGACGAACAGGGCATGACGTTTATCCACCCTTTTGATCAACCGAAGATTATTGCAGGTAATGGTACGGTAGCGATGGAAATCATGGAAAGTCTCGATGAGAATGCTGACTATGTGTTCGTGACGATTGGTGGCGGAGGACTGGCGGCCGGCGTGGGAACCTACATGAAGACCGTGAGTCCGGAGACACGCATCATCGGTGTTGAGCCACTTGGGGCAGCTTCCATGAGTGAGGCGATGTTCCGCAAACAGGTTGTAACGCTGGATGATATTGATAAATTCGTGGATGGCGCAGCCGTGAAACGGGTTGGTGATCTGACCTATGATATCTGCAGCAGTATACTTGATGACATTGTGAAAGTGCCTGAAGGCAAAGCCTGCACAACCATTCTGGAGCTTTATAATGAAAATGCCATCGTGGTTGAGCCTGCCGGTTCCTTGGCTGTTGCAGCATTGGAGCAGTATCGTGAGCAAATTGTGGGCAAAACGGTGGTCTGTGTCATTAGTGGCGGGAACAACGATATCGACCGGATGCAGGAAATCAAGGAGCGTTCCTTGATCTATGAAGGTCTCAAATATTATTTCATGGTTAATTTCCCGCAGCGTGCAGGAGCCTTACGTGAATTCCTGGAAGAAGTTCTAGGGAAGAATGATGATATCACCCGGTTTGAATATACGAAAAAGCATGATAAGGAAAATGGCCCTGCCTTGGTGGGCATTGAGCTGATGTACAAGGAAGATTACCAACCGCTCATTGAACGTATGAACCGCAAAGGTATCGCCTATACCGAGCTGAACAAAAACCTGAATCTGTTCAACATGTTAATCTGATGAATTATTCAACAAGGCAGTCAGACATGCAGTCGGAGGTGAAATGAAGTATGCAATCAGATCACCAAGAAACATCTCCTCTGATCAGACCAGCGCGCATAGAAGATGCAGATCAAGTCATTCCGTTGCTGTACCAGGCGATAGGAGATATTGCTTACGCGCTTGCTGGTGAGGCGGATCATGAGAAGGCGATGCAGATTTTGCAGGCGTTCTATGTACAGGAAGACAATCGGATTAGTTATCGTCACGTAACGGTGATGGAGCACGATGGGCTGGTCGCGGGAATTCTCGTAGCCTATGATGGCGGTGAAGCAGATCGGCTGGATCAGCCGATACTGAATCGCCCTGGACGAAGCCGGGAAGAGAAGTATGCATTGGTCAAAGAAACACGTCCGGGTGAGTATTATTTGGATACTCTCTCGGTAAGTGAAGCTTATCAGGGGCAGGGCATCGGCCGGGCACTGATGGCTGCTTTTGAGCAGCAGGGCAGAGATCTGGGTCACTCCCAGGTATCCCTGATTGTAGAACGGGACAACGGCCGCGCGCTAATGCTCTATGAACGACAGGGATATGTCAAAGACGATGTGATTGTCATCGGAGGACATGAGTATAATCATATGGTCAAACCGATTCAATAGTTGAGGGAGCTGACGGGTTGAGTCAGTTTTGACTATAGAAGCAAAAAGAAACCGCGACAGGAGCGATCCTGTTGCGGTTTCTTTTTGTGATTATCTATTGGGATTTAGCTTGAATTTGAACAGGATATTAACCGTGGGAGCGGATTAACTCAATAGTTGGCATAGTCACTGACAGGCACATGCTGCTCCAGCCATTTCTCG
Source organism: Priestia sp. FSL H7-0729 (assembly GCF_038005685.1). Lineage (NCBI taxonomy): Bacteria > Bacillati > Bacillota > Bacilli > Caryophanales > Bacillaceae > Priestia > Priestia sp. FSL H7-0729. The sequence goes on from NZ_JBBOTQ010000012.1 coordinate 34,058, forward strand.
ACAGCAGCCGTTTTCTCGAAATTCGCTTCGGTTACGACGTCCATGAACTTTTCGAGTTTGGTCAGGAAGGCACTGTCTTCGGAAGAGTTACGTTGTAAGACAGCTTTGTAACCTTTCTGGGCATTGGCAGTCATTTTGTTCGTTTCGTAGTCAAATAAAGGCGTATTATTCAGGCCATAAAACGTATACAAGGTATAGTTATTCATCAGATTTTTCACCTGTTGTACCCGATTGGACTTCGGATATTCATTCAGGAATCGTTCCTGATTCAAAGCGCGATTGAGTACCTCCTGATAGCCAATGACCAGTGCACCATCATCGGCGGCAAGGTTGCTGGTTTCAACAGCCATGATATTAATGTATTGTTTGATGTCTGGTTTCACGTACGAGATATATTTCTGAAAAGCCATATAATTCATGATCGGATAGAGGGAGCCTTCCAACATAACCAGGCGATAACCGCTATCCCGTGCTTGCTGGAGCAGTGCACGCAGACTGGCGTCGTTGGTGCGGCTCATCAGTTGGGTGAAGCTATCATTCCACTTGTAGGCTTTGATCATCTTGTCTTGAACATTAGGCACCAGTAGACGGTCCGTCATGGCTGTTAACGCCTTGTTGCGGGCATTCTCCAGTTGTAAGACCATCAGAGTTGCATGATAAGTGGTGACTTGATTGATATGAGATTCGAGATAAATATCCGCGGCAGGCAAGCCGTTCTTTTTGTAGAGCATGGACTGAAATGTTTTATATATCGTTGTTGAACTGGCAGTTGTGACTTTGGGTTCTGTACTGGAAGAAGCGGCAGCAGCGACTCCGGATAAGGGAGCGACAGCCGTTTGGAGCAGCATGAGGATGGCGGTGGCGGTAATGAAGGTGCGCATGCCTTTACGTTTGGCAGATTGGAACGATGATGTCATAGATATGAACCTCCCGTAGTTAAGAAAATGATAGGTGTTGTTCACTAGTCACTATACATTAACCCAATTGGTGCAGGATGTGGTTGCGGAATGGTGACAAATTCTTCTGTTATTTTTAACTTTTGGAGGGTGGAAGATAGAGGAAATTTTCTGCGAAAATAAATTTTGTACAACTGGAAACTTTTGAGCTGATCTGAACGTCTTAGATGTGCACAGGTAAATACAGGAATTAATGAAAAGAACAGCGAATCTATTTCGATGTTAACTAATTGTGAGAATGGGGATATGGGATATGAGGAAAGCGGGAGGAAAACAAGTGAAGAAGGTAATGTCAGCGCTGGCTGTATCGGCCATGCTGATGTCCGCACTTCCAACGTCGGTTATGGATGCAGCTGCGAGAATCAGCATATATATTAATGATGCAGAGTTATCCTCTGCTCAGGCACCTGTGATGAAAGGCGGACGCGTACTGGTTCCGCTTCGGTCGATTTTTGAAGGATTGGATGCGAAGGTACAGTACACGAACAGAACCAAAACGATTGTTGCAACTCGCGATGATCAGGAAGTTACTTTGAAACTTGGTTCCAAAACGGCATACATCAACGGGGAAGCGATATCGCTCGATGTACCTGCCAATACGATTAAGGGCAACACGATGGTTCCGATTCGTTTTGTCAGTGAAGCTTTTGGAGAGAAAGTATTCTGGAACTCGCGCAATCAGCGTGTAGATATCAAGACAACGGCTACACCTCCAGTGGATGAGACACAATATGCTGCATGGAACATCTATGGATCGGTATCCGGAAGTAATGGAGATGGTCGTGACCTGACCGTGAGCTTCACACGTCCAACGTCGGAGAAGGCGGTCTCTGCTTACCGGATTATGCTGGTGAAAACACGCGATGTGAATACCTTCACGGAGTCGGCAGCGTCTGCCGTACCTTCTGCAAACTATACATCTGTAACACCGAATGGCAGCAATCCGAAACTGACGCTTAATGCACAGACGCGTGACGTGAACGGGGATTTGCTTAATAGCAATGAAACGTATCGCCTGTATGTCCTGACTGTTGGTAACAGCAGCAATAATTATAAAAATGCATTGAACTGGTCTTCCCAGGCATTGAAGCTCAATATTGTGAAATCCACAGTACAGGCGGTTACTAATCTGCGTGCCGCAGATATTAGTGACTATGGCGATGGCCGCGATCTGGAGATCAACTTCACACAGCCGAGCACGACATCGAACATTACGTATTATCGTGCATTTGTTGTTAAAGCGAAGGATTCTTCTGCATTCAATCTGGCTGCAGCGAATAAAGTGTCGAGTGCAAACTCCACGATCATATACAAAGGCAACACCGCTGCTGTCAAAAGCCAGCTGACTTCTTCGACCCGGGATACGTCCGGCGAATTGATCAAGAGCGGTACAGCATATGTAGTGTACATCTTGTCCGTAAGCACCAATACAACAACAGACAGCAAGCTGTCTGCAGCATCCTCTTCACTTACCCTGTCCGTGAATACAGCAACATCACCAGTGATTACACAGGTGAAGGATAACTCGGATTATGGAGATGGTCGTGATATTCAGGTGAGTTTCAACCGTTCATCGGATGAGTCCAAGGTGGCGAATTATCGCGTCTTCGTGGTGCGCAACTCGGTTGCCAGCAGCTTCAATCTGACAACGGCAAGCAACCTGTCCTCCAGTCTGTACTATACGGTGAATAAAACAGGTAACAACATTACAACGACTTTGCCTTCATCCATGAAGGACACAAGTGGTTATAACGTAACGAATCTGCAAGATTATCGCATCTACGTGATGGCGGTGGGCAATCAGCAAAACGGATACACCAATGCCCTGTCAGCTTCCTCCACTGTGCTGAGACTTACAACGAACGGTAACGCGGGAGTGATTAGTAACCTGGCTGTTGCGGATATTAGCGACTACGGTGATGGTCGTGATCTGCGCGTGTCTTTCAACAAAGCTGCGGATGAATCCCGGATCTCTGCCTACCGTGTATATGTCGTTCGTTCCGCTAATGTGGGCAGCTTCACACTAAGCGCAGCTAATGCATCGAACAACTACACGCAAGTGAACAAAACGGGTGGTAACCTGTCCGTTACGCTTCCTAGCAATGCGTATGATACAAGCGGGAATTGGATTACCAATGGTGTTCCTTATCGTGTATTCATTATGTCAGTAAGCAATAGCGGAAACTCGAGTCAAAATGCGTTGTCTTCATATTCATCTCAGATTACATTGACTACTAACACGGCTGTTACCGCTCCGACCAGTGTGACTGCAACGGACATAGCGGATAACGGAGATGGACGTGATCTACGTGTAACATTTAATCGATCGTCGAATGAGACGAACATTTATCATTACCGTGTATTTGTAGTCAAAACATCTAACTTGGGTGGATTTGATTTGGCCGAAGCTAATCGGAACTCCAACTTTAAGGTGGTAAATAAAGCTGGAGGAAGTGGAAATTACACGGTGACTTTAGACGATACCAAGGCAACAGATGGTACAAATATTCGCAATGATGAAAACTATCGCATATTTGTGCTCGCGGTAAGTAATAGCGGTAATTCATCTAATGTATTGTCTACAGCCTATGCAGATGTTAGATTGTCCGTAACCAGTGCAGTAGGAGCAGTTACAATTACTAAAATTGATGTTAAAAACGAAGATCAAGCAGCTGGTGATGTAACGGATGTGACTTTGAGATATACGGAACCAGCTTCCAAAGCGGGCATTGGACGTTATGTTGTTATGGTTGCTCCGACAGGAAGCGCATTTGGGCTCAATGTAGCGAAGAACATAGCGAAAGAAAACAACTCCAATACAATAAAATCTGTGGAAACATCTGGAGGCATTGCTACACTTCCAAGTGTACTGTTTGATATCAATGGTCAATCCATTGTTCCCGGAAAATCGTATACGGCTTACATTCTATCCGAGTCATCTGACGCTAAACGTGAATCAAATATGTCTTCATCTACGTTTACGATTAACGCCAAAAAGCAGGCACCAACACCTGTTGAGAAGGTAACGGGTGTAAATGCAACAGTAACTGATAATTCCATCAATGTAAGTTTCACTAAGCCGACTAATGAGGCAGGCATTGCTCGTTACGATGTGTACATTGTTAAAGAAGGGGGCAGTACAGGTACTTCTGGTACAGTTCTAGCCACAGTAAGTACGGGTACCGCTCCATGGACAGCAACAGTGGGTATTACAGCTAAGGATTCAGATAATGTAGATTTTGGAGCAGGGAAATACCGGGTATTGGTAGTCGCAGTGGCTGACACGTCGTTAAATACATCAGTCACCTCTGAAGGGACTTTGACCATTCCGCCAGCTTCTTCTGGTACTGATCAGGGAGCCGACAATACAGGTAAATCCTCTAATCAGGATAACGATGCAAGTGCCTCCGGTGGTAGTGGTATTTAAGTATCAGCTTGAGGTACCTCATAAAACAAACAAAGTTTAATACTTGGATGAATACATCATCTGGATGAGTGACAGAGGTAGTGAAGGGCACGGAATCGATTCTGAAGAAGCAGCAGCGTTCGCCTTTGTCTCCGAATTTTTACCTTTTAAAGGTTGATCAAGAAAATTTGGAGACAACAGCGATCGCAAGAACGATCCGTGACCGGAACGGCCACTCAGAGAAGCGCAATCTATTTTCAGTAAAGTAACATGTTAACTCCCTTTCCAATAGAGAAGGGGAGTTTTTTTATTACCCTTTTGAAAATCTTGTCGCCAAAAAGGTTCCTTAGACCATTGTTGAAACAGAACAACCCGATGGATAATAGAAGGAATAAGCTAGAAGCCAATAAGCCGAAAGGAATGATGGAATGCTTGCATTTCGTTTGACGGGCCTGCCGGATTCCCGGTTGCCGCTGTACTTGTATTGTGTGGGCACGCAGGAAAAGAAAGTTCTGCATAGACCGGATGGATTTCCGGTGTATCAGTTGTTTTTGTCACGCGGCGGTGAAGGGCAGTTCAGGCTTCCGGGAAAAGGGACGTGGACGATGGGAGCAGGGCAGTTGTTCATCGTGGAACCCGAGACTGCACATGAGTATGTGCCTCATTCCAAATCCGAAGGAGAACTGGGTTATATCGGCATTGGCGGTGCATCGGCTGGATCGATACTGCAATTTACGGGCTTGCTTCAGAATGAGCCGTGCCATATCTCTGGTTTTGAACTCATCTGGTCACGGATGACCAATCTCTGGCATGCGCTGGATCAAGGAGCAACGGAGATGTGGAACACATCAGCCCTTATCTACCAGCTTATTTTAGATATAGCACAATCGAAAATTCCATCTGATGTCGACATCGGAGGTATTGGATCATCTAGGACACAGCACGGCACTGTAACACGATCTAATCGGGAGTCCGATCCGAGCAAGGATGCACTCGTTCGAGCAGTAGCATTGATGCATACGCACTACCAGGATGACCTGTTATTGAAGCATGTCGCTGACGCAGTGGGTTATTCGGTTCAGCATCTCAATCGATTATTTCATCATCATTATGGCGTGACAGGACATCAATATATGCAACGAATACGTTTACAGAAGGCTTCGGAATGGCTGGACAAGCATCCACGAGCAAGTGTGCGAGAGGCGGCAGAGACCATCGGCATGGAAGTGAACTATTTTATCCGGATGTTCAAGCGGGAGTTTGGAGAGACGCCAGGCAAAGGAATTAAACATCGCAATCAGCTCCAAATGGAAAAAGGGACCCCAAAGGCCCCTTGATCCATGATATAACGTGTTATGCTGTTTTCTTCTGACCGAATAAAGGCCGTAACGTAGCAAGCCCCACAATGCCAATCACCGCACTCACCCATGGAGCTAGTGCAAATACCGGAAGTTTATCCCGTAGTGGATACCCGACAAACAGCACGAGTACCACGACCACGATGTAGATGACGATCCCCCGAATATTGAGCTTAGGTACCTTATTTCGGTCCGCTCCTTCATCGTCTGGTCGCTCAGCAAGACGGCGAAGCATTTCCACCAATGCGATTCCGCCGACGGCTGCAACGATTAAGGAAAATAGACTGATGTGTTGGAATGGTTCCGTGTCTCCTCCAGTCCAACCCACGAACAATCCTGCACACCCTTGGATCAGCATGACAAAAGACAGTGCGGCCCACGCGATCATGGCATACCATTTCGGTGTCCGTTTGGCTGGATCAGCATTCTCCGTTGGCTGTGGTTCAGCATCGTTGGCTTTCTTTTTCGATGAAGCTGATGCATTCTGACCACGGGTTGAAGAGGATTTACCCACCTCAACGGCAGCCGTCTTCTCCGGTGCTGTATCTGTTATCCCGAGCTGTGCATAGATGTCTTGTTCCAGATCAGGTCCGTATAACTCGCGAGCGGGTTTGTTATCCCGCTGAGCCTGTACGATCGCTTTTCCTGCGGAGAGAATCCATTCTTCCTGTGTTCTCTCGTCCGCTGGCGAATGACGCGCAATGGTGCTGATCTCGTCATACAACTTCACATGTTCAGGTGTCATACGACTCATCTCAGTTATTTGCCGATTCTGTATTTCTTTCAGTTTCTTATAGGAAATCCCCAATGATTGCTCCCCCTGTCTACACACGTTCTGATCTTCCAATTGTCCGAAGACCCTGACGGTATTTTAGTATACGGGAAGGGCTCTCGTTTCGCAAAGTCATTCCTTATTAAAAAGCTGCTCATGGTTGGCCCAGATCCCTACACAGGCCAGAATGACACAGGTGCATAACAGTACCAGTTTACCGTGATGTTGAATCCATTCCAATAAATGTTCCATGAATTCATTCCTTTCGGCAGAAGGATTCCGAGGCATATACTGCCATGTATTGTTCATTTATTTTCCCCCGTTGATGTGAAAAAATACCCGCACGCTGCCCAGATCTAACGATTGTGTGACGTATGCATAAAGAGCAGCCGATTCCATCACAATAGTAGCATTTCCAACAGAAATCCAAGATTGGAGTGTGCTTGTGATGGACAAACAAACAGATTTGACGCGGAAGCTGCTACTGAACAGCAACTCCCGTGGAGTCGTGGACGAGGTTGTATCCTTTGAGGAGAATCTGGAGGACACGGAGTATGCGGAAGAACTGACAGATAGCAATTTGAGGGGAAGAAGTTTCTGGGACAATAGCGATTCCGGTCATGAGCATGAGTGGAATGGACGGATAGAGACCCACGAGATGTTCCGTAGAAGCTACGAATAACGATCCTGCAACACTAGGTTAGAATTTCAACAGATATCTGGGCCAGCTGTTCATCAGCGTGGCTCATTTTTTTGTGCTCATCAGCCGATAAAATGTAGACTAACAGTCCACGTAGAAAGGGTTCTTACTTACGTTGACTTGCAGGGTACGGGATGATAATATATGAATAACATCTTAATACACACTAAACTTATCGGATTATATATATTTAATAAATGGAACTTAACAGGCTAAGCGTGGAAAGGGGAAATCGGTATGGAACGTCAGATCAGTATCCGACATGGACAGGAAGAATTAACAGCCACGATTCATTATCCGGTTGTAAAAGATATCAAGGAGGAGAAGAGTCAGCAGCGCGTACCTCTGGCAGTCATCTGCCACGGTTTCGTGGGTAGTCGGATCGGTGTGGACCGTTTGTTTGTAAAAACTGCACGGGAGCTGGCGGAAGACGGTTATCTGGTTCTGCGTTTCGATTATATCGGTTGCGGAGAGAGCAGCGGGGAGTATGGAGCCGAGGGACTGGAGTCCATGGTGCTGCAGACCCGCTCGGTGCTGGATTATGCGGTCAATTGCAGTGATGTAGATCCTACGCGTGTTACCCTTATTGGTCATAGTCTGGGTGGTGCTGTTGCATTACTAACGGCCGTACGCGACAAACGTGTCAAGAATCTGGTGATGTGGTCCTCCGTGGGTTATCCATTCAATGATATCGTGAAGATTACGGGACGAGAAGTATACGATGAAGGCGTGAAACTGGGTGCAGCTGATTATCTCGGATACAAATTCACACCAACCTTCTTCGAATCTCTCGCAGAACATCAGCCATTCCAGGAAGCAGTCAAGTTTAGTGGTGATGTTCTCGTCGTGCATGGTACGTCAGATGATATTATTCCTGTAGACTACGCATTTCTGTATCAAAAGGTATTCTGGATGCGCCAAGAGGGCCGCTGTGATAAGGAGATCATCTTCCAGGGCGATCACACCTTCTCATCAGGTAAAGAGCGGGAACAACTCATTACGCGTACCAGAGAGTGGCTGGGCGAACGTCAGAAGATCGAGCAGGATTGGCAGCACTGGATGATATAAGTGGCAGGATTACAACGATTTGGGAATGTCAGCTTGGAAAAGCGCCTTCTTAGGGGTAAAATAGAAGAGTAAGCATTCTATCCGTGTCTGGAGGTTGGCAGCAATGACATTACCCGCACTTTTCATTGCGCATGGTTCTCCCGCTCTGGCGGTGGAGAGCAATGACTACACTCACTTCTTGAACCAGCTTGGAGACAGGCTGCCGGCTCCGAAAGCCATTGTCGTATTTACGGCGCATTGGGATTGTCCTGAACCGTCCGTGACGATGGATGATACACATCAGACCTTGCATGATTTTTATGGATTTCCTTCTACGATGTATACGATGGAATATCCTGCATCCGGGCAGCCAGATCTGGCAAACGAGATATGTGCTTTGTTCACCCGCAGCAATTTGGCGCATCAGCCAATTCGAGGCCGAGGGTTGGATCATGGCGTATGGGTACCGTTGCTCCATATGTACCCCGAGGCGAATATCCCTGTGATCGCCGTATCTGTAGACTCGCTGCGTACGCCGCAGGAACAGTATGATATTGGCCGAATGCTGGAACAGCTGCGTCATGATGATGTGCTGATCATTGGCAGTGGTGGAACGGTCCACAATTTACGATTGCTCGGCAATACGGATGAACCGCAGGAGTGGGCGGTGGAATTTGATAACTGGATCGGGGAGCGCTTGGAGCAGTGGAATACAAGAGAACTGTTTCAATACGAGAAAAAAGCCCCTCACGCACGCACGGCTGTTCCATCGTATGGTACAGAGCATCTTGCACCTTTGTTCTACGCTATGGGTACGGCGGATATGTCCCGATCAGCGAAGCGTCTATTCCAGTCTTACCCGTATGGAACGCTCAGTTTGAACTGCTGGCAGTTTGGAGACGGCGTGTAACTTGGAACAGACAACAGCCTGATTATGGTGCTTGAAGCCAGTTTCGTACGGATAACATAACGTGTATTAATGAATACAATTACAATATATAAACACAAAAAAGGTTACTGTACACCCTTGAAGGGCTACAGTAACCTTTTTTCAATACGAAGACTTATCCATGCAATAGATATTTATTTGCGGATTTCGAACAATTCACAGTCTGTACGCGAATGATAAGCGAGTTCACTGACACTGGATTGTACCACTACGGTATTGCTGTCAAAACGGATAATGATGCCACCGGAGTCAATCTGGTGATTATCTTTAAAAACTCGAACCTTATACTTCATATCCATGGCTTCCTGGAAGTCTACATCCGTTTCAAGACGTCGCTGGGTCGGCATATCGTGTACTCCTTTGATGTTCAACTTTATGTTCATCATAATACGGTTTTCTTTAGCAGGGCAAGTTAGGCGAGGGCAGCCGGGCTAATCATGGAAAGGAAAAAGCCCTGCTCTCCGGGGGATGGAGAGCAGGGCGGCAGCGTTGTTGATTATTGTTTAAGCTGTTTTCTGAGTCGGGCTAATCGTTGGTGTATCTTTAGGGTGATTACCTTTGTTACGAGTGATCAATCCGCGAAGGTAAGGCAGTACCCAGTGATCCAGACCGATTTTACCTGCATTTGCACCAGCAACTACCAGGAAGATTTGCATCAGAACCAGTTGAGCGTTCGTGCTTACTGTACCCGAGAAGAGGAACGCGAAGTTCATCACGAGAGCCATCAGTGCAGCCAGTGTTGTGAAGCAGCCGAGTAAGAGTCCTACACCTACAAGGAATTCACCGAGCGGGATGATGAAGTCGAACAATCCTGCGTTTGGTACTGCGAATTTCTCAAGGAACGTTCCCCACCATGCTTGAACTGTAGGATTTTCACCTGTTGCTTTGCCGACTGCCCCTGCGAGGAACCCGCCAGCTTGGAATCCGCCAGTCAATTTGCTCCATCCGTGAGTCATCCAATCGTAACCGATATACACCCGAAGTACTGTCAAAATCCACATTGCCACTTTGTTTTCTCTAAGCCATTGGTTGAAGCTGAACATATAAACCACTCCTTCATGGAATCTAGTGTGTTGTTTTTGTTTTTCTAAGTGATCACCTTTGATGTCTTTATTATATAGTCCAAAAGTCGTTTTGTTTGTGATTAAAATCACAATCTAGTTCAAATTTTAAGTAAGGTTTGAGAAGTTCACATTTAGGACATATTTTTCTTCCACTTAGCTGTTTCAATTGCAGGATTCACGCTGTATCAAGGCCCTCTGGGCGCAGACAAATTAGACGGTGTGTGATTAAATGGAAAGAAATACGTGAAATGGTTGCCCACATGAGACATATATCACAACTTAGAACTAGGCCATATCGTTCAGGAGGTCCTATATTGAAGTTTTTTAAATGGAACAAAGCGGCATCCGCTGCATCTCTGTTTATTCTCTCATTAAGTCTTGTTGCTTGCCAAAACCAGGAGGCGGTTCAGATGCCACTTCAGCCAGAACCCGCACCTGCACCTGTACAAGAAGAACAGACTGTGGAGGAGTCCAACGCATCTCTCTACACAGCACCTCTTACAGGTCTGCCTGTAGATGAAGCGATTACGCGTCGACCACTCGCCGTCATGATTAATAATGCACCAGCGGCTCGCCCTCAATCGGGTCTAAGTTCAGCCGATATCATTCTTGAAGTCCTCGCAGAGGGAGGCATTACCCGGTTTATAGCCATCTTCCAGAGTGAAGGTGGTGCTGAGACGGTTGGACCAGTTCGCAGTATACGCCCATACCTTATTGAGCTCGGCGAGAGTTATGATGGGGTTCTCGTTCATGCCGGAGGCAGTCCGGAGGCTTATTCCATTTTGCAAAGGCAGCAGAAACAGCATATGGATGAAATATCGAATGGTGGACCTTATTTCTGGCGTTCCTCGGATCGTAAAGCCCCACATAATCTGTATACTTCAGCGGACAAGCTGAGAGAAGGTTCAGATATCAAGGGTTATAGCCATGATTTTAAGTCTCCCGTATACATCTATAACGAAGAAGGTGCGACATCTGCAGGAGAGGAAGTACAGCAGTTCGATATCCAATATTTATTGGATAGTTACCGGGTGACGTATGATTATGATGAAGTTAGCGGACGATATATGAGAATGGTGAATGGGAAGGCAGATCAGGATCTGGATAATGGGACTCCACTTGGCGCAGCAAACATTATTGTGGCAGGTGCAGATCACAAGGTACTCGATAGTGTAGGGCGGTTGTCTGTTAATTTGGAACAGGGTGGGGAAGCGATGTTGTTCCAGAAGGGCAAGATGATTCGTGGGCAGTGGGTGAAGAAGCAGGGGGATATTATTCGTTTCGTTCAGGATGGCAGTGAAGTGGCTCTTGTGCCCGGTAAAACGTTTATCAGCATTGTACCCAATCAACCGGAATTTTCTAGTCATGTGAAGCTGGCTGGCCAATAGAAGGATGTAATGAAAGAAAACGATGAAACATGTATCCATTTTGTTGTCGAAAAGGCATGATAAAATACCTTGGCATGAAAATTAGAATAGTGTTGATTCCGTATTTTGATGCCGAATTGTAAATGCAATGTAAAATCTCAACTTGAATTTACCATTATTCCAAATAATTAAGATTCATTTCAGATTAATGTGATAAGAATATAAAAAAGGATCACACCTTTTGTACAAACCATGAAACAAATATGATAAGATATCAAAGGTTGTCATTTCATGTTTCATCGGTTATCGGCAATTTTTTCCGTAAAGGGGATAGAGCTATGAAGCTTAAGAAGAAGAAGGATATATTTTTTGAGACACTGGAGAACATGGCAGATACGGTTGTTCAAGCGGCAGATTATTTCTCCCAGCATGTTTCCAACCTTCAGGATGTGACTCTTTTTGCCAATGAAATGAAGAAGTACGAGTCCCAATGTGATGACTATGTGCACACAATCATTACGGAACTCAACAAAACGTTTATCACGCCGATCGAACGCGATGATATTATGGAGCTGACAACGACACTTGATGACGTATTGGACGGACTCGAAGCAACGGCTTCCCGTTTCTATATGTACCAACTGACTGACCCAGACGAATATATCGTTCAATTCGCTGAAATTTTGCGCCAATCGGCATACGAAATTCAGAAGGCCATTCATTTGCTGTCTCAGAAAAAATTGCTGGCGATTCGTGAGTACACGATTCGATTGAATGATCTGGAAAATCAGGGCGATGAAGTGTTGCGCATGTGTATCAAGAACCTTTTCGCTACCGTTCCTGATCCGATTGAATTGATCAAACGTAAGGAAATTTACGAACGTCTTGAGACCACAACGGATGCTTGTGAACACGTAGCGAATGTGCTCGAATCCATCATCATGCGTAATTCTTAAGGAGCCAGAGAATAATGGAAACAACGATTTGGGTATTAGGTATAGTCGTCTTCCTTGCACTGGCGTTTGACTTCATCAACGGTTTTCACGACACGGCCAATGCCATTGCCACTTCAGTATCGACACGGGCACTGACGCCACGTCGCGCGATCCTTTTGGCAGCGGTAATGAACTTTGTCGGTGCGATGATGTTTACAGGCGTTGCGAAGACGATTGGGGGGAGTGTAACCGACCCCACCACGCTGGATAACGGGATCGAGGTCGTCATAGTCACCTTGATCGCCGCGATTATCTGGAACCTGGTTACATGGTGGTTTGGTATTCCGTCTTCCTCCTCACACGCACTTATCGGGGCCCTTGCAGGTGCCGTGCTCGTAGGCGCAGGATCCGACAAAGTGAAGTGGAGCGGATTCATTGATATCGTTGGAGGTTTGCTATTATCACCTCTGATCGCATTTGCCATCGGTTATGTGGTCATGACGATTCTTAAATACATTTTTGCCAAACGCAGTCCTCATAACGTGAACAAAGGTTTCCGTACGGTACAGATTTTCACGGCAGCACTGCAAGCTTTCACACATGGTACGAATGATGCACAGAAGGCGATGGGGATTATTACATTTGCTTTGGTTGCAGCTGGTGTACAAGATCATCTGGAAGTGCCGCTGTGGGTTAAAATCTCGGCAGCAACTGCGATGGCTCTGGGTACATCCATTGGTGGTTGGAAAATCATCAAAACGATGGGTACCAAAATCTTTAAAATTGAGCCGATTAACGGATTTGCCGCGGATCTGTCAGCTGCTTCCGTTATTTTCACAGCAACATTGCTTCACCTTCCAGTTAGTACTACGCACGCGATCACATCAGCTATTCTGGGTGTGGGTTCCGCGAAGCGTTTCTCTGCTGTGAAGTGGGGACTTGCTGGACGGATCATTATTACGTGGTTCATTACAATTCCAATTACTGCGGGACTGGCAGGATTGTTGTACTGGATTATTTTCTAAAGAGAGAAGTGATCCCGAACGAACTCGGGGTTACCAGAAAAACTGTTCATAACTGTGTGAATATCGGGATATGTGGACAATTATACAACCAAAATCAAGAGGCGCCTGTGCATGAACGTGTGGACAGGCTGGATATGTGGATAGCCATCCGTGGAATGATAAACCAAAAGAAGATATTCCTGTGGATACAGGGAACTGTGGATAGGGAAATGAGAGAAGCCAACAGGGTTGGCTTTTTTTGTTGTCGAGTTTGAATGCACGTCTGTGGATATTTGGAACACGTGGGAGACGTGCTCATGGTTAAAGTTGTACAATGACGTAAAGATACAGGACAAGGACGTGGTCTAATTTATGATTCGTACACTCGCCATTACACGAGAACATCAAGTCTCCGTGAACGTACCACTTACACAGCTAGATCTGAACGATTACGCCTGGGTATGGGCGGATTTTAACCAGCCAACAGAAGAGGAAAGCCGTTTGCTGGATACATATTTTCATTTTCACCCCTTAGCTATTGAGGACTGTCTGCATGTGTTGCAGCGGCCAAAGCTTGATTATTATGATAATCTGCAGTTTCTTGTACTGCATGCACTGAATCCCAAGACGCTTGAAGCCGAGGAGGTTGACTTGTTTCTTGGAGCAAACTTCCTGGTGTCCTTTCATCATGGCGTATTGGAGGAAGTGGATGAAGCTTGGGATCGATTATTGCACCATGCACATGAACGTACGATCTGGGCGCGAGGTCCGGTGGCAGCAGCCTATACGGTGATGGATAAGCTGGTCGATCATTATTTTCCGTCTTTATTTTCCATTGAGGATGAACTGGCTGAACTGGAGAACCGGGGTGGACAAGAGTCCGTTGAAGACCTGATGAATCAGGTGTTTGACTTGCGAAGCCGATTGCTGAAGCTCAGAAGAACGGTCGTACCGATGCGGGATCTGCTCTATCGGGTGGTGAATTCCCAGCATGTGCAGCGAACAGGCGAACATACGGCTTATTTTACCGATATCTATGACCATTTATTGAAGCTGACAGATATGATAGAAGCCGATCGGGAGATGACGGCTGACCTGCGGGATAGTTATATTTCCCTGAACTCCAATCGGATGAATCAGATCATGAAGACACTTACGGTGATTACGACTGTATTTATGCCGCTCACGCTGATTGCGGGAATTTATGGCATGAACTTTGCTTATATGCCTGAGCTTCAGTGGAAGTTTGGGTATGGGGCGGTACTGCTGTTGATGTTTGTGCTTGGCGGAAGTATGGTGGCCTGGTTTGTGAAGCGTGGATGGTTTAAGTAGAACGTGTTACATTTGGATAGCGGTGAGGGTAGGTAAGGGGAATTGCAGTTAGAATTACATATAAAAAGGCCACTGGGTCATGATCTCGGGCAGTAAAAACTGTCGGAAGATGATGTTTGCCAGGTGGCCTTTCTGATTCTTCTATTAGAAGTTTTGAAAAAATGTATCCACATGTGAATAACTATTCCGTTGCAATAAGCTGTGTATAACTTATGATGACTTCCTTTTACTCCATTTCAAGAACAAAAGAAGTCGTTGCTGCCTCTTTACCATTCACAACAATCGTTAGCGTATGCAATCCAGCATAGTATTTTCTCGTTGTAATGATTTTGAACGACTGTTTGGTTGCTACCTTGGTTCTGCCTGTCGGATACATTTTATCGGAGCATTTGAATCGTTTGGGAGCTTGCTTGCCGTTTGCTTTCATATAGCCCATCTCATATTCAATTCGCAGCATCTGTGACTCACCGCTCTCATTGACCACATCAAACGAAAAATGAAGATCCTCGCCAATGGCAATCGTATCTTGTACAAGCTGAAGCTGCTCAATGTGAATGAAATTCTGCTCGTTATAACCAAAAAGACTTAGTGCTTTGGGATGTCCTTTCTTCAGTAAGGACCTGCTGGCATGTCGGACAATCCAGTCTGTGTGGGCATGTTGTCCATACCAGGTGGTGGCCAGATCCAGGACCAGTTCGGGGTGGTCTTTGGAGATGTCATTCAGATGATTGGCGACACTTTTGCGCACATAGAGGGACTCGTCCTGTTTCAATGCATGCAAAATCGGAAGTACAGGTGTTGGATCAGTGATAAAATTCTGTAGTTTGGCACCCCATGGCAAACGTGGCCTGCTGCCTTCACTGGCAAGTCTGCGGATATGCTCATTGTCGCTATCTGCCCACGCCATCATATGTTTCATCGTTTGGAGTGGATAACGTTCAATAAACGGGCGTACCGCAAACTCAGAGCTGGAATAAGGTGTGAAGAGAGTAAGATACTTCATGGATAACTCGTAATCCTCCGGGTGAAGTCCGTTCACTTCGATAAAATCCGGTACAAACAGATATTCAACGCCTCTCATATTCGGCGCGGCTTGTTCGATAATATGTAATGCTTCCTCATAATTGTCGGGCAGTACTGTAGTCAAGGCCTGTGTGATTCTGCGAATGCGCGCTTTGAATTCCAACTGTTCCCAGCCCTCGGCGAAAACCAATTCGTGAAATTGCTGTGTATCCAGCTTCGGGTTGAATTGACGCAACAGTTCACCGGTCCGATCGATTAATGCGGGCGTGTATTTGTCTTTGAAAAGTTCCATGGTCCGCCTCCTTTAGTTACTATCCAGTATACCTCAAATTACTGAAATAAGAACATAAGTTCCTGAAATATATTTGTTTGTTGATGAACGGTGTTAAGGCACCCACCTTCTGTAGGGGGTGCCTGGATGAATTTAACGTTTGCGACTTTTGGGACGGCGCTTCGTGGAATTAGATTTGCGGCGGACTGGAGTCGTGTTGCGGCGACGTGGAGTGCTCGTTTGTTTGTTCGTCCGCTTGCGCTTCCGTCTCCGGGGCGGTGTATATTCTTCATAATCTGCATCAGCTGCGCTGTTATTCGATTTACCTTTTCCAAAAGGCAGAATGCCCATAACGAGCTTCATCATCGGAGCCATCTGCTGGATCCCACCGACGACCTTCTGCATTTTACCTATTCCACTCATGATTCCATCAATACCGCCAAAGCGGTCGATCATTCCTTTTAACTCACCAATGTTGGCTAATGAAAAGCCCGAACTACCTGTAGCAGGGGCCGGTACCGGAGCTGGGGCAACAACTTGAGCTGCGCCTCCATATAAGTTCCCGCCAGTTAGACCTTGCCCATAAGGTACGACTGCAGATGCTTCGACTTCACCGAAGCCCGGATAATGGGGCTCTACTCCAGGATACATCGGTTGAATCTGAGTTTCATTTAAAGACCGCGGAACCACACCGGGCGGCATATAGGCAGAAGTACGTGCCTGCCGATGAGCATGAGCAGACGGACGTTGCCCTTGTGCTGGCTGGCGGTGATAATAATGCTGTGGCATGAACAATCACGTTCCTTCTATTGGATTTCGGAATTGCGTTCCACAAGTTTCATGACAGATGCAATATACGGTAGTGGAACTCCCTTTGGTTATACTGTATGTCATTCGCGGAGAGACGGCGTAGGCGGGTATCCCGGAAAACGGGATATTTGCGGATTTGGGCGCAAGGCATGATGGCAGGTTCCCGAAGAGTAAAATGCAGTTTAGACACAGAACTGTCACATTTTAGCGGGTTAAAATCCTACATAAGTAATCGGATATATACAGGTGAAAACTGGGAAATAGCGCGGTAATTTCGTCTGATGTGCGCGAGTGGAGGACAATAGTACCTTTTGTAAGCGGTAACATGTATTTTTATTCTGTAGTGCGTGAAATCGGTAACGCTTGAAATACCAACTCAGTGTGAGTACAATGTAGGTACACAGTAACCGCTAGGGGATGATGATGAAATGCAGCTGAAAAAGCTAAATGATAAAAGCATTGAACAACTATTTGAGGCTATTTTGACGTTAAAAGATATTGAAGAGTGTTATGTTTTCTTTGATGACCTCTGCACGGTAAACGAGATTCAATCCATGTCCCAGCGGCTGGAAGTGGCTCGTATGTTGGGTAAAGGCAATACCTATAACCAGATTGAAGCAGAGACAGGTGCGAGTACAGCTACAATTTCACGTGTGAAACGCTGCCTGAATTATGGCAATGATGGTTATAAAATGACGCTGGAACGCCTGGGACGCTAACATGAAGAAGCCGGGTGTACTCATCATCAGTCACGGTTCACAGGAGCAGACCTGGGTGGAATCCGTCGATGACGCGATCTCCCGGTTGAGTCTGCCTACGCCATTACCGGTTGAAGCCGGTTTTCTTGAACTTGTGGAAGGACGCCTGATCCAGGACGGTATCGACCGACTGGAAGCACAAGGCGTAACCGATATTCTGGTCGTACCTCTGTTCGTTTCGTCCGGAAGTACACATGTGGATGAAATTGAATATGCCATTGGTGCTAAGGAAACACCTGATCGCGAAACGGATCTCGAACCGTTTAATGTAAAGGCTCGGGTTCTCTTCGGTTATCCGGTGGATAACGATCCGGATATCGCCGTGATGGTGTGGGACAAGGTTAAGCTACTCTCGCAACAGCCTGAGCAGGAGACCATTCTGCTGGTAGGGCACGGGAGTATTCATGATGGATTTCGCCAGCGCTGGGAAGCTGGAATCTCTTCCCTTGCAGAGCTTGTGCAGGAAGTTAGTGGTGTAGCCCATACGGATTATGCATTGCTAAATCCCGAGAGCGTGTATGACAAAGTGAAGTATTGGAGCGAAGAGCGGGGGAACCGAGTTATTGTGGCGCCGCTGTTTTTGAGTGCCGGTTACTTCACAAGAAACGTAATTCCGGACCGGCTGAAGAAACTGGATTATGAGTATAGTGGTGAGACGCTGTTGCCACATCCATTGCTTGGACAGTGGCTGGAGCGCCAGATCCAGATATTGCTGGATAGATGTAATGAGGTTAAAGCTTCTTTGTGAAGTATATCAAAACCACGTCCTTGGACGTGGTTTTTTTGTTTGTTGTAGACCACTCGAACACTCGAACGAGGGCCAGGTTACCCACTTATGGGAGCGTGCAAATTCAGATGTAGTTCCAGTAGATCTATTAATTGGTCAACGATCTCCTCGGCCGGATAAGGCATGGCATTCATAATCCACCACTCCAGGAGGCCTACAGCAGCGGAAGCAAGAAACTGTATGGTAATCTCTTTTTTCATACCTTCCTGGATGCCACAGGCATCCATCTGATCCTGTACTCCCTGGACCAACAATGTCATCAACTTACTACGAAATGCCGGAATACCTTTTTTGGTTAGAAGTGTAGTATAGGTAGAGGCATGTTGTTCCAGATAACGGAAAGTTCTGAGCAGCGCATCCTTGGCCGTAACGGGTGTTGTAGTAGAGCTTTCGATCATACAGGCATCCAACAACTGCTGCAAATAGGTCTCAATGCATTGATCCAACAGGTCGAACTTGTCAGCGTAATGCAAATAGATGGTTCCGCGGTTTACATTCGCCCGATCAGCAATATCGTTTATCGTAATTTGCTCAAAATCCTGTTCCTCCAGTAACCCGACAAAAGCTTCGATTATCGCCTTTCGTGTCTTGAGTACTCGTCTGTCCATGGCCCCTCCTATGATGGTTTTCAACAATCAGCAATCATTCGTTGATTATTCAACAAAAACGGATATTTTAACGATTGAAGCACAGTAGGTGCTTTGTTACTCTTATTTTATCAACAAATGTTCATAAAGCAACGAATATTGATAAAATATGAAATAGAGGGGTAACCAATGAAGATATTAGTGTATGGTGTAGGGGTTTTGGGCAGCCAACTGGCACACATTCTGGTGCGCGGTGGAAATGATGTTACTGTTCTGGCTAGAGGGAAGCGGGCAGAGGAGCTGGAGAAGGACGGAATCGTCATCCGGCATGTTTTTCAATTCAAAACGACAGTTGATCCGGTTCGGGTAGTCAGAACGTTGGAGGTAAATGACCAATATGATCTGATTTTTGTTGTCATGAAATATAACGATTTTCCTTCCGTGTTACCTATTCTGGCAGAGAATCAGAGCAACAATATTGTGATTGTGGGAAACAACGCAGATGCACGAAGCATGCAGACCTATCTGGAAGAACATAGTCCGAGGGGAAAACAGGTCGCGTTCGGATTCCATGTAAGTGGAGGTAGGCGTGACAAGGACCGCATGTTATCCATCGGTGGAGTGAGCGCACAAATGGTGATCGGCAGTCTGGACGGTGAGATAGGCTTCAAACCTTTGCTGGATCAAGCTTTCCAACGTGTGAAATACAAGTTAAATTATTTAAGCGATATTGATGCCTGGCTGAAAAGCCATATTGTACCCATTCTGATGCTTAATGCGGTGAGCTTTAATGAGAAACGTGAGTTGATCAAGTTGGACGGGAACAAAAAGCAGATCCAACATATGATTCGGGCGATGGATGAGGGCTTCAGCGTGCTTGAGGCTATGGGTATAACGATTATACCGGAGATTCAGGCTAAAATGATTCGCAAGCATCAACGGATGATGTTTCTTCTGTTGAAGATCTATAGTATGCTTCCGGTTCATAAGCTGGTCGCGGGTTCTTTTGGAGAGATTGAGGTGTTAAATCAGGCATTTACCGATTGGAAAAAGACAACAGGTATCCCGACACCCCATTGGGACGTGCTGAAAAGAGATTTTACTCCACTTAAATAAAGTGTCTCTTGCTCATTGACCCAATACCGACT
Source organism: Priestia sp. FSL H7-0729 (assembly GCF_038005685.1). Taxonomy (NCBI): domain Bacteria; kingdom Bacillati; phylum Bacillota; class Bacilli; order Caryophanales; family Bacillaceae; genus Priestia; species Priestia sp. FSL H7-0729. The sequence continues at coordinate 54,332 of NZ_JBBOTQ010000012.1, forward strand.
ACAATAAAACCAACTAATAAAATGGGATTAAGGAGATATGAGGATGCGAGAAGTGCCCATGCGGTATGTAAAAGCGAATCAGGTCGGTATTGTATTGTTTGTTTTACTCTCGTTTGTGTTCAATCCACTTGTAGTTCTGGGCGCACTCTGGATCATTCAGGTGATTGGTCTGGCTTCCGGTAGCAAGCTTAATCTGTTTGTGCAGATTGGGAAAGTTGTGTTGACGGGTAAAGGAACAGAGACGCAGGCGGTGGAACTGCAGCGATTCAACAATATTCTGGCTGTGCTCTTCCTGTCTCTGGCACTCATCTCGTTCTCGCTTGGCTGGGTAACTGCGGGTTATGCCTTCTCTGTCATGCTTCTCGCGGCTGCAAGCGCGGCTCTGCTGGGTTACTGTGTGGGCTGCACGGTGTATTTCTGGTACAAACAGCTGCGTGCAGGGCGAAAAATCGGATTCTGAGGTTGGCGGAAGAAGTGAAACGATAATAAAACAACCTAATCTTAGATTAAGGATCTTAACGTGCGATGTTTCGAGGAGCTTTCTTGCGTTGAGCGTTAACTGAAAAATCTATAGCAATCGGTTCACGATAGCTTTATATGATAATCCCCTCAAGTGAGCTGTTCACTTGAGGGGGATTTTTTTACCTAAACCAAGCTTTGTTCAGATTGTTGGTGAAATTGTTATCATTGAAAGGTACGTTGGCACTGCCAAAGTCCGTGGTATTGAGTGCATTTCGTGCCGCAGAAGTCAGGTCGTCCCATCCGATTAAAGGTTGTATTCCCCCAACAACGTTGGTGACGCCTAGTTCATGGTTCAGTGGCCAGGTACTATTATAGGAAATTAACGGATGGTTACCTTGTGTATTGGTATTGCTCGGTGTGACGTTGGTGAACTGTCCGTGACCGGAATACGCGATGGAGAGGATCTGGGGATTGGCAGCTGCCGGATTATCTACCCACACGACGATCCCTTCCCAATCATGACGATGGCCGAGTCCAGGGGAGGGGGAGTCTTTGGGAAAATACCAGGAATACATAATGGCCCACACTCCGTTGTGCCATGCCGAGCGGGAGTAGATCTGTCCTGTACTTGAGCTACAGTTTCCATTCGATGACCCGGATGTATTCAAGCCAGCACTGGTATTGCCCTGTTGATCGACCGCGGGGAAAGGAACACAACCATGATAGACTTTGAGAAAAGGCTGAAAACGCTTGGCTGCTTGTTGCGTCACGGTGACTGGGGAGACTTCCTGAAATCCGACAACCTGATCATGATTAATTGCTGCTGCTTCAACAACGGTAACCCAAGGAATACATGCCATAAGAAGGACCAGGAGCATTAACACGATTTTTTTCATTCACAGTTCTCCTTCACGGGGATGGTGTGGTGCGAAGTTGAGGTTGCAATAAGACTATAATGGAAAAAGATTTGTATTATTTATATTTTTATCTTAAGATTTGTAAATTTGTAGCATATCTATGTCATAATCACATGAAGGTATCGAAATTGAAGACTAATTCCTGTCCAAGCGGGCAGAATGGTTGAATAATGAGACTATTTTACATAAAAGGTAGTGGGACAGATTCAGGGTGGGTGCAGGGTGTTTATTGGGTAGTGGAAGAATCTGTGGATACATATATGAAAATATATACTTATAGATTACATGCTAGGACATCTTTACATTTGATGATATGATAGGAGTTAAAGGCTTTGGAATGAGAGGGAATTCCTGATGCATAGATATAGGTAAGACGAAAGATTAGAGCAGAATGAACGGAAGTTCATTGTGGTGTTAAAATTTTGCCCTTTTGTGGACTGATGCAAGGTAAGATTATGAGGTCGTATAGACTCATGGATAATGTGGAATAGGTGGCGTATGAGATGAAAAAAGCTCGCTTAATATATAATCCGACCTCAGGCCGGGAAGAAATGAAGAAACGTCTGGCTGATATTTTGCAGCGTTTGGATCAAGGTGGTATTGAAGCTTCATGTCACGCAACAACGGGTGAGGGTGACGCAACCCGCGAAGCCGAACTAGCGATTGAACGCGGATATGACATGATTATTGCTGCTGGTGGCGATGGTACGTTGTACGAAGTGATCAACGGCATGGCCGAGCGGGAGAATCGTCCGCCGCTGGGTGTGTTTCCTTTGGGAACAACGAATGATTTTGCACGTGCACTCGGTATTCCGAGACAGTGGGAAGATTACGTGGATCTGGTTATTAACCAGCAGCTTCGTCCGCTCGATCTGGGCAAAGCGAATGATAAATATTTTATCAACATCGCTGGTGGCGGCTCGTTAACTGAACTGACCTATGAGGTGCCGAGTCGTCTGAAGACGATGATTGGGCAACTGGCCTATTATATGAAGGGTATTGAGAAAATGGCGAGCCTGTCTCCTCAGGAGCTGATTATTCGCGCCGACGGTCAGGAAGAGATTCATGATGAATTCATGTTATTCCTCATCGCCAATACCAATTCAGTTGGAGGCTTTGAAAAGCTGGCTCCAGGTGCCACCATTGATGATGGTCTGTTCGATGTGATCGGTGTCCGCAAATGTAATCTGGCTGACATGATCCGTCTCGTCACGCTCGCGCTGCGTGGGGAGCATCTGAACGACAAGAAAGTGGTTCAATTCCAGACGAGTCATATGGAAGTTACCTCGCCAGGCTATGTGCAGCTGAACCTTGATGGAGAGTTGGGCGGCACGTTGCCAGCTACATTTACGAACCTCAAGCATCATCTGCAATTGTTTCGTTAAGAATGTGGGTGCTGGGAGCAATGCTAGTCGCTTGCGAAAAGCAATGTTGAGCGTCTCATAAAAGCTATGATACTACAGCGGTGGTTGCACAGTATCGCATAACTGTTGAGGAGAGTTGGATTCAGCTCTGCAGTAAGGTGAGATGGAAGTGGATTTTCCAGTTGCCGTGTATGGTGGGATCGCGTATAATCTCATGTGGTCACCATGCGTTGAGCGGATATGGGGTACATTGTGATATGCGTGTGTGAACGTGAACAGCGAAAAGTGTACATTGAACGGTGAAAGTTAAAAGTGTTGTTCTTGTTCGATGGTACTGCAATGTGATGCACCGTGCTGAAAATAGCAGTTTGGTCGAGTGCCGGCGGCTAACGAACTCAGGAAGCCTTAGTGTGGCGAAATCACCCAAGCTGCGAATCTAACGAATCTCAACGTCGTTATTTTGGAGAAAATGATCTAATAAGGTCGTAAAACACCATCTGAGGATGTTATAACGTTTCTGAAGTTCATTAGAAATTCGGAACGTTATTTTTGATGTGATACCATATAAGAAGAAAGAAGTGAATGTACGTTGTCTAATACGAACCGCAGCGGTCGTGGAAAAAACCGCCGGAATTCGGCTGCCTCTCAGGGGCAAGGGAACGCTTCAGCGTCCCGTCAGCCAAGTCAATCATCTCGTCCATCACCACGTCAGCAAGGAAAAGAGGTGCGGCCACAAGGCGCATCTCTTTCTGCCGTTCGTCCAAAGGGGAGAACGCGTGAATCTGCACCAATCGAAGGTCTGCCCGTTAGCAAAAATGAAGAGACTGTCATCGACATCATTGGCATGAACCATGACGGTGAGGGTGTAGGTCGTGCGAATGGATACACGCTCTTCGTACAGGGTGCGCTTCCGGGTGAAACCGTACGCGTGCGCGTGATGAAAACCAAGAAGCAGTATGGCTACGCCAAGTTACTGGAGATCGTGAAGGCAAGCCCGGATCGTGTGTCCGCGCCTTGCCCGATCTATGATCAGTGCGGTGGCTGCCAGATCCAGCATATGAGCTATGCCGGGCAGCTTGCCTGGAAACGCCAGTTGGTAGTCGATAATTTGCAGCGGATTGGCAAATTGAACGTGATGGTGGAGGATGTAGAGACGTTGGCATCCAACCTGCAGGATGATAAAGTGGGCGCCGAACAGCACATGCAGGATGACGCTTCAGCTGGTGATGCGAATCAGACAACTGAACCTGGACAAGCATCTTCTGAAGCACAAATGATCGGCAGCAATCGTATTCGACTTCGTCTCGAAGGTGTCATGAACGAAGAAGATACGGAGCAGGGCATTCGCGTACTGCCTACGATGGGCATGGACGAGCCATGGCGCTATCGCAACAAGGCACAGGTACCTATCGGCGCAGCCGAGGGTGGCTTGGTAGGTGGATTTTACGCCAAAGGAAGCCATCGGATCATCGATATGGAGAGCTGCCTCATTCAGCATGAGCACAATGACGAAGTGGTTGCGAAGGTGAAGGAGATCGGCAGTCATTTTGGAATCAGTGCATATAACGAAGAGACAGGTCGCGGTCTGCTGCGCCATGTGGTTGTGAAGAAGGCGTTCCGTACAGGCGAGATGATGCTTGTTCTGGTTACGAATGGTCGAGACATTCCGTACAAAGACGAATGGATTGGCAGTATCCGTGAAGCCATTCCGCATGTTGCGAGCATCTGCCAGAACGTGAACAAGAAGCAGACCAACGTTATCTTTGGCGATGAGACCCGCGTCCTGTGGGGCCGTGATGTAATCTATGATTATATCGGTGATGTGCAGTTTGCCATCTCGGCGCGTTCGTTCTATCAGGTGAATCCGGTGCAGACGGAAGTACTGTACGGGAAAACGGTGGAGTACGCCGGACTAACCGGCAAAGAAACCGTAATTGATGCCTATTGCGGCATCGGGACGATTTCTCTTTTCCTCGCGCAACATGCGGATCAGGTCTATGGGGTTGAGATCGTTCCCGAAGCGATTGAGGATGCTCGCAGCAATGCGCTCTTGAACGAGATGCGTAACGTGAAGTTTGAAGTTGGCGCATCCGAGGACGTTATCCCACGCTGGAAAGAACAAGGTATCGAAGCAGACGTGATCGTTGTCGACCCGCCGCGTAAGGGCTGTGATCCACGTTTGCTGGAAACGATCCTGGAGATGAAGCCGGAGCGCGTGGTGTATGTGAGTTGTAATCCGAGCACGTTGGCACGTGATCTTCGTGTACTGGAGGATGGCGGATACCGTACGGTTGAGGTAACACCGGTAGATATGTTCCCGCATACGGTGCATGTGGAGTCGGTGGCGATGTTGATCAGATAAGATTAATAGTTGAGGTATATTGGCGTGGAATAGTAACGAAGTGGGTCAATAGCCCGCTTCTTTTTTATGCTTAATGTGGGCTGTGCAGATAGATGTCCTTTCTGTACCCAATATAAAAGTCCACAAAAGGTGTTCTTCAACTTGAATCGCAAGGACGGAGAGTGATTGTTTCTTTGAATCTTATTATTGTTAATGATCTGAGCCACCCCATGTAAGTATCAAAAATGCAGAAAAAGCCGCCCCTGCTAACACAGGGAGCGACCGCTAACCAACATGTGAACGGGCAGGAAAACTTGGGCTTCTGAACATCTCACAGCTTAATTATACAAAAAGTCTACATTTCGTAAGAGTACTGTAACTCTCTTATGGCACAACATTAACGCGGCGGGGGAAATCAAAATCTTACCCACCCCCACTAATAGTTTACTTCCTCTTAGCAGGTCTCCATTTAAAACCGCAGTTCATACAGCCGTTTACAATTTCACCTCTCCCAACGAATCCAATTAGGATGCTTACGGGTAAAGATATAAAGATTGATATCCCGAAAATAACTCCGATGATAGCTATCAAACCTTCAACAATTCCACCTCCACCTCCAGTGCTACTTCCACCAATTCCAACTTCTACATTCATGTGATAAGAATAAGCTCCGATCGTACCGATTAAGACTAATATGAGAGGAAATAATCCCATCCACCACAGTGTTTTAAACAAGTTTGCGAAACTGTACCCTCTTTTATTGGCTACTACTTGCTGTGACTTGCATTTGCGGCATGCAACAGCTGCAGTATTCGATTGACTGACAGCTCCCGCTGTTTGGTTTAGAATAGCCTTGTTAGATTGGGCTTGCGTTGTCCTGTTGGGATGATTGACTATGGGTCTAGTGGTACGTTGCACTTCTTTTGACTCCCTCCTGATGGCCTATTATAGATATGTATTTAGAACTAATTCTGCAAAACTTTCCAAAACCTCTTTACAGCCTTTCTATTCTAGTATTATTCGCATTTGCTCAAGCACATAGAGCGAACATTGATAGCAAGGGAGATGATATCAAGGAAAACCGAAAGAAATTCTAATGGAAACAAGTCATTTATTGGTCTGTTACTGCCATTGATTGATGCTGAGATTGACAGGATTATGGAACAGCAGGATGATTTGATGGGTAATGATAGTAGCGCCAATACACCTCATAGTGAATAGCTAGCGTAACTATGAGGTGTGTAGTATATATTAATTTGTCAACGGGGATATTGCCACAGTAATTAATTCAACGCAACACAGTGGATGAGACTTCCGTTCGTCGGATGATGGTTTATATAATCATTAGTAGAGTTGATGGTGGTCTGAACAATATCCAATTTCCAGTTTATCCGTTTTCGATACCTGTGTTTTGTTCAGTGTTTTCTAATGCCGAGGTAAGACGTGGCAAAGGTATACCTAACTTTTGGGCTTCTTTCACAACTTCAAGTACTGCAAAACTGGACGTACTATTATTGTATTCAATGAAAAGTCGTGGTAAGCTGCCTTTTGCAAAAATAACCTTGTTAAACAGCGTTCCGAGAAGTACTGGTGGAATCTTAGTCAACAGTAGAGTAATCGCGTCCATCTTTGCGCCTCTTGCTTTAAGAATAGGCTTCATTTCTCGCATACTCTTACCGACATTTGCGAATGAATCACCATGATTCAAGAGTGCTGGGAAACTTCCTCGTTTTAACACCTCGGTCTCCATCGCCGCATTCATGGCATAGTGATTCCATAACCAGCTTTGCATACCCTTGATCCAATTGATTTTAAATTTGGCGCTTTCAAATAGTTCTTTGACCTTGTTGTTGATCTGTTCCGTGCCTATCCGTGGTTTTTCCAGAAATATCATCTTTAAAAAGCCGCCCCTAAGCTTATTGTCCTCAATGCCGCCTCCTGCTCCTGGGAACCCAAAGACAACATTGTTCATAGACAGGGGCAAGATTGATGATTTTAAATCCTGCCAAATATTATTGAATATTAGGATCGGGGTGTTACCAGCAGTAGTCGAAAGTATTCTTGCTGCTTCGGGAAGTTGTTCCGTGTTGACACTCGCAATAATGAGATCATAATTTGGGTTTATCTCCTCATGCAGCTTGATTTTCCAGCTTTCTTGGATGAACTGTTTTCCTCTTCGTGCGTCCCACATTTCAAGAGCGATATGACTTCCAAATGTTTCTTTCCTCCCTTTTCTAACGTAAAACTCAACGGTATGCCCTGCCTTCTCTAAAGCCCAAGCGTATTGGGTCGATATTACACCTCTACCGAAAAATAAAATCCTCATCTTAGCCTCCTAAAATCCATATTCATCTTTGTCGATAATCCAACAACGTGTTGTATAATGTTATTGTATAGATTCACTATTTGATCATCAACCATCAGATTTTTAATATCTGTCGTATAATCAATCCAATAGAAAATGGAGGTCAAACATGAATAAGCAACCTGAAATTACGGAAAAAACAAGGCAGACATTTATAAATGTATTCTGTGATTTATATTGCCGAAAACCAATCGAAAAGATATCCATTCAAGAGATTGCTAACCAATCAGGATATAATCGGAGTACATTTTATCAATACTTTACAGATATCTATGATTTGTTGGACTGCGTTGAAGAGAGGATTTTAAAATCCATTAAGGAGGAAATGGCAGGAAGAGAGTTTTCTACACATACTATCCAAGATGCACTTCAATGCTTGGAAAATGCAGAGGAAATTTCAGTTCTTAAAGCTGTATTGGGCGATTATGGTTCTGTTCATTTTGTGGAACGCTTGAAAAGAGAAATTCCCTTTGAGCGATTGATTATGGATTTTTCAACAGATGATGTCTTGGCACCATACATCATTGAGTTTTACATATCAACATTAATATCTATGTTTCGTCTTTGGATACACAGAGACAAAGATCTATCGTCGGAGGAATTAATCAAACTGATCGATAGTCTATTTTCAAAGGGGATAACACCGTATCATATCTTTGGCACGGTCAATCCGCAACGCTCTGGAGTGTAGCGATGATAGTTGAAAAGCGAAACATAAACATAAGGGGGGCTCGAGAATATATAAATTCGCGAGCCCCTTTTTTGTCTTTGTTTTAATACCATCCAATCCATTAACTATGGTAGTCTAAAACTCGCTAACGTCCCAGGCGGTAATTAATATACGTGCACACCCGTACCAAGCACGGATTTGTTTTGTACGGAATTACCGGAGAGATACACCTTTTGCAGATTAGGCAGCTGACTTAGAGTCTCGATATTGGAAATGGCATTGTTCTCGAGATGAAGCTCAAGTTCCATGTCCCCCGATTCCATTTGCAGCTCAGTACAAATCATTCGTTCAGGCGATTTTATTATAGGAGGAACCGCTACTCAATGCTGAATATTGTCGTTCCAACACATAGACATCATAAATTTTGCTTTTTTCCACTTTGCAATAAAGATGGAATCTGATAGGATAAGTTTATAAATACGATGGTTTTAGTGAGGATTAAAAAGGAGGCCGCCTTGCCATGCAAGAATTAACACATCTGGATCAACTTGAGGCTGAAGCGATATACATTATCAGAGAAGTAGCAGCGGAGTGCGAGAAACCGGTCATGTTGTATTCCGTCGGCAAGGACAGCTCGGTCATGTTGCACTTGGCCCTAAAGGCTTTCTACCCCGAGAAGCCGCCGTTCCCATTCATGCATATCGATACAACCTGGAAATTCAAGGAAATGATTGAGTTCCGCGACCGAAAGGCGAAGGAATTTGGTATCGAGATGATCGTGCACTCAAATGAAGAGGCTATTCAACAAGGAATTAACCCCTTCGACCATGGTTCCGCATATACCGACATTATGAAAACCACAGCCCTGAAGCAGGGATTGGACAAATACGGATTCACGGTTGCGTTCGGTGGCGGAAGACGTGATGAGGAGAAGTCGCGTGCGAAGGAGCGGATTTTCTCGTTCCGGAACAAGAATCACTCGTGGGACCCGAAGAACCAACGTCCGGAGATGTGGAAGCTGTTCAACACGCGAATCAACAAGGGTGAGAGCATTCGAGTCTTTCCGCTGTCCAACTGGACTGAGAAGGATATCTGGCAATACATTCGTCGGGAGAACATCGATATCGTTCCGCTTTACTCCGCCGACGTAAGACCGATCGTTAATCGTGATGGGCATATCATCATGGTGGATGACGAGCGGATAAAGCTTGAGCCTGGCGAGAAGATAGAGATGAAGAAGATTCGCTTCCGCACGTTGGGTTGTTACCCGCTCACGGGCGGAGTCGAGTCCGATGCCGTCACGCTGGATGAGATCATTGAGGAGACATTGGGTGCGTTATCTTCCGAACGGACCAGTCGGGTTATCGATCAAGAAGCGGCGGGAAGCATGGAACGACGCAAACGGGAGGGCTATTTCTAACATGAAGAGTCTACTTAAATTCATTACCTGCGGAAGTGTTGATGATGGCAAGTCCACGCTGATCGGACATATGCTCTATGAGGCCAAACTGCTGTTTGCCGATCAAGAACGCGCGCTTGAGCTCGATAGTCGATTGGGAAGTCGAGGCGGCAAAATCGACTACTCGCTGCTCCTGGATGGTTTGCTGGCCGAACGCGAACAAGGGATTACCATTGATGTGGCATATCGTTATTTTACAACGTCTCATCGTTCCTTCATCGTGGCGGACACACCGGGACACGAAGAGTATACGCGCAACATGGCTGTAGGCGCTTCCTTTGCCGATCTTGCCATCATTCTGGTGGACGCTACCAAAGGCATCATTACCCAGACCAAACGCCATGCCCGGATCTGCGCCCTGATGGGGATCAAGCATCTCGTATTGGCTGTGAACAAGATGGATCTGGTCGGCTTCGATCAGAGGACGTTCGAGGCAATCAAGGAAGAGTTCATCCAAACGACGGCCGAATTCCAAATCAAGAGCATTCAGGTCATTCCCGTGTCCGCTACGGAAGGGGACAACATTACAACCCAGTCGCCGAATGCACCCTGGTACGAGGGGTTAGCATTATTGCCGTATTTGGAAAGTATAGATGTTCATACTACCGATGATACGAAGCCATTCATGATGCCAGTTCAGCGTGTAAGCAGACCGGACCATACGTTTCGTGGGTTCCAGGGCCAGATCGAGGCTGGAAAGATTTCGGTCGGAGACGAACTCATGACTCTGCCAAGTCGGGAGAAAGCCAAGGTTAAGCGGATTTTGGTGACGGACCAAGCTCAGGATTCGGCTTATGCTGGCCAACCAGTTACGATACAACTGGACCGTGAAGTTGATGTCTCGCGGGGTTGCGTGCTCACGATGGACAATCAAGTCCAAGAAGCTGACAGCTTCGCTTCTACAATCCTGTGGATGGACGATTCCGTCCTGACTCCGGGCAAGCATTATTGGGTAAAGGTCGGAACGAAGACTCTTCCAGGCACTGTAACGGCGATTACCCATAAAATTGACATTAACACGGGCCATACGGTTCCGGCCGATCAAATTGTTAAGAACGAATTGGCCAAGTGTGAATTCACACTGTCGGATCAGATCGTCTTCGATTCCTTTGAACACAATAAGAGCATCGGAGGTTTTATCCTCATTGATCGTGTCACCAACATGACGTCCGCTTGCGGAGTCATTGATCAAGCTCTGAAGGGAGAAAGCCGATTTGCCACGCTGGATACGGGGATCACGAGAGATGTTCGCGCCCAGCAGAAAGGACAATCTCCGCTCACGGTATGGTTTGCTGGCTCGGATACGGTAGATCTCACCAAGGAAGTGGAGAAGCGACTAATGTCATCCGGTTACCATACGATGCTGCTTGAGAGCGTCAGTGGAGAAACGCTCCGCGGAACGGCGGAGATGGCAAAGGTGTTGAACGACGCCGGCCTGATCTCACTGGTATCCCATGATTCTATCAGTGCGGGCGAACTTGAGACAGCTCGAGAGATCATCGGGGGCAAAGGATTTATCGAAGTTAACGCGGACGAGATCGGCGGAATGTCCATCCAGGATGCCGCGAAATCCGTGGTTAAACGAGTCGTGCAATCCGTTATCGATCACAGTCCTTCGAATAACTACGACATTTAATAAGCATGTCCGATAAAGCGGTTGCCAATCAGGCAGCCGCTTGTTTGGTTCGTCAAGATCCCTTTATATGGGGAGACTGATCTTTGGATGCCAACATCACCCGTGCTGAGGTTGCAGCAATCGTCCAAAGAATATTGAAGGCTTCTGACTTGATTTAAAGCACCGAAAGGGTTCCCCCATGCAGGAAGAACTGCATAAGGGGAACCCCTTTTTGTCTTTGTTCCGATACCATCCACTAACTACAGTAGTCTAAAACTCCCATCATCCCAAACGGTAATTAATACACATGCACACCCGTACCAAGCACGGATTTGTTTTGTACGGAATTACCGGGGAGATACACCTTTTGCAGATCAGGCAGCTGGCTTAGAGTCTCGATATTGGAAATGGCATTGTTCTCGAGATGAAGCTCTTCTATGGCCTGCCAGTTGCTCATGAATTCGAGAGAAGCCAAATTGCTGTCTTGCAGAGTGAAGGAACGCAGAGCGGACATGTTGGCAAAGTAAGGCATCATCTGATCAACTTCATTGACAGAGTTGTTATTTATGCTGAAATATGGCTGCTCTAAGGTCAAATGTTCAAGCACACTGTTCTCCGTGGCCGATTTTTGCTCGAAATTTAGCCTGCACTCGGAGCACAACAGAGATTTCACCTGCTTCAAACGAAATAAAGCATCGCTCTCCTTATATAGTGACGAGTCGTAAATGTTTAGGGTCTCTAGGCTGGGCAAGCCGTCCAGGGCGCCAAGACGTGTAATTTCATCGATCTCCGAGAGGGAGAGTTGCTCCAGTTTCGGGAATTTCCCCAGCGCAGCCAAGTTCAATTCACCGCTTCCGCCACGGAGCGTCAGACTGGTTGCAGCCGGGGCCTTTAGACCGGTGAGAAAGGAGCTTGGAATTTCCACATGCTCCACATTGGGCAATGTCAGCGCTTCTGCATTCTCGTAGTAGCCGGACAACGTTAATTCCCGCAGAGATGACAGGCTATTGATGGCCTTTACCGAACCAAGCTGACTTAGAGAAGCCAGGCGCAGTGTAGTAATGGAGTTTTTGCCGGTCAAGCGCTCCAGGCTGGAGAAGTTTACATTTTCAATATCTAACGTTTGTAGAGCAGGCATATTTTGCACAAAGTCGATGGTTTTCACATTCGTTAAAAAGGACAAATGAAGCTCCTGAAGCTGGGTCAAGGCGTATAACGGCTGCAGGTCTGTGGTTTCACTGTGCTGAATAGACAAGGATGTTAGCCCGCTCATGGACGACAACCATCCGAGTTCATCGACAAAGGTAAGCGACAGGGACTTGATTGGCAGTTTATTCAAAAGAACAAAATCCGTTACGGACTCATCTACATAGGTAATGGATAAAGAGTTCAGATTGGGGAATTCCAGCAACAGGGCCAATTCCTGATTGCTGCGAAGCTGGGTTGTAAGCTCCGTAATGTTAGACTTGTCACCAAAGAAGTCCGAAAACTTGCTAAAAGATTCGTTAAAAGCGCCTCCATAACTTTTTAATCCGGACATATGGGCCAAAGTGGTTTGATCCGTCTGGGAGATTTCATAGGTATTCGTCAGGTCCAATGCCGTCAGTCCCGTAAAGGCTTCAAAATCTCGCTGATCAATCTCCTGGCTATTCAGTTTCTTGTCCTGAGTAACATAAGTAATTTTCTCGGCCTGTTCATCGCTGAAGGGATCGGAGAGGCTGTATGTAAACTTCCACTGATCATTCTCCGAATGCTCTACGGTTAAATAGCGAATACGAGCCAATTCTTCCTCTGTAGGCAAGGCAGACCCTTTATCGAAGATATCTCGCAAAAATGAGAGCAGAACCTCGCTTTCGGGCATCTTTCGCACAGGCAGACTAACTTCTGTTTTTGAATAGGTGGAGCTGTTGCTATAATAAAAATAAGTACCGATGGTGCCAGTTAGGATCAACATCAGTATCAGCATTAGCTTTATGGAGACAGCCTGCTTCGGCGTTGCCTTGGGAGGCGTTCCATGGTAATGATTGATGGTCTGGTCCACGTAATAGACATTATTTTGCTTCAATAAAAGCTCTGTTTCACAATAGGGGCACTTTAAAATTTGACCCTCTTTGTACTCAATCCTACCGTTGCAATTGGGACAGTTTAACGGGATAAAGGCCACGAATGTCCCCTCCTTCATTATGATGGTGATAAGATCATGCTGAACGGGCATCTGTTTTCATTATACCTTGTGAATTTACGTTTGATGAGAGAAAGAAGTTTCACATAACGAAGGAGCAGGGAAATCCTGCTCCTCTTTGATCTTTTGAAAATATGACTGGTGGTGGGCACTACTACATAAGTTATTAAGCGATTGAAGTAATCGGATGTTTAACTTGCACCGGGTAGAGATGCTCACCAGGGGTTCTTACAAATAAACCTTCATGAGTAGTGGTACTTTTTTGAACGAGATGTTCTGTTGCATCTGGTGTGAAATGGAAGGTTATCGTCTCTGTATACTCATCTGCAATCTTATCCAAGATATCTTTCATATTTATTTCGTTTAAGCTAACAACGTCGAAGAGCTCAATATGATTGTCTTCTTTCTGATAAATAACAATGACGTTTTCATTTTCTAAGTAATTAATATCATTACTAAAGACATTCAGGCAATAAAACATGAGAATTCCTTTAGCGTGATGGGTTGCGAAATGCCGAGAAACAGGCAGTCTTTGGGATGCAAATTGTTGAATAAGATGTAAATCATCCGCGTTAGTAACATCGAGTTTCCGAAGGTTCGCAGGTTTGGGTGATTTTTTTGCCGTATAATCCATTGAAAAAAGATGTTCTTCCACCGGCTTAAAACCAAATTTAGGGTAAAAATCAAGGACCGATTCATTGGCAAAAAGGTACATGAGATCGTACTTGTTGTCGTATTCCTCTAAAATTTTGTTCATTAAACGAGTGGATAGCCATTTCCCTCGATAGTCGGGATGTGTCATCACTGTGCCGATTTGAATCGCTTTTTTCTGCTCCCCGTGAATGATGAGCTCAAGGATGTTAACGGAAGCGTTGGCAATAACCTGATCTCCATCAACGAATGAGAAAGGGATGTATCCTTCGCCCCAGCATCCGTGTTGGTACCAATTTTCAAAATCAATATCAAAGGTATCGGCAGCAAGTTTAAAAAAACTTGTTCGAAGTGTGTCATTATTTTTATAGTTCTTCGTAAAGAGCAATTCCTGCATGGTATGCCCCCCCCCTTAATCCTCAAAAGTGACTACATAATATGACTGAGAGCAACTGCAAATTTTGGTCCATCAATCTACGGCAAAATGCACAATTGCACTGTATAACATTTTGGTACGAATAGGGTCAAAGGTTACTTGATGTTGGACTTGCTTCACACGTAGCATTAATGCCTTATTGATTTCAATTCGTTCTTCAATCGCCCGCGCCAGTTCATGAAAGTCATAAGCCTGCAAGCATTCGACTTTATCTTTCATTATATCCAGTGAAATTTCCATATTTAAGTTATGCCTCCTCCGAATGACGATCTGCAGGTTATATGCCTGTCGAGATTCATTTTAGAGGAGCATTTCCAGTTCGGCAAGATGAATTGCACTCAACATCAAAACCAAACAAGCCTTCAGAGCCGTCAGTTCTTTCTATTGAAGGATTTCATAAAGGCGTTGTGGCCGGGTTACGATCTTGATAAAGCCAAATCGTATTTGTACAGAATCTTTAGATGCTACGCTCCAGATGTTCCAAGATGAGACTACTGTATCCTCCTGGGCCCACAGTAGTGCAGCGGACAGCGTGAAGTCCGGTCTTGTGCAGGGTCGCAGCCAGTCTTTTTTAGCGCCAAAAGGTAAGATCACACGTGCCGAGATTGCGACGATCATGCAGAGATTGCTGCAGAAGTCAGATTTAATCTGATTAGAGATCGTTAATCTTTTGGTGCGGTAGTATAAATTATACTGCATGGAAATTAGAAAAGCGGAACGAGTGCTCATTAGCACTCGCTCCGCTTTTTGCTCGTTCAGGGTGTGCAGTTTTATCTTAAATACACCTAATTATCCTTAATTCCCGGCAGGAGAACACGTTTCATGAAGAGTGACAGGAGGAAACCTAGCACTGATACAAATATGGCTACCAGGAACACCTGTTGTATACCTTCTGTCAGAGATAGTGCCGCATTAGCCGAGTTAACGGGATCTGCAGATTGCAGCAGCGATTTATTTGCAACAATAGACATGATACTTACCGCAACTGCGGTACCAATCGCACCGGCTATCTGCTGAACCGTATTCATAATGGCACTACCGTGTGGATAGAGAGAAGGAGGCAGTTGGTTCAGGGCATTCGCTTGAGAAGGCATCCATACCATGGAAATACCAATCATCAAGAAGGTATGAAGCAGTATGATGTAAGTAAGGCTATCTGTTGCTGTAATTCCTGAGAGGAGCCAGAGTACAACGGAGATGACCATGAACCCAGCAGGCACAACCCATCTTGGGCCATATTTATCAAACACTTTTCCCATAATCGGTTGCATAATGGCGTTGATTATTCCTCCCGGTAACAACACAAGTCCAGCAGAGAACGCATTCAGACCTTGAACTCTAATCAGATACATGGGTAGCATGAGCATGGACGCCATCATCACCATTACTGCAAGCATCAGCATGACAGTACCCATCGTAAACATCGGCTGTTTGAAAGCTCTCAAGTCCAACATCGGTTGTTCCATCCGCAATTGTCTTATGGAAAATAAGATAAGAGCTAATACGCCGATGAGTAACGAAATGATAACGGTAGGTGATGCAATGCCTCCTTCACCTTCACCTGCGCTGCTCATAGCAAATACGATCCCGCCGAAGCCAAGTGTCGACAAGAGCAGTGAGAAGATATCAATCTTAGGTTTGGTCACATTCGTAATATTCTGCATATGTCGTAACCCAAATAGCAGAGAGAACAGTAATATAGGAAGAGACAGTCCGAAAATCCAGTTATAGCTCAGTTGTTCAATCAACAATCCGGAGAGGGTAGGCCCAATCGCAGGTGCAACGACAAGAACAAGTCCAATCAGCCCGTAGGCTCCGCCTCGTCTCTCGGGTGGGATAATAACCAATACCGTATGAAACATCAGTGGCAGGATAAGGGCTACGCCAGCAGCTTGAATTACGCGTGCAATCATGAGTAACTCAAAACCCGGGGCAAGCGTCGCTAGCACTGTGCCGAGAATAGATAATAGGAGCGAAGCTGTGAACAACTGTCTCGTGGTGTACCACTGGAGGAACAGACCGGACACAGGCACTAAGATACCCAGAGTTAATAAGTAACCTGTTGTCAGCCACTGGGCTGTTGATGCGCTAATATTAAATAGAAGAATGAGATCACTGAGCGCAATGTTTAAAGCCGTCTCGTTGAACATACCAATAAAACCAGCTAATAGTAAGGCAGTCATGATGGGAATAATTTTATACTTCTGAACGGTGGTACTCTGATCTCGTGTCGCATCTGCTTGCAATCTTTCCACGCTCCTTCGCTGATTTTAAATTTTGAAAGACTTTAAAGATATTTATTATCTCTAATGTGGCAACAAAAAAAAGCATAACAAAAAAAGTTTGTATTTGATAAGAATCAATTAGAAATATGTAGACAGGATTAACCGTTTATCACTCACCCCTTTATTTTGGATAAATTCATTTTGGGCGGGATGTATCCAAGTAGTCTGGCTATTTTCGAGATTTGTCCTCGATGATGGAATTCGTGGGTTGTGCAATGTGTAAACAGCCATAATTCAGTTGATTCGGCACTTTCACTCATCCAACCGGCTTGAATGTCGGGGTTCCAGTTGTTTCTGAAATCCTGCAAGAAGTTGTTAACGAGTGAATCTATCACTTCAAATAATTCACGCATCTGCTGAACATCTCTGATGGATTCTGGCTTTATTTTGGGCATGGATCGTCCAAGACCGCGAATACATAACCATACGCGATAACAATCTGTTACATGAACATGCAGGTTACGGATCGAATCCTCACCTAGGGCTTCTACCGGTTGAGTATACGCTGTGGGGGGCATGGTTTCACACATTTGGAAGAGGGATTCCCTTGTTCGTTTAATCATTTCGTACTGACTTTTTAATACATCCATGTGTATTGTTCTCCTTTCTGTACTGTCTGTTGTATGTCAAACCGCAATCTCGAACAAGGTCTGAAATGGTCTGGCTTCGCAATTAGAGATTACATGTGTCTATAATATATGCAATATATGATGATGTCAAACACATATCTGGCTACTCCTTGATGGGTTATTCCTATGGAGTTGACGTTGTTTATTCAGGCTGGCTGGAGAAGTATGCTTCTCTCGGGGGTGTGATATAATCGGTTACAGATGATTTAACATTTTCGGGATAAAGATTTTCCCTAGTATGCATAGAGAGGTTTTGGAGATGACACAAGAAAACTTTTGGCGTGAATTGCCACGACCATTTTTTATACTGGCACCGATGGAAGATGTGACGGATGTTGTGTTTCGGCATGTCGTAAGTGAAGCGGGCAGACCGGATGTGTTTTTTACCGAGTTTGCAAACACAGAGAGTTATTGTCACCCGGAGGGGCACAAGAGTGTGCGTGGGCGTTTGACTTTTACAGCGGATGAACAGCCGATTGTGGCTCATATCTGGGGAGATAAACCGGAATTCTTTCGTGAGATGAGTATCGGTATGGCAAAGGAAGGCTTTAAAGGCATCGATATTAATATGGGCTGTCCTGTAGCCAATGTTGCTGAGAATGGAAAAGGAAGTGGCTTGATCTGCCGGCCGGTACTTGCGGCGGAGATTATTCAGGCGGCGAAAGCCGGGGGGCTGCCGGTCAGTGTAAAAACGCGTCTCGGATTTACGGAGGTCGATGAATGGCGCGACTGGTTAACTCATATTTTGCAGCAAGATATTGTGAATCTGTCGATTCACCTGCGTACGAGAGAAGAAATGAGCAAAGTAGACGCTCACTGGGAACTGATTCCTGAGATTAAGAAACTTCGTGATGAGATCGCGCCGAATACACTGTTGACCATTAACGGGGATATCCCGGACCGTGAGACAGGCCTGAGACTCGCTGAGCAATATGGTGTGGACGGCATTATGATTGGACGCGGTATTTTCCAGAATCCGTTTGCTTTTGAGAAGCAGCCGAAGGAACACAGCAGTGAGGAATTGCTTGATCTGCTAAGACTGCATCTGGACCTTCATGATCAATATTCAGGACAGGCGCCACGTTCGTTCAGCGCGCTTGCCCGTTTCTTTAAAGTCTATGTCCGCGGATTTCGAGGGGCAAGTGAACTCAGAAACAGCTTAATGAACGCCAAGTCGACAAGTGAAGTTCGCACACTGCTCCATGAATTTGGAAATAAGGCTCAAGATGAGGCGGAGGAACGTGGAATTTAAGTTTCCGAGTTCGGATAAAGAACGGACGATGCGTAAAGCTTTTATGATATCCCGATGATGTATTGGATGATAATTAAAAAGATATAAAAGAAAAGAAGCGGAATCGATTCCGCTTCTTTTTTAGCTGTTGTTGTATTCTAATTGTGTTTTAACACTTTAATCGTCTTGGAACGTTAACGCGTATACTCCGGTTGGGCCATGGGGATCGGCTGAGGATTCGCTAATACCCATAACACAGCCAACTCGGATAATCTGGCAGGCGCATCAAAATCGTATCCATCATGAAGCCTGCTGACCAGGTCTGCTGCCTCTTGGAGTAGTGCCGGGGCGAGTGGCGCACCAATGCCCAGGTGACGAATCAGCGCATCCAGCATCTTGCGATACTCCGCATCCCAGTTTCCTCCGCCATTATCCAATACTTCATGGGATACACGCCCTGTGATACGGATAACCTCTCCCTGCACCGTTTGAGCATGGCCCTGGGCGGGAATGAGATATTCCCACAGCTCTTGATGTTGCTTGGGCCAGGTGGTTGCCGTTACCTGAATGGGGGTGGTCCCATCGTGCATGATCCGATTTGCTACCGGCTCGACATCAAATAGCCGGTACAGTTTGATTAGTGCGTCTGAAACTTCATCGATTTTGTCTTTATTGAACTTCTCACGAACGAATTCAAAATCCTTACCAATCCGCTTCACCGATTCTTTCATATCTGGGGTGACCGATGCACCAGCATTCAGCAGAATGGCGGCAATCTCCGCCAGATTGACAATATCACTATTCCTGCAATTGATTAATCCCTTAGCTAATGGTGTATTTCCCTTATTATTTTCAACGTTAATAGCAGCACCTTGGTTTACCAACTCTTGAACCACTTTGGTTCTATACCCATTGACCGCTGCATGTAACGGTGTTTCATTTTGGTAATCCACAGCGTCCAGATCCGCACCTAATTCAAGAAACAGGGTTACATTTCCTGACCAGTGTGAGGCATGAGCATGTAGAGGCGTGCGTTGATATTTGTCACGTGCATTAATATCTGCCCCTTGCTCTACTAGCCAGCGGACCACTTCATCCGATATTTGACGAAAGCTGAGAGTCGTACCTTTGCTGTAGCCCCCACGGGCATCCCATTCGCATTGCTCGAAAACTTCTTTTACAGCAGAAATATCATTATCTTTAACGAGTTTTTCCATATGAGCAGGTAAGGTTGCTTTCTTCTTAGCCATTACACTCTTCCTCTCCTTTGTGAATAACAACGTATTTTCCAATGGTAGACTATAACGATTTAATAGGAAGTAGATAATTTTCTGCAAGTTTATCACATAGGAAGTTTTAAAACCAATAAATGGATCTTAAATTTCTGATTTGAAGCATAAAGTAGTGGGCCCTGCATCACAATCGATATGAGACTTCGCTTCGCTTGGCTGTGATATACTTTAGGTGAATGTTGATTTTGGAGATTGGTTGAAACAATTAAAATGATCGCCGCAATGCATGCGGTTGGTTTCGATAATAGGAGGATCTATGTCCTGGAGCAAATTGAAGCAACAATTGGAGAGTTTTCTTAGTCCTGCGTTAGTTGGACGAGTGGAGTACCGTGCTACCAGCTATCGCTATTCACCTGATAAATCAGGAAATTGTTACATTACCGTAGATAAAAAGAACATACTGAATATGATTGATACGACCACCCCTGTCCGGTGGTATCAGACGGAGCAGGAGATCAAGAACGATCCTAATATCGTCATTCCTGTAAGCGATGAAGAGATTGAAGCTATCCGGCAAGAGTCCAAAGGTAATATTCCCGAGGATCGATTACAAGTCATGGCAAGAAGCAGAAAAATATCCGTCCATGCCAAAGAGCTTTTGGCGGCACAGACCGCACTCAGTAAATCGAATTTTACAGTTGCAGCTACCACATATTTATCTACTTCTATAGAGGATAATCTGGAGAGCAAAGATATCCTGTTTAATATTCTGGCTTTAATGGACAGACGAGTTGGCAAAAAGCGAATTCTGAACATGTCCGAGCAGATCAAATTAAAGCATTCAGCCGTTCAGTATTTCTATGAAATACGGCGTAGTTCGTTGTGAAATGGAATAACTAACTTTTGATATAGCTTTTAACTATAACCAGTTATGGTTTTTAAGTATCCCTTCTAACTGCGCTCGGCGTGATATGATCATGGTATACAACGAGGGGGTAATTTACATGACTGACAAGTTCCAGATCGTAGGAAGTTTATTGCGGCCGGATGAGCTGCTGAAATATAAAACGCAAATTGAACATAATGACGATATCCAATATCCGTTCTATGAAAATTACGAAGGATATGAGAAGTGCGAGACAGAGGCTATCAAACAAGTTGTCGCCAAGGAAATCGAACATAACTTGTCCGTGGTTACCGATGGCGAATTCTCCAAATCGATGTGGCATCTGGACTTTGTATGGGGATTTGGCGGCGTGAAACGTTATATCGCGGATCATGGCTATTTTTTCAGAGATGTGGACGGAACGTCAAAATATGAAACACGCAAAGATATTGGACTGCGTATCACGGACCAACTGAGCGGAAAGAATCATCATTTTATTCAGTTGTTCCAACAACTGCAAGACACGGCTGGCGAGCAACAAACGAAACTTTGTGTACCATCGCCATCCCATATCTTCGGTGAGCTTTCCTGGTCGGATAACATTGGCGGTACCGATTCCGTTTATCAGAACAAACAGGAGCTCAAAGAGGGGCTTGTGATCGCGTATAAGGAATTCGTCGAAGAATTCGCTGCAGTGGGCGGTAAAATTCTGCAATTCGATGATTGCTTGTGGGAACTGTTTGCAGACGACAACCCGAACTCTCCTTTCACAGGGGAGCATATCAATCAAGATGAAGTACAGGGCCTGGCTACTGAATTCATTGATATTAACAATACCGTAATTGACTTCGGTCATAGCCTTGGCTTGAAAATGTGGACACATAACTGCCGCGGAAACTATGATTCCCGCAACATGGGCGGTGGATCATATGTGAAAATCGCCAATCTGTTCCTGAAGCAATTAAAATATGATCGTTTCTTCCTGGAGTGGGATGATGATCGTGCGGGTTCACTTGAAGCGTTGGAAGTGTTCAAGGACAGACCTGAGACTGAAGTGGTATTAGGTTTGCTTTCCTCCAAAACAAGTACCCTCGACGATGAAGCACGCGTTGTCCGTTTGCTGGACGAAGCATCCAAAATTATCGATAAGGATCGGCTGCTGCTGTCTCATCAATGCGGTTTTGCATCCTGCGATGGCGGTAACGAATTAAGCGAAGCTCAGCAATGGGCGAAGATTGATCAGGGGCAGAAGATCGCCAAACAATATTGGGGCAGCACCGTTTAGGTTCAAGCTGACGGTATTTTGACCCATTAACGATTACCCGTTCAATAGTGTTTAGTATTCATACAACGGCGACTTTTCCTCTGGAATCCCATCCAGGGAGAAGCCGCCGTATTTGTTGTGGAATGTACGCATGGTTACGTTCTCATTTCAATAAATTTTTTTAAACTAATGATGACGCATAGGCATGTCTTTCTTTATTTCTCCGATTCACGCTGTGCCAGCCATTCCTTTTTCAACAAAGCATATTGATACGTATTCTCGTATTTCGGTGTGCCGTCCTCATTTTTGACAAATGAGATGAACTCCAAAAAAAGACCTTCCCGGCGCATGCCCAGCTTCTCACACAGTTTCTGGGAACGAAAGTTATCATCCTCGACATAGGCGTACACTCTTCTTATTCCCTGTTCCATAAAGAGATGCTCGATGAAAGCGTGGGCACTCTCACTTGCGTACCCTTTCCCTTCAAATCTGCCATTAAAATTCCAACCAATACTATACGTATCTGAATTCGTATCCTTATCTGTATCAGGATCCCGATCTTCCCTCATGCCAAACAGCTCACCGATCAGCTCGTTACTGTCTTTCAGGCAGACTGCGATTTGGGAATCGTCATTGCTTCTTTTTGCGACTTCTGCCGCTGCTTCTTCCAGTGTTGAAATTCGGTGATCCATAAAGCAATTCACTCTGGGATTAGCTGTGTATTCCAACAGTCCGGCTGCGTCTGTTGCGGTGAAATTTCGCAGGATTAATCGATTGGTTTCAAGGTTTTGCATGAGATATACCTCCAGTGTTCATATCCATAGATTGACTTTGTTCATGTTGTATTTCTTTTTATTCTACCAAACACACTATTCCTTACTATAGCTGGGTGTAGCCTTGAGTTTGGCTTTGGTTTCGGTTCTGTCAGACCGGGAGAACAATCCCACCAATTTCTCCCTATAGATATAACCGAGCACGAACCCGATCACAGCGATAACAGAAATACTAATGGCGATCGTATATTGTTGCATATGAATGGTGGACCCCACGGCGGCAGATGCAATGATCCACGGCAGACGACCAATTATAAGAATCATGAAGAACTTAAACGAACGAATCGATGTAAGAGCGGCAACAAATACAAGCATGTCTTTGGGCAAGCCGGGTATCACGAAAAAGATAAATAAAAAGGCGGAGAATTTCTTCTCATCATGTATAAACGACATCCACTTATAATTTTTCTTTTGCAGCAGCCGTGAAATGTAAGCCCGACCGATAAAACGAGTGAAATAAAAGGCGATCGCTGAGCCGAGTATCAAACCTATCGTTGTATACAATGAACCAATGGCTGTACCGTAAATATATCCGCCTGCGACTTGCACCACTTCTCCTGGAATAGGTGCAACCACGATCTGAAGAATCTGGAATAGGATGAACATGATTGGACCCCAATGTCCGGTTGAATGAATATATTCTCTGAAGTTGTCCATGGAAGACATGATTTTAATTATGGCAGGAGAATAATAGACCAACAGACCAATGGACAACATGAGGAACAGACCCAACAATAGGTTAGTCATTACTTTTTTCGAGGGTTGTGGCATAGCTGACGACTCCTTTGTGTAATAACCTCTACATATTTACAGTATAAGGCGAAGTTATTAAGAGATACCTACATAACTTCTGAAGAATTCTTAAGTCGATTGTATTTGCTGGTAGTCGCCAATAGCGCATATTATACTGAAATTAGACGGAGGGATCAGATGAGTAAGAAAATTCTAATTGCTGATGATAACAGCGAAATTCGTGAAATTGTAAGGATTTTATTAGAGAGCGAGAATTATGAAGTCATTGAAGCGATAGATGGTCAAGATGCGATTGATAAAGTGAATGAAGAGACGGATCTCATTATCTTGGATATGATGATGCCCAATAAATCGGGCCTGAAAGCATGTCTGGAGATTCGTGAACAAACAAGCGCACCGATCCTGTTCCTCACGGCGAAAACGCAGGATTCAGACAAACAATTGGCCTTTTCCTCCGGCAGTGATGATTTCTTGTCCAAACCCTTCTCCTATACAGAACTCGTTTCAAGAGTGAAGGCCTTACTCCGGAGATATTATGTTTATCGGGGCAAGGAGAAGACCGAAGAAACGGACCAAATTATCGTTAAAGATCTTATCGTCCACCAGGATTCAAAAACCGTGTTTGTTGGGGAGAAGGAAATTGCTTTAACTGAAATTGAATACAACATTTTGCTGCTGTTGGCTAAGAAACGACGAAAGGTATTCTCGGCGGAAAATATATATGAGAGTGTTTGGGGGCAGCCCTACTTTTATACATGTAATAACACGGTGATGGTTCATATTCGTAATCTGAGAGGCAAACTGGAGGATGACCCACAGAACCCTAAATATGTGAAGACCGTTTGGGGGAAGGGGTACAAAATTGAATAGGTTACTCATGGGGAAAAAGCTGAAGATTAAACTGGTTCTGGCGGTTATCATTTCTCTGATCATTGCCACAAGTGTTTTCGTTATTGTACAAGTAGTTGGCGAGACTGTATTGGATAGTTACTTAAGCAAATCCACTTTTGTAGAGAACAGACAGCAAGATGCGCTTGAACGATTCGAAACATTCGTGAACAATCAGAACGTGTCAACACAAAATCACGAGCAATTGTCTGATTGGATCAGTCATGAACGCTACTTGAATCTGTATATTTTTGCAAAAGATAAATTGATATTCTCCTCCAACACGGAGATTGATCCTGCCATGAATGAAGAGCTGTTAACTCAATTTGTACCTTCAAAAATACCCATCACCACCATCCATTTTGCGGATCAGGATGCCCAAATATATTTGGTTGGCTTCTATGAGTATCAATATTACAATCTCATTCTCATTATTGGTGTTTTCATAGCAGCTGTCGTGTTCATCGTTTCCTTTCTACTGATGATTAATAAGAAAACGTCGTATATTGGCGTGCTTGAACAAGAGATCAAAATACTCGAAGGTGGAAATCTGGATTATTCAATTACGGTATTGGGAAAGGATGAACTGTCATCTTTGGCCCAGAGTATTGATGAGATGAGGAAATCATTTGTGGAGCGGCTGGGTAGCGAGGAGAGGGTCAGGATGGCCAACCGTGAATTGATTACGGCGATTTCCCATGATTTGCGAACGCCACTCACGATTCTATTAGGATATATGGATATCATAGAGCTCAATAAGTATAAGACACATGAGGATCTGTTGCAGTATATTCATAATAGCCGGGAGAAGGCCTATCAGATCAAAGTCCTGTCGGACAAATTATTCGAATATTTTACGGTATCTTCTGCCGCGGAAGAAGAGGAAATAGAATTTGAAAGGTATGAGGGCAGAGCGCTGATTGATCAACTCATCGATGAACAATTAGTGGTTTTGGACGATATTGATGTGCAGGTTCAGACAGATGCATATGATGAGGCGTTTTTACTGGAAATCAATCTGGTCGCCATGCGACGCGTAATGGATAACCTATTTTCAAATATTCGAAAATATGCCGATCCAGTGTTTCCCGTTTATATCCAGATCTCTTTGAAGCAACAATGTGTCATTCTTGAGGTGAAGAATAAGATTAAACGTGTCAGTAAAAAGAAAGATAGCAACGAAATAGGGCTCGTTAGTTGTCAGAAAATGATCGAACAGCACAACGGTACGTTGAAGGTGTCGCAGGAAGAAGATACTTTTTCACTACAGATTACGCTACCCGTCATCTCCAATAAACCACCACAGACTCTTCTATAATGGAAAGTAGAGATAGGTCATTGTATTAAAAGAGCCATGCTATCGCATGGCTCTTACGATATCGTGAGAGGGGAAGCCTCATGTTTTAAACAACAGGTTCATTCTGTTTCTTGAAATATTGTTCAATGAGAAACGAGAGCATCGGTCCGGGCTCAGACTGCTGTAATTGAGACTGATCGCCAAATTCCATAAGATACGGCTGTTCCGTAGTACACGGAATCCAATGAGGCATCAGCTTTCCAGTGGAGTCCGAACCGTTTGGATCACCTGTAGCAATAAAATTGGATAAATAATTACACATCTGGCGGGCCAGATCATAATGCTTGCCTGTGAAAGGCCGCCAGCACTTGGCGAGTGTTTCGAAGAAGAACCACAGATCGACGGAGTGGAAGGTGCCCGGCTGGTCCCAACCGGGAATCTCGGCGTCGAAGTTATAATAATAGAGAGGCGTTTCAGACGGATGACCGCTGTTCGCGCGGATGGCGAGCAGAATGGCATGTTGGATCATGCGTACCGATGCTTGTTGCAGAGCATGTTCGATTTGGCCGGTATCAGCCTCACATAGCTGCAAAAAGGCAGGAGCATCCTCGCCGAACAGCTCCACAGCCGTCTGCTCTAGTTCTTCCAGATCGGTTGCGGCGGGACGGGTCCAAAATTCGGAAGACGTATGCCCCAGCATTACGGGAATCGCCTCGCGCTCCTGCTGAATAAAACGAGTAAACGGATCGCCTGCGCAGAATTGTTCGTCGATGACGGTTCCCCAGAAGCTTTTGTATTCGAGTGCTTTATCACGGAGATACTCTGCATCGAGTTGTCTCGCTTCAGCGAGGGAGGATACGCCCAAGAAATCAAAAAATGCAACCCCGGCCTGCTCTGCATCCCGCAGTGTGGAACGGACAGCAGGCACACGGACCTTCGGGTATAACTCGGTGGCCATACCACTCATGATGACGGCTCGCTGGAACAAGCCTTTATTCTGCGGAGAGGTCATCTGGCTGAGTACACTTCCTCCGCCTGCTGACTGTCCGCCGATGGTGATCTGGTCTGGATCACCACCAAAGGCGGCAATGTTGCGTTTGACCCACTGGGTGCCTGCTTGTTGATCGAGATGACCGAAGTTGGCGGGGGCATGGGGAGATTCGGCGCTAATCTCGGGATGACACAGGAAGCCAAAGGCATTCAGTCGATAATTAATCGTCACGACGACAATACCTCTGCGAGCGATTCGCTCGCCATCAAATTCCATTTCGGCCGTATGGCCAACCTGTAGGCCCCCGCCAAAGTACCAGACAAAGACAGGTAACTTCTCGTCCGTGCGCTTGGCGGGTGTCCAGACATTCAGATACAGACAATCTTCGTCCATGGGCAGGTCAGGATCAACTGCCCATTCGCGGGTGTAGATATTGTTATCATCGATGACTGTTGGGGCTTGCATGGAGATAGGGGCAAAATCGAAAGCTTGCAGTACACCGTCCCAGTTCGGCTGCGGCTGTGGAGCACGCCAGCGATTCTCACCTAAAGGAGGTGCGGCAAAAGGAATTCCCTTGAAGCTGGTAATTCGCGGGTCCGCCGCAGGCAGTCCTTGCACTTGTCCATGTTCTACCGTAACCATTCTAAGCATAACAACAATCTCCTCTCTGGATTAAGCGTGTAAGCGTTACCGAACATCTGAACAGCGATATTAAGATAAACCGAACGCGAGAACAGGGTAGCTGTAGAAATGGGGGAATCAAGGTTGAATCCGATTTGGCATGAGAGCAGCAGAGCTAGTAATTTGTATTTTATCAGCGGTGGTCACAAGCCAGCCAACCCTCACCAATGGGGACCAGGCGTGCGAGACGTTTATGCGCTGCACTATATTATCCGCGGCCAAGGGACGCTGGAGACGGGCGGTCGCGTTTTTCGGCTGGTCACGGGGGAAAGCTTTATCATATTTCCGCAAAAGGAGATTTATTATTATCCAGACCCGCAAGATCCATGGGAGTACGTCTGGGTGGAATTTAGCGGTGAAGATGCCGGGCGATTGCTGGGACTGACGCAGTTTTCAGAGATACAACCGGTGGTGACGATCTCGCCGGAGACATTGCAGCCTTTTTTTCATCTCGCATGGAACGCAGGTGCATCATCCCATGAATTGCTGCGTGCGGATGCGCGTTTGCGTCTGCTGTTATCCTACTATATGGAATACTATCCGAAGGAGCCGCAGGTGGACGCCAAGGACTATGTCTGGCTGGCGAGAAAGTACATCGAACAGAACTACTGGAAGCCGACATTGACCGTCACGGAGATCGTAAAGGCCGTCAATCTGGAGCGCAGCTATTTGTTTCGTCTGTTTAAAGGAGCAACTGGCAAGTCTGTTTTGGAGTATATTACATCCTGCCGAATCGGGCGCGCCTGTGAATTGCTGAAGACGTCGGGTCTACCGATTCAATCGGTAGCCTACTCCGTCGGCTACAATGACCCGTTATACTTTTCCAAAGTATTCAAGAAATCAACTTCTCATACACCAACAGCGTTCATAATGCTGCACCAGACCAAGGCATAACGTTAACGGAACAGGGCGCAGTTCCCGGACTCGCGGAAATAACGTATCAGCTTTTCAATGGGCTCGCGTCCACTATTCAGTTTCACGCCCAGACAATCGATGCACAGAAATTGCTGGGCAGAGCGCGAGATCAGTTTGAGATAGATGCCAACATCGTCTGAAGAGAGTGGAACCTGACAGGAGGTGCATAGGCGATGCTGAGTCATTATTTCACCAGTTTGGCCCGGACGATGAGGCAATCATGTGCTGCCACAACGGGAGCGAAGCGTTCACGGAACACGCCAAGTTCTTTATGTTCCCAGCAGTCGTACAGCGACAGAGCATAACCGGCAGCGTAAGGCAGACCCATATCCCAAAACTGCAAGGACAATTCCCGCTGGCTATCGCTGAGGTTGAAGAAACCAATAGCGAGATCACCATCTGTGAGTACCTTCACCAGCATAAATACATCGTCTGTGTGAAACCATTGCGGCTCTGGTTTAATGCGGTAAGCGCCGCGAGCTTCTACATCCTGGTTGATAGCAAGCAGGTCCGGATTGAGGAGAATATCTTTGGTGATCTGGTTAGCCTTGCGCACGTCGCATCCGATCATTAATGGGGAACCCATCATGGACCAGAGGGAGAAGTGGGTTTTATATTCGATGTCGTTGCATCCGCCGATGCTGCCAATATAGTCATTGTTGCTTCCACCGTACATCCCAACGATAAGCATATCCATGTCGTTATGGCAGAAGGAGCCGGTGTAGCTTTGTTTTCCGAGTTGAGAAAGGGCCAGTTCCTTCACTGAATCCCAATTGTCGCGGATATCTCCGGTGGAGCGATACATGTGGGCACCCGATTCCCGAATCCAGTCGTATACGTCGTCGGCTCCCCAGTTACAAGCGGAGAACAGGATATCACGTCCGCAGTTTTTGAGCGCAAGGCTCATTCGTTTGTACAACAGCTCTCCTGAGATATGGCGCGGCTTGAAGCAGTAATCATACTTCAAATAATCAACGCCCCATTCAGCAAAAAGGGCGGCATCCTGGAATTCATGCTCGAAGCTGCCCGGATACCCGGCACAAGTATGCGTGCCCACACATGAATACATGCCGAACTTTAGTCCTTTGCCATGGATATAGTCAGAGAGCGCTTTCATCCCGCTTGGGAATTTCTCCGGGTCAGCCACCAGATTGCCACCCGTATCCCGTTCCTTCAGACTCCAGCAATCATCAATGACGATATACTCGTAGCCAGCAGCCAGATAACCTTCCGATACAAACACATCAGCGACATCCCGAATTAATTGTTCGTTAATATCCCACGTAAAGGTATTCCACGAATTCCAGCCCAGAGCAGGGGCGAAGCCTAACACTTGATTGTTGCTCATGATCTCCCGTCCTTCCTCATCTTGGTTTCGTTAACAATACTAAACTGAACATAAACGATGAGCTATGTTTCCTGCCATAGCTTAACGTTGCTTGGACATGGACATATGTTGCTCTGCTTGTGCTGGGGAAATCAGCTCTTCCAATCAGGCTCTTGGCAGGTATTCAGAAGTGCTGGTAGAAGCCTAAGAAAGGAGAAATGTCTGTCCGCGAAGAAGTTATATTTATCTTTTCAGGGAACTGTGCGAAACCATGGTATGAATGCTATGATCGGTGATAATACTCGAAAAGGATGTCAGAGCAACAGGGAAATCTGAATACGATTCAGTTCTTTCAGGAAGATCAGATATATAATTTATAGGATTGGAAGTGTTGCCAAATGAATCTGGATGAAGTAATGCAGGAGCTTGAAGCGCTGGGCAAAGAACGAACGAAAAAAATCTATATCTCCAATGGTGCGCATGAACCGCTATTTGGCGTGGCAACCGGGGCGATGAAACCAATGGCGAAGCGGATCAAAAAGGATCAGCCTTTGGCAGAGCAACTATACGCGACGGGGAATTATGATGCGATGTACTTTGCGGGTGTGATAGCCGATCCTCAAGTAATGACGGAAACTGATTTTGACCGTTGGATTGACGCTGCTTATTTTTACATGATCTCTGACTTCATCGTTGCCGTCACGTTGGCAGAGACGGATATCGCTCAAGAAGTTTCGGATAAGTGGATCGCGAGCGGAGATGAGTTGAAAATGTCAGCAGGATGGAGCTGTTACTGTTGGTTACTCGGCAGTCGAAAGGATGCTGAATTTTCGGAGAATAAACTGATGGAGATGCTGGAACAGGTGAAAAAGACGATTCACGAATCTCCGGAACGAACGAAATATTCGATGAACAACTTCCTGTATACCGTTGCAACATCCTATCAACCGTTGCACGATCAGGCAGTGGAGATAGCCAAGGCTGTGGGACCTGTCGAAGTGAACAAGGACATGCCGAAGAGCAAGCTGCTGAATGCCTCTGAGAATATTCAAAAGTCAGTGGATAAAGGGCGGGTAGGCTTCAAGCGTAAATATGTTAGATGTTAACTGTAATCAAATTAATATGTGTTTTTAAAAGACGTAGGATAATCATCCTACGTCTTATTTTATAATTACTCGATATAAACAGGCAGGAAGGACTAGATAAATCGTCGAATATTCTGGTGAAAGGAACATGTTTTATTTTACAGGTCTGAGGGTGAGATTTTACTTAGTATTTTCGTTAAAAAAATTCTGTGATCATGTTTCGTTATCACCAATTTTTTCTTTAAAAGGAGGACTAAGAATGACATGGACAAAATATATGATAATGTCAATCGGTTTATAACAAATAACGAATCTTTTGACCTTTTAAATTCCAAACTCAATGAGTTCAATCCATTCAAGATAATGAAGATTGATAAATTTGAAATAAGACACTCTAATATCCTAGCATGGCTCCTAAGTCCAAGTGAAAACCACTTCTTGAACGATATGGTATTAAAAAAAATAATTACTGAAATAATATGCAGAGATATCGATATTAAAAACCATAGTATGCAAGTAACAGATGTTTTATTAAGCAGCTTTCATGATGTTGAAGTATTACGAGAATGGAGAAATATTGATATTATTGTTATCTCAAAGAGCAATGAGTTTGTCCTTTTTATTGAGAATAAAGTACATGCTCGATTAGAGAGCCATCAGTTAGAGAAGTACATAAATTTAGTTAAGGATAATTACCCCAACATCAAGCACGTTATTCCTGTTTTTCTTACTTTGAACGGAGAGGAATCGCCTCACCCAGAATATTATAGCCTAGGATATTCAGATATATTGAGACTGTTAAATTCGTTGTTAGTCCTTAATAAGGAAAATATGAATTCTAAGATATATGATTTTATTAGTTATTACATAAGGACATTGGAGGTGCTTACTTTGGAGGATGAACAACTTATAAAACTTTGTCGTGATATTTATAAGCATCATGGAGAAGCGATAGAGACGATTATTAAATATGGGTATGTTTCTAATTCGACACTTAACCAAGCAACTGAAGTTTTAAAACCTGAGCTAAATTGTATTGGGTATCATGAAGACCGAGATTTTCATTTAAGAGATAAAGAATATTGGTTTATCCCAAAATCGTTAGACTCAATCCTTCCTCGTTTAGTAACAAAATGGAGATCTCCAAGACCGGTTAGCTATTTCTTTGCTGCTGAGGATAATAGTTTGCGCCTCATCCTCGAGGTGGGACCGATAGCGAACTTACATATAAGGAATGCCTTCTTAAATTATATTAACAGTCAGGATAGTAATAAAATGTTTTCAATAAGGACCAGTGCCTTGAATAAGTTAGATGGTAAGTATACGAGGATTCGTACCAAGAGTGTAAAAGTGGATGACTGGACGGATAGCGAACATGTAGTTGAACGTATGAGAGTATTATTAGAAAAGGTATTTAAATATAACGAAGTTAATGCCCTATTAGTTACGTTATTAAACGAATTTGAACTGGGAAAACCAAATGAAACTATTTAATCGAAGGAAGTGTACTGAATGCCAATCGAACTAGGTATCTGGAAAATCAACAAAGGTATTGAGAAGGTTCACTTCTCAAATATTGAAACTGAGCGTAAACTTGAAGATGTTATATCCTCTGATATCAGCATCATCGACCCTACGGTAATGCTCATTGGGCGACAAATCACTACGGCATTTGGTAAATTTATTGATATTCTCGCTATGAATTCCGAGGGGAATTTGGTTATAATCGAACTCAAGAGAAACAAGACGCCACGTGAAGTCGTTGCTCAAACTTTGGATTATGCTTCTTGGGTTCAACAGCTAAATTACAATGATATCACACGAATTTACAGTGAGAAAAATCCAGGAAAGCAATTGGAACAAGATTTCGTAGATTATTTTCAGACAGATCTTCCAGAAACGTTGAATGAATCGCATTTGTTATTAGTAGTTTCGGCTGAGCTGGACCCGGCTACAGAGAGAATTATAAACTACCTAACTAACTTTGGCGTGCCTATAAATGCACTCTTTTTTCATTATTTTAAAGATGGAGATAACGAATACTTGGCTCGAAACTGGCTTATTGATCCCAATAGTTTTGAAGCTAAATCAATCAGTAATAGGCCCTTAAAAAGTGGAAAGGCTCCGTGGAATGGAAAGGACTTTTACGTGTCACTGGGTGATGGTGAGTATCGGAATTGGGAAGATTGTAGAAAATATGGTTTTATTTCAGCCGGACAGGGAAAATGGTATAGCAGATCATTAAGTCTACTTAAACCTGAGGATAGATTATTTGTATGCATCCCTAAAGTTGGCTATGTTGGTGTTGGAATCGTACAGGAGGAAGTTGTACCTATCAAAGAGTTCCAGGTCTTACACGGTGAAGAAAACGTACCTTTACTTAATTCCGATTTGCGAGTCAAGATGGATAAGGATGTTGACGATCCTGATCTGTGTGAATATGTTGTGCGTGTAAAATGGATAAAGACGCGTGCTAAGCAGGAGGCGATCTGGGAGAAAGGGATGTTTGCAAATCAGAACTCTGCTTGTAAATTGCGGAACCAGTTTACTTTGGACAGACTAACAGAACATTTTGAGCTGGAGAAAGAGATCAAGTGAAACGTAATACACAATAAAAAGATCTAGTAATGTTACCCTAAGTAAGAAACTTTATAAAATATTTCCAGTTTAATACACTTGAATTCGGTTTTGCAAGATAAAATGCCCTTCTAGCGAAGGGTTTTTATTTCGTTTATACTTGTAAGGCCAATTTACTTGAGGAGTTGTCTAACGAATCATGAATAAAAAAGAAGTCGCGCATATACGCAAGCAGTTTAAACTCGATCACGATCTACTGAATATTTACGATATTCTCAACGTCTATATTACGAAGGAAACCAATGAGGTCTATCATTGGGAGCGTCACCCGTTCGAACTGGTGGACAGAGAGAAGCAGGAGCTGTACATGGGCAATTTCAAAAAGTTGCTGACAGGCGATCTGGATCAGAAGCTGTTTGAGTTGAAGTTCCAGGAAGCAGCGGAGGACCCGGCTCAGGTATTGCTTCACCAGGCTCTGGTCACAGGTGATCCGGACGAATGGCAGGACCTCATGCTGTTGCTCGTGGATCGAATGTTGGTGGATGCCAAGTATGAGCGGGATATGGTAGCTACGTTCGTGCGCGGACAGTATTATCTGCCGACCAAAGCTAGAAACGAAGCTTCGGAAGAGAGCGAGAAGAACGAGGTGTTCGCCCATCCGTTCATTCTGTGCAGCGTGAATTCCACGGAGAAGCAGCGGAAAACGCTCTTGTTTGATTACGTGGAGAGAGAATTCAAATACAACATTATTGTCGATCCGATTATCAAATTAAGCACGCCAGAGCAAGGGTTCCTGTATCCTAGCGTGACAGACAACTACTCCGATGTGAATCGCGTGTTATATTGCACAGGGAAATCTAATTTCCCGGACCCGCATTTTGTTGAAAATGTTCTGAATGGAGAAAGATCCGTAACCGCACTGGAAGAACGGGCAATCTTCGAAGATATCGTGAAGGAAGTGGCCGGTGAACAGCTCGATTCAGCCACCATTGCACATGTATATGAGGAGATCAACCGCGTTATTGAAATTAACGAAGAGTCCCATGAGGAAGAACCTCCGAAGCTGGATTATAAGGATCTGGAACGTGTACTGACCGCAAGCGGTGTAGAGGATCTGACAACGGAGAAAGTGGAACGTGCCTTCGAAACGATCGTCGACAACAAGAATTATGAGATGAAAGCGACCAGTGTTATGCCGAAGTTTACGTCCAAGTCCATTAAGATCGAAACCAAGGTTGCTACGATTTCGGTTAGTCCGCAAGACCTGAGATATGTGAAGCAGGTGAACTATCAAGGCAGACGTTGCATCATGATTGAAGTGGACGAAGATGTCGTGATTGAAGGGTTTACGCTCAATACAGAAAAACTTATCAATGAGTAATTGATTGTAGACTATGATGATGTAAAATCATCCTGCAAGGACAAATGAACGTCCATCTATGTTGAAAAAAAGCCCAAGCCTAAAGCAACACTGAACTGTTCCCTGTCATAGTAGACCGTAGAAGTTTACGATGGGAGCAGTTCATTATCGCCAAGGTATGGGCTTTTTTTGCTGTATCATGATTGTTGCAGGAGTTGTCTAATATCCGCTGCCGGACTGGAGTCGAGCTCCTCTCTGAGCAAATCCTCCAGAACCAGGTATTGGCGCTGTGCTTCAGTTCTTCGTCCAAGGGACAGATACAGCAGGATGATCTCGCGATGGATATCTTCCCGAATCGAGTCAATCTGGAGGATCCGTTCAAAATAATACAGTGCCCGTAGCGGCTCGCCTTCCTTCGTGTGATAGTGGGCAGCAGTTTCCATCGTCATAATGAAATCCAGTTCCAGCTGTCTGGACCATGCGAAGGCCCACTCATAATGCCTTCCTTTCAGAAGTTCACCCCTATACAACGTATCCATCCGCTCGAAGAGTTCTGGACGATGTGCAGAGGCCTGACGCATCTGCCGGAACAAGGCCTCAAACTCGTACAAATCGCAGTCGATTGCATCGCGGTCGATACGAATGCCATTCCTGTCCTTAAGAATGATCGGCACGTCACTGTTGTCACCGATGGCCCGTCGCACGTAGTACAGTGTGGAATTGATATTCGTCCAGGCCTTCTGCGGACTGAGGTCCTTCCACAACGTATCAGCTAATGCGTCACGGGTAGTTGACTTGGTATATAGCAAGAATGCGAGTAACTCTTCGGTTTTGGGCGTTCTAAGCTTAATGGGACTGTCTGCTCCGGCTCCGCCAAACACGGTGAATTCACCGAACAGACGAACATTCAGCTTGGGTGCAGGCGTTGTCAGTTCGGAGGAGTCGACGGACTTATGAAGCTTCTGCTGCAACCGCTGAATGCTACGATTCAGTCGCTCAGCCGTGACCGGCTTGATGACGTAATCGATGACCTCTTTGTCGAAGGCCTGCACCGCATATTCCTCATAACCGGTCACCAGTACAATGGGGAGCAAGGGGTGATGCTTGCGCAATTCACCAATGAGATGCATACCCGAGATGCGAGGCATTGTAATATCCAGGAATGCCGCATCGAAGCTATTGGCTACTGCATATTCACAGGCTTCCTCCGGATCGTGAAACGCACGAGATACCTCGACTTCTCCACTTTCTGTCAAAATGCGATTCAGTCGCTTCAGCGACAAATCCTCATCGTCCACGATGATAACTTTTATCATGTTTCATAACCCCCGTTCCCATCTGTGTCTAGACGTTGGTTTGGAAGATCAAATGTAATCCGCGTTCCCTCGCCGTCCAGACTTTCCATCTGAAGGTGTCTGCCATACAGCAGGTTCAAGCGGCTGGAGATATTCCATAGTCCCACGCCGTTACTGCCGTCCGTGGATTGCCGAATTTCGTCCATCCGTTGTTTAGTTATGCCAATTCCGTTGTCCTCGATGGTGAAACGTGTTTCCGTATCATTCAGATTACGAATGGACAACATGACGCGACCACCGTCCATGCTGGACATCAGGCCATGACGAATGGCATTTTCGATTAGAGGCTGTAACGTGAGGGGCGGAATGTCCATGTTCCGGTTCACGTCCGCATCCACATCGATAATGACCTCCAGCCGTGAGCCAAAGCGAGCTTGCTCAATGGCAACGTATGCTTCGATCATCTCCAGTTCGTTCATCAGGCTCGTTTTTGAATCAAGGTGTTTAAAGTGCACACTCCGCCGTAAGTAACTCGATAATTGCAAAATCAATTGTTCTGCCCGATTCGGTGCATCTACACACAATTCGGCAATGGCATTCAGGGCGTTATACAGAAAATGCGGGTTCATCTGTGAACGCAAAAAGGATATTTCGGCATCTCGCGCAGCCTGTACGGAGGTTTTCATCCGGATCAAGCCGCCGATCCGTGCAAGCAATTCCTCCGATTCAAAAGGTTTTGCTACGAAATCATTGGCACCTTTCTCCAAGGCCAGCTTCAACTGATGAGCTTTATTACTCGCCGTCAGCATGAGCACGGGAAGCTCGGAAGGAGAGTAGCGTGCCCTGATCCGTTCCAGTAATTCGTAACCCGACATGTCCGGCATCATGATGTCTGCAATGACCAGATGTACGGCAGGAAGCTGGTCCAGCAGTTCCAGTACGGAAGGGGAACGTGAGGTTACCACATAACTGTAACCTTCCAACTTCAAGAGATTCACTATGGTCTGCAAATTAGCCGAGTCGTCATCCACAACGATAATCCATTCGTCTTTATTCCCTTGTACAATCGTTGGTTCCTCGAACCGGAACAGCCGATTACCAGGGCTTGTAGGAGCTACGGTAAGTGGCATGACGTTGGATCGTTTCTCACCTTTACCATCTGCGAGAGGAAAGGTCAGGATGAACGTGGCCCCCGAGCCGGGTGCCGATTCCGCAAGAATGGTTCCGCCATGCAGTTCGACCAGTTTGCGCGTAATGCTTAGTCCCAGACCTGTGCCTCCCGCAACGATTGGCCCGGTATCTGCTTCCTGCTCGAACGGCAGGAAGATATGCTCCAGCTTGTCCTTACCGATGCCGCGGCCGGTATCGATAATACGGATTTCCGCTTTTCCATGAACAACGGCAGCTTCGATGCTTACTGTGCCATGTTCCGTGAACTTGACGGCATTACCGATCAGATTATGCAGGATCTGAATCAGTCGGTTGCCGTCCGCATAGATCGGCGGGAAGTGAGCCGGGATGCGGTTAATGAGTTCCACCTTTTTCGCGCCAAGCAGGAAGGTGTGCATCCGCATGACTGATTCGACAAACGAGTACAGATCGGTAGAAGACCGATGTAGCGGGATGTCGCCGTGTTTCATTTTCGAATAATCCAGCAATTCATCGACCAGATAGGTTAATCGTCTGCCGCTTCCCGTCACAATTGCCAGGTTATGCGCCTGTTCATCGGTAAGCGGGCCTTCGGCACCTTTGAGCAGGCTCTCACTGATGTTGACAATGGCATTCAGCGGTGTTTTGAGCTCATGCGAGGTGTTGGACAGGAAGTCATCCTTTACTTTATCCAGCAAGAGTAACTGGTCCTTGAGGGCGCGTACCGTACGATATGACTCGAAGAATCGGAGTACCGCCAGAAACAGCATCAGGATGCTGAACAGGACAATGGAGACCTGCCCGATGTTCATATTCTCCTTGAGCGAGATGGAGAAGAGGTTAATGTCTAGACAATATAACATGATGCTTAAGAGAGCCGCGTACCACAGAAAAGCAGACAGCCGTTCCCCCTTCTCACTCGTCAGAAACTGTGATGCGCATTGATATAGCAACCAGAGCAGCATTAACGTATACATCACGACGACGTAAGGTGCAACAACCCCATAGACTGAGATTGGCAGGAGCGCGACCATGCATAAGTAAGCGCCGAAGATGACCAGGATCACTGTCGTAAGCAGACCTGACAGGATGCCT
This sequence comes from Priestia sp. FSL H7-0729, assembly GCF_038005685.1. NCBI lineage: Bacteria > Bacillati > Bacillota > Bacilli > Caryophanales > Bacillaceae > Priestia > Priestia sp. FSL H7-0729. The sequence continues at coordinate 92,567 of NZ_JBBOTQ010000012.1, forward strand.
GTTTTGAATCGGTAGAAGTAAAAGGTCAACAGACCCAGACATGCCACGGAGCAGAAATCTTTTAATTTATAGAGCGTGCTAAAGGAGATTTCCGTATTCACCATGGATAACACACGTTCGCTGATCATGCCGTTATAGAGTGCATACAGCAGACAGATTAGACCAAGCAGCAGCAGGGAATCGTCCCTGTTTCGGTAGAGTGCAGACCCCAGATAACTGATGAGGAATATGATCGAAATGGTAGCCAGTACAGCAAGCGTGCCGAATTCGACAGCTGTGCTAATTTGATGTTTATTCAGCATGGCTGCCTGTTCGCCAAAAAAGAGTGGTCCCGGAATGCCAGAGTCCGTGTAATCGTAATTAGCCACCCGGATCAAAATCTCAATGTCACCGCCATGATAAGGGAAAAAGCCAATTTGGGGGGAGTTACCTGGTCGGTATCCCGCTGATTTTTCCACGGCATGTCCGTCTTCCAGCAGCTTGTTGCCATTGATATAGATTTCGCTGGCGAAACGAATGTTCATTTTTTTGATTGCCAGTGTTCCCTTAATAGGTGAATTTCTGAGCACGAGACGATAAGTGGCAAAGCCATGGGCAGGCAGTCGTTTGCCATCCACTACCAGTCGATTCCAGGAGCCGGGAACAGTTGCATATGCATCCGGCGTTTTCGTTGGTGTAGCCAGATTCGAACCTGCAAATTCCGGAGGAAGCAGGTGCTCCCAGTAAAACTCCCACTCACCGTCCAGCTTGATCCGCTCGTCCTGTTCCGGGTTCCAGTCCGAGAGGTCCATAACGCCTTGACGAGCATGAAGAGCCGCAGATTGGGGTTCTCTGATTGTTGATAGAAGGAGTACGGTAATAGCGAGTACAACAGTCAGGACAATGCCTGAAATTTTCAATAACACAACATGCTGCTCCTTTAGAGGTTGTTCGATTCTTGGATAGGTTCGGACATTATCTCTTGTATTCTATCGGCATTGTAGCGAATAAACCCTGGGGGGCGCAATCATATTTCGACAAAATTTTCTGTTTATTATTGCGTACATGAATTCATACCCACCCCGTGAATTCCAAAATGGATGCTTTTGCAGACTGTGATTCGGTATGAGCCGCTTTGCGCCAAGCTTTGGGCGATGCTCCCATCAGTTTGGCGAAGCAGCGGTTAAAGCTGGAGATGGATCGGAAGCCGACTTGCTCCGAGATGGAGAGAATGGAGGCGTCCGTACTTTTTAATCGCTTGCATGCCTCTTCAATCCGGGTACTATTCAGAAAATCGAGCGGTGTGGTTCCCATGATCTCATGGAACTTGCGACGAAAATGTGTCGTGCTTAGATGGCACAGATCCGCGAGGTAATCGATGGTCACAGGCATCATATAATTTTGGGTGATAAACTCCAGCACGGGTGAGATGACCAAGTCACCTTGGAGGTCCCGTTCCTGATTCTGCGCTGACCAGTTTTCGTTGCTCGAATGAATTCGGAGCAGTTCGATATACAGAGACATCAACAAGCCGTACGCGCTCTCCCGATAGTAGGGGGACTGCTGCTTCATTTCTTCGACTACTGATGTTGCGAGCATGTGAATTTTGGGATGTTGTTCTTTATTCAGAATGCAATTGGTCCCCTGAATGGCCCATAGATTCGGTTCAATGTGACTTTGGGCTGTTCTGAGCGAATGGCGGAAGAGTTCTTCCGGTGAAAAAAAGATATAAGCCCACAGGCTGGCATTATTAGGTGAACTGTACGTGGTATGCGGAAGATAGCGGGGAATGAACGTGACATCGCCTGCTCGAAAAGGTACGGATTCTCCCTTAATCTCCATGATGCCTCCATCGGAATAACAGATGCCAATCTCCATGTGGTTATGGAAATGAAGATGCTCACTCTTGATATCGGATATTCTCCAGCGGTCTCCACTGAGTAACAGGACAGGAAAATCAATGGGCAGGCAATAATGACGATATTCAATGACAGGTTTCTTCGGTTTGGGCATTTTCCAGCGCTCCCATGTATAAATGATTGAAATTGCGCAGTTTTGTTGTGAATATGCTTAGATTGAGACTATTTTACTGCGTACAATGGGATAAGTAAAGCGTTTACAAAAATGGACGGACACCTCTCAGGGCGCACTTGGGGGCGTGTGCGCAGGGAGAGGGGAATAACAATGCTTCAAGTGAAATATGACAGGGAACAAATTCTAAACGTGATTGAGAACGTGACCAAGAAAACACTGGATATGGATCTGACATGGGATTGGCCCGGCGGTGTGGCTTATTATGGGGTATCCAGAGCCTATCAGACGACAGGAAACCAAGAGATTCTGGACAGGCTGGTGAAGTGGGCGGATGAATATATTGAGCTGGGTCTGCCCAGTTGGACGGTAAATACATGTGCCATGGGTCATGTGCTCATCACGTTATATGAAGAAACCGGGGATCAGAAATATTGGGATATTGTCCTCAGCAAAGTCGATTATCTTCAGAACCATGCCCTTCGTTTTGGAGACAATGTGCTTCAGCATACGGTATCCGTCTCCAATGATTTCCCGGAACAGGCGTGGGCGGATACTTTGTTTATGGCGGCATTTTTCCTGCTCCGCGTAGGTAGCAAATTAAAAGATGAAGCCATGATTCAGGATGCGCTGAATCAGTATTACTGGCACATCAAATACCTTCAAGATCCAAGCAGCAGTCTGTGGTATCACGGTTATAACAATATCAACAAGGACCACATGTCCGGATTTTACTGGGGAAGAGCGAACGCTTGGGGAGCCTATACGATGTCTCAAGTGAAGCCGCAATTGAACGACTGGTATTTGTATCCGCAATGTATGGATGTAGAATGTGCTCTGCGCGATCAATTGGCGGCTCTCAAGTTGGTACAGACCGAGAACGGCTTGTGGCGTACGGTTTTGGATGACGAAGAATCGTATGAAGAGGTATCGGCTTCCGCTGGTATTGCAGCAGCCATGATCAATAACGGCAATCCACTGCATACCAAATATGTGCAAAAGGCACTGGAGGGCATCCTGAACAATATAAGCGAAGATGGGCGCGTGCTTGGGGTATCTGGTGGTACAGCCGTGATGAAGGATCGGGATGGCTATCGCAATATTCCAAAAGACTGGATTCAGGGCTGGGGTCAGGGCCTGGCACTCGCTTTTCTGTCCGACATGTTGAGATAGGGAGGGAACCCAATTGTCCAAACCAACCAAAGGCTCTTTTACACTACCGGGAGAGTCCGGTTATGAGGCACTGACGCTGGAACTTGCCGATCGCTGGGGTGCCGATGTAATCCGTGACAGTGACGGTACGAAATTGTCTGATGAGATTATCAATGCCGGATATGGCATCTATTCAACCATTTGCATCATTCGGGATCATAATGAGTGGGCATCCCGTAATCTGGATAAGCTGCAGCAATGTTTTCTCATTACAAATCCGAAGGTTGCTGTGCAAGATTATGTATCCATCTATCTGATGGAGGATTTCTTCGCTGAACAATTCAGGGTGAACGATTCGAAAGAAGCGTTTAAATATTGGCAAGTGTATGATCGAACGACTGGAGAAGAAGTTCCTAGAGGGCAATGGAATTATGAGAGGGAATCGGGCAATGTTGTCATTACTGGTGTTGCTCCCTGGCATAAATACACCGTGAGTTTCATGGTTTATCGGATATGGGAAGAGATCTCCATGTACAATCATACGACAAATAACTGGAACAAAGAGCACCTGATGCAGATTGATCCAATCTATACAGACACGCAAACCTATCTGCTGGATTGGATGGAAAAGTGGTGCCAAGATCATCCGGAAACAACGGTTGTCCGTTTTACATCCCTCTTCTATAATTTCGCCTGGATCTGGGGCAGTGACGAGCGGAATCGCCATCTGTTCTCGGATTGGGGTTCATACGATTTCACGGTAAGTTCGAGAGCACTGGATCTGTTTGCTCAAAAAGTTGGCTATTCACTCTCGGCCGAGGACTTTGTGAATGGCGGTAAATATCAGGTCACTCATATGCCTGCGGATCAGCGCAAACTGGATTGGATGGCATTTATCAATGACTTTGTGATTGAATTTGGTAAGAAATTGATTGATATGGTGCACAAGCATGACAAGCTGGCGTATGTCTTCTATGATGACAGCTGGGTAGGCATGGAGCCGTACAATGATCGCTTTGAGGAGTTTGGATTCGACGGCATGATTAAATGTGTGTTCTCCGGTTATGAGGCGAGAATGTGCTCGGGCGTTAAGGTCAATACCCATGAGATTCGATTGCATCCCTACTTGTTTCCGGTTGGCTTAGGAGGGCTTCCTACGTTCAAAGAGGGCGGAGACCCTACACTGGATGCAAAGAAATATTGGATTAATATCCGACGTGCGCTGCTTCGGGAACCGATCGACCGGATTGGACTGGGTGGATATCTGCATCTGGTAGAGCCTTATCCCGACTTTGTGGATTACATCGAGAAGATTGCTCATGAGTTCAGGGATATGAAGGTTCTGCATCAGGCTGGAAAGCCTTATCAGATCAAGACAAAGGTAGCCGTTCTGCATAGCTGGGGCAAGTTAAGATCGTGGACCTTGTCCGGTCATTTTCATGAGACGCATATGCATGATCTGATTCATGTGAATGAAGCCTTATCCGGGTTGCCGATTGAGGTCAAATTCATTGATTTTGATGATATTCGTCAAGGTGTATTAAAGCATGTGGATGTCGTCATTAATGCGGGTTCCGCTGGTTCTGCCTGGAGTGGTGGAGCACACTGGAATGACCACCACAGTGTAGACATCCTGACCCAGTGGGTGTACGAAGGTGGTACCTTTATGGGGATCAACCAGCCTTCAGCGGTCCACGGATACGACACCTTTTTCAGAATGGCGCATGTGCTTGGTGTGGATGAGGATACAGGTGCCAGAGTTGTTCATGGAAAATGGTCGTATGAGGCTCAAGATGAACACGGCCTGGTGCCAGCAGAGGCTAATATATCGTCAAAAGGTAAAGGTAACATTTATCTAACGGATGGGACAGCCAAGGTATTGCACGAGACGGATGGTAACATCACGTTGTCCACACATGCTTTTGGTAAAGGAAAAGGGATCTATCTGTCTTCATTCGAATTCAACTGGGAAAATACGAGATTACTACAGAATCTGATTCGTTTTGCCGGGAATGAGATGGGTGACACGAAGTATATTCCGGATAACTTGTATACCGAATGTGCCTACTACCCTGAGAGCAACATATTGGTAGTGATCAATAACAGCGATCAGGTTCAGTCCACGACGATTGATACGGAGCATGGAAAACAGACTGTGGAATTAGATCCGTATGATACGGTAATCACCAAGATTGGGGATCTGAGATTGGTTTAGGTATCAAGGATGTGAGAACGGTTACCCATTGGTAGCTTCAAAAAGGCCCAAGTGTACGACAGATCTGTCGGTGCTGGGCTTATTTTGATGCGGCGGGAGTAAACATATTTTCATTGATTCTATATTTTCTTAGTTCACCCGTAAATTCACATTTTGAGTACCCAATCGTTCTCCTACTCGTTATAATAATATGGATGTCAATGTAAGAGGAGACAACGATAAGACATGAGCCGCAAGAAGGACTGTAAGCGCATTCAGTTTCTGGAAGACTGGAGTCTCAAAACGAAGTTGTACATATTGTTCATTTTTTGTGTGCTGGTTCCAGTGCTGGTCACGAATACCGTATTTTACCAAAGCATCAAAGGTAACATTGAGGAGAAGGAGCATAGCCGATTCAATGAAATGCAGCAAAGGATCAAGTTCAACCTGCGGAACAGTATAGACAATAGCTTGTATGTGTCCAATTTTCTCTATACCGATGGAACGCTGAACCGTTTCATGGAGTACAAGTATCGCGATCAGGAAGACTATTACTCTGCCTACTATGAGATGCTTAGCAACAATAATCTGGTCAGGTACTATTACAGTTATCAGCAGGTGAACCAAATTACGTTTTATGTGGGCAATGATACATTCGTCAATGGGGGAAACTTCATTAAGCTGGATGATGAGGTGAAGAAAAGTGAATGGTATCAAGCGCTGATGAACACGAGTGACCATATCATGATCTATTCGTATTTTGACAAGCAGCAGGCAGAGATGTCGCAAAGTCAGGGAGGACGCAAAGTCAGCATTATTCGTAAGCTGGATTACTTTGGGGAGCAGCAGGTTGAAAAGGTGTTAAAAGTTGATCTGGACTACGCCTTCATCAACAAATCGCTTAAAAATGAGGGAGCGAACGGGAAAGTGTATGTCGTTTCCGACGACAGGGTCATTTTTTCGAACGATTCAAAGATGAATCAGACTCGAAAGCCATTTAATCTGATTACGAACAGTACAATTGACCCTGTTCAATCCATGCAATCCATTCCCGTCGTATCCGAGGATTGGCAGATTGTCGTCAGCACGGAGAAATTGGACGTTCTGTCAGAGATCATTAATTCCAAGCTTAATTTGACGTTGTTGATCATTCTTAATCTCTTGGTACCGACACTGCTGATCTGGTTGATATCCAGATCACTGGTCATCAGAGTGGATCGGATAGCGAAGCATCTGGATCAAGTGAAGCATGAGAAATTTGAGGTGATATCTGGACCTGTGGGCAAGGACGAGATCGGTAGCCTGACCCATAGTTATAACATGATGGTCATCAAGATCAAGAATCTGATTGAGATTGTATTTAAGGGTCAGGTGGAGCGGCAAGCCCTTGAGCTCTCCAAGAAGCAGGCGGAGCTAAAAGCCCTTCAAAGTCAGGTGAATCCGCATTTCATGTTCAACACACTGGAAACGATCCGTATGCGGAGCTTGATCAAGCAAGAGCTTGAGACCTCCGATGTCATTCATAGACTGGCACTGCTGCTGCGTCAGACGATTAATTGGGGCGACGATCTGATCACAATTGCAGAGGAAATCCATTTCGTGGAGAGTTATTTGAGTATCCAGCAGTATCGCTTTGGCGAAAAGCTGCAATTCGCAATCAGGATGACAGACGAATCCATTGCTGCGATGATGATACCCAAGCTGACCGTTCTCACCTTTGTGGAGAATGCTTGTATCCATGGCATTGAAGGAACGTCGAATGATGGGGTTGTGGAGGTATTATTCGAAATTCGAAGCAAGGAGCTGTACATTTCCATTCGAGACACCGGAGTCGGTATGGATCAGGACAAGCTGACCTCGCTCCGTAAAATGATGCAAGACCCGAGTATGGATCGGATGATCGAGCTTACCAGCATTGGTATGATGAATGCATATATTCGGTTGCGGATGTATTTTGATGATTTCGTTCAAGTGCACATATTCAGTGAAAAGGGGAAGGGAACAACGATAGGCATTCAAATTCCTCTTATGCAGGCATCTCAAGAATAAGGAGTGAGGATATGATCAATGTGCTGATTGTAGATGATGAGCCATTTATTCGCCAAGGACTTCTTTTATTGATAGATTGGGAGTCTTACGGATTCCAGATTTGCGGTCAGGCTTCCAATGGCATGCAGGCCTTGGAGTGCATACGTGCTGAGCAGCCCGATCTGGTCATTTCTGACATCAAGATGCCGGAAATGGACGGAATGCAGCTTGCCCAAACCTTGTACGAGCAATATAGCGGTGAGATCAAGCTGATTCTGCTAAGTGGATTCTATGAGTTCGGATATGCCAAGCAGGCGATTAAATATCAGGTGAACGACTATATTCTCAAGCCTATTGTGAAGACCGAACTGGTTCAGGTGCTTGAGGAGTTCAGGGGCGCATTTCATGCGCGGATGGAAGAGAAGCGATATCAGCAAAAAAAGGACCGAATGATTATGGCCCAGCATATGCAGTCGATCTTGCTTGGGGTGGCGGAAGAGGATGCGGTTACGAGTTTGCAGCCCCACTATCAAGATGCCGGTATACTGCGCTGCATCCTGATTGAGGCGGAAGCCGGTCCGGAACAGGACACGGATTGGTGTGCACGGGTTGAGGCATGGGTGGGCAAGCCCCTTCCGGGACAAGTTTTGAAGCCGTTCACAGGTGATAAGAATGCGGTTCTGCTCATGGTTACGGACCTGATGGTGAACCGTGAGGCAGTGGCCTTGGAGCAATATTTGACCCGATTGCATGCCGATCTGAGCCAAGGCCAAGAGGCGGCTATTGCTTGTTATGTCGGGCAGGAAGTACATGAGTTGGAGGCGCTGCACGAGTCTTATCAATCCTGCGGCATAATGAAAAGCTTACGTTTCTTCACCACTTGTGGGCCCATGTATTACTTCGAACTTATGGATACGACCTTATTTGTTCATCGGCCGGGACAGCTCGAAAAACAATTGTTTGATGGGCTGGTCAAGTCTATTGAGGAACAGCAGACGGATGAGTTACACAGTCATGCAAAGGCCATTTTTCAATATTTTCTGGATGAGCGAATCGAGCCTGGTATTGTCCGAATCCACTTGCATTATTTGGCATACAATCTGCTGGAACTCGTGAATGACGATACGGTTAATCCAGATTCCGGGCTGCTGGAATCGGCTTTTCTGAAGGTGAACTACGCCATGTTATCCATGGAGGAAAACATTGATCATCTATGCGAGTTCGCGCTCATGTGCGCAGAGAAACTGAAGGAGCAGCAAAAGTCGAATGCGATGGGCGTATTAGCCAAAATTGAGGTCTTCATTCACGAGCATTACAGAGAAAATATCAGCCTAAAATTGCTCGGAGAGCAGTTTTACATGAACAGTGCATATCTGGGACAGATTTTCAAAAAGCATTACTCGATCAGCTTCAGTGATTATCTGAATCAATTGCGTGTTGAGGAAGCCGCCCGGTTGCTGCGCAGAACAGATCAAAGAGTATACGAAATCGCAACAATGGTGGGATATCGGGATTCCGATTACTTTATTAGCCGGTTCGAGAAACTCATGGGGGAGACGCCTGCACAATATCGCAAAAGTGCCCATGCTGCGTACTCTATTGATTCAACATCCTGTACTCCTTGACGGAGTGACGGGATATTTTTTTTCGCAGATACTGGAATTAGTGGGATTCCAACTATAGTTTATCCCGTTGAGAGGGGAATGGAAGCATGATAATTTTAAGTCAGCCTTTGGAAAGCGCTTTCCAAAAAGCTTCTGTCAATATAATCGATGGAGGGGTCATGATGAAAAAGGTTGTTAGAAAAAGAATCAGGTATAGTACTCTGCTAGCTTTAATACTGGTCATCGCACTCGCTGGATGTACACCGGGATCGTCCTCAAAAGGGGAAAAGACAGCAGATGGAAGGGAACTGAAACAATTTTCTGCATTTTTTGCCGTACCGGGAAAAATTGCGCCTGACGATAATCGGGTGCTAAAAGCTATTGAGGAGAAAACAGGCGTCAGAGTTACGATGGACTGGCTTACGGGCCAAACAGCCAAAGAGCGAATTGGTGTGCTCATTGCAGGCGGTGAATATCCCGATTTTATCGATGGAAGTGATGGTACTCAGCAACTGGTAGCAGCGGGGGCATTAGTACCGCTTGAGGATTACATCGATAAATATCCAAACATTAAAAATTACCTGGGCGAAGACTGGAAGAAGATGAAAAATACGACCGATGGACATATCTACTTCATTCCTCAATTCGGCAATATACAAGAAAAATCGATGAAAGTATCCCATGATGGAGAAGCGTTCTGGATTCAGAAGGCCGTACTCGAGTGGGATAATTATCCGACAATCAAAACACTTGACCAATACTTTGACTTGATTGAACGATATAAAGCAGCTCACCCTACCGTTGATGGTCAGCCAACGATTGGATTTGAAATTATCTCCTATGACTGGCGTTATTTCGCACTGGAGAATCCTCCGCTCTTCATGGCTGGTTATCCTAACGAGGGCGCAGCCATTGTTGATAAAGAAACGCTGACGGCCAAAAACTACAATACCACTCCGGAAGCGAAGGCATATTTCAAGAAGATCAATGAGGTATATCATCAAGGCCTGGTCGATAACGAAACCTTTACAGCAAACTATGATCAATATATATCCAAAATTTCAACCGGACGTGTGCTGGGCATGGTGGATCAAGGATGGCAGTTCCTTGACGCCGAGGCATCTCTCGTGAAGCAAAAATTGTATGACAAGACCTATGTACCGTTGTCCATTACACTCTCCGAGGATGTTAAAGGGCGCTATCAGAACAATCCAATCCTTAACGTAAATGGCGGCTTGGCCATTACTAAGAGCTGCGAGGATATCGAGGGGGCACTTCAATATATTAATGATTTGTTGGACCCTAAGATGGAGGTATTGAGAACCTGGGGACAGGAAGGCGTGGATTACCAAGTGGATGACAAAGGCGTGTTCTCCAGAAATGAAGAGCAACGTGCGAATTCCAAAGATCCGGACTGGGTGCTGGCGAATACGGGAAGCCCGTTGGTTTATTTCCCACATCATGAAGGCATGACCGCTGACGGGAAGAACGCCCTTGATCCTAAGGAGCAGCCGGAGGAGTACCTTGCCACATTGAATGACATCGACAAAAAAGTGCTGAAGGCTTATGGATATACGAAGTTTACCGACTTCCTGGAGCCTGCGGAGGAAAATGAACCATGGTTCCCAATCTATACCTATAATTTCGAACCGAATAAACCGGAGACCATCGCCAAACAGAAGATGGACGATGTAAAACGCAAATGGCTGCCCAAAGTGATTATGACTTCACCAGCCGAATTTGATAAAGCTTGGGAAGAATATCAAGCCACGCTCAAGGAAAGTGCAGATATTAAAGCGTATGAAGATGCGCTGACGGAAGAAGTCCGCAGACGCATGGAACTGTGGGGATAAAGGCCTGCCACATAGAAAGGCTATGGGGAACCCCGTAGCCTTTCTTACACGCCAGATTCGGGAGATTGGATAGGAATATGGAATCGATTCATCCAGACTGGATGATATAGATAAACTCGTAAGCAAGGAGAGAAAAAACATGGCCAAAAAGGAGTTGCAGCCTTCGTTAAAGACCAGCCATATCCCAGCGGGAACAAGCTGGATCGGGTACAACCTGTCCAGAATGAAAAGTCAGCGACAATTAATGTGGATGTCATTTCCGTTTATTGCATTTATCGCTATTTTTGCGTATGGACCATTATGGGGCTGGTTGATGGCGTTTCAGAATTATAGACCTGGCATTGGTTTTATGGAACAGGATTGGGTGGGGCTAGATCATTTTCGGACGTTATTCACAGACCCCACATTTTTACGTGTCATTCGCAACACGCTGGCGATGAGCCTGATCAGTCTGTTTCTGGGATTTGTCGGCTCGATTGGTCTGGCGCTCTTATTGAATGAACTGCGGATGGTTTTGTTCAAACGCGTAGTGCAGACAGTTTCGTACCTTCCGCATTTTCTGTCGTGGATTATCGTAACGGGGATCGTTGCGAATGTATTGTCAACGGAAACAGGAATTGTGAATGTCCTGCTGACGAAATTGGGCTTGATTGAGGCACCAATCAACTTTTTTGCCGAACCCAAATACTTCTGGGGAATTGTGGGCCTGTCCAGCATGTGGAAGGAAATTGGTTGGGGCACGATTATTTATCTTGCGGCCATGGCGTCGATTAATCCGAGCTTATACGAGGCAGCTTCCATCGACGGAGCAGGACGCTTTCGGAAAATGTTCAATGTCACGCTTCCAAGCATCAAACCAACGATCATTATCCTGCTTATCATCAACGTTGGTAACATACTGAACGCAGGTTTTGAGATTCAATACTTGCTGGGGAACGGACTGGTACAGGATGTATCCGAGACGATCGACATTTTTGTTCTAAAATACGGGATCAATCTAGGTAACTACTCACTTGCCACCGCAGCAGGCATTTTCAAAAGTGTGGTCAGTCTGGTGCTCATATTCATCGCCAATGGGATTGCCAAGTCTCTTGGTGAAGAGCGATTGATATGATAAGGGGGCATAGCCGTGAAGCGATTTAGTAGAAAACGAAGCTTGGGAGACTCTATTTTTTCCATCACCAATGGCATATTTATGTTGCTTGTCATGGTTGTTACGTTATATCCTTTTTTAAACACCATTGCCGTATCTTTCAATAACGGGCTGGATACGATCCGCGGGGGGATATATCTCTGGCCGAGGGAATGGACGCTGCAAAATTACGTCTCCGTATTCCAGAACCCGAATCTGACACAAGCCGCATTTGTTTCGGTCGCCCGAACTGTGATTGGAACGGTTGTACAGCTGTTTTGTACAGCCATGCTGGCCTATGTGCTGAGCCGCAAGGAGTATATGTTTAACAAACTGGTCACGACGCTGTTCGTCATGACGATGTATTTCAGCGGCGGCTTAATTCCGGGATACATGCTGATCAAACAAGTGGGGCTGCTGAACAGCTTCTGGGTATACATTATTCCCGGCTTGATCGGGGTGTTCAACATGATCGTCATTCGTACCTACATTCAGGGACTGTCGGAGGGATTGATTGAATCCGCGAAGATGGATGGAGCCGGAGATTTTCGGATATTCATGCGTATCATACTTCCTCTATCCAAGCCGGTGCTGGCTACGGTCGCATTGTTCATTGCTGTAGGTCAGTGGAACTCCTGGTTTGACTCCATGTTGTACACGGCGGGAAATCGGAATTTGACCACCTTGCAGTATGAGCTGATGAAATTGTTATCCTCTGCGACCTCACAGGGGGGAACCGTCAACGTGGATTCATACAAAAATGTAACCAACATGGTGACGCCTGTATCCATTCGGGCAGCGATCACAGTTGTGACGGCCATGCCGATCGTTTTACTGTATCCGTTCTTGCAAAAATACTTTGTGACTGGACTAACCATTGGAGGGGTAAAAGAATGAAAAATGCAACTCAAAGCGAACAATGCACGTTTAATAATCCGATTATGCCCGGGTTTTATCCAGATCCGTCCGTATGCCGTGTGGGTGAGGATTTCTATCTGGTGACATCGACATTTGCCTATTTCCCTGGCGTTCCGATCTTTCACAGTCGTGATCTTGTACATTGGGAACAGATTGGCAATGTGCTGGACCGCCCTTCGCAATTAAATCTTCAGGGAGCAGGCCATTCACAGGGGATATTCGCTCCAACGCTTCGGTATCATGAAGGCACCTTCTATATGATTACAACCAACGTATCACATGGCGGCAATTTTGTTGTAACCGCTACCGATCCGGCTGGGCCATGGTCTGATCCTTATTTTATCGAAGGCGCAGAAGGCATAGACCCTACGATTTTCTTCGATGACGGCAAAGCGTATTACCTTGGTACACGTCCTTGTTCTGAAGGCGTTCGTTATAATGGCAATTGGGAAGTTTGGTTAAGAGAGCTTGATCTGACCAGTATGAAGCTGGTGGGAGATAGCCACGTCCTGTGGCGCGGGGCGATGGTGGATGTGATCTGGCCGGAAGGGCCGCATTTGTACAAAATTGGTGAATATTATTATCTGTTGATCGCAGAAGGCGGGACGGGATTGAACCATGCGGTAACCATTGCACGCAGCAGCAGTCTTACTGAAGGTTACGTAGGAAATCCGAATAATCCAATCATTACACATCGTCATCTCGGTAAGCATTATCCGGTAATCAATGTAGGGCATGCCGATCTGGTACAGGCTGCGAATGGTCAATGGTTCATGGTTATGCTGGCCTCCCGCCCGTACGGAGGGAGTTATAGCAACCTGGGCAGAGAGACCTTCCTGGCTTCCGTCGATTGGGAGGATGGATGGCCCGTGGTGAATAAGGGGCGAGGTATATTGGAAGAGCAAGGAACCCTGCAACTGCCAACTGTACACACACCGCCGCCGCTGCGCTGCGATCACTTTGACAATGAACATCTGGGTCTGCAATGGATGTTCCTGCGTAACCCACAGGAGAACCTGTACTCTTTGACTGAGCGCAAGGGATATCTGCGATTGAAGCTGAAACCGCAAACATTGAAGGAAAAAGAGAATTCCAGCTTTGTCTGCCTACGACAAAGGCATATGGACTACGTGGCGGCTACAGCGATGGAATTTGTGCCTGGGAATGCATACGAAATTGCTGGTCTCGTCGTCATTCAGAACGATCAGTATCACATACGGATTGAGCGTGCCCTGGCCGAGAATCAGCAGGTGCTGCGTGTGGTGACCGTTACAGATGGTCAAGATAACCACATTGCCCAAACCGCGCTGGATGATGAAGTATCACGAGTGTATATCAAACTGGCCGCGACAGGTCAGCAACTAAACTTCTATTACAGCACAGATGGAAGTCAGTATCATCCGGTTGCGGAACAGGTGGATACAAGCAGCTTGAGCACCGAAGTGGCCGGTGGCTTTGTTGGCTGCTGTATCGGAATGTTTAGCAGCAGCAACGGGACTTCATCGGATCAGGTAGCGGACTTTGACTGGTTTGAATATGGTTCGTACTAACGTAAATAAAAAGGGAAGCTCAATCCAGCAGCAGATGCTAAGGGTTGAGCTTTTTCCAGTCCGCGTTTATGAAGCATCCCCACAGGTATTGATTCGGTTTACATATAAAAGTTCGTTCACATGATGTTCTTCGAATCGGTCTAGCAGAGCGTCCAAACCATATTCTAGCTTGTGCTCAAGCTCCTCTATGTAAATGGGGATTATTGCATAGAAGTGCACAGTCTGTCCATCTTTCATGTCGAGCGTCAGGAAATCCTCATCGGTCTCAAGTGGAGGCAACACGATGAAGGCACACATGTCTGTGTTATTGGAAAATGGCATTGCCGGATCACCATTCGGCACCGTATGCCCCCAACTTAGCCAGGTATCGTAGTCATGCGGCAAGCGAGCCATCGTTTTTAACCAGCGTATTGGCCAGTAGTTGTCCACCTGCTCCAGTTCCTCCTCTAATAGAGGCCAATCCGGTGGCAAACAAATCATCAGCTCTGCGTACTTATAGTCCTGTGCATCTTCAGGCGTGTTCATAGGTAAGGCGCTCATGCCGGTGGTGTACAATGTGTAAAAATTGCGCTCTGGTGTTGGACGAATCACATGAACATCGATATGGACCTTATCCGACAGCAACTCATGGAACACAGACTCGGCTTCGCCGAGATATTGGTCAGCATGGTTCTCGATTTGCTCCAGCCATTCGTCTTTTGCATAAGAAGTAGACTGCCACTCACGATTCCTATCTTTATGACGAAGGATAGGAACGCCGGAGGGTGAATATTCGGATGGTTTGGACATGCTTACAGCTCCCTTGCACAGTATAATGTACTTGCTGTTTCATCTTAACATATCATGTGAATTGAAGTCCGAACCTCGTTCTATGGTATGATATTTGCATCTTCAAAAGTTCGATTGAAGGGGCATAGCGTATGAATCAGAGCATACAACAGTTTAAAGCGGATTTTTTCAAAGCGTTGGCGCACCCGATGCGGATTCAGATTCTGGAGCTGCTGAGTGAAGGAGCCAAGAACGTGAATGAACTGCAAAGCATTCTGGGATCGGAAGGCTCTGCCGTTTCACAGCAACTGGCTGTACTGCGCAGCAAAAACGTTGTCCAGGGAATCAAAGAAGGGACAACTGTTACATATTCGTTGCGTGATCCGCTGATTAAGGACCTGCTGGCAGTGACCAAACAGATTTTTGACAATCATCTGGTTGATGCCATCACCATGCTGGAAGATATTCGTAAAGAGTCCTGACACAAGAAACAAGAGCAACGGGGTGTAATGACCGGAGGTTCTTGTTTTTTGTGTTGGTTTCCTGCTGGAATTGTGCGCAATCCGATTGACAGGAGGGGTGCAGGGGAGTAGTCTTTTGATTATATTCAAATATTCAAATATATAAAGAAAAGAAGGTTTTTGTACATGAGATGGATGGGGAGATATGCAGGTTACAATGCTGCTGCTTTTCGCAAGGATCTGTTATCGGGGCTGATTGTTGGTATCATTGCGATTCCACTCGGTATGGCCTTTGCCATCGCTTCCGGGGTCAAACCGGAGTATGGATTATATACCACAGTAATCGCAGGGATTCTCATTTCCTTGCTCGGTGGGTCCAAGTTCCAGATTGGCGGGCCAACGGGGGCATTTATTCCGATCCTCTTCGCCATAGTGATGCAATATGGATATGAGAATCTGCTGATCGCCGGAATGATGGCCGGTTTGATGCTTGTACTTATGGGCGTATTCAAGCTTGGGGCGCTCATTAAGTTTATTCCTAGGCCAGTGACGATCGGTTTCACAGCAGGGATCGCCGTCATTATTTTTAGCGGACAAATTACGAATTTCCTGGGACTTCGCGGCATCGAGAAGCATGAGGATTTTTGGTCCAATATGAAAGAAATCGGGATGCACATCTCGACCATTAATATATACAGTGTGCTTACAGCTGGAGTCTGTCTGGCTGTTCTTCTGCTTGTGCCCAAGTTTGCACCAAAGCTGCCTGCATCACTTGTGGGGCTGGTTCTTTCCACGGTAGTCGCAGCTTTCTTTTTTGAAGGGCAGGTGGCTACGATCGGTTCGTCCTTTGGCGCCATACCTAATGCCTTGCCTCAGTTTCATGTGCCTGAGATGACTTGGGGGCGTATCGTGAACTTGTTGCAACCCGCTTTTGTAATAGCGATGCTGGGTGGAATTGAATCGTTATTGTCTGCTGTTGTTGCTGATGGCATGACCGGAAGCCGACATAACAGCAATCGGGAGTTGATTGGGCAGGGGATTGCTAATATCGTGACGCCGCTATTCGGGGGGATTCCTGCAACAGGAGCGATTGCACGTACGGCAACGAATATCAAATCCGGCGCAGTATCGCCATGGTCTGGCGTGATTCACGGTGTAGTGGTACTGCTGGTACTTGTTCTCTTTGCGCCATATGCATCCCACATTCCTCTTGCCAGTATGGCTCCCGTTCTGATGCTGGTGGCTTGGAACATGAGTGAACGGAGATCCTTCATGCATGTCATGAAAACCAAAACGAGCGATTCACTCGTTCTGCTCATTACCTTTTTGCTTACTGTATTTACAAGTTTAACGACGGCTGTAGAGGTTGGGTTGATTCTGGCTGTCCTTTTATTTGTGAAGCGGATGAGTGAGATGTTGAAGGTTGCCAAAGTACTGCCCGATCCCGAGCATAAACATGAGAAAGTCATGGCCCACATGGTTCGGGAAGGACATGACTGCCCGCAGATCAGCTTATATACGATTGAAGGACCTTTATTTTTTGGTGCGGCAGATATGTTCGAAAAGTCGGTCATGGATTCGATTCATGGGCGACCGGGTATTTTGCTGTTGCGCATGGGTAAGGTACCTTTTATGGATACGACAGGTGAATCCAACCTGGCGAGTTTAATCAAGCATTTTGAACGATCGGGCGGGATTGTATTGTTATCGGGCATACAGGAGCAGCCACTTGAGATGTTGAAACGAACGGGTCTGTTAGAGCGTTTAAATCCTGCACATCGGTTTGAACATACTGGAGAAGCCATTAGTTATGCGTTACAGCATTTGAACGAGGAGAAGTGTAAGGGGTGCAAACATTTTGCCTTTCGTGAATGTGCGGCATTGTCGAGCGCTGGAACCGATCCAGAGCGTAATAGCCTGCTGAAATCCGGGAAGCGGGTCAATGCAAGCAGTTCTGTATAATCCACGCAAGAGAGAGGGAACTTTGGAAATCCAACGTTGATGCACCAACCCGTTTGAAATATATATTCTGGAAAATTAATGAAAAATAGACTATGTTATAAGTTGATAGGTGAATACGGTTACATCGTTCATCAGATGAGAAATAATCATATAAACTGAAGGAGTATACATATGTCCATTCAACCGACTGCTTTACGTTCAGTGCTTAACCCCAGGTATCTGGAGTCTGCATTGAGCAATCAGTATGACATTGGAACATGGGAAGGATGTTTGTTTTGGCTTAGAGGATTGAATGATACCTACCGAGTTCGCACGTCCAGTGGGATGTATATTCTTCGTATCTACCGCACTGAAATTTCGGAGGCAGATGTTCAGTATGAGCTATCGTTATTAGCTCAACTGAAGAACGTTCTAACTTCTGCGGAACACACCGACATTGGAGAATATATTCAGAAGAAAGATGACACTGGATATACGGTGCTGGAGGCGGCAGAAGGCAAGCGGGTTGCTGTGATGTTTCGGTATATTGAGGGTACGGAGAACAACTTGGAGGATGAGGAGTCTTGTTACGTCTTTGGTCAATCTGCCGCTGAATTGCATAAGGCTATGGATCAGGTGAACGTGGAGCTGCCGCGATATGAGCTTGATCTAAAATTTCTCATCGACGAACCCCTAGAGCGTATCATCCAGTATATCGGTGAGAACCATGAAGCAGCAGCATTCCTCCATACGTTTGCCACAACGTTAAAAGAACGCATCGTTGCGATCTCCAGACAAGACCTGGACTTTGGTCTGTGCCATGGCGATATGCATGGGAATAACAATGTGTTTCAACAGAAGCATCAGTTCATCCATTATGACTTTGAATGGGCAGCCAAAAGCTGGCGTGCGTATGATCTGGCTCAAGTGAAAATTCGGAAACGGCAGTCGGGTGATTCGGAGCAGAAACAAAGACTCTGGGATTCGTTGATGAAAGGATACCGGTCGGTTCGGAAGTTTACGGATGCAGACGAACAGGCGGTTGATCTCTTTATTATCGCTCGCCGGTTCTGGGTGATGGGTCTGGATGTTGCTTTTATCGAGAGTGATATGGGTGCGCTGGATTATGGCGAGGATTGGCTGAATGATTTTCTGGAAGAGTTCCGGGACACGGGGATAGTGTAATAGTTATGAAGGGAATGTATTCAAATCTAAGTGTGAAAATACAACGGAGAGGCTCATCTGCATATGCAGATGAGTCTCTTTTTTTGCTATTAAACTCAGTGATACAAGAAAGTATGAGTGGATAAAATATTTATCTATATAATTTTTCGTAAAAAACCAAAGAATTTAGCTATATTGTGACGATTGTATTAAATATATGTATCTTGAATCATTTGGAGGTTGATCAATTAATTGATGATGAAGGCGGGCTCTCACTTTGGAATAAGAAAGGGATGGATGACTATTAACCGTTCAGTGAATTTGTATAAGAGAGTTTCAGTCGCGCTTTTGTGTTTCATTTTAGTTGTCCCTAATGGTTTTTTTGGAATTCCGTGGATGGGAGTTGCGTCGGCAGCAGGCGCAGCTACCGTAACGTTTAAATCAACAGATAGCAGTGCCTGGGCAGACGGCATCGCTGAAGATGGCGATGGTGAATCCGATGATATCCCGAATAGAGTTTATCAGTTTTATAATATTACTGACACAAGTGGAACCAAGATGAACGAACCCCTTCTGTTACTAACCGATGCTGGTTTCCCATTTCTCACCGCTAATAATGTACAGCTGACGAATGACGGCTGGAAAGGTATGGGTATCCAAAAAAATGATTCTTCTAAATTCCAAATTAATGGACTTTACTATTCCAATTGGGGTGACGGTACAATCAATCTGGTCATTGAAGGATATCGCGATGGAGTTAAGGTTGCGACTCATCCGTTCATCAATGATGATGTAGTGAACAACTACAATTCTAAGCGAGTTACTTTAGGTACAGATTTTGATAATGTGGACAAAGTTCTTCTATATTCAACGGATAAGGACAGCTGGCCTGGAATTAATGATATTATCCTTGATGATCCTGTGGTCAATGCAGCAGCGCCAACGATTAATACACAGCCGACGAACCAAAGCACTAACGTAGGCGCAACCAGCCCAACACTGAGTGTAGGGGCAAGCGCTGGTGATGGCGGAACATTGAGCTACCAATGGTACAGCAATGCGACCAACAGCAATACAGGTGGTACCCCAGTCAGCGGAGCAACGAGTTCCAGTTTTGCAGCGCCCACGATAAGTGTGGGAACAACCTACTATTATGCAGTGGTCACAAACACCAACAACAGCGTCAATGGTAGCAAAACAACGACAACTGCCAGTAACGCGGCTCAGGTTATAGTCAATGCGCTAGTGAACGCAGCAGTGCCAACAATTAACACACAGCCGACGAATCAGAGCGCTGATGTTGAAGCAAGTAGCCCAACATTGAGTGTAGGAGCAAGCACTGGTGATGGTGGAACGCTAAGCTACCAATGGTACAGCAATGCGACCAACAGCAATACAGGTGGTACCCCAGTCAGCGGAGCAACGAGTTCCAGTTTTGCAGCGCCCACGACAAGTGCGGGAACAACCTACTATTATGCGGTAGTTACTAACACCAACAACAGCGTCAATGGTAGCAAAACAACGACAACTGCCAGTAACGCAGCTCAGGTTATAGTCAATGCGATAGTCAATGCGGCAGCGCCAACGATTAACACACAGCCGACGAACCAAAGCGCTGATGTGGGGGCAAGCAGTCCAACACTAAGTATCGGAGCAAGCACTGGTGATGGTGGAACGCTAAGCTACCAATGGTACAGCAATGCGACCAACAGCAATTCAGGCGGAACCCCAGTCAGCGGAGCAACGAGTTCCAGTTTTGCAGCGCCCACGACAAGTGCGGGAACAACCTACTATTATGTGGTAGTTACTAACACCAACAACAGCGTCAATGGTAGCAAAACAACGACAACTGCCAGTAACGCAACTCAGGTTCTAGTCAATGTGATAGTGAACGCAGCAGCGCCAACGATTAACACACAGCCGACGAACCAAAGCACTAACGTAGGCGCAAGCAGCCCAATACTGAGTGTAGGAGCAAGCACAAGTGATGGCGGAACGCTAAGCTACCAGTGGTATAGCAATGCTACGAATAGCAACACAGGCGGCACCCCAGTCAGCGGAGCAACAAGCTCTAGCTACACAGCGCCCACGACAAGTGCGGGAACGACCTATTATTATGTGGTGGTCACGAACACGAATAATGGTGTCAATGGCAATAAGACAACGACGACGATCACGAATACAGCTGAGGTTGAGGTAAGCTCTCTAGTGAACGCAACAGCACCAACGATCACAACACAACCGACCAACGAAACAGCTAACGAGGGAGCAAGCAGTCCAACACTGAGTGTGGGAGCAAGCACGAGTGACGCAGGAACGCTGAGCTACCAATGGTATAGCAACGCGACAAACAGTAACACAGGCGGAACGCCAGTCAGTGGAGCAACAAGTTCTGCTTATGCTGCACCCACAACAACTGCAGGAACAACCTACTATTATGCCGTAGTGACGAACACCAACAATGGTGCAAGCGGCAACAAGACAACTACAACGACGACTAATGCAGTTCAAGTGACTGTGAATGCGCTAGTGAATGCAACAGCACCAACGATCACAACACAACCGACCAACGAAACAGCTAACGAGGGAGCGAGCAGCCCGACACTAACTGTGGGAGCAAGTACCAGTGACGGTGGCACACTAAGCTATCAATGGTATAGCAATGCGACGAATAGCAATACAGGCGGCACGCCAGTTAGTGGAGCAACAGGTGCTAGTTATGCAGCGCCAACAACAAGTGCAGGAACGACCTACTATTATGCAGTGGTCACGAACACCAATAATGGTGCAAGTGGAAACAAAACTACCACAACGACGACGAATGCGGCTCAAATGACGATTCAAGCGACACTAACCTATATGGTCGAGGATATTACGAACCAGAGTGGGGCGGCTCTGATTCAAGGCTATGTGTCAGGGAGTCAAGATACGATAACTGTTACGTTAAAAAACGTCGGTACAGGTGTATTAGCTAACTTACAGACCTCATCTGGTGGGACTCATGGAGCAGACTACAACGTCTCACAACCGATATTGTCTACGCTCCTTGTTGGAGAAACGACGACTTTTACTGCCAAGATCAAGGATGGCTTACCAGCAGGTACGTATACGGCAACTATCCATGTGTCAGCAGATCAGATGGTCGATGAAACGTTCCAATTCGTACAAGCGATTAATTTGCCAGATGCTCCAGCTAATCCACAGAATCTAGTCGCAACACCTGGTAATCTCCAGGTAGATTTGAATTGGAGTATTGTACCAGGAGCTGCATATTATGATATTTATCTATCCACGGTAACTGGTCAGTTTAGTAGTACTGCGATTACAACTGTTACGGGTGGAAATTATCGTGTTGAGAATCTAACGAATGGAACGACCTATTATTTTATGGTGAAAGCAGGTGGAATTGGTGGTGTAAGTGCCGGGTCTAATGAGGTAACTGCAACACCACTAGCGGTTGCTTCAGCACCCACGGGAGTGACAGCTATTGCTGGAAATGGGCAGGCTACAGTTAGTTTCAACCCTCCAGCAGATCAAGGTGGAAGTGTAATTACGGGGTATGAAGTAACCGTCTCACCGGGAAACAGCATAGTTACTGGCGTAGGCAGCCCGATCGTCGTTACTGGATTAACGAATGGAACGAGCTACACATTTACCGTGCGGGCCATAAATGCCTCAGGAAAAAGCGAGTCTTCATTACCGTCTAATGCCACCACTCCAGTGGCTCCAACGAGTACAGAGGGCAACACCGGAAACAGTGGAGGAAGTACTGGGGGAGGCAATTCAACTCCAGCTCAGCCACCCGGGTCAGGAACTCCAGCGCCAACAACATCTGGCAGTTCGGGTGTGGACGTACTTGTTAACGGAAAAGTAGAACGAATCGGTACGTCGAAGCTTAGCGAGAGCAATGGTCGGAGTATCAATACAATTACCGTAGATTCTGCGAAACTGGATGAAAAACTGTCCACGGAAGGAGACGGTGCAACGGTTACGATTTTGCTGAATACAACATCTGACGTTGTGATTGGAGAACTTAATGGTCAGATGATCAAAAACATGGAGGATAAAAGAGCGATCTTGAAAATTCAAGCGCCTTTTGCGACCTACACGTTGCCTTCTCAGCAAATTAACATTCAAGCATTGTCCACTCAGTTAGGTCAGTCCATCGACCTGAAAGATATTCAAATTCAGATTGAAATCGCAACGCCTGGAGCCGAGATGTTGAAAATTGTTGCAGATGCAGCTGAGAAAAATGGATTTACACTGGTTGCCCCTACGCATAATTTTGAAGCACGCGGTACGTATAGAGATCAAACCATTAATATTACAAAATTCAACGTATATGTTGAACGGACAGTCGCGATCCCTGCGGGAGTCGATCCCAATCGCATTACAACGGGAGTTGTTATCGAACAGGATGGGTCTGTCAGACATGTGCCCACACAGGTCGTGGTTAATGACTCAAAATATTTCGCTAAAGTGAGCAGTTTAACCAACAGTACCTACTCCATCGTATGGAATCCTATTGAATTTCATGATGTTCAGAATCATTGGGCGAAATCTGAAGTTAACGATATGGGCTCGCGTATGGTGATGGAGGGAACAGGGGAGGGTACGTTCACACCGGAAAGAGACATCACACGTGCCGAATTCGCCATGGTATTAGTACGTGGTCTGGGACTGAAGCTGAGTTCATCAGCAGATACCTTCACCGATGTTGCAAATGATGCATTGTACAGTCAAGCAATCAGTACAGCATATGAATATCAATTGTTGGAAGGTTTTGAAGATGGAACTTTCCGCCCTGACGACAAGATTACAAGGGAACAAGCGATGACGATTATTGCAAAAGCTATGGTGTTAACGGGTCTTAAAGGGAAACTCTCTGCTACATCTGTATCGTTGGAGTTAGAGAAATATACCGATAAGTCCGAAGTTTCCACCTGGGCATACCGCGGCATGGTGGATAGTGTACAAGCAGGTATTTTTACAGGAAGAAATCAGGGCAATCTTGCTCCAAAGGCCCCGATTACAAGGGCTGAAGTGGCAGCAATTGCTAAACGTCTGCTTCAAAAATCAGGATTAATCTAATTCGCCTATACTTATTAAAAGTTCCTTGGTTGTATCCGGTAAGGATATGACCAAGGAACTTTTTTATCAATAGAAATAGAGTATGCCCCTTATTATCGAGAGTGATATGGGTACAGGATGACGGTGCGGCATTTTTATGGATGCCGATCCAACTATGATTGAGTGGATGAAGATGCGGCTGCAGCCGATGCTGCGGCAGCTGCGGTCATGGCTGCTTGTTGGGCGATGATAATATTCGTGATACTGGTTGAGACCGCTGTCGTAAGCATACCATTCCGCAGATTCTCCACATGTTGAATGGCTACCAGAGCAGACGAGAACAGGAGCAACTCCTGTTTGTCGATTGACCAGGCACCGAAGCCTTTTTGAGTCCGTAACCAGTCATTTGTTTCTGCGACTTCATCCACTAATGACTCTCTGTCCGAAGGCAGCAGAGAAAGTATCCCGAGAGAGGCTAAAGTATACGTTTTATCCATTCGGAGATTCCTTTTGCGAAAAGCTTCATTTAAAGCAATCAAACGAGCACCTGCATCCGGTGGATCATCTCCAAGAACCAGGACCTGTGTTAACGCCTGCACACTGTTTCTGGAAGAGAACTCAGGTTTTAACTCCCCGTAGAGTTGCTCCATACGGGCCACACCAGTATCCACTTCGAGATCGGAAAGTGCTAACATGGCGGCGAAAATGTAGTCATCCTGTCCAGTAAGGAAGCGATGCTCTGCTTTCATGCCATCATAAAATAATTTCGCCCGCTCCACCGTATGTTGGAATTGATCGGGTGATGCCTGAGTAGCGATCTGATAGGCGGCAATAACGAGATAATCCGACGTGCGGAATTTGATCTCTTTCATCAAGTCATAGACATGCAAGGTGTCTGCCAGTCTTGTCTCTTCATTCGTTGTAAGGGAGAGCATGGTAGCAATGCTAATGGCCGAATTACCTCTGAATGCAGAGAAGAGTTTTGTGTTTTGCTTAATCAACTCATGGCTTTGACGAATAGCTTCCCCATCGGCTGTTTTATTCTCCGCTGCATAGAGCAGGGCAGCCAGACGTTGCATCATCGCATGTTGCCATTTGAACGACTTCTTGATGATCTGGGTGTTGGTAACGAATAATTCAACACGTTCTGCATGGTGCTGCTGCATAGGCACACCTCCATATTCCCCTGTTATTCAACAATAGCCTTCCAGTTTCCTTCATTCCGTCGATGCAAATAGATTAGATGATTAGGAATATCAAATGTATTAAAGCGATTATTCCCATAGGGTAGATCAATGATCTGGAGAACCCGTTTTTAAATTCATTTCGAGGATGTTTTTCAAAAAAGAAGTGTAATACGGTATGTATGATGAAAAAGATATCCAGCACCCAAAATGTAATGGTTTGATACGAGCTAAAAAGAAGAGAGAGGATGATGGTATACATTGGCAGGTGAATCCAAGTGAAATACCTATAGGCTTTATCATCTTCCATATCTTGTAACACCATAAACAATTTCCACTCGGACCGCCTGATCGCATCCATTTCGTGAAGCAGAAAGAGAGACAGGTTAAACAAAAATAAAACCAGTAAAAAGTCAGGCATGTAGAGCCTCCTATTATTCAATTTTATAAAAGCAGGTCAATAGCGAACAAGTCACTTACAGTATTGCGACCCAAATATACAATACGTGAGTGGTCTTTTGGGCGTTCCAGTAGCCACCCTGTGGAGTCAGGGAAAAGAAAGTCACTGTCGCTTTGCTTACACAACGGTGCCGTGAATTGTTGATTGTGCTGTCTGCCATATTCATTAAGCGGTTATCCTATACCTATATGTGTAGTGAATCCGTTTCCTCACATTCCTTGTTGTATTTCTGCGGCACATCTCGTACATTTTGGTGAAGTAATTCTGCATTGCGTTAATGTGAATCTGAAAATTGAAATTACATCAGGAAGCTGTACACAAGAAAAGGGGAGAATCGTTTGGAATCAAAGCAACTATCTAGAGGGCTAAAGCCCCGCCATGTAGAGTTGATTGCACTCGGAGGTACAATCGGCGTTGGGTTGTTCATGGGATCGGCAAGTACGATCAAATGGGCAGGACCATCCGTGCTGCTGGCCTATTTACTGGCTGGTATCGTTATCTTTTTTGTCATGCGTATTATGGGGGAAATGTTGATTCAGGAGCCGGTAACCGGTTCGTTTGCTACGTTTGCTCACAAATATATTAGTCCGCTTGCCGGATTCCTGACCGCCTGGAGCTATTGGTTCCTGTGGGTTACAGTTGGTATGGCGGAAGTTACGGCGATTGGCATCTATGTCGGGTATTGGTTCCCGGATATCCCACAGTGGCTACCTGCACTTGCAGGTGTGCTCATCATTGCGGCGGCGAATCTGGCAGCCGTGAAGTTCTATGGGGAGTTTGAATTCTGGTTTGCAATGATCAAAGTGACAGCTATTGTCGCCATGATCGTGATTGGAACAGGTCTGATCTTCTTCGGATGGGGGAATGGGGGGCAGGCGATTGGTCTGTCGAATCTGTTCAGCCATGGTGGCTTCTTCCCTGGAGGCATCAAAGGTTTCCTCTTCGCGCTGTGTATTGTAACGGCAGCGTATCAGGGGGTTGAAATGGTCGGTATTACAGCAGGTGAAGCGGAGAATCCAAAATACACTTTGCGTAAAGCGATCAAAAATATCGTGTGGCGTATTCTTATTTTCTACGTAGGTGCCATATTTGTCATCGTAACCTTGTACCCGTGGAACGAGGTAGGCGAGACGGGCAGTCCGTTTGTGCTCACCTTTGCCAAAGTCGGCATCGTTGCTGCAGCCGGGATTATCAACTTTGTGGTGCTCACAGCGGCCATGTCGGGATGCAACAGCGGGATCTACAGTGCAGGACGGATGTTATACACGCTGGCTGAGAATGGGCAGGCACCTGCCTTTTTCAAAAAGCTGTCCAAAGGCGGGGTTCCCCGCAACAGTATCGTCATTACGATCTCATTGTTACTGATTGGTGTTGTGCTAAACTACCTGATGCCGGATTCCAAGCTGTTCCTGTACATCTACAGCGCAAGTGTTCTTCCGGGTATGGTTCCATGGTTCGCACTGGCGTTCAGCCAGTTCCGATTCAGAAAGCGTTGGAGCAACGAGATGGCAGATCATAACTTCAAGTCCAAATGGTTCCCGATCAGCAATTACATCATTATTGTGTATCTGATCCTCGTCATTATCGGTATGGCGTTTAACCCGGATACGCGCTTGCCTCTGGTTGTTGGAGCTACTTTTATGGCCATCGTGGTGGCTGGATATTTCGCATTTGGTATTGGAAAAAAACAGCGGATAGATGGCGGGGAAGATCGCTAGTTTCGTATTCCAGAGTCAATTTTATAGCGTGATTTTATACATGCATTCCTTGAAACGATTGGAGAACCTGCGGGTGATTCAGCGTCATTCAGGGAGTGCATTTTTTTGATCCGCGAAATCACAGTTGCCAACGAAAATGGGGCAGGTCCAGTTTAAATTTTGCCAATCTCGGTTACAAAGAAAAGAGTGAAACATTTATGAAAACAACTTCTGTGATTGTAGTGATCACTATAAATAACCGAGGAGGAATTGAACATGGCGAATCAAGACCAGCACACCATGCAAGATCCAACAACACAATATCCGAAGGCTACACCGGATTGGAAACAGCAACAGGATGAGCCGGGACTTCAGCGTGAGATGACTCCTGTTCCTGATGCGGGTGAGAAAAGTTATAAAGGTAGCGGACGTTTAACGGGACGCAAAGCAGTTGTGACCGGAGCCGATAGCGGAATTGGCCGAGCGGCTGCGATTGCGTTTGCCCGGGAAGGGGCAGATGTCGTTCTGGCATATCTGCCGGAAGAGGAAGCAGATGCGCAGGAAGTTGTGAAGCTGATCGAGGAAGCCGGACGCAAAGCGATCACGATGCCAGGTGACCTGAAGGATGAGAAATACTGTGAAGAACTCATTGAATCTGCGGTAAAAGAGCTTGGCGGGATTGATATCCTTGCGAACGTAGCAGGTAAACAGCAGTTTGTGGAGCAGATTGCGGATCTGACTACTGAGCAATTCGATGCGACGTTCAAAACAAATGTCTATTCCATGTTCTGGCTCTGCAAAGCAGCTGTGAAACACATGAAACCGGGCAGCTCCATTATTAACACATCATCGATTCAGGCGTACAAACCTTCGCCAATCCTGCTGGATTATGCAACAACGAAGGCAGCGATTAACACGTTCAGCAAAGCGCTGGCGCAACAGGTGGGTAGCAAAGGGATTCGTGTCAATGTGGTTGCACCAGGACCGGTATGGACACCGCTGCAAGTCGTGGGTGGACAACCCGTCGAGAAATTGGCCGAGTTTGGTTCCAATACACCGCTAGGTCGTGCAGGACAGCCTGCCGAGATGGCTCCTGCATTTGTGTTCCTGGCAAGCCAGGAATCCAGCTATGTGAGCGGCGAAACATTGAATGCGAATGGCGGTACGGTTAGTCCGTAAATCGTCGTAGGTAAACCGATTTTTCAATCAGAGGGTATGGTCTCCATATTGGGGGCGGTATCCTCTTTTTTGTCGTTAAGATGAGAGCAAGAATATATTTTCATATATGAAAGCGTTCTTATTTAAAATGGTAAAAGTACATGGTAATATATTCAAGAACATAGTCTTCGCTCCCAGCTCCGAGAGTACGTTGCTTATACAATGATTCTGTTCAGATCAATACACTATGCCTAGGAATCGAAGGAGGAATTCTGTAATGGCTAAGAATGTACTTAAACTAGGTGACCCTGTCATAAGCACGTACACATCATATGGGACATTAACATCCGTTATGCACGAAGATTTATGGCCATGGATTTTCAATAACTTTATACAAATCAGGTATGCACATGGATGGGGAATTTTTTCGTTTGATTCTCATCAGTTCCTACTAAGCACCTGTCCGGGAATTTCCTTTTACAACCTGCCACAAGAAATTGTAATTAGCAAATGGGGAACATCACTTAAGCAAGTGATTACGGAAGCGATAGATATGGGATATTATCTATATATTTATGCAGATCGATACTATATTGAATGTACTGACTATTATCAAAAAGAACATCTCATGCATGAATTATTGGTGTACGGGTATGATCTCGATCAAAATGTGATACACATTGCGGATAATCTAAGCGATGGTAAATTCATACAATCTGTATGTAGTCTGGATGAACTTGAGAAGGGCTACTGGACAATGTCTAATGAGTACAGTTTTTGGACAGAAATGAGATTTCTCAAGCCGATACCGGATATCAATTATTCAATTCATGTAGAGCAGATTATAAAAGCGATGGAAAACTACCTTAACTCAAGCGAGACCTATGACTTGGTGAGAGATCAGAAATACGATTTTGGAATGCAAGCCATTCAACGCATCTTTACCGATATTGAGCAGGCAGCCCTAGTTGGAGAAGAATTGGATTCACGGGTCTTTCATCTCTTATATGAACATAAGCTGCTTATGGAGTTGCGTTTATCTTACTTAATGGAGAAATCAATCATTGAGCCAGATGCAACCTTTATGGAATTAAGCACCGGTCTGAAACAGGACTATTTTAAATTGAGAAATATAGTTCTGAAATACAATATAACGCGTGATACAAGTAAACTAAGTAAAATTAGTGAGAGGTTACAAGAGAATCTCATGAAAGAAAAAGCATTTATTTCTTCTTTTATTACCAGATTGCAACAGGTTAAATCACTGGTTTGAAGCATCCAATAACAGACCAAAAATCCCCTTTGCTTGTAGTAAAGCAAAGGGGATTTTTGTGTAATAATAAAGTTACTTCTGATCTGGTTTCGGGTCCAGTAGAACAATAGAACAGATGTAATTCCGTAGCAAGGGGACCATGTTAAAATACAAGAATTACTACATATTTATATATAATCGGATATTTTGAATAGATTGGAGTGGCTCAGATGACAGTAGAACAGATTGTCAGATCCTTTTTTGAAGAGGTACGATCAGGTCGGAATCCGGATTATGCAAGCAGCGTTATGGCAGAACAGGTACTTGCCCATCAAGTGATATCTGAAGAAGAAGTCACGGTGACTCGAACGCCTTCCGATTATGCGGCTCATGTGCGGGAGATGATCGAAGCTTACGGGGAGTTCTCACTTGAAATCCAGGAGTTGCTGACGCAAGGGGATAAAGTCTACGTGCGCTGGAGACAAACAGGTACCCATGTTGGAGACGTGGACGGATATACACCAACGAATTTGCCAGTGATCGAAATTGCAAGTGCGGTATACCGGTTGGCAAACGAACGTATTGCAGAATATTGGATTCAGATTGACAGGTTGGGCATCGAAAAACAATTGGAACGGAATCGGAGCTGATTTTTCAGCTCTTTTTTAGTTTTTGATTTCTGTAAGCGTTCTCGTGTTATAATGGACCAAGTTGTATACAAGTTACCTAAAACGTTTTCTGTTTTTAACTCCATAATCTGAAAGCGAGGATCAGAGATGATTAAAGCAACGGAAGATAATCAATATGTTGAACTGACAAGCCCGACAAGTTTACCGAAGGCATCCGGATTTCTTTGGAATGAAAAGATGATGATTCATGTGAATTGCCGGGGGTACGCTGTCGCCCAATTTATGCAGCCTGAACCTGCCAAATATTCTTACGCGCCCAACCTGGAAGCGAAGACTTTCATGCAACCGGAGCAGCCATACTATGCCCACCATCCGGGACGGTTTGTTTACATTAAAGATGAAGTCAGTGACGAGATCTTCTCAGCCCCGTATGAGCCGGTTCGTAAGCAGGCGGATAGCTATACGTTCGCTGTAGGCAAACATGATATTCACTGGAAAGTGATTCAGGACGACATTTGTATCGAGATGTCCCTGCGTCTGCCGAAGGAAGATGTCATGGAGCTGTGGCGTGTGAAGGTAACCAATCTTTCTTCGAGAAAACGCAAGCTGAGTATCTACCCGTATTATACGGTCGGTTATATGTCATGGATGAACCAGTCCGGTTCATATGTGGAAGAGTTACAGGGCATTGTCTGCTCGGCGGTTACGCCGTATCAGAAATATCAGGATTATAGCAAAATCAAAACCTACAGTGACAAAACCTATCTGCTTGCAGATCATCAACCGACCGCGTGGGAAGTGAATCAAGAGAGTTTTGAAGGCGAAGGCGGACTTCATAATCCCTCCGCCCTTCAGTCAGAGACACTGGCTGGTGGAGATGCGCGTTATGAGACACCTGTGGCTGTATTGCAATACAGAGTAGAACTGGAAGCTGGTGCTGATCAGGCCTACCGATTTATCTTTGGAGCGGCCCATGATGAGGCAGAGATTGAGGGCATCCGTCAGCATTATTTTGTGAAGCAGAATGAGGAAGGACAGGATGGTTATACGGCTGCCGAGCAGGAATATGCGGCTTATGTTGCGGAAGGGCAGGGGAACATCCAGATCCAGACACCGGATAGCTGGCTGGATAATGTCGTGAATCACTGGCTGCCTCGGCAGATGTATTATCACGGGAAAACAAACCGTCTGTCGACCGATCCACAGACCCGGAATTATCTGCAGGATAATATGGGGATGAGTTATATTCAACCGCAGATTGCGCGGGCTGCGTTCTTGACTGCATTGTCACAACAGCATATTAGCGGGGCCATGCCGGACGGCATTATTTTGCACCCGGACGCAGAATTGAAATATATTAACCAGATTCCTCATACCGATCATTGTATCTGGCTTCCGGTCTGTATGAAGACTTATCTGGATGAAACGAATGACTATAGTATTCTGGAGGAACAGGTTTCTTTTACAGACAGTGAACAGAAGCTTACCGTACTGGAACATATGAATCTCGCGATGCGTTGGTTGATCCATGAGCGTGATGCGCGTGGGTTGAACTATATCAATCAGGGTGACTGGTGTGATCCGATGAACATGGTGGGATACAAAGGCAAAGGCGTATCCGGCTGGCTGACCATTGCGACGGCATATGCTTTTAATGTTTGGGCAGAAATTGCTGAACAGGCAGGGCATGCCGAGGTAGCAGCGGAATTCCGTCAGGAAGCCAAGCAGACGAATGAGGTAGCGAATGAGTACCTGTGGGATGGGGACTGGTATGCCAGAGGCATTACGGATGATAATGTAGTGTTCGGTGTGAGCAAGGACGTGGAAGGACGCATCTATATCAATCCTCAGAGCTGGGCACTCATGAGCGGTGCTGCCGATCAGGAGAAACAGGAGAAGTTAATCCGCGCGGTAGAGGAGCAATTGGAGACGCCATATGGTGTCGAGAAGCTCGCGCCTTCTTTCACAGCGATGCGGGAAGATGTAGGCCGTGTCACGCAGAAGCATCCCGGAAGCGCAGAGAATGGTGCAGTGTACAACCACGCGGCAGCTTTCTATATTTATGCGTTGTACCTGGTGGGTGAGAAGGAGAAGGCGTATCGTCTGCTGCGTAAAATGATTCCGGGGCCCAATGCCGAGGATATTCTCCAACGGGGTCAACTACCGATATTTATCCCGAATTATTATCGCGGAGCTTATCGTCAATTCCCGCGTACAGCGGGGCGCTCCAGTCATCTGTTCAACACCGGCACAGTGCCTTGGGTGTATCGCTGCCTGATCGACGGATTGTTTGGACTGCAAGGTCATGCACAAGGACTTCAAGTGCGTCCGCAGTTACCAGAAGATTGGAACGAGGCGTCGGTTACACGTTTGTTCCGCGGGGCTGAGCTGCATGTAAACATGAAGAAGGATGCATCTGTCCAGACAATTGAGGTGCATGTTGACGGCCAACGGATTGAAGGCGAAATCATCAAGAATATACAAGCCGGCGTGAAATATGAGGTGCTGGTGAAGCTGCCTTTGTAGAAAAGAGTACGGAGTACTGCTGAACGATGTGAAGAGTTGTGAACGATTACGAAGCCGAATTAAAAACTGCCTTTCCTTTATAAGAGGAGGGCAGTTTTGGGTTTCAGCATGGTCAGGACTCATTCCATTCTTTGACTCTGTACCAATAGCTATATATTTCCGAATAACCCAGCTTGGCGTAAAGCTTCAAGGCAGGTGCATTATTCGCAACCACTTGCAGGTAACTGGAGGTAGCGCCATTCTTTTTTGCCCAATGGAGGAGATGAAGGATCATCTGTTCAGCAAGTCCCTGATTCCGAAAGTCAGCGTCTGTAATGATATCATGCAACCCAACATAGCCCCGTTCGATTACACCAAATCCACAAGCGACGACTTGGCCGTCCAGGAACAGCGAGATGAAACCTGTCTTTGTGCGAATATTGTTCAACATAAGTTTCGTCGTGTCCCGTTGCAGATCATTCACCTTGTTCAGTCGGCAAAAGTGATCCAGCCACGCTGTGGTCAACTGTTCGTCAATCTGTACATCTTGGTGCACAGGCTCTTTGATTTCTTCCAGACTCCGAGTCTGGATACGGGTCAGATCGACAATGTCATACCCTTTGTCTTGCAAAAGCTGGTCGAGATGACCCGGTTGAATAAACGGTGTGATTTTGAATATGGTATTTAACTGATTGGAAGCATAGATTCGCTCACATTCCTCAATCTTCTCATGCACATCCAGCGTGGAGTAGTGGATAGGTTGAACGGAGTTGGCACGTTTGGTATATCCTTTGGCAAAACGCAGTACCCAGCCGTCATATAACAAGGTAGACAAGGGCTGCCAGTGGTTAAGAGATATCTCCTCAATGGTTTTGTGTTCTGCATCCGTTGTATGCGTCATATTCAACCTCCGATTTTATAATTTAATAATAATACATAATAATGTATAAAAATACAATACGAATACATATATCGCCCAACAGTATGCATTTTAGTCGGATATGGTATACAATTTGATTTGGTTGAAAGAATAACTTCAGAAGTGGAGCGCGTTATGTTAAACATAGAATTAAATAATCACAGTATTAACTGTCATATCGAATACGGCAAACGCAAGAAAGTTTCCATCACGATGGACTTGCCTTATATGGTAACGATCAAAGCACCCAATGGTACCAGTGAAGACATGATCCGGCAACTTGTGGAGCAGCATGGAGATGTGATTTTGAAGAAATCCGCTCTGATGCAGCGCGCGCTGGAAGGTCCTCAAGCGAAGGAATACGAAGACGAAGGGAGAGGGAAGTTTTTGCTTTTTGGCAAGGAACATGCACTGCATGAATTAATCCCTGTAGAGGGGCTTACAGAAGAAGAGTTGCGAGCGAATCTGAAGAAGTTTTATTTTGCCGAGTGTAAACGAATGATTGGGGAGCGTATCGGTCGCTACCAGCAAGAGTTGAAGGTGAAGCCGAAGTCAGTAGAGATCGTAGATTCTCCCACCAAGTGGGGCAGTTGCAGCTGGGACAAAAAAATTACGTTCAATTATCGCCTGGCGATGGCGCCACTGGAAGTGATGGATTATGTCATCATTCATGAACTTTGCCATATTCACCACATGAATCATGACCGCTCTTTCTGGCGGCGGATCGGCAGCATCATGCCGGATTACAAAACAAAAGAAGATTATCTGATGCGCAATGGTCGAGCTATGACGTTGTAATTTCAGACTTCATCGTACATTTCAATTTGCATGAAAATAGCTGTTCCTCTTGTCGATTTGAAGTACAATATAAGCAAATATATCCATACCACGAATGCATTCATGTGCCCGTGGTGGAAGGAGTCCCCGATGGCTGAGAGTAACCATTATTCTGTGCTGGTAGATGAATATATCTCGGAGTTTGAACCCGATGTACAGGTAAGATTACAGGCGTTAAGACAGATTATTCGTGATTCGGCTCCACACGCCGAAGAGAAGATCAGTTACAAGATGCCCACGTATGCACAGCATGGGAATCTGGTTCATTTTGCCGCATATCAGCATCATATTGGCTTTTACCCTGCGCCCAGTGGGATTCTGGCATTCAAGGAGGAACTATCCAAGTATAAAGGCGCCAAGGGATCTGTGCAGTTTCCGCTGGACCAACCACTGCCGGAGGATTTGATCCGCCGGATTGTGGAGTTTCGGGTGAAAGAAAATATGGAGATCGCGCTGGAAAAGAAACGCAAAAAGGAAGCATCAAAGTAATCCAAGCTTGTACCATAACCAAAGCTCATATCATAAATCTAAAAACAGTCGGATGCCTAGGCATTCCGACTGTTTTTGTGTTTGAAGTTAATAAATCGTTCGCTACTTCATTTAACTTTAGTTTATCCCAGTACTCTTGCTCCAGTTCTATTCGAAGTAATACGTGACGTCTGAATTACTTGTCGTAGGAATCAAGTACATAAAGCTTGGGTCCACTTGCAGGTAGATGGTCAGATCGGACACGCCCAAGTTAGGAACGGTCAGACTGAACCGACCGGTAGTATCCAGCTTCACCGTTTCAGTACGAATATGTTTTTCGTCAGGTGAAGGACCGTGGATCTGGAAAGAGAATGTTTTGCCTGCATAAGCGGTGAGGGTTCCCCGTAC
This sequence comes from Priestia sp. FSL H7-0729, assembly GCF_038005685.1. Taxonomy (NCBI): domain Bacteria; kingdom Bacillati; phylum Bacillota; class Bacilli; order Caryophanales; family Bacillaceae; genus Priestia; species Priestia sp. FSL H7-0729. The sequence goes on from NZ_JBBOTQ010000012.1 coordinate 127,929, forward strand.
TTTCAGCGTACGATCCGCTGTATAAACGAATTGCATCAGATGATTATCCAGGTAGTCCTCGTTCCCGGTATCCGGTTCTTGTGGCTCTGTTCCAGGTTCTGTCCCAGGATTCTGTGGATTAGTACCAGGCTCTTGTGAAGGGTTGCTAACCGAGAAGAAACGAGTCTGATATGAAATTTCTGCTTTGGACCCGTCTTTCTTTTTCAAACCGGTAATGCGAACGTTGAACGTATCGCCTGCCTTCAGGGATTTCAAGTTATCCGGACGGAAAATGACAGCATAGTTATATCCGTAACCATCGGTATTTACATTGAAAAAGGCTTTTGCAGGATCACTGCTAACCGGCGTTTTTGCTCCCAGTACCCATGTTTTCTGATCGGATGAACGAACGATCTCCACTTGTACCTCGGAGTTGGAGGGCTTCGCAAAGACGTCCGGATTCAGCTGTGCAGACCAGGCTTGTGACACATGGAATGCTTCAATCGGGAATGCACCTTTGTTCGGATACAAGTTGTAATTGTAATTGAGTTTTCCTGGACGGCTTGTATCCATCACTTGCATAGTGCTGAAGTGGCTCGCATAGTTTTTGTTGTCCCGGGATGCGATCCCGAAGCCGACTTTCTTCAGTTGCGGACTCAAAATCCAGCGACGATGGCCGAGTGCAGCAATGTTGCTGGCATCCGAATCATCCATATAAGCTTCGACACTTTTGACTGCAAGATTTCCTTGAGCACCATAGGCAGCATACAGGTTGGAACTTGAAGCCGATTTGGCGCCCAGATCAAAAAAGTCTTTTGGCATATCGACAGGACGGGCCGGGAAATGAGTCAATTCTCCAGTAGAGACCACAACTGCTCCATGTTGGGCTTGACGATTAAGCGCAGCGTCCAGAACGAGATCCCCATCCAGACCGGAGAGATAACGATAGAAGTTGGCTGCTCCTAGAGCTTGCTCTAATGTGGAATCACTTACTACACCAGCGACGTAAGGGGCCTTGGTCGAGGGATTCTGAGTGAACGTTGCAGTTTGGTCCTTGCCACGCATCCATTGTGTCCATTTCTGACTGATTTCCTGTTCACTTCGCTCAGGCAGCAGACTGTCGACAGGAGCCGCAGCGATCGGCTGAGTTCCGAGCAGCATAAACAACAGACCTGCCAGAGGAAGAGAGAGTAACGAGCGGATGTACCTTTTTTGAATAAACATGTTCTAATCTCCTTCTAGATAAAAATGATATTATTATGTATTCGATGTATGTTATCGACATTAAAGGTATAATTCGTTAGTTTTTTTTGAATGGAATTGATGTTCGAATTCAGCGATTTTTCAGCCAGAGCGATTATAATACTCACGGAATCCTGTAAGGAAAAGGAGTTTTCACATGGCTAAGGTGCTGCATAAGTCGTTTTATCTTATTTTGCTCGTGTTTGTTGCGGTATTTATTGCTTCGTCCTTCGTGGTTCGGGCGCAATACAACTACGCCTTATATGGGGACAATCCTATTTTGGGCATGCAGCAGTGGAGTGTTTTTCTCCCGGTCATTCTTTTGCTTCTTGGTTCAGGTGTCGGGTTATACGCTCTGTGTCTGAAACTGAACAAATACAGCCCGAAAGTTGTCATTCCAATCGTGCTGTTATGTTCTCTGGCCATTCAGATCATCATCATTTTCGTATTTCCGAGAGTGCCTACGGATGATTCGCAGACTGTTCTTTCACTGGCTATGAACATGCTGTATGAGCAAGACTATTCTTCGTTTGAAACGGGTGGTTATTTGCACATGTTCCCGTTCAACTACTCGATCGTGCTGTACCTGAAGACGTTGCTGTACCTGTTTCCGGACAATTATCTGGTCATCAAACTATTCAATATTTTGTTTTCAACATTAACCACATTCATGATTTACCTTATTTATAAACAAGTGAATGAGAGATCCACTGAACGTGATTACGGTGTGTTGATCTTTGCAGCGACGTACCTGCCGTCCTTGTTCCTGAACAACCTGATCTATAACGATGTGATTGCCACAGCATTTCTGACATCGTGTTTATACTTTATCATTCGTTTTGTGCGTGAAAAGTCTTGGAAAACAATCATCCTTGCCGCCATTTTTCTCGCGATGGGGAACTACTTCCGAAGCATCGGCGTGATCGTGCTAATCGCTGCTATCATAACTATCCTGCTGAATATGAGGAGCATCGGAATGAAGAAAGTTATCCTTTCCATCGCTGTGCTGGGTATGCTGTTTAATGTACCAACCTGGACTCAGAATGCGGTTCTTCAATCCTCCGGTGCCGTGAGCGAACCAGTGGGAGAGAATGCCGCACCGGTCTATATGTGGCTGAATATGGGGATTAATCTGCAGCGTTTTGGCTTCTGGGACAATATGGAGAGTTATCAGATCTATCAGAGGCAGGCCAACTACAATAAGGCCGATAGCACAACATTGTTCAAACAGGAGATTGGCAACAAGCTGTCTGAAGCAAGTGCGAGTGACTTGGTGCAGATGTATTACAAAAAGATCATATGGACTTGGACCGAAGGGACATATCAGATGGACCGATACGGAATCGGCAATGAAAGTTCCTTGGGTGCCGGAAGAGGAAGGGGAGGCGGAATCGCAGGCTCCTACAGTTATACCAATGCGATAACAGAGCTGTTGCAAGGGGATTCGGCTTATCGGACGGGGTTACTCTGGATCGTTTATGTGATGAATTTCCTGATGTACTGTTTTATCCTCATCCGGTTGATCGGTGGAATTCGTCGTAAACGGTATGACGAAGTTTCATTGATCCTGGTCATTCTCGGATTCATCGGATTTTATATTCTCTGGGAGATTAAGTCCAGATACATCTACCCGGTATATCCGCTGTTGGTTGTGCTGTCCTACATGGGGTTCAAAGACACGTATGACTTCATATTCCATCGTAAAGGTATCTTGGAGTCATTTTCCCTGAGAGAAAGGTGATCATATGCGAAAAAAACAATATTTCACATCGGTTACAATACTCCTTTTGTTAGGGTGCTCGGTAATGCTTACGGCCTGTGATGTTATCACCGCCCAGAATATTACCAACACCGGTTCTATGCAAGGCATGAACGGTGGCGGCATGCCGAATGGTGGTGGCCTGGGCATGAATGGAGGAACACCTAGAGGTGGAAGAGACGGGGCGGGTATGAACGACCGTTCAGGCAGTCGAGACATGCTGCAGGGGGGAATGAGTGCCGACATTGCAGGCAGAGTCATCTCGGTGACTGGCAACACAGTTACGCTGGCATTACTTGAGGTCCAGGACAGCTCATCTCCAAGTATGGAATGGAAGGATACCGGACTGGAGATGAAATTGAATATAAGTGATGATGTCACTATCACTGAAGGCATGGAGATGCCGCGCTCGGGCAATTCAAGCCCGAGTGCGAATACGTCCATTCACCTGTCTGATCTTCAAAAAGAAAATATCGTGATGGTGTGGTATAAGGACAACACCGAGACCGTGGAACGGATGAGGGTTGTCCAGTAGAAGATGATGAAATATCGTTATTTTGTAATTGCTTACATTCGTCCTGTGGGTTAATATGGAAATAGCTGTTTTTTGAAGGGAGTGAGCGTCATGAAACGACGGTCTAAGATGGTATGCTCGATTACTACAATGAAGGTAAGCATAAACTGAATAATTCCGGCAGACCATCCGACGGAGGAAGAAACACTTTAGTTTTCCAGTACGGTCTGAGATCTGCCGATCTATAGGGATATAACTGCTCATTTTTCTGAGGTATGCGAGGTTTATTTGCTTGTGCAAATTTCTCATACACTCAAGAATTTTTCAAAGCCGCAGGCATAACCTGCGGCTTTTTGCGCGCAAAAATAGGCACAAGTTGGCTATAAACTATCCACACGAAACGATCCAAAAGGAGAAATGCCCATGTTATCATTAAAATATTTATTTCAAAATAACGACCTTGCCGAGATGATTCTGAAGAATTGGAACTACGATCCCGAATCACTGGATATGTTTCAGTATTATCGCATATCCTCCAATGCCGTTTACCCGTTCAGAGAGCAGGGGGAAGTTCGATTGCTTCGTTTTGCCCCGGTAGAAGAGAAAAATCAAATCAATCTTAGTGCTGAACTGGAGTTCCTCCGTTATCTTCGAATGAATCATTATGGGGCCATGGAAGCTGTACCTGCCCATTCAGGAACAGAACTTGTAGAGGCTCACACGCCATGGGGGCCGTACTACGCTTCCGTATTCAAGAGAGTGCCAGGTTCACAGTTAGGAAGCATTGATCTGAATGATGCCATCCTGTACAGCTATGGTCAGGCATTGGGAGAGTTACATCATCTATCGCGATCATTCATACCTGAGCAGAAGGAGAAGCAGCGCTGGACCTATACAGATGTTTTGGATTGGATGCAGGAGATCCTGGAGGATTTTCCTGGGGAGACGGCTGCTTTGAACGAGGTCGAGCTTCTCCGAACGTATTTTGCGACTTGGCCGATAAACAAGCAAAATTTCGGACTCATCCACTACGATTTTGAACTGGATAATGTGTTCTACGACGAAGGTAGCCAGTCTTGTTATGCCATTGATTTTGATGACGCGATGTATCACTGGTACGCGATGGATGTGGAGCGAAGTCTGGATAGTCTGCGTGAGGAAATTAAGCCTGAGCAATGGGAGCAGAAGAAGCAATTGTTCCTGAACGGGTACTGGTCCGAGGCGGGAGAACGTTATGATCTGGAGAGCATGTTCCCTGCCTGTCGCCGGTTTGCCAATCTATATGGATATGTTCGTGTGCTTCGGTCTGCTGCAGATCAGTGGTTATATGAGCCGGAATGGATGAGTGGACTAAGAGCAAGGTTAGAGAGGAAATTGTCAGAAAGGGCAGAGCAATTCGGTTATCCGATTTAATCTTCAGTGCAAATCGGAGTTTCTCAATGCAATAACCATTGTCATGTTTCACACCAGGGAAAGTATTCTTCCAAAAAATAAACCAGCTGGGAATTCGATGTGAATTCCTAAGCTGGTTTTTACATGTTATTCCGTATAATCACTTATTGCAGTTCGCCCCGCCTCTACACTGATCCAGTAGGAATAATCTTCGCGTACGTCCACATAGAGATTAAGCTCTTTTGCATCGAGGTTACTTACCGTTAGTTTAAAATTACCATAGGCATCTGTTGTAACCTGCTGTGTTTGGATGTGCTCTACAGCAGGGGAAGGACCATGGATTTTGATCGGCATCGTCTGGTTGGCATACGCCGGGAACGTACCTTGGAGGACTAGCGTGTGATCGGCAGAATATACTGCTTTTATGGTCTGATCCGGCAGTCCGCCGTTCTTTTCATTCTCGGTAGCTACAGTGGCCTTCTGTGGTCTGCCCCATAGCTTGAAGCCTTTTTCCTTCAGGTTCTGGAGGAAAACGACAGCCTCTGCCCGAGTCAAGGATTCTTGTCCTGCATAACCTTGGACCGTAGCTGCTGTTTTGCCTGAAGAGTATCCCATGTTCAGCAGATACCGGATGGCATCTTCATCCTGGGTATAATTCTTACCGCCAAGACCTGATACGATTACAGCTACTTCTGTCCGGTTCAAGGCATGATTGCGGAGTTTCGGATTCTGCTGGCTGGTATCCAGATTCAGATTCAACGCGGAAGCATAGGAATAATAACGATCACTCCAGATCTTACCTTTGGCAGCTTGTCCCTCCACAGCATCAATGCTCTGAATAACATGGGAATCAGCATACAGTTTGAATAACATGGAGAGGAACTCGGCTTCACTAACCTGATTATTGGGTTTGAATGTTCCATCCTCGTATCCACTGACCATCTCCTGTTGAACAGCCCATTGAATGGCATCTTTCGCCCAATGTGAGCGAATATCACTTAATTGGGGGATTCCCGTTACCGTAACAGAGACAACCGCTTCGATCCCTTCAAAACGAATCCGGATTTCGGCTTTACCAGCCTGAAGTCCAAGGATTTTGCCATCCTTGATGGCAATGCGATCTGATGTCGTCGTGAAGGAAACGTTAGACTGTGGAACATAGGATGTTCCGTTATCATTCACGGCAGTGATCGAAGGCAGATCAATCTGTTCTCCTGCTCGAATGCTCAGGTTCTGTTGTCCTGGCGTTATACGGGTAAGTGTTGCGTCTTGAATACCGTCCACATGGAAGAAACGTGTCGAGTATGAGATTTCCGCTGTTGTACCGTTTTTCTTTTGCAGACCTGTAATTCGAATGTTGAACGTATCGCCGTTCTTCAACAATTGCACATCGTCGGGACGGAAGATAATGGCGTAGCCATAGCCATATCCACCTGTCTCTACATTGAAGTAGGTCTGATTAAACCATTGTTTATCCGCAGGGTCCACATTGTAATAACCGGTTGGAAAGCCACTATTCTGATTGTTGGCATTAAAGGTCCATGTACGCTGATCGGAAGTTCGAGTCATCTCGACCTGTACCTCAGAACGTGACGGTTTTGCGAATACATCTGTATTCAGTTGAACAGACCAGGCCTGTGTACTGCCAAAGGCTTCGATGGGAAATGCGCCTTGATTCGGGAACAGACTGTAGTTGAACGAAGCTCCTCCAGTTCTGCTTTTATCAAATACCTGCATGGCACTATAGTACTGATCATATGACTTACCTGCTTCACTGCGAGTAGCGAGTCCAAATCCGATTCGTTGCAGTTGTGGACTCAAAATCCAGCGCCGATGACCCAGTCGATCAATATTGGAGGCATCCGAATCATTCATATAGGCCTGAATGCTTTTTGTCAGGACGTTATTTTTGGCACTGCTGGTAACGTACAGATTGGAGCTGCTGGCAGATTTTGAACCTGTGTCAAAGAAGTCCTTTGGCATATCTCCTGGCTGTTTCGGATAATGGGACAGGTATCCACCCGTGGAGACTACAACAGCCCCATGCTGGGCTTGGCGATTCAATGTTGGATCAAGGACAAGATCGCCTTGCAGCCCTGTGATAAAACGATAAAAGTTGGCTGCGTTCAGCCCTTGTTCCAGATAGGCATCACTTACCACACCAGCAGAGTAAGGAGCACTTGTCGAAGGTGTTTCTGTATACAGGGGAGCTGTATCCGTGCCAGTCATCCACTGATTCCACTTCTGAACAATCTCCTGCTGACTTCGCTCAGGCAACAAACTGTCGACCTGTTCCGCATGTGCCGCTTGAGTCCCCCATAACAGAAACAGCAGGCCTGCCAAGGGCAGTGCGAACAGCGAATGCATTTTATTTTTCCGGTAAACCATGTTTCCGACCCCTCTCCATTCTGAATGTACGAAGAACATATGCATGTACAGAATCATGGTATATTCATCGACATTACAGCTGATTTTGCTTAGAGGCAGGCAGGGGAAGCATAGTGCGAGCGTATGAATGAGGGCGTTAAATAAGTGAAATTGGAAGTTCATTTATAAAAAAAGAGCACAGTCTACCCCGCTGATTCGGGACAGCTTATGCTCTTTCTACATATGTATCTATTTAGTTAGTCGAGACTCAGGTCGAAATCAGGCTCACACATATAATCTAATGGGTACAGATCATCTCGTGCCGAGATTAATGCACGGAAATGAAGATAAAGATTATTGGGCTGTACCACAATGCCACCAACACGATGAGGTATGAGTTCAGCCACGACGAAGACATCTTCGGCATTGTTACATTTAAATAGAACGTTCTTCGGATGAATGACTTCCTCCAGGTAACTGTATGTCATCACATGAAATGTTTGTCCACACCAGTTCGTCTTGATTACTTTATAGGACTGTGTGCGAACTAGATCCAGATAACGTTCCAGCTGGAACGTATGTTCAAATTGCGTAATATAGCCTTTTTTATCTACATCAATCGTAAACTCCACATCATAGCTCACATGCATTTCTTTTTTATAAGTTCCGTTCATGACCTTCATGGCGTCAAAGTGTGATCCGAATTCCGGATCTTCCACATAGGGAATGGTAATGAGTTCGGGGTCAACATAATCTGTAATCATACTGTTCATGGAAGGTGGGCTGTAATACTTCGATGGCTGAAGATCAATGGATCCGATCATGCTTCCAGGAAAACCGGGGCTGCAAGTTATTCGCATAGTCATCTCCTTCGTTGTTGGTCAGTAGTTAGACGAACGAGTAAGAAGAAAGTTGCACCAGAATAAGGAAATGGAAGGTGAACGTGAATCCGATATGTTTTGTGTGAATAGGAATACGTGCACTATTTCCAATCTACCTACTCTTTTGATACAGTAACTGTAGGACTTATCGGAGGTATATATCATATATGGAACAAGCACTTCAGATACTGATGCGAAATGCACGAGCAGAAGAGAATACCTTGTTGTATATGCTGCATGAGGAAGCACGTTTCGATCAGAAACTATTCTGGCAATACGTGAACAGTATTATGGAACTGACCCGCCTTACTGCCAATCAGCCTTTGGATCGAGAACTTTCCAGTGCCGTCAGCTTTACTTATTCCAAAATCATGGAGTATTTGCAATGGCATCAGTGGGATCGTGATGTGTATGAGATTAAACAGTTTCCATATGTCTACGCACATCAGATTGTAAATCTGCTAGGCAATGTAGTTAACGGTTACTATCAAGGTATCGCACCAGATGAAGCCAGTTTCGATGAGGAGTTTCCCAATCCAGCCTTCACGGGCAAAATGGCAGAAGAGCAACCAGCCGTTCTGCAGTTAGGCTACTATAAACAACATACGAATGTACACGCCCTTGGCTTCCGAGAGGAAGATGGGGCGTATCGAATTGTTTTGAATGAAGAAGAGGATCGGGATCTTGCAGATTCCAGGATGAGTCGGCGAGAGGTGGAGGGAACGTATCTTTTTACGGCTCCGGATGCCAGCAGCGCCCACCAATTATTTCATGAATGGGTCATGGAAAACTGTGCCCCGTATCGCTCTCAGAGAGGAGTCCATCTTAATGAATGTGAATGAACATGTAATTGGACAGCAGTCACTTACCTTTGTGGGAATTAAACGAACATTTTCTTGTGTGGATGGCGAGAATTTAAGAGAAATTCCTAAGATGTGGCAGGATACTTTGGCAGACGGAATTGAGGAACGTTTAAACGGGTTCAATAACGGAGCTATTCCCGGTCTGGTGGGTATCTGTGTGGATCAGAGGGAGCTGCAAGACAATCAAATGGAGTACTGGATTGCCACTTCTCACTCAGGTGAAGTGCCTGAAGGTTTGGTGTCCATCGAACTGCCCGCGTCCCATTGGGTTGTATTTGAGGCCGATGAATTAGAGCCCGAGGCGATACAACGGTTGTGGCACCATATTATGACAGAGTGGTTTCCCTCCACTTCATATCAGCATGCAGGTATTCCGGAACTTGAAGTGTACAGAGGTCACGGCACACCTCCCCAAATCTGGATACCCGTAAAATCTGTGTGAGAAAAATTATATCAGGAGGTCTACGATGTTATCCAATAAAGTGATTGATCATTGCCAGGAGCAAGGTTGGTGGCATGAAGATGTTCCAGCAGCCTACGAAGAAGCATTACGGAAGCTTGAAATTGATCTTCATTCGGATTTTGCACAATTTTATTTACATGCAGAGGATGGACCGACTTTTTACAGCAGGCATCAGGAGTTGTACCAGATCTGCTGGTTTATGGAGAACACCGTATATATGGAAGACATGAATGTAGCACAGCTTACGCTGGGACTTCCCGAGGCGTATATTCCAATGGATAGTTTTGAAGGTGAAGGTGGATTTTTCTACAACCGTCAGACCGGAGAAGTGGTGCTGGTGGAACTGGGGGAGTCGATCGAACGGTTTCTTAATGGCGAGAGTAAACCGCAGTGGGCAGACTTCAACGCTTTTCTGGAGTGGTATTTCGTCCTGGAGGAGGAGACGGTGCAATGAAAGATCTAACACCGGAACATGCCGAGCTGGAGCGACAAATTATAGAAACGGTAGAAGCCGGTAATGTGCTGGATGAGACACAGCAGCATGAACAAGCACTTATCTATTATGATCAGGCATGGGGCATGTTGCCGGAGCCAAAGATGGAATTGGAGATTGCAAGCTGGATCGCGTCCTGCCACGCGAATGCACATATGGATCTGAAGCAATATGAACTGGCAAAGCCGTGGGCTGAGATATCACTACATACGCGGAGTACGGATAGAAATACAAGTCCATTGATCGATCTCGGCATGATCTGCATGAGACTTGAACAGCATGACGAGGCGTATTCGTATCTGCATCAGGCCTATGAGTTCGGTAAAGAGCGTGCATTCCAGGGCAACCCGAAGGACGTGTTGAGTTACTATAAGAAAGAGCGTGCCAAACGTACGTAGTGTGATTCCGACCATGCCATGCAAAAAAGAAGGGTACTCGCTTTGGCCAAACAAGACCACGGAGTACCCTTTCGTTTATTACGGGACGTTCAGCTTCATCTAATCCGAAATGTTACGCGTATAGTATTCAATAATATCCTTACGACGGATAATACCGAGGAAGACACGATCGACATCCACCACAGGCACAAAATTTTGGTCTGCTGCAAGTGTCAGCATATCCTCCATTTCAGCCTCAATGAATACACATTCATTATATACCCGATTGTTAATTTCATGGACTTGAACCTGATCCATCGTATCAAAAGTTAAACCGGGTGTATTTCGCATTTTCCATAACAAATCGCCTTCGGACAGGGTAGCAACATATTTTCCATCCTGGTCAATCACGGGAATGGCGGTGTAGTGGTGCGATTCCAATTGCTCAATAGCATCTTTCATGGAAGCGGTAGACTTGATATAGGCCACTTCGGCTTTGGGGAGTAAAAAATAGCTGATTTCCATCATCGGGCTCCTTTTCAGCCTTTTGCATAGCAAAAAAGCTTTAGTATGTAATCTCACTATCCTTATTTAAACATATTATGTGAGCTTTCGGCTATTTTTAATGATAAATTCGTCAGATTTGTTTCATTGTTTAAATGGCTCTGGAAATCTATAGTGTATATTAGAGGTGATGTAACCATGAAATCCAAACGTAAATTAATGTACGGACTGCTACCCATCTTGTTTGCAGGTGGAATCGGAATGTATCTATACATGCAGAATAACAAAGAAGCAGAAGCCAAGCCCCAGACTACCGTGAATCAGTACATAGAGCATCTGCAAAAAAAAGAGTTTGATCAGCTGTACACCTTGATGACGCCTGCTTCGCTGGAAGAGTCGGGTATGACCAAGGATCAATTTGTTGAGAAATACAATGCGATCTATTCGGGCATGGAAGTATCCACTGTCAAGGCGGAGGTTAAGCCTGTGGATGTTGCCGAAACGGCTTCCGATGACAGCAAGACCGATGCAGAGAAACAAAACCCGGATACGTATGAGGTGGATTACAATCTGCAACTGACAACTTTTTTGGGAGAAGTCAGTGAGACGCATACATTAAAACTGGCCCGTCAGGAACTTGAGGATGGGAGTAAAAACTGGCAAATTAACTGGCAGCCTTCACTGATCCTGAATGACATGGTTAAGGGAAGTAAGGTACGAGTGAGGACACTGTTCCCGGATCGGGGAGACATTGTGGATCGGGATGGCTTGCCACTTGCTACCAAGGGCACGATGAACGAATGGGGCATCGTACCGGAGAAACTTGGTGATAACCCGGACCAGATGATTGCCCGAATCGCGAGCCATTATCAGGTTTCGGAAGATGCCATTCACAAGGCGCTTGCCCAGACATGGGTGAAGCCGGAGTACTTTGTCCCGATTGGTTCAACGGAGGAGTTTGACGTGCCAGAATCTTTGAGCGGGGTTACGATGCAGAGCAAGGAGATCCGTTATTATCCACTCGGTGAGGCGGCTGCGCACTTGATTGGTTACGTGCGCAAAGCCACCAAGGAAGACTTGGATAAGGATACGGAAGGGTATTATCGCGCAGAGGATTGGATCGGTAAAGCGGGTTTGGAGCAGTCCATGGAGAAACAGCTGCGCGGTGAACGTGGTGGTTTGATTGAAATTACGGATGAATCCGGCAACTCCCGTTCTGAGCTTATTCGCAAGGATGCTGTAGATGGACAGAATGTTCAACTGACGATTAGCTCCAAGCAGCAAAAGAAATTGTATCAGACATTGTCCAGTGGTGGAGACGCCGGTGCGATGGTTCTGATGAATCCGACGGACGGCAACCTGTTAGCGTTGGTCAGTGCACCTTCCTATAACCCGAACAAGATGGTTACAGGACTTACACAGGCAGAGTGGGATGCGTATTCGGCGAATGAGAAGCTTCCATTTATCAACAGAGTCACGACCCGATACGCACCAGGATCAACCTTCAAAGCGATTACAGCCGCAGCGGGACTGATGGAGAAGGTGACCACAGCGGACAAAACCCATGATATCTCTGGCTTGCAGTGGCGTAAGGACGACAGTTGGGGCGGATATTACGTCAAACGGGTGAAGAGTTTATCCCCAGTTAACATGGTCGATGCGCTGGTGTACTCGGACAATATTTACTTTGCCATGGAAGCGATCGAGATGGGGAGCGCCAAGTTTATTGATGGGATCCAGAAGTTCGGTTTTGGTGATAACTTTGGACTGGATGAACTGTATCTGAAGCCAAGCCAATATGCCAATGAAGCACATCTGGATCTGTCTTCTGAGGTATTACTCGCGGATACGTCCTACGGACAAGGAGAGATGTTAATGTCCCCGATTCATCTGGCATCGTCCTTTACACCTTTTATTAATGAGGGGAAAATGGTGAAGCCTGTCCTGATCGAGGAAAAAGAAACTTCAGACCCAGAGGTGATCATTACTCCGGAAGCCGCAAATACGGTTAAAAATGCTTTAGGAGAAGTGGTTTCCCGTCAGGGAGGCACGGCCCACACCTTGAATTCAATTCCTGGAGGGCTGGCAGGCAAGACGGGAACAGCCGAACTGAAAGCGAAAAAGGGAGAGAAGGGGCAGGAAAACGGATTTTTCGTAGTGTTTGATACCGACTCTCCGACCTACTTGTTAACCGCTGTAATTGAAGAGGTGAACGGCAGGGGCGGAAGCCATTATGTCGTGGATAAATTAAAGCCTTTTTTGGAAAAGTTGGAGATTTCGCAGTAACTCCGATGTAATGTCTAGCTTCACAAGCATAAATAGCCCGGTCACTATGTTAAGGTACTAACATGTGACCGGGACTTTTTTTGATCTATTTTATTCAATTATATGGGATCATTTATTTCCTTGCAGTAATCATGAAGCGTGCCGAGTTGGTACGAATGCCCTGCTCTTCGTAATGCTCTCTCACAAACTGCTGGAATCGTTCAAAGTCAGTTTCTACCTTTCCGAAATCAGGAATGATGGGTGCATGCGTTAGGAGAAACATCAAATCTTCGGGTGTAGCGTAATGCTCCACCACGTTATATTCACGGGCCTGAATGTCATGAAAACCTGCTTTTTGAAGTTCATGCTTGTATCGTTCCATCAAGGTGCCAGGTTCAATGCCAAGGCTCTGCCCACGGCCAAAAGCTTCTGAGATGTTGGATTTATCGTGTTCGCTGACCTGCTGGGTTAGAAATATCCCGCCCGTATCAAGTACCCTGAATACTTCTGAAGAAGAGAACCCGGAGTGTCTGGAGGATACCACATTAAAGAAAAAATCAGGAAAAGCCAGTTTTTCTGCGTCCATTTGAAGAAAGCGTACATTGGAATGAGTTCCCACGGAATGAGCTCCCGTAGCCAGAAGATTCTGCTGTGCTGTCTCAATCATTCCATGAGCGAGGTCAATTCCCACCAGTAATAAGGCTTCTCCCGCAATGGACAGAACAGCTTCTCCACCGCCTGTTCCAATATCCAGCAACAGATCGGATGATCGCGTATAGCGAACAACTTCCTCATAGAAGTTCCATCCGATTTTCTCCGAGACAACGTTCATGGAGCTGAAGTTCCAGCCATTCTTCCGGCCTACGCGTTCATAAAAGCCAGCGTAATCTATTTTGTTTTTCATTTACATATTCCTCCAATGTGAGTTTGTTTGGACAGGACAAGAACATTGCACCAGATCGGTCTATTGTAGATAGTCGAATAGGATCAAAAGGACAGACGTGTCCCTATATAGCTGGCACGCGTTTTGACCCAGCCCGACGACTATTTACTTCGAACAATACGGAGCAACATCCGTGTCACCTCACAAGTTGGAATGTCTCCATTATATTTAATTGACAGCGCATTCGCGAGGTGTTATTTTGAGGTGGAATCTATTCTATGAGTTCGAGGTGATCCATGGTGGCTATTCGTGCCAAGCAGATTTTTGTCAATTTACCTGTTCAAGATTTGAAGAAATCCGTTGAGTTTTTTACTAAGGTGGGATTTGAGTTTGACGCCAATTTTACGGACGAGTCTGCAACGTGTATGATCATCGGAGATAACATTTACGCTATGCTTCTGGTGGAAGACCGTTTCCAATCCTTTATCTCGAAAAAAATCTCCAATGCTGCCGATACAACCGAAGTCATCGTTGCCCTGTCTGTAGATAGCCGTGAGCAGGTAGATTCGATTGTACAAGCTGCCCTTGATGCAGGAGCGAAGCCATCCAACGAACCGCAGGATCACGGATTCATGTATGGATGGAGTTTTCAGGATCTGGATGATCATCTGTGGGAAGTCTCCTATATGGATCTAAGCGCTTTTCCTTCGGCGTGACAAAAAGAAAATTAGTAGAACCTTCCTATAATAGGAAGGTTTTTTGCTTCTTTTCTGCATCCATTTATTATCTGAAGTACGAATTCACACATCCCCATGTACATGGACATGAATAGGATAACCCGAGCTTTTTAAAAAGGGACGACAGTCAGCCAAAGTATCGGTTGGACAGGGCGGTAACGCATTTGCGATCAATGCCAACGAACTGGGCAACATCTGGGTGCACGCAGAACAGCAGAGCTGAACAGGAGGAGATACCGCGTGTAGGTATCTCCTTCTTATTTTATGGAAAACACGCACCGAATTTATCAGGATAACATATGGTGTAATTTACCTTTTTGCTATATGATAAGTGTCGATTCATGTTGACAATAAGTATCGAAAGATGCCAAAAGCTGATGTACTAAAAAGTTAGAAGGTAAGTATACATACGTTTCTTTTTGATGGAGGGATTAGGATGTATTGTCACATATGTGGGACCAAAAGTAGTCCTGGGGATAGTACGTGCAGAACGTGTAACACAAAACTGAAAGATGCAAGCTCCACAGAGGAACAGATCTGGGCGGAAACAGCCGTGGGTTTGGAAAAAAGAACAGGGGAAACAGCCGAATTATTATCCCGGCAACAACAGCCTGCACCCAGACAGGGCAACACCATTCAAGGCCGTGCATTTAGTTGGATCATTCCACTGTTACTGGCAGCCGTGATGGGGGCTTTGCTAACGTTCTACTACAAGCAGGAGATGAGTATTAATGCGGAGGTGAAGTCTCTGCATCAACAGGCGGAACAAGTTGCACTAGAGGGGAAATATAAAGAGGCTCTTCAACTGCTAGACACCGCTCTAGTGAAACGGCCAAACTATGATGCACTTGTGCAGGATCGGCAAATTACGGCGAAAGCGTTCAATCTGATGAATCAGTTAAATGAGGCTGCCACAAGTCTAAAAACAGGAAAACTCTCAGAAGGAGACAAATCCATTCAGGCGGTAGCGAAAGTACTGAAAGAGCGAGAAGAGCCCGTTTTCACCAAAGTGCGTGCCACATTAAGTAATAGAAAGGTTACGCTGGCTGTGCTGAAGGTGAAGAAAGAAATCGATAGTTTGACGACAGTAGAGGCATTGGCTGAGAAGCTGGATACGATATCGAATCTGAAGGGTAAGGAAGCCGAAGCAGTAGAGAAGCAAATTGTTGATAAGCTGGCAGGGATTAGCTACAAGCAGGCTGAGCAGCAAGTCAAGACAAAGGATTTTGCAGCGGCATTGCAAACGGTCGATCAAGGGCTGTCTTATGCGCCGGAGGATGACAAACTGACAGCGTATCGCGATCGGGTGCTAAGTGAGAAGAAAAATTTCGAAAAAGCGGAAGCCGAACGGATTCAACTTGCCGAACAGCAGGCAGCAGAAGAAGATCTGAAGAATCGAACGTCGGCAGTGAGCATTGTGAATGTCGAAGCCGCGCTTGATATGTATGGTGACCTGTATATTAGCGGTTCAATCATTAACAATGCAACTCGGCCGATCTCTTCCGTCACCGTTATGGTAGATATATATGGTACAGACGGCACTTATCTAGGGCAAACCCATGTGGATGTGTATCCAAGCTGGCTTGAAGTGGGTGAAGAAGGATTTTTTGAGACGTATTATTATGGTGTATACCAAGAAGCAGAAGTATCTGTTGTGAATGCAACGTGGTATCTGGAATAGGAGGACAGGTCGGAATGGGCAAACGAATATGGAGCACCATTATATCCAGTGCAATCATTATAGGAGCCGGAGCAGGAGGCGTGTTCTGGATTCACAGTTATACAGCAGATCAGTTGCAGGCTGAACCGAGATTGGCAGTTGTTAATGCGAAAGAAACAGAAACCGCAGCATCCAAACCGTCCTCCAAGACAGCCGTGAAGAAAACACGTAAACAGATTATTGAGGAGAGTCAGAAAAAAGTGGTTACAATCGAGAGTAGCAGCGGGCTAGGCTCCGGGTTTCTCTATAATGATCAGGGAGATGTTGTAACCAATGCTCATGTGGTAGCAGGTTCGAAGGAAGTGACGATACGTACTCTGAATCATGAGGAATACAAAGGAACCGTAATTGGAATCGGGGAAGAAACAGATATTGCTGTTGTTCGAGTACCTGATCTGAAAAAGTTGAAACCGCTGGCTATCGCCAAATCTAAAGCCGAGACTGGAGATGAAATCCTGGCTCTTGGGAGCCCGCTGGGATTAGAGAACACGGTAACTACAGGCATTATCAGCGGTGTTGGACGCAGCTTCGAAATTGCGCCTTACATTTACAGCAATCTGTATCAGATCTCGGCGCCGATTACCCATGGCAACAGTGGCGGACCACTAATCAACGCAGAGACGGGCGAAGTGCTTGGTATTAACTCAGCCGTTGTGGAGCAGGAGGGTGGGATTGGGTTCAGTATCCCAATCACTACCGTGATGAAGCAAGTGCAAGCCTGGTCCAAGAATTCATCCAGCACAACGGCGGTTCAGACGGCTGGTGGTAATGGATCGGGATCGACCTCTGCTTCAGCTAATGCAGAATGGGTGGTGACCGAGTTTTACAACAGTCTGAATCTAGGGGACTATGTTACAGCTTATGCTTTGCTCGGAAGTGAATGGCAGAGTGGCACAAGTTATGCCAAATTTCGCGAGGGTTACCTGAATACCAGTTATGTGACGATTGGAGAGGTCTCCTCTATAGACAAGGGCAATGACGGGATGGAAGTGACTGCAGTGATTACAGCCGATGAACGCAGGGATGGCGAATATGTAACCACGAAGTATAAGGTTACATATCAGGTTGCTTCTGAGAATGGTCAATTGAAGATACTGCATGGTAAAGGTAAGAAAATAACATAAAATAAATCAAAAAAGGAGAGTTGGCTGATGTGCCACTCTCCTTTTTTGATTGCTTATATTCGATGCATCTGTTAAAATACAGAACGAATGTTCAGTATGCAAGGGACGGAGTGAAATGGAATGAATATGAATAAAAAGCAACTTCAAACTGAGCAGACCAAGAAGAAACTTGCGGATGCTTCCAAAGCCCTTTTTGTACAAAAAGGCTATAAAGCAACATCAATTGAAGATATTGTTGCTGCGACGGGTAGCAGCAAGGGCAATATCTATTACCATTTTAAAAGTAAGGAAGGTCTGTTCCTCTATCTCATTGATGAGTGGGACCGGGAGTGGGAAGCGAGCTGGGCGGCCAAAGAACATCTCTACCGCACCTCCACGGAGAAGATTTATGGCTTGGCGGAGCAATTGGTACTGGATGATATGAATCACCCTTTAACCAAAGCAGCCGATGAGTTCTTCACTGGGGAGAAGAAAGAAAATGATATTGAGGAACGGATCTCCGTGATGTTTGAACGTCACATCCAATTCAACAAACAATTGGTGGAAGAAGGCATATTGAGTGGAGAGTTCGAAGAGGGAAACGTAGACAATCTCGCACTGATCTTGGAAAGTACCATTATAGGTCTTAGTCAGATGTCCCGGGGGATGGAGCCTGAACAAGCTCTTGCGCTATACCGCCAGGCCGCCAGTGTATTCTTACATGGGATTGCAAAAGATAAAGCTTAAGCAACATTTTGACAACTACGGAGGATGGAATCATGGCATTACTAACACGGAACAGGGGCGCATTGCTGCTGTTGATGTTTAATATTTTTCTCGTTTTTACCGGTATTGGTCTGGTTGTTCCGATCATGCCTGCGTATATGGATCTACTGCATATCACTGGATTCACGGTTGGATTGCTGGTCGCGGCATTTTCCTTCACTCAGTTTCTGTTCTCCCCGCTCGCTGGTCGATGGTCGGATACGTGGGGACGTAAAAAAATCATCGTTGGCGGTATGCTGATCTTTGCCGTATCCGAGTTTATGTTTGGTGCGGTCAATGCACCAGTGCTGCTTTTTGCAGCCCGGATGTTAGGCGGAATCGGTGCAGCGATGATTTTCCCTGCGGTTATGGCTTACACCGCAGATATTACAACCGAAGAAGAACGCGGCAAAGGTATGGGATTGATTAATGCTGCGATTACAACCGGGTTTATCATCGGCCCGGGAATTGGTGGATACATTGCTGACTTTGGCATTCGAATTCCGTTCTACGCCGCAGGGGTTGCCGGTTTGCTGGCATCCATCATTACATTAATTATTTTGCCGGAATCCACGCGAAGCACAGGAGAGCAAACTAAACCTCTGGTTGGCACAGAGAAGGTCAAAGCTCCGGGTATGGTATCCCAATTGCTGAATTCGTATCGTGAACCATACTTTTTCAGCTTGATTATCGTGTTTGTTATGGCGTTTGGTTTGGCGAACTATGAGACGGTATTTTCACTGTTTGTGGATCACAAGTTTGGCTTCACGACCAAAGACATTGCATTTATCATTACATTTGGTTCCATCGCGGGTGCGGTTGTGCAAGTATCCCTGATCGGTTGGTTGCTCAATCGGTTTGGTGAAAAGATGGTCATTTCAGTCTGTCTGTTATTTGTAGCCGTATTTGTACTGTTGACCTTGTTTGTGCATACGTACTGGCTCATTCTTGTCGTAACGTTTATCGTCTTTCTGGGGATGGACATTTTACGTCCGGCGATAAGCACACAGATGTCCAAACTGGCACAAGAACAACAGGGCTTTGTGGCCGGATTGAACTCGGCGTATACCAGTTTGGGGAACATCGCGGGTCCAATTGTAGCTGGAGCACTGTTTGATGTAAATATTAACTATCCTTACGTTTCAGCAGCAGCCGTTCTGGCGATCTGTTTCCTGTTATCCTTGCGGGTACTCAGAGGGGCTAAAACGGTGAAACAACCGAAGACTCAAATGTAATTATTTTTGGAAAGACGAAGGAGCATTGATTTTTGGTATAATAAGAATTGCTGGAAGTGAATTAGATGGGCTGGGTTGCATAATAAGTTACCGAGGACGGTCATTTTAAGCATATACAGGATTATTGGAGTGATAACATGAGCAAAGCAAAAGGAAAAGGCGGCACTGGCCGTGGTACAGGCAAAAAAGGCTGGAACCGTTGGCAAGCCGCTGCTAACCGGGCGAAAAGTACCCCGAAGCCTTATAAAAGTAAAGGTACCAAGAAGAAGGACGATACCGAAACTTCAAGTGGCAAGCCCGAGTAAGTGTGGCTTGACGATGCCAGAGAAGAGAGCTGCCTGACTAACGGGTGGGTCTCTTTTTGTTTGGAAGTATATAAAAATTCAATTGACAGTAGTGCAGATCTGGTAATAATATAGAGCTTACGCAAATTAGATGGTAGTGCTACTATATGGAGAGAGGAGCATCAGCGTGTCTGTAAATATGGATGAAAACCCACTTGGACTGATTCTGTCACGCACGTATCTGGCATACAAAAAAACAACAACCAGAAATCTAAGTGAACAGGATATTACTCCGGAACAATTTGCAGTTCTGAATGAATTGAGCAAGGCTGGAAGCCATATATCACAGAAAAAACTGGCTGAATTAACCGTCCGGGACCAGACAACGGTAGGCAAAATTATAGACAAGTTGATTCGCAAAGGTCTGGTGACAAGAGAAGAAGATCCACAGGACCGCAGAGCGGTTTTGCTATGTTTGACGGCGGAAGGACTGGAAATGAACGACGTTCTGACACCAAAGGCAAAACAGCAAGAGCAAGAGGCACTCGCCGAATGTTCACCTGCAGAGCTTGAAGCATTTATGAATGTGATGAATCGCATTTATGAAAAGATGAAATAAATTTTTTTGGCCTAATATGTGCATGTGCATATATATGCAGTGCAATTATTTTAATTTTAACTAATGGGAGTCGTGAACGAATGAAAAGCTTCAAAGATTTTCTTAAAGTACCACAGACGAAAATAGGGTTGGTTTTTGCATTGATTGTTCCACTGTTATTTGTGGTGATCTGGATGACGGGTTATCATCAGGCCACGGAGAGAGTGGATCAACTTCAAGTTGCTCTGGTGAACGAAGATGGGACACAAGGTATAGAGGTGCAGAAGCAGATTGAAACACTCGCGCCTTTTCATGTCAATGTACTGGATTCTGCTCAGGAAGCCGAGAAACAGATGAACACGGGTAACTATGCGATGGTTATTGTTATTCCGAAAGGTTTCGCTGACCAGATTGAAGGCGGTACAGGGGCAAGTTTGTCCTTCTATATTAATCAGGGAAATGCGGATGTAGCCAAATCCATTGTGGAACACGCGGCTACTGGAATGACTGCACAGATGGGTGAAGGGATTTTGGAGTCCAAGGTTCAAGTGACACTTAACCAGGATAGTACTACCAAAGACGAGCTCAGTGCAGCTATTGGACAAGCGATGGCAAAGATGAATGAAGGGCCTGTGAAGGCTGAGATTAATAAAACCAACAGTGTAAGTGATTTTGCTACATCGATGCTGCCCATGATTTTGGGTTTTATCACCTACATTGCGTCGATGACTATGAACATTCAGTTCAATATTACGTCTAATATGATGAAGCGTAGCCATACCAAATGGGAAATCTTCTGGGGACGGCAAATGTTATTATTGTGTATAGCTGTGATTGTTCCTCTAATTGTAGATACAGTAGCTCTTCTATTCACGGATGTTGCGACCTCGTTCGGCGCTTTGTATCTGTATCATATGCTGGTGAGTCTGGCTTGTATCTGTTTTACACAAATGAGTTTTGCCCTGTTTGGCAACGCAGGCCCTCTATTTAATGTAGCGATGGTTCCGCTCCAGTTGATGACAGCAGGAAATATCATTCCAGCCGAGATGCTGGCGCCATTCTACCGTTATATTGGAAACTTTTTGCCCGCCTCCAATGGAGTACAGGGATTCATGCGTTTGATCTATAGTGGAGAAGCCGTAGGTGGATACATGGTTCATCTTCTGTTGATCGCGGTTATAACGTGGGGGATTACGCTGCTGCGAGTTGGCATGCAAAAAGCAGATAATGGACAAATCACGATGTCGCCTCCAGCATCAGCACAGGCACAACATTAAGAGTTTCCTTCTATATATAATGTAAAAACACACAAGAAAGTGGTACTCGTAAGTAATATGCGTGCATCACTTTCTTGTGTATCTTCTATAAGTCCCTCTGCTTATACGCGTGGTAACTTACAGTGAACCACAGTAATCTTACATGACCTTGATAAAAGGACAACCTAAATTGAGCATATTAAAACTAAAATATAAGAGGAGATGTAGGCTAATAAGTTTAAAATCAATTAGACATGTAATACGATGTATGAATGGAAAGAATGTCATTTAAGCTATAATAAACTTTACACTGGGATAGAGGAGAGCAACACAGTAAAGGTAGTTGATATTTGTAAATGAGTTTTATTAAAATTAAGTATTGTAATTAATATCTATACGTGATATATTATTAATCCGGCCAAGAAAACACAAGAAACACGGTGCGGCAAGCAAATGAAATAAGCTTCGAAAGAAACTTAAAAAAATAGCTTGCAAAGTTGGTTCGGACATGATATTATATAAGAGTTGCTGAAGAGAACGACATTCGGTAACGAAATAAGTTTGATCTTTGAAAACTGAACAACGAGTGAGTAAACATTCTGCTTGCAGAATGAACGCGAAAGTTTGGA